>NZ_BJNY01000005.1 GCF_006539925.1 Glutamicibacter uratoxydans | reverse complement strand
GTTTAACCAGCAGGTTTGAGTGGGTTGCTGCCGGCTGGTGGGTGCCCGGCCGGATGGTTGGTGTTGCTGGCCTGGTGTTGGGTTGGTGGGGTCCTGGAGGGGCCCCTTTTTTTCGTTTAACCGGCCATCGGACATGTGACGGTGTCGTTTAGGGCGGCCGTCATATTCTCGTTAGTCTGAGGCCATGGCCTTTAGAAAGAACCGAGATCAAGCAGGCTACCCATTTGAACTTGATACTCGTTCGTCCGACAATCTCATGTCGGCTCAACAGAAAAGACGGCATGCATCTGCGCGGAAATCATTGTCATGGATTTCGTTCCTCATACTTGCAGTGTCGGCCTGCTCTTTAGCTGGATGCAGCAAGGGTGCCTTGAATGGCGATATCAAGCCAGGAGCAGGTGCCTATTCCGTGTACTACACGGATATGGACACGAACCATGGAAACGCGACTACCGTCAACGACGACGGATCAACCGTAGCTACCGGAAAACTGAAGGCAACGAATCTCTCCACTCGAATCGATGCGCCTTCAACAGTCGGACTTCTTGGTGCTAGGTCCGCTGACTTGGTCTTCGTAAACACTGACGGATCAGTGGATACAGGTTTTCTGGACTATCCTGAAGGCACTGGCGTCACCGCATCAACGTGGCTACGCAGCGATGAAGTAGCCTCGCTTGTCAACGTAGGGCAGAAAGAGGCAGGATACTCGAATCCGCTAGTCATCCATGATCGGATGGGCAAGACAATTCGTAGCCTTCAACTCTACGGATATATGCAAAGTGCCATCATGGACAACGGGAAGCTCTATCTCGCCGGCGAGATCTCATCTTCTAATCCTAAAGAGAGCGGATCACGAGTCATCGTGGCTGATCCAGTGGAGATGAAGGTGCTCGATCAGCATGACTGGGCTGGAACAGGAGGCATCCAGTCTTGTGCAGCGGCGGAAGGTCTGCTCTACTGTCTTGAATCAGATTCTTTTATCGGCATTGAGTATCCGGAGTTTTCTTGGAACAAGTTGGTCAAGATCGATCCACGCACCTGGAAGAAGACACTGATTAGAGAGTTCAAGGATGTGGGAGTGCGCGTAGTGAACCTCAACGGCAAGGTCTACGCACTTCTGGAACATCGTGTGGTCATGCTGTCCCCGGACGGTACCAAGGTCGCGAGCGAACAGCATTTTGGCAGCGGCGAAGATGCAAAGGTCGAGCGCCTTGCTGCAGCGCCGAATGGAGAGCTCGACCTGTATGTCCGTGATTTCTCGTTCGCGGCCCGAAGCGAGCACAGGAGCTATGTTGGCGATATTCTCCGCATAGATCCTTCCAGCCTCGCAACGCTGAGAAGTACTCCAATGGAACTGCCCGGAGAACAATTTGTCGATCTTCATGCCATTCCGGCGGAATTCTTTTCGCTGGCGAAGTAGTCTCCAACGGGGTACCGCTGACACCTCGTCGATCATCTGCTCGTGCCAGCGTGCCAGAGAGGGCCGAACGCCAGTTGTCTGTACGGGGGATGAATGGACCTTTGCAGTGGAAACTGAATGGCACAGTGGAAGTCCAGGCGGCCGCCAGCTACCGGTTGGTGCTTAGCCGTTCATGTCGAAACCAGTGTGGCGAAGGGCACTGTTGAAGAGCGGCTTCTCGATTGGCTTCTTCAGGCATTCTGCTGATATAGTTATGGAGTTGTCGCAATGCGAAGGACACCGTAGTTTTCCCATGGTTCAACCATGAGGGTTAGAGTTACGGCGATCATAGCGTGGGGGAAACGCCCGGTCCCATACCGAACCCGGAAGCTAAGACCCACTGCGCCGATGGTACTGCACTCGGGAGGGTGTGGGAGAGTAGGTCATCGCCGGGCATAATGTGCCGAAGGCCCCGAATTATCTCGGGGCCTTCGATGTTTAACCTGTACTTTTTACGCAGCTGGCCCAGAATCCGGGCTATAGGCCAAAAATGGTGTCTGGGCCGGGAGTGTCCCCGGCCCAAACCACCATTTCTAGCGGGTTTTAGCAGTGGATCAGCCCTGTATGCCCAGCCCGACCAGCTCTCGCCCAGAGTCCTTCTTCAGCAGTAGCTTCCGTTCCATAAAGCTGAGGACCACCAAGATCCTCTGCCTCATCCACGAGGTCTTCCGCGTGCTTTGCTGGTGCGTAAAGCTCCGGGGTGATGAACTGTTCGAGCCCCGGCCGGCTGGCTGGGTCAGCCCGGGTCCAGCAGAACCATTCCACCGCCCTGCGCCGGTGCTCTACCGGCATCCCACGATGTAGCCGAAGCATGTCCCGGATACCAGAGTTAATTCCGCCTTCGATCATATTCGTCGTGGAGTTGATCTTCAGGCCTTCGAACTCGGACTCCAGAAACGCGAACAGGTGCCCTTTGAGTAAGGGACGGTTCATTGCGTTGTAGGCCTTGCGTAACCGCTCGTGCGTGTACCACCAGACCCTGCTGCTGGTGATGCCTCGTGGCCTGAGACCAGTGTGGTCCCGAGCGTAGGTCCGTTCCTTGAGTAGGTGTTGGTATTGGGTATGCCAGGCGGTGAACAGTTGGATCCATTCGGTGGCTTGTTCCCGGCTGGTAATCCGCGTCAGCTTCAAGCTCAACACCCGTAACGCTTTGCCTGCCGGTGTTTTAGGACGCAGGGTCAGGTACTGGCGGACGGCGCGCTGCACGTGCACGAGGCAGCGTTGAATACGGACTTCTGGCCAGAGGGTGTCCAAGCATTTTTGTAGTCCACTGCCACCGTCGGTGACCACGATGCGTGGCGGCGGCAACGGGGAGAGCAGTGTTTGCCAGGCGATGGCTTTTTCGTGGTCGCACCATTGCCATCCGATGACTTTGCCGTGGGCGATGGCGATGAGGCAGCACCAGCCGGATCCTAAGTAAATTCCATCGACTTGGATCTCGGTAAAGATCTCACCGGTGGGGTTCAGGTGCGGGGTGACGTTCCAGCACCAGGCGGTGTTTCGGCGGAAGGTGCGGGCGCTGCGGTTGGAGTGTTCAGTTTGGTTGTTTTTGCTGGTGATCCAGGAGACCAGGGAGGTCAGTTCGTTGCGGGCTTTGGTGTCTGGTCGTCGTTGGTTGGTGGTGCTGGCGTTGCAGTGGGTGCAGCGCCAGCGTTGCTTGCCGTTGCGTTTCCCGTTTTTCTTGAGCGGGTTATCGCAGATACTACATAGGTGGGTGTTTTTACTGTTAAGGGTCACGCCTATGGGAACAACATCCATATGCGACTTGATCCTGTCCCGGGTTTCTGGGGCAGGATCAAGTTTGCAGACACCATTTATGACCTATAGGCCCAGAATCCGTAGATTCGGGGCCAGCTGCTATTTCCTACTTGATTTAGGCCTCTTCGAGGCGAAGTCCGCTGTTGGTATCGAACAGGTGGACATGCTGCAGCTTAGGCGCGATGTTCAAACGCTGTCCGCGTGCTGGAGGAGTTCTGCCATCTACGCGTACGACGATGGTCTGAGTCTTGCCTCCAAGGTCTGCAGATGCATATACATAGGCATCTGCGCCCAGTTCCTCAACGACATCTACAGTGATCTCCAGTCCTTCGCCTTCGCCGACGAACTGGATGTCTTCTGGACGAATACCCAAGGTAGTCGCTCCAGCTGCACCCGGTGCGCTAATAGCAGCGCTTCCGAAGGACACTTGGCCGTTGGCGGCATCCAGCTCCAGCAGGTTCATGGCTGGCGAGCCGATGAAGCCTGCAACAAAGACATTGCGCGGGCGGTCGTAGAGCTCGCGAGGGGTGCCTACCTGCTGTAGCTGGCCGTCCTTGAGGACTGCCACACGGTCGCCCATGGTTAAGGCTTCAACCTGGTCGTGCGTCACATACACGGTAGTGACACCCAGACGGCGGGTCAGCGAAGAGATCTGGGTGCGGGTCTGCACGCGCAGCTTGGCATCCAGGTTGGACAGCGGCTCATCCATCAGGAAGACCTGAGGGGAGCGGACGATTGCACGTCCCATGGCAACACGCTGGCGCTGGCCGCCAGAGAGCGCCTTTGGCTTGCGGTCGAGGTACTGGACCAGGTCCAGAAGCTCGGCGGCTTCCTTGACTCGACGGGTGCGCTCGGCCTTGTCGACGCCGGCGATCTTTAGTGCGAAGCCCATGTTCTCGCCCACGGTCATATGCGGGTACAGTGCGTAGTTCTGGAAGACCATGGCGATGTCGCGGTCCTTCGGCGGAACGTTGGTCACGTCCTTGTCGCCAATGAGGATGCGTCCGGAATTGACTTCTTCCAAGCCAGCCAGCATGCGCAGGGTGGTTGATTTGCCGCAACCCGAAGGGCCGACCAAAACGAGGAATTCGCCATCAGCGATTTCCAAGTCGATTCCGTCGACGGAAGGCACCAAAGCGCCTGGGTATACACGGGTGGCCTTGTCAAAGGTCACAGTTGCCATAATGACAATCCTTTCACGGGCAGGTACGTGCCCGACGATCCATAGTGAAAGTGAATTGGGACACTTTAGTTTCGCATGGAAACAAGGCTTTGCAAAAGCTGCGGTACGTCAAACGGCGAATCAATGCGGTGAACGGCGGCAGTTGCTCCGGGGCCTACCTTCACCGAAATGTCTTCGGCCTGCAGTACCCGGAAGCCGTTTTCGTCGGTGACGTCGTCCCCGGCGAAAAGCACTGCCTGCACGTCGAGCGCTTCCCTCAGCCACATCAGCGCCTTGCCCTTGTCGGTGTGCAGCACCGAAGCTTCCAGCACCGCTTTGCCGAGCATGAGCTTGACACCGTCCAGGTCCTGCAGCTCCTGCTGGGCCTGCGCCAGCGCGGTCTCCTGGTCTTCGGGGGCGGCCCGGCGCACATGCAGCACGGTGGCGCTGGGCTTGTACTCCAGTGAGACGCCGTCGAATTTCTCGGCGACGCGTGCGAGCCCCTGGGTCAGTGCGGCCAGCAGTGCAGACTGCTCATCGCTCAGCGCCGCTGACTGCCAGCCGGTGTGCAGCTGATCAGGCAGCGTGCGCTCTGCTCCGTGGGACCCGATCTGAATGGAGGGCAGGGGCGCGGGGTAGACCTCGGCCAGGGATTGGAGGTTTCGCCCGGAAACAACTGCCGTGTAGACCCCGGGCAATGCGCCGAGCTGGGCGACGAGCTGCGCGGATTCAGGCAGCGGCCTGGCATCCTGCGGATGGTCGACCAAGGGGGAGAGCGTGCCGTCGAAGTCGAGCGCCACCAGGATGCGCGGGTGTGCCGCAAATGCCTGCAATGCGTGAAGTAACTGCGGCGTCAGCGCTGCCACGGAGCCATCCAATCTATTGCTCATCGAAACCTACGAGCCGCTTGCGGCGGGGACAACGGGAATTGAGTTGGTGTTGATCTGGGCCAGTTCGGTGAGGAAGCGGTGTGACCAGCGGGCCACGTCGTACTCTTCGAGGTGGTGGTTCATGCGTTTCATGCGCTTGGCCTGCTCCGCTTCTGGCATGTTGACCGCCTGCATGATCTTCGCCTTCATGCCGTCGATGTCGTGGGGGTTCACCAACACCGACTGGGTGAGCTGGTCTGCTGCGCCGGTGAATTCGGAGAGCACCAGCACGCCGCGTCCGTCCTGGTGGGCGGCCACGTACTCCTTGGCCACCAGGTTCATGCCGTCGCGCAGGGCGGTGACCAGCAGCACGTCGGCTGCCAGATACAGGGCGATCATTTCCTTCAGCGGGTAGGAATGGTGCAGGTAGCGCAGCGTGGTGTGGCTCAGCGTGTCGAACTGGCCGGTGATCTGTCCGACCATGAGCTCCACCTGGTCGCGCAGCTCCATGTACGTTTCAACGTTCTCGCGGCTGGGGCTCGCCACCTGGATCAGGCAGACTTCGCCGGCTTTCAGCTGCTTGTCGTTGAGCAGTTCTCCATAGGTTTTCAGGCGGTGGCGGATGCCCTTGGTGTAGTCCAGCCGGTCCACGCCGAGCATGATGGTCTTAGGATTGCCCAGTTCATGGCGGATCTGCGCGGCCCGGGCAATGATCTGCGGATCGCGGGAAAGGCGCTTGATCTGCTCGTAGTCGATGGAGATCGGATGGGCGTCGGCGCGGCAGACGTTCTGCAGATCGTGCTCCGGGCGAGGCGTGGCCTCGTGCCCCTTGGTCTGGTAGTCGGTGAAGCGGCGCAGGCAGCGCAGGAAGTTAGTGGCGTCGGTTTCCCTTTGGAAGCCCACCAGGTCCGCTCCGGCCAGGCCTTCGAGGATTTGCCGGCGCCACGGCAGCTGCGAGAACAGGCTGGCGGCGGGGAACGGGATGTGCAGGAAGAAACCGATCTTCAGGTCGGGGCGGGCCAGGCGGAGCAGCCTCGGCACCAGCTGGAGCTGGTAGTCGTGCACCCAGACGGTGGCATTGGGTGCCGCGATGCGCAGCACTGCCTCAGCGAAGCGCTGGTTGATCTTCTTGTAGCGGTCCCACCAGGTGCGGTGGTAGGCGGGAGGGACAATGACGTCGTGGTACAAAGGCCACAACGTTGAATTGGAGAAGCCTTCGTAATACAGCTCCAGGTCGTCTTCGTTCAGCGGGACCGGCACCAGGTGGATGTCGTCCTTATCAAAGCTTTCAAGTTCTTCGTCGATGCCGCCGTGCCAGCCGACCCAGGCGCCGTCCGAGGCGGCCATGATCGGTTCGAGGGCGGTGACAAGGCCGCCGGGGGAGCGGCGGAAGCCCTGGGTTCCGTCCGGGTTGGTGACTCTGTCTACCGGCAGGCGGTTGGCCACCACAACAAAATCATAGGTATTTCCTGAACTTTGACCTGTCGCCGAGCTATCCACAATAAACCTCCTGGCTTAATTTCCAACCTGCGCACCGGTGGTCTAACGGAACCTGGGTCTTGAGCGTAGTCCTCTACCCTGCAAGTTAATTGTTCTCTTAAGCAGAGCCTAGTGAAATATCGGAGGCAAAGGAATTATGCCGGCGTTTTGCCTTCAACGTGACGTAAACAACTTCGGTGGGGGACTCGACGGGGACGCAGCCGAGGATGACGGTTTTTCTTCCAAGTGACTTGGTTGAATGATCAAGTTTGTGCCGCCGGGCTGCTTAGCCGGCAATTGGTGCAGCTTATGTGCCACCTGTGAAGGTCGAAGAATCGCGGAATTCGCGAAAAATCATCGATGCTATTGGCTAAGCTTGATGCAGATGACAGTATTCCGCTGACCCAAGGACCCATTGATCTATGGCTACAAATAATTCGCGCCCGTCAAAGGCCGAGCGCACCGCAAGCGCCCGCGAAAAGGCCGCGCAGATGCGTGCCGCCCAGGAAGCCGCGGCAAAACGCAAGTCGCTATTCGTCAAGCTCGGTGTTCTTGGCGCCGTCATTCTGGTAATCGCGCTGGTCGTCACCCTGATTGTCCAGAACAATGACACCAAGGTCGCCGATGCAGGCGCAGTTCCAGCCGGCGGCAACGCGGCCGGAGGCATTCTGGTCACGTCGCCGACCACTGTCGCAGACAAGACCGTCGAGAACGTAGACATCACCAAGCTGCAGACGCCGTCAGAAGTTCCTGCTAAGCCTGAGATGCGCGACCTCACCGTTGGCAAGAAGGGCGAGCCAGTCAACATCACGATGGTCGTCGATGCCAACTGCGTTCACTGCGCCGACTTTGAAGCAACCTACGGCAAGCAGATCAACGACTGGCTGGCCGCCGGCGACGTCACCGTCGAGTACCGCAACGTGGGCTACCTTGACGGTGGTTCGGCAACGAACTTCTCTTCGCGCGCCGCCAATGCGCTGGCCTGCGTAGCCAATGACACCCCTAAGGCCTACATGCCGTTCGTGACTGCGCTGTGGGGCCACTACCAGCAGGGCGAAATGAAGAACGCCCAGCTGGCAGAAATGGCTATTGTCAACGGCGCCAGCAAGGATGTCACTTCGTGCATCGACAAGGGCGAGTTCCGCTCCTTCGTCCAGTACACCACCCAGGTGGCCAAGTACGACGGCGTCGCAGGCACCCCGACCATTGTTGTTCAGGGCAAGGTCGTCGACCTGGCCAGCCAGGACTTCCCAACCACCGTTGAGGCAGCCATCAAGGCCAACAAGAAGTAGGGCAGGCAAGCTCTGGACAGATCGGGGAGATCGGGTAGACTCCCATAACGATCACGCACCCAGACCTGTGGGGCGGAAACCGGCTTTCGGTTTCCGCCCCACAGGCATTTAAAGTCCTCAACGCACCCGCTGGGCTTAATTCGCAGACTTGGCCGGTCATCCGATATTCTTAACCGGTATGCCCCCTTAGCTCAGCTGGCCAGAGCGTCTGTCTTGTAAACTGAAGGTCACCGGTTCGAATCCGGTAGGGGGCTCCAGCAAATCCTCGGAAGCATGTTTTCAACGCATGGATCCGGGGATTTTTTGTTGCTCCAGGCGAGGGTTATTTCGCCTCGCAACCCTGCAGGCAAAGCTAGTCCCGCGGCCGCTGATGAACAGAAGCGCGGCGTCTGCCTTGGCTCGCCCACAGCCGCGGTGCTCGGCATGCCTCTTGGCCAGCGAGGCCGGACATCACGGCCTGCCGCGAATTGACTCACCATGCCGCTGCCAAGAACGCTGTATCGGCGGGCAGCGCCGGTAAAATTGCCTCTAGTTATTCTTGGCCGCCAGAATCCGGCGACCAAGCTCAAGAATTCAAGGAGAACAGTTATGGCCGGTGGCCTAGTAGCCCTGCTCGATGACGTTGCCGCTCTGGTTAAAGTCACCGCAGCTTCGCTGGATGACATCGCCGCCGGCGCAGCTAAAGCCAGTACCAAGGCGCTGGGCGTGGTGGTTGACGACGCTGCAGTGACGCCGCAGTACGTGGCGGGGATTTCCCCCAAGCGCGAGCTGCCGATCATCTGGAAGATCGCCGTGGGATCGATCCGCAACAAGCTGCTGTTCATCCTCCCTCTCGCGCTGCTGCTTTCCACCTTCCTTCCTGTTGCGCTGACCCCGATCTTGATGGTCGGCGGAGCGTACCTGGTCTTCGAAGGCGCAGAGAAGATCCTCGAAGCGGTGGGCTGGATCAAGCACCACGGCTCGGACGAGGAAGGCAAAGCCCGAGATGAAAAAGTCATTATCAATTCGGCGGTACGCACCGACCTGGTGCTGTCTGCCGAAATCATGGTGATCTCGCTCAACGAAGTTGCCGAGCAGACGTTCATCATGCGCACGGCGATCCTGATTGCCGTGGCGCTGTTGATGACAGTCGTGGTCTATGGCGCAGTGGCATTGATTGTCAAGATGGACGACATCGGCCTGCTGCTGGCGCAGAAGCCGCGGCAGTTCTCGCAGAAGCTGGGGCGCGGGCTGGTCAAGGCCATGCCGATTGTCATGTCCATCCTTGGCAAGGTCGGCGTGGTTGCCATGCTCTGGGTCGGTGGCCACCTGCTGCTAAAGGGCCTGGACGACCTGGGCCTGCACACCCTGTACGGCTTCGTGCACCATTTGGAGCTGATGGTGCATGACGCCACCGGCGCCGCCGGTCCGGTGCTGGGGTGGCTGACCAACACTGCGCTGTCCTGCGTTGGCGGGTTCATCATCGGTGCCGTGATCACCGTCATCATGCTCAGCGCCAAAAAGGTGATCCACAAGGCCAAAGGCGAAACCGCACACTAGTGCAGCCGCCTGTGGGCATGGTTCGTGCGCGTAGAATTAGTTGACTATCCAGTTCCCGGCAATATTCCCGGGCCAGGCCAAAGTGTCTGATGCCCGTGGAAAGATCGATGAGTGTTGAACAAAGAAACCACCACCCAGGATGAGGCCTCCCGCCATGCGCGCGGCGCCTACTTCACCCCTGAGCCGGTCGCGCGCTTCATGACCCAGTGGGCCTTGAAGGACTCGGCGCAGCGAATCCTGGAACCCTCCTGCGGCGAGGCGCAGTTTCTTACAGCCGCCCATGATCTGGCCCAGGCTGGTGGGCTGGATCTGAAGCTTTTCGGCGTTGAACTGCACCAGCCCTCGGTTGATGCGGCGCGCGAACGCCTAGCCCGCCACGGCGCCGCCGCCGCCATCACCCACGCGAACTTCTTCCAGCAGCCGGGCACCGCAGACATGGACGCGGTGATCGGGAATCCGCCCTATGTGCGCTACCAGCTGCACCGCGGTGAGGAGCGCCGGCTCTCGCGGCAGGCCGCCCGCGCCGCAGGGGTAGAGCTGAACGAGCTCTCCAGCATCTGGGCCGCCTTCGTCGCCCATGCCACCAGCTTCCTGGCCCCCGGAGCCAGCATGGCGCTGGTGCTGCCCGCCGAGCTGATGTTCGTGAACTATGCCGCCCCGATCCGCCGGATGCTGCTTGAGCGCTTTGCAGAGGTGAACCTCGTGGTGTTCGAGGAGCGGATCTTCGCTGACGCGCAGGAGGAAGTAGTGCTGCTGCTGGCCCGGGGCTACCGCAGCGGCAGCAGCAGGAGCCTGCGCCTGCACCAGTTCCGCAATGCCGCGGCCCTCGACCTGCTCGACGCGGGGATCGAGCATACCCCGGCGGCGCTGGAAGAGCGCTGGACTGGATCGCTGGTCGGACTGGAAGCCCAGGGCATCCTTGCCCAGGCGCTGGCCGCGGCGAATTTTGCGCCGCTGCAGAGCTGGGGCGAGACATCGCTGGGCGCAGTCACCGGCAACAACAAGTGGTTCACGCTCACCGCAGAGCAGGTCCGCGCCCTGGGGCTGGGCGATGAAGACTACGTGCGCATTTCGCCACCGGGCTCCCGCCACCTGCGCGGCCTGGAGCTGGGCTCCGGGGACTGGGCCCGGCTGGAAGAACACGGAGCAGCGACCTATATGTTCAGGCCCCTGGCCCAGCCCACGGCGGCGGCCCTGCGGCACAGCGAGCAGGGAGAGCTGGAAGGCGTAGACCAGGCCTACAAGTGCCGGGTGCGCACCCCGTGGTGGAGGGTGCCGCTGCTCTCGGTCCCGGACCTGTTCATGACCTACATGAATGCGGATACGCCGCGGCTGACCACCAATGAGGCAGGCGTGCACCACATCAACTCGATCCACGGCGTGTACCTCGGAGCCGATGTACGCGAGCTGGGACGCGAGCTGCTGCCCCTGGCCTCGCTGAACACCTTGAGCATGCTCGGCGCCGAACTGGTGGGCCGCTCCTATGGCGGCGGAATCCTCAAGGTGGAGCCGCGCGAGGCGGACAAGCTTCCGGTGCCCGCAGCGCATGTGGTGGCCAAGCATGCCCCGCAGCTGCGGGCTGTCAAAGACCAGGTCCGCGAGCATCTGGCCCATGGGCGCAAGGCAGAGGCCACCGCGCTGGTCGACGAGATTGTGCTCGAGCAGATTCTCGGCCTGGATGCCCAGGCCCTGAAAACTGTGCACCAGGCACGCACGGATATGTTGGTACGCCGCAAGGCGCGAAGTAAGACGGTGAAAAGCTAAA
The DNA here is from genome assembly GCF_006539925.1 of Glutamicibacter uratoxydans. Taxonomy (GTDB): domain Bacteria; phylum Actinomycetota; class Actinomycetes; order Actinomycetales; family Micrococcaceae; genus Glutamicibacter; species Glutamicibacter uratoxydans. The sequence goes on along the minus strand of NZ_BJNY01000005.1, from coordinate 214,212 downwards.
CGTGGCAACCCCAGGCGTTGAAAAGACGCTCGCTTTTGCAGAGTTCGACACCACCTTGATGTCTGCACCCAAGGACTCGCCCTGGATTCTCAACGGGGCGGTGACCGACGAGTTCAATCCCTCCTACCAGGTGCTTGAGCGGCTGTTGAGCATTCCTGTGCGCTCCAAAGCGGCCACCCGCTCCGGCCGCTTCGCCCAGGGCGTCGACACCTGGCTGGCCCACGAGCTGCGCCGCGCCGGCTTCGACGCTGACTTGGTGTGGCCGCGCACCGAAGCGCCCCGCGTGCTGTCCAAGGACATCTTGGAACTGCTGCGCAAGCTGCCCGAACGGCTCTCAGAGGAAGTCCACGACGCGATTGTGGCAGGCAAGGCCGGCAGCACTGACGCCCGGATCCTCGGCCGAGCCTATATGAAGCAGACCGACGTGGTGATGACGCACTGGTCCACCGGTCCCGAGCTGCTGCTGAGCACCAAGGCCATGACGTCCTCCTTCGGCAAGAACCTGTCCAACCGCTACGAGGAAGCCTATGGAGATGCCGCCAACCTGCGCGCCCGCTACCCGCTGGCTGCAGTCGGCTTCTTCTTCGTCCAGCGAGCCACCATTTTGGACAGCGAACCGGCGGCCTTCAGGCGCACAGTGGACATGATCCGCAAGCTGCGCGACTTCGGCGACGGGTTCGGCTACACCGCCACAGGGCTGCTGCTGGTGGACTGGGATGAGGACGTGGAAGATCCGGCGGTGCGCTGCGTGCACGGTCCGGTGCCGCAGGACATCGCCGCTCCGCAGTTCCTGAACGCGATGGTCGACGAGGTGCTCAAGGTGACGCCCATCGACCTGCACGAGGCCGCCCGCGCTCGCCGGGCAGGAGAGGTCGCCCCGCTGCCCAGCCACGAAGCGGTGGACGAGCAGCAGGAGGCGCTGTTCTAGAAGGCCGGGACTAGAAGGCCGGGTCTGCGGCGGCGGTGCCGAACCAGTCGTTCTCGGCATCGCTGGATCGCAGGCTCAGCCCCAGCTCGCCTGCCTCGGCCTCGGGGCCGATCTGGATCGAGGGAACCATCGCGGCCATGGCTCCCAGCTCTGCGGGCAGGTCTAGGACCTGTTCCAGCGCGGTTTCCAGTTCCATGGACGGCGCAAGGTCATCAGACGGTACTGGAATGACTGCTTCAATGGCGTCTTCGGAGGCCTGCGGCAGGTTGGCGGCCCAATCGCTGGCCAGCGCGGTGGCGCGGTAGATGAACTTGGTTTGGTCATCCTGCTCGAAGCTGCGCTCCCGCTCCCACAGTTCGGAGCGCTCGTAGTAGGCCCAGGACGCAGGGTTGGCGGAATTGATGATGGTGATGGGCGTGCCGCCGGCGTTGAGCGCGAATTCAAGGCGCAGTGCGGTGACATGCTGGCGAATTCCCATGCGCCGGTAGTCCGGGCGCACAGCCATGGAACCGAGTTCAAGGGCGTCCATGGCACTGGTCGGAGCAAGGATCGAATCATGCACCAGCCCGGCCGCCACCAGCAGCTGGCCGTCGCGCACCGTGACGACGGCGCGGGCGCGGTCCATCTTCTGGTGCCAGCGGTCATCGACCAGTGGGTAGAGGGTCGCTAATTCCTCACGCTCAGCCCCATTTGGAGACAGCGGTGACAAGGTAAAAGTCAGGTTTTCAAACACTGGGTACGGTCCTATAAAGCTAAGAACGAACGAAAAAGAGGCTTTGCTTCCCGGCGGTAGCCGTTCGGCGGTTTCGTTGGCCTTCAGGGGACCGTTGCCGGCGGCTTCCGGCAGCTTCCTTGTAGGGCCCAGTTTGAGCTCGAAGAGACGAGCTAGAAAAATTATGAGGTCTCAAAGTGCACTTTGACAAGTCGAAACCGACGCCGCGAAGTGAACACCAAATAAACGAAATGGTACTGTTTTTCGGTGCTTGTCACCGGCCAGTTTTAAGCGTTTTCTATACTTCGTAAAAATCACGGTTCCTCGGCCCCTCCAAGCTGGTTTTCAGCCTGCCTTGGACCTTGATTTGGTTGCGGACCGTGATTACCGCTAAGATTATCTAGGTGTTGAGCCGGAAACGGTTGAATGCAAGATGGATCTTTAGCTCAGTTGGTTAGAGCGTTCGCCTCACACGCGAAAGGTCGCTGGTTCGAGTCCAGTAAGATCCACCAAGAAGAATAGAGATTTTGAGGCATCGAGCATTTGCTCGGTGCCTTTTCTTTTACCCGGCTGCTGCCGGCTGCTGTCGGCGATTGCGCGGCAATGCACTCAAGGCCAAGACCTCGCAGTATTGCGGGGTCTTGGCCTTGAGTGTGAAGGGGCGTGCTTAGCTGTCCTCTGCCAGGATCTGGTGGACGAGCGGCTTGACCTCGGTGCCCAGCAGTTCAATGCTCTTCATCAGGTCTTCGTGGGGCAGCGATCCTGCCGAGTATTTGATGTCGACGCGGGACAAGCCAAGCTGCTTGGCGGCCTTCGCCATTTTCTTTGCCACGGTTTGCGGGCTGCCGGCCATCATTGCCCCATCGGGACCCATGGCTGCCTGCAGGCGCATCCGGCTGACCGGAGGCCATCCGCGTTCCGAACCCAAGCGGTTCATGGTCCGCTGGTAGTGCGGCCACAGCTTTTCCAGCGCCTCTTCATCGCTCTCGGCGACCAGGCCGTGGAAGTGCGCGCCAACCGGCTGTTCGGGCTGGCCGAACTGCTTGAGTGCACGGTGGTAGAGGTCGACCAGGGGTTCGAAGCTTGAAGGCTGCCCGCCGATGATGGCCAGGAACAGCGGCAGGCCGTGGCGCGCGGCGCGGATGACCGACTGCGGGCTTCCTCCGACGCCCACCCACGTCGTCAGCGGCTTGTCTTCCAAAAGCGGGTAGACCTGCTGGGCATCCAGGGCGGCGCGGTGCTCGCCCTGCCAAGTGACTGGCTTGCCGTGGCGCAGCTGGGCGAGCAGGTCGAGCTTCTCTTCGAACAGCTCCTCGTAGTCCTCGAGGTTCAATCCGAACAGCGGGAAGGACTCGATGAATGAGCCGCGGCCTGCGATGATCTCGGTGCGGCCGTTGGACAGCGCGTCCAGTGTGGCGAAGCGCTCGTAGACGCGCACCGGGTCGTCGCTGGAGAGCACAGTGACGGCGGTGCCCAATTTGATGTTTTCGGTGGTGGAGGCCAGCGCCGCCAAAACCGTTTCGGGGGAAGAGATTGCGTAGTCGTCGCGGTGGTGCTCGCCGATGCCGAAGAAGTCCAGGCCTGATTCTTCGGCCTTTTGGCCTTCGGCCACCACATTGCGGATGACCTGTGCGTGGCTCAATGGCGTGCCGTTCAGGTCCTCGGTGATGTCTCCGAATGTCTCTGCGCCAATCTGCGGCAGCTTTGTGCTGGTGCCCATTGCGTCAACCTCTCGTTTTACATGCATATGCATCTATATGTTCTGCCTGTGACAACCAAGACGTCATCGAAACTATTCCCGAGGCGCAATCGGGGCTAAATGTGTTCGGGGATACGCAGGGATTTGACAGGTTCCCCCAGCAACTTCCTGAAGTCCAGTTGTATCGTTTTTACATGGGACAACAAACGCCTCGTGGAGAGTGATCTGTGGCGCAGGAAAACAAGCAACAGCGGCCGGCTGGCAAGCCGCGCACGGGAGAAGATCCGGCACCAGCAGTTGGTGCACTGCCACGAATTACCACCAAGGAAATCAAGCTCGGGCAGGTCGACCAGCCGGTTGTCCAAGAGGCGCCGATGTCATTCGAACTGCCGCTGAATACTGCCATGAGCGCGAACGTCGCGGCGGCTGACATCACCGACATCGAGTCGCGCACCGGCCAGGTCCACACCAATGAAGACGGCGTGACCCTGGTGCCCACCAGGGCCAACCCGGTGGCGCGCAGCCTGCTGGCAAAGATGTGGGTCTCCACCACGCCGCCGACCCAGGCGCTGAACATCGTTGACCGTCTGCAGGGCACTCCCTATGCCAACCCCAAGGTCAACACCGAGCAGGATGCCTCGGCCCGCCGCACCATGGAATTCGCCCTGGACCTGGGCGAGACGCTGATCCGCTACGGCGCCGGCGCGCTGGAAGTGGAGACCAGCGTCATTGCCGTCACCGCCGCCCTGGGGCTCAGCCACCTGGACGTGGACATCACCAACCAGTCCCTGCACCTGAACTACAGTCCGCCGGATGCCGAAAGCTACTCGATCCTGCGCGTGGTGCGCTCCTCGACCTCCAACTATGCGGGCCTGGTGCTGGTGCACCGGCTGGTGTCTGACATCATCGCCGGCGGCGTCTCGCGCTCCGAGTCGGCCAAGCGGCTGAAGAAGATCACCCGCCAGCCAAAGCCATTCCCGCGCTGGGTCGTCTCCTGCGGCAACGCGGTCTTCGCGGCGGCGTTCGTGCTGTTTATCGGCGGATCTTGGTTGGGCGCCCTGGTCGCCATGGCATCAGCCTCGATCGTCTCCCAGGTGGGGCGCTATGGAGCTAGGTGGAGGGTGCCCGAATTCTTCACCATCGCGGCCTCCAGCTTCGTGGTCACCGGCATCGCGCTGGTCAGCTACCAGTTGAAGGCGCCCATCGATCCGGCGCTGGTGGTTTCCGGCGGCATCCTGCTGCTGCTTCCCTCCAGCAGATTCGTCTCTGCATTGCAGGACGCGATCAACGGCTTCCCGGTCACTGCGGTGGGCCGCCTGTTCTCCGCAGGCCTGATCTATACGGCCATCGTGGCAGGCATTTCCGCGGCCCTGGTGATCTCCTCGGTGCTCGGCGGGGAAGTGGTCGACGTCCACCAGATCGACAAGGTCGAATATCCCGCATGGCTGCTGATCATCCTGGTGGCGGTGGCGATCATCGCCGGCTCGGTGACAGAGCAGACCTCGGTCAAGCTGCTGCTGCCCACCGCCGCCATCGCGGTGCTCGGCTATTTGGTGCAGCTGCTCTGCGATTCCATCGGCCTGGGCCCGCGCGCCATCCCCGCGGTGGTCGCAACGGTGATCGGCTTCGCCGCCCGGTTTGCGGCGGACAAGCTGCGCTCGCCGCAGCTGGTCATGGCGGCTCCGGCGGTCATGTTCCTGCTTCCAGGCTTGATGATCTTCCGCGCCATGTACGGGATCGTCTTCGAGGTCGAGGACATGTCGCGGGGCCTGGTCGAGATGTTCAACGCCTTCGCCATCATGCTCTCCATCGCCGGCGGCGTGGTCTTCGGCGACACCCTGTGCCGTCCGCTGACCTCGCGGGCGCGGCGCGAACGCAAGTCGATCCGCCGCCGCTAGGCCTGAGGGATCTTCCAGTCAATCGGCTGCTCGCCTGCCTCGGCGAGCAGCCGATTGATCTTTGAGAAGGGCTTGGAGCCGAAGAAGCCGCGCGAAGCGGAGAGCGGAGAAGGATGTGCGCTGGCCAGCTGCGGCATCCGGTCCATCAGCCCCGCCATCTTCTGCGCATGTTTTCCCCAAAGCAGCGCCACGGGCGGGTTCGGGCGTTCATTCAAGGCGGCCACCACTGCCTCGATCACCTGCGTCCAGCCGATCTTCAGATGCGCGCCGGCGTTTCCGGCGGCCACTGACAATGCCTGGTTCAGCAGCAGCACGCCCTGGCGGTGCCAGCTGCTCAAATCTGCGTGGGCCGCCTTGGCGATGCCAAGATCCGCCTCCAGCTCCTTGTAGATATTCGCCAGCGAGCGCGGCAGCGGGCGCACCGCTGCATCCGCGGCAAAGGCCAAGCCGATGGCATGGCCCACCGTCGGGTACGGGTCCTGCCCGATGGCGACGACCCGCACCTCGGCCAGCGGCAGCTGCAGTGCGCGGAACATCACCTCGGGGGCCGGCAGCAGATGCTCGCCGGCGGCGCTGCGCCGCGCAAGCTCCTCGGCAATGCCGGCCAGCAGCTGGTCCAGCGGCTCCAACACCGGAACCCAGTCCTCGGCGATAAATCGCTGATCTGCCATTGATTGGGCGCCGAAATAGAAGGGGAAGTCCGAGGCTTTGTATACCGGGGTGCCGGCTGGATCGCTGAGATCGAAAAGTGTTGACTGGGAGTTGTCCATGTGACCCATTCTGCCGTTTTCTTGACTGCTTTCGGTGGCGGCTTCGGCATGGTGCAGGTGTGTTGGTTAGAATGTCGGTGGTATGTCTGCCCAGGGCGGACCGTACCGCAAGGCCGAAACCCGGCTGGAACATGGATTATGGAACGAGGTGTGAACGCATGGCCGAGGACGAAGTGCTGGTGGATTTCGTGATGAATCCCGATTCGGAGCTCGATGAGCGTTCCCAGCAGATCCTAAACATGGAAAAGTTGTGGTGGAAGTACGCCGGGGCCAAAGAACAAGCGATTACCAAGCAGTTCTCCATGTCGCCGACCAACTACTACCAGCTGCTCAACCAGCTGATAGAAACCGACGCGGCGCTGGCCTACGACCCGATGCTGGTCAAGCGACTGCGGAGAAACCGCTCTACCAAACGTCGTGTCAGCGGAACAACGGCTGCCGGGCGATAAATCCCGGAAGCCAGCCGCGGCCAGTCAGACCTCGAGCAAGGACAAGAATGACCAACTACCCACGTGACGAATTCGATCGCGTACCGGAGTTTAATACCCGTGTGGGCTCGCACCATGCCCACGGTTGGGCGCAGTCTGCTGCCTCCAAGGCCCCGGGCGGCAAACTGCGTTGGGTAGTGGTGGCGGCCGTCGCCGTCATCATCGTAGGTGCCCTTGCCTATTTCTTCGGCCCGGCAGGCGGAGCACCGCTGGTTTCCGGAAGCACTCCAAGCTCTACCCAAAGTGCACAGCAGACTCAGGAGTCGCAGCAAACTCAGGATGCGCAGCAGACCGATGCCGCCGGAGAAACCCAAAGCGCCGATCCTACCGAATCCGAAAGCCCAAGTGAGACCGAGAGCCCTTCGCCGAGCATGAGCGTAGATGACGCGGATGTCCTCTTTGGCCAGCTGGTCGGCGTCTACAACGGCTCGACCACTTTGGGCGCAGCATCCCAGGGACAGGCGGCGCTGGCAGAAGCGGGCTTCACGAACATCGTCACGGGAGACTGGACCAAGTCCTCGCAGACCACTGACATCTACTACACCACCGAGGCCTACCGGGCCACCGCAGAGAAGATCGCGCTGACCCTGGGCGTGGACAAGGTGTACCAGACCTCGAACATTCCGAACCGCGTCACCGTGGTGATGGGCTCGGACAATGTGTTGAGCGGGCAGTAGCCCCAGTCTGGGAGAACTCTTCGCTGTGAGCCGACCGGCTTGCACTCGCAGGGCGAGAGTGCCAATATTTGTATTAGCACTCATGCGCTGCGACTGCTAACGCCGGTCGGCTTTTGCTCATCTTCTGGGCAGATTCCGGACCGCTGGCACCCGCAGCGTACGGAGCGTGAAGAATACCTCAGATAGCGAGAGCTGAAACGGTGGTCGGCCCGATGCCGCACCGGGGCACTCGTCCGTCGCGGGCGCTGTCTGTCGGTTGCATTTTCGCAAAATCGTCCCCGAAAGGACCTTAAGCCACTATGGCCAAGATGATTGCATTTGACGAGGAAGCACGCCGCGGACTTGAACGCGGCCTGAATACCCTTGCCGACGCCGTAAAGGTAACCCTGGGCCCACGCGGCCGCAACGTTGTTCTGGAAAAGAAGTGGGGCGCCCCTACGATCACCAACGATGGTGTTTCCATCGCCAAGGAGATCGAGCTGGAGGACCCTTACGAGAAGATCGGCGCAGAGCTGGTCAAGGAAGTTGCCAAGAAGACTGACGACGTCGCTGGCGACGGCACCACCACCGCAACCGTTCTTGCACAGGCACTGGTCAAGGAAGGCCTGCGCAACGTTGCTGCAGGTGCCGACCCAATCGCACTGCGCCGCGGTATCGACAAGGCTGTAGAAGCCGTCACCGCTGAACTGTTCGCAGCCGCCAAGAAGATCGAGTCCAAGGAGCAGATCGCTGCTACCGCTTCGATCTCCGCTGGCGACACCGAGATCGGCGGCCTGATCGCTGAGGCTCTGGACAAGGTCGGCGAGCAGGGCGTTATCACCGTTGAAGAGTCCAACACCTTCGGCCTTGAGCTGGAGCTGGCCGAGGGCATGCGTTTCGACAAGGGCTACATCTCCGCATACTTCGTCACCGACGCTGAGCGTCAGGAGACCGTGCTGGAGGACCCATACATCCTGATCGTCAACTCGAAGATCTCCTCGGTCAAGGACATGGTGACCTTGCTGGAGAAGGTCATGCAGTCGAACAAGTCGCTGCTGATCATCGCCGAAGACGTTGAGGGCGAGGCCCTGGCCACCCTGATCCTGAACAAGATCCGCGGTCTGTTCAAGTCCGTGGCGGTTAAGGCTCCAGGCTTCGGTGACCGCCGCAAGGCCATGTTGACCGACATCGCGATCCTGACCGGCGGCCAGGTTGTCTCCGAGGAGATCGGCCTGTCCCTGGACAACGTGGGTCTGGAAGTTCTGGGTACCGCCCGCAAGGTCGTTATCACCAAGGACGAGACCACCATCGTTGAAGGCGGCGGCGAAGCCGACGCCATCGAAGGCCGCAAGGCCCAGATCGCAGCCGAGATCAAGAACACCGACTCGGACTACGACCGCGAGAAGCTGCAGGAGCGCCACGCAAAGCTCTCCGGCGGTGTTGCAGTACTGAAGGCCGGCGCAGCCACCGAGGTTGAGCTCAAGGAGCGCAAGCACCGCATCGAAGATGCTGTGCGCAACGCCAAGGCAGCAGTTGAAGAGGGCATCGTCGCCGGCGGCGGCGTTGCACTGATCCAGGCTGGCGCAGCTGCATTCGCCAAGCTGGAGCTGGAAGGCGACGAGGCTACCGGCGCGAACATCGTCCGCGTTGGCATCGAAGCACCGCTGAAGCAGATCGCACTGAACGCCGGCCTGGAGCCAGGCGTTGTCGCCGACAAGGTCAAGGGTCTGGCTGCTGGCCACGGCCTGAACGCCGCCACCGGCGAGTACGTGGACCTGCTGGAAGCTGGCGTCAACGACCCAGTGAAGGTGACCCGTTCGGCTCTGCAGAACGCTGCCTCGATCGCAGCACTGTTCCTGACCACCGAAGCTGTTGTAGCAGACAAGCCAGCACCTGCCGGCGCCGCTCCCGCCGGTGACGACATGGGCGGCATGGGCGGAATGGGCGGCTTCTAAGCTTCCCGCTCGCTCGGCACCATGTCGATCAGCTACACCGAAGGCCCGTTCCCATGGAACGGGCCTTCGGGCGTTTAATGCCGAGAGACGTTTAGAGCCAGGTTTTCAGCAGGTCAATTTCGGCACTGAGATTGGCTCGGGCGGCAGCCTCCCAGCGCTCGGCGCCGCGCTCCGTGCTGTAGATCGCCGGCTTATCCAGCAGCGAGCCGAGGATGCGGATTCTTCCCTTGGCCAAATCGGTTTTTGCGTAGTGCGCGTACTCGCAGTAGATAGCATCGGCATAGCGCTGGTAGGCAGGCGCCGGACGGGCCAGGACCTCAAGATCTGCATCGCAGAAGATGCGGCCCAGCTTGTCTGATTCCTGAGGGTTGTGCCCGGCTGTGAGCAGGATCAGCTGGCTGACCTTGGCAACAGCTTCTTCGGAGAGAATCCCGTTTAACCGCTCCCGCGCAAGGATCGCAGACTTCGCCTCATCCTCGGCGGTCGCCTCATAAACTGCATCGTGGAACCAGGCTGCTAGCTGCAGTAGCATCAGTTCTTGGCCGTTCACCAGCCCCTTGGAAAGCCAATCAATGGCTTCGAGAGTTGAAAGCAGATGTACCCGGTCGTGGTAATGCCGGTGCTCTTGAGACCACAGGGATAGCAGCTGCCGTCCCAGGGCCGGCTCGGGCGGCATGGTCCTCGCCCATCGGCGCGCCAGGATGACGTTGAGTTTTTCCGGTCGATATTTTGCAGGAACTCGCAATCCCGAAGAGATCAGGGCCTTGACCAGCTCATTGGCGGTCACTTCCAGCGCACCATCGGCCACCAGCTGGGCATAGCGTTCTCGAGGCACATCGTAGTGGTCCCGGTCGAAGGCCCGCTGGGGAAGGCCCTGCACCGCAGCAAAGTCATGCAGCTCTGCCAACGAGGTATCGGAAACCAAGTGGGAGAAAAAAGTGCCGTGCGCGGGCCACAACGGCGGATCAATCAAAATTCCCATAAGGACAAGCGTACGTGTTTCTAGGCAGTCCACAACCTCATATTTCGGCAAACATTTGGAGACAATAGTGGAACTTGATGTAACAGTGCTTAGGGCAAAAATAAAACTTTGCGGAATGATTTTCTTCGGATAGATTGATCGTTAATCATTTATCGCTTTTCGCATGGCAAACGAGGAATCTGAGTTTATTGAACTCGGAAAAACTACGAGGTTGTGCACCTTCTTTTTGGGGAAAAGGAAAACTATGTCGCCTAAGGCCAGCACTTCTCTGCTCTCGGCAGCAGTGATCTCGGGAATGCTGCTCGCCGCAGCTCCCGCACAAGCCGCAGAAACTGAAACTGTCGACCAGTCAGTGACCAGCGGCGTTGCAGAAACTTCTGCCGGTACCGCTGTCGTTGAAAACGCTGCTCAACCAGTGCTCGATGCAGCACCCGTAGATACTGCTCCAGCCGCCGGTGAAACCGTTGCAGAGCCAGCCGCTCCTGCCGAGCAGGATGCCACGGAAGAGCCTGGCGTTGAACCGGCTCAGGACGAGGTGGCCACCGAAGAAGCTCCGGCTGCTGAGGATGAGGCCGGACAGGACGCTGCCGCCAGCGACGCCGTTGACGCAGCCGATGAAACTGAACTTGCTGATGAACCGGCAGTAGTCGATGACGCGACTGATGTGCAGGAAGAGACTCCGGCGGAGCCCAAGCCTGCCACCGATTCACCGATCGACGCCCTTGAGGATGAAGAAGTCAGCGAGCAGGATCTTGACGAAACTGCCTTCTGGGAAGACATCGCCGACCGCCTGCCAGAAGGCAGCGAACAGTGGGACGACACCCAGTGGGAAGAATTCTTCGCCACCGATGAAGGCCGTCAGGTGCAGTTCGAGTACATCGCGTTCCTGCTGGACAACGTTAGCGACGCCGAGTATGAAGAGCTGCTGGGGCTGCTGGAAGAGAACTTCGACGATGAATGGCTGGATGCCTTCGCCAGGTTCTACTTCGGTGAAGACACCGATGAAGAGACCGGCACTGATGGCACCGAGCAGAAGCCTACCGAGTCTGAGAAGCCGGTAGAAACCAAGAAGCCTGTGAAAGAAAAGGAAGCTGAGATCCAACCTGCAGGCAACGTGGACAAGAAGCCAGTGGCAGAGAAGAAGGACGAAGCCAAGCCCCAGGCCTCCAACGAGGATGAGCTGGCCGACACCGGCTTCGATTCGCTGGCAGTGGGCGGCCTCGGAGCTCTGCTGGCGCTCTCCGGCGCATTTGTCGTGGCACAGCGCCGCAAGAACGCCACCAAGTAGTTCTTAGGCCAATGGCCGCTGCATCCCTGAAGAATTTCGGAGATGCGGCGGCCATTTGCTTTGTCCGCGGCACTGCACCAGAAGCTGGCGGCTAGTATCGGAACAGCGACGTGTTGACCTGTTCGACTTCCTCGTATTGAGCCGAAGCATGGTGCAAGGCTGTGGCGATGTTTCCCAGGGCTTCTTCAATACGCAGGTGGGTTGAGCGCCATTCGGCCACGATCGACTGGAACGAGGCGGCGGCGGAGCCCTGCCAAGTGCTCTGCAGCTGATCGAGGTTGGTCTGCATGGTGGAAACTTCTGAACGCAGCCGGTCGATGGTGTTCATGACAGCTTGGGACTTTGCCTGCATTTCGGCGGTGTTTGTTGAGAAGGTGCTCATGGCTTCTTCTGACCTTTCATCGGGGTTGATGTTCTAAAGGTAAGAATGGATGCCGCTGATGTGTCTGGCGCCGCCGCCGTTTGTGGAGAACTTGTTCAGGAGTTCAGCTGCGGCGGTTCGGAATCGAAATCGTCGTCATCGGCATCGCGGGGCTCGGGCACCGGGACGTAGGGCAGGGAAATCGACATGGTCGCGCCTCCACCTTCGGTCTGCGACAGCGCAACCGATCCGCCATGCTGCTGGACAATGGCTGCGACAATGGCAAGGCCCAGACCGGAGCCACCGGTTTCCCGCTGGCGCGAGCTGTCGGCGCGGTAGAAGCGCTCGAAGATGCGCTTGGCCTCGTCCTGGGGGATTCCGTGCCCATGGTCCCTGACCTCCAGCACGGCGTCAATGGCCCCGGCAACGAGTGAACGGACGCCCACCGCAATTTCAATGGGGGTTCCCTCAGGGGTATATCGCAGCGCGTTGGTCAGCAGGTTCGCGATGACCTGGCGGATGCGCGCATCATCGCCTACGGTGCTGGCAGGACTTGGCTGGCTGGAGAAGAGGCCGACGAGCTTGACCTCGCGGTCCGGAGCCCTGACCTTGGTGTCCTCCACCGCATCCTGACCCAGAACCAGCAGATCAACGGTCTGCTTCTCCAGCGGGCGCTGCTCGTCGAGGCGTGCGAGCATCAACAGGTCTTCGACCAGCTGCGCCATGCGCTTTGATTCAGATTCGATGCGCCCCATGGCGGAGTCCAGCGCTTCCGGATTGGCCAGGCCGCCGTGGCGGTAGAACTCGGAGTATCCCTGGATCGTCACCAGCGGGGTGCGCAGCTCGTGCGATGCATCTTGGATGAAGCGCCGCATCTTCTGTTCGGAGACTTCGCGGTCGATGAAGGCTTTCTCGATCTGCGCCAGCATCGAATTCAGAGAGCGCGACAATCGGCCGACTTCTGTCTCTTCCGGGTAGTCGCTTACGCGTTGGGACAGGTCGCCGGCGGCGATCATTGAGGCAGTACGCTCAACCTTGAGCAGGGGCTTGAGCGACCGGGTGGTCAGGGCATAGGCGATCATGGACATGACAAGCGCTGCGAGCAGGCCTGTGGAGAGAACCAGTACGGCGGCCTGCTGTGCTGTGTTGTTCACCGTGTTCAAGGGGATGGCCAGGAACAGGTTGAGATTGCTGCTCTTCAACGGCATGACCATGGTCCGCCACCCGGCGGAATTGGAGGTGAGCCCGGGAAGCGTCACCGGCTGCTTGGGCGTTTCCAGCAGTAGGTTGATGTTTTCAATGTTCAGCAGCGGGGAGTCCGAGGCGGAGCCCAGCGAAACACGGGAGCGCGGCATGATGTAGACGATCTTGCCGTCCTGGTCGCGAATGTCTGCATAGGAGCTGTTCAGCCCAAGAAGCGTCGGGTCGAAGTCCTGGAGCCCGTTGGAGTCGTCGTCGTTGTCCAGCGAGTAGAGATAGGCCTTGGACAGGCCCAGCCCCATGGTGGGGCCGGCGCTCTTCAGCTGCGCATCGATTTGATTGGTCATGGAGATGCGCAGCGTGTGGGCTGAGCCGGCTGCGGTGGCGATGATTGCCACAATCATCAACACAAACATCACTGCCACCAATTTTGTGCGCAGCGTAGTGCGTCGCCAAAGAGAACGAATCGACTTCATGAAACGACTTTAGAGCCCCTATGCAGAGTTCGAAGGTGGTTAGCGGCGGTCAGGGGTGCGCATCAGGTAGCCCACGCCGCGCTTGGTCTGGATCAGTGCAGGCCATTCGGGACGGTCGACCTTGCGGCGCAGGTAGGAAATGTAGGACTCGACGATGGACGCATCGCCGTTGAAGTCGTACTCCCACACGTGGTCGAGGATCTGCGACTTGGACAGCACCCGGTTCGGGTTCATCATCAGGTAGCGCAGGAGCTTGAACTCGGTGGGGGAGAGGTCGATGATTTCTCCGGCGCGGCGGACCTCGTGGGCGTCGTCATCCAGCTCCAGGTCTGCAACGACGATGGTCGCGTTTTCCTCTTCACCCGAGGAGGTGCGGCGCAGCACCGCACGGATGCGGGCTACTACCTCGTCGAGGCTGAACGGCTTGGTGACGTATTCGTCGCCGCCCACGGTCAGCCCGGTGACCTTGTCTGTGGTGTCGTCTCGGGCGGTCAAGAAGAGCACTGGGAAGTGGCGTCCGGCGGCACGCAGCTTGCGGGTGATGGTGAAGCCGTCCATGTCTGGAAGCATGACGTCTAGGACTGCCAGGTCGGGCTCTTCTGCTTCAACCGCAGCCAATGCATCACGGCCGTTGGCGGCGGAGACTACTTCGAATCCTGCAAAGCGCAGCGATGTGGAAAGCAGCTCGCGGATATTCGGCTCGTCGTCGACGACTAGAAGTTTTGCTTCTGGGGTTTTAGCACTCATGAACCCTAGTGTGCACAAGAAGTCTGGGAGTCGCCTGTACGTATGCTGGGGCGCTAGCTTAGGTGTTGCGGCGCTTGATGATATTGCCGATAACAACCACTGCGGCCAGAAGGAAGGCCACAGGAAGTCCCCAGACGCCAAGTGCCATGACGGCGCGAGGAATGGCGATCTGCTGGAAGTAGAGCACCAGCGTGGCTACCAGGGACAGTGCCGAAAGGACCGCAATCACGATCGCAACGCGGGAAACAATGCTCAGAGTTAAAGATGAAGCGCTCACGGATACCAACTTTACCGGCCGCTGCTGTGACACGAGCGTGCAGGGGCCTGTGAAGGCTAAAGGTGATTTTGGGTCCTAATGAATGACATAATCAAAGGTAAACGACTTGATTCGTCTCCATACGTTGAGCACCCGGGCAAAGCATGCGAAAACCGGCCGACGGCTCCGCGGAAGCGAACACACGAGAATGCATGGCGCTGAGCAGGCCTCGGCCATGTTGCTAAGTACGAGAATGAACGAGGTATAAGGACATGCCTACCGGCAAGGTTAAGTGGTACGAGAAGTCCAAGGGATTTGGCTTCATCACCGCAGAAGACGGCAAAGAGATTTACGTCAACGCAGCAGCGCTGCCTGATGGAGTCCACGATCTGCGCCCAGGCACGCGGCTGGAATTCGGCGTCGCTGAAGGACGCCGCGGCCCCCAGGCACTGAGCCTGCGCCTGCTGGAATCCGCTCCGTCGGTAGCGCGCGCCAAGCGCAAGAAGCCTGAAGCAGAAGCAGTTGTAATTGAAGACCTGATCAAATTGCTGGACAGCGTTTCCAATACCTTGCGCAACGGGCGATATCCTGAACAGGCATACGGCAAAAAAGTTGCTACCGTGCTGCGCGCGGTAGCCGACGATCTGGACGCATAAATAATGGCCCGTAAACCTAAGTTGGACACCATCCTCGCTGATGCAGTTGATGCTGCGCGGCAGTCCTTGACGCAGATTGCTACCGAGGCTGAGATCGGCGAGTACCTCGGAGCGACGGCCGAAGGTGAGCGACTTGTCACCCATAGATTTGTCTCCCATAAGAAGGGGTACCAGGGTTGGACCTGGTTCTCGACTCTCGCACGGGTTCCACGGGCCAAGACTAAAGATTTAACGGTTTGTGAAGTCGGAATCGTTGCCGGGGAAGGCTCGCTTTTGGCTCCAGCCTGGGTGCCATGGGCTGAACGCCTTGCCAAGGAAGAGATCGAGGCCGCCGCGGCCGCTGAGGCTGCCCAAGAAGAAGGTGCGCAACCGCAGGCAGAAGGCGGCGAAGCACCAGCCGAGCAGCCATCGGACACTTCAGCCAATGAACAGGCTGCAGAAGCCGAGGCGGTGTCGGATGAGGAAGAAGCCGAGGCTGGAAACGAGCCAGAGCTGGCCGATGCCCAGGAAGAGGAACAAGTCCAGGCTCCCAAGTCGCCGGCTCGCCGCCAGGTGCGCCGCCGGCGTACCGCGCAGCGCACCGCTGCGCGACGCAGGGCAGCGCAGCGCAACAGGGCTCGCAAAGACAGCTAAACATTGCGGCACAGTATTAAACAGTCAGGGCCTCCGGAAAGAATCCGGAGGCCCTGACTGTTTAATTTCTGCGGCCGTCGGCTTAGAGCTGTTCGATCACGAAATCGATGCAGTCCAGCAGGGACTGGACGTCCTGCGGATCGATGGCGACGAAGGTCGCGATGCGCAGCTGGTTGCGGCCCAGTTTGCGGTACGGCTCCACATCCACCACGCCATTGGCACGCAGGGCCTTGGCAATGGCCGCGGCATCGACTGAATCGTCGAAGTCAACGGTGGAAATGACATTTGAGCGGTGCTCTGGATTGGCAACATAGCAAGAGGCCACCGATGAGGCCTCGGCCCATGCGCGGATCTTGCCGGCAGATTCAGCGGTGCGCGAAGCTGCCCACTTCAGTCCACCGTTGGCATTGATCCACTTGATCTGGTTGTCCAGAGATACCAAGGTGGTCAGTGACGGGGTGTTGTAGGTCTGATTCTTCAGTGAGTTATCAAGGGCAGTCTTCAGATTCAAGAAGTCAGGGATCCAACGATCGCTGGCTGCGATTTCTTCGATGCGTGCGATAGCGGCGGGGGACACGAATGCCAGCCACAGGCCTCCGTCGGAGGCAAAGTTCTTCTGTGGTGCGAAGTAGTAGACATCGGTTTCGGCAAGATCCACATCCAGCCCGCCGGCTGCGCTGGTGGCATCAATGACTACCAAGGCGTCTTCGTTGGCGCCCTCGACGCGCTTGACCGGAGCCGCGGCACCGGTCGAGGTTTCGTTGTGAGGCCATGCATAGAGATCCACGTCAGCCTCGGCGACCGGCACCGGCACGGTGCCAGGCTCTCCGACAATGATGGATGAGGCAGCCAAGAACGGGGCCTTGTCCGTGGCCTTGGCAAACTTGGAACCGAATTCACCAAAGGAAAGGTGCTGGGCCTTGTTGCGGACCAGGCCGAATGCTGCGGCGTCCCAGAATGCGGTAGAACCGCCCACACCCAGCAACACCTCGTAGCCTTCCGGCGCGTTGAACATTTCCTTCAGTCCGTCTTGGACCGAGGCCACCAGGTTCTTCACCGGAGCCTGTCGGTGGGAGGTGCCCAAGAGCTTGGATCCTGCATCCGCGATTGCCTGAACTTGCTCTGCGCGAACCTTGGAAGGGCCGGCGCCAAAGCGGCCGTCGGCTGGCAGGAGGTTTACCGGAATGGTGATTTCTGTGCTCATCGTGC
Source organism: Glutamicibacter uratoxydans (assembly GCF_006539925.1). GTDB lineage: Bacteria > Actinomycetota > Actinomycetes > Actinomycetales > Micrococcaceae > Glutamicibacter > Glutamicibacter uratoxydans. The sequence goes on along the minus strand of NZ_BJNY01000005.1, from coordinate 197,298 downwards.
TCCTCGATAGCGATTGTGTGAAGTGCTGAAGGCGTCAACTGCCCAGATGGAATAACTGCGCAGGCTTCAGGCGTTTCACTTGATATCTTCGCAAATTGCGAGGGTTCGGGAGAAAAACTGGACGGTCGGTTACGACATACGCACTGGTGGGCCTCGTAACGTTTCTGTCGCCCACACCAAGTAGAGTGGAGTACCGACGTCTCATTTTTCAAACGAACCTCAATTGTTGTGACTTCCAGGAGCGGCTGCCGTGTCAGACCTTATCGATACAACCGAGATGTACCTGCGTACCATTCTTGAACTACAAGAAGAAGAGATCGTGGCCTTGCGTGCACGCATCGCAGAGCGTCTTGGCCACTCCGGGCCGACCGTTTCCCAGACCGTAGCCCGCATGGAACGCGACGGACTGGTGGTGGTTTCTTCCGACCGCCATCTTGCCCTGACCGAAAAGGGCCACGAACTGGCTACGAGCGTGATGCGCAAGCACCGCCTTGCCGAGCGCCTTCTGGCAGACATGATCGGATTGGACTGGGAGTACGTCCACGAAGAAGCCTGCCGCTGGGAACATGTGATGAGTGAGCGCGTAGAACGCCGCCTTTATGATCTGCTGGGCAAGCCCACTGTTTCGCCGTACGGCAACCCGATTCCGGGCCTCGAAGTCCTCGGCGGGCCGAAAGTGAGCGATATCTCATCTGACGTGGTGAACCTCGACCAGGCGCTGCTTGATGGAGTCGAAGGCCCGGTGGCGATTGCACGCTTGGCTGAGCCGATCCAAACCGACCCAATCCTGCTCGGACAACTGAATGAAGGTGGAATCCGCCCCGGCGCGATTGTCACTTTGGAGCGCGCCGATGACTATGTCGTCGTCCGGGTTCAGGGGATTGAGGGTGCGTTGGAGCTGCCTGTGGAGGTCAGCGGACACGTTTTTGTCCAAGCTCGGGAAAGATAACGAAATTGTAACTTTCCGGGGTGACGTGTAACGTTAACGACCGGAGCTAGTAGTTTATCTAGCTCCGGCTCACCTTATGCGCATACGCCTAGTATTGCCCTGCGCCAAGATGAGAAAAAGTATTTTTAGGGCAATAGCGGGGGACCCACTTAACGACGTGCAACGTCTTGGGGTGAAGTCTTGCGTAGAAGCAGGCCGGCTCAATCTCAGGAGCCGAATCCGACAGCTAACTTCGTAGGCGCAACTTGAGAGGAATGTTTTGGCCGAAACCAAGACGACCGGCCGACGTGCCGCTGTTGTTGAACTAGACGCGATTAGCGAGATTGCCGCTTCCGCCGTGGAGCGCTCCGGTGGACGCCGGGCATCGCGCGTGAGCGAATCGGTGGCAACCATCGAGGCCGCTGCGCCAGTTCACAGCAACTTTGTTGGCCGCCGCTTTGAGGCCCGCCAGCGCTACGGCATCGCTCCTACCCGCCAGATGCTGGCGCTGGGAGAGAATGACAGCAACGTCATTGCACTTCCTGGAGCCGTCAAGGTTGCCGCCGAATCGGCAGAGATCTCCGGCAACGTCGAGTTCATCTCGAACCTCCGCAAGACAAAGCAGGGATCTTCCCGGCTCGGATTCAGCCACAAGATCGCAGCAGTGGCCGCCGTTTCAGGTCTGGCATTGGCTGCATTTGCCCCTCAGCTTTCAGGCACTTCGACCGAAGACGGCTCCGTAGCTGTCGCTGCAGAACGCACCGCAACCGCTTCTGTGGTAGATGTCACGGCTCCAGAAGCTGGCTCCTTGGAAGTGGAACGCGCGGCATTGACCTCGGATGTCAATCCAAAGGTTGCCAACGAAGAAAAGCTTGCAGAAGTCATGGCTGCTTCCGGCGGCAGCGTCACCGCGATCAAGTCGACTTCCGGCCTGCTCGATCGACCGGTGAAGTCCAACCGCATCACTTCTCCTTTCGGCCACCGCAACAACCCAACCGGTGCGGGCACCATGATCCATGGCGGTACTGACTACGGTGTTCAGTGCGGAACCAACGTTTATGCAGCGGCTTCAGGCACCGTTACGGTCGCCGGCTGGGCCGGCCACTCTGGCAACCGCGTCATGATTGATCACGGCGATGGCCTGGAGACCGGCTACAGCCACAACACCAAGGTTTTGGTCAAGGTTGGCGACAAGGTCAAGCGCGGAGATTTGATCGCGTTGAGCGGCACCACCGGCAACTCGACCGGGTGCCACGTGCACTTCGATGTCATCGTTGACGGCCAGTTTAAGGACCCAGCCGGCTGGTTATAACGATCTTCGTCACCATTCCGTGATCAAAACGTGACATTTCGAAAATCATCCTATAGGCTTAGATGCGTGCCAGGGGATCCCTGAGCAACATTGCGTGAGAACCGAGCACTGCCAACACGCAATGTGCAGTTATACACAACTCGTACGGCAGTGGCGGGGGAACCAACATCGGGTAGTTAGTTTGAACTAACAACCCTAGGGGTGAAGTGGAAGAGAAGGAAACTTCAAATCCACCGAGGTAACTCCACTTCGAACCCGACAGCTTACCTCGTAGGTATCAAGGAGAGGCTCTTATAGTGACCAAGCGTCAAGCTCATGGACGTCGCCGCGCCGACGTGCCACGTACTAACTCGCTAGAAGCAATTTCGCAGGCCGTGGCAAACAATGCCGGCTCTGTGGGACGCCAGGCAGCAGTCGTTGCTGCTGCTTCCGGCTTGATCATCACCCTGGGTGTCCCAGGACAGGCCACCGCATCGCGCGACGTATCCGCTGCGCCAGTCGACACCATCAACCCAGAGCGCGTAGCTGTCAAGGCAGTTACCGTTGCTGCGGACAAGGATGCTTCGGTTGACATTCAGCGTGCAAGCTTCACTGCAGAGCCTAAGCCAGAGCCAGTAGTCATCGCCGTTGCCAACGACGTGACCGCCACCCAGGCTTCCTCGAACGAAACCACCTCGTCGAGCAACTCCTCGGACGATGCATTCGCTCCTGTGACCCGTTCGAACCGTGGCCAGCAGTCGACTTCGACCAAGTCGACCACCACTACCCAGACCAAGTCTGTCAAGGCTGAGTCTTCGGTCAACACCGGCAACCTGTCCGGCATTGCAGCCACCGCTGCAAAGTACGTCGGCGTTCCATATGTCTGGGGCGGTAACACTCCTTCCGGTTGGGACTGCTCGGGCTTCGTCAAGTACGTATATGCCAAGCACGGCATCAACATTGCACGCGGCACCTCGGCTATTCTGGGTTCCGGCCAGTTCAAGCGCACCAGCAACCCTAAGCCAGGCGATCTTGTATTCCAGCGCGGCGGAAGCCACGTAGGCATCTACCTGGGCAACGGTCAGATGATCGGTGCACAGAACCCAACCGTGGACACCATGATCCACTCGGTGAGCCGTAACCCGCTGTACGGTTACTACACCCTGGCTCGCTAAGCATTTAGCTTCTGACCGCAGGTCGTTGAACGAGGAAGACGTTCAACGGCCTGTCGTCATTTAACGGGTAAATGGAAGCTTTGGGGTAGATGAACTCCAGAAGATCTTTTGCCCTTCGGGCACATATGAGCGTACTGATCCTTTAGGCTAGCGTTAGACCTCTCCACAGAGAACGCGAGCCCCACCATGCCAGATGGCGGCCATCGGTTCAAGAAGGAAGTACTGCATCATGCGAACGCTTGTTTTAAACGCCGGCTACGAGCCCTTAGCCGTAGTGACCTTTCGACGCGCCTTGTTATTAGTGATGGCGGAGAAAGCCACGATAGTGCTCCAGGATGACTCCAAGCCTGTGCGCAGCTCTCACGGCGAACTACCGCGGCCAACGGTCATCGTCTTAAAGCGCTACGTCCGACGCCCCTACAGGGACATGAATCATGTCACCCGTAGGGGCGTTCTTCGTCGCGACAGGTTTATCTGCGCATACTGCGGCAAAGCGGCAAACACCATCGATCATGTGGTGCCACGCAGCAGGGGTGGAAAGAACACCTGGGAGAACCTGGTGGCGGCTTGCCTCTCCTGCAATAGCCGAAAGGCAGACAAGATGCTCGCCCAGCTTGGCTGGCAGCTACGAGTCACCCCGCATCGCCCTCGCATTGGGGGACACTTGGTTTCGGGGCTCAATCATATCGACGATGCCTGGGATACCTACCTGCAAGCCAGCTGACGTCCTACACAACCGGCATAGACCGGTTGCAGGGTGTTCGGAATGGGCCTAGCAGTGTTCCTACTTCAGTAGAATGCTGTGGCATGCCCTTATTCGAGGGGGCATGTCCAGTACGCGGTTAGATACTCCTTGCAGGCTTGTGATCGCCGGCGGGGAGCATTCCGGTGATCGCATACTGCATGCCATCGGCTGCGCCCTGCAAGAATCGTCGACCCTGCGGCGAAGCCCCGCTTGGCATCTGTGCTGTGCCGGAAGGAGCGCTTGGCATCGATGCAACACCGGAGCGGCAGTCGAAGAATCTCTCTTAATTTCTCTACCGGCATTTACTAAAGGTGCGCCGACGCGACGCTTCGAGTCCTCCAACAAGGGGGCCGAATAATCAACATGGAGAGATTTGTCCTTGGTTGTTGATTAAACAAAGCCCTGTCTCGCCAAGATTTATGGGCGCGAATTCGCAATATCGCGTGTGCGAAGTCCTTAATGATGGTAACGTGCTTAATTGGATCTCCAACGTTTTTAGTTGCAACGACGAACGGTTGTATTACTCGCAGTTTTTGACCGTTTCCTAGTGAGCAAGGCGAAACGTTGGAATAGGAAGATCGATCCATCAACTTTACAGATCAATGGAGCATTAATGCGACGGGGTACAAACCTAGGCCGCTTGGGAGACTTCAACCAAGCAGTAATTCTTGAGTCCATCCGCCGGGCACCGGATGGCATCAGCCGTGTCGAACTTGCAGGTTCGACAGGACTTTCACCGCAGACCATTTCGAACGTTGTACGTCGACTTCTCGACGACGGAATCGTACGCGAAGACCGCACGATCGTTTCCGGCCCCGGAAAACCACGCACTGTTTTGGAACTTGAAGGCAATCGCCTAGTTTCCATCGGCATCCACCTCGACCCAAGCGTCCTGAGCTTCGTAGCGATGAACCTGCGCGGGGAAGTATTGCGCGAGCGCAGCATCGAAGTTCCCAACCTCGAAGTTGCTTCAGAAACCGTGCAGCTGATGGCCAACACGGTCAAGGAGCTCATCGCTGAAATCCGCGTCCCGAAGAAGCACATCGTAGGCGTCGGCATTGCTGTTCCTGGTCCGGTCAACGTCGAAGAAGGCGTAGTGCTGAACCCGCCGCTGCTTGATGGCTGGGCTGATGTTGAATTGGTCAACCCGCTGCGCAAGCTGCTCCGCCTGCAGGTGATCATTGAAAAGGACACCATTGCCTCGGCAGTAGGCGAGCTGTGGCAGTCGAAGGAAGAAAAAGCCGACGACTTCGTGTTCGTCTACTGCGGCCATGGCTTTGGCGCAGGCATCGTCATCAATGGCGAAGTCCACCACGGCGCCAGCAACAATGCCGGCGAGATCGGCCACTACTCCACCGGCTACAAGTCGATCAAGTGCGAAGAGTGCGGCGCGGACGACTGCTTGGCTGCTGGCACCTCCTACGAGTTCATCTCGCAGAAGGCTCAGGAGCGCGGTCTTGACCTGCCGACCTATGAAATCCTAGGCCCAGAGCAGCGCGCAGAAGGCATCAACCGACTGACCGAGTTGGCGCTTGAAGGCAATGCGGTTGCCAAGGAAATCGTCACCGAAACCATGGTGATGGTTGGCGAAGTCGCCGGCCAGCTGGCAAACTCGCTGGATATCCGCGAAGTTGTCTTCGGCGGCCCGCAGTGGGTCAAGGTCAACGAGCTGGTGGCCGATGATGTCGATGCCGCCATCCAGCGCCGCTTTGCGTTGCGTGCTGTCCATGAGATCGAATCCCGCACCTCGAAGCTCGGCGGCAACGTTGGCGCCGTCGGTGGTGCGTGTGTAGTCATGGATGCTTCGCTGTCGCCAAAGGCGACTGCGCTGCTTCTGCGCTAATCAGCGGACTGCACCAGCAGCATACTGAGCAATATCGAAGGGCGCGTTCCATGGGGGAACGCGCCCTTCGCTTTTATTTAGGCAGATAAGACGCTGGCAACGTGTGTGGCCGCCAGAAATGAAATAAAGCCCTGCTTCCCTGATAAAAATTGGGAAGCAAGGCTTTGATTTTTGTGTGCCCCTGGCCGGAATCGAACCGACGGCCTACCCTTTAGGAGAGGGTCGCTCTATCCTACTGAGCTACAGAGGCTGGGTGTGAAATCACCATCTAGCCTATCTTATGAGGCGCTTGAATCAGTAATTCCACCCATGGACTTATGGGGTCTCGCCTCGCAATTTTTCCATCTTTAGCTTTAAAGCACGGTTGCCTCGGGTGATTCCCAAGCCCACGATGAGTCCAGCAGTGATGATGAGCAATGCCCATCGAATCGTTGTGAGGATCGAAGCGAACATCACAGCGCCTGCAGTAACTTCGCCGGCCGAGAACAGTGCGTCAATGGCGAAATTCTCAATGATGTCCACCACTGCGAAGCCCAGTGGGGCGCACCATGCGAGCCAGCGCGTCGAGCGGTTGGGGATCCAGCGGATGAACAGCAGCATGCTGATGCCCCCGGTGAACAGCGGGAAGAGCAGGCCGGCGGTTTTGTGGACGTAGTTCAGCTGCCCGCGGGCATCGTCGTCCATGACCGAGCGCAGGGCCTGGATGTCATCCAGGGTGTAGCCGAAGATCCTCTGATCAGGCATGGTCAACCCATCGCTGAGGTCCTTCATCTGGTTCAGCGTCATCACATGCAGATAGAAGAAGAGGAAGACGCAGATCACCAGTCCGGCTGAGATGAGCAGCATGGGATTGGACTTGTTCTCATGCGAAGTGCTTTCCACTCCGTTGTATGCGCGCAGGCGCCGATCCAGAATCTCACCTTGCTGCTCCACGAATTGGGAGGGTTTGCGGTATTCCTTGGACTTTTTGACCTTCTTTGCCATATATCCCATTATGCCTGCGATCGCTGCCCAACATTCATGCAAGACGGTACTGTCCTGTCGACTGCGTAGACTGGCATTATCATGGATTTCCTTTTTGATGATTTCGCTCCAGAAGCCGCAGCACAGGCACTGCCCACTGCCGACGAACTGCTTGTCGGCATGAATCCCCAGCAGGAACAGGCAGTACGCTACGCCAGCGGGCCGCTGCTGATCATCGCGGGCGCAGGATCTGGCAAGACCAGGGTGCTGACGCATCGGATCGCCTACCTGCTGGCCACAGGGAGGTCCCGCCCGCACGAAATTCTCGCGATTACCTTTACCAATAAGGCCGCAGCCGAGATGCGTGAACGCGCCGCCGAACTGATCGGCGAAGACCAGGCAAAGAAGATGTGGATCTCGACCTTCCACTCGTCCTGCGTGCGAATTCTGCGTCGCGAGGCAGCCACCATTGGCCTGAAATCCAATTTCTCCATCTATGACTCTGCCGATTCGCTGCGCTTGATCACGCTGGTGGCCAAGGGCCTTGAGATCGACCCGAAGCGCTTCACGCCCAAGGCCATCGCCCACAAAATCTCATCGCTGAAGAACGAGCTGATCGACGATGAAGACTACGCGGCAACGATCAACACCAACGACCCCTTTGCCCGGGCGGTCTCCGAGGTCTACCGCGGCTACACCCAGCGCATGCGGGCCGCCAATGCGCTGGACTTTGACGACCTCATCGGGCAGGTCGTCTTCATGTTCCGCGCCTTCCCACGCGTCGCGGACAACTACCGGCGCCGGTTCCGCCACGTGCTGATCGACGAATATCAGGATACAAACCACGCGCAGTACTCCCTGGTGCGCGAACTGACCGGCCCCGACGGGCAGACCCCACCGGGCGAACTGACCGTGGTCGGCGACTCCGACCAGTCCATCTATGCCTTCCGCGGCGCCGACATCCGCAACATCATCGAGTTCGAAAAGGACTACCCGAACGCGGCGACCATCAAGCTGGAGCAGAACTACCGTTCTACGCAGAACATCCTGTCGGCGGCCAACGAAGTCATCAAGCGCAACCCTGACCGCAATGACAAGAAGCTGTGGACCGCGAGCGGCGACGGGGAACAGATCGTCGGCTACGTGGGGGAGTCGGAATCCGACGAGGCGAGGTGGATCGCAGAAGAGATCTTGCGCCTGAACGACGAGGAAGACGTGCGCCCTGGAGATGTAGCGATCTTCTATCGCACCAATGCTCAATCCCGTGCACTGGAAGAGCAACTGATGCGCGTGGACCTGAAATACCGTGTTGTCGGCGGCACCAGGTTCTACGACCGCAAGGAAATCAAGGATGCGCTGGCCTACCTTAGGGCCTTGGTGAATCCCGCCGACGACATCAACGTCCGCCGGATCCTGAATGAACCCAAGCGCGGGATTGGCGACCGCGCGGAAGGAGCTGTGGCGGCGTTGGCAGAACGCGACCGCATTTCCTTTATGGAAGCGCTGCGCCGTTCCGATGAAGCTCCGGGCTTGGGCACCCGCGGCATCAAGATGACCCAGGCCTTCGTGGCGCTCATGGACGACCTGCAGACAGTGGCAGAGGGGTCGGGCCCTGCCGAGGCTCTGGAAGCCGTGCTTGAGCAGACCGGATACCTAGAGACTCTGCGCACCTCCAGCGACCCCCAGGACGAATCCCGTGTGGAGAACCTGGCAGAACTTGTGGCTGTGGTGCGGGACTACGTAAACGACGAGCCAGAAGGCGGCCTAGCAGGATTCCTGGAGCGGGTGGCACTGGTAGCCGACGCAGACCAGATCCCAGAGGCTCCCAGCGACGACGAGGGAGCGGCCATGGCCGCTCGTGAAGGCATGGTCACGCTGATGACCCTGCACACTGCCAAGGGCCTTGAATTCCCAGTGGTCTTCCTCACCGGCATGGAGCACGGCGTATTCCCGCACCAGAGGTCGATGACCGATGAGAAGGAGCTGGCCGAAGAGCGCCGCTTGGCCTATGTGGGGCTGACCCGTGCGCGTGAACGCCTGTACCTGACGCGTGCAGAACAGCGCAGCCTGTGGGGGCAGGCCCAGTACAACCCTGCCAGCCAGTTCCTCGAAGAAGTCCCGGCATCGCTGATCGACTGGAAGCGCGAAGGCTCTTCCTTCGGCGGCGGACTGTCCTTCGGCTCCGGCAGTGTTAATTTCGCAACAAGCAGGTACGACCGGGGCAGCCACTGGGGTGCAGGATCCTCCGCACCAGCGCTTCCGGTCCGTGGACATAACGCGGCCCCGGTTTCAAAGCAGCGCGTGGTGCAGAACAAGGAAATTGTCGTGCCCAAGGTGGGGCAGCATGTCAAGCATTCCTCTTTTGGTTTGGGCACTGTCATCGCTCTGGAGGGCTCAGGGGACAAAACTGTGGCCAAGGTGCAATTTCCGGATTCCGAGAAAAGACTTCTGCTGCGCTACGCTCCGCTAGAAATCGTGGACTAGGAGACGGAAGAAACCGTGTTCCGTTAATCACATTTAACTGAAAATGTCCAACGACCTCGGAATCTCTACAGGCGGTAAAAGTGGGAAAGTTGCGAAAGTAGGGCTAGTCTGAGAGATGCGCACGGCCTACGGCGCCGTTTCGACGTTCGCTTGCTTGCGGTGCGCTTACTTAGGTGTGGTTTTGGATTTCGGTCCAGAGCTATGCCGCGAGTCAGCATGAACTTCGAACGAAGGACACAAACCCGTGGACCTGTATGAGTACCAGGCGCGCGATCTATTCGAGGCACACGGCGTTCCCGTGCTTGCCGGTATCGTCGCTTACACCCCGGAAGAAGCCAAGGCCGCAGCTGAGAAGATCGGCGGCGTTGTAGTAGTTAAGGCACAGGTCAAGGTTGGCGGCCGTGGCAAGGCTGGCGGCGTCAAGGTTGCAAAGACCGCAGACGAAGCCTTCGAGCACGCAACCAACATTCTCGGTATGGACATCAAGGGCCACACCGTGAACAAGGTCATGATCGCCCAGGGCGCAGACATCGCCGAGGAATTCTACTTCTCGGTGCTGCTGGACCGTGCAAACCGCAACTACCTGGCCATGTGCTCGGTAGAAGGCGGCATGGAGATCGAGCAGCTGGCTGAGGAGCGCCCAGAAGCTCTGGCCCGCGTTGCAGTTGATCCGCTGGTTGGCATCGACGCTGCCAAGGCAGCCGAGATCGTTGCTGAAGCAGGCTTCCCAGAAGAGCTGCGCGGCAAGGTTGCAGAAACCCTGCAGAAGCTGTGGACCGTCTTCAAGGAAGAAGATGCCACCCTCGTTGAGGTCAACCCACTGGTGAAGACCGGCGCCGGCGACATCGTCGCACTGGACGGCAAGGTCTCCCTGGATGACAACGCCTCCGAGGTCCGCCACCCAGCTCACGAAGAGCTCGAGGACAAGGCTGTTGCAGACCCGCTGGAAGCCAAGGCCAAGGCCATGGGCCTGAACTACGTCAAGCTGGACGGCCAAATCGGCATCATCGGCAACGGTGCAGGCCTGGTTATGTCCACCCTCGACGTTGTCGCCTATGCAGGCGAGAACCACGGCGACGTGAAGCCAGCAAACTTCCTGGACATCGGCGGCGGCGCTTCGGCTGAGGTCATGGCCAACGGCCTGGACGTCATCCTGAACGACCCACAGGTCAAGTCCGTGTTCGTCAACGTCTTCGGCGGCATCACCGCCTGTGACGCAGTGGCCAACGGCATCGTGGGCGCACTGAACACCCTTGGCGATTCGGCCAACAAGCCGCTGGTTGTCCGCCTGGACGGCAACAAGGTGGAGGAAGGCCGCGCCATCCTGGCAGAAGCCAACCACCCACTGGTGACCCTGGCAGCAACCATGGACGAGGGCGCCGACAAGGCCGCCGAGCTCGCCAACGCAGCGAAGTAAGAGGGAATAGCGAACAATGAGCATTTACCTGAACAAGGACTCCAAGGTCATCGTCCAGGGCATCACCGGCGGCGAAGGCACCAAGCACACCGCCCTGATGCTCAAGGCCGGCACCAACATCGTCGGCGGCGTGAACGCACGCAAGGCCGGCACCACCGTGACCCACGGTGACAAGGAAATCAAGGTCTTCGGCACCGTGGCTGAGGCCAAGGCCGAGACCGGCGCTGACGTTTCCATCGTCTTCGTGCCGCCTAAGTTCACCAAGGACGCAGTCATCGAGGCCATCGAGGCCGAGGTCGGCCTGGTCGTCGTCATCACCGAAGGCGTTCCAGTACAGGACTCGGCTGAGTTCTGGGCACTGGCACAGTCCAAGGTCGACGCAGACGGCAACCAGATCACCCGCATCATCGGCCCTAACTGCCCAGGCATCATCACCCCAGGTGAGGCACTGGTCGGCATTACCCCGAACAACATCACCGGCAAGGGCCCAATCGGCTTGGTTTCCAAGTCCGGCACCCTGACCTACCAGATGATGTACGAACTGCGCGACCTGGGCTTCTCCACCGCCATCGGCATCGGCGGCGACCCAGTCATCGGCACCACCCACATCGATGCCCTGGCTGCTTTCGAAGCTGACCCAGAGACCAAGGCCATCGTGATGATCGGTGAGATCGGCGGCGACGCTGAAGAGCGCGCAGCTGACTACATCAAGGCCAACGTAACCAAGCCAGTTGTTGGCTACGTTGCAGGCTTCACCGCCCCAGAAGGCAAGACCATGGGCCACGCAGGCGCCATCGTTTCCGGCTCGGCTGGCACCGCCCAGGCCAAGAAGGAAGCACTGGAAGCTGCCGGCGTCAAGGTTGGCAAGACTCCTTCGGAGACCGCACGCCTGCTGCGCGAGGTTTTCGCAGCTCTCTAAGCCTTAGATTCCCCACTCGGGGGCTCTAGCGCTTGAAGCTAGCCAAGGGCCGCCCAATCCACTTTTTAGTGGACTGGGCGGCCCTCGCTGCATCCAGGAACGGTCAGTTGCAGCCGCTGGGGTTCCACCGCACCTCAGGACCTCCCACGACTGTGCTGACCATGGTTGATTGGTTATTCGGGGTATAGGAGATCTTGAGCTGTGAAACTTTGGCCTCCTGGTCCGGAGCCTGCAGCAAGCCGGAGACTCCAACCTGTATTGATTGGCCTGGATTCACCTGTACCGGCTGCTGCAGGGCGCCCATGCTGGCAATTAGCTGGGCCTGCGATGGGTCATTGAGGCTGTCTGAATTCCAGGAATACACTGCAGGCGCTGAGTCGGACACATCGCTGACGAGGCTTTGGCTGGTTGTCCAGTTCTGTGCTTCCAGCACATCAACGGCGGTAATCCAGACAGGCATGGCAGATCGGTTCTCGGCTATCCCTGAAACTCCCACCCGCGGGTCAGTCGGATTGACCGGACTGCAGATTGATGCTCCTGGCTGTGCATCATCTAAACCGAATTGCAAAGGCCCGTCTTGCCGGGGGCCGGAGCTTGCGCAGCCCCCGAGCAGCAAAACTGCCGCAACTGAAAGTGCTGCTCTTGGGATGGCGCGGTTCACGGGACTTTGCTCCTGCTGCTAGTCTTTTCATCTTCAAAAAGATCGATGTACTCAAAGATATCAGTCAGGGAACAGGGCTCGTGCCCATGAAATGGCAAAACAAACGCCCCACGGCGGCCGGTTTGCGGCTCGCCTGGGGCGTGATGGAAACTGGCGCTGCGCTAGCCTCTTAGGCCAGCGGCAGCCTCCGTATCAACTCTCAAAAATGAAGAGCCAATGACAGCGAATGCCCCTGGGATCAGCAGCATCCGGTGCTTTGGGTTGTAGAAAATTTCTTCCAGTGGGGACGCGAGAACCCTCTGGATCTTCTCCAAGAGCCGGTCGTTGTGCAACGATAGGGACTCCCGCTCGGTTTCAATCACCACACGATCTGCTTCTGTGCTCACCGATGCGTCCATCCAGTCGTCATCCGGTGTACTCAGAGTCTCCGATTTGATCAGGGACACGGTTATGACCGCCTTCATCTTGCGTTAGTCCCAGGAGAAGACCTCCCGGAACGGATGCCCCTCAGCCTGCGGTTGGTGTGGTGTAGCGCACACGAGGGGGCATATCGAATATAGCCTGTTTCGGGACGGTTTACCGCCCGAACCACGAAGACTTAATCAATCTGTTATTCAAGAAGTCCGCGGATATCCTGTGCTGTCAGGGCTTTGGCGAAGCCGTCGGCTTCGTCCATGACGGTGTTGATCAGCTGCCTCTTGGTGTCCTGCAGCGCCACCACCTTTTCTTCGATGGTGCCCTGCGCGATCATGCGGTACACCATGACCTGGCGGGTCTGCCCGATGCGGTGCGTGCGGTCGATTGCCTGGGCCTCCACGGCGGGGTTCCACCACGGGTCAAGCAGGAAGCAGTAGTCCGCCTCGGTCAGGTTCAAACCGAAGCCGCCGGCCTTGAGCGAGATCAGGAACAGCGGCGCCTCGCCTTCCTTGAACTGCTCGATCACCGAGGCGCGGTTGCGGGTGCTGCCGTCGAGGTACACGAATTTCACTCCGCGCTCGGTCAGCTTGTCAGCCAGGACCTTCAGGTATGAGGTGAACTGGCTGAAGACCAGGGCGCGGTGGCCTTCGTTGAGCACGTCGTCCAGCTGGTCGAACAACGCCTCCAGCTTGGAGCCCGGCACCTCGCTGAGCTCGGGGTCGACCAGCGAAGGCTCCAGGGCCAGCATGCGCAGATGGGTCAGCGACTGGAAGATGGTGAAGCGGTTCTTGTCCAGGTCCTCCACCAGGTGCAGGATCTTCTGGCGTTCGCGGTTCAGGTGGGTGTCGTAGACGTGCTGGTGCTCTTCGGAGAGGCGGACCAGCACCTTCTGCTCCTGCTTGGCAGGCAGATCAAGCACCACCGATTCCTTGGTGCGGCGCAGCATGAACGGCTTGACCCTGCGCTGGAGCAGCTCAAGGGTTTCCTTGTCGCCCAACACCTCGATCGGGCGGGCGAACTGCCGGTTGAATCGGGTGATGTTCATGAACAGCGACGGCGCGGTGAGCAGCAGTAGCGCACCGAGCTCCGAGAGGTTGTTTTCCATCGGGGTGCCGGTGACCGCCAGCTTGAAGTTCGTCTGCAGGTTCACCGCGGCCTTGTGGGCCTTGGTGGAACGGTTCTTCACGAACTGGGCCTCATCCAGGATCAGGCCGGCGAAGCGCTGGGACTCGTAGATCTCGTCATTCAGGCGCAGCAGCGTATAGGTCGTCAGGACCACGTCATTGCCTTCCGAGAGCTCCTTGAGCTGGCGGGCGTCGCGCAGTGTCGAGTCGATGCTGACGACCTTCAGGCTCGGTGCAAAGCGGCGCACTTCCATCTCCCAGTTGGAAACCACCGAGCTCGGCGCGACGACGAGGAATGGCGCGCGCTCCTGCTGGGCGGCTGGCAGCTGGGCGCAGGCCTGCGGATCGTCCCACTGCTCGTGGGCGTGGAGCACCAGGGCGATGGTCTGTAGGGTCTTGCCCAGGCCCATGTCATCGGCCAGGATGCCGCCGAATCCGCCGCGGTATAGGCGGGCAAGCCAGCGGAAGCCTTCCACCTGGTAGGGGCGCAGGGTGGCCTGGAGCCCGGCAGGGACCTCTGCTTCCTCGCCTTCGGCCACGCGCAGCAGGCCGCGCATGCGGGCGATGAACAGGTCCGCTCCGTTGATGCCTTCGGCCAGCTCGTCGAGCTCCTCGAAAAGCGAGATCTGGAAGACCGAGAGCTTCAGGTCCCCGTCCTTGGGCTTGTCGTTGAGGGCTTGGGCCTCGTCCACCAGCTCTTTGAGCTTGGCGAACATGGGGTTGTCCAGCGAGAACCAGGTGTTGTCCGGAAGCTTGACCTTCATGGCGCCGTTGGAAATCGCCTCGATGACTACAGCGAAGGTGACTTCGTGGTTGCCGACCTTGATCAGCAGGCCGAGATCCAGCCAGTCGTTACGTTCGTGCTCGACTGCGTTGATCTGCAGCTGCGGCAGCTCGCGCAGCTGGCGGTAGACCGGACGCTGCCCAGTCTCTTCAAGCTTGATTTCCGGATGCCCCGCCAGCGCTGGGACGAGCTCGGAGACGAAGTCGATCATGTCGGTGCCCGAATAGAATTTCGGGGACAGGTCAGGGTTGCCCGAACCAGTTGACTTCTCAAATAGTTCGTTGACGATGGCGGCGAGGCGCTGCTCCGCCTCGGCATCGTGCGGCTTGTGCTCGTCGGAAATGCCGGGGTAGCTGATGCTGAACCCGAGGTTGGCCGATTCGCGGGTGCCGTGATCAGTGTCTTCAATCTTGTAGGAGATGGATGCCTTGACGAACGGCGGCTTCAGATTGGGCAGGGAGAGTTCTTCCGAAGCGCTGCGCACGTCGAAGAAATACCCCATGCGCTGGTATTCGCTGTTGTAGTAGTCGGTGGTGTCCTTGGCCGGGACGTGGACCGGCGCATGGTTGTCCAGCCAGGTGAGGTTGACGTCCGTGTGCTTCTCGCGGCTCGGAGCCAGCCAAATCTGCTCGGGATCGTTCAGCTGGATGTAGTAGCCGTGGTCGCCGACTGCTCCGGAAGGGGTGTCGGTGTTCAGCACGAGTTCTTGCCCGCCCATATGCAGGACGCCGTCGATGCTCATGTTCTTTTCGTCGTCTTCGGAGACTGCAAGGTCCATCCACGACGCGGAGAGCACCGAAACCGTCGATTCGCTGCGCGAGCTGATCAATTCGATGCCCAGTTCCTTGGCTTCTTCGAGCATCGGCCACAGCAGGTAGGAATAGTATTCGTCCAGGAACAGCCAGTCTTCATCGATCTTGAACTGCAGCTGCCCGTTGCTGCGCGCCATCGCGGCAAAGCGCGCAAACCAGTGGTGCTGGGCCCTGAGCAGGTTCCAGCCGAAGGTCTTGAATCCGATGGTGGTCCAGCGCAGCTGCCCGCGGACCCAGCGGCCTTCGGCATTGCGTACTACCGGGCGCACGCCCAGGCGGAAGCGCTTCCTGCGGGTGGCGGTGTTGGCCTGTGCCGCAACTCCTGCCGGCATCCACTGCTGCTGCTGCGAAGCATCTTTGGCGTCGAAGAGCAGAAATTGGAGTGCCATCGGCACTACCGGGTCATTGGGTGATCCCAGCAATCCGTCGGTGGGGCGCGGTTCGCGAGGCTGGTACCAGGCATCGATTTGCTGCGACCATTCGGTAACCGGCTTTTCTTCGCGGTACACAGCGGTCTTGGCCAGCGCGGCCTGCTTGTTTGAGGTCAGCATCAGCGCCGCGATATGCGAACAGATTTCCGTATTGTCGCAGTTGCAGGAACCGGAATCGATTTCCCAGCCGGTCGCCCCGCGGCGCAGCTGGACCATCGCCGAGTACTCGGTGTCGGCATCGGTGACATGGCCCTCAACCTGCAGCGTCGACTCATTAAATTCCACACCGGTAACTGCATTAGCTTCGTCGGAGAGTTTCTTTCCGAAGAAATAAGGAACATTACCCAAGAAAGCCAGCAAGTTTCTGGCATCAATGGTGGGTGGAACAGAATTCGTCATCCGCTAATCGTTTCACGTTCTTCTCAATGGTGAAAGTTGAAAGGGGCCACTGTGAATAATCCCTAATCATCGCGTAGCGTTGAGCCATGTCTCATGTCTGGCCCTACCTCCCGGCGCGTGCCGTCAACATCACCTCATTGGCGGAATTCGACAGGCTTGCCGCCGAAGCGCTGAATACATCCAGCGCCCGCGGGCGCGGCTGGCGCGTTCACCGCGTGGATCTGCGCGAGCGGGATGCAGTGCTTCCAGCCCTGGATTTATCTGAAGCGCTATTTATCGACTGCCAGTTTTCTCCGAAGGGCAGGGAATTGATTGAACGCACTGGCGGGCTGTGCATGGACTCCGGGCACCACCTGCCTTTCCGGACCAGTGACAGGGGACTTTATACCCCGCAGGAACTCTATGACGGGATCCGCGCCGAAACCTATGACAAGGTCCTCGACGCCCAGATCTACGCGTACTCCCAACATAGAAATCCGGGCAGGTCGCTGGACGATGCGGATGCCATGGCCACCACGCTGCACGACCACCACATCGGCCAAGCGCTGATTGCTGAAATCTACGACGGTGCGTTCAAGGACACCCCGATTATCGGAGTCATGGGAGGGCATGCCATGGACCGGGGGACCGAGCAGTACGCGCAGGCCCTGCGGCTCGGAGCGATGCTGACCCGATCTGGATATGCCGTGGCTACCGGTGGCGGGCCAGGGGCGATGGAGGCGGCCAATGCAGGCGCCTGGCTGGCTGACTATGACCAGAAGGATGTCGCAACGGCGTTGAGCATGCTGGCTGCCGAACCCGATGCGATCCACCACCGCACCGGCTGGGCCCGGCTGGCGCTCGCCGTGAAGGACCGCTTCCCTTCGAGCCACAAGTCGTTGGGCGTGCCGACCTGGTTCTACGGTCATGAGCCGCCCAATCTCTTCGCAACGCACATCGCGAAGTTCTTTACCAACTCGATCAGGGAAGCGACGCTGCTGGAGCAGTCGAACGGCGGGATCATCGTACTGCCCGGCGCTGCGGGGACGGTGCAGGAGATCTTCCAGGATGCCTGCGAAAACTACTACGCCACCGGAGCCCGCGTTGTGCCCCTGGTGCTGGTGGGGGAGGAACACTGGACCAAGACCCTGCCGGCGTGGCAGCTGCTGAAGGCGCTTGCGGCGCAGCGGGTGATGGAAGACAAGATCGCACTGGTGGACAGCGTCGAAGAGGCAGTGGCATTCCTTGGGACCGTGCAGCCGCTGCGCAGGCGCACCAGGATTCCCGGACAGTAGCTTGCCCATCCGCCCGCTTCGCTGATGTTCAACATATGAAATATTGATATATCAGTAGTGACTTGGGTCACGCTCGTTGTTAGCCTGAATCTCATGGCGGCTGCCCAACGAGTGCAGCCGCCCTTTCATCGGTCGCAAAGGGGCGAGAATGAGGAAAATTACTGCGATTGCCGTGGCGCTGGCTGTCGGTTCTGCAGGGGGATATGTGGCGGCTGCGGGACAGGCTCCCGCCGCTGCAACCGAGACGTCGAGCGCATGCACCGTGAGCCAGTATGCAATGGCTCTGCGCTGGCAGCAGCAGTCCGCCGAAGCGCAGGCACTGCAGGCGCAGACCTACGCAATGGCGACGGCGAAGCTTGAGCAGAAGGTCAAGGAAGCCCGCACCAAGAGCAACAATGGCAAGGGCAACTCCGCGCCAAAGCATCAGAAGCTGGCAATCATCACGGATCTTGACGAGACGGTCATCGACAACACCGCGCTGCTGGCACGGGACATGCAGCAATGCCACGACTACACCACCTGGGATACGTGGGGAGCCTGGGAGCAGGATGGGCATCCTGCGCTGATCAACGGAGCCAAGGACTTCTTGGACCGCGCTGACCAGCTGGGAGTGGACATCTACTACATTTCGGACCGCAGCGTAGAGAATCTCGATGCGACCCTGGCCAGCCTTGAAGAGCTGGGCCTGCCGCAGGTGGATGAAGACCAGGTCCTGCTGCTGGGGCCTCCGAAGCAGGAGCGGCGGGCCAAGGTGCAAAGCGATCACAGGGTTTTGATGCAGCTGGGAGATACGCTGCACGACTTCGACCAGCGTTTTGCCGGCAGCCCATTAACGCAGCAGCGCAGCCTGGTGGAGCAGAACGTTGAAAAGTTCGGGGACGAGTGGATCGTCCTGCCGAATCCTACCTACGGTTCGTGGTCCAAGGCTGCGCTGGATGTATGGGATGCGGAACTAACCGTCGGCGACTAGGCGACGTTGGTGCCGAAGAGCAGGCCCAGGCAGTAGGTCACCGCTGCGGCGCCCCAGCCGATGGCCAGCTGGCGCAGGCCGCGCTTGAGCGGCGAGGCGCCGGAGAGCAGGCCGACGATGCCGCCGGTGACCATCAGGGCGACGCCGACCAGCACCACGGAGGTGATGATGGCTGCGATCCCGGTCATGCCGAAGATGTACGGCAGGATCGGGATCACCGCACCCGAGGCGAACATCAGGAATGAGGAGGTGGCGGCGCCGGTGGCGGAGCCTAGTTCCTCGTGCTCGTTCGCCAGTTCCTCGGAGCGTTCCTCCGGGTTCAGCGAGAAGGATGGGTTGCAGTCGCAGGTGAACAGGCCCATGCGCTCGGCGGCGCGGTGCTCTGCATCTTCGTCGCTCATGCCGCGTGCCTTGTAGATCAGCACCAGCTCGTTGGCGTCGAGGTCAAGGTGCTGGGCCGCGGTCAGGGTGACCTGGGTGGGGCGCGAAGCGGTGAGCAGCTCGCGCTGGGAGCGCACCGAAACATACTCGCCGGCGGCCATGGACAGCGCGCCGGCCAGCAGGCCGGCGATGCCGGAGAACAGCACCATGCCGGCGGAGACGCCGGTGGCTCCGATGCCCATGACTAGTGCCAGGTTGGAGACCAGGCCGTCGTTGGCGCCGAACACTGCGGCGCGGAAGTTGCCGGAGAGCTGAGCGCGGCCTGCGGTGGCCAAGGCCCGGACTACTTCCTCGTGGACCTGCTCGTCCGCAGCCATCTGCGGCGTGGCATCCTCGTCCTTGGCGTAGGGGGTGCTGCTTTCGGCGCGCTGGGCCAGGGCCAGGACGAAGACCGAGCCGAAGCGGGCGGCCAGAAGCCTGAGGAAGCTGCGGCGTAGCGAGGGGCGGACCGGACGGTCGTGTTCGCCCAGCTTGGCGCGCCAGTATTCTTCGTGCCGGGCTTCTGCTTCTGCCAGGCCGAGCAGGATCTGCCGCTCTTGGCCGGTTTTCTTTTCTGCCAGTGCGCGGTAGATGGCGCCTTCTGCTGCTTCGTCGGCAACATATTGGCGCCATCTGCGGATCTGGGCTGGGGTTGGCTGTGTCGCGGGGTTGTGTGACATCGCGAGGATGACCCTCCTACGGCCGGGGATTTCCTGTGAAACCCAAAATTTTGTTCAGCCACCCAGCTTAGTCAGGCTGTGGTGCCGGGGGAATTTGGCAAGGCTAAAAGCCCGCTGCCTTCCCTGTGGCAAGCCCGCGGCGGCGACAAAGACAATGAGCTCCGAATGGGCAGGGTCGAAGACCGGGCGCCGGGCGGCCCTGGTGACCAGGCGTTCGAGCTGTTCAGGATGGGAAACGTAGCGGGTGTACCAGCGGCCCTGGACCTTGAACTGTACCTGGCCGGTTTGCAGGTCGATGATGGGGAGGACAGAATATGCCATGACACGACAACTCTCGCTGAGCTCTTGCCCGCGCATCGGTCGATGCCCGGACCGCTTCTTCATCCGAACCACCCATGAACCTGGGGTTGGTGCGCGGCCAGTCGGAGCTTGGCGCCGCGTCTCGTGAAGCAACAATTTTGATGCTACCGGCCGGATATGACGGCGTGAAGTTCTGTTCCGTAATATGACCCGCTTTCATGCTTCTGCAGGCGTCGGGCCTTTAGCCTTGCGTCATTTTTCCCTGAGAAATTGCTTCTATGACGCGGCGCTGCTCCAGCCACTGGTCGGGGGAGTAGTCCGGCAGGTTCATCGCTTCCGCGCGCAGACCTGCCTTGCCATCCAGCAGTTCGCGGACGATGTCCAGGTGTCCTGCATGGCGCGAGGTCTCGGCAATTATGTGGACCAGCAGCCGCTCCAGATTCGTGTGCCGGTGGCGGATCCACCAGGGAACTTCGGCGGGCGAATCGAGTTCCAGTTCATCGAAGCCTGCCTCGGCAAAGCTCACTGCCTGCCGGTAGAGGCCAATGATCTGTGCCCCGCTCAGCTGAGCAGGCGGAAGGAAATCGCTCTGCGGGTCATCGAGTTCCAGCAGGCCCGCCACGTAGTCGCTGTCCACTGCGCGGTTCAGGCAAAGCCCGAAGTACCCGTACTCGGTGACCGCCAAGTGGTGGACGACTCCGAGGATATGGGTTCCCGTTGGCGTGAGCGGGCGCCGGGCTAGCTCTTCGCTGAGCCCTTCAGCCTTGAAGATGACTGCTTCGCGTGCGTCGTTCAGGTATTCGCGCAGCGTGGCGGCGGTGGAATTCGCAGTGGTGTCCATAGGGCGAGCATAGGGAATCGCAGCGGCAGGGGGAACCCTTCTCCGGCACGAAGTTGCGTATTGGTAAACTGCAGGCAGTGGCTGGCCGGCGTTAGCGAGAATAACGTGGTCTTTGAAATTACAAGAGAACAGGTCTTGGTGCGCTTAGATGAAAACGTTGCCCGTAGAATCTTCCGGCTCGACGATCAACATCGGCGCCCGGCTGCGCGGTGTACGCCAGCAGCAGCGGATGACCATCGACCAGGTCGCCGAGCTCTCTGGGCTGACCAAAGGATTCCTCTCGCGTGTTGAGCGAGACCTGACCAGCCCCTCGGTGTCCACCCTGATCAAGCTCTGCGAGGTGCTGGGCATCGAGGTCGGGACGCTGTTTGAAGTTCCCGAAACCCAGCTGGTCCGCTTGGCCGATGCGCCGCGCGTATCGCTGGGCGGCGAAGGCATTACCGAGCAGCTGGTCACTCCGCGCGGTGAAAAACGAGTGCAGGTCATCCGTGCAGAGGTTGCTCCGCAGGGCGCTGGAGAAGCCGAGCTGTACTCGGTGGACTGCGAACTGGAGGTCTTGCATGTGGTCTCGGGGCAGTTCGCGCTGGTGCTCCCGGACCAGCGCTGGGAGCTGGCGGCAGGGGACACGATCACCTTCCCCGGGCGTGAACCGCACAGCTGGGAGAACCTCTCCGATGAGCCTGCGCTGGTTTTGTGGACGTTGATTCTCTGATGATTTTTTGATCGGTTTTACTGCGAATCACGCAACATTCTGCGCACCGGCGTGGTTCAAGGGCAAGAGTGCCAGTTCGCACCGCGTATTCTTGAAACAGTGTCTTGTTAGAGGAAGCAGCATGCAATGAGAAGAAAGGAGTACCGTGGCGACTGGCAAACCAACTGACGAATCAAAAGCTCCGCAGAGCGAATTGCGGGCGATCAGCTGGTGGGCGTCAGTGGCTTTGGGCCTGTTGATCGGGCCCACGCTGACGTGGATTCGCACCCAACGGTATTTCTTCTTCGCCGGCGCCGCTATTTTGGCGGTAGTCATTATCGCCATCGGCATCTACACGATCAGGCGCAGGGCCAAGCACCCCGAACTGGCTCATGCGAAAACGAATCTGGCCTATGGCTTTTGGACTATTGTCCTGCTGATCTTCGCCGGTCCGGTGCAGCTGGTCTATGTTGCCACCGACCTGACCGGGCTGATCATCAAATCATTGATCCTCTCCGCCGGTTTCATCTTTGGAATTCACGAAGTGGACCGCGCCTTGGTTAAGGCCACGAAGGCCAACTCACCGGTTTCCACGACCGAATAGCGTCCGAAGCTCCCGCCGGAGCTTTTTGGAGCTTCCGCCCTATCTCTTGTGCGCTCTGCACAAAACAGCACTACGCCTAGTGCATAGTGTGATCTGCATCATCAGTGACAAGGAGATGCGGATGCAGGGTGCAGGCGGCGGTGCCGAAGTTGGATTGAAGAAGGTTCTGGGCAAATGGGATGCCTTGGCTATTGGAGTGGGCGCCATGATCGGCTTCGGCTGGGTGGTGCTCACCGGAGATTGGATCGTCAGCGCCGGCCCGATCGGCGCATCGTTGGCCATGCTCGTCGGCGGTGGGATCATGGCGGTGGTGGGATTGACTTATGCGGAATTGGTTTCCGCCATCCCGAAAGCCGGCGGCGAACACAACTATCTGCTGCGCGCCATGGGCGCCCGCTGGTCTTTTGCCGGGTCCTGGGCCATCGTCGGCGGGTATATCACCATCGTCGCCTTTGAAGCGGTGGCGCTTCCAAAATCCGTGCAGTACATCTTCCCGAACCTGTCCCAAATCAAGCTATGGGACATCGCCGGCTCCGAGGTCTATCTGACTTGGGCGCTGGTGGGCGTTGTGGGTGCGGTGGCCATTACCGCGATTAATATTCGGGGGATCAAGACCGCCGGCATCGTCCAGACCTTTGTTGTCATCTTCCTCTTCATTATTGGCGCCATGCTGCTCACCGGTGCCTTCGCCGGTGGGGATCCAAAGAACATGGAACCGTTCTTCGTCAATGGGACGGCGGGATTCTTCGGTGTGATGATCGTGGTGCCATTCATGTTCGTCGGCTTCGACGTCATCCCCCAGTCCGCGGAGGAATGCGACATTCCGCCGAAGAAAATCGGCAAGTATGTGGTGGTCTCCGTGATGATCGCGACCGCTTGGTATGTCATGGTCGTGCTGGCCACCTCTTCCGGCCTGGGCCAGCGGGCACTCGCCGGATCCGATCTTGCCACCGCCGACGCCATGGGGGCGCTGTTCACTTCCGAGGTGATGGCGAAGATCCTGATCGCCGGCGGCATTGCAGGCATCCTCACCTCTTGGAACTCGCTGCTGATGGGCGCCTCGCGGCTCATGTATGCCATGGCGCAGTCGGGCATGCTGCCGCGCTGGTTCGCCTACCTGCATCCGGTCTACCGCACCCCGAGCCATGCACTGCTGTTCATCGGAGCCTTGTCCCTGCTTGCTCCATTCTTCGGCACCGCGATGCTCGGGTGGCTGGTCGACTCCGGGTCTCCGTCGATCGTGATCGCCTACCTGCTGGTCGGCGTGGCCTTTCTGATCCTGCGCCGCCGGGAGCCGGGCATGGAGCGTCCGCTGCGCATTGGCGGCAGAGGAAACTTCGGCCAGGTGATCGGTGTGCTCTCGGTGCTGTTCTGCGCCGGGCTGATCAGCCTCTACCTGCCGGGGATGCCCGCTGCCATCGGCTGGCAGCCGTGGCTACTCTTCGGCGGCTGGTGGCTGCTGGGCACCTTCTTCCTGCTGCGGGTGCCGCGCGGGGTGTCTCCGGGCGAGGATGCTGAAGAGCAGCTGCTGGCGATGATCAGCATCAGGCAGCAGGCCAGACTGGGCGCGATCGGGGTCGACGCGGCTGGCGCCCGGTCGAAGAGCATCAAGAGCGCAGCCGGCAAGCGGCGCTGAGCGCCAGGCGACGCAGCCGGCGCCGGGGAATAAGCCTCCGGCGCCGGCGATTTTTAACCCCCGGACGCCTTGACGTTAGCTGACGCACAAAATAGCATAATGGGAAACGTAAGTTTCATATTAGACAACTAGTGGCTGGAGCAGCCACGGCGTCGGAAGGATGTTCCCATGAAGGAAATCAGGATTGAGGACAACGGCAATCTGGGCCCGATCAACGCGGCCCTGATCCCGCGCTATGCAGGCCTTGGCACCTACGCCCGCCTGCCGCGCTTGGACCAGGTGTCCAGCGCAGACATCAAGATCGTCGGCGTGCCTTTCGACACCGGCGTCTCCTACCGCCCGGGCGCCCGCTTCGGCTCCACCCACGTGCGCGAATCCTCCCGCCTGATCCGCCCCTACAACCCTGCTACCGGCACCTCGCCGTTCGCGCAGAGCCAGGTCGTGGACGCCGGCGACATGGCGGTGAACCCGTTCAACATCAACGAAGCCATCGAAACCATTGAGCACGAGGCCCTGGAGCTGACCGAGGACGGCGCTTCGCTGGTGACCATCGGCGGCGACCACACCATTGCCCTGCCGCTGCTGCGCGCCGCTTCCAAGCGCGCCGGCGCCCCGGTGGCCATGCTGCACTTCGACGCCCACCTGGACACCTGGGACACCTACTTCGGCGCCGAATACACCCACGGCACCCCCTTCCGCCGCGCGGTGGAAGAAGGCATCCTGGACACCGAGGCGATCTGCCACGTCGGTACGCGCGGCCCGCTGTACGGCAAGAAGGACCTGGAAGACGACAAGCGCTTCGGCTTCGGCATCGTGACCAGCTCGGATGTCTACTACCAGGGCGTCATCGAGATCGTCGACAAGCTGCGCGCCCGCATCGGCAACCGCCCGCTGTACATCTCCGTTGACATCGACGTGCTGGACCCGGCTCACGCACCGGGCACCGGCACCCCGGAAGCCGGCGGCATCACCAGCCGCGAACTGCTGGAGATCCTGCGCGGCCTGCGCGGGCTGAACATCGTCGGTGCAGACATCGTCGAGGTGGCCCCAGCCTATGACCATGCAGAGCTGACCGGTGTGGCCGCAAGCCATGTCACCTACGACCTGATCTCCCTGATCAGCGACTTCCGCGCTAACAACGGACGCAACAGCTAATGACAGCGCAGCGCAACGGCGGCGACCTGGTCATCGAGACCCTCGAAGCCCTCGGGGCTAAGACGGTCTTCGGCATCCCAGGCCAGCACGCCCTAGGACTATTCGACGCACTCTCGCGTTCGGACCTGCACTTCGTCTCCTCCCGCGTGGAGAACAACTCTGCCTTCGCCGCCGACGGCTACTCGCGGGCCACCGGCGAGGTCGGCGTGCTGTTCCTCTCCACCGGACCGGGCGCTTTGACCTCCCTGGCGGGCCTGCAAGAAGCCTATGCCACCGGCGTGCCGATGGTGGTGGTGGCAAGCCAGATTCCGCTGGATGGACTGGGTGCGCGCCGCAAGGGCATGCTGCACCAGCTCGATGACCAGAAGGCCTCGGCCGCCAATGTCACCAAGTTCCAGCAGACCGTGCATCATGCCTCCGGCATCCCTTCGGCCATCCAGGACGCCTGGGCCAAGGCCATCACCGTGCCCATGGGCCCGGTCTGGGTCGAGGTGCCGCAGGATGTGTTGCTGGCCCCGGTCATGGTGCCGCCGGTGCGCGATGCGCTGGCCGAAGCCTATGACCACCCGCCGCGCGTGGAACTGGTCGAAGAAGCGGTGCGCTGGCTGTCCGAGGCCAAGCGCCCGGCCATCGTGGCAGGCGGCGGCGTGCGCCGGGCAGGCGCCCAGGCAGCGCTGCTCAAGGCAGCCGAAACGCTGGACGCCCCGGTGCTGTGCACCCCTGGCGGCAACGGCGCCTTCGGCTGGGACCACGAGCTCTCGCTGCAGTCCTGGGTGGAGGACCGCTATGTTTCCGAGGTGTTGGAAGACGCCGACGTGCTGGTGGTCATCGGCTCCTCGCTGGGCGAAGTGTCAAGCAACTACTTCTCCCTGGCCCCGTGCGGACGCATGATCCAGATCGACGCGGAACCGCGCGTGCTGGAATCCAACACCCCGGCTCTGGGCATCCGTGCGGATGCCAAGGCCGCGCTGGAGTTCCTCAATGACCAGCTGGCGGCGAGCGGCTTCGCCTCACAGGCCGACTGGCATGGTTCGACCCCGCAGCAGGTGGTTGTGCAGACCCTTGCCAAGGTGCAGGCCCGGCTGGATGGCCAGGACTTGGCCAAGGAGCGGGCCTTCATGGCGGATATCCGCGCGGCGGTGCCCGATGACATGCAGACCTTCTGGGACATGACCATCGCGGCCTACTGGGGCTGGAGCTGCTGGGATGCCCGGACGGGCGAATTCCATTCGGCCCAGGGCGCCGGCGGGCTGGGCTTCGGCTTCCCCTCGGCGATCGGCGGCGCCATCGGCACCGGCAAGCGCGTGCTTGCGGTCAGCGGCGATGGCTCATCGATGTACTCCATTGCCGAGCTCGCCACCGCCAAGCAGCACAACGCGCCGGTGACTTGGCTGATCGTCGACGACGGAGGCTACGGCATCCTGCGTGAATACATGGAGGGCGCCTTCGGCAAGGCCACCGCCACCGAACTGGCCCGCCCCGACTTCGTGGCGCTGGCCCAGTCCTTCGGCGTTCCGGCCCGCGCCGTGGCTCCGGAAGGCATCAAGGACGCGCTGGCCGAGGCCTTCGAGGCCGAAGGCCCGAACGTGATCGTGGTGCAGACCCTGCTGAAGATGTTCGCCCCGACCCACCTGTAGGAGGCCGCGCAGAACCCGCAAGCGCCCCGTCAGCCAATAACGGCTGCCGGGGCGCTTTTTCGGATAATTCTTGAATGTGCTCAGTGCGTGAAGTGGTAGACGATGCCGAAGAGCATTGCCGAGAATCCCATGCTGACGCCGATGAGCAGTGGCACCCAATCCTGGGTTGGTGATTGGGCTGCCAACATCACTGCAAAGACACCGAAGAGCAGCATTGCTCCGATGCCTCCGATGATCACGCCTCCGCCACCGTGGTGCCGTACTGCGGAGTGTACGGTTCGATTGCTTTGTCGTTCCATAGTCGTATCGTACGACTTTGCTCTTCGAAAGCCGAGGGGGTAGTCGAAAGATCTTCGATTCCCGGCTCCTGCCGCAGGTGCTAGACGGTGCGCAGTTCGCGGATCCGCTCCGCCGCCGAATTAAGCGCAGGATAGTCGGCACCGGGGCCCTGGGCGATGAAGCCCGGGCACAGGTGGTCCGCGGCGAACTGCGCTCCGTAGCCCAGGCCGCGGTAGCTGCCGCCGGCCATGCGCACCAGGTGGGCGCCGGCGGCAACGTCCCACACCTTGGTATCGAAGCCGATCGTGGCATCGCACCAGCCGGCGGCGACATGGGCCAGCGCCAGCGCGGCGGACACCTTGCGGCGCACCGTGGCAAAGCCCTGGATCCACTCGCCGAGCAGCCCCATGGCCAGCGGCCCGTCCTTGAGCATCGACTCGGCGCCCGGGTAGTCGGTCATCAGGTTGGCACGGGCCTGTTCAGGACGCGGGCCGGGCTGCAGGACCGTCCCGTTGAGGTAGGCAGCATCCAGATTGGCGCTGAATTCGTCACCCGAGACCGGGTCGATAATCGCCGCAGCGACCAGCTGGTCGTCGATGGCGGCGGCGATGGAGACGCAGAAGAACGCAATGCCGTGCACAAAGTTGCTGGTGCCGTCGATCGGGTCCACGATCCACTGGACCTTGCCGGGGGCCCGGGTGCCGGCGTCTGTCTCAACCAGCTCTTCGCCCAGCACCCACGAATCGGGGACGGCCTGGCGCAGACGCCGGGTGATCAATTCCTGGCTCTGCCGGTCGATGCGCGTGACCAGGTCATGGGTGTTGGTCTTCTCCTCAACCTGCACGCCGCTCCTGAAATGGCTTTTGAGCAAAGAAGCAGCTTGGCGAGCTGCTTCCAGGGCTGCAAGACGCAGCGTTTCAGCAGTGGCAGGAAAAGCAGAAGACGATAGATCATGCACGGTTCAACATTACCGGGACTATCCGCCAGCGTAGGTACTGTAGGCAAGGCTAGAACTGAAAAACCCACGGCGATGAGGGATGATTCAGTGAATTCAACCCGTAGCTCATTACGATGGGCACCATGAGCAATATAGAGGTTCCGCGTGCCGTCGTTGTGCGGATGTTTCCAGACTATGCAGATACCGTTTTATGGTTCAGAAACCCCATCCGCTATGAAGACTCAAAATTGTCTGCTGACTTGGTTGAAGACCTTAAACGGTGGGAGCAGTCATTTTATGAGGGGCTAAACCGTGACTACGAATTCAAATCTGAAACGTTGGCCTGCAGGTTTGTGGAAGACGGGAAGATTCTTGCCCAGCGTGTTGCGGACGAGCTAGGCGAAAATTTTGTCATTGAACTCCAGGAGGACAACGCTGCTGGCAGGTACCAAGCCAAAAGACAGGCTTTGAATGCCGAGGCAGCTGTAGCTTTCGACGCCATGGCCCTTGAAGTACAAGCCGAAGACGAAGAAGTTGCCCGCTGTATTGGGGCCGTCCGTCGCGGAGAAACCACTGGCTGGTACGCGTATTCGCCTGGCTCAGGAGCAGTCTTTATGCCGCGCGATACCCCGGAAGATCTGCAGCGAGGCTATCCGGAGGCTGAAGCATAAAGCAACCAAGAAGCCGACGGTAATAGCCCTCTACTTGAGCGAAATCCATTGATGCCTTGAACAGGTCTAGCGGAACATGATCCTAGGCAAAGTGATTCTTGCCTGGAAAACCTGCGTGCCAAACCCTCTTCAAAAGGTGATTCAGGGCTATGAAAAATTGAGCTTCATCAAAGCTGTTATGACAATTGTGCTGAGTCTCAGCCTGAGCCAAGATGGACTTCTTGCCCCGGAAGCCCGAGCCGAAACCATCACATAGCAGAGCGACACCGTGGTCGGGCGGCGTCCTCGAATCTGATGAGTATGAGCGCCGAAGAAGCAGCCAACTGTCGCTTGAACTCCAGTGAAGCTGGCACTGAGGCACTGAGAATCCTGGATCAGACCGAGTGCTTTGCCCTTGGTGTGGATGGAACTTCAGAGTTGATTGACCATGCACTGAACGGGGATTTGTACTTTCTTGACAAGTATTTGGTCACTCCTGCCTAAAGCCCGTGAAACAAATGAATCTAACGTTGGAATCACATACCAGCGCTAGGAGAGTTGTAGATGAGCGGACTGAGACCACTGGACGGCATTATCGTCGCCGACTTCTCCCGGGTGCTGGCAGGCCCGCTAAGCACCATGACCTTGGCAGACCTCGGCGCCACCGTGATCAAGGTCGAGCGCCCCGGATCGGGAGACGACACCCGCAGCTGGGGCCCGCCGTTCTCCGCCACCGGAGCCACCTACTTTGAATCGGTGAACCGCAACAAGCAGTCGATTGCGCTGGACCTGCGCGAGGACGAGGACCGGGCGGTGGCCCGCGAACTGGCCGTCGCGGCGGATGTGCTGGTGGAGAACTTTCTCACCGGCGGCATGGACAAGCTGGGGCTGGGCTACGAAGAGCTTTCCGTGCTGAACCCCTCGCTGATCTACGTCTCGGTCACCGGCTACGGGTCCAAGGGAGGGGCGACAATCCCCGGCTACGACTTCATCGTCCAGGCCCTGGGCGGGTTAATGTCGATCACCGGCGACGCGGGCTCCGATCCGATGAAGGCAGGGGTTGCGCTGGTGGACGTGCTGACCGCCAAGGACGCGGCCATCTCCATCCTCGCCGCGCTGCAGAACCGCCAGCGCACCGGCCGCGGCGCGCACATCGAGGTCAACCTGCTCTCCAGCCTGCAGGGAGCCCTGGCCAACCAGGGGCAGGCCTACCTGGGTGCAGGGAAGATTGCCGGGCGCATGGGCAACGCCCACCCCTCGATCGTGCCCTACCAGCTGCTGAACTGCCGCGGGGGATCGGTGGCGGTGGCCTGCGGCAACGACGGCCAGTTCGCCAAGCTGTGCGCTGAGCTGTCGATGCCGCAGCTTGCCGGCGATCCGCGCTTTGCCACGAACACCGCGCGGGTGGCGCACCGCGAGCAACTGATTCCGCTGCTTGAGGCCGCCTTGGCCGGGGACGACGCGGACTCCTGGCAGCGCCGGCTCAGCGCGGCGGGAGTTCCTGCCGGCAAGGTGGCGAACATTGCCGAAGGAATCGAGTATTCCGCGAGCCTCGGTCTGGAGCCGACCATCACCGTGGTGGACGGCGCGGGCCAGGAAGTCGGCGAGCAGATCAGGCACCCTGCAACGTGGACCCCTGCGCTTGACTCGCCGCGGCAGGCCCCGCCGGGGCTGGGAGAGCACAACCAGGCGGTCCGCCAGTGGCTGGCTTCACGGGCCGGAGCCGCAGCGGCAGGCCGCAGCTAGCTGATTCCTGCAGCCTGCGCATGGCGCAGGGCCAGCCATAGGTGCGCCGAAACATCGGGATCGTCCACGTCGACGCCGATCAGTGAACGCACCAGCTGCATCCGGTAGCGCAGCGTATTGCGGTGCAGGCCCAGCTCCCGGGCCGCCTCTTCCCAGGTGCCGCGGTGGCGCAGGTAGCTGGTCACGGTGGAGACGAGGTCGGCGCGGGTGTAGTCATGCAGCAGCTTGACCCAGGTGGCCGCCTTGGACTCGTCGCTGGATCCCAGGTGGGTCAGCGTTCCTAAGGGGGCGCGGGCGGCGGAGGCGCGCAGCGCATGGAGCACCGAGGGAAGCTGGGCACCGTTGAGCGCGGCGGACAGCACGGCAGCTGTTTCGGGAATTTCAGCAGTTCCCCGCGGCCCAAAGGCCAGGGACTGGAACTCGGTGTCTTCCAGATCATCGAACGGCTTGGCGGACTGCGGCTTGAGCAGGGACGAATCCAGCAGCGCGATCAGGATGCCATCCTGTTCGAAGATGAAGGGGCAGGCCTGCACCGCGGGGACCAGGTCATAGGGCTCCTCGCCGGCCAGTCCGCGCACCGATTCGGCGGCGAAGGCTGGAGGTATGGCGCTCTGTGCTCGCAGTGCCAGGAGCCTGATGCTGCTGGGCAGATCGGGCAGCCCCGAATCCTCTGCCAGCATCCTGGCAGCTTCCAGCTGTCCGCGCACCGCAAGCTTGGCCACCGCGCCTCCCAAGACCGACGCCGATTCGGTGAGCTGCTCGCGCTGCTTGGCGCGCATGGCCAAGAGCACGCAGACGGTCGTGATGACCTGCCGGTCCGCCGGGGTCAGGCGGCGTCCAGGCCCCAGGCTGAGCACCCCGTAGACCTGGGCATTGACCAGGACCGGATACAGCACGACGGGCTGGTTCAGCAGCTCAAAGGTTGCCGTGCTCGGCGCTTCCAGAGTTGCCAGCTGCTGGGACTCCCGGCGCACCTTGGGCATGAACTGCTCGGCTGAGGCGGGCCACACGGTTTCTCCCTCGCTGAAGCGCGGAACGAAGGCGGCCCATCCGCCCAATGACTGGGCCAGGTTCCTGACCACGGCGGGCACCGCATCGGGGCGCATGGCAGCCTGGGCCATGGCCGTCTGGGTGCCCAGTGAATCCATCAGCCCGGCATTGCTGCTGCGCATGGCCAGCTGCCAAAAAGCGCGCGAGACATTTTGGAACGGCACCTGGTCGGGAACTACTACCAGTTCGACGCCCAGCTGCTGGCAGGCCTCGGCAAGGGCCGCAGGCACCGATTTCAGCGACGGGCCCAGGCCTACGCCTAAAACCCGAATGCCCTTGTCCTTCAGGCGCTTCACATAGGGCTTCGGATCGGTCAGCGAACGGGCGAAGATCATTCCGGTGGTCAGCAGCAGCTCGCCGCCGAGCAGATACGGCGTGGGATCTTCCAGCTCTGAAATGTGCACGCCGGTCAGCGGGGCGCTGCTATAGGACCCGGTAGGACCCGGTTCAAGATCTGAGGACAACGCTGTACCCAGCTGAAGCAGAGTGATCATAGAAAAAGTATCCGATAACAATGAGCCTCTTGTACAAATTGTCTAAGGTGTCTGGCGGTAATCTCTCGTAGTTTTTTACAAAGAGACAACAGGTGACGCATCAAGGCGCACACCGCGCAGAACCAGAGAACACAGAACGGGAGACTGCCATGACCGCAGAACACGTGCTTGACCCATCAGACCTGATCAACTTCGATGCGCTGCTGAGCGAAGAAGAACTGGCGCTGCGCTCCCGGGTGCGCAGCTTCGTCACCGAGAACATCAAGCCGAACATCGCCTCCTGGTACGAGAATGCAGTGTTCCCGCTGGAAATCGTTCCGGAAATGGCAAAACTCGGGCTGCTGGGCATGCACCTGGAGGGCTACGGCTGCGCCGGACGCTCGGCTGTGGAATATGGCCTGGCAGGCGCCGAGCTGGAAGCTGGAGACTCGGGCCTGCGCACCTTCGTCTCCGTGCAGGGATCCCTGGCCATGAGCGCCATCTACAAGCACGGTTCCGAAGAGCAGAAGCTCGAATGGCTGCCGCAGATGGCGGCCGGCGAAGCCATCGGCTGCTTCGGCCTGACCGAACCAACCGCCGGCTCTGATCCTTCCAGCATGAAGACCTTCGCCCGCCGCGACGGGGACGACTGGGTACTCAACGGCACCAAGCGTTGGATCGGCCTAGCCAACGTGGCCAAGGTGGCAGTGATCTGGGCGCAGACCGAGGAAGGCATCCGCGGCTTCGTCGTGCCTACCTCCACCGCAGGATTCAAAGCCACTCCGATCGAGCCGAAGCTGTCCATGCGCGCTTCTATCCAGTGCGAAATCGAGCTCGTCGACGTCCGGCTGCCGGGCACCGCGGTGCTCCCGAACGTGAAGGGCCTGAAGGGCCCATTCTCCTGCCTGAACGAGGCGCGCTACGGCATTATCTGGGGCGCCATGGGCGCCGCCCGCGATGCCTTCGAAGACGCGCTGCGGTACTCGCAGGAACGCCTGCAATTCGACAAGCCGCTGGCCGGCTACCAGTTGACCCAGCAGAAGCTGGTGGACATGGCGCTGGAAATCAACAAGGGCTTCCTGCTGGCGCTGCACATCGGCCGGATGAAGGACGCAGGCACGTTGGACCTGCACCAGATCTCGGTGGGCAAACTGAACAATTGCCGCGAAGCGATCGAGATTTGCCGCGAAGCGCGCACCATCCTCGGCGGCAACGGCATCACCCTCGACTACTCGCCACTGCGCCACGCAAACAACCTCGAATCGGTGCGCACCTACGAGGGCACCGATGAAGTGCACACGCTGATCCTGGGCAACAAGCTCACTGGCGTTCCGGCCTTCCGCTAAGAAGCCGAGGACGAGAATGGACACGATGACTACCACCCTGCGCCAGTACATCAACGGGCAATGGACTAACGGCCAAGGCGCCGGCATCAGCACCGCCGCAGCCAGCGACGCACAGCAGGTCATTGCCCGGGGACAGGCCGCCACCGCCGAACAGGTCCAGCAGGCCTTCGCCTCGGCCGCCGCCGCGCAGGCTTCATGGGCCAAGCTGCCCATGGCTGAACGCGGCGGCTACCTGCTCGCCGCGGCGCAGCACCTGCGCGAGCACTCCGAGCAGTTCGGTGAAGAGCTGGCCTTGGAAGAAGGCAAGACCAGGGCCGAGGGAATCGGCGAGGTGCTGCGGGCCGCGCAGATCCTCGCCTACTACGCCGGCGAGTCCGAACGGGCCGCAGGAACCGTCTACCAGTCCCCGCGCGCCGGCGAACAGATCCTGGTCACCCACAAGCCGCTGGGCGTGGTTGGGGTGATCACCCCGTTCAATTTCCCCATCGGCATCCCCGCCTGGAAAATTGCCCCGGCCCTGGTCTTCGGCAATACCGTGGTGTTCAAGCCGGCAAGCCTGGTGCCGCTGCTTGCCATCAGGCTGGTGGAGTCCCTGCACGCCGCGGGGCTTCCAGCAGGCGTTGTGAACCTGGTCATCGGCCCGGGGGCACTGGGCGATTGCTTCCTTGCTGACGAGCACCTGGCGGGCCTGAGCTTCACCGGATCCACCGGCGTCGGGCGCCAGTTGTGCGCCGCGGCCGCAGCCCGGGGCATACCGGTGCAGGCGGAGATGGGCGGCAAGAACGCCTCGGTGGTCCTGGCCGACGCAGACCTGGACCTCGCCAGCGAGCAGGTGCTCTACGGCGCCTTCCGCTCCACCGGGCAAAAGTGCACCGCCACCAGCCGGCTGATTCTCGATGCGTCGATCGCTGATGCGTTCCTTGCCAAGCTCACCGGGCTGCTGGATGCATGGGTCACCGGCGACCCGTTGGATCCAGCGGTGCAGATGGGGCCGCTGGTGGATGCCAAGGCCGCGGGCGCCGCCCGCGCGTCCCTGGCCCAGGCGCTCGCCGAGGGCGCCGAACTGATCTACCAGGGCCGGGGGCCTGCGCAGGAAAGCTTCATGGCACCGCACATCCTGTTGCTTGCCCCGACAGAGGCAGGCCGGAACAACATTGCCTGGCGCGAGGAATTTTTTGCTCCGATCCTGTGCGTCACGGTGGTCGACGGGCGGGAGGCGGCCTTTGCCGCGGCGCAGGATACCCAGTTTGGGCTGAGCCTTGCGCTCTTCACCCGGGACTTGTCAGCGGCTTTGGAAGCTCAGAATCAGCTGGATGTGGGTATTCTGCATGTAAATTCAGAGTCAGCAGGTGCGGATCCGCACGTTCCCTTTGGCGGCGCTAAGGCCTCTGGCTTCGGGCCCAAGGAGCAGGGCGCGGCGGCCCGCGAGTTCTACACCCACACCACCACGGTGTACCTGAAGGGTTGAACCCCAGATCCGCAGGACCAAAGGAGAACAGTATGGCAATTGAAAATATCCTCGTGATCGGCGCGGGAACCATGGGCCGCCAGATCGCCATGAGCTGTGCGCTGGGCGGCTACGCCACGGTGCTGCAGGACATCTCCGAGCCGGCGCTGGCGGCGGCCCGGACCGAACTGGAAAGCTGGGCGGCCTCTCGGGTCGCCAAGGGCAAGCTGAGCCAGGACGCTGTGGATCAGGCCTTGGGGCTGCTCAGCCAGACTGCAGATTTGGATGCCGCGGCCCGGGATGCAGACCTGGTGATCGAAGCGGCGGTGGAACGCCTGGACATCAAGGAGGAGATCTTCGCGCGGCTTGGAAAGATCACCGCTGCCCACGCCATCCTTGCCACCAATTCCTCCACGCTGCCGTCATCCAAGGTTGCCGCCGCCAGCGGGCGCCCCGCGCAGGTGTGCAATATGCACTTCTTCAATCCAGCGCTCGTGATGAAATGCGTGGAGATTGTGCGCAATGACCAGACCAGCGATGCCACGGTTGCAGCTGTCACCGAGGTGGCCCAGCGCTTGAACAAGCAGCCGGTGTTGGTGAACAAGGAGATTCCCGGGTTCATCGCCAACCGCATGATGGGGGCCATCAACCGCGAGGCGCTGAACCTGGCCCAGGCGGGCATTGCAAGCATCGTAGACATCGACACCACCGCGCGTACGGCGCTGGGACATCCGATGGGGCCCTTCGAGCTGATGGACATGGTGGGCTTGGATGTCGTGGACTTCATTGCCCAAGCGAACTATGCAGAAACCGGGAACGACGCGGATCTGCCGCACCCGTTGATCGTTGAGAAGGTCAAGGAAGGCAAGCTGGGCCGCAAGAGCGGGGAAGGCTTCTACCCCTACAACTGACAGAGCGGCTGCGACAACAGGCCTGCACCCCGGGCTCGGGGTTCAGGCCTGTCGTCGCTGAAAATGCTAGTGCCGCTACTCGGCGACTTCCGGCTGTTCGCCGAGCTCAAAATGCCGGCCCGAGATGGAGTCGACGTGGATGCGGACCCAGAAGTCCTTCTGTGTGGGGATCCACGGGGAGACTCCGCTTTCACGGGCTTCCTGGATATCTGCCTCGCTCTCAAGGAGTTCTGCGGTGCCGTGAACCACGACAGACCATGCTTCATCGGCCAAGATGCCGTCTGCCTCGAAGGCGACCTTTGCGTTGATGGCCATCGAGGCAAGCTTGTTGCCCGGCGCCGTGCGCAGGAAGAGCTTCTTGTTGTGCACCCCATAGTTCACGGGAACGATATCAATCTCACCGGCCACCGCAGTGGCTACGCGACCGTGCGAGGTGTGGGAAAGCAACTGCCACGACTGCTCTTCGCTCAGGACGAGAACTGGCTGGTTGGGACCGTGTGTGTATTCCATATGAACAGTTTTCTACGAATAGTAGAAAACTGCAAGGCTTAAAGGACACAAGAAGTTTTGCCGTCCCGTACTAGCCAACTCATGAAAGACTGGGCTCATGAGTCACGCTTCAAGCGATGGGGTCGCACGCCATATTGCCTCCCGGCTGGAAGACCGTTTCCACCGGTGGCGGGCGCGCAATGCGCAGGGCAGGGGACTGCAGCCTGTCATCCTTCCCTATGTTGGATACGGGTATGCCAGCAGCGACGGCGGCTGGGTCAGGATTTTCGCCCGCGTGGTCCTCGCGCAGCCTGGAGCCTTTGAGGACGGACACCACAAAGCACAGGTAATCGACGATGGGATTCGCGGATTCCGCAACTTCATCTCCCCGATCCTGCCGGATACTAAAGTCTTTATCGAAGCGGCCGGAAAGCACTTCGAGGTGCAGGCCGACCGCGGCGGCGTGATCGACGTCAAGCTCAAGGTCGACCTCGTCCCCGGATGGCATGAGATTTCACTGCGCGTCCACAACGGGGATGACTCCATGGCCAATATCCTCGTGATCAGCGAACACCAGAAATTCGGAGTCATCTCGGACGTGGATGACACCGTGGTGGTCACGGCTTTGCCTCGCCCCCTGCTGGCGGCGTGGAACTCCTTTGTGCTCTCCGAACATGCCCGGGTAGCCACGCCGGGCATGGCGGTGATGATGCAGCGGATCCTCCACGAGCATCCGAGCAGCCCGACGATCTACCTTTCGACCGGAGCATGGAATGTCGCGCAGACATTGCAGCGCTTCATGTCGCGCAACCTCTATCCCAAGGGGCCGCTGCTGCTCACCGACTGGGGGCCAACTGACAGGGCCTGGTTCCGCAGCGGGCAGCAGCACAAGGTCGACCAGCTGCGCCGCCTGGCCCAGGAATTTCCGAATATCTCCTGGGTGCTCATTGGCGACGACGGCCAGCATGACCCAACCATCTACGCCGAATTTGCCCGGCGCTTTCCGGAGCACGTGCGGGCCATCGTCATCCGCCAGCTCACCCCTTCCGAGGCGGTGCTCGCTGGCGGCCGCTCGCAGGAGCTGTGGCGCACTACACCGGGCATTCCGTGGGTGTATGAGCCTGATGGTGCAAGAATTTTGGAGGGGCTGACCCGGCTGGGGTTGGTGAGCGTCGATGAAGAACTTTTCGAGGAGAATTAAAAATGAGTGCTAGTCCGCTGCGGGTGCAGGTGCCAATGCGATGGGGCGACATGGATGCGTATGGCCATGTCAACAACGTGAATCTCATTAGGCTCATGGAAGAAGCGCGCATCGCGGGCTTCGGTGTGCCCGGAGGCACCGGGGCGCCGGGATTGAGCCCCAAGGCGGATATCTTTTCTGCTGTTCCTGCCGGAGTCCAGATTCTGGTGGTTGAGCACCGCGTGCGGTATTCCCGCCCGTTGGAATATCGCAATGTGCCGGTGAATGTTGATTTGTGGGTGGCAAATATCAAGCCGGCAAGCTTCGACATCTGCTACGAGTTCCGCGATCCCGTGGAGGATTTCCTCTGCGTTAAAGCGTCAACCACTTTGGCTTATTTCGACCCGAGCAATGGAAGGGTCCAGAGGCTGAGTCCTGCCGAGCGCGAGGGGCTCGCGGCTTATGAAGGTGAACCTACCTTCGCCAAATAGTCAGCAGGGCTTTCGTGAAATAGGATTGATCTATCTAATCTTATTCAGATAGGAAGTATTCTGGTGGCCAACCCTCAATCTGCACCTGCTTCGGCGGGATCTCGTGCGGCCCGTCCGCAGACGGTACTTCAGGTCATGAAGCGGGTGCAGATTGCACCGCATTTGGTCCGCCTGACCCTGGGAGGCCCAGGGTTTGAAAATTTCGTCGACAAGGCGGTGACTGACCGCTACATCAAGATCATGTTCGCCAAGCCTGAACTCGGCCTCACCCCTCCCTATGACATGGAGGCGCTGCGCGAGCAGCTGCCGATGGAAGACCTGCCGGTGCGCCGAACCTACACCGTGCGCTCCAGTGATCCGGTGGCGCAGACCATCGATGTTGATTTCGTCGTGCATGGCGACCAGGGGTTGGCTGGCCCATGGGCACAGAACGCCCAAGTGGGAGAATCCGTATGTTTCGCGGGCCCCGGCGGGCTGTACTTCCCTAGGGACGAGTTCGATTTTCATATTCTGTGCGGCGATGAAACCGCTATTCCAGCAATCAGCGCGGCGGTGGAGTCCATGGATGCCAGCATGCGCGGCGCGGTGCTGATCGAGGTATCGGATGAGCAAGATGAGATGGATTTGGGTGCGCCGGATGGCGTGGAAGTGATCTGGGTGCATCGCGGTGCTGCGTTCGACCCGCAGAATACAGTTCTGGAAAACGCTGTGCGCGAGGTCCCTTGGCCCGAGGGCCGCGCCCAGGTTTTTGCCCACGGTGAGCGCGAGGTCATGAAGAGCCTGCGCGGCTACTTCTACAACGAACGGGGAGTGGACCGCCGCGATATGTCGCTGTCTGCCTACTGGGCTTACGGGCGTGCCGAGGATGACTTCCAGGCCGAGAAGCGCAGCCCAATTGGGCGCATCTTTGACGAAGAGCCGGCACAAAGAAGTTAAGTGAACCTAAGTTAATTTAAATTAAATTGGCATCTAGGTATTGACCTTATTGCGTAGTGGTGAGGTATGCTTAGTGCAGAGCTTCTCCCGTGTGTGGTCGGGAGAAGCGCAAAACTTGCCCGATGAGAATCGGCTGGTTCACGGCGAGGCGGGGGATGCTCACCCCGGCTTAGCTGGTCGGCTTGTCCGATCAAAAGGGAAATAGGGAATCGGTTGACCTGCTCAGTTGACCGAATCGCGAAAATGAGGCTTATCGGGATTGCACACCCCGACAAGCCTCATTTTCTTTGTGCTGGTTCTAGTCCAGCCAGATTCCGGAGCTGCCCCTGCGGTGAGATCCAAGCAGGTGCGTATCAACCATTCCCACGGCTTCCATGAGTGCGTACATGGTGGTCGGCCCCACGAACTTGAAGCCCCGATTCTTCAGCCCCTTGGCAAGCTGCTTGGATTCTTCGCTCTGGGTGGGAATCTGGGCCATCGTCGCGGGCTTCGGCGTCTGCGCCGGCTTGAAGGACCAGATGAAGTCGGCAAGTCCGCCCTCGTCGCGCAGCGCCAGGGTTGCCTGGGCGTTGGCAATGGTGGCCCGGATCTTGAGCTTGTTGCGCACGATCGAGGGGTCCTCGACCAGGCGCTGGAAATCGGATTCGGAGAACAGTGCCACCTTCTCCGGATCGAAGCCTTCGAAGGCACGGCGGAACGCCTCGCGCTTGGAGAGGATGATCGCCCAAGAGAGCCCGGACTGGAAGCATTCGAGGCTTAGGCGTTCAAAAAGTCCTGATTCATCGGTGATCGGCATGCCCCATTCGCTGTCGTAGTACTCGCGCAGCATGCTGTTGCTTGACGCCCATAATGGCCGGGCCAAGCCGTCCTCGCCGATGATCAGATCTTCACTCATGTTTTCATCTTCGCATCCTTGGACAGTCTGGTGGGTCACTAGGACTGTCATTCCGCGGCAAGAAGATCTATCATCGTTATATGACGATGATAGAGTCGAAAGTCGATGAAGGCTTGGATGCACAACAGCGGAACCAGCTGGCTGCGCTTTTCCATGCCCTCGCGGACCCAACCCGCCTGCAGATCCTGGAGCACCTGAAAATTGGGGAGCATAAGGTCAAAGACCTGACCGAGCATCTGGGCCTGGCCCAGAGCACTGTCAGTGCACACCTGGCCTGCCTGCGCGACAGTGAACTGGTCAGCGTCAGAACCCAGGGCAGGGCCAGCATGTATTCGCTGAACGATTCACCCCAGCTGGAGCAGGTGCTGTCCAAGGCGGGCGAGTTGAGCCGGCCGGGAATCACCGCCCACCACTGGAACGAACAGCACCCGCACGCAGAAGCAGAGAAGTGATCCAATGGGACACAACCATTCACACGACCACGCGGACAACAACCGCACGCGCCTGGCCTGGGCCTTCGCCATCACCGCGAGCATCTTGGTCGCCGAAATCATTGGCGCCATTGCCACCAACTCGCTGGCGCTGCTGGTGGATGCCGCGCACATGCTCACCGACACCGCGGGACTGTTGCTGGCGCTGACCGCGGCGAACCTGATCATGCGCAAGCCTACGGTCAAGCGCACCTGGGGCTTCCGCCGTGCCGAGGTGCTCTCGGCAACCCTGCAGTCGGCCCTGCTGCTTGCCGTGGGAATCTATGCGGCCATCGACGCGGTGCAGCGCCTCTTCGAACCGCCCGAGGTGCAGCCCACCGGCCTGCTGATCTTCGGCATCGTCGGCCTGCTGGGCAACGTGGCATCCATGTGGATCATTTCAGGCGGCAAGAACAACAACTTGAACATGCGCGCCGCATTCCTTGAAGTCGTCAACGACGCCCTGGGATCCGTGGCGGTGATTGTCGCCGCCCTGGTCATCACCTACACCGGCTGGATGCGGGCGGACTCCATCGCGGCGCTGCTGATCAGCGCGCTGATCGTGCCGCGCGCACTGTCCCTGCTGAAGGAAACCACGCACATCCTGCTCGAATCCACCCCGCGCGGCCTGGATTTGAACGCGGTGCGCAGCCACCTGGAAGGCCAGCACGGGGTGATCGCCGTCCACGACCTGCATGCCAGCCAGATCGCCTCCAACCTTCCGGTGCTCACCGCCCATATTGTGGTCAAGGATGACATGTTCGACGCTGATGCTGCCGGGGGACTGCTGCGCAACCTGCAGCAGTGCGTGGCGGCGCACTTCGAGGTCAGCATCGAGCATTCGACGTTCCAGATCGAGCCCGAATCCCACCGCAGCAGCGAATTGAATACGCAGTGCTGAGCTGGGGCCCGGAACGGTGCTCCTAGCGGACTGACAGCTGGCTCATACCTGGGTATGAGCCAGCTGCATTTAAGACCGGTCTGTCGGCCGATACGGTGCTGCCTAGGCTTTTTATAGTCTTGAAACATGACATCTGAAACTCTGCCACTCACCGACTACGCGGTCTCCGCCCGAGGCCTGACCAAAAGCTATGGACATGACAGCACCCGAGTTCAGGCACTGCGTTCA
Source organism: Glutamicibacter uratoxydans (assembly GCF_006539925.1). GTDB lineage: Bacteria > Actinomycetota > Actinomycetes > Actinomycetales > Micrococcaceae > Glutamicibacter > Glutamicibacter uratoxydans. Next base: position 156,268 of record NZ_BJNY01000005.1, on the reverse strand, counting down.
GTAGACGTTGCCTTTGCCCGTTCCCGCTTCACCGCCATCATGGGACCCTCCGGGTCCGGCAAATCCACCCTCATGCACTGCCTGGCAGGACTGGACACGGCTGACGCCGGCCAGATCATGATCGGCGGCAAGGACCTGATGAGCATGAACGACGACGAGCTGACCATGATGCGCCGCGAACAGATCGGCTTCGTCTTCCAGTCATTCAACCTGGTGCCGACCATCAACGCCAAGGACAACATCCTGCTGCCGCTGTCGCTGGCCGGCAAGCGCCACGACCGCGACTGGTTCAACACCGTCATCGAGGCACTTGGCCTGCGCGACCGCCTGAACCACAAGCCGCACGAGCTCTCCGGCGGCCAGCAGCAGCGCGTTGCGGTGGCCCGTGCACTGCTCACCCGCCCCGAGGTGGTCTTCGGCGATGAGCCCACCGGCAACCTCGACTCCCGCACCGGCGCCGAGGTGCTTTCGCTGATGCGCACCTCCACCCGCGAGATGGGCCAGACCATCATCATGGTGACCCACGACCCGGCGGCCGCTTCCTACGCAGACACCGTGCTGCTGATGAAGGACGGCCAGCTGGTGGGCAGCATCGAAGAGCCAACCGTCGCCTCAGTCACCGAGGCGCTGGCCTCGCTTGCGGAGTAGTCCATGCTGCACGTAGCCCTCGCCAATATCAAGACGTACGCACGGCGCTATATCGCCGTCATCCTTGCGGTCGCCATCGGCACCGCATTCCTCGCCGCCACCCTGGCGGTGAACACCTCCACCCGAGCCACCTTGAAGAACTCGCTGGGCGATTCATATAAGAACGCGGACCTGGTGGCCTTCCCCGACTGGAGCATGGCTTCCAGCGAAGGCGAAGAATCCAAAGACCTGAGCATGTCGAACCTCGACGACGTCCGCAAGCTCAACGGGGTCTCCACCGCCTATGCCATCGCCTACTCTGCAGGCGAAGTGCATACTGCAGACAACGGGTATACGGTTTTGACCTCCCCTGTCTCTGCCGAGCAGAACCTCGGCGGCATGGAGCTGGTCGAAGGCCGCGCTCCGCTGCGCGCCAACGAAGTGCTGATCGACGATTCCCATGCCAAGGACATGAACGTCTCCGTCGGCGACACCATCTCGCTGAACAGCCAGGACACGGCGGCGAAGAACTACACGGTCGTCGGCCTCCAGCGCTCTTCCACCGACCCGCAGATCTCCGGATATGCGCTGCTGGGCATGCAGGAAGGGGCCTGGACCAAGTTCGCTGGCAAGGATTTCGTCCCGTCGAGCATCGTCGTGAATGCCAGCGGCAACATCGACGCGGTGCAGAACGAGCTCAAGACCTACTTCACCGACCAGAAGCTGAAGAACATTTCGGTGCTGACCGCCGATGAAAAGGTCATCAAGGACGTCGCGGCGCTGACCGACGGCTCCGACCAGCTCACCATGGTCCTGCTGGTCTTCGCCCTGATTGCACTGGTCGTCACCGGCCTGGTGGTCGTCAACACCTTCAACGTCGTCATTGCCCAGCGCACCCGTGAACTGGCGCTGCTGCGCACCCTGGGCGCCAAGCGCAAGCAGATCCGCAGCTCGGTGCTCATCGAAGCGCTGCTGATCGGCATCCTTGCCTCGGTGGCAGGCGTGGCACTGGCGGTGGGCCTGATGGCAGGCTTGATCAAGCTGCTGCACATCTACGTTCCGTCCATGTCCTATGCAACGCTGGCACTGTCCCCAATTGGACTGGTGATTCCGGTGATCGTGGGCATCCTGATGACGGTAATCGCCGCGAGCCTGCCGGCCCGCCGCGCCATGAAGCTTGCGCCGCTCGCGGCGCTGCGCCCCTTCGACTCCGCCAGCGTGAAGAACCGCGCCGGCAAGCTGCGCATCATCTTCGGCCTGCTGCTCACCTTGGGGGGTGCCGCACTGCTCGGCTATGGAGCGTACAAGGGCGAACTGCCGATCGCATTTGTCGGCGGCCTGTTCTCCTTCCCGGGCATCCTGATGCTCGCCTCGCTGTTCGTCCCGTCCAGCGTCTACGGCATCGGCAAGCTGGTTGCCGGACGCTCGGTGGCAGGCAAGCTGGCGGCGCTGAACGCCGTGCGCAACCCTGGCCGCACCACCGCCACCGCTACCGCGCTGCTGATTGGCGTCACCCTGGTCTCCATGATCATGGTCGGCGGCCAGACCGCCAAGGCCACGCTGAACAACAGCATTGCCGGCGAATACCCGGTGGATGTCACTGTTTCGCTCTTCGACCAGAAAGCGGATCCGGCCAAGACTGAGAAGCTGGCCAAGGAGATCTCAAACATCCAGGGCGTTGAACAGAGCACCACCTTCCGCTCGGCGACCGCAGTGATAGATGACCCGGGTAGCTCCGAAGATGCCGGGCTGCAGCTGATGGCAGTGGATCCCCAGGGCTTTGAGAAGGTCGCCCTGGATCCGAGCATCGTCCCCGCTGACGGCGAGGTCGTCATGGTCAGCGGATACCTCAAGCCGGGAACCAAGACCATGACCTTGGGCGGGGAAACGCTGAAGGTCAAGGAATCCAAGGCCTCGCTCTACACCGACATCGTCACCTTCGACACCCTGAAGACCCTCAAGACCGTGGACGCCAACAGCGGCTTCATGGGCGTGCTGGTCAAGGTGGATCCGAAGCTGGATTCTGCAGCGATCGGCAAGCTCGTTGACCAGATCGTTGAAACGGCCGGCGTGGAACGCTACATGGTCGACGGCGGCGTGGTGCAGAACGCCATGTTCTCCCAGATCATCGACGTGCTGCTGACCATCGTTTCTGCGCTGCTGGCAGTCGCGGTGCTGATCGCACTGATCGGCGTGGCCAATACGCTCAGCCTCTCGGTGCTTGAACGCACCCGCGAGAACTCGCTGCTGCGGGCGCTGGGCCTGAAGAAGAAGCAGCTGCGCGCCATGCTGGCCCAGGAGGCTGTACTGATCGGCGGCGTCGCGGCCCTGCTGGGACTCGTCCTCGGCGTGGCCTACGGCCTGCTCGGCGCCCAGGCAACGCTGTCCGGCATGGGCGACATGTCCTATGACATTCCGTGGCTGCAGCTGGCCATCGTGCTGGTGGTGAGCATCGTGGCAGCCCTGATCGCATCGATCACTCCGGGACGCCGTGCCTCGAAGCTCTCGCCGGTTGAAGGACTGGCAGCGGAGTAGCCGCAACGGCACCAGCCCACTAGGCGCCCGGGAGATTGGATTCCAATCTCCCGGGCGCCTAGTTTTTTTGCTCTGCTAGTGTTCTTCGGATTTCGATGCTTTCTTGACCCACTCGCTGTCATAACGGGCGCCGGCAGGATCCGAAGGTTTGCGGGCCAATGACATCATTCCCAACAGCGAATAACCAGGAAAGCCGCTGCTTAACTGCGACTCGTCGGCGTTGATGTCATGCAATCGCCGTGTAGCCAGCGACCAATTGGGAAAGAACGTCAGCAGATAGTAGGCGAGCACCATCAATAGCCACGGCGCCGATGCATCGGGCACACCTATGGAGCTGCGATCAAACAGGTTCAGACCCCCAACAGCCATCATCGCAAAACACAAGATGTAGATAACTGCATTGAGCAGCGCGACCCACCAGTATTCGCTGCGGCTCGCACGGCCCTCAAAGAATCCGAACTTGAGTACATAGCGTTTGACGGCTCGTCCAAACGATGCGCCATAGCAAGGGAGATCCAGATTGTCCCTCAACGGGAGCCTGAGCCCGGTGAAGAACCAGCGCTTCTCATCATGCTCCTTCGCCCGGTGACAATGCCTGAAACAGCATTAGACAAGCTCTCGGCAATTGCTGCAACTACAGCCCGGATCAGGTGTCACATTGCCGCTTCCGGCAGGCAGCTTTCAGGTGCGCGGTAGCATTGGCACATGCAGATCGAGATGATGAGATTCAGGGTCCTGCCCGGTGCCACCGACCAGGTCAACGAGTGGATGGACTTCCTCAACTCGAATATGCCGGCGGTCCTAGAGACCCTTGAAGGCGAAAAGATGTTTGTGGAAACGATCTTCAGCGAAACCCTCGACGGCGTCGACTACCTGTACTGGTACAGCATCCAGGGAGAAGGCGGCATCGAGGTGCAGGATTCGACTCATTGGATCGATGAAGCACACTTGAAATACTGGAAGGCCTGCATTGATCCGGACTTCACTCCGCAGGTGCTTACACAGCGGGTCAGCATGATTCCTGAGCGGATCACCGCCCAGATGCACTAGATTCCACAGTGAACGACAACGGCAACGGGCCGGCGGCAGCCTCAAAGGACTGCCGCCGGCCCTTGTACTGTGTACCGGAACTTAGCCGCGCAGCGTGATGGTGGTGGCCATCGCCGGGGAACGGCCGGTGGTGACGAACCCGGAAATGTTGGATCCCGGATGCTTGATGATGTCGGTGATCGAGCCAAGATGGCGGCTCAAATCAATCTTGTCCTCGGGAGCCGCCAGCACCAGGTGGAATCCGAACTCCTGCAAGGCGCGGATACCGGCGGCGGCATACTCGGAGTTTGCCTGGATGAACGCCTCATCGATCATGACGGTGCCGAAGGACGTGAATCCTGCGGTGGCGAAGCCCAGCTGGTAGGCCAGGGCAGCGCCCATGATGAATGAGGTGAAGCGCTGTCCTTCGCCGCCGGAGAGCGTGCCAGGTTCCAGCCCGGTCTCCACCTCGCCGTTGGGCTTGTGCTCGTTGCAGGTGATGACCACGTGCTGGCGCACATCAAGCACCGTGGAACGCCATGCGGTCAAGGCGCTGTCGCTCAGCGCGGTGACCAGCGATTCCAACGCCTGGTAGGAGGTAGCCAGGGACTGTTCGTCCTTGGTGGTGTACGCATCCTGCAGGGCGTTCTTCAGCTCCTTGCGGAAGTTCGCCGCCTCCACGGGGATCGAGTTCGCCACCTCAAGGCGCAGAATGGATCCGTGTTCGAAGGTGACTTCGGCAAGGATCTGGTTCAGCGGCTTGATGCGCTCGGAGATCATGCGGCGTTCTTCATCCAGCAGCTGCAGCAGGTCGCTGAAGCGTTCATAGGAACGGTTGGCGAAGTATTCGCGGAACTGCGCCTCATGATGCGGCAGGCCGTCGGCAACGATCTGGTCATGCAGCTGGGCGTAGTGCCCGGCCGCCTCAGGCGAAGTGCCGTGGGTCTGGGCGTGGGAGCCGCCGAATTCGCGGGCGAAGCGGCGGAAGGTCTCGCTCAGCGCCCCGCCGATTTCCTGGCGCTGGCTGTTCAGCGAGCTCAGCTGGCTGCCCAGCTGCAGCTTCACCTCGGCGAAGGCCGCGGAGATCTGCTCGGAGCTTGGGCATAGGCCGGAGGCCACCTCGTCGAGAATCGGACCGAGCAGCTGGTGGCTGCGCAGCGCCTGCGGCACCAGTTCCACCCAGCCTTCGGCGGCAGGCTCGCCAGCGGAAAGGATCTTCTCCGCGCGCTCCACCTTGAGCTTGAGATCCTGCAGGGCCGAGCGCACCAGGGCCAGGGAGCCAACTAACTGTTCGGACTCCGCCTTGGCGGCTTCGATCTGGGAGCGGACCTTGGAGGAGTCGCCGGAGAGCGCCAGCGCGTCGCCCAGCTTCTGTTCGCTGCGGCGCAGCGCTTCCAGTGCGCCGGAGGCGTCGAGCTGGGCGTAGCTGCGTTCGTCGGCAACCAGCGCCTCAAGCAACTGAGCCTTGGCCAGTACCTTGTTCTTGGCGCCGCTGCGGTCATCGGCGGCCTTCTGCGCCTCGGCGACCTTCTCATCAAGCCGCGCGGCCTTGGATTGCAGTTCGCTGATCTTTGCCTCGTTGGTGAAGCCCAGCAGGTATTCGGAGGCAGGCAGGGTGCGGGTATCGCGCTCAAAGCTGCCGGCGCCGGTCTTGATGGTGCCGGCCGGGGTGATCGCCTTGGCATGGATGTGCATGGCCGCGTCGTTCTCAACGCAGACCAGCGGGTAGTCCGCGGTGATCTTTGCCTTGAGCCAGGAACCCGCCTCGCCCTGGGCGAAGTCGAGCTTGGTGACCAGGTCCGCAGGGCCTGCCTCGGCAAGCTTGGGAGCCAGCGAAATATCTGCCCAGCGCACCCGGCCCAGCCCGTCGAGCTTGTCGATGGCATGGGTGACCTGGTTCAGGAATTCGCCGGGCACCAAGATGGTGCGGGCCAGCGAGTGCAGCGACTTCTCCGCCGCCAGGCGCCACATGGCGCATTCGGCCGACACATCCATGAGTTCGCCGGCGAAGGGCAGCTGCTCTTCGCGCAGCGAGCAGGCCGAGGCGATGGTGCGGCGGGCCGCCACCGAGCGGTCGTCGATGTTCGTGCCGCGGCGCTGGTAGGAGCGGATCTGCTCGGCCAGGGTTTCGGCGCGCTTGCGCAGGTTGACCAGCGAGGCCATGGCCTCGTATTCCACGGTCTGCGCATCCTTGGTGATCGACTCCAGCTGCTGCAGGGTGCGGGCGGCATTGGCGCGCAGCTCGTCGAGCCCGGTGGAGGTGAACTCGAAGTTCAGACCCGCCTCGGAAGCCTGCTCGGCCAGGGCGCGCAGCACCTGTTCCTTCTCGCTCAGCGCACGGCGGGCGGCATCCGCCTCCCGCTCCAGCAGCATCAGCGAAGCGGAGCCGGCCGAGTCATGAGCCGCTTCCAAGGACTGCAGCTGGTCATCCAACTTGCCCTTGCGGGCGGCAAGCTCCTGCTCTTCGGCTTCCAATTCGGCCAGCTTGATCCGGTGCGCCGCCAGGTCGTTGCCCAGCACCAGCTGGCGGACCTGGGATTCGAGGGAGCCCAGCTCGCTTTCCAGCAGCTCGGACGTTTCGCTGATCTGCTCCGCCAGCTTGCGGTAGGCAGAATCCTGCTGCGGAACCTCGGCCAGCACATCGCGCTGCGCCCGGGCAGTGTCCAGCTGGCGGTAGATGCCGCGCAGGTGGGCGAAGTCCTCCACCGCGGCGGCGGCGGCCTTGAGCGTGGCAGGCTCTTCCAGCACCTCGTGGCGGAAGAACTGGTTCACGCCCTTGGCCAGGCCCTTGCCGTTCTGCAGGGTGCGCAGCAGTGCGAAGGCCTTGTCGCTTTCCACGCCAAGGCGGCGGCGCAGGCGCTCGATGAACGCCTTGTGGGTGTCGAAGGCCTCGGTGGGCGCCAGGGCCTTGGACAGCGAGGAGACGGTGAACCGGCGCGGGCCGTGGTTTTCCAAGTCCACGATGTCCAGCTTGCCTTCGCACAACAGGTAGTGCTTCGAGACCTGGCCCTCCAGGCCTGCATCCGGCAGGTCGAAGACGGCGCCGGCGCTGACGGTGTTGCCCAGGCCGTCGTCGTAGCTGAGCAGCACGGCGCTCCAGGTGGCCCCGGGGCGCTGGTACACGGTGCCGGAGCTGGTCTTGAACTTGCGCCCGCGCATATAGGAATAGGTGGTGCGGCGGTCTTCGCGGGTGGCCGCGTCGTTGGCGGACTCGTTCAGGCGCGGGCTGGCGAAGAACACGTGGCCCATGGCGTCGAACAGGGTCGACTTGCCCACGCCCGGGTGGCCGGTGACCAGGGTGCCGTCACGGTCGATGCCCAGGTCGTGCAGCCCGTGGAAGGTGCCCCAGTTGACCAGCTGCACGCGCGAGAGGCGGTGCTGGCCCGGGTTGATCTCGCCGCCGAGCGGGAGCGTCATCTCAATGCTCATTGGCTACTCCTGCACTAGTTCTTCGGTTGATTCGCCGTTTTCGGCCTTTTCAAGCTCCTCGGCCTGGGCCTCGGAAAGCGAGAGCACGCTCTGGTTCGCGTCGATGGCCGCGATATAGCGGGGGATGTCCTGGATGGAGGAGATCGGCAGGGCCATGGCCAGCGCCGGGGAGATCCTGAACTCGTCGGCCAGTTCGGTGTTGGTCAGCAGCCGCAGCGAGTTCAGCCGGGCAATGGCGGCATCGCAGGATTCGGCAAATCGCTTGTCGTCGCGGTCGCCGGCCGCGCGGTGCTCGGCGAGCACGTCGTGCATGCCGGCGCGGGAGATCACCGCGTCCGTGCCGGTGCCCGAGTGCTGCTCCAGCAGCAGCCGCAGGCGCAGCGCCAATAGCGTTTCATCGCGCTTGAGCGCGCGGCGCGGGGCAATCGGAGCGGTATGCGGCTGGTCAATCTGCACCGGGGTCAGCATCGCGATCTTGCGGTCCATGTCCAGGCTCAGCGCCAGGAAGATTTCGGAGAAGTACCTGGTGACCGTGGGCTGCGAATCCAGCAGCAGCTGCCAGGCCGCGGCATCCGTGGAGCCGTCCAGGTAGGGGCCGCGCAGTAGCCTGACGACCAGCTGGCGCAGGGCCAGCGGGAAGCTGCCGGTATCACCCTCGAACAACGGCTCGGTGATCGGCGCGGCATATGAATCGGTGGGGGTCATAGCGGCTCCTTGGTAAAGCTGAGGGCGGGGAGGTAGGCGGTGCGGGTTGAGCCGTCCAGCTGCCTGAACTGGACGCTGATCACGTCGGTCTCATCCAGCGGCTCGCCGTTGGTGCGCCCGATTTCAACCAGCGCGCGGATGGTGTTCAGGTGCTGGTCTTCGGCCTCCAATGAGTTGAAGACTTCTGCCAGCGGCACGGACTTCTTCCCTGCGGCGCGCACGCGGCTGGCAATCGACTCGCGCAGCGCCGGCAGGTCCGCCTCCGGGGTGCTCGGGGTGCGCACAATGTCTTCGGGGCTGAACTCCGGCGCCTGGGCCAGCGGCGGGGGAGCAACATGCTCGGAGGGGTCGTAGATGCCCAGGCCTGAAAGGGTAATGAACTGCGGGGCGAACAGCTGCATGGGAGCGACGCCGTTGCGGGCCTTGAGCGCCGCCGACTTGCTGATCGCGGCTTCCGCTTCGCGCACTGCCTTTCGCAGCAGCTCGGCCTGCTTGTAGTCGTCGGACTGGACGAAGGCGTGCAGGGATTCGGAAAGCTTGCCGTAGGAGGCGTGCACTTCGGCCGCCTGACGGCGCAGCTCGCGCAGTAGGTTGGTCAGGATCTGCCGCTCGGGCAGCTCAAGGTCATCCACGAACTCGCGTTCAAGCACCTCGGCCAGCGCCGCGCGGAAGCGCTGCTGGGCATCGGGGGAGTTGAGGAATTCGGTGAAGCCGCGGAAGGTCTCGCCTTCTGCGGTGGAGCGCAGCTGGCGGTCGGCCTCCAGCACCTGGCCCACTGCCACGCCCTTGGCGGTGGAAGCATCGAGGATTCCTTCGCGCAGCGAATGGAGCATGTCCTGGACGCCGTCGCGCATGCGGCGGAAATCGGCAGGCAGGCTGGCGGCCAGGTCCAGCACCGAGCGGGTGGCAGACAGCGCAGTGGTCCGCGAGAGCACATCCGGGTCATCGCCGGAACGCAGCTGGTCGATCTGCGCCTGGCGCAGCGCAATCTGGGATTCAAGTGCCCTGATGCGCGCCTGCGGATCCGGGTCGGTTTCGTGGGCCAGCGACTCCAGCGAGGAGAGCAGGGTATTCAGGCGCGAAGAGTTCAGGTGGGAGTCGTCGGTGGAGAAGTCGGCAAGGAAGCGAAGGGTCCGCAGGGTCTGGGCGCTGGGTTCATAGACGAACCGCCCGTCGATCAGCGGGCGTGCCAGGATGCCTTGCTTGACCCATGATTCGGCGACATCCTGCGCCGCATAGCTGGCAGGGATCTGCTCGTCGCTTTGGCGTGCGGATTTCAGAAATGAATCAAGGGAAGCATGGAACAATTCCAAGGCGATGCGCGGGCGGTCTGCGGTGAATTCTGCGCGGATGAATCCCACGGCCCAGGGCTGCGAGGTGATCAGCCGGTACGCTGCCGAGCTTCTGAACTGCTGGGACTGGATCCACAGGCTATTCGCGCGGTGCGAGGGCTGCATTCGTTTCCTTGATCTTCGTGACGCCTAACTAAGCAATTCTAGATCATCGCGCTAGGCGAAAAATGTGTGAATACTCCACGGCAAGTGTCAGTTCGGTATAGGTTCTGCATCTTTCGCCGTGTTGGGTGTGCCCGCCATGGGCAACTGTGTAGTGTCTAAACAACACAGTGACCACACCATTTTTAGGCGGAAATTCGCCAAAACTCACACGGAGGTCCCGGGACATGAGGTTCACACGGTTGGCAGCGGCGTCGCTGCTGGTTCTTGCGCTGGCCGGATGCAGTAGTGAGCAAGCCAACCCCGACGCGGCGGCTGAAAGCTCTGCGGCGGCCCAGGCCTCGGCGAAGGAACAAGCCCGTGTCGACAAGGTCAAGGACGAGATCAACAGGCTTGCCGACGGCTTCGACTACGACGCCGCCATCAAGCTGGCCAAGTCGGATCAGAGCGAAGCGCTGAACAAGATGGTCTCCGGGCTGGAAGATGAAAAGGCCCAGCTGAAGGCCTGGGACGAGCCGGCGCAGATCCCGCACCTGTTCTTCCACTCGCTGGTCATCGACACCGACAGGGCCTTCGACTCCGACGCCCAAGCCCAGGGGTACAAGGACTACATGGTCACGCAGAAGGAATTCGCGAAGATCCTCGATTCGCTCTATGCCCGCGGCTACATCCTGGTCAACCCCACAGACTTCGCCCGCCCCAATAAAAAGGGCGACATGGAATACCGCAAGATCATGCTGCCCAAGGACAAAAAGCCGCTGGTGCTCTCGGTGGACGACGTCAGCTACTACGAATACATGAAGGGCGACGGCTTCGCGACCCGGCTGATCGTGGACAAGGACGGCAAGGTCCGCAACGAATACACCGACGCCTCCGGCAAGAAGCATGTCGGAGCCTATGACGTGAGCACCATGGTGGACGACTTCATCGACGAGCACCCGGACTTCTCCTACCGCGGCGCGCGCGGCCTGCTGGCGATGACCGGGTACAACGGTGAATTCGGCTACCGGACCTCTGCCAGCCAGTACCCGGAGAACAAGAACCTGAAGAAGGACCAGGCGGCCGCCACCAAGGTGGCCGACGCGATGAAGGAAGAAGGCTGGGTCTTCGCCTCGCACTCCTGGGGCCACATCTCCACCGGAACGGTGGACATGAAGCGCTTCAAGAGCGACATGAAGCTGTGGAAGAAGGAAGTCGAACCGATCGTCGGCAAAACCGACCAGTTCATCTACCCCTTCGGATCGGACATTGCGCGGGTCGGGCACTATTCCGGAGCCAAGTACAAGTTCCTGCTGGACCAGGGCTTCAAGTACTTCTACGGCGTTGACGGCACCACCCACGCATGGATGCAGCAGACCGACGACTACCAGCGCCAGATGCGCATCAATGTCGACGGACTGCAGTTCGCCAAGGAGAAGCGCGGCGACCGCCCGGTGCTGTCCGAGTTCTTCGATGTAGACAAGGTCATCGACCCAGCCCGCTAGGCGGTGCCGGCCGCCCTAGAGCGCCATGAACGCTCCGAGCTGCGAGAGCACGGCAGGGCTGGAAGGCAGGAAGTCGGTCAGCCGCTCGCTGCGCACGATCATCGCCTTCCACTGGCCGCGGGAGATCGCCACATTGATGCGGTTGCGGTTGAGCAGGAAGTCGATGCCGCGCGAGGCATCGGCGGCGCTGGAGCAGGCCATGGTCACCAGCACCAGCGGAGCCTCCTGCCCCTGGAACTTGTCCACGGTGCCGACCTTGACCTCCTCCAAGCCCTGCTCCTGCAGCACTTCGCGGACCAGGTTCACCTGTGCGTTGTAGGCAGCGACCACCAGCACATCCTCCTGCCGCAGGGAGCGCGGCTCGGCGCCGCCTCCCGGATGCCACAGGGTTCCAAGATGCGCGCGGACCAGGCGAACCACTTCATGGGCTTCTTCGACGCTGCTGACGGTATTGCCCCGGTGCTCCACAAAGCTGGTTTCAACACCCGGCGTACTCTGCTCCAGAGACCTGGTACCGGCGGCGTCCGCGGAGAACAGCTGGTGGTCGTAGCTCAAGGCTGACACCTTGGCGCACAGTGCAGGGTGCATCCGCCATGACGTGCCCAGGAAATAGCCCAGCTCGCGGGGCAGCACCGGCAGCCCGTGGGACAGCCAGCCCAGCGCCGACTCGTCAATGGGCTGAGGGTGCGAACCCTGGGTGACCTGAGGCAGCTGCTGCGGGTCGCCGAGCAGCAGCAGGTTGCGGGCGGCGCGGGAGACCGCCAGCGTATTGGCCAGCGAGAACTGCCCGGCTTCGTCGATGACCAGCAGGTCCAGGCTGCCTGCCGGCACGGTGGAGCCGGTCAAGGTCCATGCGGTGCCTCCGATCAAGGCGCCACCGGAAGAGCCCAGCAGCTGCGAGACGGCATCTTTGTCCCGGCCCAGCCACGGCACCGGGTTCTTGTGCTTGACCTCCTTGGCCACCAGTTCTGGATCCACGCCGGCAGCGATTGCCTTGTTCAAAACGTTTTCAACCACCGCGTGGGACTGGGCGACCACGCCGATTTTCCAACCGTGTTCGATCAGCTCGCGGATCACATGGGAGGCCACATAGGTTTTGCCGGTGCCCGGAGGGCCCTGCACCGCAAGATATGAATTATCCAGATCCTTGAGGGTCTGCACCACCGCCGGATACACCTGTAGATCCCCGTTGGCCTGCTGCGGTTCGGCCGGTGCCGGGAGTGTTTTCAGCCGCGGCGGGATTCGGCGCAGGATGTCGATGCCTGCGCTGGCCGGCAGTCGCGGCACCATGGATCCGACCTGCTGGGCAACCTCCGCCAGGGCGTCGTCGATGCTCTTGGTGGGGATTGGCTTGTCCGGAGTCAGCGCCACAGGGAAGGACCCATAAGGCGGGATCTTGCCGCTGGACTTTTCGGCAATGCTGACGCAGCCCTCGCCCAGTTCCACAATGGTGGCGTTGAAGGCGCCGCCGCGCAGGGCTGCATCGTCGGTTTCCATGCCCTCGGGCAGCGGGGCCGCGAACATGGCGAAGACCGCGGCGCCGGGGGAGTAGAGGGAGCCTTCGGCGAGCGTGCCGTACAGCTTGGTGATCCTGGTGAACGTCCTAGCCCGCTCGGTCGCCTTGTGCCAGTCTTCAAGGACCTCGGCAGAGGATACGGAGAAGACCCCGCGCACTTCCGACCAGTCCTCCATGGGCGCGCTCAAGCGGTCGAAGTGCTCCCACCAGAACTGCTTCTTTTCCCGGCGGTTGTAGCCGGTGGCGGCGGCGACCATGGCAATGGCCTTGTCGTCATCGCTCAGTGCGACGCCAGCTGGCAGCGCCGCAAGATAGTCCTGCAGCCGCACTTCCTCGGCGCTCGGTTCATAGGCGTTGTCCGGCTGCTGTTCGGGCGGCATGTCCGGCAGGGTCCGCGGCTGCACGTTGGGCAATGACAGCAGCCAGTCGCGCAGGCGCAAGGTGGAGAGGCAGTCGTACTCGTTGTAGTCGGCAATGGACTTCAACACCTGCTCTGCCAGCGGGGCATCGCCTGCGGCGACTGCCTGCATGTAGTGGGCATAGGCGACCACCGAAGCGCCGGCATCGGTGACGTCTCCCGAACGCAGGTGCTCGCCCATATAGAGGGGCTCAAGCTTCTTAATAGAGTAGGAGCGGGTAGAGACCACCAGGGAGTTGCGCACCGTCTCATACAGGTCGACCAGCAGGTTCTCGCGCAGCCACTGATCCACCTCGTCCTCGCCGGCAATGTGCACCTGGGACAGCCTGCGCAGCGCGCTCTTCTCATAGGCCGCATAGTGGTAGATCTTCATCTGCGGGAAGCGCGCGCGGCGTTCCTGCACATAGGCGATGAAATCGAGGAATGCCTGGCGCTCGCCGGCGCGGCTGTGGGCCCAGAACGGGCGGAAGACCGGTTCGCCGGTGTCATGTTCAATGACGCCGAAAAGATATTCCAAGCCCCATGACCCGTCGACGGGTTCTTGGTAGAGCGGGTCGCCTTCGAAATCAAAGAAGATATCCCCTTGGTCTGGGGCCGGCAGCAGCGAGATGGTCTGCGAATCCTTCACCCGGTAGGACACGTCGTGCACCTTGCCGTCGACCTTGCCCAGGCCCAGCTGCATGCGCGCCTGGTCGATGCTGCGAGCCAGCGCAGTGCCGTCCTTTGCCTCCAGCGCGGCCAGCTGGTCGATGGTGAAGACTCCCTCGCGGCGCAGCTTCTCCCGCTGCACCATGGACATGCCCGCCACCATGAGGACATCCCGGGTTTCCTCTACCTGCAGGGCGCACAGTTCGCAGCGCCCGCACAACCGCAGAACATCAGAGTCCCAGGCCACCGGCTGCCCGGAGCGCTGGTGCTCAGAAACCATGGACAAAAACAGCTTGCGCTGTGCACGGTAGACCGGCAGGATTTCGTCGATCCGGTGCTCGGAATGGGTGCCGTCGCCCAGAACCAGCGTGGTCGTCGGGTGTACGCGGATGCCTTCGGCCATCATCTGGTCGGCATAGGCGGCGACCTGCAGCAGCGCGCTGACCCTTGCATGGCGTGCGAGCTTCGTATCCCACACGGCCCAGGAACCGTCGTCCTGCCTGACCAGGAAATCGGCGAAGCCGACGAAGCTGCCGTCAAAGAACGTTGCCTGGAAAATGACGTCCGCGCCGCTGCGCAGCGTGGCGATGGTCTGATCATGGGCGGCCCGCAGCGCCGCTTCGTTCATCTGCGGGCGGTCATGGAATTGCTTGACGCCGGTGCCGGTGGCCGGATCATACTCGCCGTAGGTCTTGATCAGTTCAGCCAGAACGTTGTGTTCGTGGATGTCTCCGAGCTCGGCGGTGCGGGCGAGCATTTCGTCGACAACATTCTCTGGCTTCTGCCGGCGGCCCAAACGGACATCCAGAATAAACAGGGATTGGTACTGGCATTCAACAGCGATCGAAAGATCGCTGGCCGAGAAGACGAAATGATCGTTTAAAAAGAACACGGGGCCCGGTGCCTTTCGCTGACTGGTCCTGACCTAGTCAACGTAGCACCCGGCCCCGACAAAGCGGAGAATAAAACTCCTAGGCGTCCTTGGACTTCTTCTTGCCGCCCAAGATCAGCGACAGCACTGCCACTCCTGCGGTGACGGTGTTGACTGCAGGCCACGCGCCGATCTTCTTAGCGAAAGGATGCGATGCGCCAAAACCGCCGAGGTAGGCGGAAGTCAAAGCAATGGCCTTGCCGGTGCCTGCATCCTTCTTCCACAGCATGAATGCTCCTGCACCAGCGGCCGCCAAGACCACGCCTGCCAGCGGGCGCTTCTTGGTTGCCTGTCCGGTGGCAAAGCCGCCGATCAATCCGGTGGCTGCTACGGCGGTTGAACTTAAACGGGACACAGGGGACCTCCACAGTGATGTGTTGTATTTCTTGCTCTCATCGTAGGCCTGGATACTGTGACAATTCCTAGAAAGCGTGCAAAGCCCGGTGGCGCGGAACGGAACCGGAAGCGGCTTTGGAAGAATACAAAGAAGAGCAGTCAGTAACTAAGGCCCGGGCAGGAGTTTGAGCGTGAACCTTGATATTGGTGAGTCATGGCAGCGGCTCTGGCAACCGGTTGAATCGAACTTGACCGGATGGCAGTGGGCCATCGTTGCCGGAATCGTTCTGCTGCTGGTCGTTCCGCCTCAAGTCTGGCGCATCACCGGGTTGTATTCGACGCTGATCCACGAAATGGGGCACATTATTTCGGCGATGCTCACCGGGCGCTTTGTCATGGGCCTGCGTTTGGGCTGGGACCATTCGGGCGAGGTGGTCAGCCGCGGGCGCGGAAAGTTCTCGGTGATCTTCTCCGGCCTGTTCGGCTACCCGGCCCCGCTGTTCGTTTCCGCGGTGATGCTGTGGGCCATTTCTGCAGGTTTTGCCGGCAGGGCCTTGGGAATTTTCGCGCTGTTCTTTGTCTTGGCGCTGTTCTTCGCCCGGAACTGGCCTGCTGTGCTTGTCTGTTTGATCAGCGCCGCCGGTGCTCTTGCCGTGGTGTTTTTCGCCCCGGTGAACGCCTACCTTTACCTTGCGTTGTTAATAGCAGGATTCCTGCTCTGCTCGGGGATCAGGGACTTCATCAAATTGCTGGCTGTGCACACTACGCGCCGGCGGGACCTGCGCCAGTCCGATGCCTACCTCATTGCAGAATCGACCGGCACCTTTGCTTCACTGTGGCTGCTGCTCATGCTGGTGCTCGGTGGGCTGTGCCTGTGGTGGGCAGGGACGAGCCTAGTCGCGCTCGCCTCTGCGTCGGCCTAGTCCTCTTCGAGAAGACCAGCGCGTCACCGCCCACGTCGCAGCGCTCGCCAGGATTATCGGGAAGACCTTGGTTTTAGGACGGATTGCGGCCCGCGGATCAACGGCCATGTCCTGCAGCGGGTCCCCGCCGTGCCGCAGCCTGATCTCCTGGGCTTGGACGAGGTCTTTGTAGTTGGAGAGATTCTTTTTCGCGATCAGCGTCGAATCGCGCAGGGGCAGCTGCACCTCTTCTGCTGAGGGCATGCCGGTGCGCAGCTGCTTGAGCCGGATGAACTCTATATCGACCAGCGCTCCCATGATCAGCGCAATATTCCCCAGCCAGCTGGCCAGCACCAGGACGATGAGTCCGCCGATGGTTCCGTAGGTGGCCGAGTAGGTGGCGAAGCGGCTGAGGTAGATGCTGAAGCCGAGCGATGACAGGCCGAGAGCACAGATGGCAGTCACTGTGCCGGGGGAGAACCACTGGAATTTCGGGCGCTTGACGTTCGGCGTGTAGTAGTAGAGCAGCGCCAAGATGAGTAGGAAGACCACGAGCAACGCGGGCGGCTTGCCCCAGTTCCAAATCGTGACGAAGCTGTCGCCTAGTCCCAGGATGTTGCCAAGGCCTTGGGCGACGGTCCCTGTTGCGATAAACAACGCCATGGACACCACTGCCAAAACCATGATGATGACGGTGATCAGGAACATCTGAGGGCGGCGCTTCCACTGCGGGCGCCCTTCGCGGACACCGTACAGCCTGTTCAGCGCGCGCCCGAAGGCCACGACATAGGCCGAGGTGCTCCACAGCGCACCGATGGAACCTAAGACAATGGCCAATGTAGTGCCCGACGCGTTGGCTGCGAGCGTGTCCAAGAACTGTTCGGCGATGTCCATCAGCTCTTTGGACTCGCCGGTTAGCGCTTCTCCGTTGGGAGCCAGCGCCAGCTGCAGTACTTCCAAGATCCACCGGGTGCCCGATTCGCTGGCGCCGGCGAATGTCAGCAGGGAAATGAGGGCAAGTAGCCCGGGGAAGAGCGCCAAGACCATGAAGAAGGTCAGCGACGCGGCCGTATCCAGTCCGTCGTTTCTGAAGAACTCGCGGGCCGCCCGCGGGAAGCATGTCACCGCTTCCCATATTCGCTGCTTCTTCAGCCTGTGGATGTTGGGCATCAGTATTCTCCTGCTACCCGCGGAAGGGCAATTGATATAGGTCCTTGGTTCAGACTACCGAAACACTGCTAACTGCATGGGAGAACGCTCAACTAAGAGCAGTTTTTCTTCGATGCGGGCGCCGCTGCTGCCGTATTGTCTGCGGGCAGTGCGTGGTTCACCGGGTGAACGTCAACAGGAAGCTGCTCATCGCCGTCTGTCCCGTTCTAACCTTGGAAGATTTCGTCATCTCGAGTGAGTGGAACCTATATCACATTTAGGCAGGCTGGAACCATCTCCGAAACGTAACATTTTGGGGTGTTTCGTGCTTTGGAGGCCTTCGGAAGTGGGTCACGGAGGATGAATTTAAATTTTTTTTAGCGCGGAATGACCTGTGATTACGCTGTTTCTGAGAGATTCCTGAGTTGCGGAGGGTGCGGGGGTGTGGGCTACAGTCTTTTGTAACGTTTCGATAACACTCGCGGTGTTATGGGGAAACAGGTACTGCCGGGACTTTCCGACCGCTCGCCAGGGCAGTATTTCATCAACGTCGAAATGCGACGCTGAGCGGTGCACAAGGATGGCCTAGGAAGGCCTGAGTGTCGAAAGAGCACTGGAGAATTATGATCCAGCAGAAGACTAAGAAGATTATCCGCCGCGGCGGCGCCACCCTTGCAGCTTTCGCAGTAGCAGGCGGCGCAATGGTTGCCACCACTGCTCCAGCATCCGCTTCAAGCACCTGGGACAAGCTGGCTCAGTGCGAGTCCGGCGGCAACTGGTCCATCAACACCGGCAACGGCTACTCCGGCGGCCTGCAGTTCTCGCCATCGACCTGGCGTGCATACGGCGGCCAGGGCTCGGCACACAACGCCTCGAAGGCTGAGCAGATTCGCGTAGCAACCAAGGTTCAGCAGAGCCAGGGCTGGGGCGCATGGCCTGCTTGCACCGCCAAGCTGGGCATCAGCGGCTCGCCAAAGGGCACCTCGACCACTTCGACCGCGAAGAAGTCGACCTCGTACGCAAAGAAGTCCTACTCGACTCAGACCACCAAGAAGGCTGCAAAGTCGTACTCGAACGACTACGTGCGCACCTCGGTCCGCAGCGCTGCTCCAGCCAAGTCGGTCAAGTCGGTAGCACCAGCTGCCAGCGGCAAGCACGTTGCTAAGGCACCTGCAAAGATCAGCTACAACGTGAACGTCACCGATTCGGGCAAGAACTACACCGTCAAGTCCGGCGACACCCTGTTCAAGATTGCTCAGAAGCTGGGCATCCAGGACTGGCGCGGACTGTTCGAGCTGAACACCGACCAGCTGAGCAACCCTGACCTGATCATGGTTGGCCAGACCCTGAACGTTCCTACCAAGTAATTTTGTAGGCACGTCCGGTCGCAAGACATTGTGAAGATCCTCCCCGTGGCCTTGGGCCATGCGGAGGATCTTCGCCGTTAAGCAGAATCTGACAGCACCCGGTTGTAGGCTACAGCCATGAATGCGCAATCGCTTTCCGCTCTGGCCATGGACAGAGACTGTATCCTGGCCTCGGGATTCTACGCCGCTGGGCTGCTTAGCGGGTCACCCGCCGATTCTGCGGAATCGACCTGCTGGTGGGCAGGGCCGCTGAACGTTGAAGCGCTTGCAATAGATTCGGTGAAGCTGGTGTCCAGGGCGCTGGCTCAATGGGAGCCCGACAGCTTGATCCGTGCCGCAGGGGCAAACCAAGTGGCGGCCGCCTTTGACTCGCCCAAGCAGCTTTGCATAGATGGGCGCGCTGCGTCGGCGTTTGCGCCGCTGTCGCGATTCTTCCAGACGCGTGACGGCTGGCTGCGGACCCATGCCAACTACCCGCACCATGAGCGGGCGCTGCTGCGCGCCCTGGAGATTTCAGACCCGAAACAAGTTACTCAGGCGCTGCGAGAGCTGGATGCGGTGGCTGCCCAGGAGCTCATTGCAGCGTCCGGCGGGGTGGCCGCGGCGGTTAATACCCGCGAGCACTGGACGTCAAGCGATCCTGCCGCGCACAGTCGATCGAAGCACTGGGCCGAGTTCACGTGCCATGAACTTGACGGACCGGTCCGAGGCCCGCAGGGGACTGACCTGTCCAAGCCGTTAGACGGCATCCGTATTCTGGACCTGACGCGAGTGATTGCCGGCCCGGTGGCTGCGCGGACTTTGGCGCTGCTGGGCGCTGAGGTGCTGCGCATCGACCCGCCCGCCACTCCAGAGCTTCTGGACCAGCATCTGGATACCGGATTTGGGAAATACAGCGCACAGCTGGACTTCGGCGCACGCGAGGCCTTGGCCGTCCTCCACCAGCTGCTCGAACTCGCCGATGTGCTCATCATGGGGTACCGGCCAGGGGCCCTTGCCCGCTTTGGCCTAGAACTGGACCAGCTGCGCGAGCGCTACCCGCAGCTGGTTGTCGCAACATTGAGCGCCTGGGGCACTGCCGGACCATGGGCGCAGCGCCGGGGCTTTGACAGCATTGTCCAGGCGGCAAGCGGCATCGCCCATGACTACCGGGGCCCAGACGGCACACCAGGGGCGCTGCCGGTGCAGGCCCTGGATCATGCCACAGGCTACGGGATGGCTGCCGCGGTGATTTCGCTGCTTCATGGGCGCAGGCATCTGGGGCTGGGCGGACACGTTGAATTTTCGCTGGCCCGCACGGCGCAGGCGCTCTATGACTTCGGCGCCCCGGCGGCACCCGTGCACGAGCTGCGCGAGCCATCGATGGGAAGCTGCCTCAGCGCCCACGGCCGCCTGGAGTATGCACTGCCGCCCTTCGAACGCAACGGGCGCGTGATGGACTACCGGTGTGCCCCGCGGGAGTATGCGAAAGACGCTCCCGCGTGGCCCTAGGCGCGCAGCAGCCGGCTGGCGAAGTGCGAGGCCCTGTGTTCCAGCGCTTCGCTCAGTTCGGCAAAGCGGCGCCTGCTGCTGGTTCCCGGCCAGTGCTCCGGAAGCATCATGGGCGGCAGGCCCGGGTCGAGGTAGGGCAGGGTGCGCCAGGCATCGATCATCAAGACGTAGTTTCGATAGGCCATCTCGTCGGTATCTGCTTCGGGCAGCTGTTCTGCATGTGCCAAGAAGCTGTGGTGCAGTGCTTCCAGCCGGTCCAAGTCCCACCAGGCTTTGGCCGCCTCGGCTGGTGTGCTGGGGAAGTCGTGAGTCTGGGCGATGAAGACAGTGGCATGGGCGCGCACTTGGAGCGCCGTGAGGATCTGCAGGACTTCCTCATGCAGGTAGGCGGGGAAGATCCAGAGTCCGGCGGCAGCGAGCCCGCCGCCTAGCTGTCCGAAGTGCTTGCGCAGCTGGTGCCGCACCGGGCGCATGGATTCGGGCAGCGAATAGGCGGCAAGACACCACTGGTCCTCGTCGCGCATTTGCCGGGGTGTGAAGATGCGCCGGTTGCCGCGGGCGAACATTGCCTGGGCGGCTTCGGGAACTCGAAGCCGCGACTCGTCGGTGTTTTCCAGGATCGACTTGTCGATCAGCCGGGAAACCGCGGTCTGCGCGGCGGGTGCCGAGACACCGGCGGCGCCGGCCAGGTCCAGGACCTTGCCACGCGCAACCGGTGTTGATTCGTGCCTTATATAGAGGCCTGCAATCGTGCGGATGATCGACGTCGCGCTGCCGCTGCGGGCCTCGAAGTCATCGAGGGTGAATGCCCCGAGCTGGCTGCTAGCTGCCAATTTCGGTGCGCACCGCGAAGAGCTCGGGGAAGAAGGTCAGGTCCAGCGCGCGCTTGAGGAAGTCGACGCCCGAGGATCCGCCGGTGCCGCGCTTGAAGCCGATGGTGCGCTGCACGACGCGCAGGTGGCGGAAGCGCCAGGCCTGGAAGTTGTCTTCCACGTCCACCAGGTCCTCGCAGGCCTGGTAGAGGCTCCACAGAGTGTCTTCCGATTCGTAGATCTTCTTGAAGACCGGGATCAGGGATTCTTGGAAGCTCCATGGCTTGGTCACGTCGCGGTTCAAGATCTCTGCCGGGATGTCGTAGCCGTTGCGCGCCAACGCCGCCAGGAACGCGTCATAGAGGGTCGGCTCATGCAGCAAGTTTTCCAGCAGCTCGTGGGCCTTGGGGTCTGCCTGGTGCACCTTGAGCATGCCTGCATGCTTGTTGCCCAGGATGAATTCCACGGCACGGTACTGGAAGGACTGGAAGCCCGAGGCCGAGCCGAGGAAGCCGCGGAACTGTGCGTACTCGCGCGGGGTCAGGGTGGCCAGCACCGACCACTGCTCGGTCAGGGTCTTCTGGATGTGCTTGACGCGGGCCAGGCACTTCAGCGCCTTGCCGATGTCGTCTGCATCGAGCAGGCGGCGGGCTTCGACGAGCTCATGCAACATCAGCTTCAGCCACAGCTCGGAGGTCTGGTGCTGGATGATGAACAGCATCTCGTCGTGGTGCTCCGGATTGCTGACCGGATGCTGCGCGGAGAGGATGCGTTCAAGGTCCAGGTAGCTTCCGTAGGACATGGTGTTGCGGAAGTCTGTGCGGACGCCTTCTTCGATGTCGCGCTGATTTGCTGCTGACTGCTCTGTGCTCATGACGCACAGGTTATCAAGAACTTAGCGATCGTCACAATAGTGAAAAGTCATTGCTGGATAATCTTTTGTCCTGTGGCATCAAACATGAAAGTACGTGAGACGCATCGACAGTGGAATTACGGGCTTCCAAGACAATCCGAGATTCGGTCATTGCCTCAACTAGGTTGGCAGTAATTGCATATTGCCAAAAATGCGGATTCACATTCTGAGACTCATAAGTATTGCCGAGCTTCGTGCACGACTTTTCGTCCGCACCACGTCAGAGGATAGCTTTCGAAACATCCGCATTTTTCTTTCGTAGCCGTCTCTTATTGACCATATGACTAGTGCTATTAGGTACATACTCGAACTGGCTAGTGGCAAGCGATCTGTTCCGTTGGGTGCGACGTCGACGTGACGCAAGAAGCACCCATGCACTTCTCCCACTCTTTGGAAGCAGCGGAGCATCGGCATATCTCGTAATGTCAGTAGCACCTGCTACGCTCAGCGTGTGCATGGCCTGGGAGATCACGGCAATGGAGAGGGCACAATGGCGAGCAGGATCGAAGGTGACGTGGCCCGAATCGAGGCTGCCCTAAACACGCCAACCCTGAAGTTGTTGGACCGCAAGTCCGCCAGCATCGCACTGCCATTGTTCGCCAACGCCTTTCCCGAGGACGCGCAGCAAGTCTCGGTCGAGCAGTTCCACACCGTCGTCGACGCTTTGCTCGATGAGCTGCGCGCCGGTGGGTACGATGTCGCGAAGGACTGCACAGGGAAGACGCTGGCCATGCAGTGGGTGCGCGAGCGCTGGCTTTACCGCGACCCTGGCCAGAGCGAGGAGACGTACCAGCTGACCGGCGATGCCAAGCAAGCTCTCGAATATGTCACACGGGCCACGCGGACGCAGCTGAATGTCTCCCTGTCGCGCATCGAGACCATGCGCCGCGTCATCTCCGAAGCCGCCTTGGCCGCGAACCCGGACCGCGAGGAACACAAGCGCCGGTTAGCTGAGGAGATAGCCCGTCTGCAGGGCGAGTACGAGCGCCTGGACTCGGGTGGTGAAATGCCGCAGGTGACCGAGTCAGAGCTGACGGAACAATTTTCGAATGTGCTGCGCGAGCTCGACGGCTTGCCGTCGGACTTTCGCCGCGTCGAAGAAGCCGTCCGCGACATGCACCGGGCCATCGCGAAGAAGTTCCGCGAGGAGGAGCGCCCGATCGGCGAAGTCGTTGATGACTACCTCGAGCAGTCGGCCATGCTGCTGTCCTCGACTCCGGAAGGCCGGGCGTTTGAGGGTGCGACGGAGTTGTTGCGCAATCGCGACTGGCTGATGAGCCTGCGCGACGATCTTGAGCGGATCCTGGCGCACCCGCTGGCGGGGATGCTCCTGCCCGACGAGACGCGTCAATTGCGGACGGCCGTGAACGTGATCCGCCGTGGAAGGGACGACGTCTTGGAGCAGCGCCATCGAGCGAGCGCCACCCTTCGCGAATATATCGAGAACTATGACCACGTCCGCAACCGAGAGCTTGACGTGGCGCTCAAAGGCATCGACCGCGAGATGCGCATGTGGATGCAGTCGGCCCGAGCACGAGACCGGGTGGACGTTGAGATCATTCCGCCGGCCTTAGACATCGCCGCGCTTCGGTTCCGCACCTTCGATCCCGACAGTGAACGAGCACCTGCACCGCTCGAGGACGTGTCTAGCCAAGCGCCTGCGGCGCTCTCGCTGGACGAAATCCGTAAGCAGGGTGGGCCTTCTCTCGATCAGTTGGGCGAGCACATCGAGGCGAAGCTAAGCACGGGCGATCTCGAATCTGTGGCAACGGTGTTCAACGACCTGCCCGTTGATCTGCGCCGCCCAGTCGAAGTCCTTGGGCTGCTGCACCTATTCACCCGTATCGGGGCCGAGATTGACCCTGCGCTGCGGGAGGAGGTCCTGGCCGTGCGTCCGGATGGAAGCACCCGCCGATTCCACATGCCGTCAACAGCCATACAGACAACAACCGACGTCAGTGACGAAGGAGCACACAGTTGACCGACATTCTTCGTGATAATGCGGACGATGGCACTGGTGAGGACGCGCTCAGATTCCTCGACGCCCTCGACGAGCCCGCACCGAACCTTGAAGACGAGGGCGAGGAAGTGAGCCTGGCGATGTTCGAGGGCGACACCGGCACGCTCTACCCAGAGCAGCGCCGCTGTTTGCACGCGCTACTGAAGCAGCGGTACATCTCCGCTGATCGGCATCCCGAGCAGTGGGCGACGCTCGTCGCTGACCAGGACCTCATTAAGAGTCGCCTCAATGACCTGTACCTCGAGCTGCACATCGACCGTGGGTACCAGGTGGCATTCAAGCGTCAGGCTCGCACTGAGACCGGAGACCGGCTGCCGTCGCTGCTGAACGACCTCGCACACCAGAAAGAGGAGACCATCGTCATGATGCATCTCCGACAGCGGTTTTTCGCGCAGCGCCAGGAGAACGACGACGCTGTGTTCGTGGACCGGCAGAGCCTGCTTGACGAGGTGGCAGGTCAAAGGCCGGAGCACGCGACGGACCGCGCCATGGATCAGAAGCGAGCGGACAAAGCAATCGAGAACCTGAACACGGCGGGTGTGCTCCTGAAGACCGGCGACCCGGATCGGTTCCGGATCTCGCCGATTATCGAAGTGCTCATGCCGATCGAGAAGCTCCGTGCGCTGCTGGCGTGGTTCATGACGCAGAACAGTACCGATGTCGGCGAGCGGGATGACGACGCACTCGACGGCGATGACAGGCCCGATCAATTGTTCGAGATGGAGGAGAGAGAATGACGCTCGATATAGTGATTCCCATTCAGACTGCGCCTGTCCCCGATCATGCGCAGTGGCGCATAGAGTCGCTCCAGATGGCGAACTGGGGCGGGTTCCACGGGCGGCATGAGGTGAAGTTTTCACCCGGCTCTACACTGATGTCCGGCGCGAGCGGTACTGGCAAGTCCACAGTGCTCGACGCGTACCTCGCATTGATGATGCCCTCGGACATCCCGTTCAATGGTGCGTCCAACGACGCAGGTGGACGCGCCCGCTCAGCTGATCAGCGCAACCTGCTGAGCTACCTGCGAGGCAAGATGGACGCCAACAGCGTGGACGGCACGGGCGAGATGAGAGATCAGGTCTTGCGCGGCGGTGACGGCGAGCCGATTTGGGGAGCACTGGCCGGGACGTTCGTCAACGACGGTGGCCGTCGCTACACAGTCGCGCGCTTCTACTTCGCGAAGTCCGGTGCGAGCGTGACCTCTGACGTCACCACGACCTATGCGGCCTTCGAAGGTTATTTCGACATCTCACGTCTAGAGCCGTTGGCAACCGCACGTTTCGAGAAGCGCGCGCTCAAGACCAGCATCCCCGGGTTGACGACCTTTAACACGTTCCGTGAATTCGAGGCCACCATCCACACCCGTCTAGACATCGGCGGAGGAGACGGTGGACGGAAGGCTATGCGCCTGCTCGCCCGTGTCCAGGCCGGCATGGAGGTCAAGCGCGTCGATGGACTGTACAAGACCATGGTGCTTGAACAGCCGATCACATACGAGGCAGCCGACACCGCGCTCATGCACTTTTCCGACCTCGAGGCCTCCTACACCAAGATGGTTGATGCCGCGAACAAAGAAAAAGCACTGGCGCGCCTTCCTGAACTGCAGAAAGAGCTGACGGATGCAGAGGCAACGGAGCATTTCATCAGCCAATTTGGTGCGGACCTCGAAGGCCCCTCGCCCTTCCGACTGTGGCGGCTGCGGACTGAACGTGCGCTACTCGACGCGGCCGTGGACAAGAACCGAACCGAGCACGGCAGCGTCTCGTCCAAGCTCCTCAAAGCGAAGGCCGAACAGTCCCAGTACGAAGAGAGGCTCGCCCAGATCGGGGAGGAGAAGCGCAGCAACGGCGGCGAGGCCATTGATAAGCGCAAGCAAGAGATTGCCCGGCTCGAACGCAGCCAGGAGCAAGTCCATATGGCCTTCCTCAGATTCCAGACCCGCACGGAAAAAATCGACCTCGTCGTACCTGAGTCCGCCGAGCAGTTCGTCAAAGCGCAGTATGACTCCGCCGAATTCCTTGCGCTATTCGAGGAGCGCGAACGAGCGCTCCATGCAGAGGAGGACGCCGCCCAGCTCAAACTCGCGCCCCTGACGAGCCGTCGGCTCGAACTCCTCGATGAGAAACGCTCGCTTGCGAACCGCAAGAGCGCCGTACCGAAACGAATGCACCTCGCTCGAGTCGCCATGGCCGAGGCTGCTGGGCTCGATCCCGAGACCCAGCTGCCGTTCGTAGCCGAGCTCATCGACGTACTTCCGGACGAGGCGCACTGGCGAACCGCTGTGGAGAACACGCTCGGCGGCATCGCGCGCACGCTTCTCATCGACAGTCGCATTCGCGACAGGTTCTCGGCAGCGATCGACAGCCTCCGGATCAGTCCCCGACTAAATTACGATGCCATTCTGCTCGAGGAACACCAGGAGTGGCGCGGAAACCCCAACTATATTTCGGGGAAGCTCGCATTCAAGAACTCACCCTTCTCCGCGTGGGTCCAGAAACGTGTGAGTGGCGACAATGTTGACCACCTCTGCGTGCCTGACTCAGGGTCTCTCAGCGGCCCCGGCGCACGCGTCACCCCATCAGGGCAGACGCGCAACGGGAGTCGTGGAGCGCACGGCGAGTCCAATGACGGCAACATCATCGGCTTCTCCAACGAGCGTCGACTCGCTGACATCGAGATGCAGCTCGCTGAGCTCGATCCGCAGATCGGTGCTGTGCAGAGCCAGATCAAGGCCATCCGAACGAGGCTCAGCAGTCTGGGCCTCCAGCGTGACGCACACCAATTCGTCGTGGACACCGAGTGGGCCAGCATTGACCGGCTCGGCCTCGATTTGCGAATCCGCGGGCTCGAGGCCGAGATTCATCGGCTGCGCGCAGCGAACTCGATCCTCGACGCGCTGGAAGCCGAGGAAGAGCAGATCAATCCGCTGTTCAAGGAAGCTACGCGCGTGAGGGTGCTCGCCGAGGAACGGCTCAAAGCGCTTACCAAAGAGCATGACGACCTCGTCTCCGAGCAGGACATGGTCCAGGACGGCGTTGAGGAGATCGTCGTCACCCAGACCGCTACGGTCACCGACGCGCAGCATGCATATCTGGATGATCTGTTCGCTGCCAACTGGGACGCTACGGACCTCAAGGCCTTTAACGCGAACACGCGCGCTCTGCGCAAGCGGTTGAACGATGAGATCCTCGCTGCCCGGCAGCGCGCCCATCGAGCCACCAGCTCGATGGAGAGCATGTTCGAGGGATACAAAGCGCGTTGGGATGAGCACAACCTCGGTACTTCCGCAGTATCCGCCGACGGCTACCGCGAGATCCTCGATAAGATCCGCTCCGAGGGGTTGCACGAGCGCCGCGACCGCTGGCGCCGGGAGCTCGCCACATGGTCTAGTGATGATCTTCTGGGCCTTAATGACGCATTCGACCTCGCCCTCGAGGACATCGAAGAGCGACTCAAGCCGATCAACCGAATCCTCGAGAATCTCCCATTCGGCGGGAAGGGCGTGCTGCAGATCAAGTCGCGACGCCTGCAGAGCGATGATCTAATCAAGTTCCGCCGGGGGCTGCGAGAGCTGTCGTCGGGGCTCGCGCTCGAGATGTCCGACCACCAGATCATGACTCGGTTTACAAGGCTCCGCGAATTCATGACGCGCATCGCCATCCCCGAAGGCCGGACTTCGACGTCGCAACGCGATCGGTACCTGGACGTGCGTCAGCACGTCGTCATCACTGCGGTTGTTCTCGATGACATCACGAACCGGCGCGAGATCGCTACCCATGACTCTCTCGGGGGCAAATCCGGTGGTGAGACTCAAGAGCTCGTCGCGTTCATCGTCGGCTCTGCGCTGCGATACCAGCTCGGCGATGAGACGCGCTCGCGGCCGAGGTTCGCGCCAGTCTTCCTCGACGAAGGCTTCGTGAAATCTGACAGCGAGTTCGCCGGACGGTCGGTTCGCGCCTGGCAGGACCTCGGGTTCCAGCTTGTCATCGGCGCGCCTCTGGACAAGGTCACGGCGCTGGAGCCGCACATGGACCTGCTTCTGACCGTCACGAAGAACGAACGCGGCTACTCCTTCGTTGTCGATCTTCAGGACGCCCCTGACGCCGAGGATGCCAGATGAAAATGCCTGAGACCATCACGATCGACATTCGCCGCCGTCTAATCGCACGGTGGCACTCGGATCTCTCCGGCGTTGAGCAGGCGTTTCCTCATAGATTCCCGCTTGGTCGGCCGACGGCCGCCGATCTGCGTCATGACTACGCCGCGATTCACGCGAAAACTGTCGAGTGGCAAGACTGGGCTCGCGTACGCGGCGTCGCGCTCGAGTACACGAATCGCGCGGCTCGAGGCGGCACAACGCAGGCAGTGCCTACCCACGCGCGGATTGACTCGATTGACCATGCCGCAGCGATCGTCGCCGACGGCTGGCCAACGCGTCTCACCCGTGGGCGCGAACGCCTTGAGATCGTACGTTTTCGGTTCCCCGAAGTCGCCGATGCTGGGCAGATCGTCCGCATGGTCGACGAGTACCACGACACGGACTTCGAGCTCCTGCTCACGGTTGCCGATTGGTTCATTGCTGACCCGTCACGCTCTCGGCTCGGCGTCACGCCGCGACAGATTCCGATTCCCGGGGTCCACGCTAAGTGGCTGCAGAATCACGGGGCGGGTGTGCGAGCACTCACTGGTCTTGACGAACTCGGAGTCCTGCCGAACCACCCGTCGCGCATTCACTTCACATACCTGGATCCTCGGCACCGGACGTCGGGTCTTCGGCTTCACGACTCGGCCACCGTCGGAGACGCGTTCCGTCCAGCGTACGAGCCCGAAGTCGTTGTCATCTCAGAGAATAAGGACACGGCGATCTATTTTCCGGCCATCGTCGGTGGCATCAGCGTCGAGGGTCAGGGCAGTGGAGGTAAGACACTGGCCGCTTTCGACTGGATCCGCAACGCTCCCGTCATCGTCTACTGGGGCGACATCGACAAGGAAGGACTCGAGATCCTCAACGGATACCGGGCTGACTTCGACAGAGACATCGACACGATACTCATGGACGTGGAGGCGTACGACGAGTTCGAGCACTTCGGCACGAACCATGACAAGCGCGGGAGAGTGATCGTCGCGAGCGATCCGAAAGCTGTCGATCGGCTTCGTGCGAGCGAGAAAAAGCTGTATCTGCGTCTCGTCGACCCACAACTTCGAGGGCACCGCCGGATCGAACAGGAGCGCATCCCACTGGAGCGAGCGGCAATAAGCATCAACCTGATCCGAGCGCAGATTACCTCCGGATAACGTAACTATGCACTGACTCGAACGCCCCTCAGCTTCTCTCGATGAAGATAGGCCGTGGAGAGGTGAAATCTCCGCTTTGAATCTCTAACCGACATAGGCGACTTCGTCGGCTCTGCCGGTATTACCACTGCACATGGGCCGGGTGCCGCGGCTCGTTGCGCGATCGGATCAGCTCCTCATCAAGATTCACTCGTGTTGTGTTACATGAAGAGACACGAGTCCCGAAAAGTCTCACATGTCAGTATTCGCTTGCCTATCAAAGGATCCCGAGGTACGAATAGGCAATCGAAGTACTACGAGCTGCCGCGAGAGGTCAGGGCACAATTTCCCATGTCATTTAGACCTTGAACTCAGTACTACGAATCATGTACATGATTATGTCTCTTCACCGACTGGGAACGATCGCTCATCGAACCCTTGTACTCGCGCTGAATGATTGATGAATACATATCAAAATGCTTCACGATTAGACAATTTATGGGGCGAAAAGGCTTGATTCTCATCTCCCGGTGTGTCCACATCGCTGCCTAAGCTGACTTTTGAAGCACCGCTTATTTCTCCTTCGGAGGTCTCCAGCGGTCACTCATTGCTCTTGATCAACCACGCAGACGAGCCATTGATGATTCGCAGTAGCTGTCATCGCTCATGCGTTCGTTCATCTCTCCGTGCGCCGCCTACGATGCCGATGCACGACGGACATGGAATGAGATTTACGGCCTGTGTCGCGTCGAATAGCTTAGTAACAAATGTCCAGAGTAGTTGCCGTTATGAGACTAAGCGGGAAAGTGGCGAACTTGAGTGCATTCTTCAAATGGGAACCGGACCATGTCTTGACAGGTAATCTCTCGATGCACTCCGTCAAGAACGTATTCGACTCGACAAAAGTCGATCGAAGGTAAGGGCTCGATTGACTGAGAAGGAAAGGTGAGCACTATTCGAACTTATCGCCAGTACTAAGTTCTTAGTCAATTCGGAATCGCGTCGCAAGATCCTGAGTCAACTGTCAAGTTGGATGGGACAAGTATCAAGTGGGTGAGAAAGCGTCAGTTTTGATGAGAAGGAACATCATTGAAAGTTTTTTGAAAACTGGGGAATAGTCTCGCGCCGGCCATGGTTGATACATGCATACGCATATAAAAAGTTGAGAAAGGCGTGAACGATGAGCAAGTCAGTTGTAGTGATCAGTGGCGGTCTGGGAACCCCGTCGAGCTCCTCGCTGCTGGGCAGCCAGCTTGGCCAGAGCATCGCAGCCCAGCTGGCGGCCGCCGGCGTGCAGGCAGATGTCACCAACATTGAACTGCGGGAATATGCCAGCGATATCACGAACAATATGCTCACCGGCTTTGCCGCCCCCGCACTGCAGCGGGTCATCGACGCCGTAGCCGCCTCCGATGTCCTGGTTGCCGTCACCCCGGTGTTCACCGCATCCATCTCGGGGCTGTTCAAGTCATTCCTCGACATCCTGGATCCGAAGTCGCTGCAGGACAAGCCGGTAGTGCTCGCGGCATCCGCCGGAACCACCCGCCACCAGCTGGCCATCGACTACGCCATGCGCCCGATCTTCGCCTACCTGCGCACCCAGATCATGCCCACCACGGTCTTCGCCTCCTCCGAAGACTTCGGCGGCGAGGGGCTATCGGGAACCTTGGCCGACCGCACCAAGCGCGTGGCCCGCGAAGTTGTCGCCTCCCTGGCCTCGGTGGACAGCGAGCTGCCGCCGGATGCAGACCTGGGCGACACCCGCTCGATCGCCCCGTCGGTCAGCGACCTGGCCGACCCCAACGACGACATGACCTCCCTGCCCTTCGAAGCCCTGCTGGCCAACGTGCGGGCAGGCATCAACTAGCGGGACAACTCTTCCTGGATCCCGGCGCCGGAAGCCTGCAACGGCTACCGGCGGCGGGACTTTTTATGCGCGGACTCCCGCGGAAATCCGGGAAAGAAAATGTTAGTACGATGTGCCATGCCTGCCTAAGCTCGATACCATCAAAACATGTGAGCGCTGCCATGATGCCGCGGTATGGCGGCGGCGCTCAGAAGCTAAAAGCCTAGTTCGAAAGGTGCAGCAGCCGATGCTATCCGAGGAAACCATCACGGCAATTGCCGATGAGCTGGTCCAGGCTGGAGTCACACGTACCCCAGTACCCCGCCTGACCGCGCGTTACCCAGAAATGACCGTCGAGGACTCCTACCGGGTGCAGAACCTGTGGCGCCAGCGCTCCGAAGCCAACGGCCGCGTGCTGGCAGGACGCAAGATCGGACTGACCTCCCGCGCCATGCAGATGGCCACCGGCATCACCGAACCCGACTACGGCATCATCTTCGACGACATGGTCTTGGACTCGGGCTGCACCGTGAAGTGGAGCGAATACACCCACCCGCGCATCGAGATGGAACTCGCCTTCAAGCTCAAGAAGGACATCGAGGGCCCCAACGCGAACATCTTCGATGTGCTCGAAGCCACCGAATACGTCATCCCAGCCCTTGAAATCTTGGATTCGCGCATTGAGATGGAAGGCCGCACCATTGTGGACACCATCAGCGACAACGCGGCCATGGGCGCCATGGTGATCGGCGGCAACCCGGTCAAGCCCGAAGCAGTGGACCTGCGCTGGGTATCGGGCATCCTGTTCAAGAACCAGACCGTGGAAGAGACCGGCGTGGCCGCCGGCGTGCTGAACCACCCTGCCGCCGGCGTGTACTGGCTGGCCAACAAGATCGCGGCCCACGGCGACAAGCTCAACGCCGGCGAACTGATCCTTGCCGGATCCTTCACCCGCCCAATGTGGGTCTACGAAAACGACACGGTCTTTGCAGACTACGGAGCGTTGGGAACCGTGACATGCCATTTCGAGTAGAACCAGATCCATCGCTGAAAGACGCGCTGAAGAACGCCGACAAGCCGCTGGCGGGCGTCTGGGTCTGCTCCGGCTCGGCACTGGTCGCGGAAATCTGCGCCGGAGCCGGATTCGACTGGCTGTTCATCGACGGCGAGCATTCGCCCAATGACCTGGGCAGCATCCTAGCCCAGCTGCAGGCGGTGCGCGGCTACCCGGTGGTGCCGGTGGTCCGCCCTCCGGTCAACGACCCGGTGATCATCAAGCAGTTCCTGGACTTGGGCGTGCAGTCGCTGATCATCCCCATGGTCAACGACGCCGAACAGGCCGCCGCCGCGGTAGCCGCCTGCCACTACCCGCCGCTGGGAGTGCGCGGCGTCGGTTCGGCGCTGGCCCGCTCGGCGCGCTGGAACCGCATCCCGGACTACCTGAACCGTGCGGGGGACACCATCACCGTGATGGTGCAGATCGAATCCGCTCAGGCGGTTCAGAACGTGGAGGAGATCCTCGCCACCGAGGGCCTGGACGGCATCTTCATTGGCCCGTCAGACCTGGCGGCCTCCATGGGCGTGATCGGCCAGCAGAACCACCCCGAGGTGGTGGCCGGCGTGATGGCGTCGATCAAGGCCGCACGCGCTGCCGGCAAGTACGTGGGAGTGAATGCCTTTGATCAGGCCACCGCCCGCAAGTACATTCAAGCCGGAGCCCAGTACGTGGGCGTGGGCGCCGACGTGGCGCTGCTGGCCCGCTCCACCGAGGCGCTGGCAGCAAGCTACAGCGAAGATTCCACCGGCAAGGCCCCGGACAGCTACTAGCGCCCGGCCCGCCGGAGGCGGGTGCCGGTGTGGTGCCATCGTTGCGCGTCAATCATGATCGGTCGGCGCCGATGGTGGCACCATGGAAGATGATGAGCCCCGAAAAGAAACCCATGAGAGCCGTGATGCTGCGCCTGCGCAACGGATGGCCGATGCCCCTTGCGCTGCAGGGCGTCTTCGAGATTCTGCAGTCCGTCGTCTTCTGCCTCGCGCTGATTACCCTGCCGCTGGTCGCCGTGTACTTCAGCGGAGGCTTCCTCGAGGACTCCTTTGAAGTCATGTTGCAGTTCGGCGGCTTCATCTGGCTGCTGATCCATGGCGTTCCCATCGAGGTGTTCAACGTCGGCCCCGAAGCGGACCCCAGCTCCGTCACCGGATGGCTCACCCTGATGCCTCTGGGCTTGAGCCTGCTGCCCTTCCTGTTCTGCCTGCGCGCTGGGCGCCGCATTGCCCGGGCCTCCTACACCGACCAGCTGTGGCAGGGGCTTGCCGGAGCGTTCGCCGCCTACGGCGTGCTGGGCACGGGGATCGGCTACCTGTCCAACAACGACTACGGCCAGGTCAACATCCTGTCCGCCACCTTCATCCCGCTGATCATTGCCGCAGCCGGGCTGATCGTCGGAGCCCGGCGCGAGGCAGGGTCCTGGGGGCGCCTGGTCGGCATGGACACTGCCGCCTATATCCGCAGCATCTCCCCGCACCGGCGCTGGGCCGGATCCTATGTCTGGCATGTCATGGTGTCAGGATTCCTCGGCTATATTGCGGCGATAGGTCTCTCCGGCATCCTGCTCACCCTGGCCCTGGGCCTGCACTGGACCGACGTGGCCAACGTGTCCCAGGAACTGCGTCCCGGGCCCATCGGCTCCGCGGCCCTGACGCTCACCCAGCTGGCCTTCATCCCCAACGCGGTGTTCTGGGTGCTCTCCTGGATCAGCGGCGGCGGATTCAGCTTGGGCACCGGCAGCACGCTGTCCACCCTTGAAACCACCGTGGGCCCGCTGCCCTCGGTCCCGATGCTCGCCGCCCTGCCTTCGGGGGAGCCTGCCAACCAGTGGCTGTTCCTGCTGATCCCGGTGCTGGCAGGCATCGTTGCTGGCTGGTACTTCCTGCGGGTGGGGGAGAACCACCTGGAAGACTGGTTTGCCCGCCGCATCCCGTTCAATGCGCTGGCGCTGGGCGCTTCGACCGCCTGCCTGTCGATCTTCACCGGCATCGTCGCCGGGGCACTGAGCCTGATCGGTTCGTGGCTGGCCTCCGGTTCGCTGGGCATCGGCAGGCTCACGGAGATCGGCCCGCACCTGTGGGTGACCGCTGGAGCACTGGCCCTGCAGATCGGCGTGGGAACCGCCATCGGCTACCTGATCGCCCCGCTCTTCGAAGCCGACCCGGTGCTTGAGGGTTAGGCTTTCACAATAGCCTCATCGAACAGACATGGTTCTGGCCGCATGCCACCACGGCATGCAGCCAAAACCATTCGTTTTTGCCTGGCGGAGGGACTACTTGGTCAGGTCCCAGAGGTGGTGGATCACATCATGCCAGGCGTACTGGGTCAGGGTTTCTACAGTGAAGGCCGCTCCGTTGGAGCGCAGTCCGCGACGCGAGTAGTCGGCGGGATCGATGGAAGCCAGCTTGGCGGTGTAGGCGGCCGCCGCAGTGCGCAGCTTAGACTCCGCCTCCTGCGCGTCTAGGTCGTTGTAGCGGCCTGCCTCGGCGGCCTGGTCCTGGTCCCAATTCGGGAAGGTCGGATCGGTATTCTGCAGCATCAGGTCAAGGCGCTGGTCCATGACCACCAGCATTTCCGCCACATGCAGCACGTATTCCTGATCGCTCCAGCGTGCAGGATTGGTGCGGGTGCGCGCCTGCTCGCCGGCAAGCAGGGGGACGTAGCGCTCGACGTAGCCGCCCAGCTGCGCAACGACGTCGCCAGGGGTGATGCCGCGGACGTCGTATTTGCATTCGGGACAGACCGATTCCAATACGAAGGTCCAGTTTTTGTCATCCGGGATGATCTGGCTCATGGCTGCTCCTTGAAGAAAATGGCAGGGCTCCTTCAGTCTATGACCGGCGATTCCCCACCCGCGGGTTTGATGACGATATGACAGGGGCTGGTAAACCGTAGAATAAGACCCATGCGTATTGTGGTCTTGGTGTCAGGCACCGGTTCGAATCTTCAGGCAGTCATCGATGCTGTGGCCAGCGGCGAGCTGCCCAACGTCGAGATCGCGGCGGTGGGTGCAGACAAGCATGGCACCTTCGGCGTGCAGCGCTCCGCCGACGCCGGCATTGAAACCTTCGTTGTGAACTTCAAGGACTACGACGACCGCGGCGAATGGAACCATGCGCTGACCGAAAAGTGCCTGTCCTACGAGCCGGACTACGTGGTTTCCTCCGGGTTCATGCGCATCGTCGGCGAAGAGTTCATCAACGCCTTCGACGGCACCTACATCAATACCCACCCGGCCCTGCTGCCTTCCTTCCCTGGAGCCCACGGTGTGCGCGATGCGCTGGCCTACGGCGTAAAGGTCACCGGCTGCACCGTGCACATTGCAGACGCCGGTGTGGACACCGGTCCCATCCTGCGCCAGGAAGCAGTGGCCATTGACGAGGCGGACACCGAAGAGAGCCTGCATGAGCGCATCAAGGTGGTCGAGCGCCGCCTGCTGATCGCGACCCTGGCAGACCTGGCCGCCAAGGCCTAGGGGCGCAGCACGGCAGAAAAGTTCAGACTAAAATTGGTTCAGAGATGACTGAACAACCCGAACTTTTCACCGACGCTGAACTTGCCACCGCACTGAAAGTGCTTTCGGTGGTGCACCAGCTGGATTCCGCCGACGAACGGCACATCGCCGTACGCCGCGCCACCAGCAACATGTTCAAGGCCGCCAAACGCTATCGCAAGTCGCAGAAGCGTGCAGAAATCAGCGCCGCCGACCGTGCAGTCATCGAACGCACAGCCACCGGCTCTCCTAACCGCTTGGACGACGAAACGCTCGGACTGGACCTGAGCACCGCAATCGAGGGGGAGAGCGCCGGAGAGTTCCGCCGGCCGCGCGGCTGTTATATCTGCAAAAAGCGCTACACCACGGTTGACGCATTCCACCACTACCTCTGCCCTGAGTGCGCGGCGGCAGGCCGCGAGCGCCGCGATGCCAGGGCCGATTTGAGCGGCAAGCGTGCGCTGCTCACCGGCGGCCGGGCAAAGATCGGCATGCACATTGCCCTGCGCCTGCTGCGCGACGGGGCCCACACCACCATTACCACGCGTTTCCCCAAGGATGCGGCACGCCGCTTTGCCGCCGTCGAGGACTCCGCCGACTGGCTGCACCGGTTGCGTATCGTGGGCATCGACCTGCGCGACCCTGCCCAGGTCATCTCGCTGGCAGACCGCGTTGCGGCCCAAGGCCCGCTAGACATCCTGATCAACAATGCGGCCCAGACGGTGCGCCGCACCACCAACTCCTACCAGCACCTGATCGAGGCTGAATCCCAGCCCCTGGCACCCGAACTGGCAGCCGCCGGTGGCCCGGAACTCTGGGGCCAGACCAACCCGCCGGCAGAGCACCCGCGGGCGCTGGCCAGCGCCTTCCGCCTGGAGGACTCCGCCCTGCTCGCCCCCAGTGCACTGGGGGAGTATGACGCGCAGAAGCTGGCAGATTTGGCCATGACCGCCGGCTCGGCCTCCCTTGAACGCATTGCGGCGGGCACCGCCATCGACGCCGGCGGCCTGGTCCCGGATATCGTCACCGAGAATTCCTGGACCCAGATCCTCGGGGATGTCGATGCGCTGGAGATGCTGGAAGTGCAGCTGTGCAACGTCACCGCTCCGTTCCTGCTGGCATCGCGGCTGCGCCCGGCATTGGCGGCGAGCGGAGCCCGCCGCAAATACATCGTCAACGTCTCCGCGATGGAGGGGCAGTTCTCCCGCCGCTATAAAGGCGCAGGTCATCCCCACACGAACATGGCCAAAGCTTCGCTGAACATGATGACCCGCACCAGCGCCGAAGAGCTGCTCAAGACCGACGGCATCCTGATGAGCGCGGTGGATACCGGCTGGATCACCGACGAGCGTCCGCACGATTCCAAGGTCCGCATGGTGGCCGAAGGATGGCATGCGCCTCTGGATCTGATCGACGGAGCGGCCCGGGTCTACCAGCCGATCGTCGACGGCGAACGGGGCATCGATCTCTATGGCTGCTTCCTCAAGGACTACGAACCCTCGCCATGGTAAATCGGGAACCGCAAAGATTGAGTCAATAAGCGGACAAAGCATCGCCGCATTGAAGAATGCGGAGATTACATCGTTCTGGCTTGTCGAGGCGGAAATCACTGGGGGATCGGCTTTAGTGGTGAATGCGTCGCATCGCTTGATCGTCAGGTGCTGGAGGCCGCGTGGTAATCACGTAGTTGGCATGCAACAGACCTGCCTTGCTGGGATCTGCGACAGTTCCGTCTTTTCTTGACGACTGAGCCTAGTCCAAGATTTCGCCCACGCCGAGGATCGATACTTCGCCAACAGTTACCTTTTGCAGGTAGTAGTCCTGGGCATTCCGGCGAGCTTCTTCTTCAGTAAGGAAGACACCTTCAGGGTTTGGCGACTGCATAATCCCATAGATTTGGTTCCCATCCGAGTCCACGTCGTAAGGTTCCAACGAGGCATGCGCGAGATAGAGGACCTCACCGTCAGAAAGGCCACCTCCTAGGGAGTTATGAATGCGTCTGGTCTCCCAGCTGACTTTCACTTCTTCGTATGAAGCCTCCAGTGCAGCACACTCTTCCTCAGTAGCCAGAACCGCAATAATCGGCTCTATATAGTCCAGATCGGGAAACGGACTTTTCTGCTTGCCGAACGCAATAAAAACGTTGATGACATCAGCCTCTTCTCCCTTTCCAGTTTTCTTCCACCGGCCAATGGCTTCGCTTATAGACGGCATCAGACACCTATCTGAACGAGTGGATATGCATCTGCGTAGGTTTGTATAGGATGGTTCCCTGAGCTCGCCCAGACCAAGTAGTTTTCTTGTTTGATTTACACGAGAACGCATGATTTTTCTGCGTGAAGCCAGCGGGGTACACAGTTTTCTTGTACTTGCCTGATTTCGCGTTGACGGTAGACTCACTGATTTCTGGTCCGCCTTTCATTCGCCATAGCAATTGCTTGCATCTTGCTTGGGAAGAGTGACGAATGGGCGAAACTTTCTGGGTGCAATACGTAGTGGAGTTGAAACCACCAGTTTCGTACCCACCCTATTCTCGTGCGTGAAAGCCGGCCGCGACAATCTTGCACGGCACAAAATTACCTTCGTGGTTATGGCAAGGTTAAAATTTGCCGCCGCAAGCAGATCAAGAATGTCGGATTTGGCAATGGCTTCTTCAGGAAAGTCGGTTTCAATGTAATTAGACGTAGATTCCGATTCTTCAGGGAAACCGTCTTTCGAGGGCAGGACCTTTGCCCTTTGGCATGCTTCGCTTGGCATTCTGCCGCAGGTCCTGAATAGTCCCACTCATGACTATTGCTCCTGTTCACTGATTAATAGATGATCTGCTTGGCTCAAAAACGCATTGCCGCTGGCCAAGCCCTAAAGATAACTGGCAAGAATTGACGTTGCTCACGGTGCAGTGATTCGAAGATTCAGTGGATGCGTTTGGTTTGAATTTCGTATTCTCGAGTGGTGGGAAAAAATCTGTAGACAAGTTGTATACAAGTAGTCTACAGTTTTATTTGTGAAGCACATCACCTGACTTTCATGGCGGTAATCCCGCCATCCTTCACCACTTGCAGAGGAGAGATAGATGAGTGAGATCACATCTACTCCAAAAATTCGAAAGCACACTTCACTGCCCACCGTTGCTGCTTCAAGCCTTGCAGGCACTGCGGTTGAGTGGTACGACTTCTTCCTATACGGCACCGCAGCCGCATTGGTTTTCAATAAGCTGTTCTTCCCAAGCGCCGATCCGTTCGTCAGCACAATGCTGGCGATGGGAACGTTCGCCGCGGGATTTCTAGCTCGACCTTTGGGAGCCATCGTCCTCGGATATCTCGGGGATAAAAAGGGGAGGAAAGCGACACTTGTGGCAAGCCTCATGCTCATGGGCGTCTCTACAACGCTCATTGCGATTATTCCTACTTACGCCACCATCGGCATCGTTGCCCCGTTGCTACTACTGCTTCTACGTTTGATTCAAGGATTCGCACTCGGTGGCGAATGGGGCGGAGCAGTCCTCCTTGTCTCGGAGTACAGCAATGATTCGAAACGACGCGCGTTCTGGGCATCCTGGCCAAACGTAGGCCCACCATTGGGCAATCTACTGGCGGCGGGCGTGCTGGCTGTTCTTTCTGCGGCATTGCCTCAAGAGCAATTCCTTGCCTGGGGATGGCGCATTGCTTTCGGACTATCGGCCTTGCTTGTATTGATTGGCCTGATTCTCCGTCTTTATGTAGAAGAGACCCCACTATTCAAAGCACAGCAGGAGAAGAATAAAGAGAGCATTGAGCGCAAGAAATCTCCTTTGACTGTTTTGATACGTGGACATTGGCGCCAGATACTCATTGCCGCCGGCAGCCGTATGGGAGAAAATGCTGGCTTCTATATCTACTCGTTGTTCATCATTACCTACGTTACTGAAATCCTTCATCTTGAACGTGGCGTTGGCCTGACGGCAGTCATGATTGGCCAAGGTGTGGCGGTTGTCGCTATACCATTGATGGCGATCTTGGCGGACAAACTAGGCCGCCGGCCCATCCTACTAGCTGCATCAGGCGCAACTGTGGTTTGGGGATTCGTTTTCTTCTTGCTGTTAGACACAAGGCAAACAGGACTGATCATTCTTGCAGCAGTGGGCGGATTGTTGATTTTCGCAGCCTACAGCTCAGTCATTGGTGCATTCTTCTCGGAGCTCTTTCCCACCGAGGTTCGTTATAGCGGAACATCCGTGTCCTACAACATTGCATCCCTCGTTGCAGGTTCGCTGTCGCCGCTCATTGCTCTAGCGCTATATCAGGCGTTTGGATCCGGATTAGCTATTGGACTGTATTTAGCAGTCATGGGATTGATTTCGATCATTTCAGTTCTGTGCGCTAAAGAGACCAAAAACATCAAACTCACGGACCTCGACGCTTAAGGTTAGAGGAAGGAACTCCACCTTGACCCAGAACGACAACCTTAGGACATGGACTATGAGCGTGTATCAGACAGCACCTACGACAGCACCAGAACGTGCTTATCAGTGGCTGCGGACGCATATCGCACATCTGCCATGGAACCAGGAAGCGTTTCTGAGCGAAAACAGTATCGCTGAGTCTACAGGTGTATCACGCACCCCGGTTCGAGAAGCGCTTCTGCGATTGGAAGCTGAAGGCCTCATTCGCAGAGTGCCGCACAAGGGAATCTACATTCCTGCGATGACCGAAACCGACATCGACGAAATGATGGAAGTCCGTCAAGTTATTGGGGAGTGGGCAAGCCGCAAAATTGCTAGCAGCGCGTCAACCGTTGTTGAGGATCTTCAAGAACTGCTGCAGAAGCAACGCGAAAGTACGGACGACCCCGTCAAGTTCATTGAACTAGATATTGCCTTCCATAAGGCCATCGTCCAAGCTGCAAACAATTCAACCCTTGAGCAGGTGTATGACTCTCAAAGAGTCAAGCAGGAACGAGTGGGGATTCAAGCGGTGTTGGCTACGACCCAAAGGTACGAGGCAGTTCTTCAGGAACACGAAGACATGTTGTCGGCCATTAGATCCGGTGATCCGGAACTTGCGCAGAAGACAGCACGACGCCATATCCACTCAACCCGAGACGCGATCGGTTCTCGCAGAAACTACTAACCGCCTAACCCCTAAGGTTTAGCGTCAGAATCCAAAGTACCTCGCCCTAGGTTCGTACACTCAAAAACACGCAGGAAGCACCTAGCCCTAGGTTCGTACACCCAAAAACACGCAGAAAGCACCTCGCCCTAGTTCTGCACACCCAAAAACAGAAATCTTCAGAGGAAAACATGGAATTCACCCTGGTTCATGTCGATGAACTTGAATCAAAGCTCGACGGCGAATATGCGGATTTCGGACAACTACTCCGTGCAAGTATCGACCCCAGCTTTACCCTCGGCCAGCAATCGCAACAGATTAGGAGCATCCAGTGACACTCACTACTCATGTACTTGAATTCGAGGACATCGAGAGCAAGAAAATCATCCGCCTGACAAATTTCGCCGGAATGGTCGCCGGCTATACCGGCCGCGACGAACATGCAGTTCAAGAACACATTGATGAACTAGCTGCCATCGGCATTGCACCTCCACCAGCGGTCCCGATGTTCTACCCGGTTGAAGCGGAATCGTTTACCTCAGTCGAATCTCTCCCCGTCGCTGGATCTGCGACCAGCGGCGAAGTGGAACCACTCTACATCCGCCATCAGGGACGCTACTACCTAGGGGTCGCGTCCGACCACACCGACCGCGAAGTCGAAACTAGGGATATCGCCGAATCCAAGCGTGCCTGCCCCAAACCCGTATCCCGCCAAGTCGTTGAGATCGAGGATATCGAAAACTTCAGTCTCGATGGAGCAAGAGCCCGCACTTGGGTGGACGGAGTTTTGTACCAAGACGGAACACTCAACAACCTGCGGACTCCGGCCAATGTCGTTGGCCTATTCCTAGAACGTCACGATATCGGTGACCAGGATTTCGTCTGTCTCGGCGGCACTCTGCCGGTAATCGGCGGGCAGTTCACCTACGGTTCACACTGGCGAATCGAGCTTGAACTCAACCCAGAAACAACCATTATTCACTGCTACAACACCTACAAAGGAGCATAATCACCATGCGTACCGGACAGGAATACCTAAACTCGCTCAACGACAACCGTCGCATCCTGCTCGACGGACAGGTCGTCAGCGACGTAGTCAACCACCCAGCTTTTGCGAATGTAGCCCGCACCGTCGCGGAACTCTATGACATCGCCGCTGACCCAGCTAACGGCATGCAGTACCATGCCGAAGAAATCAATGCGCCGGCGAACCTTGTCTTCAGTGCGCCGCGCACCGCCGAAGAAATGCAGATGCGCCGCAACGCCGTTGAACGTTGGTCCAAGCACACCCATGGCTGGGTGGGACGCAGCCCAGACCACGTGGGCACATTCTTCTCAGCATTCGGCACCCACCTGGATGTCTTCGAACACCCAGAACGCGATTTCGCAGGCAACGTCCGCCGCTACTACGAGCGCATCCTCCGCGAAAGCCTCTACGTTTCTTACGCAATCATTCCACCTCAGTACTCGCGGGCAACCACCGCTTCAGGCTGGGAAGGCGACTTCCTCCAGGTCGGCGTGGTCCGAGAAACCGAACAGGGTTTGATCGTTCGTGGCTCTCAGATGCTGGCTACCGGCGCTGCCA
Source organism: Glutamicibacter uratoxydans (assembly GCF_006539925.1). Taxonomy (GTDB): domain Bacteria; phylum Actinomycetota; class Actinomycetes; order Actinomycetales; family Micrococcaceae; genus Glutamicibacter; species Glutamicibacter uratoxydans. The sequence goes on along the minus strand of NZ_BJNY01000005.1, from coordinate 114,166 downwards.
TTGCGGATGAAATTTTCATCACCTGCATCAAACCGATGGGCCCTGATGACGTCGACTTTGCAATTTCCTTTGCGCTACCAGTAGACACAGAAGGTCTTAAGCTCCTCTGTCGCCGTCCCTTCGCTCCGCAGGCTAGTAGCGAGTACGACTACCCGCTGACCAGCAACTACGACGAGCCAGACTCCCTGGTTATTTTTGAAGACGTATTGGTTCCTTGGGACCGGGTCTTTATCGACCGTGATGTTGACAAGCTTCGCCGCCAGTTCTTCGAAACTGGAGCGCATGCTTTGGGCAACTGGCAGGCACAGACTCGTCTGAACACCAAACTACAGTTCATCGGTGCCGTAGCTCGCAAGATCACTCAGGTCAACGGCACCGAACGCATCCCGGGTGTACAGGAGAAACTTGGCGAACTGGCTGCGACGATTTCCTCGGTAGAGTCCGCACTGATTGCGGCGCAGTACACGGCTGAGCCGGATGCCCAGGGCTATCTGATCCCGGGCAAGCGTGCGTTGTATGGGGCCATGGGCTTGCAGTCCGAAACGTACCCCAAGGTCATCGAAATTTTGCGCGACCTTGTAGGTGGCGGTGTGCTGCAGATGCCATCTGGTGTCAACGATATGCATAGCGCTGTCACCGGGCCGGATGTCGAACGCTACATTGCCTCGCCGAATGTCAGCAGCGAAGAGCGAATTAAACTTTTCCGTCTGGCCTGGGACATCATCGGCACAGAGTTCGCCGGCCGTCACCAGCAATACGAAATGTTCTACGCGGGCGCACCCTTCGTGGTGAAGGGCGCATATACCTTCCGCAACTACGGATACGAGAAGCATGTCGCTGAACTTGATGAATTCCTCAATAGTTACAGCTCCACCACCTCTGAACCCGCCACTAACTAAATTTCAAGGAGACTCAAAATGGCAAAGCCAGAATTCGAATTCGGTCCCACAGAGGCGGTTGAATTCACTAACTGCAACCCACACATTGAAGGTCTTTCTGAAGCGATCCTGGCACGTGACGACTCCAGTGATGCGGTGACCAGAATCCTGAAGTTCGAGCCGGGGACGGATACCAGCCCCAACGGAGCACTCACCCATGACTTTTGGGAAGAGGTGTACATCTTTGAAGGTTCCTTCGTCGATCAGCGTCTGAAGCGCACTTTCAAGGCAGGCGACTGGGCCACACGTCCACCTGGTATGGAACATGGTCCATGGATCTCCGAGAACGGCGCGAAAATGTTCGAAGTGCGCTACTACCAGAAGGAGGATTAGGCCATGGCACTCCCACAAACTTTTGCGGTGCCAGACCCCCTGGCCATGCGCCAGGCAATGGGCCGCTTCCTGACCGGCGTGGCCGTGGTCACCACCGAGCACGAAGGCGAGGGCTCTGGAATGACCATCAACTCGCTGACTTCAATCAGCTTGGAACCGCCAATCCTGATGGTGTCGTTGAACTTCAACACTCGTACCGGTGATGCTATTCGGGACGGTGGTCGTTTCGCAATCTCCATCCTTGGTTCCAAGCAGGAGGCAGTGGCGCGTCAGTTCGCTACCCGCGGTGGCGCACGATTCGAAGCAGGCAGTTTCGACGCCACCCCTGATGGACTGCCAGTGGTCAGCGAGGCGCTGAGCCAGATCGAATGCAAGGTGGTTCACCAGTATGACATCGGAGACCACCAGGTATTCTTCGGCCAAGTCACTGCCAGCCGGGATCGCGACGGTAGTGGACTTGCCTTCAACGCCGGCAAGTTCGGAAGTTTCGAAGATTTCAATCACGAACGAGCACCCTGGCTGTTCTAACCGGGCGGTAACGGGAGCACAATGATCTTCATTGGGCCGCAAGCTACTGAGCTTGCGGCCCAATGAGGCATCAACAGTTTTACGTATTAACAGTAGGAGAAAACGAATGAAAATCGCACTTGCGCAGATCCTCAGTACTGCAGATATCCAAACGAACCTCGAATTGGTGAAATCCCACAGCATCGACGCTGCTGCGCAGGGTGCACGGCTGATTGTTTTTCCGGAGGCGACGATGCGTTCATTCGGCAATGAGCTTCAGTCAGTAGCGCAGGAGCACAGTGTGGACTGGGCTAACGCAGTACGCTCCATAGCAGCCGAACACAACATCACTATCGTGGTAGGAATGTTCACTCCCGGGGAAGGCGAACGCGTACGCAACACTCTGCTTATCACCGGGCCTTGCGTGGACAAATCTTATGACAAAATCCACCTCTACGATGCTTACGGCTACCAAGAGTCGGTTTCCGTTACACCGGGTGATAAGACAGTCACGTTCGCTATTGACGGTGTCACATTCGGTGTTGCTACCTGCTATGACGTGCGCTTCCCGGAAATTTTCTTTGCGAACGCAGCCAATGGAGCCGTCGTGAACATTGTGTGTGCTTCCTGGGCTATGGGGCCAGGCAAAGTGGAGCAGTGGCAGCTGGCAACTCGTGCCCGCGCGATGGACAGCACTACCTATGTAGTAGCCGTAGACCAAGCTGACCCGCATACGGTATCCGGGGCATTGGTGACTAACGATCCTCTGGGAGTAGGACACAGCTCGTTTATCGCGCCGAACGGAACCATACTGGAAGATTTAGGTGAGGCCCCAGTCTTGCGCATCGTTGAGGTCGATCCGCAGGAAGTGGAACGTGTCCGGGCAGGCCTTCCTGTGCTTGCCAACGCGCGCCTGCGTTCGAAGAGCTGAATCCGGCTCCGCGCCTGCCCGTGGACACGTAACCTCCTTCTCTTCAGAAATGTTTGGGACGGCGAAATTAAAGTTTCGTCGCTTCAACTCATTTTCATGTAACCTCAGCAGGTTGCTAACCCTCGCTGTGGGCGAGCAGGCCTTCAGAAACCATGAGGTATGGGGCAGCCCATCACCGAAGCAGTATGCCCAACGTGGTGATCCAGCGTGATCCGACGGACAAATGATGGTACCGGAATCGTAGCCTTTGACAACCGGAGGCTGCCTCCGGTTGTCAAAGTGACTGCTAGGACAGCTTCAGCCGCACCGTGCGCACCTCGAAGGCTCCAAGCTGCAGCTTGAGCGTGCCCTCGGACAGTTCAAGGTCTTCGAAGTGCTCCTCCAGCAGGCTCACGGTGGATGCCGAAGCAACAGCAGTGTTGAAGGCCAGCTCCCCGCGGGCCCGCCGGCCCAGCGACTCGTAGACGCGGACCACCAGATCGCCGGAGCGGTCAGCTGCCAGCTTCACGCTGGAAATGACAAGTCCTTCTCCGCTGATGCGCACCAGCGGCTCAACAGCCTTGGCGCCGACAACCACTTGTTCGTCGCTGTTCAGCAACGCACCGGCCTTGGTTGCGGAGGCAATGTCCGCGCCAATCACCAATCCATAGCGGTGGGTCTGCACACCCTGATCGGTGGCCGGGTCGGGGAAGCGCGGCGCCCGCAGCAACGACAGCCGCAGGGTGGTGGTGACATTCGCCTCCACCGAGTCGCGGGTGACGTCGAAGCCGTAGATTGAATCATTGACCAGCGCCGCGCCGAAACCCGGTTCCTGTGCCAGCACGAATCGGTGCATCGACGTCTCGAACTTCGCCGCCTCCCAGCTGGTATTCACGTGTGTGACACGCTGGTGGTAGCCGAACTGTGTTTCAGCCAGCGTGTGCTCGGCGCGGATATCCAGCGGGAAGGCAACCTTCAAGAACTTTTCAGCCTCATGCCAATCGGTGCTCTGGCGGATCTGCACGGTGCGCTCGCCGGGAGCCAGAGACACTTCCTGGACTACAGACGAGTTGGAGAAGGAACGCCCGATCGTCACCACCGCGCTGCCGTCGAGAACCTGCGCCTCTAGGACGTCGACGTCGCGCAGGTCGGTGACCTGGTTGCGGTAGTACTTGTCCACGTCCCAGGCGTCCCATATGTTCGGGAAATCCTGGTGCAGCTGCAGCAAGTTGGCAGGCTGGCCCGCCGCGATGGCTTCCCTGCCGGTGGCAAGGTCCACCGCGGAGGTGATCAGGCCCTGGGCGTCGATGACGACGCGGACCAGCTCGTTCTCCAGGATATAGCCGCCCTCGGACGAACTCAGGCTGACAGCGACGCCGTTGACTGCACTGGCTTCGCGGGCCGCGCCGAAGGGAACGTTGTTCCGGGTGAAAGCTGCGCCGTTGAAGGCGAGCCTTGTGCTGCCTTCGCCCGCCAGCTGCTGCTGGGCGCGGAGGATGAGGTCCTGGGCCTGCTCGATAACCTGGGCGTAGCGGGCCACGACCTCGCGGTGCACCCAGGCGATGGAGGTGCCGGGCAGGATGTCGTGGAACTGGTGCAAAAGCACTGTCTCCCACAGCTCATCCAGCTCGTCGTAGGGGTAGTCGGCGCCGGTGTAGATTGCTGCGGTGGAAGCCCAGAGCTCGGCCTCGACCAGCAGTTGTTCGGTGCGGCGGTTGCCCTGCTTGGTCTGGTGCTGGCTGGTCAGCGTGGCGCGGTGCAGCTCAAGGTAGAGCTCTCCCACCCAGACCGGAGGGTTGGGCAGCTCGGACTTGGCACGGTCGAAGAAGTCGTTGGGGTGCTCCCACGTGACGGTCGCGCTCCCTTCGAGATTAGCCAGGCGCTTGGCCTTGCCGGTCATCTCGCGGGTAGTGCCGCCGCCGCCATCGCCCCAGCCCACCGGGGCAATCGAATTGTTGGTCACGCGCGCTTCGCGGAACTGCCGCGAGGCCTTGGCGACTTCTTCGCCCGAAAGCTGCGAGTTGTAAGTGTCCATGGACGGGAAGTGGCTGAAGATCCGAGACCCGTCGATGCCTTCCCAGTTAAATGTATGGTGCGGGAACTTGTTCTGCTGGTTCCACGAGATCTTCTGGGTGAAGAACCATTCAAAGCCGGCACGGCGCATCAGCTGCGGCAAGGCAGGGGAGTAGCCGAAGGAATCGGGCAGCCAGACTCCGGCGCTGGTGATGCCGAATTCGTCGCGGAAGAACTTCTGTCCGTAGAGGAACTGGCGGACCAGGGATTCGCCCGAGGGCATGACGGTATCGGATTCGACCCACATGCCGCCCAGCGGCAGGAACCTTCCGTCGGTAACAGCCTTCTTGACGCGTTCCCAGACTTCGGGCCGGTGGCTCTTGAGCCACTTGTACTGCTGGGCGCTGGACATGCCGTAGAGGAAGTCTTCGTCATAGCCCAGCAGCTCCACCATGGAGGAGCATGTCCGTGAGACCTTGCGGATGGTTTCGCGCAGCGGCCACAGCCAGGCCGAGTCGATATGCGAATGGCCGATGGCTGAAATCTTGTGGGCGCTGTGTTCGGCGGGAGCCGCCAGTACTGCTTCCAGCTCCCTGCGGGCATCGGGCGCGGTGTCTACGATGCGCTGCAGGTCCAGACGGTCCAGGGCGTTGTCCATGGCCTGCAGAATCTGTGCCTTGCGCGGACCGACTGGAAGCTGTTCCTGCAGATCAAAGAGGACTTCCAGATCGAGTGCCAGTTCGTGGACCGCTGGTTCGAACACCGCCAGGTCCATGCGGCGGGTGGTGTAGAGCTTGCGCGGCGAGGAAGTGAGGATATCGCCCTGCTCGGTGGGCAGGAATGGGTGGTAGTCGAGCAGCACCGGGTTGGAGGCGGCCTCTAGGTAAAGGTCGACCAGTTCGCCGCCTTCGGCTTGCTCGGCGACCGGGACCCATTGGTTGCGCGGATTCAGCGCCTTGATGGTGATGCCGTCCGGCCGGTAGATCAAGCCTTCGCATTGGAAGCCGGTCATATTGACGTCGAAGCCCAAATCGATGACCGCCTCGACCTTGCGTCCTGCCCACTGCTTGGGAACCTGTCCGCTCAGGTGGAACCAGGTGGTGCCCCAGGCGGCGCCCCACTGCGTTCCCACCGAAGTTGGGCTGTAATCCAATGCCAAGCCCTCGGCCGGAGATACCGGTTCTCCGGGCAGTTCATGCCAGGAAACTTCCAGCGGCACGGTGTGCGAGTAGATGGCGGGGCGAATACGTTCTTCGAGAACTCGCTTGACTCGTCCGGTTGTCAGTGAGGCGTCGTCGTGCATGAAAACCTTTCAATTAGGCGGTCGTGCTCGGGTGCAGTTCCTTGGCCACCATACCTAAAATTACTAGTCCTGGGTTGGTTCGACTCTCGAAACTGCGGATCGGTTGCCCGTCATCGGAAGGTCATGTGCCGCGTGCCGAGTATGAGCGGCGGAATCCGCTGCGCGTCGGCAGCGGCCATGAATATGGACAAGTTGTAAGTACAAGGAAAAGTGGTCGCCGTTCCCTTGTCTTCAGCTAGTACTCATGGAAATTGTCTAGGATAAGGAGCCTGATGTTGAGGAGCTTTCACGTCCGCTTCGTCAGATCGAACATTCTCAACTATCGTTGGACAGTTGCCGGTGATATTCACCTGCCCTAAGACCACCGCCAACTATGAAAGGGGGACTCGAAGATGCGCTCAGATGCCTTGAGGAGGCGTGAGCTGATTCTTCGCACCGCGCGCCAGCTGTTCGCGGAGCACGGTGCAAACATTGCGATGGAAAGCATCGCAGATGCAAGCAACGTCGGCATCGGTACCTTGTACCGAAACTTCACCGCACGTCCAGAGCTCGTTGAAGAAGTCACCCTGGACATGCTTCGCGACGTGAAGAGCGCCGCCGAAGAAGCCGTTGTGCGGCTGGGCGAAGGAGAGCTGAACGCTTGGGACGAGTTCCTTCAGACACTGATCAGCCTGAACCTCGGTGCGCTGAGCGAAGCCTTGGGCGTGCAGCTTCCTGCCACCGTGGGCGGACGCATCATGGATCTGCAGCGATCCACCGTCAAAGTGGTGAACCAGGCGCTGGAAATGGCGAAGCAGGAGAACCTGATCCGCCATGACATCACCGGAAATGAGCTGATCACCGGCATCGGAATTGTCACCCGCCCCTTGCCGCGGGCCTTCGCCAAGGCGGCCCCGGGGCTGAGCCAGCGCCTGACCAGCATCATGATGGACGGCATGAAGCCCAACCCAGCCCTTCAACCGGCAGGTTCCGCCAGCTCCTAGCAGCCGCCTTGCTAGCCCAGTTCGTGGCCCTTGGTCTCGGGAGCGAACTTCGCCATGAACAGGATGGCGAGCACTACAAGAACCGTGGCACCGGCGAACAGCCAGGTCAATCCCACAACAGGCCACAGCGCCGCGAAGAGCAGCGGGCCGAACCCGGCGGCAAACCGGGACATGGTCGACGCCCAGCCGAAACCGCTGGCGCGCAGCTCGGTGGGGTAGAGCTCCGAAACATAGGCATAAAGCACGGGAATCGCCACCTGCACCACCGCACCGAACACAAGGATCCAGGCCACTGCCGCGGCAGGAGCCTGCAGGCTCTGTGCAACGATCATCAGCACTACGCCGGACAGCGGCGCGGAGACGGCAAGCAGCCATTTGCGTCCGACCTTCTCCACCAGCAGCGCGGCAAGCACCACGCCCACCAAGCCCATCAGCGCCATGACAGCGGTGGCGAAGAAGGATGCCGACTGCGCCATGCCAGCCTCGGTCAAGATGGTCGGCAGCCAGGTCAGCGCCAGGTAGTACACCAAGAGGATAGTGACGAACAGCAGCCAGCTGGTGGCCGTCAGCTTCCAGGAATAGCGCCACAGCGCGACGACCTGCTCCCACCAGCGCGGAGCCTTCGGCAGCGATGCGGTAGTGATGACGTAGTCCCGCCGCTCGGCGCCGGTGCGTTCAACCAGCGAATCGATGACTGCGCGGGCTTCCGCCTCGCGCCCCTTGGCCGCCAGATACAACGGGGACTCCGGCATGGAGCGGCGCACCACGTACACCATCAGCGCAGGAAGAATCATGACCAGCAGGATCAGCCGCCAGTTGTCCGCCGTGGCCATGACCCAGCCGGAGACGAGGAATGACAGGGCCGCGCCCACGGGCCACCAGCCGTCCATTGCTGTGAGCACCCGGCCCCGGTACTTTGCCGGGGTGAATTCGCCGACCAGCGCATAGTCCACCGGGATGCAGCCGCCCAGACCGACGCCGGCAAGGAAGCGGAAGGCGACGAAGAAGCCGAAGTTCGGGGAGAGCGCTCCAAGCACCGTGAACACGGCGAACATCAGCAGGGTCAGGCTGAAGGCGTTCTTGCGACCGAACCTGTCGGCAATGCCGCCCCAGAGGAATGCGCCGATGGCCATACCCACGAGGTTCGAGGTGCCCAGCAGCGCCGCAGTCGGCCGGTCCAAGCCCCATTCCTGGGCGACCAGCGGAATCAGTGCGCCGTTGAGCGTGACATCCCAGGCATCGAACATGAAGCCGAGCCCGCCGATGATGAAGATGGTGCCCTGCACTTTCCATTTGAAAGGCAGCTCCTGCACCACATGGGTGCCGGAGGGAAGGGTTGCAGTGGACACGGCGTGGGTACCTTTCGGTGTGCGAGACGGTGGCGGCTAGTGCCGGGTCGAAGCATAGCTGAAATTCGCCGACGGCGCTTATTCGCCTTACTTCCGATTTCACGGCACGTCAAGGCCTGTTGCGCATGCTGGATAGGGAGTAATCTTCGGTCATGGGAGTAGATTGGACAGCTCTCGAAGAGGCTCTACGGGTGGCAGCCCTTCGACACGCGGCTGAAGTAATAGATGGACACCCGGATCAGACCTTTTATGCCGTAGCCCTGCATGGGGTCAGCACAGAAGAAAGCGACAGCATCGCCATGCCGCTGCTTGCCCTGAATTCGCTGCAGGCGCTGGCCCGCGACCGAAACACCGAGCAGCGCGAACAGTTCGTTGAACGCGGCGAGGACCTTGACGAGCCCGACGACTACGAGGACCGCGCCGATGCGGACCTGACCGAAGGGCTCATCGAAACTGGTTCAGCGGCGGAAGACGATGACGATTCAACTGACGAGGACGACGACGGCGAGGACCTAGACCAGGTGCTGGCCTCCATCGAAGCGGACCTGGACGAGGACGACTCGGAGAGCTTCTACTCGGACAAGTGGGAGCCCAGCGACTGGCACTGGTCGTCCATTGACCTGTGCGAAGACCCGGCGGCCAGCATCTGGTCCGATGCGATGACGGCTCTGGCTGCCCGCGAAGGCTGGGAGCCGACGATTAAGCGCTACTACCAGACGCTGATCGCGGTGGCGCAGTCGCTGCGCGATGAGCTCAATGCCCAGACCAGCGAAGACCTCGTCACCTACGTTGCCGACGAAGACCATGCTGAGCAGCTGCTGACGCTGTGCTTGACGCCTAAGCAGCTGGCAAAGCATTTCCCGCAGCTGGGGGAGCTGATTGACGAACACTGACATGAACTGATCCCGCAGGCCGAGATTTCGCTAGAATGGAAGGCGGTGGCCTTTGCGCCGCCCGCCCCATTCATTCTCACCGCCGGGAGAAAAATTTCGTGAGTAAGACCGTCCTGGACCAAGTCGCTATTCGCCGCGCACTGATTTCCGTCTACGACAAGACCGGTCTGGAGGAACTGGCTGCTGGACTCCACGCCGCAGGCGTCCAGTTGATCTCCACCGGCTCCACCGCAAAGAAGATCGCCGCCGCTGGCATCCCAGTGACCGAGGTTGAGCAGGTGACCGGCTCTCCAGAAATGCTCGACGGCCGTGTTAAGACCCTGCACCCGATCATCCACGGCGGCATCCTGGCAGACCGCCGCGTGCCGGAGCACATGGAAACCCTGACCGAGCGCAACATCGGCCAGATCGACCTGGTGGTTGTGAACCTGTACCCCTTCGTGCAGACCGTTGCCTCCGGCGCATCCCAGGACGAAGTTGTCGAGCAGATCGACATTGGAGGCCCGGCAATGGTCCGCTCGGCCGCCAAGAACCACGCTGCCGTATCCATCGTGGTGGACCCGAGCTTCTACCCTCAGGTCATCGAGGCCGCCGCAGCCGGAGGCTTCGACTTGAAGACCCGCCAGCGCCTGGCAGCCAAGGCTTACGCCCACACCGCAGCCTATGACTCCGCAGTGGCCTCCTGGACCGCAAGCCAGTTCCTTGATGAAGACGGCGACGGCGTCATCGACTGGCCAGCCTACGCAGGCGTCGCCCTGCAGCGCGCCGCGGTGCTGCGCTATGGCGAGAACCCGCACCAGCAGGCGGCCCTCTACGTCGACGAGGCAGCCCCGGCAGGCATCGCCCAGGCCGACCAGCTGCACGGCAAGCCAATGAGCTACAACAACTACGTCGACGCCGATGCCGCGCTGCGCGCCGCCTTCGACTTCGACAAGCCGGCAGTGGCAGTCATCAAGCACGCAAACCCCTGCGGCGTTGCAGTGGCTTCCGACGACGCTGAAGACGCCATCGCCGACGCACACCGCAAGGCGCACGCCACCGACCCGGTCTCCGCATTCGGCGGAGTCATCGCCGCGAACCGCACCGTGACCAAGTCCATGGCTGAAACCGTGAAGGGCATCTTCACGGAGGTGGTCATCGCCCCTGACTTCGAGCCGGAAGCTGTTGAGATCCTCTCGGCCAAGAAGAACATCCGCCTGCTGGCCCTGCCGGATGGCTACGGCCGCAACGTGAATGAGTTCCGCCAGGTGTCCGGCGGTATGCTGGTCCAGGCAGGCGACACGATCAACGCCGAGGGCGACGACGTGGCCAACTGGACTCTTGCAGCCGGCGAGGCCGCCGACGAGGCGACCCTGGCTGATCTTGCCTTCGCATGGCGCGCGGTGCGCGCTGCGAAGTCCAACGCCATCCTGCTGGCCAAGAACGGCGCCGCCGTGGGCATCGGCATGGGCCAGGTCAACCGCATCGACTCCTGCAAGCTGGCAGTGGAGCGCGCCAACACCCTGGGCGTGAAGGTCGAGTCCGGTGCCGATGCGGCCGGCGGCGCAGAAAACGCCACTGGCGAATCCGAGCAGCGCGCCGCCGGTTCGGTAGCCGCTTCGGACGCGTTCTTCCCGTTCGCCGACGGCCTGCAGATCCTGATCGACGCCGGCGTCAAGGCTGTGGTGCAGCCAGGCGGTTCGGTGCGCGACGAGGAAGTCATCGCAGCAGCTAATGAAGCTGGCATCACCATGTACTTCACCGGTGCACGCCACTTCTTCCACTAGGAAGCACCAGGCGTAAAGCCCAAAAGACCTCAGGCCATGAACCCCCGAAGGGATTCATGGCCTGAGGTCTTTGCTGTCCTGGCGGCTAGTTGATCCCGGCGCCGAGCCAGGCGAAATTCTCGCGGGCCAGCGCCGCCACGTCCAAGGTGCCGGGGTGTTCCTCTTCGGCCCAGTCCTCCAGCGCGAGGCGGATGGAGCAGGTGGCGGCCGCAGCCCAGAGCTTGGCGGTGCGCTGGCTCAAATCTGGTTCGACTTCCTGCAGCAGCTGCGCCAGCACGTGCTCTGAACGGGTATTGACCCGCTGCCAGACATCTTCGATGCCCTGGTTCGCTTGGCGCAGGGCCAGCAGTTCATGCATCGCGGTGCCGCTGTCTCCTGCCTCAAATGCCGAAGCGTCCAAGGTGGTGGCCAGTGCGGTGTCGATGCGCTCGCGAAGTGATCCTGATGCCTCGTTGCGCAGGGTCTTCTGCCACTGTTCTGCACCCACCTGCAACAGCGGCGCCAAGGATTCCTCTTTGGTGGGGAAGTAGCGGTAGAAGGTGCGCAGCGAAATCCCCGCTTGGTCGGCGATGTTCTCCACCGTGGTGGATTCGATGCCCTGCCGCGCAAAAAGTGCTGCGGCAGCCTTGGCAATCTCAAGTTCGGTGGCCGCTTTGCGGCGCTGCGTCAGATTCTTCCGTTCACTCACAGTTCTACGATAAACGCTATCTCTAACGTCACATAATATACTTATGGCACGATGTGCCAATTAGGCGTATGGTGAAGTTATTGAACTTAGAGAGGAGCTCATCATGGAGCGTTTTGAAAATCGCCGAGTCATTGTCACCGGCGGCGGATCCGGCATCGGGCAGGCAACTGTTTTGCGCATGCTGCGCGAAGGCGGCCGTATCGTTGCAGCCGACGTTTCTGAAGCCGGTCTTGCTGATACCCGCCAGAAGGCAGGGGATATGGCTGACCGCCTGAAGGGCATTATCATCGACGTCTCCAACGAACAGTCTGTCAAGGACGGCGTGGCCGAGGCGGCGCAGTGGCTGGGCGGCCTCGACGCGCTGGTCAATGCCGCGGGCATCCTTCGTTCCTCGCACACTGAACAGACCAGCACTGAGTCCTTCGAGCAGATCCTGCGCATCAATCTGGTTGGCACTTTCCAGATGATCCGCGAATCTATCAAGTACCTGCGTGAGGGTAAGTTGCCATCGGTGGTCAATTTCAGCTCCACCTCGGCAATGTTCGCCCACCCGTATATGTCTGCCTATGCGGCCAGCAAGGGCGGCATCCAGTCCATGACCCACGCCATGGCTTCGGAATTCGCCAAGGACAATATCCGCTTTACCGCAGTGCAGCCAGGATCGATCTCCTCGGGAATGACCGATGGATCCGGTGCCAGCCAGCAGAGCGTAGGTCCGGGCCTTCCCGAGGATGCAGACATGTCCCTGTTCATGAAGCTTGCTCCGGCCCTGGGCCAAGGTTTCGGCGGAGCCGACGCCGTGGCCAATGTGGTTGCCATGCTGGCCAGTGAAGAAGGCTACTTCATCACCGGCACCGAGATTCGCATTGACGGCGGTACCCACTTCTAAGGATCCGCGCGGGCAAACCCCAGCCCCAAAACAGCAAGGCCCGAAGTTCGAGAATTGAACTCCGGGCCTTGCTGTTTTGGGGCCAGAGCGCCTGAACTTGAGTCATCAGACCAGGGTTCGCCGCCTCAGCAGCGGCAGCTGCGCCTTGGTGAAGAGCCAGGCAACCAGCGCACCGACCAGTGGAACCACAATCACCAGGACCGCCAGCTGCATCCACGGGATGGAGAGCCCCAGATCTCTGAAAAGCGACTGCATCGACAGCGCACCGAGCCCGCCTGCCGCCAGCCCAAGAACCGTGCCCAGCACCGAGGTGAGCCCCAGTTGGGCCGCCGACAACTGTTTGCGCAGCCTAGGATCCGCGCCAATGCTTGCCAGCACCGAATGGTCCTCGCGCCCGTCGGCCAACGCCAGCCCGGCGGTGATGCCTGCCGCGCTCAAGGTAATCAATGCAGAAACAGCGACCAGCGCCCACAGGCCCAGAGAAATCCCGCTCTGCGGTCCCGGCTCGAAGTAGGGTGTGGGGTAGTCTTCCCCGGCAGCCTGCATTAGATCGAGATTCAGCTTGTCCTGCACCGCGGCCGAAGGCATGCCGGTGGGGGTGATGAGCAGCGCACGGTCCTGGACCGGGATGCCCAGCGAGGCGGCGGTTTCCGGAGAAATGACCGCGTAGTAGGGCAGCGGCCGTTCCGGCTGCTCCACATGGGCCAGCAGCGTGCGGGTCTGAAGAGACTGCAACAGGTCCCGCGAGTAGCGCTGCCCTTCTGGCAGTTCCGGGGGCTCGATCGCGACAGCTTCCGCATCTCGTTTGGCGACCGTTGTCGTTCCATCCGAGTTCAGATAGATCCGGTTGCTGATGACAGCTCCGCCGCGCCGCAGCATGGTGAGCGCTTCCGCACTGGGCTTGCGGCCCATCAACGCTTCAAGCTCGTCCTGCCCGCCGACGACGATGCCGGGGAGCCAGCCGCTGGAATGGGTCTCTGCCATTGATCCCTTGCAGCGCCAATCGGCCAGATCGACAGGCTTGTTGTCTTCTGCGAGCACACAGCGATTTTCAGCCTGTTCCTGCAAAACCCAGTTGTAGCAGCCCGAAGGCTGGCTGCCAGCCGAGGCATCTCCCGTCTGCGGGGATACCGCCAAGCACTGTTCCAGGCTCGGACCGCCGCGCAGTATTTGCGTCTGGGTTTCTACCCCGAGGACCTTCTTTGCCGCGGCAGCGACTTCTTTGCCGTCGACCATGCGGATTGCCTGCTCTGAGCCGTTGGCACTATCCGAGGGGCTCGCCGAGCCAGGCAAATAGTCGACGATCGACAAGGGCAGCAGCGCCTGGTTGACGTTCGTTGACCAGATGTGATTGTCAATTTCGTTCTGCGACATGCTCGACCAGGCGATCAGCGTCGCGCTGGACAGCGTCGCGGCCGCCAGAACTGCTGCAACGGCGGGCACCGTTCGGCCGAGATTTCTTGCCGAATCGCGTGAAGCAAGCCGCAAGGGTAGGGGAAGCCACGTGGTTTTCGCTGTCAGCAGCCGGATCAGCGGTCCTGTCAGCAGAATCAACGAGGCGACCAGTCCGACGGCACCGGCAATGACCATCCCTACGGTAACCACTGTGCGCAGCTCGTAGTCCTGCACCAGCTTCAGCTGTTCGACCAGCACCGCGGCGCCCATGAGGACAAGGGCGGCGCACAACAGGAAGAGGCTTTTCACCCTGAATTTCGGGGCCTTGCCGCCCTGGGTGCGTGCGGTTCTCGCGGACTGGCGCAGCACCTGCTTAGCCACGTTTCGTGCTGGAGCCAATGCGGAGACCAGGCCGGCGAGCACGGCGATGAGGATGACTGCGAGGATGACCAGCCATGGAATGTGCAGCCACTGCTGGGGTGCGCCCCTGTACTGCCGGTAGAGCATCCAACCGATTCCTAGCCCCGTGCCGAGCAGCGCACCGGCACATCCTCCCAGGAGGCCCAGCCACAGCCCTGCGGAGGTAACTACCGACTTGAGTATCGAGGATTCGGCTCCGGAGGCGGCCAGGAGCTTGAGGTCCTGCTGTTGTTTGCGGGTTCCCACGGCAAAGGCCGCGCCCGCCAAGAGGCCGACTTCCAGGAGCACGAGGGCGGCGATGAGCCCGGCCATCGCTATCCATGCCAAGTTGGAGCTGTTGTCGAGCTCATCGCCGAAGACGAAGGCATCAGCGCCCAATTCTGCGTCGCTGGGTGGATTGCGGAAAAGCTCTGCCGAGGTCAGTACGGCGCCGCGGGAGTTGAGCTGCTGCGCCAGCTCCCATGAGGCAGGCTTGCTCCCTGCCAGATAGTATTTCGTTTCCGAGGTATCCGGCGCGAGGGTCTTCGGCAGGCTTGAGGGGTTCAGATAGAGCGCTGGGATCGAGGTGTCGAACTCATAGTTGCGCACGGCGCCGACGATCGTGAATTTTCCTGCGTTCGTTTCAAAGCTGTCCCCGAGCTTCAGGCTGAACCGCTCCATAAACCCAGGTGTTGCCGTGGCTTCATGCGTTGAAGCGGCGGCCCTGCCGTCAAGCAGGGAGAATTTACCGGCAAATGCAGGGTTTAAGACATCTCCCGCCACAGCATTGAAGCTGAGGGATCCGGAGGTGCGCGGCGCAGTCATCATGATGTCGCTCAGCGGCAGGAGGTCATAGTCATCCACCACTAGGTCCTGGAAAATCTCGGCTGAGACGGGTTGCGTGCTGTTGTTTGGTTCGCCGTCGTGCAAGACGCTGGAGAGATCTCCTTGCGGGCCCTGCCTGACATTTTTCATGTCGGCGAAGTCGAGGCTGACCCGCCCGGCGCTCTGCCCCAGCTCGACGGCGATCTTTTCCTCAGTGGTGGGGACGGAGCTGAACCCGACGACGAGCGCGGCAGAGATCAACAGGATGGGAACGGCGATCAGCGCCGCAATCAGCGTCGAGCGGCCTTTGTGCTTCTTAATGTCCCGCCAAGACAAGCGCAGGGCGAGCCTGAACTGCTGGGCTCTGACCCCTCGATTCGGTTCTAGATTCAGGCTCATCTCAGACCGCCGATTGGTTCAGCAGAATGGACGGGTCATATGACTGGGAGGCTTCGTCGACAATCCGCCCGTCCTTGAGAAAGAGGACCCTGTCCGCCCATCCTGCATGGCGCGCCTCGTGGGTGACCAGTACTACGGCGCATCCTGCGTCCGCGCGGTGGCGCAGTACTTCGAGGATTCCGTCGCCGGTGGCTGAATCCAGTGCGCCGGTGGGTTCGTCGGCAAGGATGAGGCGGCGCTGCCCAACGATTGCCCGGGCAATCGCGACCCGCTGCTGCTGTCCTCCGGAGAGCTGGTCCATGAAGCGCTCGGAGAGCTTTTCAATGCCCACGGTGCGCAGTGCATCCTTGGCCTGGCGCCGAGCCTTGCGCGGTGGCACGCCATCTAGCTCCAGAGGGAGGGATACGTTCTCCAATGCCGTCAGCGATGGCACAAGGTTGAAATCCTGGAAAACATAGCCGATGGCGCGGCGGCGCAGGCGCGCCAGCTCGTTGATGTTCAAGGACCCCAGCGGGGTGTTCTCGACGAAGATTTCGCCGCTGGAGGCCCTGTCCAGGCCGCCTGCCAGGGTGAGCAGGGAGGATTTGCCGGATCCCGAGGGGCCCATGACCGCTACGAATTCTCCCGCGGAGATCTCAAGATCAACCTCGCGTAGGGCTCCCACCGAGGTGGCTCCCGACCCGTAGGTTCTGCTGACTTTTCGAAGCTGCAGCACTTGCTCGCTCATCGTGAAACCTCCTGGGAGTTCTTGTCCTGGCTGCCGGCGGTGGTAGGTGCAGCCTTTCGACGCGCGGTGCTGGATTGGTGCTTCTTGAGCCATCCCTCGCAGTGGTCGAGCCAGCGGATCTCTGCTTCAGCGGTGAAGATCAGTGAATCAAGCACCAAGATCCATGCCACGTCGTGGTCTTGTTCGGCTTCGGCCTTGGCCGCTGCTCGGCGCTGCCGGGTGTAGCTCTGCAGGTTGAGCATCGAGGCGGTGCGCTGCGCCTGCAGGATTGCTTCGATGTCCAATCCGTCGAGCGTCAAGGCCAGCGACAGCTTGATGGCCAGTTCGTTGCGCGGGGGATTGGAGGCGATGACCGGGGCGCTGAACCATTTGGAGACTTCTGCCTGGCCGGCTTCGGTGATGCGGTACATGACGTGGCCTTCGCCGTCATCGCCGTCGTTGGCAGCCAGCCCGTCGCGCTCCAAGCGGTCAAGCGTCGTGTAGACCTGGCCGATATTCAGCGGCCAGGTAGATCCCGTGCGTTCCTCAAATTCGCTGCGCAGCTGATACCCGTACATCGGCTGGTCTTGGAGCAATGCCAGCAGTGAGTGGCGGATGGACATGTGGACCCCCGTGATGATCGATGGATGGCAACGCCTCATTGGCGATGCATACTCAGTATAGACCAAAGTATGAATACTGAGTATGCACTGCAAAATATAGTCGACGTGGTCAGCGTTCAAATTGAGGGGAGTGGTGCGTCTTTGGGTGGTCGAGTCACGAAGATTGTTCAACAACTACTTGCCTAGATTGTTCAACAACCTGTATTGTCTTGTGCATTACAAGTTCTTGTGACTGCCGTCACCGCTAGCGAATCGGATAAGACAATGACCGTCTCTGACTCCACGCCTAAGGCCAATTCCAAGGCCAAGCGCACAGCATTACTTGGGGCAATGTTCCTCATGGCCACCAGCGCCATCGGCCCGGGCTTCATTACCCAGACCACAGAGTTCACCGTCAAGATCGGTGCGGCTTTCGCCTTTGCGATCGTGGTGTCGATTCTCGTCGATATTGCCGTCCAGCTCAATGTCTGGCGCGTGATCGGCGTCAGCGGCCTGCGCGCCCAGGAATTGGGCAACAAGGTCATCCCGGGCGTCGGCTGGCTGCTGGCCGCGCTAGTGTTCATCGGCGGCATGGTCTTCAACATCGGCAACATCGCCGGCACCGGCCTGGGCATCAACGCCATACTGGGCGTTGATCCGAAAATCGGCGGAGCGATCTCGGCTGTCATTGCGATCTTGATCTTCCTGTCCAAGAAGGCAGGCATGGCGCTCGATCGGATCGTGGTGCTGCTTGGCGCCGTCATGATCCTGCTGATGCTCTACGTGGCCATTGTCGCGGCTCCTCCGGTGGGCGAGGCGCTGAAGAACGTGGTGCTTCCAGAGAAGATCGACTTCCTGATCATCACCACCCTGATCGGCGGCACCGTCGGCGGCTACATTACCTATGCCGGCGCGCACCGCATGATCGACTCGGGAACTTCCGGCATTGAGAACGTAAAGTCCATTTCCAACACCTCGGTCCTGGCCATCATCGTCACCGGCGTGATGCGCGTGCTGCTGTTCCTTGCCATCCTCGGCGTCGTTGCCGGCGGCGTGGCCCTGACCAGCGACAACAAGGCGGCCGAGGCATTCGGCGCCGCCGCAGGGGAAGTGGGCTTGCGCTCCTTCGGCATCATCCTCTGGGCCGCAGCGCTGACCAGCGTCATCGGCGCCGCCTACACCTCGGTCTCCTTCGTTACCAAGAGCAGTACCTCCGAGCGCACCCGCAACCTGATCACCGTTGGCTTCATCGCCGTCTGCGCAGTGATCTACATGCTGCTGGGCAAGGCTCCTGCCACCCTGCTGATCTTCGCCGGCGCCTTCAACGGTCTGATCCTGCCGGTAGGCCTCGCGGTGCTGCTGTGGGTGGCCTGGCGCCGACGCGATTTGCTGGGCGGCTACAAGTACCCGAAGTTCCTGTTGATCATTGGAGCCCTGGCCTGGCTGCTGACCGTTTACCTGGGCTACAGCTCGCTGTCGGGCCTCGCGGCACTCTGGAACGCCTAGGAGAGCTGCGCAATGCAAGATCTCAGTTCAATTGATCCAGCGCAGCGCGCGGCGCTCACTCCGGCGCAGGCCCGCGAATGCTTCAGGGCCGGACAGGTGCTTCCCACCGCCGGCATCAGCGCCGGCTATGCGCAGGCCAACCTGATCATTGTTACCCAGGAGCTCGCCTTTGACTTCCTGCTGTTCGCTCAGCGCAACCCGAAGTCCTGCCCGATCCTCGGGGTGCTGGAAGCAGGAGAGGTGACCAGCGAGCTGCTGGCCGGCGGTGACATCCGCACCGATGTTCCGCAGTACTTTATCTACGAGAACGGCGTGAAGGTGGCCGAGCCTACGGACCTGGGCGGCTACTGGCGCGACGATCTGGTCACGTTCATCGTCGGGTGCTCCTTCACCTTCGAATCGGCACTCATGGACGAGGGCATCAAGGTGGCGCACATCGAGCAGAACGTGAACGTCCCGATGTACAAAACCACAAGGCGCAGCAATTCGGCGGGATCTTTGTCAGGCCCCATGGTGGTTTCCATGCGGCCGATCCCTGCCTCGCAGGTCGCCGACGCCGTGCGGATCACCTCCCGCTATCCCGCGGTGCACGGGGCGCCGGTGCACATCGGCAACCCGGAAGAACTGGGCATCAAGGACCTGTCGACTCCGGACTTCGGCGACGCGGTGCAGATTCCGGCCGGACACATCCCGGTGTTCTGGGCCTGCGGGGTCACTCCGCAGGCCGCGGTCATGGAGTCGAAGCCGGCACTGGCGATCGGCCACGCGCCGGGCCACATGCTGATTACCAACGCCAGGGATTCCCAATACCAGGTCCCATAAATTCTCCAGGGCGATGCACCGCATGGTGCATCGCCCTAGATATTTAATTGGCAATGATGTGGCAGCGACTTTGCGTCCTAGTGGGCATCGGCCCATTCCTGGACCTCGGCCAGGTACTTCTGCTTGGTCGCCTCATCCAGGAACGAGGAGTTGAAGGAATTGCGGGCCAGCTGCGCCAGCTGGGCGGCGTTGAGTCCCAGTGGCTTGATGGCCGCGGCGATATTCGCATCCATGTACCCGCCGAAGTAGGCGGGGTCATCCGAATGCACCGAGACGTTCAAGCCCATCTCCAGCATCTGCGGCAATGGGTGGGCATGGATCGAGTCGACGGCACGCAGGCGCACATTGGACAGCGGGCAGACGGTCAGCGGGATCTGCTCGGCGACCAGGCGGCGCACCAGAGTGCGGTCTTCCACGCAGCGGATGCCGTGGTCGATGCGCTCGACCTTCAACAGGTCCAGCGCCTGCCAGATGTAGTCGGCCGGGCCTTCCTCGCCGGCATGGGCCACCACATGCAGCCCGTGCTCGCGGGCGTAGTCGTAGACCTTGGCGAACAGCGACGGCGGGAAGCCGATCTCCGAGGAATCCAAGCCGATGCCGTCGATGGGGTGCTTCTCCTCGACCAGGGTCTGCAGCAGTTCCAGGGCGTCGCTGGCCGGTGCATGGCGCCAGAAGCAGGCAATGAGCTTGTGCGTGATGCCCCAGCGTTCTTCGCCCTCGGCCAGGCCCGCGCGGATGCCGGCGACCACCTCGGCCAGGCTCAACCCGCGCTCCACATGGGCCTGCGGGTCGAAGAACAGCTCGACGTGCCGCACGCCGCTGCGCTGGGCGTTCTCCAGATAGGCGACGGTGGCCTGCTGGAAGTCCTCGGAAGTGCGCAGCACAATCAGGTTCGTGTACAGCAGGTCCAGGAATGACTGCAGGTTGGTGAAGCTGTAGCGGGCCTTGAGGTCCTCTATGGATTCATAGGGAAGCTCGATGCTGTTTTTCGCAGCCAGCTCCATGATCATGTCGGGCTCCAGGGTGCCCTCTAGATGGATGTGCAGTTCGGCGACTGGAAGCTTCACGATGTAACCCCTCAACAGCGGTTCGACGACGGTGTGCTTCCCACTCTAGGACAGTGGCCCGTGCAGCTAGGCGCGATCAGCCAGATGTCGCAGCAGTTCCGCCTCCGCCATGTCCAAATATCCGCGCAGCGTCTGCGCGGCTTCCTGTCGCTTGCCTGCGGAGAGCAGCTCGACCAGCGTGGCATTCTGCTCCACATAGTGCGAGTGGAAGTCGGGGGCGTCGCTCATGGCATGGAAGACCAGGCGCATGCGGGCCAGCACCCTGCCCATCAGCTCCTGCAGCAGCGAGCTGCCGGAGGTGAGCACCAGCTGCTTGTGGAACTCCTGGTTGGCGTTGGCCATCGCCGCGACGTCATCCGCTGCATGGGCCTTGCGCGCGGTGGCGATGATGGCCGACAGCGCGCTCAAGTCCACGTTCGGCCCCCAAGCCAGACAGGCCGGCTCGATGGTGCGGCGCACCGCGTAGATCTCCCGCACGTCATCCGCGTCGGGAGAGGCGACGAAGACCCCGCGGTTGGGGATGCGGGTGATAATCAGTTCGCTGTCCAGCAGCGTGAAGCTCTCGCGCAGAGTATTGCGCGAGAGCCCCAGCGACTCGGCGAGCGCCTGCTCGGACAACTTGGTTCCGGGCAGCAGCTCGCCGGAGGCGATCTGTGCACGCAGCAGGTCGGCGGCCCAGGCGCTTGAATGCGCGTGGGGTGCCTTGGCGGGCGGTGCTGGGGTGGTGCTGCGTGCGTTCATAGGGTCAAATTTACTGGATTTCACCGATCACTGGATTTCGCCGATCACTTGGCCGCGGACCAGCGCGGCGCCGACCTGCAGTGCGGCGGGGGAGAAGATTCCGGCGCGGTGGGCTGCAATATTTGATTCCATCTTCATGGCTTCCACCACTGCTATGGTCTGTCCCTTGTCCACGTGTTCGCCGTCCTGGACGCTGAAGCGCACCAGGTTGCCGTCCATGGTGCTGGCGATCTCGTTCGGGTTGGCCTCTGCCTGCTGGCCAGTGTCACCATCCGCCGCCTGGACTGCTCCGCCGGTGCGGTGCAGCGCCTGGACCATGGCCGAGGGAAGGCCCAGCTGCACTGCCTTGCCGTCCAGCTCGATGGTGATGGTTTCCCGGGCGGTGTCCCGCTGCGGCAGGTCCAGCTGTTCGCTGGCCTCCAGCTGATCCATGAACTCGTCTTCGATCCACGTGGTGTAGACCTTCAGCTGCTCTTCGGAGGCGAAGTCGGGGTGTTCGAGCACCGCCTGGTGGAAGGGCAGCACGGTGGGCACCCCGTCCACGAGCATTTCCTTCACCGCAATGCGGGCGCGGCGCAGCGCCTGGGTGCGGTCCTTGCCGTGCACCACGAGCTTGGCGATCAGCGAATCGTAGAAGGGCGGGACGAGCGATCCGCTGCGCACCCCGGAGTCCACGCGGATGCCTGAGCCCGTGGGCGCTTCGAAGCGGGTGATGGTGCCGGGGGCCGGCAGGAAGCCGCGGGCCGGGTCCTCCACATTGATGCGGAATTCGAAGGCGTGGCCCACCGGCTGCGGGTCCTCGGTAATGGACAGCGGCAGGCCGTCGGCGATGCGGAACTGTTCGGCCACCAAATCTAGACTCGCAGTTTCCTCGGTGATCGGGTGCTCCACCTGCAGGCGGGTGTTGACTTCCAGGAAGGAGATCAGCCCGTCGGGGGCCACCAGATATTCAACGGTGCCGGCGCCCACATAGCCCGCCTCGCGGCAGATGGCCTTGGCGGACTCGTGGATGCGTGCGCGCTGCTCGTCGCTCAAGAACGGTGCCGGGGCTTCTTCCACGAGCTTCTGGTGGCGGCGCTGCAGCGAGCAGTCGCGGGTGCCCACGACGATGACATTGCCGTGGGTATCCGCCAGCACCTGGGCCTCGATGTGGCGCGGGCGCTGCAGGAAGCGCTCTACGAAGCATTCGCCGCGGCCAAAGGCCACGGTCGCCTCGCGCACCGCGGACTCGAAGGCCTGCGGGATCTCTTCCATGGTGTAGGCGATCTTCAGTCCGCGTCCGCCGCCGCCGAAGGCCGCCTTGATGGCTACCGGGACGCCGTGCTCTTCGGCGAACTCGCGCACCGCCTGGGCGTTGTCCACCGGGCCGTCGGTGCCGGGAACCAGCGGGGCGCCTGCCTTGACCGCGATGGTGCGGGCGGTGACCTTGTTGCCCAAGGCTTCGATGGCCTCCGGTGAAGGGCCGATCCAGCTCAGCCCGGCGTCGATGACCGCCCGGGCGAAGTCGGCGTTTTCCGAGAGGAAACCGTAGCCCGGGTGCACAGCATCCGCGCCGGAGTCCTTGGCGATCTGGATGATCTTGCCGATGTTCAGGTAGGTGTCTGCACCGGTGGAACCGTGCAGCGGGTAGGCCTCGTCGGCGCGGCGCACATGCAGGGCGTCGGCATCCGGGTCGGAGTAGATGGCTACCGAAGCGATGTTGGCGTCGTCGGCGGCGCGGGCCACGCGCACTGCGATCTCGCCGCGGTTGGCGATCAGTACCTTTTTCATTTGCTTCCTTCGAATTCTTCGGTGCTAAAGCGGATGGTGCTGCCGGCTGGCAGCTGGGCGGCGAAACTCAAGTCTTCTTCAATGACGGTGGCGATCACCGGGTAGCCGCCGGTGACGGGGTGGTCTGCCAGGAACAGCACCGGCAGGCCGGAGGGCGGGACCTGCAGCGAGCCCAGGGCCACGCCCTCGCTGGGCAGCTCCTGGTGGATGCCGCGCTGCAGCGGCGTGCCTTCGGTGGCTAGGCGGATGCCCACGCGGTTCGACTCGCTGGTCACCTGCCAGGTCTGCGAGGTCAACTGCTTGATGCCGTCATCCCCAAACCAGTTCTGCCGCGGCCCGGGAACCACTCGCAGGGTAAAGACGCCCTGTGCATCGGGTACCGGCAGGGTGCTTGGCTGCGGGTTGCCCACCACATGTCCATGCTCGGGCTGGAGCACTGGCAGCAGCTGTCCTGCCGCCAGTGGCTTGGGGCCCAATCCGGAGAGCGTATCGGTAGAGCGCGAGCCCAGAGTCAAAGTCATATCGAGGCTGCCGCGCACGGCGACATAGCTGCGCAGGCCCTTGCCGGTTCCGTTCATTTCCAGGCGCTCGCCGTGAAGTAGTGCGAAGGGAGCGTTCATGGCGGCCTGCCGTGGTTCGCGCAGTTCGTCGCCCTCGGCCGGAGTGATCCACAGGTCTGCTTCGGCTCCGGACACTGCCAGCACCTGGTCGCCTTCTGCCTCCACGCTCAGCATGCCTGCCAGGTTCTCGATGACTGCGGCGCCCGCAGGGTTGCCCACCAGCGCATTGGCCTGGTGGTAGGAGGTCTTGTCTGCCGCGCCTGCGGCGCCCACGCCGAGGTTGCCGTAGCCGGAGCGTCCGGCATCCTGGATCAGCGATTGCAGGCCGGGGGAGAGGATCCTCAGCCCTTGTGATGCAGTGTCCGGTGCGTGCTGCTGGGCCGGCTCGGACATCACCGTGATGGCTTCGGTCGCCACGGTGAACTGCACGGTGTCCTGCGGTCGGATCAGCGCAGGGTTCTCGCGGTCCAGGTCCCACATGGGTACGTCGGTGTGGCCGATCAGCTGCCAGCCGCCGGGGGACTGCCGCGGATACACCGCGGAGTATTCTCCGGCCAGGGCCACCGATAGGGCCGGAACCTTGGTGCGCGGGGTGCTGCGCCGCGGCACGTTGAGCAGGTTGTTTTCCGAGCGCAGGTAGGCGAAGCCGGGTGCGAATCCGCCAAAGGCGGCGGTCCAGCGCTGCGAGGTATGCGCGGTGATCACTGCCTCAATGCTCAGGCCTGTCAGTTCCGCTACCTCGGCGAGGTCCTCGCCGTCGTAGTGTACGGGCACTTCGACGAGCTTGCCGGTCTTCGCGGCGGCCGCGCCAAGTTCCAGTGCAGGAAGCAGCTTGGCGGCCTTGGCGGCGTTGGCCGCGGCGTCGAATTTGACCAGCACCGTGGACGCGGCGGCCAGGATGTCCTTCTGCCCGGCCAGCGGGGAGGCTTCAAGTACCGAGTTCAGTGCCAGGACGTCGTCCAGGGATGGCAGGTCGATCAGCAGGTCGTGGCTGCCGGCCCGGTGGATGGCGGTGATGCTCACACGAAGCTCCGGATCTCTACGCCTGCCTGCTCAAGGCCCTGGCGCACGGCGGCGGCCATGGCCACGGCGCCGGCGGTGTCACCGTGCAGGCAGATGCTTTCCGCCGGCATGGTGATGGTGCTTCCATCCACCGCGGTCAGGGTGCCTTCGGTGGCTAGGCGGATCATGTTCTCGGTGACGGCGGCCGGGTCGTGCAGCACAGCGTTGGCTTCGCGGCGGGAGACCAAGGTGCCTTCGGGGGTGTAGTTGCGGTCGGCAAAGGCTTCTGCCACGCCGCGCAGCCCTGCCTGCTCTGCCTTGGCCAGGGCGACGGATCCGGGCAGCAGCAGGACCGGCAGGTCTTCGCCGAAGGCCTTGATGGCGTCGACGACCGCCTGGGCGTGCACCTCATGATGGACGATCGTGTTGTAGAGGGCGCCGTGCGGCTTGACGTATTTGATCTCGCCGCCGGCGGAGCGGGCCAGGGCCTGCAGGGCTCCGAGCTGGTAGAGCACGTCATCGGCCAGCTCGGTGGCCGAGCAGTCGAGGAAGCGGCGGCCGAATCCTGCAAGGTCCCGGTAGCCCACGTGGGCGCCGATGGTCACCGAGGCGGCCACCGCGTCGCGGCAGGTCTGGCGGATGGTGCTGGGGTCTCCGGCATGGAAGCCGCAGGCGACGTTGGCCGAGGAGACCGAGGTGAAAATGGCTGCGTCGTCGCCCATTTTCCAGTTGCCGAATGATTCGCCTACGTCTGAGTTCAGGTCGATGAACGCCATTGTGATCCCCGTCTCGTGAAATTGCCTTTGTAACAGGATGCACCAAATTCTCAGATTGTTCAACAATCTGGGGTGAAGTTTTCGAATCTGAACACAAGATGGGAAATCCCTGCCGCGGTAGCCATCAAGGCAGAGCGCTCATAGCGTGGCAAGTACCTCGGTGCACCAGAGCGTGAAGCCCAGCGTAACTTCAACCGAAGGTTTTCAGCAGTGAATCCCTAGGAGCAAGGAGCACGTCATGAACCATCCATCACCACAGCCAGGCCATGCAGGCAGCAAGCATGGGACACAAATCCCCAGCCAGACATCTGAATCCTTGACCACAAGCCAAGGTTCGCCCATCACCGATACCGATCATTCGCTCAAGGTCTCGGACCGCGGCCCTACGCTGCTGCAGGATCACCACTTGCGTGAGAAAATCATGCACTTCGACCATGAGCGGATTCCCGAGCGGGTAGTCCACGCGCGCGGCGCCGGCGCCCACGGAATATTCACCAGCTACGGCACAGCGGGGGATCTGTGCATCGCAGACTTCCTCCAGTCGGGCAAGCAGACCGAGGTCTTCGTCCGCTTTTCCACCGTCGTCGGATCCCGCGGCTCCATGGACACCGCCCGGGACACCCGTGGATTCGCCACCAAGTTCTATACCGAAGAAGGGGTCTTCGACCTCGTGGGAAACAACATCCCGGTGTTCTTCATCCAAGACGGCATCAAATTCCCCGACGTGGTGCACGCAGTCAAGCCTCACCCCGACCGCGAAATCCCACAGGCACAGTCCGCCCACGACACCTTTTGGGATTTCGTGTCCCTGCATACCCCGGCACAGGCCCACACCATGTGGAATATGAGCGACCGCGGCATCCCGCGCTCCTATCGCATGATGGAGGGCTTTGGCGTCCACACCTTCAGGCTGATTGGCACAGGCGGCAAATCTTCGCTGGTCAAATTCCACTGGAAGCCTAAGCTTGGTGTTCACTCATTGACCTGGGAAGAATCCCAGCTGGCGGCCGGCGCCGACCCGGACTTCCACCGGCGGGACCTGGCCGATGCCATCGACGCAGGCCATTACCCGGAATGGGAGCTGGGCGTGCAGATCTTTGAAGACGACGGCACCGCCGAATTCCATGGAATCGACCTGCTCGACCCCACCAAATTCGTCCCGGAAGAACTGGTTCCGGTGCAGCTGCTGGGCAAGATGGTGCTGGACCGCAACCCCTCGAACTATTTCGCGGAAACCGAGCAGGTGGCATTCCACCCGGGCCATCTCGTGCCCGGCATCGACGTCACCGACGACCCATTGCTGCAGGCGCGGCTCTTCTCCTACCTGGACACCCAGCTCACCCGGCTGGGCGGTCCGAACTTCGGGCAGATACCCATCAACCAGCCCAAGAACCCGGTCAACGACATGTTGCGCGACGGGTTCCACCAACACAAGATCCATGAGGGCATCGCACCCTATAAGCCGAACTCCCTCGACGGCGGCTGCCCGTTCATGAGCCAGCTGGCAGAAGGGGAGCTTCCGCCGCTGGAATACCCACAGCGGGTGGAAGGCGAAAAGGTCAGGGCAGAGCCAGTGAGCTTCTCGGACCACTATTCGCAGGCCCGGCTGTTCTACCGCAGCCTCAGCCGCACCGAACAGGAGCACGTCAAGCAGGCCTACAGCTTCGAGCTGGGCAAGTGCACGGTGCCCGAGGTCCGAGAACGCCAGCTTCAATGCCTGGCGAACATCGACGCGGCACTGGCCCAGGCCGTGACCCAAGCGCTCGGCTTGCCGGTTCCGGAAGCTGAAACCGCTCCCGGGGAGGTGGAGCCAAGCCCGGCGCTCTCGCAGGTCGGCGGCAGCTGGCCGGTGGACGGGCGCAATATCGGCATTGTCATCGGCGCGCAGGCCCCGGAAGGCCATGGACAACTGGTGCAGGCGATCAAGGACGAACTCATGACGCCTTTGACCGTTGCCCCGCACGGGGGAGAGACTTCAGCCGGCGTGAAGGTGGAACGCACTTATTTCACCGCACGCTCCATCGAATTCGATGCGCTGGTTCTTGTGGGGGACCTTGCTGCGGTCAAGGATGCGCAGGTGCCTCTCGATGCCAAGGCAGGAGCCAACCCGGGAAGTGGATCCGCCGTGGATCCCCGTGTGGTTCTGCTGTTGCAGGAAGCCTACCGGCACAGCAAGGCCATCTACTGTGTGGATGACGCGGCCCATAAGGCGCTGGCGACAGCCGGCATAAGCGCCGATGCGCCGGGCGTCTTCACCGTTGCGCCGCAGTCGCTGGCACAGCAGCTGGCAACCACCCTAGCCATGCACCGCGTCTGGGATCGGTTCCCAGTTAGCTGACAACTGCGAAAAAGTGTCGGGTCAAAGCAATAGCTTTGACCCGACACTGTCGTTAAGTTCTTTGAAATCAGACGTTACTGCTTAGAATCTGGCTCATCGTTGTTATGGGCGAAAGGAATGATGCCGCCCGGCGCCTCTTCAGGTACGGTCTTGTTTTCTTCGTGTGGATTAGGAGTTTCTTCTGGTGCGACAGTCTCGTCGTGGTGCTCGTTGCTCATGTTTCGATACCCCTTCGTCGTCCGTTGAATTAAGTGGCTTAACTTGTTCTGCCACTGCCGTCAGCATAGGAGGGCGGAAAAGACTTCGCTCGATTCTTGGCGTTGCCTGAGAAGCTCGTGGATTGGGACTGTTTCAAGATCAAAGACGCCAATAACCGGTGAACTGGATATGGTCTCGGCTGATGTCGTAGTCATTGACCAGGACACGTCGAAATTCTGTGCACCAACCGGCTTCGCCGGCAATCCAGAAAAATATAGGCTCCTTCACCGCGCGAGACGGCAGCGCTAGATGTCGCATAGCCTCAGTGGGATCAGTCCGTAAGGGGACCACCGAAACGCTGTCGCTGTGTTCTAGATCCGCAGCACCACGGTCTGAGAACAGAATTGCTTGATGGCTATTCGCCTCATTTTCCTCGATAAACCGTTCCATTGCAGGCCGAGCAGTATCGTCCGCAAGGAGAACTGTAAATCTTGCCTCTGGAACTAACCGGCACATGCGAGTGGGAACCGACCACAATAGATCGCCGATCGAAGCGGTGCGAAGCCAGTCAATTGCAGCGCCATGATCATGAAGCACAAAATCTACGCTGATTCGGTGGCCTGAACCATCGCAATGGCGCACCGTATATTCGCGGCCATTGAAAAGTTCGGCATCGTGTTCTGGGTGCAACTTTTCAGGATATGCATATTTGGAGAAATAAAGGACTACTACGTCGTCGAAACCGTGGCTGGCGAAATACTCGCCGCTGGTGGTTTCAAAGACAATGCGCACGAAATCAGATTGAGGCTGGCTGCGTTCTATCACGCGGAGCAGTTCCCACCGCGGCGAGTGCCGATGCTGGTCCCTGAGCGGAGTACGACGTCTTTCAGCCATGAATTCTCCTTTGCCGGAAAAGCAGCCAAAGGAAGAACCCGCCGCCGAACACCACCGTAATGACACCTACCGGGAGACTGACCGAGAATGCATATTGAGCTACCAGATCGCTGACGGCCAATAAGATGCCGCCGGTCAATCCGCAGCTGATGAGGTTCCTTGACTTCGTTAAGGCAAAAGAAATATGAGGTGCAACTAGGGAAATGAAACCTATCGGCCCGCAGCTCACCACAGCAAGAGCAGCTAATAGGGCAGCAATAAATAGTAGAACCAGTCGTGTTCTCGTAACTTGGACGCCAAGACCTGCAGCTAGGTCATCACCCATCTGCAGCATCTTCAAGTCAATACCGAACATAATCTGAGTAATGAGAAGAATAGCTACGCCTGCCAGCAGCCAAACAAGTTCTTCTTTACCGCGTCCCTGAAGGGATCCAACGAGCCAAGTTTGAGCAACCTCGGCAGACGGGACGAAAACCTGAGTTAGCAGAAAATTGGTCAGGGCCGTGGCCAATGCAGCTAATCCAACTCCCAGCAGTATGAGTCGAGAACCGCTGAGTCTGAGAACTTTAACAGCACCTATGAGAATGAGAGCCGCCATAATTGCTCCGGCCACAGCACCAAATGAAGCGCTGGCCAAGCTTCCGCCTAGAAGCAGGATAACCATCGCACCACCAAATGAGGCGCCGGTAGTAATGCCGATGATGTCGGGGCTGGCTAGCGGGTTGCGCAGCAGCTGCTGTGTCAGGCTGCCGCTGGCAGCGAGCAGCATGCCGGCGCAGAGAGCCACGGCTGCCCGCGATAGACGTCGTTCAAGTACGAAGAACTCAGTCATAGGGGCTGGAGCCTGGCCTCGAACAGTATTGAAAAAGTCCGCTAGGCTCACGCGGTAGCTGCCGAAGAAGGCTGAAGATACGAGCACAACCAGCGCTAGAACGAGGAGTATGGCAATCCAGCGTATTTCGCCTCGGCTCGGTCGCATGGAGCTATATGGTGTCATGTCAGCTTCCTACGGGCCGAAAACGCCACCAACAGCATGAGCAGTATCGAGCCGAGCACGGCGGTCACGATTCCCACTGGAACTTCTGCCCCGTGCCCGACGAGCCTGCCGATAATGTCGCATACCAAAAGCAGAGATGGGGCGGCCAATGCACTAAATCGGATGACTTGCTTGGTGTCGTGCCCTATGAAAAGCCTGACCATATGTGGAACTGCGAAACCAATGAAGGCTACCGGTCCAGCCAAAGCAGTTGCTGGCCCACAGAGTAACGCCACAATGAGCAGTGAACTGGTACGAACCATGGCGACTGATATTCCCAGTGCCTGTGCACTGTCGTCTCCCAGGTCCAAGATGTTCAGCTTGCCTCCAATGAACCAGGAAAATATCAGCCCGGCAAGGACCAAAGGTGCCACCCATGCTGCGGCTTCCAGCGGGCGTGCAGTCAGCGATCCGACCTGCCAAAACCTGAACTGATCAAGGACCTTGTCATTGGTGAGGACAATGCCCTGCGTAATTCCTGCCAGAACGGCTGAAAATGCGATGCCACAGAGGGTGATTCGCACTGCGGAAGACCGAAAACTCGGGAGCATAGCGCATAGAAAGAGAAAACCGGCAGCCAGAAGTGCGCCAAGTAGAGATGAGAGCAATCCAATCCAGAGTCCGGCCGCTCCGAGCAGCATGATTCCTGAAGCTACACCGAGCGAAGCACCGGCACTGATGCCTAAGACTCCGGGGTCGGCGATCGGATTGCGGATGACACTCTGCATAATGGCGCCGCTTGCCCCGAGAGCTGCGCCGACAAGCAAGGCGTTGACCGTTCGTGAGAAACGAAGGTCGAACACAATCAGTCGATCGGCTATCGATCCGTCTCCGCTTGAGAGGGCTAGGAGGTCGGATAAGCTCAGAGACTTAGAACCTAAAGCCAAACTCCCAAGGCATAACAGCACGAGGACCGTCAGCGATACCAGATAGCTGATGAGAATTTTGTTTAGTGAAGGGCCCGATTGCGCAGCAGTTTCTTGCCGGGCTTCTCGTTGGGACAGGGGTGATAAACGATTCAACACACTCGTGTCCGACAGGTTAGACTATGCTTGCTCACCAGATAATAATAAAGGAATGTTAATGGCTCCTATTACTCGCGCCCGGCTTTTCTCCGCTACCTCAGCATTGCTCATCACCGGTTTGGCATTGACTGGGTGCGCAAGCTCAGCCACCGACGCATCACCATCAGCAAGCGCCTCCTCCTCGCAACAGGGCTATCAAGTGAAACACGCCATGGGTGAGACCAAGCTGCCAAGCACCCCACAGCGCATTGTCGTCTTGGATTCACCTCATCTAGACGCTCTGGTGTCTCTGGGCATCACTCCAGTGGGAGCTACTGAATCGGGTGCGGGCAGCGGATTGCCTGAGTACTTGGACTTGGATGATGGCAAGGTCAGCAGCGTAGGGCTGACATCGGAGCCATCCATCGACAAGATTGCAGAACTTAAGCCTGATTTGATCATTGGGTCCAAAGTCCGTCACGAGGCGATCTACTCGGAGCTATCTGCCATCGCGCCGACAGTCTTTTCGGAGAATTCTGGAACTGACTGGCAGGAACAGGCCAGAGTCACCGCTGCTGCTGTCGGACAGAGCGAGAAAATGGAAGCACAGCTTGCTTCCTTGGAAACTCGCGCTCATGAAGTCGGCGAGGAAATCGGGGCTGAGGGCACTACCTTGTCGATGGTTCGTTTCCGCCCAGATAATTTCCGACTCTATGGCCCAGATTCCTTCTCAGGCTCGCTTCTGACCGAGGTTGGATTCGATCTTGGTTCTGAAGGCTGGAATGAATACTCGATGAAGGAACTGAGTCCTGAACAATTCGAGCAGATCGACGGGGACGTTGTATTCTATGCGAATCCAGGTGGAGACCCCAACGCGACCACAATGTCCAAGGTGACCGGTCTGTGGAAGGAGCTACCCGCTGTAAAGGCAGGGAAAACCTTTGAAGTTGAGGATGAAACCTGGATGGTAGGCATTGGCGTAGTGGGCGCAAATGAAATCCTTGATGATCTGGAAGAAGACCTCTCAAAGTAGCCAAGAGCAGCACGGCTGCCTAATGCTATAAGGCAGAAGATGCCGATGGCCTCGGGACCTTGCGGTTCCGAGGCCATCGACATGTACACCCGGTATGGGCATTTACTTAAGGGTGGAAGTCCCCTGGAGATGGGGTGGTGTGAGAGGCGGGTGACCTTCACCGTCTCGATTCGGGAATGACCGTAGGTGAATATCTTGATTTCCAGAAACTTGTTCTAGGTAAGTGAAGGAACCAGCAGCACTTTGCAGGCGTCTCCAGTGAGTAGTTCAATTGCTTCGTCCATCTGCTCCAATCGCATGCGATGGGTGACGAGCCAATCCAGTTCCACCCGGCCCGAATCCAGCAGCTGTAGGCTCTGCTCCCAGGTCTCCCAGAGACGGCGGCCAAAAATTCCACGCAGGGTGATGCCCTTTTTATTGATGTAGGCCGCGACGTCGATCTGCGAGGTACGACCTGGGTGCCCAACGGTCACCACGGTGGCTTCACGCCGCACCGCTTCGAAGAGAACATCCAGGGTGCCTGGTGCACCGGAGCATTCAAAGCCCACTTCAAAACCGCCACGGCGACCGGCCAAATCACGGCAGCGCTCCACGACATTATCGCTCGGATCCAATGCGATGGCCCCTAGCCGTTCGGCTTGCGCTCTGCGGAAAGGATTCGGGTCTACTGCCACTACATGCGAGGCGCCTAGATGTAGCGACAGGTAAATAGTGGCCAGGCCCACCGGTCCGGCTCCGCTGACCAGCACTGAACCGCCAGCCACAGAATAGTTTGCACGCTGGATCGCATGCACGGCTACGCCTGTTGCCTCCAGCAGCGCCCCGGACTCAAGAGAAAGGTCGGTTGGCAGGGGTACACAGATCTCGGCAGGCACCGCAGAGTATTCGGCGAAGACCCCGTCGAAGTGCATGCCTAGGATTTTGGTTTTCTCGCAAGTATGGGCACTGCTGGTTCGGCAGGCGAAACACTGTCCGCACGCTAGATGACTCTCCAGGGCCACGCGGTCGCCGATCTTAAGGTTGGTGACCCCGGCGCCCACCTCCACCACGGTTCCCGCGCCCTCATGGCCCAATACCACAGGGAGGTTCAGGTTAAAGGCCTGGGCTGAGGGAGTCCACTCGTAGAGCTCGCGATCTGTGCCGCACAGCGAGGCAGCGCCGATTTCCAGCACCACCATGCCAGGCATGGCCTTTGGATGCTCGGCGTCGGCGGTGAAGGTGGCTCCTCGTTCAGCGGAGGTTTTGAGAATGGCGCGCATGGCTGGTCCTTTCCAGAATTGATGCGAAGAAGTAGTGGTTTTCAGTGCCCGGTGAGACGGGCGAAACGGTTGAGGATATCTGTCGGACCGACCTGCCCGCCTTTGAGCAGCAAGTTACAGCCGGCAACACGGGAGGAACCGTGTGGTTGGACGATTGGTCCTGCGGTGACGAACTGGGCGGCTACCCGAAGCTGGGAAATGCCCATACTGATCAGCGCGTGGCTGGAAGTATCGCCGCCGAAGACTGCGATGTCTGCGGTGAGTTGTGCCTCGGCCATTTGAGCGGCGACATCGCCGATGAGCGCGCCCAAGTGGCCAGGATCTACGGGAGGGCCGTCGGTGAATCGAGGGTCGTTCGCACCTTTCGTGGAATGCACCACCACATGGCGCCCAGCCTGCAGTGCTTCGGCCACCTCGGTCACCAGTTGGCGATGCAATTCCTTGTTGGGTCCGTGCAAGAGCTCTTGGGGCAACGGGACTTCGGTCCATCCTTGGTCCACTGCCTTGGCGATCTGCTGCGCGGTGGTGCTAGAGGCTGAAGCGCTGACCGCTAGCACCGGTAAGTCTGGGTGCGCGGTGACAATGTTACGAACGCTCTGGGGATCAGCCTCAAGGGTTCGAGTCAGCGCAGCCATGATGCCGCCGGAGCCAACGACGATGCCTGGCGGTCCGTTGGTTCCTTCGGCCAGCAGCTGCTGGGCCGCGGCATCCATATGAGCTTCGGTGCAGGCATCAACAACGAATGCTTCCTGTGCCCGATCCTCACGGGCCGCAGACCACTGGGCCGCGAACTCACCGTGCTCATGGGAGGGCAGCGCGATCACCGATGGCGTGTTGCCGGAGGCGAACTGCTTGGTCAGAATGGCCGCCAGCTCGCTATCATACATGGGGGTTGACGGGTGCTGAGACATGACCGGGTGCAGATCCAGGCGGTAGACCTGGCCTTGGTAGTTGGCGAAGTGGTGGCCGAAGGCGGTGTACCGTCCGAAGGATGGCTGGGCCGGGAGAACCGGAACCGGGCCATGGCTTGCGTAGCGTTCGCGCAATAGTTCGATTCCTCGTCCGATGCTGCCGATGGCCGGCGAGCTGTCGAAGGTGGAGCACACCTTGTAGAGCAAGACATCAGGCGACCAGCTGGCGATAGTGGCGACATCCCGACGGATCAGATCATCAAACTCCTGGCCGCCCAGAGAGCGGGCCGGGCCCGCGACCCCGAGCACCTGTACGTCTTCGGGCAATTCGACTTCGCCAATCACCAATGCGGCGTTGACGCCGTTAGCATGGGCTTGAGCGAGCACGTCAGCGGCGCCGGTAAGGTCGTCGGCCACAAATCCAATACGTGCCATGCTTAGTTATCCTTTACGAATTTCTTGACCGCGTGTAACAGGTCGGTGTCGCCTCGGTTGCTGTAGTGGGCTGCTACCTGGCGTAGTTCGGTGCCTTCGACCGCTGCATCCCAGGCCTGGCGTAGGCTGCGCACTCCGGCGC
Source organism: Glutamicibacter uratoxydans (assembly GCF_006539925.1). Lineage (GTDB taxonomy): Bacteria > Actinomycetota > Actinomycetes > Actinomycetales > Micrococcaceae > Glutamicibacter > Glutamicibacter uratoxydans. The sequence continues at coordinate 79,774 of NZ_BJNY01000005.1, read as the reverse complement.
CGGGTCCATCGGGGTGAGCGGCGACGCCACCGCCGGCGAGCATCATCAGGTCGGTAGATCCGATGGCTTGGAAGGTCGGGGCTGGCGTACCTACATTCTGTCCTGAAGAGAGCACCGGAACTACCGCTTCGGTCCTGCCTAGCGGGGTCAGCAAGCTGCGAATATTGGCCGATACTTCTTCATCGGTTTCGTAGAACTTGCTTCCCAGTCCGCTGGCATGCAGGTGGTCTGCACCTGCCAAGCGGGCCAGCTGTTGCCACACCTTGTAGTCGACACCGAGTCCGGGATGGCGCATGGAAGCGGCCAAGCCAGCACGGTGTCCATGAATGGCGACCTCGCTGAATTCGCGCAACATGGCCAGGGCGGGAAGACCCATCACGGGGATATTGAGCATGACGCAGGTACCGCCAGCCTTGACCACCAGGTCGTGGCGCCGGCGCAGGCCGGCGACGTCTCCGGTGATGTTGAAGGCATACATCGTGTGGTGCCCAGTGACTTCCCGGGCCGCAAGGATTTCCTCCATAGCCACGGCTACTCGGCGCTCCAAGGGAAGGTAGGCCGGGTCGGTCATCAGCTCATCGTCCTTGATCAGGTCGATGGAAGCCAACGCGAGCTCACGAACCACGAGGCGGAATTCATCTTCTGAGAGTCCGACATTGGGTTTGATGATTGTGCCTACCAAGGCTCCTTGGACCCCACCTAGGAGTTTACGGGTGCCGGCAATACCGAATGCCGGGCCTTGGTGGGCATTGATAAAGTCTTCGGGCAGCTCGATATCTTGCAGTCGGCAGGCATAAAGCTCGCCGAGTTCAAAGAGGTTGCCTGCCACAGTGGTCTGCAGGGTCGCCAGATCGGTGCCGATATTTTCCATCGGAAACTCGACGGTTGCCAGCGCAGCACGGACCTTTTCAGATGTAGCGCGTGAAGGCAAGGACGGTGCGCGAAGGCCGAGTTTTTCAATCTTGGTGACGTGGGCTGCGTGTCGGACTCGGATCCTTTCAGATTCGCCCGGGACTGGGAGGAAAGTACCACTAGACTGTTCGCCGGCGAGCAACGCGGCTGCTTTCTCCGGCTCGATGCTTGATTCAATGTAGTAAGTGCAGCGCACAATCCGAGAGTCGCGCATGGGATACTCCAAACTTCTGTGGTGTACTGAAAAAATTCGTGGAAACGGTCTGCATGGCTTAGCTGGACATCGCTTCGGGGATCTGATTTTTCTTGGAAAGCCGCTCGTAGTATTCGAGCTCCCATTCGGGGGACACTCCGCGACGGGCCTGCCATTTGGCGACCAGGGCTACAGCAAACGGGATCAGGATGGAAGTAGTGACCACGGCGGCTGCGATCTGCGCGGTGGCGACTGATTCGATGGCTTGGTAGGCCGGATCGGCGAGGGCCAATGCTGCAGGGGTAGCAATGGCGTTGCCTGCAGTTGTCCCTTCTGCCATTCCTGCGATGAGGTTACGGGTCTTGCGTGGTCGGCGATGTATCGCGTGGAAGCACCAGAGCACCAGCATGGAGGCCGGGCCGGAAATTAAGACGGTAGCTAAGCCCAGCAGTATGCCCTGCATGCCGCTCGTGATCAATGTGGAGAAGTCAATGCTTCGGCCCACCACAAAACCGAGGAATGGGATCAAGAGGGATTCGCCGACGCTCAGGAACTCGCGGGCTGTGCGGGAAAGATTACCTAAAATGAATCCCAAGGCCAGTGGCAGGACCAAGCCAACGAGGTCCTGGAGTGGGAACGTGGCCAGGCCCGCGGTGCCAAGGGCAATCATAGTGATGAACGGTCCGTCGTTCAGCGCGATCACTGCCACCGTTGCCCGGTCGGTCTTATTGCCGTACTGGCCAGTCAACGCAGCGAATAGCGCGCCGTTGGAGTTGGTCATGGCTGCGATGATGGCTAGTGGAGTCAGGCCGAGGATCGAGCCTCCGGGAATCCAGAAAGCTACCGCCAGTCCCACGGCGATGCCGATACCAACTTTGCCGATAAGGATCGCGATGCCCTTTTCGAGTGTCGGCCCAGTGGTTCGTACATCGAGCTGGGAACCGAGGCAGAAGAAGAACAATCCGAGCAACGCTCCGGTTCCATCGCGGAAGAGCGCGGTGGTGAAGCTTCCTACCTCAAGCGCCTGGGGGAAGAAGGTATTAATGATGGCCCCGAGGAACAGCGGGATGAGCATGAGGGCACCAGGGATGACAGACAACTTTGTCAGCCAATCCCTGGTGCTGCCCTGATTGCTAGTAGCCATGATCGTAGTCTTTCTGCCGAAGTACCCCGGTGCCACCGTGGACGGGGAATTAATGATCGAAAGGAGAAAATCGTCATACGGATGCACTGGAGCTTCCCATTGCATCCACTGTCCTAGCACGCCCGCCGGAGTAGTAGTTTGAGCCGGCAATGGCGAGGAGGCCGAAAAAGAATCCCTCACTTCCAGTTGTACGTACTTTTTGTACGTACAACTGGTTATAGTGAATATCAGGATGTGATCCAAGTCAAGTTAAATCTGTGACCTGGGCAATGTTTTAGTTTGGTTCCAAGTCATCTGGCAATGGCAGATACTGCTAAAAGGCTTCGTCAGAGCTGAAATGATAAGGGTGGAGATTAGACTGAAATGAAGTGCATGGCAGTCGTTTGAAGCATGGCCAAAAAATTGTATCGGCGCACGCCGGGAAACGAGGAAGGGTATGAACTTCGCACCACACGAGAGCTTGCTTAGCCGTTCCTCTGGGCAACCCCTGCACTCGCAGATAAGAAACATCCTGCAACAGCAAATCGTCGACCATGGACTGGAAGCTGGCACACCTCTACCCACGGAAGAGGAGTTGCAGAAGAATTTTGGCGTATCACGCAGTGTGGTACGACAGGCACTCGCAGGTTTGGCCGAAGAAGGCTTGATTCGTCGGCAACGTGGCAGGGGCAGCGTGGTTGCAGCCGCACCGGTTCTGAGGCGGCACATTCAACAAGCTGGCGGCTTGGATCAACAGGCTGCAGCTAGTGGCCAAAAGATGATGACGCATGTCCACTCCATTCAGCGATGTAACGCGCCGGATGAAGCTACTCAAGCTTTGGGCGTTATGGATGTGTTGCGAATCGAACGGATACGTATGTTGGAATCCGTACCCGTAGCCTTCATGCGCACTTGGGTTCCCTTTGCACCTTTTAGTGATTTTTCTGTCGAGTTACTGGAAAACGCATCTTTGCACCAACTGATGCGCGAACGAGGGCATATTCCTGTTGGCGGTCCGCGTAGCGTACAAGCGGTTTTAGCCGATGAGGCATTGGCGGAATTTCTACAATCTTGCACAGGAGATCCAGTTCTCCTGCTCCAAGGCGTAACTCAAGATGCTCACGGACGAGGGCTTGAATGGTTCAATGTTTGGCATAGGCCAAATACAATCTTCGACGTAGAAGCGAAAGTTACGCCTCCGGGTCTGATTTCAGCACAAGAACTATCCCAGTTGCATCGAATGTCTCAGAAACTTGAATCGGAGCTTGCTAGGGTCAGTGCGGCCACAAATTCGCAATAGTACTTGGGTCTTGGAACTCTGACTGGTCGTGCTCGTTGCCCGGGTTCTTTGCCTGATGTGTGGCGTCTGGTTGGCGCTCGCTGTGCGCCGCACCAGAATGTTTACACCCTTCGTGCAGATATTGATGTTTTCGGCATACTTTTTGCTACACCTACATGGCGTGTGAACTTCGATACTTCGTGCGGAACGCGCGGGAGTTTGAGTAAATTACGCTGCACTACCCATGGCATGTCTGTGGAAGGAGCTACCTGCTGTAAAGGCAGGGAAAACTTTTAAAGTTGAGGATGAAACCTGGATGGTCGGCATCGGCGTAGTGGGCGCAAATGAAATCCTTGATGATCTGGAAGAAGACCTCTCAAAGTAGCCAATAGCAGCACTGCCGCGTAAAGCTATATGGCAGAAGATACCAATGGCCTCGGGACTTTGCGGTCCCGAGGCCATTGCCGTCCTGTGTTCTAGCGATGTGCAGAGGAACGCGCAGGTTCCTTGATGAACAGTGACAAAACGAATGTCAGCGTTGTAATCACCCCGCCGATGAGGAATGCTGTGTGTGCCCCGGCAGCATAGCTGGCGGCTGTTTCGGCTCCGCTGTCGAGCTGCAGGTTGGCTGCGAACATCAACACGGTGACAAACACAGTGGTGCCGATGGCTCCTGCCAGCTGCTGGCTGGTGTTGAAGATCGCTGAACCGTGGTCGTAGTAGCGCGGTTCCACCGATGACATGGCTGAGGTCATCAATCCAGTCATCAGCAAGGCCATGCCGGCGGAGAAAATCATGTGGATCATCATGAAGGTGCTCAGTTCTGCTTGCGCGTCCAATGATGCATAGAGCCACTGTCCAACAGCGATCAGCGCGGTACCTGGAATCAACACCGGCCGCGGGCCGAACTTGTCATAGATGCGTCCGAAGATCGGGGCCGCTACCGCCTGGACGATGCCGCCGGGCAGCAGCATGAGACCGATGGCCAGGGCATCGAATCCGCGGCCGGTTTGCAGGATGATCGGAAGGATCATCAAGGTGCCCAGCATGGTGCCGAAGGCAATCATGATGATCACGATAGCCAGACTGAAATTGCGGTTTTTGAACACCATGAAGTTCAACAGCTCGCGGCCGCTGCGTGCCAGGCGCATCTGGCGGTTGATGAACAGCACCAGTGACGCGGCGCCGACGGCGAGGGCGCCGATGGTTAGTACAGGCTGCTCGGTGAGCTTTTCAACGTTGGAAATGCTGTAGACCAGCAGGCCGAAGGCTAAAGCAGAAAGGAGTACTGAAGCATAGTCCACTTTGGACTCGCGGGCATTTGACGGGACCTTGAGGAAAATTCCGCCGAGTACCAGTACCAGCAGACCGATAGGCAGCATCAAGGCGAAGACGTAGTGCCAGCCCAGAGAATGCACGATGGCACCGGAGGCGGTTGGGCCAATGGCGGGGCCTACGCCGATGACAACGGAATTTAGCCCCATAACGGTGCCGCGCTTATTGATCGGCACCAGGGTCAAAGTGGTGGTCATCATCAGCGGCAGGATGATCGCGGTGCCCACCGCCTGAATGATTCTCGCTAATAGGATCAGCGCGAAGTTCGGGGCAAAGGTCGCTAGGAGCGTGCCGCCGAGGAAGCTGATAATCGCAAAGTGGAAGAGCGAACGGTGGCTGTAGCGCTGGAGCAGAAAGCCGGTGGTAGGGATGACCACGGACAAGGTCAGCAGGAAGCCTGTGGTCAGCCATTGGCCTGCGGTCGCGGTGATGTTGAGGTCCTGCATGATGTCGGGCAGCGCAACGGTCAGCACTGTTTCATTCAGGATCATCGTGAAGGCCGCTAGCGCGAGGGTGATGATGACGCCGACCAGCTGCTTGGTACTCAACTGACCGGTGTCTTCTTGTTTGCTCAGCGTAGGAGCCATCGGCGCTGTGCCTTCTTTCTGAGAGTGTGGAGTGAATTTGAATTCTGTCATAGTCTGCCACTTTTGATTCAGAAAAGTGGCAGAATGTGACAGAAGATAAAATACTTGTTGATTGGCTGGGGAGGAATAATGGGGATTCGCGAGCAGCGCAAAGCAGCGACCCGCGGACAGATCCAGCGGGCTGCTTTGGACTTGGCGGAGCGCGATGGGTTGGAACATGTCACGATCAGCCAAATCGCTGCGCAGGCTGGAATCGCCGACAGGACCTTCTTCCGGTACTGCGAATCCAAGGAATCGGCAATCTTTCCCAAACACGATGCGCTTTTTGAAGCGATTGCCGGGTGCCGCCTCTTGCCTCATGCCGATGGCTCGCAGATTTTTGAACAGCTGCTTGCCGCCTGCCGGGAAGTGTTTGTGTGCGAAGTGAAAACCACGGAGTTCCGCCGGGTCTCCCAGCTCATTCTCTCGGAGCCGAAGCTTGCAGCGTTTGCAAAGCAGGAGGAGCAATGGCTGGTGGAAATTGTTCAGAAGCATCTAGACGGCCATGGAATCGATTCGATGCAGTCGCTGTTGATCGGCGAACTGGTGGCTACGACCTGGCGGGCGGCATGGCAGCGATTCGCCATCGAAGATCAGCCGGGACAAGAGGCTGATCCCGTGGCACTCTACGACCAAGCGATTGCGACGTTGGGCCTGCTGTGCGCGGGATTGTCCGAATAGCGATTTTTGTACATTGAGTTATCGATCATTAACTTAGATGTGACGAACTGCTCGTCGGCTGTTCAGCCCGGCATTTCGGCGTTAAATCGGTGTTGCTCATCGCGTTTTCCTCACAGAAACAGTGTGTCTTTGCTCAATATCGGGTAGATTTGGAACGTTGAGTTCAGGGCGGTTAACCCGCTTCCGCACGACGTTCAGGGAGACGCCACACCTATGGCCAAGATTATTTACACCCACACCGACGAAGCGCCAATGCTGGCAACGCACTCGTTCCTGCCAATCGTCCAGGCATTCGCCTCGACCGCCGGTGTGGAGCTGGAGACCCGCGACATCTCGCTGGCCGGCCGTATCATCGCCACCTTCCCGGATTACCTCACCGAAGAGCAGCGCATCGGTGACGCCCTGGCAGAACTGGGCGACCTGGCTAAGACTCCAGAAGCCAACATCATCAAGCTGCCGAACATCTCGGCATCGATCCCACAGCTCAAGGCAGCCATCGCCGAGCTGCAGGCAGCAGGCTACGCACTGCCTGACTACCCGGACAACCCATCTTCGGATGAAGAGACCGACGTGCGCGCACGCTACGACAAGATCAAGGGCTCCGCAGTGAACCCAGTGCTGCGCGAAGGCAACTCGGACCGCCGTGCACCGCTGTCGGTGAAGAACTACGCCCGCAAGTACCCGCACTCCATGGGTGCATGGTCGGCAGATTCGAAGACCAACGTTGCCACCATGGGCGTTGACGACTTCGCATCCAACGAGAAGTCGGTTGTCATCGACGCGGACAAGTCGATCTCCATCCGCTTCGTCGGCACCGACGGCGAAGTCAAGGTTCTGAAGAAGCCTTTCAAGGTGCTCAAGGACGAAGTCATTGACGGCACCGTCATGCACGTTGCAGCCCTGCAGGACTTCCTGAAGGCAGCCGTGGCCCGGGCCAAGGAAGAGGGCATCCTCTTCTCGGCACACCTGAAGGCCACCATGATGAAGGTTTCGGACCCAATCATCTTCGGCCACGTGGTCAAGGCCTACTTCTCCGAGCTGTTCGACACCTACGGCGACGAGCTGGCAGCAGCCGGCCTGAACCCGAACAACGGCCTGGCAGCAATCCTGGGCGGCCTGGACGAGCTGTCCGACGAGGTCCGCGCCGGCGTTGAGAAGCTGATCGCCAAGGGTCTGGAAGAGGGCCCGGCAGTTGCCATGGTCGATTCCGACAAGGGCATCACCAACCTGCACGTACCATCCGATGTCATTGTTGACGCTTCCATGCCTGCAATGATCCGCCTGGGCGGCAAGATGTGGGATGCCAAGGGCGACACCGCAGACACCTTGGCAGTACTGCCTGACTCCTCCTACGCAGGGGTCTACCAGGCTGTAATCGAGGACTGCCGTGCCAACGGCGCCTACGACCCAACCACCATGGGCACCGTGCCAAACGTCGGCCTGATGGCTCAGAAGGCTGAAGAGTACGGCTCCCACGACAAGACCTTCGAACTGGCTGCAGACGGCCACGTCCAGATTGTCGATGAGAACAACACCGTGCTGATCGAACACCAGGTCTTCGCAGGCGACATCTGGCGTGCATGCCAGACCAAGGACGTCGCCATCCGCGACTGGGTCAAGCTTGCAGTGAACCGCGCCCGCGCCTCCCAGACCCCAATCGTGTTCTGGCTGGATGAGAAGCGCGCCCACGACGCAGTGCTGATCGCCAAGGTCAACGAGTACCTCAAGGACCACGACACCGACGGGTTGACCATCGAGATCCTGAACCCGGTTGAGGCAACCAAGTACTCGATCGAGCGCATCCGCAAGGGCGAAGACACCATCTCGGTGACCGGCAACGTGCTGCGCGACTACCTGACCGACCTGTTCCCAATCCTGGAACTGGGCACCTCGGCAAAGATGCTGTCCATCGTTCCACTGCTGGCAGGCGGCGGCCTGTTCGAGACCGGCGCCGGCGGCTCCGCTCCAAAGCACGTGCAGCAGCTGGTGTCCGAAAACCACCTGCGCTGGGATTCGCTGGGCGAGTTCATGGCACTGGGCGCTTCCTTCGAGCACCTGGCAGTAACTACCGACAACGCCCGCGCACAGGTTCTTGCGGACACCCTAGATGCAGCCACCGGCACCTTCCTGCTGGAAGACAAGTCGCCAAAGCGCAAGGTCGGCGAGCTGGACAACCGCGGCAGCCACTTCTACCTGGCCAAGTTCTGGGCTGAAGAGCTGTCCAAGCAGGACAAGGACGCCGAGCTGGCTTCCGCGTTCGCCGAGGTTGCCAAGGCACTGGACGCCAACGAAGAGGCCATCGTCGCTGAGCTGGCAGAGGTCCAGGGCCAGCCAGTAGACATCGCCGGCTACTACCGCCCAGATGAGGCAAAGACCACCGCGGTCATGCGCCCATCGGCTACCTTGAACAAGGCTCTGGAACTGCTGAACAAGTAGTCCTGAACTAAGTACGCGTCAGGCGCCGTTCCCTTTGGGGAACGGCGCCTGACGCGTTTTTGTCGTCTTGGTCTGGCAGGCACTATACGATCGGGATAAAAGTTCTGCCCACCGCCCGTCCAGGAGTCCCTTTTTTATGTACATCCGATTCCAATCGCCGAAGAAGAACCATCGAGGCATTCACGTGGGGATCTTCGGGCTGGCCAACTCCTTAGGGAACCGCGGTCTGCTCAGCGAAGAAGAGCACCGGCTCTGGCGGTCCATGAATGACTGGTACAACGCTGCCTACCCTGATCCAACTGCTGCGTTCCCGGAGGTCTATGATGACGACGTAAATCCCGGGGCTGTGGCGTGGTTCAAATCAACGGCTGTGCATCTGCTGGAGAAGATTCCGCCCTATCTTCAGCTGCTGGATCGATACGGCGTTGACTGCGAACTGGTCACGTCAGATGACCCAGGCAAGGTGGTCTACGAAGACGAGTTTCAAATCGTCGTCGTGCCTCGCGAAGGATAGGCGGCTACAGTTCCGGCTCGTGCTCCAGCCAGGGAAAACCTAAGGGGTTCTTCTGGGACAGCAATCGAACTCTTTCAGCATTATGCGAACGCGGAACCAACGGCAGGTTGGCCAATGAAACCTCTATGGATTGCAGGACAGGCACAGTGGACTCGCTGACCCACTGGCATTCGGTAATCCAGCCCAGCTGCGGGTCTTCGTAAGCCGGCATTCTTCTGAATGAACCTCGCGGGACGACATAAACGATTCCGTCGGTGAATGATGGCTTGCTATCTGCACCGTGGGCGTAGGACAGGAAGATTCTCCGGTTTTGAATGCTTGGCGTCTGGGTTCCGAAGGAAAAGCAGGCGTTGAGAAATCCTGGGCACTGTGGAGAGCGGATCGCATAGGCAATAGCCCAGGTCGGGTCTTCGGTGGCGAAAACCGCAGTCGCCTTTGAAAAGTCGTCAAGGCTGAAATCAATTGGAGCTCTTGGCTCTAAGACTTCCAGCGAACGTGATCTAGAACCATGAAGCAGGTACTGGCCACTCGCTGCATACTCCATGAGTTGGGACCAGACATCGTCTCCCGCTACAGGTGCAGGCTCATGCCAAGAATGAACTGCCATGAAAATGCCCCCTCCTTACTTGAAGGAAGAATTCGAAACGTTCGTCGGACAGATCAGCTCGGCTCAATCCCATAAGCATGTCACCGAAAGTATCAACAGTTGATACTTTCGGTGACGTGAAGCTACTCGTCTCCAAGCATTGCTTCTCCACATTTGGGCCTGACAAACGGGACATGGAGCCAACTGTCCCACAACCTGTGGGACTTTCGCAGCGGGGTAGCCTTTGCCGGTCGACAAGTATGCGCAGTCAAGGTATCTCGAACCCGATGACACTTAATGTCTAGGAGCGGTTCACAGAGTTGCTCGATGATTATAAGGTTTACTTATGGACGTTGTTCAGCTCTACTCGCAGGCGCAACACGAAGAGAAGCTTGCACGGCTTCGTCGTGTCATGGCACTTCGCGGTCTTCGAGCAGCTGGTCATTCTCAACAGCAGATTGCCGATCTGCTCGGCATAAGCCAACCAGCTATTTCCCAGCAGCTGAAAATGTCTCTGGACGACATTTCATCCGCTGACCTAGTGAGAGCAGCCGCTCCGATTCTAGTTTCGCTTGCCTCAGATCGAGGCTTTAGCGATCTTGCCGTTTTCGGATCAGTTGCCAGAGGCGAAGCTGGACCAGACTCAGATGTCGATTTGATCATTAGGCCGGCAAAAGATGCAGATCTTTTTGAGCTTATTGCGTTTTCCGAGCTATGCACTTCGATCTTGGGACGCCCGGTAGATCTGGTTTCCTACAATGGCTTGAAGCCCAAAATTGACGACGACATTCTCCGAGACCTGAAGCCATTGTCGTGAAACGTGCAGTCGCCAAAGAGTACCTACATTTAGACCAACGGCTGAAGCAGATCGCTCTTTATACAGAACGAGGGGTCGAGTCTTATGCCGAGCCACTGGTGCAAGATGCTTGTGATGCACTTTTGATGCGGATCGGCGAAGCTGCTAATCGGCTTTCGAGGCTTGATGAACCTGATCCTGCAAGTGTTCCTTGGCATCGCGTGGTGAGCATGCGCAACTGGCTGATTCACGGATACGACGTCATCGACCGTGAACTGGTTTGGCAGACGATTTCTGTCGCATTGCCGACGCTGAACAAGGATCTGGCGGAGCGAATATCTGTGGCCCATCGTGTTGTAGGCACCTGAGCCTGGTCGCGATTTGGCGAAGTTTTTGCCGTCAGACTACCAGCAGCATCGGAGAAATTGCCTTTAAGAACTCGCATGCGCGCAAGCTCACATAGTGTTCATCGTGCCGTGTGAACACGGGTTTTTACACGCGGGTAACAAGAGCTCAAACAGGCTATTTTCAGCCAACTCTTTGTCTATGGCCACTGACTAACACTAAAATTAGTTCGTTAGGCGATGTTTTTCGCTGTTGTCCAGTTCAGGAGAAGTATGTCCCTGCGTGAAAACCCTGTGGTTGTCCGTGCTCTGCGTTTCCTCGGAGTCGGCGGATTTTGCTTCATCGTCACCCTTGCAGTGAACTACGGCTTGAAGTTCACCGTGCTTGAAGCACATCCAACCACTGCCTTCTTGATCGCCAACACCGTGGCGACAGTGGTCTCCTATGTTCTTTCACGCCAGTACACCTTCCAAGACCGCAACGACGCTTACCGCAAGCGCATCCAGTTCATTGGATTCTTCGTCGTTTCAGGCCTGGGCATCATCATCAACTCCGCCCCGCTGTATGTTTCGCGCTGGGTCTTCGGGCTGCACACCCCAAACATTTCCTTCCTCGCGCAGGAAACCGCAGACTTCATCTCCGGCCCGGTCATCGGCACCGCCATTGCCATGGTGTTCCGTTGGTGGGCACTGCACAAGTTCGTCTTCCCTGAAGACGCCAAGGCAGAAGAAAAAGTCGAGCTCGCGGCCTAGAGCCCGCGCCCTGCCTCCCACAGGTTGTCCGAGGTTCCGGTCAGCAGCGCATTCAGCGACACTGCCTGGGCGTCCGTGAATGAGGCAATGTAGTCAACGATTGCCCGGGCCTGGCCTAAGCGCTGCACCTCGTGCGGGCTGGCTTGCCTGAAATGCTCGGGAGACCGTTCCTTGAGCTGCTTGTATTCTTCGGTGGTTGCTTCCACTGAATCCAGTAGACGGCGCGGTGCGCGCCCGGCATCTTGGACGTCGTTGAGCCAGTTGTGGAATCCTTCAGCCAGCGAACGGATGATCCGGGTCTGCCCGCGCTGGTACACGGCAAGATCGGGACGCTCCAGCACAAAGCGGGCATGCACGAACTTCAAGACGATCACGTCATGCCAGGCGGCATCGCCTAGCCGGACATGTCCGCTGCGGATCGTCGGATTCTCCTCCACGATGACAGATTCCTGCAGCCTGTCGATCCAGCGCCGGGTGAATGCCGTGACCGCCCGGTCTGCACCCAAGCCGCCGTTGTAGGGAACCGCCAGCAGGCCATCGACCAGGTCGTGGCCCACGCGCTGCACCGAGTCCCGGAAGGCTTCAGGGTTTGCCACCCATGGATCCTTGGCCAGGGCCCGGCGCCAGGTCAGTTCCAAGGCATGGCCCGGCCTACGGGCGTCTAGCTCCACCTGCTTCAGGGCGGCGAGGCCGGCGGTATTCTCCAGCCAGGCGCGCAGCTCGGCGGAGACGCTGGTGTACTGCAATACTCCCGCGCGGTAGAAGTCATCCAGATCATGCACCGCATAAGCAATGTCGTCAGCAATGTCCATGACGGAGCTTTCGATGGTCTGCTGGTGCTTGGCGATGGTCGGGAAGACCGAGAGCACATCACCCATCTCGTGGGCTTCAATGTCATAGGCCGAATACTTCAAGGCACCGGCGGCCGGGTCGGTGCCGACGCCGCGGGGCAGCAGCTCCGGGGACAGCGGGGCCAGGGCGCGCCACTCATTGCGGGTCCACGGGTACTTCAGCACTGCGGCCCGCACTGCCCTGGTCAGGTTCATGCCGCGTGCGGTGGCATCGCAGCTGTCCAAGGCGGTGAGGATGCGGAAGGTCTGGGCGTTGCCTTCGAAGCCGTCGGGCAGGCGCAGGAAGCCGCGGGCCACGCGGTCAAGTTCCTGCTCTCCAAGATGGCCGAAGGGCGGGTGGCCCAAATCGTGGGCGGCGGCCGCCGCCTGCACCACCACAGGATCGCAGCCGCCCAGATGCTCGACGAGGCTGCGGGTCTTCTCATCGGAGGTGCGCAGCCGGATGGCGATGGAACGCGCAACGGCTGAAACCTTCAGCGAATGCGTCAGCCGGTTGTGGACCAGCGTTCCGGAGCCTGCCTGCGGAATGACCTGCGTGACCGAGGAAAGGCGCGAAAAATACGGCGAGAAGCGGATGCGTTCAATATCGACGCGGAACTCGTCTTCACCCTCGCGCTGAACTTCGGCGATGGCGCGTTCGCGACCGCCGGTGACATGTGTCTTGACCCTTGCTTCCATGGTAAAAACCAGCCTAGGGGATCAATCCAGATCTGCAGCGGAACTAGCTGACGACGTTGAAAGTTTTCTTCCCGGCGGCGATGCAGGTGACCTGGTCGATGGCCATTTGCGAAACCAGCGAGATGAACTGTCCGGTATCTCCAGCCATATGCGGAGTGATGATGCAGTTCGGGGCATCCCACAGTGCGTGGTTTTCCGGCAGCGGCTCAGGATCTGTGACATCCAAGGCCGCGTGCAGCCGGCCGGACTGAAGCTCCGGCAGCAGTGCTTCGGTGTCCACGATGGGGCCGCGGCCCACATTGACCAGCAGCGCTCCGTCTTTCATCAATGACAAGAAATCCCGGCCCACATACTTTTCGGTGTCATTTGTATGGGGCAAGGCCACCACAACGACGTCGGCTTGCGGCAAGTCTGCCGCGAGCCGGTCAAGGCTTCTGACCTCGGTTCCGTTGCCGCTGATGCGTGCGGTGCGGGCGTAGCCGACCAGCGAGGCAGGATTGAACGGTTGGATGCGGCTGGTGATTGCAGTGCCAACGCCGCCGGCGCCCAGGACCACAACATTCGAACCATGCAGAGATGAGGTCCAGGTCCTCACCCAGTTGTGCCCGCGCTGCCGTTCTCCCGCCAAGGGCAGCTGGCGCAGGGAAGCCAGGATTAGGGCGAGGCAGTGTTCGGCGGTGGCATCTTCCACTGCGCCCTTGGAATTGGTCAATGCCACCTGCTCTGGCAGATGCTCCAGCACCCATTCGTAGCCGATGGACAGCAGATGGACATGCTTCAACCCTTTGATGCGCGAGACCCTTGAACGCATCAGCGGGTTGCTGGGCCGTTCGGTGACCAGCATGTCGGCGGGCGGCGCATCATGAGGGTCGTCGTTGATGTGCCACAAGATCGGCTCGATGCCCGGAACCTGCAGCCTGTCAACCAGGTCTTGCCAGGGGAGTAGTACACGTAATGCCATCTGTGCAGTCGGGTCCTTTCGCTCTTCTCCATTCTGACCGCTGCAGGAGCGTTGTTCATAGTTGTGGTCGAGTGGTGTACGAGATCCTTCCTGATACTTGACCACGTCTGGAACATTCCAACAAGTATTTACTGGCTTACTCGCCGCCGCTAAAGAGATAACCGCTGGACAAGGAACGCCAATGTCTGCACTCGTGGCCTTCGCCGCATTGGTGGGCTTTCAAAAAATCTAATAAATGGATCAGGAGAAAAGGGGTGATCTATTGCGCCGGTGAAGCAGCGCCTTGTCAGATGTGGTCCTCATAGCTATGGACTTTAGTTCCCTAGTGGTACCATATCTAGTACCACTAGGAGGCGAAATGGCAATCACAGCCACCGAAGCACGCCGCGATCTCTTTGGTCTCATCGAGCGCGTGAATCTGGATCAAACTGAAGTTGAGATCATGTCCAAGCGCGGGTCTGCAGTGCTTATGTCAAAAGAAGAATACGATTCCCTCGTCGAGACAAGCTATCTTTTGCGCTCACCTAAGAATGCAGTACGCCTGCTCGCTGCACTCGAATCGGCACGAGATGGACATACGGTAGAGCACGAGCTTATCGAACCGTGAGCAGCAGACTATTAACTTGGACTGCTAATGGGTGGGACGACTATCTTTACTGGCAGACCCAGGACCGCAAAACGCTCAAACGTATCAATCTTCTCATTGAAGACGTGCTGCGGGATGATCCTTTTGAAGGTATAGGAAAACCTGAACCGCTGAAGCACGCGCTGGCTGGCGCTTGGTCAAGACGTATTGATGAAGTTAACCGGTTGGTTTATGTTGCTGATGACCACTCGGTGACCATTCTTCAGGCAAAATACCACTACTGAACTGAATCGCTAGCGGAAGAATGTAACTTGCAATGTTCGTCAGTGTCCTATGCGCCAGGATTGAACGGTAGCAACAGCTCACAGCAGATCCGCCCCGTCACGCGGGCCTTGAACCATGAAACCGCCAGCTGGGTAGTCACTGCGTCGGACCTAGCCTAAACACCACTCGGACAAGACAGTATTACGAGTAATGCCGCACCCGGGCCGGTGGACCGTCACCAACCTGTTGGCGGGCAACAGCAGAAATCACTGCAGTTGGTTAACAGCTCCAGCCCTGCAGACACGAATGACCCGTGTCCGCAGGGCTAAATCTCTTATCCGGCTACGCCATCTGCTCTCCACGCGCCGCCATTGCGGATCCCAGAAGCACCAAGCGCATGGTGCGCTCGGCTGCATCGATGAGCAGCTGCTCGCCGCACTCCACTGCCTCGGCCAAAGGCATGGGCAGGGTCATAATTGAGGCCAGTGCATCGATGCCAATTTCATGGACGCTCGGAGCGCCTTGACCAAGGGTGCCGGCCAGTCCGAGGACAGGGACACCTGCACGCTGGGCACGGGCTGCGACTTCTGCAGGAACCTTGCCATGTGGAGTCTGGAAGTCGATGGCACCTTCGGCGGTGATCACCAGATCAACTTGCTGCAGGGCTGCATCCAAGTCGATGCCAGCCATGCCAGAATCCAGCAGCACGTCAAAACGTCCGCCCAGTTCGGCCCCCAGTACTGCGCTCATGCCCACACCCAGGCCACCAGAAGCACCGGTGCCAGCGCCGTACTTCAAATCCTTGCCTTGCACGAAAAGGGCTTCGCGTTCAAGCAGTTCGGCCCAGTTCTCCAACCCTGCCTCCAGCTTGGCCACCTGCTTTGGGGTGGCCCCCTTCTGCGGACCGAAGACTCGTGCCACGCCGCGTTCGCCGCACAGCACGTTGTGGATGTTGCAGGCAAGGGTAATCGGCACTTCGTTCAACCGCGGATGCAGGCCGCCGGCATCTAGCGATGCCGCCCGGCGCAGCGCCCGCCCGCCGAACCCGATGTCCTTGCCCTGCTTGTCCAGGATGCGCACGCCCAAGGCCATCAGGGCTCCGGCGCCGCCGTCGCTGGTGCCCGAGTCTCCGCAGCCGAGCACAATGCGTTCGGCTCCGGCATCCAGTGCCGCGGCAATCAGCTGGCCCACGCCATAGGTGGTCGTAGTAGTCGGGTTGCGCAGTTCGCGGGGAACCAGCGAAAGCCCTGCTGCGGAAGCCATTTCCAACACCGCGGTGCGTTGTCCTGACTGTTGGATCATCACCCAGCCAGCGGTGACTTCCTGGCCCACCGGCCCGGTGACAGTCTCGGTGAACACCTGGCCTCCGGTGCTGGCGGCAATGGCAGCCACGGTGCCTTCGCCTCCGTCGGGAATGGGCATCTGCACCAGCTGCGCGCCGGGCAGGATGCGGCGCACCCCGGCGGCGATGGCCGAGGCCACGGTGCTGGCATCTAGGGATTCCTTGAAACCGCTGGGGGCGATCAAAATGCGTTGGGGAACGATCATAGCCATGGTTCTTGCTCCTTCTTAGGGGGTGGGGGAAAGGATGTTCAGTCCGAGCGCCGGCCAGATCAGCCAGCTGAACAGCATCAACAGGGCGAACATGACCGGTGCGAAGCGTGTTGCAAAGCTTCGAAGCTCGGCGGGGGAGAAGCTTGGGGAATCGGGGATGTCGCTGAACAGTGCCACAGGTTTGGCGCTGCTGGTCAGCGTGTGGCAGAAGCCTGCCGCCGCGGTGGACAGGAAGGCAGACGCCACGGGATTCAGTCCCTGGCTCATGGCCAAGGGAATGATCAGCGGGATCAGCACCGCGGAACGGGCCGAACGGGACTGGATGACCAGGTGCGCCGCCAGAGAGAGCACCGTCAGCACCACCACTGTTGCCAGCGAGCCGCCGGCACCCAACCAACCCAGCGGTGCAAAAATCACTGATGCCAGCCAGCCGGCAGCGCCCGTGTTGTTCAACGCGGTGCCCAAGGCCAGGGTGAAGGCCAGGAACAGCAGGATGTTCAGCGGGGTTTTCTTGATGCTGGCGCCGATGCCCGCCCCGGTGAAGCCGGGGAAGTTCATTACCGCCGCGCCAACCAGTGCAATCAGCACCGGGTCGATGCCGGTGGCCGGGGAACTGGCCCAACCGCTGATGACCACCAGCAGGACTACCAGCGCGCGAAGCATGGCTGGGCTCAAGGTGTTGTCCCGCTGCACTTCCAACTGGCTGCGGGTTTCAGCATCCAGCGAACCACGCTGCTCGCGCGGAACCTGCATTCGCAGGATCATTTCGCAGGCTGCTAACGCGGAAACCAGCGCCAGCGGTGTTCCCAGCACAATCCAATACAGGAAGCTGATTGGCTCCAGCCCCGCCGCGGCCAGCAGCTGGTTGGTGATCAAATGCGCTCCTGCACCGATCAGCGTTGCCACTGCGGAGAGCAGCACCACCGATGGAATCAAAAGACTCAATCCCACCACCACCGCACGTTGGGAGGCGAAGATGCCTGCCAGCACGGTGAAGATCGGCAGAGCCAAGGCCGCCCGCCCGCTGGTGGCGGGGATCGCGAAGGCAGTGGCACACAACGCGAAGGTCACCAGATAGAACAGCTGGCGCACCGTGCGCGCCCGGGAGATCACCTTGAAGCCCAGATAGTCAGCCAACCCGCTGGCGCTGATGCCGCCGGCCAGCAGGAACGCTCCGAGCAGCAGCCAGATCGTGTCATCCGCCAGTGCAGAGAACAGCTGCTGCGTATCCAGTGCGCCGACAGCCACCAGGGCCAGGCAGGCGCACAGGGCCACATAGGTGTCGGGAAGCTTCGTGGACGTCCACGCCCAGATCGCAATGGCGAAGATTCCAAGGGTCAGTGCTCCTGCGGTTCCGGGTCCGCCGGGCGCGAAGGCCAGCAGCCCGCTGGCGCAGGCAAGAGCCGCTGGAAGGAGCCAGCCCAGCCGCCGCTTGCTCTGCCTGCCGGGCTGTTGCGGCGCCGGGGCGCTCGCCGGTGTGGTGCGGTAGTAGACCTCGGTCATTTCAATCGGTATCCCGCCCCGCGGATGGTCTCAATGCGTTCGGCGCCGATCTTATTGCGCAGGCTACGCACGTACACGTCCACCACATTGGAAGCCGGGTCGAAGTCCAGCCCCCAAATATGCGCAATCAGCTGGTCGCGGGAGAGAACTTGCCCGGCATGCTCCACGAACACTTCCAGTAGTGCGAACTCCCGGGTGGTCAGGTCTACTTCCTTGGTGGAGGTGGTGACCCTGCGGGAACGAACATCCACGCTCAGATCTTTGTGCGTCAGCAGCTGGGCAATGGCAGGCTCCGCCTGCCCGTCACCGATGCGCAACTTCACCCGCGCCAGCAGTTCCGCGAACTGGAAGGGCTTGGTCATGTAGTCATTCGCCCCGCCTTCCAGACCTGCCACGGTGTCGAATACCGAGTCTCGAGCAGTCAGCACGATCACCGGGGTGCGCACGCCTTCGCCGCGCAGGGTTTCAAGAACGGTGAAGCCGTTCATTGCAGGCAGTCCGATGTCCAGGATGATCATGTCGATCTCTCCCTGCCGGGCGATCAGCAGGCAGGAGGCCCCGTCTCCTACGATGCTCGTCTGGTAGCCGGCCGACTGCAGCCCGCGGCTGACGAAGGAGGCGATATGCGCGTCGTCTTCGCAAATCAAGATATGCATTTCTAAGTCCTCTCCACCAGCTCAAGCGGAGCCGTGATGGTCATTGGTTCATAGGCTGGCACGTCAATGCCGAAGCGGGCGCCCTCACCCTTCACACTGGATACCCAGGCCGCCCCATGGTGGGCATGGGCAATGGTTCGCACAATCGCAAGGCCAAGCCCGGCCCCTGCCCGCTCATGCGGGTTGGATCCAGAACGATGCCCCTCGCCGCGTTCAAATCGCTCGAAGATGCTGGAGACATCAGCCGCTGCAATGCCCGGCCCGGAATCGTGGATCCAGAAGCGCAGTACGTGCTCGCCCTCCTCGGTGACCTCGAAGTTGGATCCCATGCGGATGCGGTCTCCGGGTGCCGTGTACTGCACGGCATTGGTGGCCAGCTGGAGGAATGCCTGAGTGATGCGCTGGGCATCGAGCTGGGCGGTGCCCTCAGCAATCTGGACCAGCTGCCAGCGCCGGTCTCCGAGCACCTGCACCTTCGCTTCGATATCAAGCATCAGCTCCACCAGCTCTGCTTCGGCAGGTCTGACGAAGTTCGGCTGCTCGGAGCGGGCCAGCACCAACAGATCAGAGACGATTCGTCCCATGCGTGCCAGTTCGGAATCCACCAGCCGCAGTGTGGCTGCCCGTTCTGCGGGGTCGTCACTGAGCAGTTCAAGGTGTCCACGCACGATGGTGATTGGCGTGCGCAGTTCATGGCCTGCATCATCAACGAAGCGCTGCTGGGTGTCGTAGATGGCCTGCAACCTGTCGAGCATGTGGTTGAAGGTGGTGGCCACCGCGGCGATGTCATCATTGCCGTTGACCGGCACACGCTCTGTGAGGTTTCTGGTGGAAATCTCCTGTGCCACCTGCTGTACCTGGCGGATGGGCTTGAGGATCTGCCCTGCTACCAGCCACGAGATGCCACAGGTCAATAGCAGGCCGGCTAGCCCTACCCAGCCCATGGCCAAGGTGGTGCGCTGCAGGGCAGCCACTGCCTGGTCGGTTGACTGAGTGATGATCAGCGCGCCGCGCTGAGAACCGAATTCGACCGGGATCTGTGCCCAGTGCAGGGCGCCGTCTTTGGTCTTGCTCACCCCGGCTGTTTCATTGCCGTCAATTACCTGGCGTAGCTCTTCAGGCAGCACACTGGTACTGGTTCCAGAACGCACCCAAGCAGTGGACGCTCCTTCAGAAGCCACGACCTTTTGGTCAACTACAGCCAGCAGGCTCTCACCGGTGGTCAGCGACTGACGGTGTACATAGAGGCTGAGCATCTGATCTACTGATTCAAAAGCCCCACCGGTGCTCGGGTTGCTGCCCGTTTCGGCAAAACGCACGAACTCCGCGCTTTCCTGAGCAACCGCCTCATTGGCGCTGTGCGTAATCTCTAGCTGCGAGATGCTGCGTGCCGTAGCAGAGACCGCTACCAAGGCAATTGTCGCGGTGAGCAGAATCCAGCCGGTGATGCGCAGTCTGGCGGAGATCTTTGATTGGCGGATCTTTGCAGGTGCCTTAGTCATCGTCATCGCCGCCATCGTCGTCATCATCGTCGCCGGCGGTGCGAGGAGCCGGTGCTGGGGTGGCTTTTTTCCTTGGAGCCTGGGTAGCTTTCGGAGCGGGCTTCGGTGCGGGTTTGGCAGATGGCTTAGGCTTAGGTGCCTTGGTCTCCTGCTTTGCCTTGTCGTCCTCGTTCTTTTTGCTGTCCTTTGCCTTGGCAGAAGGCGAAGGTGTAGCAGTCGGGGTGGCGCTTGGCGTATTGCTGACGACCACCGGTTTCTTCGGTACATCCGGTATTTGGTCGTTGACCAGCAGCAGCTGGCTTCCGAAGATCAGTCCCAGGGGGATCAGCAGCAGCCCGATGACTAGGGCAGTAGTTCGTTTTTTCCTCACAGGTTTCATCATGGTCTACGAATGTGAAACGGGTGTGAAGAGTGCTTAAAGAAATCTTCATCAAGCCTAGTCAAGCTTCCAATAGGCCAGTGAAAATTGCTAAGAAATTGTTTATTCAGCGCGCGTTACTCTGGATCCTCGCTTAGTTGGGAAATAAATCGAGTGATACGTGCGGCCCTTGTCTTCTCGGTCTTTGCAATCATCAGCTGGTGCAGGATGTGATAGCGAGGCTGGGACTTCAGCGCCTCGAAGGCGGTTTTGGCTGAGGGGTGCGCATCGAGGGCGCGTTGCAGGTCTTCGGGCACGCGGGCTGTGGCCTGTCCTTGGTAGGCGCGATCCCACCTGCCGTCTGCCTTGGCTTTGTCGATTTCGGCTTGCCCACGTGGGCGCATTCTTCCTTGCTCGATCAGTGCTGCCACGAACTGTGTGTTCTTTTCGGACCATACTGAAGCCTTGCGACGAGGAGTGTATCGCTGCAGGAAAGTGGTTTCATCTCGGCTGCGGCGTTGGCCATCGATCCACCCGCTGCATAACGCTTCCTGCAGAGCATCGGCAACCATCAGCGAAGTCGGCTCTGTGGTGCCCTTTTTGGCTACAAGCAGCCACACTCCATCGCTGGTTTCTTCGTTCTCGTCCAGCCACTCACGCCAGGCGGCTGCGTCTTTGAGAATCAGCGGGTTGTCATAGTCCATGGTAACTATTGTGCTTAATAATCGGGTCAACGACGAGCGGAACTGGCATCATTTGTGGCCAAGTTGTTCAATGAGCGAGCGTTCGAACTCATGGCTCAGTCCGGCACGGCGCTTACGCCGCAGGCTGTGAAGCCGTTCATCCTCCAGCACCGCCGAGAGCGTCTGATCCATCGAGTGCAATGTGGTAGTGAAGAGTTTGCCCGCCCGATTGAGCATGTTTTGGTCTACCTCCGGCAGCCAGAGCGGTAAGGACCGCTCTCCGGACCAATATGTCACGCCGTGCTCAAGTAGACACCGATCCGAAGCCGGGCGAAGTACGCCATCGAAGACTGCCACCTGTGCTGCTGCGTGAAGGAACTGCTCGAAACTCATCATCGGTCCCGCTGCATCGAGCACGGGTGGAAGTTCGCCGGCGACGACGGCGCCCGCTAGGTCTCGGACGTCAGTGAATTGCACCGGGCGGGAGAGGTCCTCGGGGACCAGAGCCGGATCGTCTGAGGCCATTCGATTCATCCAGTAGCCGAGCTGGTCGCTGCGATCGCCTGGACCGGCGATTAACCCTAGACGAATGATCCTCAGCCGTTCGCCAGCGTCTGCTCGCAGTTATGCTCTGCGGCTGCTTTCGCGTCCGTGTGAGTTGTCCTGAGATTTATGCCGTTTCTATTTTGAGCGAGTCGTAGCTCTGGGACCATGGAATCGGATTTCTATAGGTCTAATCATTTCTTGTTTAGGGCAGATTCTAGGTCATATTCGATGCCTCTGCCCGATTCATAACTCAACGTGCCGTCAAGTGATGAAACTTCCAAGACAACACTGCCTTTACCTTTTTCTGCCGGGCCAAAATTGTCCGGTAAGATCCCAGTCTCCGTTTCGCATAACATTCCACTGGCTGGCATAAGCTCCCCCCATGAGTTGAGCCGTCGGATTTGATGTACTTCCATCCGAACGGGAGGAACGAGATGCCGACCCCACCAGAAGCATCCAACTCCTTGGTAGTCTCTACGGACATATGTACTTCAATCCGTTTAATACCTTTTGGGGGTTCTGGGTAATCGGGGTACATGCACTTGGGGTTGGCTTTAGTCCAATCGACTCTAAATTTGGCGACTTCCACCCCGGAGCGATCTTCCCAGAGCACAACGTCACCGGGCTGTTTAATGTAGTTCCCGCGGTCGTTTCGCGTTTGTTCAAGATTAGTGGACGGTTTCTCGACTGGGGGCTTATTCATCGTCGCTTGAGGAACTGGAGCGCTACAAGAAGTTAGACTCAAGCTAATGATTGCAGTGGCATAAGCTTAAAGTTTTCTGTACATAAAATTGATCTTAGCGGCTTGAACGGACTATTTTCGAAGTGACAGAATAGCCCGTGATCTAGTTCATGACTGATCTCTATCCATGCCACTTTCGTAACTCTGGCGGCAACAATTGGGCAGCTGTATAAGTTTTAAGTATTGTAAAATAGAGCAGTATTGAAATGGTGTACTCTAACCTACGAACCGGGCACAGGGCAGTTAGACCGTGAATAACTAATCTGTTCAATAGGTGTTGCCGCTTGTTCGTGCGAATACGGCAGGAACACCAGTAGAATCATCGGATAATGATACTGATTGCACATAAGCATTAAAATTATTGTTATCGCATTGTTGCTTATACGCACGCCCCTGGGGTCGAGATCTTGAAGGAGAAAAGTAATCTTTACAGGTATTGAAGTCAAAGGCCGTTGCTACGTTGAAGCGGAGAAAATCGAGTTCTTTCCGATTCCTGAAAAGAAACAACGCCAACAGCCTCGCGTTGCTGTGGTTTACGGCAAAAACGGAACGGGTAAGAGCACTATCGGTGAGTCGCTTGCGATGCTCTGCTACGAGCAGGCACCGAAGTCTCTGAACCCGACCGAGTCTCCGGCTGATCCAATTGATCTCGACGTCATGCCACTTTTTCAAGCAAATAATCAGTCTTCTGTTTCGGAGGAGACAGACAGCCTAGTATTTAATGAGTCATTCATTGAGCGTCATGTAAAGCTCAAACGTGAAGGCCTTGAGACAGTCGTGCTATTTGGCGATCAGGTGCAAGTTCAAGAAAGACTAGAACGAGCCCAAACTGCACGCAAACTTCAGAATTCAGTCGTGGAAGACGCCACGACTGAACATGACGAAGCGATTCAGGCTGAACTACACGCCTTTAATGCGCTTCAGAAATCTCTTAGACTCGGTTGGGCTCAGAGACAGAAAAAAATTCGTGGAAATTCAGGCGCTTCTCCTGTCGGTAAGGAGATTGTTACTAGAATCGCCAAGACTAGTTTTCGATCTGATCGCCCGGCCAATTTCACTTCCGAACTCTCTAATAGAATTGATGAGTTTCTCGATACTGTCGACTCAGAAGTACCCCAGCGGCCATGGGTCGGATTGCTTGACAAGAATTTTGCCCAGACGATTGACGGTAAATTGCTCGAAACAACGCTAGAGGCTCCAACGGGCAGTGGAATTGCCGCGAAAGTGGGCAAAGCATTACAGGATTTTGCATCTGATGTACACCGTGCGCGGAATCTATTCGCAGACGATGCCGTTTCATGCTGCCCTCTCTGTCTGCAGGATACTTCTGCTAACTACAAGCAACAACTCGTTGCAGCCATTTCATCTGCAATCGACGACGAAGCGATGGCGTTCAGTAACAAACTGGACCGGTCCAAAGTGCCATTAGTGACTCTTGATACTTCTCTAATCGACTCGCGATTCAGCGTCGAAGCCGCCAGATTTGATACTGCTCGCGTTACGTTGAACCAGCAACTTGAAAAGTGGAACGAGGCCTGCGAGTCAAAGAAGCTTGCTATGTATTCAGTCGTTCATTGGAACAATGAATGTTTGCAGGCAGCTACTCAAGACCTGATGGAAAGTATTTTATCGCTTGAATCCCGCGCAAACGAGATCGATTTAGCTATTCAGGAGCGTGCGAAGCGACAGAAACAACTGGAGGACGAAAACGTTATTGCCGCACGGATCGAGTGTGATTCTCTCGTAAAGACTTTTATTGAGGCAAAAGTTCGTCTGTCGAAAGCGGAAGCCGCCTTCGAGCTGGAAGACAAAAAACTTGTCGACGCAGCGGAGCTAGAAGCAAACCTCTCCGCCCAGCTCATGAATGCACAAGTTGCCGTCGATGACATCAACAGTTCGTTGCGTGCAATTTTTGCGGAAGACGAACGGCTTGCACTTACTCTGAGTATTTCACCAGAGGCAGACCCACATTATGTCCTGCGCGCAAGAGGTCGAGCCGTTCGCCCAGACAGGTTGTCGATAGGTGAGCGCAATATTGTGGCTTTGGCGTACTTTTTCATTTCGGTACGAAAACGACTTGACGAGCTCCTAAGGACGGCTTCGAACCGATGGCTTATCATTGGGGTCGACGACCCGGTTTCAAGTATGGATATGGATAATCGGCTTGGGATACACGGGTTTTTAAGTTCACAGATGCAACGCATCTTCACAAGTGGCCATGAACGCGTACGAATGGTTCTTTTGACTCACGACCTCGGTGTAGCTCGGGAGCTCGACAAAGCATCAGTAACGTCACTTCTGAACGCCGTAAAGGCACGCGGTGAAAATTGGAATTGGGGTTTCAACCAAGTCAAAAGTCAGCTCATCTCCAGATTCGAACTTAATATGAGTCATGGTCTAGTTCGCATCGATGGAAAGCTAGATGCACAAAACGATTATGGGAAACTGATTAACATAATGTGGAGAAGTGCTACTGACAAGCTGAGCGTCGACGACGTGCTTTCACTGACAATTGCGAATGTAACACGACGAGTTCTTGAAGCCTTCTCAACGTTTATTTACAACGAGTCCTCAATACCTTCTCAAACACTTTCGGACGAATATGCCCGAGCCACGTCGGGTGCAGAGCTAATTGTTGACCTTGGACCTGGACACCGAATGTTCCTGCATGGAAACAGCCATTCCGAGGACCAGATTACGGCGATGAGCGATTATGGTGGCATTACTGGGGTAGACACTGACGAGCAAATTCGACACGTACGCAAAGTTCTTGCAGTCATGTTCACGCTTCAGCCATACCATGTGACTTCGTATCTAGAAGAGGGATCCAATATCACGATCCCAACACTTGAAAGTTGGTGCTCTGACCTGCTTGGGCAGAAAGGCGCGGAAAGAGTATAACGTGACTTCGAGGTGTTGACTTTGCGAATCATAGGGAATATGTGGGAATGAGTAATAGTCAATAACGATTATCAGTTGATCCGGATCTGGTATGCAGACTCAGCTTTGCTGACTGGTGCGCCTTAGAAACCTGCATCACGAGGCATTTTGATGGACTAAACGCCAGTTTGTTAGGAGACGAAAATAGAAGGAAGAGAATATTCAAATATTCGAGTAAATTTCATCAGTGTGTGAGCCTCTCTGAAGCTCCCGAGCAATCAACTGGGCGTCGCGACATTTCTTTGTGAGAGCTGCATGGATCAGTTGCAGCTCCCACGCAAGAACCGAATTTGTTATTCGTTGTCTTGGGCGTCTTTCTGTGCTTGCTCTCGCAAGCGCTTCTGCAGTCCGGCCGCGAGGAGGACTTCGACAATTTTCTCTGGGCTACCTAGTGATAGCAGGACATTGATCGCGTTCTGATGTCCTTCACCTGCGGTATAAATCAGTTCCTCGATGACCTCTATCAGGGTTGGTGAAGTACTGAAATCAGATGGGCCATTGGCCACGGCTTCGCGTTGCAGCTGCTCGTGGGACACAGCGTGCCGCAGGATGGACTCAAATACGTTCACTCTGTCTTCATCGCTGACGCCGGTGCCTTCGAAGATCTTGTTGATCTGTTCGATCAACCCGCCGAAAGTCTCGGAGGTCTTCTCCCGTGGAACACCGGATCCAGCACCGGTCATGCCCTTCAGCCCCTTGCCCTCTCCAGTGGTTAGTTTCAGGTCCTGGGTTTCCTGCTTCTTTAACGCATAGTGGGTCAGTACCACGTCAGTCAGGTCGATCCTGTTGCCGGTCGCGGTGGTCTGTAGGGCCTTGGACAGCAGTTTCAGGTAGATCGCCAATTTCTCTACCCGGGTATCGCCGTAATCGATGATCTGGGAGAAGAAATCATAGGACTTGTTGAACGCGCCGGCGGTCTTGCGGAACTCTTCCAGCTTTTCCAGCTCCAGCTTGTCGTTGTTGAACACCGCGGTCTTGTGCCGATGCTTGAACACGTCAATGGCCGGCTGCAAGTGCGACACGAGGCCGTTGTGGTTGCGCTGGGCCACCCATTTCTGCGCGACCAGGTCCACATCCCTGTCGTTATAGATCCCCATGGCATCAAGTTTCATGATCATGTCGTGAATGATGTCTGGGTTGGATTCCTGCTTGATAGACGCGTCCTCGTAGTACGTCTGGAACGCTTCAAGAATGATCCCAGGGTCGTTGACGAAGTCCAGGACGAACGTCTGGTCTTTGCCTGGGATGATACGGTTCAAACGGGAGAGAGTCTGCACGGCGGCGATGCCGGAGAGCTTCTTGTCCACATACATGCCGACCAGTAGTGGCTGGTCGAAGCCGGTCTGGAACTTATTGGCCACCAGCATGATCTGGTACTCGTCAGTGCCGAACGCCTTGGTGAGCGAGCGGCCCTTTAACCCGGGGTTCATATTGTGCTCGTTGAACGGCTCGGTCCCGGATTCAGGGTCGTTGACGTCCCCGGAGAATGCCACCAGGGCAGCCAGTTCGGATTGGAGGCCCTTGGCGCGCAGATAGTCGTCAATGGCCAGCTTGTAGCGCACGGCTTCTTTACGGGACGAAGTGACGACCATGGCCTTGGCCCGGCCAGCCAAGTGGTGGGCGACGTTCTGCCGGAAATGCTCGACGATGACCGCGACTTTCTGGGCGATGTTGTGCGGGTGCAGCTTCACCCACTGCATCAACGCTTTGGCGCCCTGGTCCCGGTCGACTTCCTGCTCGGCTGTCTTTTCGTTGGCGTGGGCGATCCGCGCCGCCATCTGGTAGGTGGTGTAGTTCTGTAGCACGTCGAGGATGAAACCTTCTTCAATGGCTTGCTTCATCGAATACAGGTCGAAAACCTGCGGTACGCCGTTCTCATCGGGGCGGCCGAACAGTTCAATAGTTTTCGCCTTCGGAGTGGCAGTGAACGCAAAGAACGACAGGTTTCCCGTGCCACCTGCGCGGGCTGCCATTTCCGCCGCGAGTACGTCCTCGGTGCTCACCTCGTCGTTCTCATCGAGACCGAGACTGGTCAGGACTTTCTTCAGCGATTTGGCCGCGTCCCCGGACTGGGAAGAGTGTGCTTCATCGGCGATGATCGCGTAGTTGCGTCCAGCTAAACCCTTGTTCTTGCGGATCTCTTCCAACGCATGCGGGAAGGTCTGCAGGGTGACGCCGATAATCTGCCGTCCCTTGAGCAACGCGTCAGCTAGCTGGGAAGACTTAGATCCTTCGGAGCCACGGGTAATCGGTGCGAAGACTCCGGCTACCGTTTCCAATTGTTCGATGGCTTTTTGCAACTGCCCATCCAGCACGGTGCGGTCAGAGATCACGATGACCCCGTCAAAGACCTTCGACCCGTCCCCACGATGCAGGGACGCAAGCCGGTAGGCAGTCCAAGCGATGGAGTCAGTCTTGCCAGACCCGGCTGAGTGTTGGATCAGGTAGTTATGCCCTGG
The DNA here is from genome assembly GCF_006539925.1 of Glutamicibacter uratoxydans. Lineage (GTDB taxonomy): Bacteria > Actinomycetota > Actinomycetes > Actinomycetales > Micrococcaceae > Glutamicibacter > Glutamicibacter uratoxydans. Next base: position 51,913 of record NZ_BJNY01000005.1, on the reverse strand, counting down.
CCCTTCAGCCAGAGCGGCTTCGGACAGGGCGTTGACGGCGCGCCACTGGTGGTAGCGGGGGAACCGGGTGGAGGCTTTGAAAGTCTTTTTCCCGGTGATCGGGTGGGTGTCCTCCTCGAAGCGGTAGTGGATGAACTTGCCCAGCACGGTCAGCCACGCATCGCGTTCGAGCAGTTCTTCCCAGAAGTAAGCGGTGGGACTGGTCCCTTCACGCGGTGTGTTGCCTGCTCCGTTGTTATTGCCGGCGTTGAAGGGAAGGAACCGTGTGGAGGTGCCTTCCAGCTTCGTGGTCATGTGCACTTCTTGGTTGGACACCACGAAGTGCACCAGGGCGCCGCGCCTGTAGGTGAGTAGCGGCTCGTCCTTGGGGTTGCGGTCCTGCTTGTATTGCTTCAGTGCTGCCTGGGCGTCTTGGGTCAGGTCAGTTTTCAGCTCGACGGTGGCCACGGGGATGCCGTTGAGGAAGAAGACCAAGTCCAGGGACTTGTTGTTGCTGGTGGAGTAGTGCACTTGCCGCATCACGCGCAATCGGTTCTGGCCGTAGCGTTTGATAGTGACGGGGTTCAGTCCGTCGGCAGGCTTGGACTGGAACATGCGGAAGGACGCCGGGGTGACGGCGAAGCTCTTCTTGATGGCGTTCAGCGTGCCTCCGCCATTGAACGGGTCCAGGCCCATGACTGTGACTAGGCGGTCTAGTAGACGAACCTTGGCCTTGGCGAGCAAAGCCGGGTTCAACCCTGGCTTGAGCATCTTGGCCAGTTCGTCTGGGGCGGTGTCTTCGAGCCAGCCGAACACGTCCTCGGGGAAGAGAGCGCGATCGCGGTCGTACCCTTCATCGGTAGGGGAGTAGTACCATCCTTGGGCTGCGAGGTACTCGCAGATTTCGTTTTCGAATTCGATTTCGTTATGCAGCGCCAACGGACGATCCTTCCACACCACTGATTGCCGGATCGATGATGCTGCGGACGTCGATCTTCCCGGTGACCGCGGCACTGATCACCGCGGCGCGTCGTTCCTTGGACAACGCGATCGCTTCACGCGCGTCAGCGATCGCATTGTCGATCTCACTTGTTTCTTGTTCAATGAAGTCGGCAAGAGCTGCCTGTTCAGAGAGCGGAGGCATGGCGATTGGGACCATTGCAAAGTTTGAAAAACGCATGGCTTGTCCATCTCTCACAAGATTAGAGGTAGAGCGTAGCGCGGAAATGTATCCTGTTGATTTGAACAAATACTTAACGTACTTTTTGAAGACTGGCCGAGTATTTGTAAGCATCACGTATGCGGAACTGATTTTTCCCGATACTTCCGAATACTCCAGACCACCTTGAAAACTTCGCATACTGATTACAAAATCGCCGGCTTCGACGTGCTTCAGTATGTCGAAGCCTTTTTGAACAGTCACGACTCTGTTACCAGTCAGCTCGATGTATTGCTGTTGCTTGATAACCCCGAATTCCTGTGTAGCTGCAAGTTGTTCGTCTTCTGCCATTGCCTTTTCGTTGCGGACCTTGAAAAATCGTCTGCCGCTTCGTACCTCCCAATGAGAAGGTATTTCTCCTAGCCAATCTACGCCGCTGTCTTTCATTGGTGCGTTAGGATTAAGCCCCTTGGTGACTGCGTGGGTGATCGTTGCTGTACGGCGCTCGGACAGCAACTCAATAAGTTCTTCCTGATCCGCGATAAAAGCATCGATCTCAGTGGTCTCACGATCCAAAAATGTAGCGATGGATTTCTGCTGTGGAAGCTCAGGCAATTGAACGACAAAGTCCTTAGTGAAGCTTTCCGGGACTCTTTTTAGACCTCCTGCACCCGTCATGGAAGCCTTTCCAAACTGTTTGAAGGAATCCTCTTGCAGGACATAAAACAGATACCGTCTGTCGATATGAGCATTAGGCCGTACAACTGTAACTTCTGTGGTGCCAAAACCGAATTCTAAATCTAAGTTATCTAGAACCGTAATTTTTCCGTTTTCAAAGCATGGCGTCACTTTGGCATATGCGATATCACCGTTTTCGAAATACGAATATCCTGTCAGTAAATCTTTGACGGGACGTGACCTCGAGCCATCGAAGCCGCCATGCTCTTTGATGGCTTCCATTGGCAAGAAAGTCGCTTCTTGTTCAGGTGCATTCCTCACCTGCATTGGCACCGCGGGATTCAGATCGATTAGAAAGCGAAGACGAGTTTTTCGACTCATGCCTTCACCTGCTCAAGACGTGCGCGGATGCGGCCTAGAACCGCGTCGAGGTCAGCATCGATCTCATCCAGAGGACGCGGCGGCACATACTGGTAGAAGTGACGGGTGAACGGGATCTCGCAGCCTTCTTTCGTCTTAGCCTCGTCGATCCAAGCATCAGGAACGAACGACTTCACTTCACGCTCCAGATAGGCGTGGATGTCTTCGTCCCATGGCACGTTCTCGGTATCACGCAGATCCGCGTCAGCTTCGATCTTGCTCTTGGCACCGGTGCACACATCTGCCGTCTCATCCCGCTCAGACAGGCCCAAGACCAGAGTCTTGAACTGAGGTGCGTTCAAGTCAACGCCACTGGTCTTCATCCGAAGTTTCAGTGCCTTGGTGAACTCGTCCCGGTTCTTCCAAACCTTGCCTGCGTCCATGGATTCCAGTGCGGTACGCAGAGTGGCCTGGGTTGCGGCGGTGAGCTTGGCCAAGGCTTTGGCAGTCAGAGCGGTGTCGATGCGATCGGAGGTAGTGGCGAAGTTTAGCTTCAGCGGCCGTTCAACGGTGATGGTGCGGTAGAAGAAATCAGTGGTGTTGAAGATCTTGGACTGCTCGGTTTCGGTGAAGTCGCCGTAGAGGTTTACGATCTTCTCGATGTCTTCTGGTCCCAATTCGTTGCGCTTGGATCCCAGACCCTTGCGCATCTTACGGAACATCTTGGACCCGTCGACCAGCTGGACCTTGTTCTTGCGTTCGGTCGGTTTTTCCTTGGACAGTACCCAGACGTAGGTGCTGATGCCGGTGTTATAGAACATGTCGGTGGGCAGGGCGATGATCGCTTCGAGGTAGTCGCGTTCGAGCAGCCACTTGCGGATGTTTGATTCGCCTGAGCCAGCGCCGCCGGTGAACAGCGGGGAGCCGTTCAATACGATGGCCGCGCGGCCACCGGTGGTGTCTTCGCCTGGTTCGCGCATTTTGGAAATCAGGTGCAGCAGGAACAGCATGGACCCGTCAGAGACGCGGGGCAGTCCTGGGCCGAAGCGGCCTGCGAAGCCCTTCTCGTTGTGTTCTTCACGGACGGTCTTTTCCTGCTTCTTCCAGTCCACGCCGAAGGGCGGGTTGGACAGGCAATAGTTGAAGGTGGAGCCAGCATGTCCGTCATTGAGCAGGGTGTCGTCGTTGACGATCGCGTCGACGGCCTGTCCCTTGATGACCATGTCGGCCTTGCAGATCGCGTAGGACTGCGCGTTGAGTTCCTGGCCAGCCAAGGTGAGGCGGGCGCGGGGGTTCATTTCCTTGAGATGATCTTCGGCGACGGAGAGCATGCCGCCGGTGCCGGCCGTCGGGTCGTAGACGGAGCGGACGATGTCCCCGTCACGCAGGGCTTCGTCATCATTGGCGAAGAGCAGGTCGACCATGAGTTCGATGACTTCACGTGGAGTGAAGTGCTCACCGGCGGTTTCGTTGGATGCTTCGGCGAACTTGCGGATCAGTTCTTCGAAGATGTGACCCATTTCTGCGTTGGAGACACTGCCTGGGTGCAGGTCGACGTCAGCGAACTGCTGGATGACCAGAAGGAGCAGGTTGCTTTCTTCGAGTTCTTCGATGCGGTCTTCGATCTTGTACTTGGTGAAGATGTCACGCACGTTTTCGGAGAAGGCATTGAGGTAGGCGAGCAGGTTTTCGCGTAGGTTTTCAGGGTCGCCGACCAGAGTAGTCAGGTCGTAGCGGCTGGTGTTGTAGAAGGAGTGCTGGTGCCCGGCGCGGGTCTTGAGCAACACTGGGCGGACGGGCAGGCCTTTGGCTTCTGCGTCGGCGACAGCTTCTAGAACTTTTGGCTTGGTGTCTGCCAAGACTGCGTCGAGGCGGCGCAGGACGGTGAAGGGCAAAATGAAGTCACCGTACTGGTGGGCTTTGAAGTTGCCTCGGAGCAGGTCGGCGATGCTCCAGATGAATGTTGCGTGGTTGCTCATTCGCAGGTGGTCCTTGATGAAATGTAATAATGGGGGGTCTTGCGGGGTGCTTTTTAGGCCGGGGCGATGGTTCCGCTGGATACGGAGTTTTGCAATGCGGCGAGGTGTTCTTCTGCCTTGGCTGCGGTGTTCCGGGCGGCGTTTGCGAAAGCCGAATAGTCACGGACTGCCTGGCCGATAGCTTGTTGTGCTTCCGGTGACAACTGGGCGACAAGAAGATGTTTTGCATCGACACGTTTGATGGTGATTCCGGTCAGCATTGCCTGGTTGCTTTCCGCGGTGATCTGCGACGCGACATAGTAGGGGTCCCAGGCTTGGCTGAGGTCCCTCAAGATGGTGACATTCTTGTCAACGGCGAGGCCTTCTTCATCCCATACGCATGCATTGATTCGTGGTCCTGTCGTGGTTATCAGAATGTCTCCTGTCTGGGTTGCGACAGGCGATTTCTTTGCAGTTCGTGCGGAGCTGGTTCGTTCTTCCGAGCGTCCGGTACGCACAGTTCCCATGGTAACTACTTGAACCTTTGGCGAAGAAGTCGTGTCGGCTGCCGAGCTTCGTGTTGAGGAAAAGTCGCCGCGGACGACGGTTCCAACTTCGGTTAGCGCGCGCAGAGGGACAACTTGGGACGCTTCGGCAACTGACAGGAGCGCTGGGAGCTCTGGCTGTTGCTGTGCTGCATCGGCTAATGCACTATAGGAGGCGTAGACATCTTCAACCAAGTGCTTGTTCTTGTCGGGGTCTTCCACCGTGAGCAGCCAGCGCTGGGGGAGAAGCACAGCATCAGGGGCTAAAAGTTCGGTAAGGGGAACAGCCGCTGAAATCTCAGTATCAAGCGTGCCTTGCTGGCGCCATGCTTCGAGCGAAGCGATAGCTTTGGCGTAGGCATCAGCGATGTCTATGTCTTGAGCGTTCTGGCTGGTCCCCGCGTCCGACTGGGTAACATCAATCATCAATACTTCAGAAGGAGCACTGCTCTTGCGAAGAACTAGGATACTCACTGGAATTGCAGTATTGATTTGAGTCTTTCCGGGCAGAGAAACGACAGCTTCGATCGCTCCTTGGGACACCATGCGCTTGAGGATATCCCGCGTGGTGCTTCCCCTCATGAGAACATTCGTCGCCACGACCACAACTGCACAACCGTCTTGCCGCAACGAACGGTAAGCGACTTGCGGCCATGCCGCATCCGCGTTGCTTCGGGGTGGCCTGCCGAACGGCCAAACGATTTCCTGCAGATCTTCGTCGTTGAGTCGCGTGCCGAAGGGTGCATGGAAGGTAATCCGGTCAAAGCTCGCTTCATGTGCAGAACGCAATACATCCTTTGAGAGCAATTCGGCGTGGACACCTTTGGTGTAGAGAAGGCATGCTGCGACTTGACTGGCTTGAACGTTGATGTCCAAGCCAGTTAGGGACCAGCTGGGTTCGAAGCGTGCTGCAGTGGAAAGTGTTTGCCCGTAGCCACTGCCGAAATCAGCAAAATCGGAGCCTCCACGCGGCAGCAAAGCCACGAGGAAATCTGAAAAAGCCGGCGTGGAAAGATGCTCGGCTCCGCCAATCCACGAAGTTTTCCGCACCAAGTCAGTCAGCTCTGCGGCGAGCTGCCCTGGATTCCCGTGTGCGAGGATCTTGCTGAAGACATTGGCGAGCAGATCTTTGTCGCCAAGCTGTGTTGATTCAGAAAGCAGCTGCTCCATGGAAGCGGCAACAAGAGGTCGGTCCTGTGACAAGGAATCAATACTGCGCTTCGCGAGCTCAATGAAGTCATCTTTGCTGGTTTCAGCGAGCGGGCGCTGATCGTTGGCCTGTACCCATCGAGCCAGGGCCAGCAAAGGAAAAAGCACTTGATGGTATCTGGTGACGTCGTATCGTCCGCGCAACAAGTCTGCAATGGACTGCACGGCGCCTCGTTCATGGAACTGTACGTTCTTCCCAGTCTTGAGCGTCCATTCTTTGACTTCTTCCAAGGAGAACAAGGGACGGGCGCTAGTTCCTGCTGCTGGCTGGGGGAACGTACCGTCGCGGCGTCGCCAGTTGCTGACGGTAGGCACTTTCAAGCCAGTCAGTTCTGCGATGTCGCTGATACTGACGAGCTGCTGATCTTTGGTTGTGGTCATTAGGCTGCGAGCCTTTCAATATCGTAGATCGGAAGTTCAATCATTGAGCGGGCTACGAGTTGCAGCCGCTTGGAAATGTGCCCGGTGCGGCCGACGACGGTCACATATGCGCCTTCTTGGCCAAGTGCGAGAACTGCGTCGACGAATCCACCATCACCCGAAGCAAGCACGATGCGGTCGAAGCGTTCAGCGATGTTTTCAAGCAGCATCACGTTCTGCAGTTCATGGTCGGCGCCATCCTTGCCTGATTTGTGCAGGTAGCGGTAGGGGGTAGTGCCTGCCATGGCCAGCTCCAACAGCCCAGCGCTGCTTGAGACGGCAATGATGACATGGTCTGTCTCTTGCATGTGCGTCACGTCCCTGTAGAGGGCCATGAACTTAGTGATTTCATCTGCCTTGATGCAGCCGGTGCCGAGCTGGTTCTCAAGGTCAATGAGATGCAGTGTTCGGTTTGCGGTGTTCACAGCGATCCTCCCTTGGTCGAGTTGTCCTGTGTTATGACTCAACCCTAAACCACCAAGAAGCGGAAGACAAGCTGAAAACATGTTTTCAGTAAAAAATCGCTTCAATAACTTTTCGAGATCTTAATGAGGGTTGGTTATTACTCTAAATACCCCATGTCAAATGCTAGATTGCGAATCACTTTGTTCTTTGGTCAGTCTCGCGAAAACCAAAATTTTCATTGCTCAAGGGAGTTGAAGACCCTTGTATCTATGATTCAACGCCGGTTGCTTGCCGGCTGGAGGCTGCTTTGACGATGGGTGGCCAACATGTTTCAGAAGATGTCCGAACAGTCAGCGGCATCGGTTGACTGCGACTTGAATGCGTTTGAGTGTGCAATCCTGTTGGCTGAACAACTCCGTCTCAATGCATCTGGCACGTTCAGCCTCGGGCGCGCTGCCTAAAAAGGTTGTTAACGAGCCGTAGGTAATCGCCGTGCTCTGACGGGCTCCGCGCCAAGTTCTCTTTATTCATCCGATAGCGACAGGTTCAAGACCAGAACTATTAAAGTCTCGAAAATTACCCAGTCCGTCGCTTCTGAGGCCAAGTGTTTGTCCATGAACTTCTTTGAAACCTTATTCGTCGAAGTTGCCGTAGCGATGGGTGGTAAATCAATACCCAACATTTCGAGCAATGGCATGGTCCGTTAGAAGCACATAGAACTAAGTTATTCTCGGCCTAAGAGTTGAAATGCAAGAGGATAATTGAAGCATGGAAAATCTCATGTGGACGGATGAAGCTCTCCGCGACAGTAACGGCGACGCTTTCGGACGACTGCGATATGCACAGCGGGCCGCGGAGCTTATTCACAGTACTCACTCATTTGAGACGAGCGCAGTTTTTGGACTCAGTGGACCTTGGGGTAGCGGTAAGACGTCACTGGTGAACATGATTGTAGAGGTTCTGCAAAAGGAGCATGGTGAGTGGGGAGTAACCAAGTTCACCCCTTGGGCTACGAGCGATGTGATGGGATTGTTGGGCGAGTTCTACTCCACTATTGCCGAGGTGCTCCCCAAGAAGAGGGGCCGACGGGTGCGAAAGGCGCTTGCTGTGACAGCGTCGGTGGCCGCGCCCGCAGCGAATCTCATTCCGTATGCGGGTGGTACGGCCGCAGAAGGTATTCGGCTGGCGGGTGAGGCGTTGGCTAAGTTGCCCTCCTGGGAGGTTGCGTTTGGCAAAGCTTCAGAAGAATTGAAAGAATTGCAAAAGCCTATCTTTGTAGTGGTCGATGATATCGACCGGCTGAATGGCGATGAGTTGCTGACTCTCTTGAAGGTAGTTCGACTTCTCGGAAGGTTCAACGGCGTTCACTACATACTTGCTTATGATGACGAAACCTTATATCGAAGCATGATGTCATCCAACGCTGTCAGCCCACACGATGGTACGGCTGAAAGGTTCATGGAGAAGATTGTCCAGTACCCATTATTCGTCCCGCCGTTGCTGCGGCACCAGCAGATCTCTCGGTTGAATAGTGGTTTTAAAGAAATTTCGCGCCAAACTGCAGATGATGGTTTGTCTAACCGGCGAATCAGCGGGTTGATCGACTGTTTCACGGATCTCTTGAGCACCCCTCGTGCTATTGACCGGTATATCGCGCAATTGCGACACCATATACCGCTTCTTCCTTCCGAAGAAGTCGATGACGAGGACGTTCAGTTACTTACACTAATTAGGGTCAGCTTCCCATCACTTTTCAACTCACTGCCCCGGTATCGAAGTGAACTAACCTCTGGGCACACCAGCGAACTAAAGTTCGATGCTGGGTCTGCGAGCTATATTCGCTTCGACATAGAGCCACTGTTGGAAGTTGTCCCGGTCGAGCTCCGGCGGAGCGCCAGGACTTTGCTGGTCGCGCTTTTCCCGAAGATCGCTGAGAAAGGAAAGCTCGCAACTCATAGGAGTCAGCGGCGACAAAGTGTCCAGCACGAAGAATATTTCGATCGGTACTTCGCAATGGGTATCCTCGATCATGATGTTAGTGACCGGGAGGTCGAGTCGGCGGTCGTCTCTGCGATTGATGGTTATGACGCTAAATTGAAGGATCTTATTTTCGGGCAATCGGACGAACTCCGGGGCCTCGTGCTCAGCAAGTGCATCGATCCAGCTAATCAACCGACTACGAGCGCGCGCCGCATCCAATTAGCTGAAGTTCTCGTCCCGATGGCGAACGACCTGCCTGTCAATGACAACGTATTTATCAGTGATCAAGATCGGATACTCTCCTGGATTGCTGACTTGCTCGTTGGGGCCGACAAGGAAACCTCGGTAGATAAGATTCAAACCGTCATTTGGAAATTCAATGGCTTGGCCCTTCGCCTCCGAGCTTGGAATAGGTTGGAGAGTACGATCGAGGATTTATCCTCATCGAAGAGACCTTCTTGGCCTGACCGGGTGACAGATATGATTGTTGATGACTCAATCGCAGACTTTCTGGAACATCTCAGGCAAGGCGACGACGCGGAGATCCGATCTGGCATCGGTTATCAGGTGCTATTCATATTGCGCCACCGTGCGGAAGAGCTTCGAACCTCGATACTCCAACTTTTTGAGACCGATGAGGTGGATCTATCGACTCTTGCCTCGCGACTGACATCTGCCCGAACCCTGATGGGTGTTTCACCTGACTGGCAACTTTCGCCGGACTTCGATCAGGAGACATTCAACCAGATCGCACCACCCGGAGACGACCCCTGGTATCACGAACCAGTTCAACATGTCGATCTTCGAGATCTGAGTTGGGCAAACCGGCGCAAGTTCGTTTTGGGTCGAGTTAATCCACCACCACCCGACGCGGTCGAGGGAGTCTAGCTGGCAGGGGTTATACGGGAGCAAATGAGCTCTGTACCGCGCGCATGCAACACCGAGACTTGATAGAGAGCACATGACAATGTTGGACTCTTGAACAAAGGTTTGATCTCCCCTTTCCGGTGCGCCAGCTGCGAACAGTTTTTGAGACTCCTTCGTTTGAGCGCAACCACAGAGGAGATATGAGGTCCAAGTATTAACCAAACCTTCAGCAGACTGAGGATAAATTGATCCTCCGCGATTGTCACGCCATAGTTGGCAAGTTGAAACAAGTGCTACGAGTACCCTTTCCTTGCAAAGCCAAGTGAAGTGCTAGGGCCGTGCCACGATTGCCCGAGTAGATTTGAACTCTAAATGTCCGATGAATGCTCTAAGCTTCAAGCATGGGGAATAGCGCAAGCCGCGAGGCTCGTCATCCAGCGAGGGATACAGAAATTAAGAGGACGAATGTCCCAGTTCCCGTAAAAATTCGGATCTGGGCTCGTTCCGCGGCAAGGTGTGTTCTTTGCGCGAAATGGATGATCGATGAGAAAGAATTCTGGCATGCCATTCCAACAGGTCAGATAGCCCATATTGTTGCGGCAGAAAATGGTCCCAAGGCTCCTCGTGGCGATTCAGGCCTCGACGCAAGTCAACGTGCAAAGGAAGAAAACCTTCTCCTGCTATGTCACGACTGTCACCTAAAAATCGATTCCCCCTTATACGTCAGCAAGTATACGGTGCAATTTCTGACTGAGAAAAAAGATCAGCATGAACGCTGGGTTCGCGAAGTGACAGATTTTGCACGACTGCGACCTGCAATAGTGATCAGGATGGCAGCCAGCGTTCGAGGAACCCTCAGCCCGCCCACGAAAGAGCAAATCGGAGAAGCCTTGCGGGGCGCAGGGCTTACCGGTATGCACGCCGATTCTCGCACAGGTATGTTCGACATCACCCTCGACGCAGATGAAAGCTCTCGATGGACTTGGGCCGCCGCGCGCGAGAGGATCGACCGCCAGATCGCTAGAGCACGTGAAGCCATCGCCGCCGGTGACTCAAGCGTCTTTGCCGTCTTTGCGATGGCACCGATCCCCATGCTGATCCATTTGGGTTCCGAACTCGACGACAAAACGGAAACCATACTATTCCGGCGATCTCGCACTGACGGACCAGAAGCATGGACCTGGAATGAAAACTCGACGGAACCAGCAGCGTTTAAGATCACCTCCACTGATCGGGACACAGATGCGTCCGACGTCGTGGTATTCGTGGACGTGACAGCTGAAATTACATCGGCAAGAACACCTTCAGAGCTGGCTGCGGCGCCGTCGGTGCGCATGAGCGTCGACGGACACCCCTCGGTGGACGCGATCGCAACACGAGCAGATCTAGCATCTTTCGCAAAAACATGGAGAGAAACACTCTCCCTGGTGGAACAAAAATGGCCGAGCGCAAAACGACTGCATATCCTTGCAGCCGTCCCTGCACCCGCCGCAGTAGAAATGGGTCGAAGCCGTATGCGCGCCGTTCATCCAGATTTCGTGCTTTACCAATATCAAGAGAACAAGTTCGATGAGAAAGTAATGGTGGTAGAGGGATGACTGAACGAATACGTGAGTTCAACGCCTTCTTGAGGGATCACGTCAACCTGAACCAGACTCGGGTAAGCACTCTTCAAGCACGGGTGTCCAGCCTAGATACGTTCCTTAGCGAAGATTCTTCAATTAGTCAGCTTGTAGCCGACGACATCATCCCGCAAGGATCATTCGCCCACAAAACCATCATTCGTCCATTGACTGGCAATGATTTCGACGCCGATGTCTTGCTCCCGATGGAGGAACAGGAGGATTGGCAGCCGAAGAAATACACAATTGAGCTCCAAAAAGCACTGGAGGCTTCGAGCCGCTACCGTGGGAAGACCACGTTGGGAAAACGTTGTGTGACGATTAACTATGCCGATGATTTCCACATCGACGTTGTTCCATTCGTGACACGTGCGGATGGGGACACCTACATAACCCACCGGATTAACAACGAATGGATTCATCAGGACCCGGTTGCGCTCACGGAGTGGATAGAGGAATCTTCCCGAACGACCCACGGCCATCTGATTCGTGTAATTCGCCTCATTAAATATTTACGTGACCGAAGCTCACTCAACGTAGCTTCTGTGGTTCTCACTGCGATGCTAACTGAGAGGGTTCATAGCTTCGCAGGAGTAGATGACTACCAAAACGTTTCGACAACTTTGGTCTCACTGGTGGAAGACCTCAACGAGCACATCGGTTCCTGTGCAACAGCTCCATGGGTTGACGACCGCATCGGCCAAAATCTAGCAGATCGTTTGAGCCACACAGGCTTCCTGAACTTAAAAAGCCAAGTGAAGACCTGGGCAAATAAAATGCGCGCTGCACTTGACGCACCAGCGAATGAGAGTGTCGAGAAATGGCGACAAATCTTCGGCGATAAATTTGGTGCCGCGACAACGTCAGAAGTCGCTCTCAGCGCATCGGCCGACTCTGTGGAAACGTTCAAATATCGTCTAGTTCCGGGTGAACAAGACATCGAACGCGATCACCACATTCCTGTGCGAATTTCTAGCCAGCATCGATTCCGGCTTGTCGGACGAATGTCGGCAACCCGAAAAAGAGCTGGACGGTTTCGGCCATTGAGCGGGGGCGGAGATCACGTTCCCATTGGTCGTAGTCTTACGTTTAGCATTGAAGATTGCACAGTTGAGCAACCATATGACATTTATTGGAAGGTTCGAAATTCCGGGGTCGAGGCTGTCAAACGAAATAGTCTGCGTGGAGAAATTATAAAGGGCGGACCCGTAAAAACAGAAACCAGCAACTTTGCGGGCAACCACTGGGTTCAAGCATGGATCGTAAAAAATGGTGTAGCAATAGCGACCGATATTCAGGAAGTGACTATCATGCCAAGATAATGAATTGGCATTGCGCAGCCTCATAGAGCTAGGCGGGTGAGCATGAAGAACTTTCCCTGAAATCATGTCACTAGTAAATTTGCGGAATGATTCTCGGGACGTGATGACCGTCGAAACCAACACAATAATTTAGTAGTGGATACTTACCTTTCAGGATATTGCGAGAGCAATAGCCCAATCTTCGAACTTTCTCGAACCGCCGCGCACGTAATGATCGTTGAAACCGGTTCGAACATGAGCGCTTTGTATTTTGAAGCGCTACGGACAACTTGAGCTGAAGCTTGTCTAAAACGAGAGGAGTCCGCTGGGCGCAGGTGAGTCTTCGCATTAAGTGGTGGCGATGCCTATTTGAAGGCGGTGCTTGGCGCAACTGCCATGGACGCTCCCAGCAGAAGAATTCTTTTCTTGCTGCGAGATTTCCGCGCCTCTATCCGTGTAACGACAGTAGCCGTGCTATAACGGCGATTGAACATTCGATCATAACTTCGATTCGGAACGCTTTGTTCAACGATGAAGTTTTCGAGGAGGCATGGCCGGTTATCGGTAGCGGCGGAAACAGGTCAAAACTAAAATCACTATTAGAATCTGTGCAGTTTAGGAACTGGAACGTTGGGAGCTTATCGTCCAGCTACCTCCGTCCGCAGTTTGATTGATTACGTAATTGGCATGAACAGGTATTTCGCTTGCGGAATCCTGGAGGTGTTTTCGCATTCGATAGATTCTGTCTCGGTCGGTGGAGACGTCGGAAACGCAGGCCGTAGTATTTTCGTCCGTGTGTTTTGGCGAAATCGGAGATTGCAGAGAGCCGGAACACCAGCGTCGGCGGTCAGAGCTCATCGAGGCTACGGAAGACGCGGTGAGGCGTCCGAGTCCTTTGGGCTACAGTCGCGGTGATCCGTGTTTCGTCGTTGGGGTGCCCGCGGAAGATCACCGTGAAGTCTTCCACGGGCAAGTCTTGTGCCTGAGACTTAGACACGCACGCCGGCAAGTTCCTCGCGCAGTACTGCAGCGCCAGCGCTCAGTGCGCTGAGCTTAGCCAGTGCTACGTCGCGTGGGAACGGCGCCATGCCGCAGTTGGTGCTGGCAATCAGCTTGTCAGCATCCACATATTCCAGTGCCTTGCGCAGGGTTTCTGCCACCTCTTCAGGGGTTTCAACCTGCTGGTTGGCCACATCGATGGCGCCGAGCATAACCTTCTTGCCGCGCACCAGCTCCACGACCTCCAGCGGCACATTCGAGTGGTGGGATTCCAGCGAGATGGTGTCGATGGAGGAGTGCTGCAGCAGCGGGAAGGACTTCTCGTAGTGGCGCCACTGGGTGCCCAGGGTTGCTTTCCAGTCGTTGTTTGCCTTGATGCCGTAGCCAAAACAAATGTGCGCGACGGTCTCGGCCTTCAATCCTTCGCAGGCACGCTCCAGGGCTGCCACGCCCCAGTCCGCCACCTCGTCAAAGAAGACGTTAAATGCAGGCTCATCGAACTGGATGACATCCACGCCGGCGGCTTCCAGCTCCTTGGCCTCCTGATTCAGGATGGCCGCGAACTCCCAGGCCAGCTTCTCGCGGCTGCCGTAGTAGGCGTCATGCAGGGTATCCACCATGGTCATTGGGCCGGGGAGGGTCCACTTGATCTGGCGGTCGGTCAGGGTGCGCAGGAACTTCGCGTCCTCTACGAATACCGGAGCCTTGCGCTCTACCGCTCCGACAACGCTGGGCACGCTTGCCTCATAGCGGTCGCGGATCAGCACGGTCTCGCGGTTCTCAAAGTCCACGCCTGACAGGTGCTCAATGAAGGTCGTCACGAAGTGCTGGCGGGTCTGTTCTCCGTCGGAAATGATGTCAATGCCGCGGCGGGTCTGCTCCAGCACGGCGGAGCGCATCGCGTCCTGCTTGCCCTCGGCCAGCTCCGTGCCCTCTAGCTTCCATGGGGACCACAGGGTCTCGGTTTCGGAAAGCCATGAAGGCTTGGGCAGGCTGCCGACGATGGAAGTGGGAAGCAGGGGATTGGTCATAATGGGTCCTTTGAATTCTGGAGGTAAATGGTTAGGCGGCGGGAACTGCGTAGCCGGCGGCCCAGGCGTCGAGCAGTTCGCGGTTCGGGGTGATGAAGTGTTCTTCGGTGTACTTGCCCTGGCTGGCGCCCAGGCGGGTGCGCTCTTCGCGGTCGTAGTCGATGCGGGTGCGGGAGAAGTCCTGTGCGCTCAGGCTCGGCTGGTAGACCGCCGGAGCAGGGGAATTTGCGTTGTAGATCTCCGGACGGTAGATCTTCTGGAAGGTCTCCATGGTGCTAATGATGCTGGCCAGCTGCAGATCCGTGTAGTCGTTGAGCAGATCCCCGCGGAAGTAGAAGGCCAGCGGAGCAACGGAGCCGACTGGCATGAAGTAGCACACGCGCAGGCCCATCTTTGCAAAGTAGGCATCGGTCAGCGAGTAGTCATCCTGCTCGTATTCAAGGCCGAGGACAGGGTGGCTGTTGCCGTTGCGGCGGTAGGTCTTGGAAGTGGAGACGCTGATGCAGATTACCGGCAGCTGCTCAAAGCGCTTGCGGTAGGCCGCCGAATTCAGGAAATGCTCAAAGAGCCTGCCGTGCAGGTCTCCGAAATCTTCCGGCAAAGAAGGCTTGCCCGTGGCGTCGGCCGCGTTGGGCAGCACCACGCTGAAGTCGTAGTCGCGCACATAGGAGGAGAAGTTGTTGCCCACAATTCCCGCGCTGCGGGTCCCTGTCTGGCGGTCCAGGATGCTGGTGTTCAGCACCTCCAGCAGTGGGAAGTCCTGCGCCCCCTGAGCTCCGTCGAAGTGCACGTTGGCGGAGAGAATTTCAAGCTCCAGCTCATAGCGCTCGCCGTCAGGATTGTCCCAGTGGGCCAGCGAATTGAAGCGCCGGTTGATCATCGTCAGGGCATTGCGCAGGTTCTCCTGGCGGTTCTCCCCGCGGGCTAAGTTGGCGAAGTTCGTGGTGATGCGCGAATCGGGGGAGGGAGTGTAGTCCTCGGTGAATTCGGTGCTTGAAATGCTGAAGGTCAATGCGTCTGCCATGGCGGCCAATCTGTTGGTCAGCGGCCTGGACAGGCCGGAAGAAGGTCGATGCGTCAATCATGCATGGCCTTTTCTGATATCAGGTAACTCGGCTTAGCTATGGATTGATATAGACTCAGCCTATGGTTCAGAAAGCTCATGGCCTGACGCTGCAGCAGCTGCGCTATTTCATTGCCGTTGCCACCGAGGGGTCGATCTCCGCCGCGGCGGATCTGCTCTACGTGGCCCAGCCCAGCATGTCCGCGGCGATGAAGGAGCTTGAAGCCCGCCTGGGGCGCACGCTGCTGGTCCGCTCGGCCAAGGGTGTGACGCTCACCGTGGAAGGCGCCGAATTCCTGGGCTACGCCCGGCAGGTGGCCGAACAGATCGAGCTGCTGGAACAGCGCTACCTGGGCCGGCCGCCCTCCCGCCGCCTGCTGGGCATCTCCACCCAGCACTACTCCTTCTCCGTGGACGCCTTCGTGAAAATGGTCCAGGCCAGCGGGGCGGAAGAGTACGAGTTTTCGTTGCGCGAGACCCGCACCGAGGAGATCATCGAGGACGTGCGCACGCTGCGCAGCGAAATCGGGATCCTCTACCGCAACGACTTCAACCAAAAGGTCATCGACAAGCTGCTGCGCGAATCGAAGCTGGTGTTCCACCCGCTGTTCCTGGCCGACCCGCACATCTTCATCTCGCGCGGCAACCCGCTGGCCTCCAAGGAACGCGCCACCTTGGAAGACCTGGAAGACCTGCCGCGGCTGACCTTCGACCAGGGCTCGAACAGCTCCTTCTACTTCGCTGAGGAGATCCTCTCTACCCTCTCCAGCAAGCGCGAAATCAGGGTCTCGGACCGCGCCACCATCTTCAACCTCATGATCGGCCTGGGCGGATACACCATCTCCACCGGCATCATCAGCGACGAGCTGGACCCGTCCATCGTCTCCATCCCGCTGGATGTCGAGGGCCGGATCGAGATCGGCTGGATCGACCACGCGGCGATCCCGCTGACCGAACAGGCGCAGCGCTATCTGGAGGAAGTGCGCTCGGTGGTCGCCGGATTCGGCGTCCAAGTGCTCGGCTGACCGACACACTCGCGTCATTGAATTCGGCACCTTCGTAACTTTTCTGGGCCCAAACTCTGCAATCCCGGGGATTCTTTCGCTTTCTGCGCGTAACACAGCGCATGACGGGGCAATGTCATGATGACGAAAGTGCGACATATGACGGGCCGCGGCCCAGTGTGAAGCGCCGGGCCGCATGCCGTTTGCGCCTCCCGCCGGCCGTGCCCAACCATGGGAAGCACACAACCCATCAAGAGCGACTAAGAGATCTGGCTCGTCGACGTCGCAGCAACCATCGGGAAACCGAAAGGTGCTAATGCCAGGAACGATGGAGCAGCCCCGAAAGCGTCCTTGCGACGCTGCGCTGTGCCGGATGCCGCGGGCGATATCGCCTGGCCCAGCCACCGCGCAAGGTGCACTCACTCGTGGAACGACACAACGAGAAGGAGTCCAGCCATGACGCAGCCAAACACCCTGCCGCAAGTCCAGCCGTCGACCACTGCCATCCACGCCGGCTACACCCCCAGCGGAGACTACCGCCCGCTGACCGTGCCGCTGTATTCCTCGGCCGCCTACGAATTCGGCTCCCACGCCGAGGCGGTGGAGAAGTTCGCGCTGCGCGCCTCCGGCTTCACCTACTCGCGCACCGGCAACCCCACGGTCTCCGTGTTCGAACAGCGCGCCGCCGCCCTGGAAGGCGGGGCCAACGCGGTAGCCACCGCCACCGGCCAGGCCGCCGTGGCCCTCTCCCTGCTGGCCCTGACCCAGGGGCCCAAGCACATCATCGCCTCCAGCCAGCTCTACGGCGGCACCGTTGACCTGCTCACCGACTCCTTCAACGACTTCGGCATCCGCATCACCTTTGTGGACCCGGACCAGCCAGCCGCCTGGGAAGCTGCGATCGAAGAAGACACCCGCGCGTTCTTCCTGGAGTCCGTGACCAATCCGCTCTCCACCCTGCCCGACCTCCCTGCCCTGGCCGAGGTGGCCCACCGCCACAACATCCCGGTGGTCGTGGACAACACCCTTGCCACCCCGGCGAACTTCAAGCCGCTGGCCTACGGGGCAGACATCGTGGTGCACTCTGCCACCAAGGCGCTGGCCGGGCACGGCCAGGTGCTCGGCGGCGTGGTGGTCGATTCGGGCACCTTCGACTTCTCCGACGAGGCGCGCTGGCCGCAGATCGCCCGCGCCCGCGAACGCTATGCCGGCACCTCCCTGCTGGCCCGCTATGCCGGCGGCGCCTACTCCATGCTGGTGCGCTCCAAGTTCCTGCACGATCTGGGCCCCACCCTGCCGGCGGCCAACGCCCACAGCATCATCACCGGTATCGAGACCCTGCCGGTGCGCACCGCCGCCGCCCAGTCGACCCTGCTGCTGCTGGCCAACTTCCTTGAGGCCCACCCGCTGGTCAAAGCCGTGCACCACCCATCGCGCACCACCCACCGCCACCACGAGCGCGCGGCGAAGTTCTTCCCGCGCGGCACCGGCAGCGTGCTGGCAGTAGAACTGCACGACGCAGACCTGGTCCCTGCCTTCATCGACAACCTGAAGATCATCGCCCTGGCGGCGAATATCGGCGACACCCGCACCATGATCGCCCACCCGGCGACGATGACCCACTGCCGCCTGACACCATCCCAGCTGGCCGAGGCCGGGCTGAACGCCGGGGTGCTGCGCATCTCCGTGGGCCTGGAAGACCCTGCAGACCTGATCCGCGATCTTGACCGCGCGCTGGCAGCCGCCGAGGTTTCAGGCGACAAGTCGACCGTTAAGGACGTGGTGTTCGCATGAGCGGCTTCAACACCCTGGCGGTGCACGCCGGACAGTCAAAGGACCCGCACACCGGTGCGGTGATCCCGCCGATCTACCAGACCAGCACCTTCATCCAGGACGGCATCAACGTGCTGCGCGCCGGGCACGAATACTCCCGCGGCTCCAACCCGACCCGCAACGGCTTCGAGGAACAGCTCGCCGCCCTGGAGCACGGGGCCGCCGGCTACTCCTTCGCCTCCGGCATCGCCGCCGAGGACGCCCTGCTGCGCGCGGTGCTTCAACCGGGCGACCACATCGTATTGGGCGCCGACGGCTACGGCGGCACCAACCGGCTCATCTCCCAACTGCACAGCAAATGGGGGATCACCTCCTCCGCGGTGGACATCACCAACCTGGACGCGGTGCGCACCGCACTGCGCCCGAACACCGCACTGCTCTGGCTGGAAACCCCGTCCAACCCGCTGCTGGGCATCGCCGATGTGGCAGGCTGGGCAGCCCTGGCCCGCGAGGCCGGCGCCCTGCTGGTCGTGGACAACACCTTCGCCACCCCGTACCTGCAGCGCCCGCTGGAATTCGGCGCGCATGCGGTGGTGCACTCCACCACCAAGTACATTGGCGGGCACTCCGATGTGCTCGGCGGGGCGGTCATCGTGGCCGACCACGAGCACCGCGGCCAGTCCCTGGCCCAGGCCGTGTCCTTCCAGCAGTTCGCCGGGGGAGCAGTCTCCGGCCCGCAGGATTCCTACCTGGCGGCCCGCGGCCTGAAGACCCTGGGCCTGCGCATGGCCCGGCATTGCGCCAGCGCCAACACCATCGCCCACTGGCTCGACTCGCATGAGGACGTCGCCCGCGTCTACTATCCCGGACTGGAATCCCACCCGGGGCACGAGCTGGCCGCCCGCCAGCAGCGCGACTTCGGCGGCATCGTCTCCCTCCAGCTGGCCGACGAGGCCGCGGCCCGCGCCTTCGCCGAATCCATGCACTACTTCCAGCTCTCGGTCTCCCTGGGCGGGGTCGAGTCGCTGGTCTGCTACCCGCGGGAGATGACCCACGCTTCGCTGATCGGCACCCCGCTGGAAGTCCCGGCCAACCTGGTGCGCCTCTCGGTGGGCATCGAAGAGGTCGAGGACCTGCTGGGCGATCTGGAACGCGGGCT
Source organism: Glutamicibacter uratoxydans (assembly GCF_006539925.1). Classification (GTDB taxonomy): domain Bacteria; phylum Actinomycetota; class Actinomycetes; order Actinomycetales; family Micrococcaceae; genus Glutamicibacter; species Glutamicibacter uratoxydans. The sequence goes on along the minus strand of NZ_BJNY01000005.1, from coordinate 32,401 downwards.
GTCCGCCGCCGCCCGCGCCTCGCAGGGCCAGCGCGTCGCCGTGCACGCCTAATCTGCAGCACGGTTCACCACAGCACAGTTCTCCACAGCCCGTCACCCATCTGCCCCGCGCCATCACGGTGCGGGGCAGACTGGGTTCATGAACAGCCCGATCCATGAGCTGGCCCAGGCGGCCGAGCTCATTGCCACCGCCACCGCGGCCATCGCCGGCGACCCGCAGCTTCCCGCGGGCCATGCCGCCCATGCCGCGTGGCTGGTCGAAGAGCTGTCCAAAGAACTGTCCCGCGCCCAGCTCCACGCGGCCGACGCCCTCCGCCGCACCGGCGCCCACAAACTGGATGCACAATCCCTGCAGGCAATCACCCAGGCCGGCCTGCACCCCGGCGACCTGTCTGCCACAGCCGGCAACACCACCGCCGGGCGCACCCACTACAAGAAGTCGCTGGATGTGCTGGTCAACTGGCTGAACCTCCCATTGTCCACCGCCCGCGACCGTCTGGCCCAGGTGGACAATCTCATTGCCCAGGTCAACGATGCCGGCGAACGCACCGCCCCGCGCCTGGCGGTGCTGGCGGAAACCTTCACCACGGATGCCGATCCGCGCCTGGTGCTCAGCGCCGCCCGGCAGATCCAGACGGTCCGCAAGGATCTGGACGACGCTTCTTGCACCACGCTACAGCGCGACTGCGCCGGCTTCATGGCCGATCCTGCCACCGCCCGCAGGCACATCAAGGATGCGGTGGATCAGTCGGTGTCAGACGAGCGCTCGGAGGAGTCACTGCTTGATGAAATTGGCGTCTACAAGCGCGGAACAAGCCGCGGCCTGTGCTCTTACCTAGTCAAAATGCTGCCCTCCCAGGCACCGCTGATGGATTCCCTAAGTGAGGCGATGGACAATCCCAAGACGATGGCCGGAAACCGCGACCTGCTGCGCGCCCAAGCCACCGGGCTCTTTGCAGAAGCACAGCCGGAATGGGACGACAAGTCCACCATGCCCGACTGGGCGCAGCCCGGCGCAGACGACGGCACTTCCGCCGACGCATTTGGCACTGTTAATACTCCCGCTGGTGGCACTTCCAAAGAAAACTCCGGCTCAACCACTCCAGAACCGAACGTATCACCGCCCATCGAGGAACTGCGCCCGGAGGTGCGGCACCTGCTGGGTCTCTTGGCCTTGCTCAGATCCAATGGCCCGCCCGATGCGCTGGTACGGAATACAGATCAGATAGGCATCCTGATCGACTACGACAAGATGTGCCAGACCGGCCGCGACTTCGCCGTCACCACCCGGGGCATCCCGCTGACAGCCGGCGAGGCCAGGGCGAAAGTCTGCACCGCCGGACTCTACCCGCTGGTGCTTTCCGGGCAGAGCAAGATCCTGGATTTGGGCCGCTCCCAGCGGCTCTTCTCCAAGGCGCAGGTCCGCGCGCTGCGGGCGGTGCACCGCGGCTGCGGCTACCCTGGCTGCACCATGCCTGCCAGCCGCTGCGAAGCGGACCACTTGGACAAGTGGGAGAATGGCGGCCGGACTGACATCGACCGCGCCGGCCTATGGTGCGAGGTGCACCATATCGCCAGGCACTGCGGGTTGTTCCACGCGGTCATCATCCCGAACTCCCGGCCGCTGGTGCTGCTCCCGCTGGAGTTGAACCCCTCGCAGAAGCTGCAGGTTAACACGTACTTCATGACGCCTGCCGAAGCCCAGGCGGCTCAGCTTCAAACGTCCATAGCCACGCAGAAATGGCGTGATGGCACCCTGGACGTCGAGATCATCGAGCCTTAGCACTTCCCGCCATACATGGGCACGTTGAAATCCTTACTGGCTTGGCGCGCGGGGTCGGTCACCCGCAGCACCACGCAGGAAGCCTCCCGAACCAGGACCATCGATGGGTACGTGGCCGCCGTAGAACAGCTGCGCAGTTCATAGCGCTCCGGCAGTACGATCTCGCCCCGCTTCAGCTGTTCCGAGGTTCCCCAGTACTTCATGGGAGAAATCAGAAGCGCTGCATCGGAGGGTGAGAGGACTTCGATGATCCGCGTGCCGGCATCGGCGGCAAGGGTGATCGGCGCCTTCCATCCTCCGTACTCGACACCGCCTACCAGGACTGGGTAGCCGGTCAGGTCGGTGACCGTGAAGTGGTACGTGTCCGGGCTTCCGCTCCAGCTCACCGATTCGATGCCAAACGAGGCCTCTTCGCTCATGGTGACGGTGCCGCCCATAGACTGCTCGCAGCTCAACGTGCTCGGCAGTTTCAGCGGACCGTCGCTTGCCGTTGCTGCCGATGCGGAGGTGTCCGGCGATCTCTTAGTGGCGCCGTCTTCTGCAACGCCTTGCGGGTCGGCAGTGCTGGAGCAAGAGGCCAGCGCCAGCATCATCGCCGCCGCACAGAGCCGGAATGGGACAGCCATCGCGCACCACCTTCGTAGGGCCGAACCATCAGTTGTTACACCCTACTGCCGCCCGCTGAATAAAGCACGAGGGCCGGCAAGAGCCGACCCTCGTGAAAGATTGGTGTTCTATTGTGCGAACTCGATTAGGAATTCGCTACAAGATGTTTTGCGGCCAGACCCAGGTAGGTGTCGGCGTTCTTCTTCAGTCCGGCGATCTCTTCCTCGGTCAGCTCGCGGCGCACCTTGGCAGGCACACCGGCGACAAGCGAGCGCGGCGGCACCTGAGTGCCCTCAAGCACCAGTGCGCCGGCGGCGACCAGCGACTGTTCGCCGATCACTGCGCCGTTCATGACGGTGGCACTCATGCCGATCAGGCTGCCATCGCCAATGGTTGCCCCGTGCACTACTGCGGTGTGGCCGACGGAAACGCCCGCGCCCAGGGTGCAGGGGTAGCCGGTGTCAGCGTGGAGCACGACGTTGTCCTGCAGGTTGGTGCCTTCGCCCACGCGGATCGGCGCGGAGTCTCCGCGCACGGATACTCCGTAGAAGGCGCTGGCGCGGTCCGCCAGCTCAACATCGCCGCTCAGGGTGGCGGTAGGTGCGAGGAATACGTCCTGGCCGACCTTCGGGGTCGCGCCGTCAATGGTGATGATGTGGCTCATGCCACCTACTGTAGTAGGCGTTTGCGCCTACTACAGTAATTGGCGCCGCGATAAGTCGGGCAGAAGACGGCGCTAGGAGAAGACGACGGTGCGCTGTCCGTCCAGCATCACCCGGTGCTCGGCATGCCATTGCACGGCACGGGTCAGCGTCCGCCCCTCCACGCTCCGTCCCAACTGCACCAGCTGTTCGGCGCTGCGCGTGTGGTTCACGCTGGTCACTTCCTGGTCAATGATCGGGCCCTCGTCCAGGTCCGCGGTGACATAGTGCGCCGTGGCGCCGATCAGCTTCACGCCGCGCGCATAGGCCTGGTGGTAGGGCTTGGCGCCCTTGAAGGAAGGCAGGAACGAGTGGTGGATGTTGATGACCCGGCCCTCCATGCGCTCGCACAGCGAGTCGGAGAGGATCTGCATATAGCGGGCCAGCACCACCAGCTCGATGTCGTATTTTTCCGCCAGCCCCAGCAGCTCCGCCTCGGCCTGGGACTTGTTCGCCGCGGTGACCGGCAGATGCACAAAGTCCACCCCGTAGAAATCTGCCATGGGCTTGAGCGTGAGGTGGTTGGAGACGATGACCGGCACCTCGATGGGCAGCGTGCCGGAGCGCTGGGCGAAGAGCAGGTCGTTGAGCGCATGCCCCGCGGTGGAGCACATGATCATGGTGCGGGTGCGCGCGGCGGCGTCGGAAACCCGCAGGTCCATGTGGAAGTCGTCGCGGATCGGCGCCAGCGCGGCGCGCACCTGCTCCAGCGACGCGGAAGTGGCCACCTCGATGCGCATGAAGAAGGTGCCGGATTCGGGCGAGCGGAACTGCTGGGACTCGATGATGTTGCAACCGGCGCCCAGCAGCCCGCCGGAAATTGCATGCACGATGCCGGGGCGGTCAAGACAGGACAGGGCGACGATGTAATTCATGCACCTTAACCTAGCGCCCCGGCCGCTGATGCGCCCAATTGCGTGAAGTGCTACGCCGGAACCGCCGCCAGGAACTTGGCGGCGGCCGCCGCTGCCTTGCGCCCAGCGCGGGTTGCTCCCAGGGTCGACGCGGACGCGCCGTAGCCGACGAAGAACATCCCCGGCAGTTCCAGCGCGCTCACCCCGTCATCGCCCACCAGGATCCCGCCGGCAGGGGTGTGCAGCTTCAGCGGGCGCAGGTGGCGGTGGGCATGGCGGAAGCCGGTGGCCCAGAGGATCGCGTCGATGTGCTCGCGGCTGCCGTCGGTGAACACCACCGCGTCGGATTCCAGCCGGGCAATCGCGCCGCGGGATACCAGCGCACCGGAGGCGATCCCTGCCCGCATCGCGGGGGTGAGCAGCAGCCCGGTGGTGCCAACCACGGACTTGGGCGGAAGCCCCGCCCGGGTGCGCTCGTTGACCTGGCGTTCGACCTCCTGGCCCCACTCGGTGCCGGAGGGCACCTCGCGCCAGTCAGGCGCATTGCGCGTGGACCACAGGGTGTCCACGCCGGCGGCCCGCAGCGCGACGATGAACTGGGTGGCGCTGGCGCCCGCGCCGACCACCAGCACCCGCTGCCCGGCAAACTGCTCTACGGACCTGAAGCCGTTGGTGTGCACCTGCGGGCCGTCGAATTGTCCGGGGTAGGAGGGCCAGAAGGGGTTGGTCCAGGTGCCTGTCGCATTGATCAGGGTGGCGGAGGTGAATTCCTCGCCCCCGGCGTGCACCGTGAACACGCCGTCCTCATGCGTAACGCGCTCGACGCTGATGCCGTGGCGCACGGGAAGCTGAAAGCGGCGCTCATACTCGCCGTAATATTCGGCCACCACCGCAGAGGCAGGACGCGTGGAGTCCTGTTCGGCCAGCGGGAAATCCGGCAGCGGGTGGATGTGGTGCGCGGCGCCCAGGGTGAGCGAGTCCCAGCGGTTCTGCCAGGCGCCGCCCGGGCCCGGGTTGGCGTCGAGCACGATGAAATCCACACCCCGGCGCTGTAGATGGTAGGCGGCTGACAGCCCGGCCTGGCCGGCCCCGATCACGATGCTTTCATACATGTCAGCTAGAACACCGCCGGGGCCTAAGGCATTCCCGCCGCAAACCGGTAGAATTAACCGCGTGACTGGCGTTGGGTGGGTAACCACCGGGGAGCTAATTGTGCGTGCCGCGCGCCTGGGTCCGCACACCATCCGCCCGTAAATGGGCGTCGACGGAAGGATACGCGTGAGCGCACGCATTCTCGACGGCAAGGCCACCGCGGCCGCCATCAAGCAGGAGCTAACCGAACGAGTCGCCGCATTGAAGGCCGCCGGGCACCGTACCGGCCTGGGCACCATTCTGGTGGGCGACGATCCGGGCTCGGCCTGGTATGTTGCGGGCAAGCACCGCGATTGCGCGCAGGTGGGCATCGAATCCATCCGCGTGGACCTGCCGGAGGAAACCACCCAGGAAGAGCTCCTCGCCAAGGTGCAGGAGCTGAACGAAAACCCAGACTGCACCGGCTACATCATCCAGCTGCCGCTGCCCAAGCACATCAACCAGGATGCGGTCCTGGAGGCCATGGATCCTGCCAAGGACGCCGACGGCCTGCATCCGATGAACCTGGGCCGCCTGGTCGCCAACGTGAACCGCCCGATGACCTCGCCGCTGCCTTGCACCCCGCTGGGCTGCGTGGAGCTGCTGGCCCGCCACGACATTGACCTCAAGGGCAAGCACGTGCTGGTGGTCGGCCGCGGAGTGACCATCGGCCGCCCGGTCGGACTGCTGCTCACCCGCCGCAATGTGAACGCCACGGTCACCCTGGCGCACACCGGCACCACCAACCTTGACGAGCTGCTGGCGCAGGCCGATGTGGTCATCGCGGCCGCCGGTTCCGCCCACATGATCAAGACCGCCAAGCCCGGCGCGATCCTGCTGGACGTGGGCGTCTCCCGCGTGGACGGCAAGGTCACCGGAGACATCGATCCAGCGCTCTACGAAGTGGCCAGCTGGGTCTCGCCGAACCCGGGCGGCGTAGGCCCGATGACCCGCGCCATGCTGCTGAACAACGTGGTGGAAACCGCCGAGCGCGCCGCCGGCATCCGCTAGACCAACGTTAAATAAACAAGCCAACGGCCAGCATTTCGCTGGCCGTTGGCTTTGTTAAGCTGACATTCTACGCATCCTGCTTCACTGGCTGCACGGCTCGTCTGTTGTCGAAGACCAGCGCCCCGACTTCCTGTTCGGCCTGGTTGCCGATGGACAAGTCGATCCCGCTGCGGTCGCGGACCAGCGAGACGGCCGCTAGGGATACGGCAGTCAACCCTGCGAGATACCAGGCCACCGCATTGGTGCCGCCAGTGGCTTGGACCAGCGCGGTGGCGATCATCGGAGCGAAGGCGCCGCCCAGAATCGCGCCGAAGGCGTAGGAAATCGACACCCCGGAGAAGCGCACCGAGGCCGGGAACAGCTCGGAATACAGGGCGGCCTGCGGGCCGTAGGAGAATCCCAGCCCAACGGAGAACAGTGCGAAGGCGAGGTACAGCAGCGGCAGGCTCGCGGCGTTGACCAGCCAGAACAACGGGAAGACGCAGAGCAGCTGGCTGATGAAGCCGATCTGGTAGGTGCGCTTGCGCCCAATACGGTCGGACACCACGCCCGACAGCAGCGTGAAGATGAACCACATGACGGCGCCGAAGGACACTGCCAGCAGCACCTGGGTCCTGTCGAACCCTACCGGGCCTTCGGGGTTGGTCATGTAGGCCTGCAGGAACCCGCCGGTGGTCATATAGCCTGCGGCGTTATTGCCGGCGAAGATGAGGGCCGCGATGAGCACTAGCAGCCAGTGCTTTTTGAACAGCACCACGATCGGGACGCGAGTCTGGGCCTTCTTTTGCGCGATCTCCTCGAACACCGGCGATTCGTCGACCGAACGGCGGATGAAGTAGCCGACGACGATCAGCACGAAGCTGACCAGGAAAGGCACGCGCCAGCCCCAGGCAACAAACTGCTCGCCGGGAGAAATGACACCCGTCATCAACGCCATCATCGCCGACGCCAGCAGCATGCCCAGCGGAACGCCAAGCTGCGGGTAGGCTCCGGCCCGCCCGCGGCGCTGAGCTGGAGCATGCTCCACCGCCATCAGCACCGCGCCGCCCCATTCGCCGCCGGCGGAGATGCCCTGGGTGATGCGCAGCAGCAGAAGAAGAACCGGCGCGAGAATTCCGGCGGTTTCATAGGTCGGCAGGACGCCGATCAGGATGGTCGAGGCGCCCATCAGCGTCAGGGTGAGCACCAGCATGGCGCGTCGGCCGATCTTGTCGCCGAAATGCCCGGCCAGGAAGGCGCCCAGCGGGCGGAAAAGGAACGAGATGCCGACGCTGGCGAAGGAAAGCAGCAGGCCGATCTGCGACCCAGCAGGCTCGAAGAACAGGTGGGCGAAGACTAGCCCTGCCGCCGTGGCATAGATGAAGAAGTCGTACCATTCGATGGTGGTGCCGATGATGGTGGCGAAGGCGATGCGTCGCTGGCTGGCGGCGCGCCCTTGTGAAACTGCGGTACTCACGTTGTTACCTCTGGTTCTTGTCGGTGGAAGGTTAGGCGGGGATCGGGGAGTTGCGAAGAAGGTCTTTGAGCGACGCGGAAGCCTGCACCATGGCGGCGGTGACCGGCGCCCCGCTGCCCAAGAGCTTGCGGGCGGCGATATGGTCGGCAGGCTTGTTGACCGACTCCACGGCCACCAGCATCCCTTCGCGGAACAGGGCGATGGAGAACTTGCCGGTTTGGGGCGCTCCGAGAATCACCGGCTCGTCACCCGTTGTAGACAGCCCTGCAATCTGCAGGCGATGCTCGCCCTGGGCGCTCCAGAACCAGGGCAGCTCGGCGTAGGCCTGAGGCACTCCGGTCAGGGTATGTGCCAGAGTGCGGGCTTGGTCGTTGGCGTTCTGCACCGATTCAAGACGAACGCGCTTGCCCGCGAGCGGGAAGCTGGCGCAGTCCCCGATGGCGAAGATCCTCGGGTCGGAAGTTTGCAGCGCCTCGTCGACCAGAATCCCGTTTTCGCAGGCTAGCCCACAGTCTTCAGCGAGGTCGCTGTTGGGCTGCACGCCGATGCCGTAGACCACCAGATCGGCAGGGTAGCTTCCTGCCGCTGAATCCACCTCAAGGCCGCTGCCGGTCTGGCGGATGCGCCGCACCCCTTCGCCGCAGCGCAGGTCGATGCCGTTGTCGCTGTGCGCCTGCAGGAACCATGAGGACAGCGGTTCGGAGGCTGCCCGGCCCAGCGGACGCTGCGCGAATTCAAGCACAGTGACCTCCAGCCCGCGCGCCCGCGCCGCCGCGGCGAATTCCAGGCCGATGAATCCTGCTCCGATGACTACTACCCTGCGTGCCTCATTCAGGCGCCGCTGCAGCGACTGCGCATCCTGAAGGGTCCGCAGTCCCAGTACCCCCTGGAGTTCGCCGCCCTCGCAGGGCAGTGGCCGGTTGCGGGCACCGGTGGCGAATACCAGCCGGTCATAGCCCAGCAGCGTGCCGTCGTCGAGCCTGATGACGCGGGCCGCCCGGTCTATGGATTCTGCGCGAGCCCCCGATACCAGATCAACGCCACGGTAGAAGTCCTCGGGGCGCAGGGCCAGCGGTTCTGCGTCGGCGTAGGCGGCGACGAAGTCCTTGGACAGCGGCGGGCGCTGGTAGGGGAGCGCCGATTCCTGCGATATCAAGGTGAGCGGGCCGCGGTGGCCCGCCTCGCGCAGCGACGCCGCCAGCTGTACGCCGGCGTGGCCCGCCCCGATGATGACTATGCGATCTTCCACGGCTACACCTGATCGCTGGGCACGTTCACGCGCAACCGCTGCACGGCCCCGCCGAGTTTGACCTGGCAGCCGAGCCTGCTGAACTCGGTGCGTTCGGCGGCGGCGCAGTCGAGCATCTCGTCTTCGTCTTCGCCGACGGGGGGAAGGCCGGAGGCAGCCTGCGGATCGACATAGACATGGCAGGTGGCGCACATGGCCTGGCCGCCACATTCTCCGATGATCCCGGAGATGCCGTTGGAGACTGCGGCACGCATGATGTTGCCGCCCTCGTCGACCTTGACCTCGGTGACCGCTCCATCGGGCTGTTCAAAAATGATGGTAGGCATAGCATGCTCCTTTAGTAGTGGTTAGGATTCCCAGACGACAGGCATTTTGGTCATGCCACGGAAGACCCAGCCGGCATCGGTGCTGGCCGAGCGCGGGTCCAGCTGCAGTTGTGGAAGACGGCGGAAGAGCTCGGGCAGTGCGATCTGGGCGACCTGCGCCCGCGCGATCCAGGTGCCGGCACAGAAGTGCACGCCACCGCCGAACGCCAGATGAGGTTTCTTCTCACGGAAGATGTTGAACGTCTCCGGCTCGGAGAAGACTTTGGGGTCTCGGTTCGCCGCGCCGAGCACCACCCCGAGGCGCGCTCCTGCCGGCAAACGCACGCCTTCCAATACCAGTTCTTGCGTGGTCTCGCGCGGGTACATGCCGATGGGCGCCACCCAGCGCACCGATTCTTCAAATGCTCTCGCGAACAGGCTGGGGTCCTGCAGGACCGCGTCGAGTTGGTCCGGGTTGGACAGCAGCGCCCATACGGTGGTGGCGAGGACGTCGCGCGGTTCGTTCAGCCCGCCGCCAATGGTCATTTTCAGGTTCGCGCGGATGGCCTCCAGGGGGATCGGCATCGAGGCCAAGTTGGAGAGCAGCGAATGATCGGGGGTGGCCGCAAGGTAGGGGAGCATGTCGTCAATGGCAGCGTCGACCTCGGCGGAGGAAGCCTCGGCGCGGGCCCAGACCTCAGGGTCGTCGGCGTAATTTCCGGTGCCGTCGATCAGGGTTTGGCTCCAGCGCTGCAGGTCCTGCTGCGTTGAATTGTGGAATCCGCAAATCAGGCGAAGGTTCTCTGCGGTATAAGGTGCGGCGTAGTCCCAGACGAAGTCTGCACCGGGGCCCCGCTCAATCAGCTGGTCAAGATACTTCTTGTTGTTGGCGGCGAAGATCTCGTTCCAGTGCTTCTTGATCGTTGCAGGGCGGAGGGTTGCGCCGTAGGAATCCCGATCCACTTGGTGCTCCGGGTTGTCTTTGCGAAGCATGGAGTGGCCCATCGACCGTTTCATCAGCGAATTGCGTTCATTGGCCGAGAACCTGGCCTCGTCCTGCTCGATCTCGTGGCAGGCGCTGTATGAGGTCACCATGTATCGGTTGACTTCCGGCACCCAGTGCACAGGGGATTCCTCGCGCAGTCGCTGGTAGATGGGGAATGGGTTTTTGTAGAGGTCCTCGATTGTCACCCAGTCGGCGGACGGCGCTTCGCGGAATGGCTGCTCCGATGGCGAACTGGCGGAGGTCGGCGTTGAGGTTGCACCGGTGAAAGGGCAGGTTGTTTGTGATTGGCTCATAGCGGGGCTGGCTCCTGAATTGTCGTTCTGACCTGCTACCCAGTGTGATGTGCGGCATATCCGCAGGTAAAATGGTTATATTCGATGAATATCCATGGTTTTAGCGAGGTTTGATGCCGCAATTCACCCTCAGGCAGCTTGAATGCCTTGCCGCCGTAGGGAACCAGGGCTCCATTGCGGCAGCCGCGGCGGCCCTGAACCTGTCGGCCTCCGCGATTACCGGTGCGCTGAACGAACTGGAACGCGTTCTGAACACCCAGCTGACCATCCGCCGCAAGGCCCACGGCGTGAGCCTGACCCCCTCGGGAAGATACGTGCTGGACGAGGCCCAGGGAATCCTCCAGGCCTCCCAAGATCTCCAGGAAATGGCACATGCCGCAGGAACATTGTTGGCAGGAAAGGTGCGCGTCGGCTGCTACTCGTCGCTGGCGCCCACGGTGCTTCCCGAGCTGCTCGCCGCCTACAGCTCCCGGTACAGCCAGGTGGAAGTGGACTTCTTCGCCGGAACACAGCAGGAGATCTTCCAGCGGCTCGCCAACGGAACCCTTGATCTGGCCTTCGTCTACGACTTTGGGCTGCCAGAAGGCGTCGAGCGCACCACCCTCTATACAACCGAACCGAATGTTCTGCTGCCGCCGGAGCACCCTCTGGCCCGATCGGCCAAGGTTTCCCTGGCGCAGCTGGCTGGCGAGCCGATGATCCTGCTGGACGTGCCGCCGAGCCGGGAGCACACCGAAGCATTGTTCGAAGCCGCTGGGGTGAACCCGTGGATCCGCTACCGAACCGCCGATTTCGAGGTAACCCGCTCGATGGTTGCCAGAGGGCTGGGCTATGCGGTGCTGGTGCAGCGCCCCGCGGCAGATGTTTCCTACGAGGGGCTTGCATTGGCGGTGAGGTCGATCCATCCGGCGACCCGGCGTGTGCGGATCACCATGGTCCGTTCGCAGTCCGTCCGCCCGTCCAAGGCCGCGTCCGCAATGTTCGACTTGGCGCTGGAACTGCATACCCGGCGGTAGGGACACCGCGCCTGGGGCAACCTATGTTGCAGGTTTCGCTGGAGTCCTTGCGTACTCCGCGCGGAGTACGGCGGATGCGCCGTGGGCCGGATGCCGGAGAAACGCTGCGGGAGTATCCTCGCACTATGAGCACCCGACGCGCCCCGCTGGCGGTCCTGCCCGCGGTTCTCGCCGTGATTCAGCTGGTGGGAACGCACTTTGCCGCCGCCCGCATGGGCCTGCATCTGCCGCCGGCGTCGGTGCCCTTGCTTCTTGCCGGTCCTGCGCTGCTGCTGCTTCGCCGCCGGGCCGCCGGGCCAATGGCCGCCGGCTCCGCGGCGGCGGCCTTGGGATGCCTCGCCCTGGGCCTGCCTTTCGGCCCCTTCCTGCTCAGCTTTGCCGTCGCCCTGGTGCTGGCGGTGGCCGCCGGCGACCGCTGGTGGGCGTGGGGTGCGGCGGCGGGATTCGGCGCAGGCAGCTGGCTGCTGGCTGGTCAGCTTCATGGCCAGTTTCATGAGCGCGGCCCGGTGCTGCTGGCCTGGGTGGTTATCGTTCTGCTGGCTGGCGAGCTGGCGCGGGTCGGACGGGAACGCGCCGCGGAGCGCCGCCGTGCCTCGGAAGAACACCGCCGGCACCAGGCAGACGAGCAGCGCCTGGTGTTGGCCCGGGACATCCACGACGTCGTCGCCCATTCGCTGTCGATGATCAACGTGCAGGCGTCGGTGGCCTTGCACCTTGCCGCCAAGGATCCGGACGTGGACAAGCTGACCTCGGCGCTGGGCGCCATCAAGAGCAGTTCGGCGCAGTCCTTGGCGGAAGTGCGCGAGGTGCTCTCGGTGCTGCGCCAGGATGCGCCGAGGCTGCCGGGCCAGCGCCTGGAGCAGCTGCCGGAACTGGTGGGCCGCGTCGCCTCCGAGCAGCTGTCGGTGCAGTACACGCCGCCGGTGATCCCGCAGTGGGTGGGCGAGCGCGAGCAGACGGCGATCTACCGCATCGTGCAGGAAGCGCTGACGAATATCGTGCGGCATGCCGCCGCCACGCGGGCGGAAGTCATCGTGCAAATCGATGAGCGCCGGGCGCTGGTGCAGGTGGCCGACGACGGCGTCGGCCTCGGCGCGGTGGATGAGGGCAACGGCCTGCGCGGCATGCGCGAACGGGTGCAGCAGTTGGGCGGCAGCCTGCTTCTGGGTCCGGGAAACTTGGGTCCGGGAAACCAGCGCGCGGGTGCCGGACCGGGCATCCGGATCACCGCCAGCATTCCACGCCGCGAGCATCCAGAACGCGAGCACCCAGAACAGGAGGGGCAATGAACCCCATCGACGTTTTGATCGTGGACGACCAGTCGCTGATCCGGGCGGGATTCAGCGCGCTGCTGTCCGCCGAGGAAGACATGCGGGTGATCGGCACGGCGGCCAGTGGCGCCGAAGCAGTGAGGCTGGCGCGCAGCTGCAAGCCGGACGTCGTGCTGATGGACATCAGGATGCCCGACGGCGACGGGATCTGGGCGGCGGCGCAGATCACCGGCGACCCGCAGCTGCAGGCAAGGGTGGTCATGCTGACTACCTTCGAGCTCGACGAGTACATCTTGGATTCGATCAGGGCCGGAGCCAGCGGATTTTTGGTCAAGGACACCGAGCCGGCAGCGCTGATCGAGGCGGTGCGGGTGGTGGCCGGCGGCGACTCGCTGCTCTCCCCGTCGGTGACGCGCAGGCTGCTGTCCCAAATCGCCGCCACGCCCAAGCGCGAGCTGCCCGAAGAGGGCCGGCTCAGGGAACTGACAGCCCGCGAACGCGAGGTGCTGGTGCAGATTGGCGCCGGAAAAACCAACGCGGAGATTGCCGCGGAGCTGTTCATCACCCCGCTGACGGCCAAGACCCATGTTTCGCGCATCATCGGCAAGCTGGGCGTGCGCGACCGCACCTCACTGGTGGTGCTTGCCTACGAGTCGGGGCTGATCACCCCTGGCGGCTAGCATCTGCGGCTGACTCCCTGGACAGTTGACTCCTCGGGGAGTAGGCAGGGGCGCGCAAGTGACTTCCTGCGGCCGATGCGGCAGACCGGGGCACAGGAGCAAGGTGGAAGAGAAATCGAAATCAGTTCGATTCACCCAGCTAAGGAGCAACTGCCATGACTGCCGCACTACTTCCGATCCTCGACTACATGCCGGGCCACGTCTGGGGCGGCCCCGGATGGTTCGTGCTTATCCCGTTCTTCTGGATCCTGCTGATCGGATTCTTCATTTTCGCCGGCCGCCGCTACCGGTGGCGGCATTCATCGACCAGCGCCGAGGGGGTGCTGCGTGAACGCTACGCCCGCGGCGAGATCGATGACACCGAATACCGCCAGCGCCTTGAGGTCCTGCGCACCAAGCTGAAATAGCGCTGCGAATTTAGGCTGCGAATCTGGGCCGTGAAACAGCGCTGTGAAACAGTGAAGGCCTCGTTCCGCCGGTTGGGGCGGGACGAGGCCTTCACTGTGCGCCACGCAGAGCTGCTTATTTCACCTTCTGCGCCGGGGGTTCGGCGGCGCGCTGGCCAAAGACCAGGGCGCCGGTCTCCTGCTCCGCTTGGTTGCGGAAGGACAGGTCGATGCCGCTGCGGTCGCGGATCAGCGAGACCGCGATGAATGCCAGCACCACGACCACCAGCAGGTAGACGGCCACCGCGGTGGTGCCGCCGGTGGCCTGCACCAGCGCTTGGGCAATGGTCGGGGCAAAGGCACCGCCGAGGATCGCGCCGATCGCGTAGGAGATGGAGACGCCGGAGAAGCGCACCGAGGCGGGGAAGAGCTCGGAGTACAGGGCCGCCTGCGGGCCGTAGGTCAGGCCCAGCCCGATGGAGAACAAGCCGAAGGCCGCGTAGAGCAGTCCCAGCGAACCGGAGTTCACCAGCGCGAAGACCGGGAACAGCGAGGCGGCGAGCACCACGAAGCCGATCTGGTAGGTCCGCACGCGGCCGATCTGGTCAGCCAGGACGCCGGCGATGAGCGTCATCACCAGCCACACGGCGGCGCCGAAGGCCACCGCGATCAGCACATCGGTGCGCTCCAGCCCGATCGGGCCCTCGGGATCGGTGGTGTAGGCCTGGAAGAACCCGCCGGTGGTCATGTAGCCGGCGGCGTTGTTGCCGGCGAAGACCAGAGCGGCGATGAGCACCAGCGGCCAGTGCTTCTTGAACAGGACCAGCACCGGCACATTGGTCTGCGCCTTGTGCTCGGCGATTTCCTCGAACACCGGGGACTCGTCAACTGCCCGGCGCACAAAGTAGCCGATCGCGATCAGCACGATCGAGACCAGGAACGGCACGCGCCAGCCCCATTCGATGAACGCCTCGCCGGGGGAGACGACGCCTGTCATCAGCGCCATCATGCCGCTGGCCAGCAGCATGCCCAGCGGAACGCCGATCTGCGGGTAGGAGCCTGCGCGGCCGCGCTTGCCTTCTTCGGCGTGCTCGACGGCCATGAGCACCGCCCCGCCCCATTCGCCGCCGGCGGAGATGCCCTGGATGATGCGCAGCACGAGCAGCAGGATGGGAGCCCACAGCCCGGCGGTGTCATAGGTGGGCAGCACGCCGATCAGCGTGGTGGCCGAGCCCATGAGCGAGAGCGTCAGCACCAGCATGGCGCGCCGGCCGATCTTGTCGCCGAAGTGCCCTGCAAGGAAGGCGCCCAGCGGGCGGAAGAGGAATGAGAGGCCGACGGAGGCGAAGGAGATCAGCAGCGCGATGTCCTTGCCGGCGGGCTCGAAGAACAGGTGGCTGAACACCAGGCCGGCGGCGGTGGCGTAGATGAAGAAGTCGTACCATTCGACGGTGGTACCGATGACAGTGGCGAACGCGACGCGCCGTTGGTTGGCGTTCATGTGAGGCGGCTCCTTGGAGAGGTGGACCACTATAGTGTGGCAACCCACATACGTAAGGTAAACTTCAAATTTCTGTAGAACTTCTGAAGGCTGGCTTATGTATTCGATGCGGCACCTTGAAATCATGGCCGAACTGCCCGAGCACCGGACCCTTGGATCCGCCGCCGACGAACTGCATATTTCCGAATCCGCCCTGTCCCAGGCGATCAGCACGATAGAGAAGCTGGCGGGGGAGACGCTGTGCCTGCGCCGCAAGGCCCACGGCTTCACGCTGACAGCTTCCGGCGCCCATTTTTCTGCCATGGCCCGCAAAATCATTGCC
This sequence comes from Glutamicibacter uratoxydans, assembly GCF_006539925.1. GTDB lineage: Bacteria > Actinomycetota > Actinomycetes > Actinomycetales > Micrococcaceae > Glutamicibacter > Glutamicibacter uratoxydans. The sequence goes on along the minus strand of NZ_BJNY01000005.1, from coordinate 16,830 downwards.
GAGGTGACGGAGCTTGCAGCCACCTTCCCGCAGCGCGAGGGAGTGCTGCGCGGCCCGGTGCGCTTCGGCTGCTTCGCCTCGCTCTCCCCGCACCTGATTCCAGCGACCATGCAGGGCTTCGAGCACCCGCAGGTGCAGCTCACCGTGCAGGTGGGCACGAATGAAACCCTGGTCCCGGCGCTGCGCAGCGCCGAACTGGACGTGGCCTTCGTCTACGACCTGGGGTTGCCGCCGGACATGGACAAACAGCCGATCTACCAGACGGCGATGCAGGCGGTGCTGCACCCCGAGCATCCGCTGGCGCAGCTTCAGCGCCCGCTGCAGCTAGAAGACCTGATGCACGAGCCGCTGGTGATGTACGAGTCGGACCCCTCCACCAACTACGTGCGGCAGCTCTTCGCCGCCCGCGGGCTGAACCCCAGGATCATCGCCGAGGTGCCGCAGATGATCCTGGTCTCCGCCATGGTCGGCCGCGGTCTGGGCTACGGGCTGATGATGCGCCGCCCGAACAACGCCGAAATGTCGTTGGAAGGCAGGCCGCTGGCATTCCGCGAGCTGCAGGTTCCGGCGCTGCCGGGCGCCCCCGCCGCCCACAGTTCGGTGGTTGCCATCACCCCGCGCTCGGTCAAGATTCCCGCCCGGGTGCAGGCGCTGATCGACCACTGCCGCGCGGCCATGGAAGATTCCTGGTAGGCCCTACCCAAGGGCAGAGCGCTGCCGCATAATGGGGCCCAAGGGAGGCATCATGATTGGCACATGGCAGGCACTAGTAATCGACTGTGAGGACCCGGATGCGCTGGCCAGGTTCTATGAGCAGCTGCTGGGAATGATCAGGATCGACGACGAACCGGACTGGGTCAGCATCGGCGACGCGCCGGACCGCCCGGGGCTCGCCTTCCAGGCGGTCAGCCCCTATGTGGCCCCTGAATGGCCGGGCCACTTCCACCCCCAGCAGATGCACGTCGACGTGCGCGTGAAGGACCTGGATCTGGCCGAGAATCTGGTGCTGGCCCTGGGCGCCACGGCCACCGGCGAGGGCACCGCCACCTTCCGCGTCTACCTGGACCCGCAGCAGCACCCCTTCTGCCTAGTGAGTTGGTAAGCGTCAGTTGGTAGTTCCGCCAGCCCGGTAGGCGATCTTCGCCGCCTGCAGCCGGGTGGATACGCCGAGCTTGGCAAGCACCGCCGAAACATGGGTTTTGACGGTGCTTTCGCCGATGCCCAGGCGCGCCGCCAGCTGCGGATTGCTCAGCCCGTCGCCGATTCCCGCCAGCACCTCGCGCTCCCGCCCGGTGAGCACCGCAAGATCCGGCAGGTCTACAGGAGCGGCCAGCGCACGCTGCACCACACGGGCGGTCACCTGCGGGGAGAGGATCGCTTCCCCGCGCCCGGCCGCCCGCACCGCGGCGATGATCTGATCCGGCTCAGCGGTTTTCAGCAGAAACCCGGCGGCCCCGGCATTCAGCGCGCCAAAGAGGTACTCGTCGTCGTCGAAGGTGGTCAGCACCAGCACCGTGGCAGGCTGCACCGCGGCGGTGGCGGCGATCCCGTCCATCACGGGCATGCGCAGGTCCATCAGCACCACGTCCGGGGCCAGCGCGCGCACCATGCGCACCGCGGCGGCACCGTCCGCCGCTTCGCCCACCACCTCGATGTCCTCGGCGGCTTCAAGCACCATGCGGATGCCCAGCCGCACGGTTGAATGGTCGTCGACCAGCAGGACCTTCATGATGCCTCCGTAGGCAGGGTGATGGACACGGTGAAGCGCTCGCCGGACTCCACGCGGCAGCTGCCACCCAGCGCGTCGGCTCGGGTGCGGATGTTCTCCAGCCCGATGCCTGCGCCGCTTCCGCTGGCGGCGCCGCAGCGATTGGACGCGGTGATCTGCAGTTGGTGTGCCGACTGCGCCACGCGCAGCTCAAGCCGGTGCTCGGGGGCGTGCTTGGCGTGGTTGACCAGCAGTTCGCGGATGCTGCGGTGGGCGGCGGTGTGCACCTGCGGCGGCAGGTCCTCGGGATGCGGCACGGCGAAGTCCAGGTCCACCGGGGCCGGCGAGGCGGCGGCCAGTGCCGGGACGTCGCCCAGCTTGGCCGCCAGCGCGGCGGTGCCGCCGTGCAGCATGCGCACCATGGCTGTCAGCTCCTCCAGCGCGGTGACCGACTCGCTGCGGATGGCAGGCATCGGCTCGCCATCGCCGCGGGCCAGCGCGGCCCCGGAGAGCAGGGCGATGGAGGAGAGCCTGGCCGAGAGCACATCGTGCATTTCCCTGGCCAGCGCGGTGCGCTCTTGGACCCGGGCGGCCTGGTGCTCCGCCTGCAGGCGCTGCTCGCTTTGCGCCGCGGCGGCCGCCACCGCGCTGGCCCGGGCGCTTTCCGCGGCCGCCAGGGATGTGGCGGTGCGCACGTTTTCCGCCCACAGCATCGGGGTGAACAGGATGAACGCGCTCATGAACACGCTGAGCACCACCTGCTGAGCGTCGTGCGAGCCGTCCCAGACAACGACGGCGAACACCACAGCGGCCAGGCACACCAGGGCCAGCGCCGCCCGCCGCACTTTTTCCCGCCCGAGCAGGAACAGGCTGAACACCGACTCGAAGACCAGGAAGTAGCCGCTGATGCTGCCCAGCGCCAGCAGCAGCGCACCGGCGGCCGCCATCGCCGAGCTGGCGATGACCAGCGCGCGGCGGCGCAGCAGGATTGCGGCCAGGCCGGCCAGCAGCACCGGCAGCCACAGCCAGCCAGGAGCCGCAAACAGCGGCGGATTGACCAGCCCGGTGATGTGCAGGACGGCCGCCAGCAGCAGGTAGATGCCGGCGACTTCCGGCTCCTGGTCGCCGCGGCCCACACGCTGCACAAACTTCTTCATGCTTCCAGCATCGCTTAAACCAGGTACCGGAGGGCATCCCCCTTAAGGGGGAGGTGCTTGGCCGGCCGCCCGATACCCCCTCGGGCCAGGTGCGCGCAGGCTTGAAGCATGGAAACTTCATCGCTGTTCGTGCTGGCGCTGATCGACGCGACAAGCATCGGCACACTGGTCATTCCGATCTGGCTGCTGCTGCGCCGCGACTACCGCAGCGCCATCCCGCGCGTGCTCGTCTACCTGGGGCTGATCGGGCTGTTCTACTGGGTTATCGGGCTGCTGCTGCGCTCCGGGATGACCCTTGCCTCCGACGTTTTCCAGCAGCCCTGGGCCAGGGCCGTCGGCCTGGCTGCCGGCGTGCTGATGCTGGTGTGGGCGCTGAGCTACCGCACCGACGCCCAGAAGGAAGCGGCCCGGCTGAAGGCAGGAGGCGCCCCGCGGACCGAATCCGAGCCGGCGCCCGAGCAGTCCATTTCGCCCAAGCTGGGCTCCCGGGTGGGCACCGCCCTGGATACGCGCACCGGCGTCGCGGCGCTGGCGCTGATCGCCGGGCTGCTGGAGCTGCCGACGATGCTGCCGTACCTGGCGGCCATGGGCATCATGCAGAATGCGCAGTGGTCTCCGGGAATCCAGGCGCTGGCGCTGGCCGGCTACTGCCTGGTGATGATCGCCCCGGCGCTGGTGCTCTGCGCGGTGCGGGCGGTGCTCGGCTCGCGCATCGAGGGCTGGCTGAAAACCGCCGGGGCCAAGCTGGCGAAGATCAGCCAGGAATCGCTGGGCTGGATCGTCGGCATTGCCGGCTACCTGCTGATCCGCGCCTGCCTGCAGGACATGGACCTCTCCGAGCTGATCCATTCGATCTTCTAGAGCCAAGCTGTGGGCGAAAGGACACCCCTGCGATTGGCTTGCCGTCGGGGATGATGCGAGAATTAACGCTATGGAACCTCTAGGCAGCAACGCGACGCAGGGCAAGAAAGTCACCCTCAACGCTTCGACCTTGGCCATGTCGGTGATGGTCATCATTCTTCTGGTGGCAGTCATCTTCGCCGCCAACTCCAATGCGATTGTCGGCTGGTTCGTCGTCGCCATCTCCGCAGGCTGGTTGCTGCTGGCTGCGTTCATGATGTTCGGCCTGAAGCGCGGGGCTGACAAGATCAACAGCTCGCTGCGCGAAGCCGCTGCCGCTGCCACCCCGCGGGCCGAGTCCGGCTCCGTGGTCGTCGACGAGGCCACCAGCCAGCGCGACATGAAGCTTGACCACTCCTTCAAGATCGTCCAGGTGCAGGCACGGGTCATCTCCGAGCAACGCGCCGCCGCGACCCCTGAATCCGAGGGCATGATCGACCGCGCGCTGGAGACCATCCAGATGACCGCGGCTAACGCCCGCGACATGATCACCCCGGCCAAGCCGATCGACGGCGAAATTATCGACTAGGTTTTATCAATTCAGGGCGGCTGCGGCCGCCCTGAGGTTTTTAAGGAGCAGCCTTTGATTGCCGTTGCCTATGTGGTCTTCCGGCGCGGCGGCCGCGTCATGCTGCAGCAGCGTGCAGGGACCGGATTCCTCGACGGGTACTGGGGCGCGGGAGCCGCCGGACATGTGGAGCCGGGCGAATCGGTGCACCAGGCGGCTTGCCGCGAAGCCTTCGAGGAACTGGGCATCCACCTGCGGCCCGAGGACCTGGACCCGCTGGCGGTCCTGCACCGGGCGCCTGACCGGGTCGACTTCTTCTTCCAATGCACCTCATGGGACGGAGAGCCGAGGCTGATGGAAGCACACAAGGCGGCGGACCTCCGCTGGTTCGAAGTGGAGGATCTGCCCGCGCCGGTGGTTCCCCATGAGCTGCATGTGCTCCAGCGGCTGGGCGGCGGCCTGCCGGGCATCATTTCGCTGGGCGACTTCACGGCGCTCGACGACTCTGAGGCTCCAGCGGCGCACGGCAGTTAAGTAGTAGGCGTTTTTGACGCCTACTACTAGGACAGCGCAAAAGAAAACGCAAGGGGCTGGCGCGAACACGTAAAGTACCGTGTTTCTGCCCCGGCGCGTGGGTTTGAGCGCGTAATCAGCGCGCGAATTTTGTAAGGTGGAATGGTGATACCAACCAGCGTGGAAATTCTGAGCAAGAACGCCGGCGCCCTGCGCGTCGCCTCGGTCAATGTCAACGGCATTCGCGCCGCCTACCGCAAGGACATGGCGCAGTGGGTCGAGGCCCGCGACGTCGACATCCTGTGCCTGCAGGAGGTGCGCGCACCGGACAAGGTGCTGCGCGAACTGATCGGCGATGGTTGGCATATCCTGCATGCCGAGGCCAAGGACAAGGGCCGCGCTGGAGTGGCCGTGCTTTCCCGCGTCGAGCCGGTGGCCGTGCGCGAGAACATCGGCGACGAGTACTTCGCCGATTCCGGCCGCTGGGTGGAGGCTGACTTCGACGTGAACGGCGAGATCTTCACCGTGGTCTCCTGCTACGTGCACTCGGGCGAACTGGGCACCCAGAAGCAGGATGACAAGTACCGCTTCCTGCAGCGCATGACCGAGCACCTGCCGGCGCTGGCGGCGGAAAAGGACCATGTGCTGGTGGTGGGCGACTTGAACGTCGTGCACACCGAGAAGGACATCAAGAACTGGAAGCCGAACCACAATAAGCGCGCCGGCGTGATGGACGAGGAGATCGCCTACTTCGACGGCTTCTTCGGTGAGGTGGGCTACAAGGATGTGGCCCGTCAGCTGGCCGGCGACGCGCAGGGCCCCTACACCTGGTGGTCCTACCGCGGGCAGGCCTTCGACAACGACGCCGGCTGGCGCATCGACTACCACATGGCCACCCCGGGCCTTGCAGACAAGGCGATCAAGTCGCACGTCGACCGGGCATCGAGCTATGACCTGCGCTTCTCCGACCACGCACCGCTGGTCGTCGACTACCAGTTTTAAGGAAACACCATGAAATCCCGCGTACTTTCGGGCATGCAGCCTTCGGGCGATTCACTCCACTTGGGCAACTACCTCGGCGCGCTGGTCAACTGGGTCAAGAACCAGGACGAGTACGACGCGTTCTTCTTCATCCCAGACATGCACGCGATCACCGTGCAGCAGGACCCGGCCGAGCTGCGCGCCCGCACCCGCAAGACTGCCGCGCAGTTCATCGCCGGCGGCATCGACCTGGAACGCTCGACGCTGTTCGTGCAGTCGCAGGTGCCTGAGCACGCCCAGCTGGCTTGGGTGTTCAACTGCCTGACCGGCTTCGGCGAGGCAAGCCGCATGACCCAGTTTAAGGACAAGTCAGCCAAGGGCGGCGCGGATGCCGCCAGCGTGGGCCTGTTCACCTACCCGATCCTGATGGCGGCTGACATCCTGCTCTACCAGCCGCACGGCGTGCCGGTGGGCGATGACCAGCGACAGCACGTGGAGCTGGCCCGCGATCTGGCCAAGCGCTTCAACCACCGCTTCGGCGACACCTTCACCGTGCCCGAGGCGTTCATCCCGAAGGAGGGTGCACGCATCTACGACCTGCAGAACCCTACCTCCAAGATGTCCAAGTCCGCCGAGTCGCCGAACGGCCTGATCAACGTGCTGGACGAGCCGAAGCTGATCGCCAAGCGCATCAAGTCCGCGGTGACCGATGCCGGCACCGTGATCGCGTACGACAAGAAGGAAAAGCCAGGCGTCTCCAACCTGTTGGACATCCTTGCCGCGGTGACCGAACGCCACGTGCCGCAGCTGGTGGAAGAGTTCGACGGCAAGATGTACGGGCACCTGAAGGTGGCCGTGGCGGACGCCGTCGTCGAACGCCTGACCCCGATCCGCGAACGCACCCTTGAGCTGCTGGACGATCCTGCAGAGCTTGACCGCCTGCTGCTGGCCGGCGCTGCCAAGGCGCGCGAGGTGGCGTCGAAGACCGTGGCAGAGGTGTACGAGAAGGTCGGCTTCCTGCCGCCGCTGGGTGTCTAGCCATGAGCGTTGAATCCCGGTTCACCCTGGGCGTTGTGATCCCTGTGCCGCAGCCGCACAGGGATACCCTGCGTGCCTGGCGCCGGGAGTTCGGGGGACAGGCCACCGAGCCGATCGCCCCGCATATCACCCTGGTTTCGGGCTCCTACCTGAACACCTGGGACAAGGCGGCGGCGCAGGTGCGCCGGGTGGCGCGGCAGGGCGAGCCCTTCCAGGTGCGCCTGGGCGCCGCGCTGACCTTCCGGCCCGCCAGCGACGTGGTGTACCTGCCGCTGGAGTCCGGTGCCGAATCCTGCTGGGAGCTGCACCGGGCGCTGCTGGGCGATGCGCTGCGCCATGAGTCGTGCTTCGCCTACCACCCGCACCTGACCATCGCGCAGAATGTTCCGGCCTACCGGCTGGATGCGGCTCAGGCCGCCCTGCATGCGGTGGACCTGTCATTCACCGTGGAGTCGATCCAGCTCTTTGACACTGCCAGCGGGCAGTGGAACCTGAGCGAAGAACTGCGCCTGGGCTGATGGACGCGCGGTCGCTGAAGTACTTCCTCGCTGTCGTCGACCATGATGGGTTTTCCCGTGCGGCGCAGCACCTGCTGATCGCTCAGCCGTCGCTATCTCAAACTATCAAGTCGCTTGAACGTGAACTTGGAGTGCCGCTGTTTCACAGGGTGGGGCGCCGTTCGGTCCTCAGCCAGGCGGGACAGGAACTGGTGGGGCCTGCGCGCCTAGTGCTTCGGGACCTGCAGGCTGCCGAGGATGCCGTTGCCGGGCTGAAGGGTCTGCAACGCGGCACCCTGGACCTCGTATCAATGCCATCGCCTGCGGTTGAACCTCTGACCACACTGATTGCGCGGTTTTCACAGGTGCATCCGCACGTAGCGGTCAATACAGCGGCCGCCTTCACCGCAATAGACGTAATTTCGCTGGTCTCGAACGGCAGCAGCGAGATCGGGCTTCTTGGAACCGACGCTCCGGCTGTGGTGCCGGAGCTGGATGTGTTTCCACTGCAACGCCAGCCGCTAGTTGTAGTCAGCCCCGCGAACGCCGCGCTGACCGATTGTCCGAACGTCACCGGTGAACAGCTTGCCGGAGAACGCATTATTATTTCTCAGCGCGGCTCTCTCATGCGTGCCCACGTCGACCGGCTCATAGCTGAAGGCATCGAACTCGAAATCGCAGTAGAGGTGGCCCATCGTTCTTCCGTACTCCCTTTGGTGCTGGCAGGAGTCGGCCACGCCATTCTCCCCGAGGCCTGGGCTCCGATGGCCCGCAGCGCGGGGCTACATGTGGTGGAACTTGAACCTGCGGTACAGCTCCACATTTCGTTGATCAGCCGTCGCACAGGACTGACTCCAGTAGCAAGAAAGTTCCTTGACGCCGCTAAGAAGCTTGCGTCTGACAAGAACTTATAGGTTTCACCTATGCGCTAGATGCATTTCTAGTCTTAGACGCTGCAAGCTGAAACTGGCTCTAATTGATTACACCCACCGCATGTGATGCGGGACACGATCAATGAGGAGGCCGTCATGGCAGAAACCCAGACTTTCAAGATTGCAGCAATTCCAGCCGACGGAGTCGGCAAGGAAGTGGTGGAGGCTGGACGCACGGTCCTGGACACTTTGGCAGGGCATTCAAACGGCAAGTTCGCATTTGACTGGACCGAGTTCGACTGGGGCAGCGAGTACTATGCCAAGCACGGTGTGATGATGGATCCGCAGGGACTCGAAAAGCTGAAGAACTTCGATGCCATCTACTTCGGAGCCGTTGGTTGGGAGAATGTTCCAGACCATGTCAGTCTGTGGGGTCTGCGCTTGAATATCACGCAGAACTTCGATCAATGGGCCAACATCCGTCCGGTGAAGTTTCTCCCTGGAGTTGCCTCGCCGCTGCGCAAGGCAGAGGATACTGAGCTCGACTGGGTTGTTGTTCGAGAAAACAGTGAAGGAGAGTATGCAGGGCTCGGAGGACGGAACCTGTCGGGCCGTGGCCCCGGCAACGAGGTCGCCATCCAGTCTTCGCTGTTCACAGAAAAAGGCTGCGAGCGAATTATCCGGTTTGCATTTGAACTTGCACTTACCCGGCAGGTGAAAAAGGTTTCATCGGTAACTAAGTCAAACGCCCAGCAATACGGCATGGTGCTTTGGGATGAAGTCTTTTCCAAGGTCGCTGCCGAATATCCGGACGTCGCCACCGAAAGCGTGCTGGTGGATGCGATGAGTGCCAAGTTCATTTTGCACCCGGAAGAGCTCTCGGTGGTTGTCGCCTCGAACCTGAATGCGGACATCCTTTCAGACTTGGGGTCAGCGCTGGCCGGAAGCCTGGGACTGGCAGCCAGTGCGAACCTCAATCCGGAGCGCCGATTCCCCTCCATGTTTGAACCCGTCCACGGTTCGGCACCAGATATCGCGGGCCAGAACATCAGCAACCCCATCGGCGCAATTGCCAGCGCTGCACTGATGCTTGACCACTTCGGACTTCATGACGAAGCAAGAGTCGTGGAAGCAGCTATTGAAGCGGCGACTTCGAAGGGAGTGCTCACCCGTGACATCGGCGGGAACGCTGCCACGCGTGAGGTTACCGAAGCTATCGTTGCAGCGCTGACCGCTAACTTGGTCGTCGCCTAATAACCGGAAAGTCCGGGGCCAGCCCCGGGCCACACTTATCAAAGTCCAGCTCCCAGTGTTTTTTGGAGTCAGACTTCTTCTTCCAGCGAGGTAGAAACCATGGGAAACTCCTTGAACAACGGCGCTAAGGCCCACAAGAAGTGGTATCGGCAACTATACTTCTGGGTGCTCATCGCAATTCTGATAGGCATCGGTATCGGATGGGCGGCGCCGGATCTCGGCGAATCTATGCAGCCGATCGGCACCACATTCGTCGAAGCCATGAAAATGCTCATCGGGCCTATCGTCTTCCTGACCATCGTCGGTGGCATCGCCAGCGTTGCTGATCTAAAACGAGTTGGCATTACCGGATTGAAAGCATTGGGCTATTTCCAGATCGGCACAATCTGCGCTATGACCCTGGGACTAGTTGCCATCAACATCTTCCGGTTGGGCGACGGAGTCAATGCCGATGCCAGCACTATGGAGGTCACCGGAAAAGCATCTGATTTGATTGCCGCCGGTGAAGAGCAGAAGTGGTGGGAGTTCTTGACCCACGTGGTCCCGGGATCAATGGTCGAGCCATTCGTCGAGGGCGATATTCTGCAGATCATCTTTATGGCGGTGATCTTCGGAATCGCATTGAACGCCGTGGGAAAGATCGGTGAACCGGTGCTGGACGCCGTGCAGCGCTTGACCGCCGTAGTCTTCAAAGTCTTGAATTTCATCATGAAAGCGGCCCCGCTCGGGGCCTTCGGAGCTATGGCCTATGCAGTGGGAAAGTATGGGGTCGAGACTCTTTCCAGCCTTGGATGGCTGATCTTGCTCTTCTACGGTACTTCGGCAGTGTTTGTCGTATTCTTCCTCGGCGGCGTCATGGCATTCCTGCACTTGAATATTTTCACGATGCTCAAGTTCTTCCGCGAAGAATTGATGCTGATTCTCGGCACATCAACAGCTGAACCGGCACTGCCGGGACTGATGAAAAAGCTGGAACATGCTGGGGTGAAAAAGGAAACTGTCGGTCTGGTGGTCCCCACCGGCTACAGCTTCAATCTTGATGGAGCCGCGATTTATCTGTCCTTGGCCGCCGTGTATATCGCCCAGGCGACGAATACCAATTTGAGCGTTGGCCAGCAGCTGGGCATGCTTGCGGTCATGCTGCTAACTTCCAAGGGCGCCGCCGGGGTAGCAGGAGGAGGATTCATTGCGTTGACAGCGACGCTGAGCACGTTGGGGACCATTCCGGCGGCAGGAATTATGCTGATCTTCGGCATCGACAAATTCATGTCAGAATGTCGTGCGCTAGTAAATTTCTGCGGCAACGCGGTCGCCACGCTGTTCATTGCCTGGTGGGACAAGTCCCTCGATCTGGACAGGGTTCGAAGGGTGTTTAGGGGAGAGGAAGTAAGTCCGGTCTCAGAAACCCAGAGGACCGATCCTGCCGATGTCGAGGATCCAGACAGGGAACCGGACTTTGACAAGCGGCTGGCGGACTTCAGTCCGGAAACTCACGACCTCAGCACGGTCAAATAGCGGCAGTAAACGCCGGCTGAGCAGCCGGCGTTTTCTGTCTGCGCGGGGCCCGGCGACATAGCCATTCGTCAACTGGGATTTGAATACCAAAATTGGCAGAATTGAAAGCGGTGCACGATAGTGCCCACGGTTCCCCCGCTGCGGGGCAAGCTTTTGGAGAAAACGCATGAATTTGCCACATGACACTATTGATCCTGACGGACTGCTTGAATACTCGGTGGTGTTCACCGACCGCTCGCTGAACCACATGTCCCAGCGGTTCGTGGGCGTCATGCAGCAGCTGCTTGAAATCCTTCGCGAAGCCTACGATGCGCAGAGCGCTGCGATCGTCCCCGGCGGCGGCAGCTACGCCATGGAAGCCGTGGCACGCCAGCTGGCTGACCAGCAGAAGGTCCTCGTGGTCCGCAACGGCCTGTTCTCCTACCGCTGGTCGCAGATCTTCGAGACCGCCGGCAACGCTTCCGAGGTCCTGGTGGCCGCGGCCCGCGCCGAGAGCGATGCGCCGCAGGCGGCCTTCGCCCCTGCCCCGATCGAAGAGGTCGCTGCGCTGATCCGCGAGCAGCGCCCGGCCGTGGTGTTCGCGCCCCATGTGGAGACCGCGGCAGGCATCCAGCTGACCGACGAGTACATCTCCGCGCTGTCCCAGGCCGTGCATGAGGTCGGCGGCGTGATGGTGCTGGACTGCATCGCCTCCGGCGCATCGTGGGTGTCGATGAAGGACACCGGCGTCGACGTGCTGATCTCCGCTCCGCAGAAGGGCTGGAGCGGCACCCCCTGCGCTGGCTATGTCATGTTCAGCGAGGCCGGCGCCGCCAAGGTGCAGGAAACCGCGTCCAGCAGCTTCGCGCTGGATTTGAAGAAGTGGCTGTTCATCTCCGACGAGTACGTGGCAGGCCGCGCGCCGTACCACGCCACCATGCCTACCGATTCGCTGGCGCACAACGCGGAGCTGATGGAAGAGGCCCGCCAGATCGGGCTAGACAAGCTCAAGGCCGCCCAGATCGAGCTGGGCGCCAAGGCTCGCGCGCTGATGGCCGAGCGCGGCTTCGCCTCCGTGGCCGCCGCAGAATTCGCCGCACCATCGGTGGTCGTCAGCTACACGGACGACGAGGGCATCCGCACTGGCGCTGCGTTCAAGGAAGTCGGCGTGCAGATCGCGGCCGGTGTTCCGCTGCACTGCGGCGAGCCTGCAGATTTCTCCACCTTCCGCCTGGGCCTGTTCGGTCTGGACAAGCTGGGCGATGTCGACGGCACCGTTGCCCGCCTGCGCGATGCGCTGGACCGCGTTGCCGCCAAGTAGCCGTCGGCAAGCCGCCAGCGTCCAAGGCGCCCGTTTCCTTCATGGAAGCGGGCGCCTTTGCCGTGTTCCCGGGCGTTCCCGCCGGGTTCAGGACTGCTGCTGATTCGAGGCGTCCGACGCGGGAGCGTCCAGCTCCGTGAGGTCTTCGGACAGCGCGTGGTCGATGCTTTCGCGCAGAATATCCGCGTGTCCAGCATGGCGGGCCACCTCGGCGATCAAATGCTGCCAGACCCACAGCCCGGAGACCGAGCCTTCGACGCCGGGCCACTGCCTGTCGCCCAGCGGAACCCTGACGTCGAGCTCGAACAGCGTCAGCCCATTGGATTCAATGAATTCGATGCTGCGGTCCAGCTGCCTGCGGACCGCCTCGACGGGGACGTCGGCCAGGTCTTCGGCCCCCTCGTGCATACGGGTGAAGCCCAGCTGGGCGCTGATGCCAGGGTAGTCGGCGATGGGAACAAATTCGGGGGCGCGCTGGGCGGTGACCAGCCAGCCGTGGGCCACCTGGGCGCAGTGCATGGCGATTGATGAAAGGGACAGCGCGCTGACGGTGGGGCGCGATGCTGCCTGTTTGGTGCTCAGCCCGTTGAGCGCTGCGCGGATCTGGCGCAGTTCATGGATGAGCAATGCTGGCAGGTCTTGGGTTGAATCAATGTTCGGCGGCATCAACGTCATGAGTGGGTCCCAGCGGTCGAGGCGGTGGATTTCTTCCAGCCTAGGAAACCGCGCCGGCGCTGGCAAGGTCTTGAGGTTAAACGGCATCGGGCCGCCTCCCAGTGAAGGGAGGCGGCCCGATGAGCGCCGCACTTAGACGGTGCGGGACAGGATTGCCTGCTTGACCTCGGCGATGGCCTTGGTCACCTGGATGCCGCGTGGGCATGCTTCGGAGCAGTTGAAGGTGGTGCGGCAGCGCCACACGCCTTCCTTGTCGTTCAGGATCTCCAGGCGCATGTCGCCGGCTTCGTCGCGTGAGTCGAAGATGAAGCGGTGTGCGTTCACGATCGCGGCTGGGCCGAAGTACTGGCCATCGGTCCAGAACACTGGGCAGGAGCTGGTGCAGGCGGCGCAGAGGATGCACTTGGTGGTGTCATCGAAGACTGCGCGCTCTTCAGCGGACTGGATGCGTTCCTTGGTCGGCTCGTGGCCCTTGGTGATCAGGAACGGCATGATCTCGCGGTAGGACTGGAAGAAAGGTTCCATGTCCACGATGAGGTCCTTCTCCAGCGGCAGACCCTTGATGGCTTCAACGGTGATTGGCTTGGAGGTGTCCAGGTCCTTGAGCAGGGTCTTGCAGGCCAGGCGGTTGCGGCCGTTGATGCGCATGGCATCGGAACCGCAGACGCCGTGGGCGCAGGAGCGGCGGAAGGACAGCGAGCCGTCGTGGTCCCACTTGACCTTGTGCAGGGCGTCCAGCACACGGTCGGTGCCGTACATGGTCAGCTTGAAATCTTCCCAGTAGGCTTCGGCAGTGGTCTCTGGCAGGTAGCGGCGAACACGCAGGGTGATGTTGAAGGTTGGGATCTCTCCGCCGCCACCGACACCGGCCTTCAACTCAATCTTTGATGGTGGTTCTGGCAGTTCGGTGCTCATTAGTACTTACGCTCCATTGGCTGGTAACGGGTGACGACAACTGGCTTGGTCTCCAGACGGATGCCAGAAATGCCTTCGGTGGTGGCGTTGTGGTCGCGGTAGGCCATCGAGTGGATCATGAAGTTCTCATCATCGCGGTTCGGGTAGTCTTCGCGGTAGTGGCCGCCACGGGATTCCTTGCGGTGCAAGGCAGCGGTGGTCATGACCTCTGCAAGGTCCAGCAGGAAGCCCAACTCCACAGCTTCGAGCAGGTCTAGGTTGAAGCGCTTGCCCTTGTCCTGGATGGACACGTTCTTGTAGCGCTTGCGCAGGTCCTCGATGACCTCAAGTGCTTCGGTCAGCGACTTCTCGTCGCGGAATACCTGCACCTTGGCATCCATGGTGTCCTGCAGGGTCTTGCGCAGCGCGGCGACGTTCTCGGTGCCGGTGGAGGACAGCAGGCCCTCCAGCTGGGCGGTGACCAGTGCATCTGGGTTCTCAGGCAGCTCGACGAAGTCGGCGTCCTGGGCGTACTTGGCGGCGGCGATGCCTGCACGGCGGCCGAACACGTTGATGTCCAGCAGCGAGTTGGTGCCCAGGCGGTTGGCGCCGTGCACCGATACGCAGGCGGTCTCGCCGGCGGCGTAGAGGCCAGGGATGACGGTGTCGTTGTCCTGAAGGACCTCGGTCTCGATGTTGGTCGGCACGCCGCCCATGGCGTAGTGCGCGGTCGGGTACACAGGAACCGGATCGGTGAACGGCTCGACACCCAGGTAGGTGCGGGCGAATTCGGTGATGTCTGGCAGCTTGGACTCGATGTGCTCTGGCTCCAGGTGGGTCAGGTCCAGCAGCACGTAGTCCTTGTTAGGACCGCAGCCGCGGCCTTCGCGCACCTCGTTGGCCATTGCGCGGGCCACGATGTCGCGTGGGGCAAGGTCCTTAATGGTCGGAGCGTAGCGCTCCATGAAACGCTCGCCATCGGAGTTGCGCAGGATCGCGCCTTCGCCGCGGGCGCCTTCGGTGAGCAGAATGCCCAGGCCTGCAAGGCCCGTTGGGTGGAACTGGAAGAATTCCATGTCTTCCAGCGGCAGACCCGAACGGAAGGCGATGCCCATGCCGTCGCCGGTCAGGGTGTGGGCGTTGGAGGTGGTCTTGAAGACCTTGCCTGCGCCGCCGGAGGCGAAGATGACTGACTTTGCCTGGAAGACGTGCAGTTCGCCGGTGGCCAGGTCGTAGGAGACGACGCCTGCAACGCGCTTCTGCTGGTAGGCGGTGCCGTCTTCGCGGAAGGCTTCTTCCTCGACCATCAGCAGGTCCAGCACGTAGTACTCGTTGTAGAACTCAACGTTGTGCTTGACGCAGTTTTGGTAGAGGGTCTGCAGGATCATGTGGCCGGTGCGGTCTGCTGCGTAGCAGGCGCGGCGCACGGCGGCCTTGCCGTGGTCGCGGGTGTGGCCGCCGAAACGGCGCTGGTCGATCTTGCCCTCTGGGGTGCGGTTGAACGGCAGACCCATCTTTTCCAGGTCAAGCACTGCGTCGATGGCTTCCTTGGCCATGACCTCTGCCGCGTCCTGGTCGACGATGTAGTCGCCGCCCTTGACGGTGTCAAAGGTGTGCCACTCCCAGTTGTCTTCCTCAACATTGGCCAGTGCGGCGCACATGCCGCCCTGGGCCGCACCGGTGTGCGAGCGGGTTGGGTAAAGCTTGGTTAGCACTGCGGTGCGTGCACGCTGACCGGATTCGATCGCTGCACGCATACCTGCACCGCCGGCACCGACGATGACTACGTCGTACTTATGTACCTGCATTCTAGATGCTCTCTTTTCTAAAAATCTGTGGTTCTAAAGGGTTAGCACTGTGGCAGGGTGCTGCCGGCTACGCATGGGTCGAAGGTGAAGATCACCAGGGAGCCCAGGACAACGATGAAGATCGTTGCAACGTACAGGATGCCCTTGAGCCAAGCACGGGTTGCGTGCTTCTCTGCGTAGTCGTTGATGATGGTGCGCACGCCGTTGGTGCCGTGCAGCATGGCCAGCCACAGCAGTGCCAGATCCCAGAACTGCCAGACCGGATCGGCCCACTTGCCGGCAACGAAGCCGAAGGAGATGTCGGAGATGCCGCCGCCGACCATGAGGTTGGAGATCAGGTGGCCGAAGATCAGCACGATCAGTGCAACGCCGGATAGACGCATGAACAGCCATGCGATCATCTCGAAGCTGCCGCGCGAGCGTGGGCCGCGCTTGTACTTAGGATCAATACGCTGGCTGCGTGGAGCAGGAATAGTAACGCTCATGGCTTAGTGGCTCCCGAATGCGATCGACAGGTGACGGATGGCAAAGCCTGCGAAGACGACAGCCCAGAGGATCAAAACGCCCCAGAGCATCTGACGCTGGTACTTGGTGCCCTGCTTCCAGAAGTCAACCAAGATCAGACGCAGACCGTTGAATGCGTGGAACAGGATGGCGGCGACCAGAGCGGTCTCACCCAGCGCCATCCACCAGGTCTGGTAAGTGCTAATTACTGCGTTGTAGGCGTTGGCATCGACACGCACAAGCGAGGTGTCCAACACGTGAACCAGCAGATAGAGAAAAATAACGACACCGGTGACTCGGTGTCCCACCCAGGACCACATGCCTTCATGGCCGCGGTATAGGGTGCCTGACGAAGTCTTCGACACTGAACTAAACCTCCAAGGCTCGCAACGGCGCATGTGTATATTGCACACAATGAGATTTGACGCACTTGTGCGAGCGTTCCTTTTGTGAGTCTAAACCACTTTCAGGACTTCGATCTATTTCGTGTCCATATCATGTGAGTATGTTCACCGAATCGTGCCATCTATGCGCTAAAAGGTCGGAATTCTGCGGAAATTACCGTATGAGATGCTTGCGTATTTGAGTGGCGGGAAACTCCGCCGCCGGCAGTGATAACAGTGCTCAATCGGGTGTATCAACTACCCTTGGAAGCGTGAGTGAAGATATTTTTTCGCGTTTTTACGGTGTCATCCCCGCCGGCGGT
>NZ_BJNY01000004.1 GCF_006539925.1 Glutamicibacter uratoxydans | reverse complement strand
GAAATAAGAGAGACAATCTGGATCAGATTGTCTCTCTTTTCGTTTTCTTTGACGTCAATAAGTTTGCGTCTGAGACATTTCAATTCGTGCAAATACGGGCCAAGAATACAAATGCCAATATTGCCAGCTTGTGCCCGGGTCAGGGCAGCATGAGCGCAGAATCATTTATTGATCCAATCGCGCCGACACAATGCGCAGTGTCCACAACATGCATCCAAGTTTGAGATATCACTGCGATGTTTTCCGCCAGGCAATTGTCCATCTAATTCTGATGAATGGGCACCATCCAATACCTGTTATTGCCCACACAAATTCGGCACAAGTGCCCGCAAGCGCAGAAAATTCAGCACCCTACACGACCTTACTTTTTCTCGGCGAAATATTTCACCCAGTTCAAAAGCTGATTTGCCAAGCACCTGATCGGCTGTGTTAGCGTAATCGCGACCACACGGGAGTCCATTAGCAAGGGCTGAGATCGAACTAGTGCTGTTCGAGACCGTTGAACCTGTCCGGGTAATGCCGGCGAAGGAAGTGAGTTCTCACATGAATGAAATTCAGCAGCACCCTGCCCACGAAGCAACTTTTGTAAAGCAGGGATCAGTAGAAATCCCCGTCACGAGGATCAGCTTGGCTGACTCGCCCGACGGAACAAAAAACGGGCCATTAGATGTCTACCGCACCAGCGGTCCAGGCAGCGACCCGGTCAAGGGCTTGGCGCCATTCCGCGAAGCCTGGATCCGTGAACGCAACGACGTTCTCGAATACCAAGGACGCGAACGCAACCTGCTCGATGATGGTAAATCCGCGGCAAGACGAGGTGAAGCCAGCGCTGAGTGGGCCGGGCGCAAGCCGAACCCGCTCAAGGCAATCCATGGCGCACGGGTAACCCAGATGCACTACGCACGCCAGGGGATCATCACCCAGGAAATGCGCTACGTCGCAGCCCGCGAAGGCTGCGAAGTGCAGAAGGTTGTCGACGAGCTGGCCGCAGGTCGGGCCATCATCCCTGCAAACATCAACCACCCGGAAAGCGAACCGATGATCATCGGACGCGAGTTCCTGGTCAAGATCAACGCCAACATTGGAAACTCGGCAGTCACCAGTTCAATCTCCGAGGAAGTGGCCAAGATGCAGTGGGCAACCCTCTGGGGAGCAGACACCGTCATGGACCTGTCCACGGGCGATGACATTCACACGACCCGCGAGTGGATCCTGCGCAACTCCCCCGTTCCCATCGGAACGGTGCCCATCTACCAGGCGCTGGAGAAAGTGAACGGCGAAGCGAACGAGCTGACCTGGGAGATTTTCCGAGACACCGTCATTGAGCAGTGCGAGCAAGGCGTAGACTACATGACCATCCATGCAGGCGTTCTATTGCGCTACGTGCCGCTGACCGCAAACCGCGTCACCGGCATCGTCTCGCGCGGCGGATCCATCATGGCTGGCTGGTGCCTGGCCCACCACGAGGAAAACTTCCTCTATACGCACTTCGACGAGCTGTGCGAGATCTTCGCCCAGTATGACGTTGCCTTCTCCCTGGGCGACGGCCTGCGTCCGGGGTCAATTGCCGACGCCAATGACGCGGCGCAGTTCGCTGAGCTGGACACCCTGGCGGAGCTGACCAAGCGCGCTTGGAAGTACGACGTGCAGGTCATGGTGGAGGGCCCTGGACACATTCCGCTGCACCTAGTGCGCGAGAATGTGGAACGCCAGCAGGAACTGTGCGAGGGCGCGCCGTTCTACACACTGGGCCCGCTGGTCACGGATATCGCACCGGGCTATGACCACATCACCAGCGCCATCGGCGCCACGGAGATCGCCCGCTACGGCACCGCGATGCTCTGCTATGTGACGCCCAAGGAGCACCTTGGACTGCCGAACAAGGACGATGTGAAGACCGGAGTGATCACCTACAAGATCGCCGCCCACGCGGCGGATCTGGCCAAGGGACATCCGCTGGCCCAAGAGCGCGACGATGCGCTGAGCAAGGCGCGCTTCGAGTTCCGCTGGCATGACCAGTTTGCGCTCTCGCTGGACCCTGTCACTGCCATGGAGTTTCACGACGAGACGCTGCCTGCGGAGCCCGCCAAGACCGCGCATTTCTGCTCGATGTGCGGGCCGAAGTTCTGCTCAATGCGCATCAGCCAGGACATCCGCAACGAGTTCGGCTCTGCCGAGGCCCAGGAGGCCATCGTGGGCATGGCGCAGAAATCTGCCCAGTTCCTCGCCTCCGGAGGCAAGGTCTATGTGGGAGCCCAGATCCCGGTCGGCGGCACTACGACCATTTAGCTTCCTCCGGCACGCACAACGCCCCTGGAACCTGTTCAAACAGGTTCCAGGGGCGTTGTTTATCTAGGCTAGGAAGGGCGCTGCGGCTTAGTAGTCGCGGCGGCGTCCCGAATCGCTGAAGCGGTCGCGTCCACCGCGGCTGCCGCCGCCGAAGCGCTTGTCGCCGCCGCCGCGGCGCTCATCGCGGAAACCGCCCGAGCGCTTGCGGTCGTTGAAGCTGCCGCCGCGGCCGCCGCGGAAACCACCACGGTCACCGCGGTCGCCGCCGCGCTCGAAGTCGTCGTCGCGGTGCGGCTTGCGGCCGGAGTCCAGCTCCAGGTTGATTGGCTCGCCGCCGATGCGGGTCTTGGACAGTGCACGCCATTGGTCCTTGCTCAGCTCTGCTGGCAGTTCGACCAGGGTGTGGTCCGAACGGATCTCGATGCCGCCGATTTCCGAGGAGTTGAAGCCGCCCTCGTTGGCCAGTGCGCCAACGATGGAGCCTGGCTGCACGCGGTTGCGGCGGCCAACGGCGATGCGGTACATCGCGTTGCCCTCGGCTGCGGTCTTGCCGCGGCGTGGTCCACGCTCGCCGCGATCGCCACGGTCGCCGCGTTCTCCACGATCGCGATCGCGCTCCATGCGGGCCTTCTTGGACGGCGGGATGACTGGTTCGGTCATCAGTAGCGGACGTCCACCCTGGGCCATCATTGCCAGTGCGGCGGCGATTTCCAGGTGGTCCAGGTCCTCGTGCTGGGCTGCGAAGCCCTCGACGATTTCACGGAAGGTGGTCAGGTCCTGGCCGGTGATGGTGGCATCGATGCGGTCGGTGAACTTCTGGATGCGGCGGTTGTTGACCGAATCCAGAGAAGGCAGCTGCATCTGGGTCACCGACTGGCGGGTAGCCTTTTCGATGGCGCGCAGCAGGTACTTCTCGCGCGGGGTCATGAACAGGATCGCGTCGCCCTTGCGGCCTGCACGGCCGGTGCGGCCGATGCGGTGCACGTAGGACTCCGTGTCATGCGGGATGTCGTAGTTGATGACGTGCGAGATGCGCTCCACGTCGAGGCCGCGGGCAGCCACGTCGGTGGCAACCAGGATGTCGATCTTGCCCGAGCGCAGGTTCTCCACGGTGCGCTCGCGCTGCTGCTGCGGGATGTCGCCGTTGATCGCAGCCGCGGTGAAGCCGCGGGCCTTGAGCTTGTCGGTCAGGTCCTCGGTAGCCATCTTGGTGCGGACGAACGCGATCACGCCGTCGAACTCTTCGGACTCGAGGATGCGGGTCATTGCGTCCAGCTTGTGGGCGCCCATGACCTGCAGGAAGCGCTGGGTGATGTTCGCGCCGGTGGTCTGCTTGGACTTGACAGCAACTTCCTGCGGGTCGCGCAGGTACTCGGAGGCAATGCGGCGGATGGTGCGCGGCATGGTGGCAGAGAACAGGGCAACCTGCTTCTCCTCCGGGGTGGCTTCCAAGATCTTGTCGACCTCTTCAGCGAAGCCCATGCGCAGCATTTCGTCAGCCTCGTCCAGCACCATGTACTGCAGGTTGGACAGGTCCAGCGAGCCCTTGTTGATGTGGTCGATGACGCGGCCCGGGGTGCCGACGACGACCTGTGCGCCGCGGCGCAGGCCTGCAAGCTGCGGACCGTATGGGGAACCGCCGTAGACCGGCAGGACGGTGAAGTCAGGCAGGTACTTGGCGTAGGAGGTGAAGGCTTCGGCAACCTGCAGTGCAAGTTCGCGGGTTGGTGCCAGCACCAGGATCTGCGGGGTGTGCGCCGGGCCGTTCAGGTCGGCGAGCTCGGCCATGCGTGACAGTGCTGGAAGTGCGAAAGCTGCAGTCTTGCCGGTACCGGTCTGCGCCAGGCCGACGACGTCGCGGCCTTCAAGCAGCAGCGGGATGGTGGCGGCCTGGATTGGCGATGGCTTTTCGTAGCCCAGGTCAGCCAGTGCGGCCAGAACGCGTGCGTCCAGGCCCAGGTCGCTGAACGCAACCGTTGGTTCTTCGGTGGTCTTATCGTCAGTAGAGTTTACGGGCATGTCAGAAGACACGAAGATTTACCTCATTCGTTAGGGGATGGCCTAGCCGTCCCGCTAAGAACGGACGCAAGGCTACACAGTCAGATACAAGTCACGCTCACCAAGCGCTCCCCTATGACATAAAAACCCGCACACACTTTGCGGAAATACAACACGAGAAGGCTCTAACCTCAAATATTGGGCCAGATGCAAGGGATACCCTGATGTTCGCGAACACTCAATGCTATCGAAGGTAGGGCTGGTTTGTCAGTGTCAGGGCTGTGTGAGATCCGGCACCGCGCTGGGCCAAGTAGGCTTAAACCCGTGAATATTCGTGAATTGATGCGCCGCCCGGACGAGCCAGCACCCGGTGCCCTGCAGATCTCCCAGATGCTGTGGCTGCTCACCGGCGTCCTGTTCATCGGCTTCGGCGCGTTCCTGCTCTATGAGCAGTCGAAGCTCGGCGGAGCGAATTTTGGTTCCGTCGCCTTGAGCATCATGATGTTCGCCGCCGGGGCTGTCTTCGGGGTGTTCGCCTACCGGCTCTACCGCGGCCAGCGCGCCGCCCGCACCCAGCTGACCTGGATCGGCCTGATTGCAGCCCTGCCGATGGTGATGCGGATGGGCCGCTATTCGCTGCTGGCGGCCCTGGTGCTGTTCTGCGTGGTGCTGATGTGGCTGCCGGCGAGCAACCGCTACTTCAAGCTGGTCTCCCCCAAGCCGCCGCGCAGCAAGCGGCGCAGCCGGTAGACCGCCGGCAAGACCCACAATTAACGCAGGATGCCTGCCCAGCGATAGTTTTCGCGGGGCAGGCATCCTGCTTTTTACGCGGTTTTACAGGCCAGCGAAGGCGCGTTCCAGATCCTCAATCAGATCGGCCGAATCCTCGATGCCCACCGACAGGCGCAGCAGGTTCACCGGCACTGCCAGCTCGGTGCCCTTGACCGATGCGTGGGTCATTTCCGACGGGTAGTTCATCAGCGACTCGATGCCGCCCAGCGACTCGGCCAGTGTGAACAGTCGGGTGCTTTCGGCGATCTTGCGGGCGGCTGCTTCGCCGCCTGCCAGCTGCACCGACACCATGCCGCCGAAGCCGCTCATCTGCTTCTTGGCGATCTCGTGGCCCGGGTGCTCTTCGAATCCCGGGTACAGCACGCGCTCGACTTCCTTGCGGTCGCGCAGCCAGGCCGCCACCTTCGCGGCGTTCTCCGAGTGGGTGCGCATGCGCACCCCCAGGGTCTTCAGGCCGCGGGTGGTCAAGAAGGCGTCCATCGGGCCGGACACGGCGCCGACGGCAAACTGGATGAAGCCGATCTTCTCTGCCAGCTCATCGTCCTTCACGATCACCGCACCGCCCACGACGTCCGAGTGGCCGCCGATGTACTTGGTGGTGGAGTGCACTACGATGTCGGCGCCCAGGGTCAGCGGTTGCTGCAGGAACGGGCTGGCGAAGGTGTTGTCAACCACCAGCAGCGCGCCGGCTGCGTGGGCGATCTCTGCAACTCGGGCGATGTCGGTGATCTTCATCATCGGGTTGGACGGGGTCTCTACCCACACCAGCTTGGCCTTGTTCTTCTCGATCGCGGCGGCCAGCGACGCCTCGTCGCTCATGTTCACCGGGGTATTGCCGATGCCCCAGCCGCCGAGCACGCGGTCGATCAGTCGGAAGGTTCCGCCGTAGGCGTCGTTGCCCAGCACAATGTGGTCGCCCGGGCGCAGGATGGCGCGGATCAGAGAGTCCTCTGCGGCCAGGCCCGAGCCGAAGGAGAAGGCGTGGGTGCCGAATTCAGCGGCCGCCAGCTGCTCCTGCAGTGCGTCGCGGGTCGGGTTGCCGCCGCGGCCGTACTCGTAGCCGCTGCGCAGCTTGCCGATGGCCTCGGGCGCGTAGGTGGTGGAGAAGTGCAGCGGTGGAACCACTGCGCCGGTGACCGGCTCGAATGCCTGGCCGGCGTGGACAAAACGGGTGTTCGAGCCCTGGACGTTTTCAGTCATTGTTCAATCCTTTGGAAAGTGGTTAGCGGCTTGCGTGAGCCAGAAGGTCTGCGGGGGTCAGTGCGGCGATGACTTCGCCGCCTTGGGTCAGCACGGCGGCGGAATGTTCGCGCAGCAAGGCGCTGGCATGCTCCACCGAGTCGCCGACGCCCAAAAGCTGCAGCGGCGGACAGTCCAGGTCAGCCAGGGTGCTGTTCGGATCGGCGCCTGCCAGCAGCGCATCGGCCAGCAGCTGCGGACTGAGCACGCCGCGCACCTCGCCGATGCGGGCCGGCAGCTCGCGGGTGGCGATCACCAAGGCGCCGCGGCCCGACTCGCGCAGCGCCGCTGCGGCCTGGGACAGGGTCTGCTCTGGGCTGATCTGCGCGGCCGCGCCGCTTTCCAGCTGGGCCGCAATGCCCAACAGCGGCGCGTCAGCCGCTGCGGTGAAGCCCTGGTCGAGCATCCAGGCATCGTTGTAGATCTTGGCAAGGTAGCCGCGTCCGCCATCCGGTGCGATGACGACTACCACGTCGTCTTCGCCCAGGTCCTTGGCGATTCGCAGGGCAGCGGTGACAGCCATGCCGGAGGATCCTCCAAGCAGCAGGCCCTCTTCCTTAGCCAGACGGCGGGTCATCTCGAAGGATTCGGCATCATTGACGGCTTCGACCTGGTCCGGGACCGTCGGGTCGTAGTTGCCGGGCCACATGTCTTCGCCTACACCTTCGACGAAGTAGGGGCGTCCGGTGCCGCCGGAGTAGACCGAACCGTCAGGGTCCGCCGCGATCACCTTGACCGGGCCCGAGGCGCGGTCTGCGGAGATGTCTTTGAGGTAGCGGCCGGTGCCGGTAATGGTGCCGCCGGTGCCGGCGCTGATGACCACATGGGTCAGCTTGCCTTCGGTGTCATTCCAGATCTCGGGACCGGTGGACTCGTAGTGGCTGTCCGGTGCGCCGGGGTTGGAGAACTGGTCGGGCTTGTAGGCGCCGTCGATCTCTGTCACCAGCCGGTCGGAGACGCCGTAGTAGGACTCGGGAGAATCCGGGGCAACGGCAGTAGGGGTGACGACGACTTCGGCGCCATAGGCGCGCAGTACATCGCGCTTTTCCTCGCCCACCTTGTCAGGGGTGACAAAAATCGTGTCGTACCCCTTGATCTGGCCAACCAGGGCAAGTCCCACACCGGTGTTGCCGCTGGTGGGCTCCACGATGGTGCCGCCGGGCCGCAGTTCGCCGCTGGCTTCTGCCCGCTCTACCATCTTCAACGCGATGCGGTCCTTGATGGATCCACCCGGGTTGAGGTACTCAAGTTTCACCAGCACCGTGGCCTTGATGCCTTCGGTCACGCGGTTGAGTTTGACCAGCGGAGTATTGCCGATCAGGTCCAAAACAGTAGACGCATACTTCATGTCAAGAACTTTACCGGCGCTTGTCATACATGTCGTTGCGGTACGTAGTTTTACGTCATGGACTAGAGCAGCGCCACATCACGGTATACGCCTCGCGATAGCCTTTGAAGAAAGAGCACGGAAACAAAGGAGCGATTTTGCAGCCAGCTACACCGGATGCCTCGGCTACCTTTGACCCCCAGCGCCCAGTTTCTTTGACCAAGTCGCTGGGGATTTTGCGGCGAGGGCTTGGGGACCCGACGATCCGGCTGGCGCCGAACGAAGCCTGGCTTGCCTTCGCCACCCCGTTCGGTGATGCGTCGCTGCGGATCAGCAAATCAGCACTTAACTCGCCTGCAACAATCTCAGCGTGGGGCTCGGGCGCTTCGTGGGCGGTGGAGCATGCGCCTGATCTTCTGGGCGCCAGCGACGATTGGTCTGATTTCGATGCATCTGATTTTGCGCAGAGCCTGCCCGAAATGGTGCGCCGGGTGCGCAGCGAGAATCTTGACCTGATTTTGCCCCGCACCAATAGGATCTTCGATCACCTGCTGGGTGCAGTACTTGAACAACGGGTGACCGGCATCGAGGCGAATCATGCCTGGCGCTGGCTGATCAGGCATAAGGGACGCGCTGCCCCGGGACCGGCTCCGCTTGGCCTGGCTATTGCGCCGGGAGCGCAGGAAATCGCTTCGGTCACCCGCTGGGAATGGCAAGCTGCTCGCGTCGATGCCCAGCGCGCACGAACCCTGCGCCAGGTGGCTTCCGTGGCGCACAGCCTGGACTGGTGGGCCCAGCAGCCAGAAGATGCTAGAAAGCCCAGCGCACGAGGCGCCGGGACCTTGGAAGCGGCGCTGTTGTCAGTGCCGGGAATTGGGCAGTGGACGGTAGCCGAAACGCTGCAGCGCTCTCATGGCTCGGCCAATCAGATTTCGGTAGGCGATTTTCACCTTGCAGGCTTCGTCGGCCAGGTGCTAGCCGGACGCAGAGTCAACGACGCCGCCATGCTTGAGCTCTTGGCCCCATTTCAGCCGCACCGGCAGCGTGTGGTGCGGCTGCTTCAGCTGGGAGGAATTAAGAAGCAAAGCTTCGGGCCCCGCTACGCACCGCTTGACCACCGCAGCCGCTAGAACCCGAAGCTCAGAGAATGATTAGGATTCGGTCTGCGCCGATTCCTGGGCGATCTGTGCGTGAACCTCACTCATGTCGATGCCCTTGACCGCCTTCACCAGATCTTCAAGCTGGGCGGCGTTCAGTGCGCCTGCCTGCGAGAACACCAGAACCTTTTCACGGAATGCCATGAGGGTCGGGATGGAAGTAATATTCGCTGCGCGGGCAAGACCCTGTTCAGCTTCTGTATCAACCTTCGCAAAGACCACGTCCGGGAACTTTTCCGAAATCTGGTCATAGACCGGGGCGAACTGGCGGCATGGTCCGCACCAGGCGGCCCAGAAATCTACGAGGACAATATCGTTCTCTTCAATCAGCTGAGCGAAGTCGTTTTCGCTTACATTTTTTGTAGCCATGGTTACACGGTAGCGGACAGTAGCTAGGAAAACGTAGAAATGTGCGATTCAGCAACCTTGAAAGGTGATGCCGGGCACTAAATCGGCATGGTCAACTTTTTCACATGCCCCGAAAATCAAAAAACTCCCAGATCTTTCGATCTGGGAGTTATTTGTGGCAGATACTGGATTCGAACCAGTGAAGGCGTTGCCAGCTGATTTACAGTCAGCCCCCTTTGGCCACTCGGGTAATCTGCCGAGATGATCCCTTTCAAGAACATTTGTTCTTGTCGGAACGAGAAATAACTCTACAGGAGATTTTCGGCGATGGGAAATCGAAAGGGCTCTTTTTGCTGTAACCCTGATCACAGCACGTTTTTACGGCCCGAAACCGGTAATCTTGGATGCGAATCAGAACCGTTCTCACAAGGAGTAGTCACATGGCTAGCGATTCCAGTTTTGACGTTGTAAGCAAGGTAGACAGCCAGGAAGTATCCAATGCGCTGCACCAGGCGCAGAAGGAAATTCAGCAGCGCTACGATTTCAAGGGCGTCGGCGCCGAGATTGATTTCAGCGGCGAGAAGATCCTGCTAAAGGCCAACTCGGAAGAGCGCGTCAAGGCGGTACTGGATGTCTTCCAGTCCAAGCTGGTCAAGCGCAACATCTCGCTGAAGTCTTTGGATGCCGGCGAGCCTTACGCCTCGGGCAAGGAATACCGTATCGAGGCAAGCATCAAGGAAGGCATCGCACAGGATGTCGCCAAGAAGATCAATAAGCTGATCCGCGACGAGGGCCCGAAGGGCGTCAAGTCCGTCATCCAGGGTGACGAGCTGCGCGTGTCCTCCAAGTCCCGCGACGACCTGCAGAGCATCATCGCGCTGCTCAAGGACTTCGAAGAAGCCGACCTGCAGTTCATCAACTACCGCTAGGCGCTGTCCGCGGCAGTTAAAGAAAGGAAGGAGAGGAGCTCACTTGAGCTCCTCTCCTTCCTTCTTTAAGCGGAGACCTAGTACTGGCGGCCGCCGGCCATCGATTCCAGGCGGGCAATGCGGTCTTCCATCGGCGGGTGGGTGGAGAACATCTGTTTCATGCGCGATCCAAAGGGATTGGCAATCATCAGGTGCGAGCTGTTGACCAGCTTCTGGTCGTCGGTAGCCAACGGTGCTTGGCTGATGCCGGATTCCAGCCGGCGCAGTGCACTGGCCAGTGCCAACGGGTCACCGGTGAGCTTGGCTCCGTCTTCATCCGCGTCGTACTCGCGGGTGCGGCTGACTGCCATCTGGATGATCGAGGCAGCCAGCGGAGCCAGCAGGGACAGGGCAATGAGCGCGATGGGATTGACGTTGCGGTTCTCCCCATTGCTGCTGCCGCCGCCGAAGAACATCAGGAACTGCGCGACCGAGGTGATGACGCCGGCGATTGCCGCTGCCACCGAGGAAGTGAGGATATCCCGGTTGTAGACGTGCATGAGCTCATGGCCAAGAACGCCGCGCAGTTCACGCTCATTGAGCAGCTGCAGGATGCCTTCGGTGCAGCACACTGCGGCGTTCTGCGGATTGCGCCCGGTGGCAAAGGCGTTGGGCGATGCGGTGGGCGAAACATAGAGCCGCGGCATCGGCTGCTGGGCATTCATCGACAGCTCGCGCACAATGCGGTACATCGCTGGCTGCTCGGCTTCGGAAACCGGGTAGGCGCGCATGGAGCGCAGGGCGAGCTTGTCACTGTTCCAGTAGCCATAGGCGGTGGTTCCCACACCGATCAACGCAAAGACCCAAATGAATGTCGGGTTGCGGGTGCCTGAGGCTATCAGCGAACCCAAGGCCAGCAGCAGCGCAAACATTCCTCCGAGCAGGAATGCTGTTTTAAGCCCATTGTTATGTCCGTGCACGTTGACGTTCTCCCCTACGACTAGAAGCCGAATTCATCACTATCGGCGTATCTCTAGTCTAATCAACGCATGGTTTGCGTTGCTGGTTCCAGTTGCGCGGAACATCACAATCATCCGGAGAACAATTCATTCGGGAATATTGCGTGCCTATAGGTGTTGTACGTTGTGGCCTGAACTTCTTATTGGATGAAAATAAGAAATCCGACATCATAGAAATCACTTGAAAGCGTACCGACTACATGAGCGCAAGCACCACCGTGACTCCTATCCGTTCCGAGCATAGCTACGGCTTACTTCAAGGTGCTTCAGCGTACTTGATCTGGGGACTGCTGCCCGTCTACTTCCTGATGCTGCCCATGATCTCTGCCTTCGAATTCGTGGCAGTGCGCGTGGTCTTCTCCCTGGTGTTCTGCGTTCTTCTGCTGTTCATCACCAAGCAGATGCGCCAATTCCTGGCAATGTTCAGGGATGGGAAAACTGTGGGCCAGTTGGCGCTCGCCAGTGCCCTAATCGCCGCGAACTGGATTCTCTACGCGGTGGCGGTGCTTACCGGGCACGTGCTTGAAGCCTCCTTGGGCTACTTCATCAATCCCATAGTGGCGATCTTGCTGGGTGTGGTGGTGCTCAAGGAGAAGCTGCGCACCCTGCAGTGGGTGGCAGTCGGCTTTGCCGCCATCGCCGTTGTAGTGCTGACTGTCGGCTTGGGCCGGGTTCCGTGGATTTCACTGGGGCTGGCGTTCTCCTTTGGCTTCTACGGCCTCGTGAAGAACAAGGTGGGCCAGAGCGGAACGGCGTTGGGGACGCTGACCATGGAGACACTGCTGCTTGCTCCATTCTCCGCCCTGTTCATCGGCTGGCTCGCAGCGCAGCAGAACTCTGCGCTGGCCGGTGCGGAGAACTTCGGCGTAGTGCTGCTGCTGGCTGCCAGCGGCATCATCACTGCGGTGCCGCTACTGCTTTTCGGCGGAGCCGCCCGCCGCCTGCCGCTGAGCACCCTCGGCTCGCTGCAGTTCCTTGCTCCGCTGATCCAGTTCATCCTGGGCCTCTTGGCCTTCGGCGAGCAGATGCCGCCTGAACGCTGGATCGGATTTGGCCTGGTTTGGGTTGCTGTGCTCTTCGTCCTGGCAGACATGCTGCGTGCGCCGAAGGCGGGCAGCCTTCCCGAGCCCAAGAAGCTGATCTAGGGCAGCCGAAGACGAAAAGAAGCGTCCGGGGCATCGAAGGTGAACTTCGATGCCCCGGACGCTTTTTAGGTGGCGCCGCCGGGCAGGGCCCCGGCGGCGCTGCACCGGCTTAGTTAGGCAGCGTGCTTGCGGATGGCAGCTTCCAGTACGTCGAATGCTTCGCCCAGCAACTCGTCGCCGATGACCAGCGGAGGCAGCAGGCGCACTACGTTGCCGTAGGTGCCACAGGTCAGGATCAGCACGCCGTTGGCCAGGCACTCGGTCGCGATGGCCTTGGTGACGTCGGCATCCGGCTCCAGGCCGCCAGCCTTGACGAATTCCAGTGCGATCATTGCGCCGCGTCCGCGGACATCGCCCAGTGCTGGGATTTCCTTCTGCAGGGCGGTGAAGCGGGTGAAGAACTGCTCTTCGATCTCGCGGGCGCGGCCTGCAAGATCCTGCTCCTCCATGAACTTGATGGACTCAAGTGCAGCTGCAACGGCAACAGGGTTGCCACCGTAGGTGCCGCCCAGGCCGCCGCCGTGGACCGAGTCAAGCAGTTCGGCGCGGCCGATGATGCCCGACAGCGGCATGCCGCCGGCGATGCCCTTGGCCAGGGTGATGATGTCCGGCTCGATCTCTTCGATGTCCGAAGCGAACCATGCGCCGGAGCGGGCGAAGCCAGCCTGAACTTCGTCGGCGACGAAGACGATGCCGTTTTCCTTGGCCCATTCAGCGATGCGCGGCAGGAAGCCGGCAGCTGGGACGATGAAGCCGCCCTCGCCCTGGATTGGCTCGATGATGATCGCGGCAATCTGGTCGCCGCCGATCTGCTTCTCCATGGCCAGGATGGCGCGCTCTGCAGCTTCCTTGCCGGAGATGTTCGGGTTCTCTTCGCGGAATGGGTAGCTCATTGGCATGCGGTAGATCTCCGGTGCCAGTGGGCCGAAGCCGCGCTTGTATGGGGCTGCCTTCGCGGTCAGGCCCATGGTCAGGTTGGTGCGGCCATGGTAGGCGTGGTCGAAGGCAACGACTGCCTGGCGACCAGTGGCGATGCGGGCTACCTTGATGGCGTTTTCTACTGCTTCAGCGCCGGAGTTGAAGAAGACTGCGCGCTTCTCGAAATCGCCCGGGGTGATGGTGGCAAGCTTCTCAGCCAGCTCGATGTAGTTCTCGTAAGGAGCAACCATGAAGCAGGTGTGGGTGAAGCGCTGCGCCTGCTCGGCCACTGCCTTAGCCACTGCCTGGTTGGAGGCGCCGACGGTGGTCACCGCAATGCCGGAGCCAAGATCGATCAGCTGGTTGCCGTCGACGTCGACGATGATGCCGCCGTCAACATCTGCAGCGTAGACAGGCAGGGTCGAGGCGACGCCGGCTGCCACGGACTTGGCGCGGCGGGCCGACAGTTCCTGCGACTTTGGACCTGGGAATGGGCCTTCGATCTTGCGCTTCTGTTCAATGCGGTAGGTAACGTCCACCAGCTTTTCCTCTCAGTACAGTGAGCCGCCCATAGAAGAACGGCAATGTTTCTAGTAAGCAGAATATGTGCCGGAGGCTGCCAGCACTACGAGATTCAGCACAAGCGCCATCGAGATTAATAGTGCAAGTGCACAGCAAAGGCCCGGCAGTGATTCCTTCATCGGAATACCCGCCGGGCCTTCGCCGGATGCCAATCCTGCCTACAGGGTGTGGGCCGGCTCGATCACATCGTCATCGGTTTTCTCGGGATGACGTGAGAGGTTGATCAAGGCGACAACCAGGCCGCCCCAAATGGTGAGCATCGAAATGATCATGAAGATGATGGCAATTGCGCTCATTTCTAGTACTCCTTTCCGGCTTTTTCTGGAACTTCTTCAGCAATCACGTTCTTCTGATGCTGGTGGAATTCAGGATCGTCAAGCTTGGAGTTCTTGCTCCAAGGAATCAGCGAGAGCAGCACGGCGCCGATGATCAGCGCTCCTGCCATGCCCCAGCCGAAGATCCCGTTGAACCAGGCTGGATATCCGGAGTATTGCTCGGACATCTTGGTCTGCAGCTCGTTGATCAGCATGTAGCCTAGGGCCGCTGGACCGACGCCGCCGACCAGGACCTTCCAACCGGTGCCCAGCTTGATGGAGCTGTGGCGGTTCAGGTGCTTGGCCAGCTTCGGCAGCGCACCGAGGCCCGAGCCCAGCACGATCACGATGACCAGTGCGCAGGCCAGGATGCCGAACTGGTTGACGAACGCATCCATGGTGTCCAGCAGGTACAGGCCTGTAGTGGTCGGGAACAGCAGCAGCGAGATGACGGCAACAGGGATGGAAACGATCAGCGTTGCAGGGGTGCGGCGCCAGCCCAGCTTGTCCTGGAATGCCGCCACGATCACCTCAAGGATGGAGATCAGCGAGGTCAAGCCCGCGAAGACCAGGGAGCCGAAGAACAGCACGCCGATCACCGCGCCCAGCGGAGCCTGGGAGACGATGGTCGGGAAGGCGATGAACGCCAAGCCGATGCCGCTGGTGGCAACCTCGTCCACCGACTGGCCAGCGTTGTGAGCCATAAAGCCCAGGGCGGCGAACACGCCGATGCCCGCCAGCAGTTCGAAGCCCGAGTTGGCGAAGGCAACGACATAGCCCGAACCGGTCAGGTCGCTCTTGCGCTTCATGTACGACGAGTAGGTCACCATGATGCCGAAGGCAACAGAGAGCGAGAAGAAGATATGGCCGAAGGCCGCAGCCCATACGGTGGGGTTCTTCAGCGCCTCGAAGTCTGGGGTGAAGAAGGCGTTCAGGCCGTCGATGGCGCCTGGCAGGAAGACCGACTGGATCACCAGAATGGCGAACATGACGATCAGCAGCGGCATGAATACGGCATTAGCACGGGAAATGCCCTTGTTCACGCCGGCGACCATGATCACGATGGTCACCAGCCAGACCAGGATCATCGGCACGAAGATCGAACCGACGAAGTCGAATCCTACGCCTGCTTCCGGTGCGACCTTCAAGAAGTCGGACTGGAAGAACGCTCCGGCGCCGTCTGGGTTCTTGTCCCATGCCTTGGTGATGGAGAACCAGCAGTACATGGCGGCCCAAGCGATGATGGCCGCGTAGTAGATGGCGATGATGAAGCAGATCAGCACCTGCCACCAGCCCAAAACCTCAGCCTTGCGGTTCAGGCGGCGGTAGGCCAGCGGGGCCGAGCCGCGGTAGCGGTGGCCGACCGCGTAGTCGAGGAACAGCAGTGGAATACCTGCACACAGGATGGCCACGAGGTACGGGATCAGGAATGCGCCGCCGCCGTTTTCATATGCGACATACGGGAAGCGCCAAATGTTACCCAAGCCCACGGCTGAGCCGACTGCGGAGAGAATGAACAGCTTGCGCGAAGAGAACGTCTCACGCTTTTCCGGTGCGAGCGGAGCGCCTTGTGTAGATGATGGAGAGCTCATGTCACTAAACTAGCGTAAAACTTTCACATTGTGGTCATTTTCGCGAAGATTGTGTCCATCATTTGAGCATTTTGCGCAAAACAGTGCAGTACGCGACTCAACATAGAATAAACGTATGGCAATAACCTTACGCGGTCTTCTGGAACATGACGAGCTTGGCCTGCACGCATTAACCGATCCAGATCAATCTGCGCAGACGGCGATCACCTGGGGTGCGGTGACAGAACTGCTCGACCCATCCAAGTTCCTCACCGGCCGAGAAATTGTCATGACCACCGGGGTTCGGCAGAAAACTGCACAGTCCCAAGCGGACTTCGTGCGCATCCTGGCCTCAGCCGACGTCGTGGCCCTGGCTTTCGGCATCGGCCTTGAGCATGAGAGCGTACCGAAGACCATTATCGAGACAGCCCGCGAAGTCGGGCTGCCGGTCATTGAGGTCCCCTACCGCACCCCCTTCGCGGCGATTTCCCGGTTAATCGCAGAAGCCCTGAACGCCGATCACGTCAAGCGCATTGAAAACCTGCTCAAGGCCCATCAGAAGCTGGCCCAGTCCCTGCTCTCCTCGGATCTGGACCGGATGCTGGACGAGCTTGCCAAGATGTTGCATACGGATGTGTCCCTGAGCCTGTTCGGCGAGATCATCTCCGGCCATCTTGACCCGCAGCGCAAATGGCATGAGGTGCCGGTGGCTACCGGGCTGCGCGACCGCTGCACCTTGCATATTGCTGAGCCCTACACCCACGACCCGCTGGTCGAATACGCGCAGTCGCTGATCGGGCTGGAATTGGCCAACAAGTCGCGGCTGCGCGCCTCCCAGCGCTTGGCCAACGGCCAGGTGCTCACCGACCTCGCCTCCGGCACCCTCTCGGGAGCCGACGCGGCGGTGCGCCTAGGCTCGCTCGGGCTGGACCCACAGCGCGAACACTCGGTGCTGCTGGTGCAGGCCACCAGCCACAGCGAACGCCTTCAAACGCTGCCGCTGCCCTCGGACCTGGCCTCGCAGGTGTCGGCTATCGTCGAGGACCGCTTGGTGATCGTGGTGGCGCATAAGCAGATCCAAGCCTCGATCGAACGCCTTGACGAGTACCTGGCCACCGCAGGGGTGGGCGCTCGGGTCGGCTACGGCGGCCGCTACTCGAATACCACCGGCATCCGCTGGAGCTACTTCGAAGCGCTTGAATCGCTGCGCCACGGTGAACGCGTCAACGTCCCCACCAAGCTTTCGCTGACCTCGCTGCTGCTGGCTGCGCGCGATGTCCCGCTGCAGGATCTGGCGGCAGAGGCTCTGGGGCCAATCCAGGAATTCGACCAGTCCCATGATTCGGGGCTGCTGCAGACGCTGCGCGAGTACCTGAACCGCGACGGCTCGGTGGGCGCCGTGGCCGAATCCCTGGGCCTGCACCGCAATACTGTGCGCTACCGCATGCAGCAGATTGCAGAACTTTCCGGCTACGACCCGAATGTCACCAGCGACCGCGTGCAATTGTGGATTGCTCTCAGTGCACTTGAGCTGGGCTAGTTCTAGATAGGATTAACCCATGGCTGACATGTTTCTAGAGAAGTTCCGTTCCCTCGTCCCCAAGTACCTTGAAGACCAGTGGAATGAAGCCGATGGCCTGACCACCGAAGAATTGCGCGAAGGACTGTCCCAGTCCAAGGTCGCCATCCCCTTTGTCCTGGAGGAGTTCTACCTCGCGCTGGGCAACAACGACGACTTCATGGAGGCCTACCACTACTTCTTCGACCCCGAAGAGCTGGAAATCGAGGACGGCTACCTTCTGTTCCTGGAAGACGAGGAAGAGAAATTCGTCTGGGGCTTCAAGGCATCGCATCTGGAAGTGCCGGATCCGATCGTCTACCGCCGCAACAACAAGAAGGGCACCTGGAGCAGCGAGGAAGGCACCTTCAGCGAATTCACCCTGGACATGTTCGCCTGGATCTTCGAAGAATTAGCAGCCGAGCTGGAGGACTAGTGCTCTACCGTTCCCATGAGCCCGAAGGCTACCAGTGCCCGTTCTGCGAGCTGGTCAATGATCTGCCGTTCACCGAGTACAACCTCTGTGCACCCAGCGACTTGATCTACCAGACCGAGCTGGTGGCCGCCATCATGGCCTGCGACGGCTTTGGGAACCACGGCGGACACGTAATGATCATCCCCACCGCGCACATCGAGTCCCTCTACGAACTCGACGAAGCCACCGGTGCGGCGATCATGCGCGAAACCCAGCGCGTGGCCCTGGCCATGAAGATCGCCTGGGATCCGGACGGGACCAGCACCCGGCAGCACAATGAGCCTGCCGGGAACCAGCATGTGTGGCACTATCACCAGCATGTCTTCCCGCGCTATTGGGATGACCAGCTCTACCGCCAGCTGCGCCACCGCGTCCCGGTGGAGGACCGCGCGCTGAAGGCCCAGCAGCTGCGGGCGGCGCTGTTCAGCGACGCGCATCCGCAGCGCCTGCGAGACGCTGACGTCATCCGCTAACAGCCATCCGGCCTTAACAACAAAACCTGCCAAGTTGGACTCGGCAGGTTTTGTTGTTTAAGCCTGAATTAGGACTCGCGGGTCACTACAGCATCGGCGAAGGAGATCAGCGCCTGCTTCACCGTGCCCTCCGGCAGCGGAGCCAGTGCCGCGATGGCATCGTCGGCCCAGCGGCGGGCCACCTTCCACGCTTCATGAATCGCAGGGTTGCCGGCCAACGCCGTGACAGCCTGCGCCAGTGCTTCGTCGCTGCTCAGGTCCGAGTCCACCAGTTCAACTACGCGCTGTGCCTCGGCATCGCCGTTGTAGGCGGCCTGGCGCAGCAGCAGCACCGGAAGGGTCGGCACTCCCTCGCGCAGGTCCGTACCCGGGGTCTTGCCCGAGTCGGCTTCCTTGGAGGCGATGTCGATGACGTCGTCGGCGACCTGGAAGGCCACGCCGACCTTCTCGCCATATTCGCGCAGCACTTCCACGTATTCCGGGATGCCGCCGAAGCGTGCGCCGAAAGCGCCGGAGGTTGCCAGCAGGGAGGCGGTCTTGTCGCTGACCACCTGGATGTGGTGTTCGATCGCATCCTCATGCTCGCGAGGACCGATGGATTCATGCAGCTGGCCCAGGCACAGGCGCTCGAAGGTGCGCGACTGCCATTCGACAGCTTCCGGGCCCAGCTCGGCGCCGAACACCGAGGCGCGGGCGAAGATCAGGTCGCCGGCCAAGATGGCCACCGAGTTGCCCCACACCTCATGGGCGGTGGGTGCGCCGCGGCGCATCGGCGCGGAATCCATGACGTCGTCGTGGTACAGGGTCGCCAGGTGGGTTAGTTCAACCACGGCGGCGGCCTTGATGACTTCATCGCTGACGCCCTGGCCCAGCAACGAGGTCAGCAGTACCAGCAGCGGGCGCACGCGCTTGCCGCCTGCTTCCACCAGGTGGCGGCTCGAAGCGTCGATCAACGGGTCGGAGTTGGCCAGCGCATCGCGCAGCAGCTTTTCAACCTTTGCCATGCCGGTGGAGATTGCCGGGCCGAATTCTGGATCCTCGGCAATCAGCGCAAAGCCCGAGGGAAGATTGATGGCCGCAGCGAGTACCGCGGTTTCAGGATTCAGCTCAATCGAGTCGGACACCTCATGTCCGGCTGCGGTCCAGTTGCTCTTGGAATCAGTCACTGTTCTACGGCTTACTTATCTTTCATCGGGGTAGTCATCGCTTTGAACGAAGACGTGTTTAATGCGCAGGTGGCGCACAAACATCACTTCACTCTAACCGATGCGTTCAACTGTTTGCTTGCAGCCCCGGCCCGCGTGTGTTCTGCGGCGCGCCGATGGCGGCGAAACTGGTCAAAACCGAGTTTACCGGCTTGCCCGGTGCGCACCGGCCCATTCCGTCAAATCTCACAACATTACAGCCCGTGGTGACAGGCGCCACCACGGGGGCAACTCCCCTGCCATTGCGCGGTAGGCTTAGCCCTATCATGTCTGCAGATTCGTCCGTTCTCAGCTCCCGCAACCTGCGCGGAAGTGTTCCTGTATTAACAAGCATCACGTTCCCGTACGCCGATCCGTCCCGGAACCTGATTGAGAATTCCATCCGCCACTCTTCGCTGGTGTGGACCCGCCGCGGCCGGGGCCTGGTGGGATTCGGAACTGCAGCCAGGCTGAGCACCCGCGGCGAACAGCGTTTTGTCGACGCACGCAGCTGGTTCAAACAGCTGTTGGACCAGGCGCAGATCACCGACCCGATTTCCCGGCCCGGCAGCGGCCTGATCGCCTTTGGCTCCTTCGCCTTCTCATTGACCAGCGCCTTCGACTCGCGTTTGGTCATCCCGGAGGTCACCGTGGGACAGGACGATGAAAAGTCGTGGATCACCCTCACCGGCACGGCCCAGCAGCTCGAGGGGGCCACCTTCGAATCCGCGCTGCAGCGGCTGCAGCAGGCGATCGCCGAAGCCTCCGTCCCAGAAAACCTCCCCGGAGATATCGAGCTGACCAGCGGCCAGCTCACCGCCGGCTCCTATCTGCAGGCGGTGCGCAAGGCGCTGGAGGTTTTTGAAGACAGCGGCATTTCCAAGCTCGTCCTGGCCCGGGACATCCTGGCCCGCAGCAGCGCGCCCATCGACCTGGGCCGCGTGGTGCACGAACTGACCGCAAGGTACTCGAACTGTTGGACCTACCTGGTGGACGGACTGGTCGGCGCCACCCCTGAAATGTTGGTGCGGGTGACCAACGGCCTGGCCGAAGCCCGTGTGCTGGCAGGCACCCTGGACCGTGCCAAGGAGGGAGCCGATGCACCGGACTTCGCCAAGCACAATTTGTTCGACGATCCCAAGCAGCGCCACGAACACCAGCTGGCCATCGATTCATTGACCGAGTCGTTGAATCCGATTTCCCACGGCATGCAGTCCCCTGACGAGCCGTTCATCCTGCAGCTGCCGAATGTCTGGCACCTGGCCAGCGATGTGCGCGCTGAACTACGCGCCGATGAGCATGGCGTGCTGCCCACGGCACTGGACATTGCAGAGATCTTCCACCCGACCGCCGCCGTCTGCGGCACGCCGACCAAGCAGGCAGGCGTCGTCCTGCGCGAGCTGGAAGGCATGGACCGCGGCCCCTACGCCGGACCCGTGGGATGGATGGATTCGCGCGGCGACGGGGAATTCGGCATCGCCCTGCGCGGCGGAATCCTGGAAGATTCGAACCTCATGCGCCTCTACGCCGGCTGCGGCATTGTGCCCGGCTCAGTGCCGGAAGACGAGCTTGCCGAATCATGGGCGAAGATGCGCCCGATGCGCCAAGCCCTTGGAGCCGAATAGCCGAAGGTTAACTGAATCCCATACATTTTCGGGGCAGGGGCCGCATTAAGCACCAGTTCTGCTAATGCTCGGCTTCACATGTGTGAGGTGTATCTCAACCTAGTGTGTCCGTGGTTATGATTATGGCTACGCACTATGATCCACTCGCATTACCGAAAGTAGGTTCTGATCCTATGCGTGGTACCAAGAAGCACCTCATGTCTGCCCTTGCCGTCAGCTCGATCGCTTTGCTGTCGCTGACCGCCTGCGGTTCCGATTCCGGCTCCAAGTCATCCGATTCGCCGGCTGCCGCCGACGCAGCCTTCGCCCCAATCGAGGCAGGCAAGTTCACCGTCTGCTCCGACATCCCCTACGAGCCATTTGAATTCGTCAAGGACGGCAAGAACGTCGGCTTCGACATGGACATCGCCGCCGAGATCGCCAAGGATGCCAAGCTAGATCTGAACGTCATCGACGCCAGCTTCGATTCCATCGAGTCCGGCCTGTTCAAGACCCAGTGCGATGTGGCAATCTCCTCGGTTTCCATCACCGAACCTCGTTCAAAGAAGATGGATTTCTCCACCCCGTACATGGATGACGACCTGGTGCTCATCGCGGCAGACGGCTCGGGCATCACGGATCTGGAAAGCGCCAAGAGCAAGAAGGTCGGCGTTCAGCAGGCCACCACCGGCGAAAAGTACGCCAAGGAAAAGGGCCTGTCCCCCATCGGCTTCGAAGATGCAGGCCTGCAGACCCAGGCCCTGATCTCCGGCCAGGTCGACGCAGTGCTGGGCAACCAGTCGGTGCTGGGCTACGCGATCAAGGACAAGCCAGGCTTCAAGTCAGTCGCCGACTTCAAGACCGGCGAGCAGCTGGGTGTTGCAGTGCCAAAGGACAAGAAGGCAACCCTGGAGCTGGTCAACGGCACTCTCAAGCGCCTGACCGATGCAGGAACGTTGGAAGAACTGACCACTAAGTGGTTCGGCGCGAAGTAACAAGCGCTAGTCCGCTTTAGTGAAAGCGGGGACTTTGGACAACCACGACCCAGTGGCGTCCAAGGTCCCCGCGTCATTCCGAGAGGTATAAAATCATGGCAATGACTACAAGTCAGCGCGCCAAAATGAGCAAGACCATCCAGATTGTCGTCTTCATCCTTGCAATCGTGGCAGTCGTCTTCTCATTGGACTGGGAAAAGACCCGCTACGCCTTCCTATCCTTCGACCAGCTCGGGCCGATGTTCCCCGATATGATCTTGGTCGGCCTCAAGAACACCCTGTTCTACACCGCAATTTCCTTCGCCTTCGGTCTGGCTCTCGGCCTGATCCTGGCTTTGATGAAACTCGCTTCCTTCGCCCCCTACCGCTGGGTGGCAACGGTGGTCATCGAATTCTTCCGAGGCGTTCCAGCCATCCTGGTGCTGATCGCCTTCGGCTACGGCCTTCCGATCGCCTTTGGCACGAACTGGCCTCAGCCAGTCAACGTCATGCTGGCTCTCGGCCTAGTATCCGCCGCCTACATTGCTGAAACCCTGCGTGCAGGTCTGCAGGCTGTGCCCAAGGGCCAGACCGAAGCGGCCCGCTCGCTGGGCATGCCGGCCTGGCGTGCAATGGTCACCATCGTGATCCCGCAGGCGTTCAAGATCGTTCTGCCTCCAATGACCAACGAGATCATTCTGCTGACCAAGGACAGCTCGCTGGCATTCATCCTTGGCGCCGCGGCAGCGCAGTACGAGCTGACCAAGTTCGGACGCGACGGCATCCAGCAGCTTGATGCAGGCATCACCCCGCTGGTGGTTGCAGGCCTGTTCTACCTCGTCATTACGATCCCGCTGAGCCTCGTGGCCCGCAAGTTTGAATCCCGCTCGGCCCGGACCAAGCGCTAGAAAGGACACGACAATGACTTCTGCGAATGCAACAATCAAAGCTGAAGGCGTGGCCATTACCCAGCTGCGCAAGTCCTACGGCAGCAATGAGGTGCTTAAGGGCATCGACCTGGATGTGAAGCCCGGCGAGGTCGTCTGCTTGATCGGCCCTTCCGGCTCCGGCAAGTCCACCCTGCTGCGCTGCGTGAACCTTCTGGAAAAGCCAAATGCAGGCAAGATCATGGTGGGCGGCTTTGAGGCCACCGACCCCGAGGTCAACCTGGACAAGATGCGCGAATCGGTGGGCATGGTCTTCCAGCAGTTCAACCTCTTCCCGCACCTGACGGTGATGCAGAACTGCACCGTGGCCCAGATCAAGGTGGCCAAGCGCGGCAAGGCCGAGGCTGAAAAGATCGCCCAGGAAAACCTCGATCGCGTAGGCCTGGGAGACTTTGGATCGCGCTATCCAGACCAGCTCTCAGGCGGCCAGCAGCAGCGTGTGGCGATTGCCCGTGCGCTGTCGATGAAGCCGACGCTGATGCTCTTCGACGAACCGACCAGCGCCCTCGACCCGGAAACCGTGGGCGATGTACTGGCCATTATGAAGAAGCTAGCGGCCGACGGCATGACGATGCTGGTGGTGACCCACGAAATGGCCTTCGCCAAGGAGGTCGCCGACCGCGTGGTCTTCATGGACGGCGGCGTCGTAGTGGAAGAGGGCGTGGCCGCCGAGGTCATCGGCAACCCGCAGCAGCCGCGTACTCAGGACTTCCTGCGCCGCGTGCTGGATCCGACCCACGTCGATATCTAACTCATTAGATCAGGACATTTGGCCGTTGCGGCTCCCCCATAAGCAGGGGGCTGCAACGGCCAAATTCTTTAACCACGCAAAATCAAGCGTTCGCTCATCTCAGATCGACCAACAGATGAGCCGGCGAAGCTCGTTCTCGCCCTCTGTGCTTCGGGCCATGATTTCCTGCAACAACAGCATAAACAACAAATTCTCGTCCCTTTCATCAAAACTTTTCGCAGAAATTCGAGTCTAAATCTGGCGCAATTTCTCAATGCCTCATTTTGGTAATTGAGGAATTTTCAGAAGAAACGTATGCTTGCCAATACTTCATTGTCAGAGCAGTTCAAATACAGGACGGCAGCTTTTTCTCGTCTTCCGGGGCATGGGGAAGGAAGTCATGGTCCACCGCAATTCAACTGGGTCGGCAAAATTACTTATAGGCGCAGCACTTGCATCGTTGATGATTATCACGACATCTTGTTCGCCCCCGAATAGTTCTTCGTCAACTACGGAATCCTCCAACACCACAGGTGCAGAGAAAGTAGAACTGACCTCTCTTTTATCTCTCGCCAGCGAGATCAACGAACAAGACCAAAAGTCATCGAGTGTTGATGTGATCGCTTCTGCGGTTGCAAGGCCCTTCACCGAAGTAAAAGAAAGTTCGCCGACGGCGGCCACGATCCGCGATGTCTCACAAGCCGAACACGTCCCCGGCACTTACCGGCTGATCGTCACATGCGTTGGCGAAGGCAGCATCCAAGCTTCATTCACTGTAGGCGCTCGGAAAGTAACGGAAAGTATCCCGAATTGTGAAGGTAAGGGCACAGTCAAGGCCTTGGAAAATATCGTCCTCGACAAGAAAGCCGATAATTCCGAAGTGTTGCTCAGCCCGGCAGAGACGTCAAATTTGGCAGTCGCATATCGCATCGAAAAAGATCCTGCCGGAAACTAAGCTGCCCTACTCCCCCGGCCAGCCCAGTGCTCCGATCAGCTGGTTGAGCTCTAGGTTCTCGGCCCGCAAGTGCTCCCGGCTGGCAGGCACCTCGATGATGCGAAGAGCTCCAGGCTCGCTGCCCGCCATCAGGTCGCGCAGCTGGCTGGCCTGCTCGACTCGGTGGTATTTCCAGCCGTAGCCTTCGGCGAGCGCCCGGATGTTCATCACCTGCTCGGTGCCGAAGAACCTGTCGACGCTGCTGGCATAGCGGCCTGATGCGGCCACCGCCCCGTGCTCCAGGGTGGAGAAGATCGCTCCGCCCTGGTCGTTGTACACCACCACGTCCAGCGTCGGGCGTGCTTCGCCCCGGGTCCACACCATGGATCCTGCATCGTGGGCGAAGGTGATGTCCCCCATCACTGCTACGGTGCGTTCGCCGCTGGCCAGGGCAAGTCCCAGCGCCGTGGAGATGGTTCCGTCGATTCCCGCTAGTCCGCGGTTGGCAAAGGCCCTGCCCAGCTGTTCTGCCGCCGGGACCGCGGCGAGGTCGAAGTCCCGCACGATGTTAGAGGAGCCGATCAGCAGCATCGGCAGCTGTGCCGACCAAAGCACTTGTGCCACCGCAGCTCCGTTCAGCGGTTCTCCCGCGTCGGACGCAGTACGCAGTTGCCCAGCCTGGGCGTCGAGCGTCTTCCACGATTCAAGCCATCCATCCGGCCCGGCGCCGGCAAATTCCTGCAGCGCCGCCGGGTCGCTGATGGGCTGCTCCCTGCGGCGGCCTGGCTCGTACCACGGCGCCGGAGCAGGTTCCCAGATGGCGGCTTCGATGCGCGGATCTGCCAGCAGCCTGCCCACCGGGCGGCTGAGCGTGGGCCGGCCGAAGAGCACCACCCGTTCGATGCGTTCCTGGCCCACGGCAATCAGCGGCCGGTAGTGTCCGATGGCGTTTTCGCCGAAGCGCGCGTTGGAGGAGGGCTCGGCGAACAGCGGCAGACCCTGGACGCGGGCGAACTCCTGGGCCTCGACCCCTGCACCGTGCCCTGCCACCACTACCGTTCGGCGGCCTTCTTGTGCCGGCGGCTCCCATGCAGCCTGGCGGCGGTTCTCCTCCCAGGTACCGGCCGTGATGTGGGTCCACGGCTGGGCATCGATGCGGGAGGCGTCTTCGGGGGTGAGCGGGTCGCGGAACTGCAGGTTCAGCTGCACCGGTCCCGCCGGCAGTGCGTCGCTCCCGCGCAGCGCCGCCAGCGCCTGTGCAATTGCTTCCTTGGGGCATTCTCCGGCCGCCACGTTGAGGGCAGCGCGCACGTGCTCGCCGAACAGCGTCTTCTGCTTGGTGGTCTGGCTGGCTCCGGTGCCGTGCAGTTCATCGGGGCGGTCGGCGGAGAGCACCAGCAGTGGCGTTGCGGTGTGGTTGGCTTCCATGACCGCTGGAAGCATCTGGCCGATGGCCGAGCCGCTGGTGGCAGCCAGCGCCACCGGCGTGCAGCTTGCCTGGCTCAGGCCCAGGGCCATGAAGGCCGCGGAGCGTTCGTCGATGCGCACGTGCACCCGCAGCTTGCCTGCGGCTTCTGCTTCGGCCGCCGCGTAGGCCAGCGGGGCGCTGCGCGAGCCCGGGGATAGCACCAGCTCGCGGATCCCGGCTGAGATCAGCGAGGCAAGTACTTCCCGGGCAGTGAGAATCGCCCGCTGTCCCCGGTCGTGGTGCACACTCACGTTCTCGCTGCCCTCGCATCTTGCCTGCTGAAATTGCCGTGTCCAGTCTATCCAGCGGCGCAAACAGGCGGCGGCAGGAAACTCTGTGATTTCCTGCCGCCGCCTGTGCAGTCGGTGTGGCTCTAGCCCAGCCTAGCCTTGGTGGCCCTTGCCGCGGCCCTTGCCCTTGCCGTTGTTCGACGCTGGCGCGAACACCTGCACCACGGTGGGGCGCGGTCCGTAGAACTGGCCGCGGGCCGCAGAGCCGGCATCCTTGGCGAAGTCAGGGAACAGCGAGGCAGGCTGCGCGAAGCTGCCGCCCTCCCCCGGGTGCTGCACCGAGACGAACACCGAGCCGTCCTTGTCGTGCACTACCGGGCCGCAGGTTTCAGCGCCGGTGGGCACCGCCAGGAACTGCTCTACGCGTCCACGGTCCTTGCCGGTCAGGGTGACCTTGTGCAGGGCATCGGCGTAGCCGATGGTGCTCGGCGCGCCGTCGGTGGAGATCCACAGGTTGCCGGCCGAGTCGAAGGCCAGGTTGTCAGGGCAGGAGATCGGCGAGACCTTGTCTGCCGGGTAGCCGGAGAAGTAGGTGGAGGAGTTGATCTTCGGATCGCCCGCCACCAGCAGGATGTTCCAAGTGAACTTCGTTGCCGTGGCGTCGTTGCCTGCCTCGGTCAGCTCGATGATGTGCCCGTCGCGGTTTGATACGCGCGGGTTCTGCTCCATGGCCCCTTCCTTGCCTGCCTTGCCACGGTCCGAGTTGTTGGTCAGCGCAATGTACAGCTTGCCGCTCACCGGGCTCGGTTCCACGTCTTCCGGGCGGTCCATCTTGGTGGCGCCCACCTTGTCGGCGGCGATGCGGGTGTAGACCAGCACCTCGTCCACGCTCATGCCTTCCACCTTCGACTTGCCGCCCACGACCAGCGGCAGCCAGGTGCCGGTGCCGTCGAATGCGCCGTCGGAGGGCAGTGCGCCGCTGCCGTCGATCTGGCTGGCCGGCGAATTGCCGGTGAAACGCGCAACGTAGAGGTCGCCCTTGGACAGCAGGGTCATGTTGTGGCGGCGATCGTTCTTACGGTAGGTGTCAGCGGAGACGAACTTGTACACGTATTCAAAGCGGGAGTCGTCGCCCGAGTAGGCCACTGCCTTGCCGTTCTTCGCGATGCGCACGTTCGCACCCTCGTGCTTGAAGCGGCCCAGGCTGGTGTGCTTGACCGGGGTGGAGTTCGGGTTCTGCGGATCGATCTCCACGATCCAGCCGAAGCGGTTCGCCTCGTTCTCGAAGCCTTCGTGGTTCAGGCCGAAGCGTGGGTCGGTGTCCTCCCAGCCGCGGCCGGTGGCTGCGGTGCCGATGCCGTAGCGGGCTTCTTCGGCGGTGCCGCGCCCGCGGAAGTACTGGTCGAAGTTCTCCTCGCCGGAGAGCACTGTGCCCCAGGGGGTGGTGCCGCCGGAGCAGTTGTTCAAGGTGCCCAGCACCTTGGCGCCGGTCGGGTCGGCGGCGGTCTTGAGC
Source organism: Glutamicibacter uratoxydans (assembly GCF_006539925.1). Taxonomy (GTDB): domain Bacteria; phylum Actinomycetota; class Actinomycetes; order Actinomycetales; family Micrococcaceae; genus Glutamicibacter; species Glutamicibacter uratoxydans. The sequence goes on along the minus strand of NZ_BJNY01000004.1, from coordinate 169,436 downwards.
AGCTCGGAGCCGGCGGCCGGGCCGTCCACGCGGAATTCGGTGGACAGGGTGATGCGGCGGTTGCGCTCGCCGCCCTGGACATAGGTCCACTTCTTCTCGTTCTTCTTGCGGGTGATCTCCACCACGGAGAAGCCGTGCGCGTTCATCGCGATGCGGCGGGCCTCGTCCTTGTTGGCCTCAAACCAGGCGGCGTCGAACATCATGTCTTCGTTGGTGTACTCGTGGTTCGCCACCAGCACGCCGGTGCGCCCGGAGTACTTGTCCACGATGATGTCCAGGTAGTCGCAGTTGTAGCCGAACTGCTCGCCCTGGTGCTTAGCGCTCTGCTTGGTGGGATCCAGCACCGGGGTCTTCTTGAACAGCGGGTCGCCCCAGCGGATAATGCTGTGCCATTCATAGCCTTCGGGAACGCTCAGGTCATCCACCGAGCGCGAGACCGGGTCGATCGCGGTGAACCCCAGCTTGCCGCCGCCTGCAGGCTGCTTGCCGGCAAGGGTCAGCGGCGCCGCCGCGTTGGCCTGCTGGGCGCCGAACAGCTGCGGGCCGACGACCAGCGCTGAGGCGCCGATGGCTCCCAGCCCCAGCATCTGACGGCGGGACAGGGCCTGCTCGGCGACGTCCTTGAAGTAGCTGTTGGACGAGGTGTTGCAGTCCGGCTTGGTGCAGGCGTCGGCGCATTTGAAGTGGCAGGTGGCTGCGGAGCGGCCGCCGCGGGTGTGGCCGAGCATCGGCAGCAGGGTGCGAGTGGGATTCATGTGGTGGTCTCTTCCTCGTTTAATGGCTCACAGTCAGTGGCTTGAAGCGATTAGAGGTTTTCACCCGCACATGGCGCGCACCCTGCTTTTAGGTTAACGCTGGGAAAACTTCAGCACCGCTCAATGGCGCCTGCGGCCAGCAGCTCATAGCAGCGGGCCACGCGTTCACGCCACCAGGCGGTGCGCTGCTCCCCGGGGTCCAGCCGCTTCAGATGGTCCATCTCCGGTTCCACCCGGCGCACCGGCAGGTAGCCCGCGGCGGCTAGCAGCGGCTGGCCGGTGACGTCCTGGGCCAGCAGGGTTCCGGTGGACAGTCCGCAGGCATAGGGCAGCTCGGGCAGGGCGCTAGCCAGGGCGGCGGCCTGGGCCAGCCCCACCGAGGTGTCCAGGGCGCTGGAGACCACCACGTCCAGCTGAGCCTGCTTGGCGATGTCCAGCACCGCCTGGATGCCGCCCAGCGGCTGGGCCTTGATGACCATCAGGTCAGCAGCTCCCAAGCGGGAGACCTCCAGCGGGTCGGTGTGCTTGCGCACCGCCTCGTCCGCCGCGATCTTCAGGCCGATGCCGCGGGCGCGCAGCTGTTCGCGCACCTGCGCCAGCCCGGTGATTCCCGGCACCGGCTGTTCGGCGTATTGCAGGTCGAAGCCGCTGAGCCGCTCAAGCGCCTCCACCGCAGTAGGGATGTCCCACCCCATATTTGCGTCAACGCGCAGCGCCGCCTGCGGGTACAGCCGGCGGGTTTCGGCAACGCGGGCCACATCCTCGGCAAGGCTCTGCCCCTTTTCGGCGACCTTGATCTTGATGGTGTGCGGGGCATCGTAGTTCTCCAGCACCCTGCCTACCTGGTCCGCCGGCACCGCAGGCAGCGTCGCGTTCACCGGGATGCTGCTGCGCAGCGGCTTCGGGAACGGCTGGTAGGCGGCTTCGATGCCGGCGGCCAGCCATTTGCAGGCTTCTGCTGGCTCGTATTCAAGGAAGGCGGAGAACTCGCCCCAGCCGGTGGGGCCCTTGATCAGCAGCGCCTCGCGTTCGGTCACTCCGCGGAACTTCACCCGCATGGGCAGGCGGACCACGTGGCTGTTTTCAAGGATTTCTTCAAGACTAGGCAGCTGCAAACTCATAGCTACTAGCCTAGCCATGGTGGCGATAGTTACACGCCGCAGACCTGCAATCCGGGGCCTTAGGTGTGACACCCTAGAACTATGAGCAGCACAGAAACCGCCTTGAACCCGCGCCATCTCCAGTGGTGGTGGGCCGCAGTGCTGGCTGTGTCGATGTTCGCCGTCGAGTACCTGTTCTTCATCCGGCTGCGCGAAGGCCAGTGGGCCGACGAAGTCGGCTACGGCGTCTGGTCCCAGTGGTGGCCTTCAACTTCGCTGCAGCAGCCGGTGCGCCAATTCCTGGATCTGCTGCCGTGGATCTGCGGGGCGATGGCCGCCGTCTTCCTACTCTACCGGGTGATCAGGGACCGCAGCTTCCTGCGCGCGCTGATTGCCATCATCGCCGCCGGCGGCGCCATGGCAACCACCCAGCTGCTCAAGCATTCAGTCCTGGACCGCCCGGACTTCAACTTCGGCACCCCCGGAAATTCATTCCCCTCGGGGCACACCACGGCGGCCGCCGCGGCCATGGGATTAATGTACATCATGTCCCCGCCGCGGCTGCGCCCTGCCGTGCAGCCGGTAGCGTGGATCTTCGCCACGGCCACGGGCCTTGCCACCCTAGTCTGCGGATGGCACCGTCCCAGCGACATCGCCGCCGGGTTCCTGGTGGCCGCCTTCTGGATGGTCCTTGCCAGCGCAGTGCTGCAGAAGATCCAGCCCCTGAGCCACGAGGTGAAGGAAACGTCCTGGTCGCGCACCGCGGGAATCTTTGCCATCATCTGGTGGGTGCTGGTGATCATCCTGTCCTACCTGCTGCCCCACCCTCATATCCAGAAGGTGCCAGAAGCCCTGCAGATCAGCTATGCGGCGCTGGGAATTATCCACGTTTTAGCGGCCGCGGTGATTGCCGGCCTACTGCTGCGCTCGGTGGTCATAGGTCCGGCACGCAGCGAGCCTGCGGCGGATTAACTGCCTATTTGATCAGCGAGTTCAGCTGGGCCGCCGCCTGCGCCGAATTCGGGATGGTCACCGCAAAGCGCCGCTTGTCCTTCAGCTCGATGGCCAGCCCCTGGGAACGCTTCATCACCACGGCCGATCCGCCCGGGAAGAAGCGCCAGCCCCAGCCGCCCCATTCCATCGGCAGGATTTCTTCACTGGAAACCGAGGCGATCTCGCTGGCATCGATGGTGCGCAGCGGGAAGCCGAAGATCGCGCTGGACACTCTCAGCTTGCCGTTCTTGATGGTCACCCTGATTCGCGCGATGCCCAGCACCACCGGGGCGACCACAAGGATCATGACCAAACTGATAACCAGGGCGACCCAGTTTTCCCCGCCCGCTGTGTCGTCGATCCCCGCCAGCGTGAACAGGCCCATGCCGAAGACAAAGACCCCCAGCAGCCAAAGCCACCATGGCGCGGCAGCGGTTTCGTCGAATTCGCCTGAAGCCAATGACGCCGGAGCGGCCTGCTTGGCAGCCGGCGCAGTTCCCTGGGCCTTGGCAATTCGCTGCCTGCGTTTGGCATGGGAGCGGCGCGAATACTCTTGGAAGATCCCCGAGAGCCACAGCGGCGCCAGCGCCACCAAGGGCATGAGGACCGAAGCGATGATCCATGGCCCGTTATCCGCAAGCGTCGGATCCCCGGCAATCGCGGTGGGAACAGCACAGGTGATGACCAGTGCCGCACTGGTCCACGCGGTCATGCCGCCGACCAGGAGCAGCACAAGGATCAGCAGCGGGTTGCGCCTCAGGGCGATTCCCGCCAGGCCGAGCACGCCGCCGATGATGCTCAGAGTCGTGTTCACTGCGAAGAACACCGACGTTGCGGTGAACCCGTCCGGGTAGCGGCTATCGGACCAGTGGGTTGCGGTGATCTCCGGCAGCGAGCCGCCCAGGAACACCCGGGTGAGCACCACGATGATCAGCGGAAGAACCAGCAGGGTCGTCAGCAGTGAGCGGTTTTTGACGTCAAAGGGTTCGCTGGAAATGATGGTTCCTCTCGCCGGTGCCGTACAGCATCAAACTACTACGTCCCAGTCTATGAAAAATTGACGTGACTAGGAAATATCCGGTTAACGAACGATGCCCTCGAAGCCTTTGGGAGGTTTCGAGGGCATCGTGGCGTCCGCTTAGAGCGAGGCCAGGGCCGACTTAGGATCGGTCATGGCGTCGGCAACGTAGCGCAGGAAGCCTGCCGCGGTGCCGCCGTCGCAGACGCGGTGGTCGAAGCTCAGGGTCAGCTCGCAGATGGAGCGGACCTTGATCTTGCCGTTGACAACCCATGGCTTCTCAACGATCCGGCCCAGTCCAAGGATTGCCGCCTCTGGATAGTTGATGATCGCCGCGGAGCCGTCCACGTTGAACACGCCGTAGTTGTTGATGGTGAAGGTGCTGCCGGAGAGGTCGGTGACCCCTGCCTTGCCTTCACGGGCAACGGAAGCCAGGCGGGCGAACTCTGCAGAGAGCTCCTTGGCGTTCAGCTTGTGGGCGTCGCGCACGTTCGGAACTACCAGGCCGCGGTCTGTCTGGGCGGCGAAGCCCAGGTTCACGCCGTTGAACAGGGTGTGGCGCAGCGAGCCGTCGGCTTCCACGTCAATGCGGCTGTTCAGCTCAGGGAAGCGCTGCAGGCCTGCCACGGCGAAGCGGGAGATCAGGGCCATGATGCTCGGGGCCTGGCCTTCTGCTTCCTTGATCTTGGTGCGCAGCTTCAGCAGCTTGGTGACGTCCACGTCCACCCATACGGTGGCCTCGGGGATCTCGCGGCGCGAGGTGCTCATCGCATTGGCGATGGTCTTGCGCACGCCGGACAGGACCTGCGAGGAAGCCACCGGCAGGCCGGTGCGCTTGTCTGCACCGCCAACTGCTGCTGGTTCCACAGCCGCAGCCGGTGCGGCGGCAGCTGGTGCCGCAGGAGCAGCGACTGGCGCAGCTGCGGCTGCAGGGGCGGCGCCAATCAGCGCCTCGACGTCGCCGCGCAGGACCAGTCCGTCAGGACCGGTTCCCTTGACCTGGTGGATGTCAATGTTGTTCTCGCGGGCCAGCTTGCGCACCAATGGGTTGATGACGCGTACTGCCTGGGTGCTGGTCTCCGAAGATGCGGCGGCGGTGGTGATGCCTGCACGCGGACGGCGACGGCGGCTGGTCTTCTTGGCGGCGCTGGTGCCATAGCCAATCAGCACATTGCCGCTACCCTCGTCCTCTTCTTCTTCGGCCGGGACCTGGGTGCCTGCGAGCTCTTCTTCACGGTAGGACAGCGCGCCCTCGGAAGCTTCAGCGGCTGGTGCAGCAGGCTCATCTTCTCCCCCGGTGTTGACGGAGAAGAATGGCTCGTCGACCAACATCATCTGGCCGGCTTCGCCGTGCAGGGTGGAGACGGTGCCCTCGAAGGGGCTCGGGATCTCCACCAGCGACTTGGCGGTTTCAACTTCGGCAATCGGCTGATCGATGGCTACGGCGTCGCCTTCGGCGATCATCCAGCGCACCAGCTCGGCTTCGGTCAGGCCTTCGCCGAGATCCGGCAGCAAGAAAGTCTTGATGGCCACTTTATGCCTCCCACTGCAGCTGGTCGAGGGTGTCCAAGATGCGCTCGGCGCTTGGCAGGTTGTACTTTTCCAGCGTTGGCGCTGGGAATGGAATGTCGAAGCCGGTCACGCGCAGCACGGGAGCCGCCAGCGAGTGGAAGCAGCGCTCCTGGACGCGGGCGACGATTTCGCTGGCCACCGAGGCGAAGCCCTGGGCTTCTGCCACGACGATCGCGCGGCCGGTCTTGCGCACCGAGGCGCTCACGGTCTCGTCGTCGAATGGAACGATGGTGCGGATGTCCACGACCTCAAGGCTGATGCCTTCTTCGGCCGCCAGCTTGGCAGCTTCCATGGCCACCGAAACGCTCGGACCGTAGGTGATCAAGGTGGCGTCCTTGCCGGCGCGGGCGATGCGTGCAACGCCCTCGGTCTTGGCGGCCTTGCGTGCCTCGTACTCGGCTGCCAGAGCTTCCAGATCAACCTGTTCCTTGGACCAGTACAGCTTCTTCGGTTCGAAGAAGATCACCGGATCCTCAGAGTCGATGGCTTCGCGCAGCATCAGGTAGGCGTCTGCCACGGTGGAAGGGGTGAAGACCTTCAGACCCGGGGTGTGCGAGTAGTAGGCCTCGGAGGAGTCGCAGTGGTGCTCCACGCCGCCCACGCCACCGGCGTAAGGAATGCGGATGACCATTGGCAGCGGCAGGCGGCCCTGGGTGCGGTTGCGCATCTTTGCCACATGCGAGTTGATCTGCTCGAAGGCAGGGTAGGCGAAGGCGTCGAACTGCATTTCGATAACCGGGCGCATGCCGTTCATCGCCATGCCCACTGCCATGCCGACGATGCCGGATTCTGCCAGCGGGGTGTCGAAGCAGCGTTCGTTGCCGAAGCGTGCAGTCAGTCCGTCGGTGATGCGGAAGACGCCGCCGAGGGTTCCTACATCCTCGCCGAAGATGACAACTGACTTCTCAGCAGTCAGGGCGTCGGCCAGCGCAGTGTTCAGCGCCTTGCCGAAGGTCACCGGCTGGTTCTTGGCTGCAGCCTGTGCTGCTGCGCGGGCGGTAGCGTCGGAGACGTTGGGGTTTACCTGCGAAGTGGTAGTCATCTTAGGCCTCCTCACGGTCTAGTTCGTCGACCAGCAGCGCCTGCTGCTCGGCCAGCTGTGGGGTCTTGGTGGAGAATACGTGCTCGAAGAGCTCGCGCGGATCGGTGTTGGCGTCCTGGTTCATGCCATCGCGCAGGTCCTTGGCAACTGCTTCGGCCGCCTCGGTGATCTTTGCGGCTGCTTCCTCGGTGAGCAGTCCTGCATCGTCCAGGTAGGCCTGCATGCGGGTCACCGGATCCTTGGCCTTCCATTCGATGACCTCGGCGTCCTCGCGGTAGCGCTTGTCGTCATCCGCGTTGGTGTGGGCCTGCATGCGGTAGGTGTGCGCTTCGATCAGCAGCGGGCCGTTGCCTTCGCGGGCCAGGCGCACGGCGCGGGTCATGACCGACATCAGTGCCATCAGGTCGTTGCCGTCCACGCGCTCGCCTGCCATGCCGTAGCCGACAGCCTTGTGGGCCAGCGATGGTGCGGCGGACTGCTGGGAGAACGGCACGGAGATGGCGTACTTGTTGTTCTGCACGAAGAAGATCACCGGCAGGTTGAACACCGCGGCGAAGTTCAGTGCTTCGTGGAAGTCGCCTTCAGAGGTTGCGCCGTCGCCGCACATGGCGACAACTACGGTGTTCTCTCCGCGCAGCTTGGCGGCGTGGGCCACGCCCACTGCGTGCAGCAGCTGGGTGGTGAGCGGGGTGGCCATCGGTGCGCAGTTGTAGGCCTTTGGGTCGTAGCCACAGTGCCACTCGCCGCGGAAGCTGGTCATGACCTCCATTGGGGCGACGCCCTTGGTCAGAACCGCTACGGTGTCGCGGTAGGTAGGGAACAGCCAGTCGCCGTCTTCCAGACACAGTGCGGCCGCCACCTGGCAGGCTTCCTGCCCGTGGCTCGATGGGTACACTGCCATGCGGCCCTGGCGAACCAGTGCCGAGTTCTGGTCGTTGACGCGGCGGCCGGTCACCAGAGCCGAGTAGGCTTCCATAAGGCGGGCCGGGCTTGGCAACGGGTATTCGTGGCCTGGTTCGGTGCCCTGCTGGTCTTGTGGACGCAGGGTGCCGTCTGGATCCAGAAGGTTGATCATGTGGCGCGCTGGCAACATGTAATCTTCAGGGCTAATCCCGAACTTCTGGCTGACTTCTGAGATGCGATCTGCGGTAGCGTCAGTGCTCATGTTCTCCCACCTTTCGTGGCGCAGGTGGAGGCACAGGACACCATTGTCCGTGACTCGTTTCACCTAAACATCATTTGCCACTAATTATGCGGATCAGTAGCAATCTGTATCCAGTCAAAGCGTCAATCGTGGAAAGTTGAGCATGAGATCCGTATACTTGTAGACGATTTGCATCAGTATTTTGTGTTTGGCGAAGACTCGTCCGACCCGTGTTTTAGGAGTGTCAATGGCCGCGGAAGCGGAACTCAAACTGGATGATGTCGACCGTGCGATCTTGGCCGAACTCACCAGCGACGGCCGCCAGTCCGTCACTACCGTGGCGCAGAAGGTCCACGTGTCCCGCGCACATGCCTATTCGAGGATTGCCAAGCTTCAGGATGCGGGAGTCATCACCCGCTACACCGCGGTCATTGATCCGGTGAAAACAGGCCTTAAAGCCAGCGCCTACGTCACTTTGAAGCTGCGCCAGCACTCGTGGCGCGAGCTTCGCGACCACCTCGCATCGATCCCCGAGGTGCATCACATCGGCCTAGTCGGCGGTAACTTCGACGTCATCCTGCTAGTGCGTGCCAAGGACAATTTAGATCTTCGCCGCGTGGTTTTCGAGGAGCTGCAGTCGCTGCCAACGGTCCTTGATACGCAGACGCTGCTGATTTTCGAGGACACTGACACCCGCTGAAAGTGTTTATGCATAAAAGACGAACTGCCCTGAAGTCATAGGCTCCAGGGCAGTTCGTCTTTTGGCTTTGGGCAGTCACATTCGTTCAGGAGACTTCAAATTCCGGACCGTTATACTCCGTCTTGACTTCAATCTTGTCCTCAATGATCTGCTTTGACAGCTTTTCAACTTCATTCTTAACGTTTTCCGGGACATCTGGCGCCAACGTCAGCTTCACCGCGTCGGGGTTTTCCAATCCGATTTGAATGCTCTGTTCTGGTTTGTAGTCGCCCTGCACAAAATCTTCGATGGCTGAGAACGCAGCCGCTCCTGAATCCGCAACTGCCGATCCAACGAAAATCTCCGGGTCGTCCTGGGTGAAGTCCCGCACGTTTCCAAACTGCCGCGCTTTCCCCGTCTCCTTCATAGCTTCAGCCACGCCGGGCCGACCGGCGTTGAGCATGGTAAAGATATTGTCAGCACCGGCTTCAATTTCAGCCAAGGCAATCTTTTTTGCCAGCGCTACGTCGTCTTGGTCTCCGGAAAAGTTAGTCAGCACCTTTGCACCGGGATTCGTGTGCTTCACTCCGTCCACAAAAGCAGCTCTGCCTTTCAGTCCAGGCACAGGTCGAATGCCGGACATGTGGCCAACCACGTCACTCTCGGTCAACAAACCGGCCGCAGCCCCAGCCAGCCACGCAGATTCTTCCTGCAGTACTTCATAACTGGACAAGTTTGAACCCTTAACTCCTGACTGAGTCACGACAAACTGAATTTGCGGGTATTCGGCCGACACTACCTCGGCAGCAGCCGAGTTTTGCCCGCCATGGGCGATGATCATGTCGACACCAGTCTCCCCAAGATCTCGAAGCGCCTTTTCGAGCTGCTTCTGCTCAGGCTTCACCCCTTCGATGTGGCTGATCTTCACCCCAAGATCCAGTTCGGCGCGCTGCAAGCCGCGATATCCCGATTCCATGAAACCGCCATCGTCTGAACTGCCGGCCAACAGCATCGCTACGCGGATCGGCTCTGAGGCTGGTGAGCTTGGTGGCTGTTCGGCTTGAGGGGCTGCGCTGCATCCGGTAAGTGCGAGAGCGGCGATTGCCGCTATAGCCAATCGACGTGCCATCTAGTGTTCTCCTGTGCTCGAGAAGTAAAAAAACCGACGTCAAATGACGCCAGCTCATTACAACCCTGCCCGCTGCTCACAGGTCGCGTGACCTAAGTCACTCAATGGGAGAAAAGGTACCATGACAGGATCAGAACCATAAACTCCATTTCACCTGCTGTTCCGAACTCGGCACAGTTAATGGATCAACCCATGTTATTTTCAACCGACTACAAAATTCATTGTAATATTGCGTAGTTCGGCAGGTGGAAAACTGCAATTCACGCCAGACTGGTCGTCAATTCGCACCTTCATGAATTCTGTTAATCCATTCACGCGCAATCACGCCTATAGTGAATGACTATCCCGGTGGGGCGAACACGATTCCACGAGACTTTGGAGTTGAAGCGTTTCTGTATCGGTCCTTTTTTGCACCTTGATAGCCGCGTCTCATCAGCGCGCCCTCGAATATTTCGGACTCGCTCTCAGATCATGAAGACGCCAGCCAAAAGAGACAGCCAACACATGATCTCCGACCATCACCGTCGGAGCATCATCCTGCAGCTTCATGTTCCATAGATGCCACAGTGCCCGGCAATCCTGATCGGATTGCCGGGCACTGTGGCTTTGAACTACTTCTTGCCGGTGAATTCCGGCTTGCGCTTCTCTTGGAAGGACTTGAAGCCTTCCGCATAGTCGGCGGTGTCGCACAGGGCGGCTTGGGCACGGTTCTCGTTGCGCATCGAGGCCCACAGTCCCACGCGCTGGTCGCGGATCTCTGCAACCAGTTCCTTGGAAGCTACGAACGCCTGGGTGGCTCCCTGGGCTACCTTGGCAATGATGTCGTTGCCGCGCCCTGCCAGCTCTTCAGCCGGGAAGGAGCGGGAGAACAGTCCCGAGCGTACGGCTTCGGCGCCCGAGATCAGTTCGGCGGTGTAGATCATGTCCAGTGTGCGGTGTGCCCCCAGACGCTCGGTGAACAGCCAGTGTCCACCGGAGTCCAGGGTTGCGCCGAGGTTGGCGAACGGCGAACCGATCTTCGCATTCTCGGCAACGTAGACCACGTCGGTGGCGATGGCCAGGCCCAGTCCCACGCCCAAGCAGGCGCCCTGCACGAGGGCAAAGGTCGGGGCCGGGAAGCTGGACATTTTCTCCAGCAGCGGCTGGACCTTGCCTTCCAGGTAGCCGATGACATCATCGTCTGCCGGGTTGACGCCGGAGATGTCGCGTCCGGCGCAGAAGCCGCGGCCTTCGCCAGTGAGCACCAGCGCGCGCACTTCCCCGGTTTCCACGGCGGCTGCCGCCTTGTCGAAGGCCTCGGAGAGCTCAGCCAGCGCTGCCTCGTCCAAAGAGTTCATCTTCTTCGGGGCATTGAGCACCACGCGGGCAATCGAGTCGTCAATCGTCAATTCGATCATGAAGTCAGCCTTCCTAGGCGTCGAAGTCGACGCTGAGCTTTTCGGTGGTCGGGTGCGACTGGCAGGTCAGCACATAGCCTGCCTCAACCTCGTCCGGTTCCAGCGCGTAGTTCTCAGCCATGGTGACCGAGCCGCAGGTGACCTTGGCGCGGCAGGTGCCGCAGACGCCGCCGGCGCAGGCGAACGGTACATCCGGGCGGACGCGCAGCGCCGCGTTCAGCACGGTCTCGTTGGCGCGCACTGGCGACTTGACCTCGCCCTGCAGGCCGTCGAGGGTGAAGCTGATCTCGTAGCTTTCCTCGTCCTCTGACACCTCGACCGGGCGGCCGATATGGCCCTGCGGCTTGTTCGGCTCACCAGTGGTGAACAGCTCGAAGCGGACCTTCTCGGCAGGAATCTCCATGCCCGAAAGCTGGTCGCGCACCAGTTGCACCAGCTCAAATGGTCCGCACAGGAACCATTCGTCGACGCTCGGGGCCTGGACCACGGTGTTCAGCAAGGTGGTCAGCTTCTCGGAGTCGATGCGGCCCGAAAGCAGCGGCGAAATGCGCTGCTCGCGGCTGAGCACGTGGTGCAGCGCCAGACGCGATGGGTAGCGGTCCTTCAGGTCTGCCAGTTCTTCAAGGAACATGACGTCCATGGCCGCCTTGTTCGCGTAGATCAAATCGAAGCGGGTGTTCTCATTGGCTTCGAGGATGGTGCGGGCAATGGCCATCACCGGAGTGATGCCGGAACCAGCGGCCACCGCAACAAAGTGGTCCTGGTTGGTGGTGTCGATGGCCGACGGATCGTTGATCTCGGTCAGACGGTGCTTGGAGATGAAGGCACCGGCAGGGCTCATCACGTCGATCTGCTCACCTGCTTCCAGCGATTCATTGGCCCAGGTGGAGAACAGGCCGCCGAGGTCGCGCTTGATGGCGACCTTGATCTCGTCGCCGGTCGGCGCGGCGCAGATGGAGTAGGAGCGGCGCAGCTCCACCAGTTCGCCTTCGGCGTTTGGCAGTTCCTTGCGCAGCGCCACGTACTGGCCTGCAACGTAGTCGTATTCTTCGCTCAGTTCCGCTGGAACAGCGAAGGTGACCTCGATGGAGTCCTTGGTCAGCCGGCGGACATTGGAGACGGTCAGTCGGTGGAAGGAGGCGCGGCGACGGGTTGGTGTGGTTTGTTCGGTCATGAGAGCACCTTGAAGTAGTCGAAGGGTTCCAGGCAGTCTTTGCAGGTGTACAACGCCTTGCAGGAAGTGGATCCAAAACGGGCCAATTCGCGGGTGTTCAGCGAATGGCAGCGCGGACACTTGACGCTCATGCCAAGTGTCACGCGCCCGGCATGCCCCTTCCCTGTGGGAGGGGCAATGCCGTAGGCTTCCAATTTCGCTTTGCCTTCTTCTGTCATCCAGTCGGTGGACCAGGCGGGGGTCAGCACAAGCTTCACTTCGACCTGCTCGAATCCCGCCTCGCCGAAGACCTTGTACAGGTCCTCGGAAATGACGTCCATGGCCGGGCAGCCGGAGTAGGTGGGGGTGATGACCACCTGCACGGCGTTCCCCTCCCCCACGTTGACCTCGCGCAGAATGCCGAGGTCCGCGATGGACAGCACAGGGATTTCCGGGTCGCTCACCTTCGAGGCGATGGCGAACAAATCCTCGGTGTCGGCGATCAGCTTGCTCAAGACTGTTCCCCCTTATCGGGCAAAAGCATTGGTTAATTGGTTACCAGGTGGCACCGGGGTGCTTGCGTGCGAGTACCTGCATCTCGGCGAGGATGTAGCCAAGGTGCTCGGAGTGCTCGCCGCGGCGGCCGTGGGCCATGGCCTGTCCGGTGGCCGGGATCTCAAGTCCGGCATCTGCCAGGACCGCAGAGATTTCCTTGTCCCAGTCCTCGCGCAGGCTCGATGGCAGCACTGCCACCTCCGGCAGCGTACGGTGGATCTCTTCGTCCAGGAACATCTCATCGACGTATGGCCACAGGATTTCCAGCGCGTGGCGCATCTTCTCTGCCGACTCTTCGGTGCCCAAACCCAGGCGGATGGTCCACATGATGGAGTGGTCGCGGTGGTAGTCCACTTCCTTCACTGCCTTGGCTGCGATGGCGGCAAGGGTTTCATCAGCGGATTCAGCCAGCTTGGAGTACAGCAGGTGCTGGTAGATCGAGAGGATCAGCTGGCGGACGATGGTGACGCCGAAGTGCCCGTTGGGCTGCTCGACCATCCACAGCGAGGTGAATTCCTCTTCCTCGCGCCAGTAGGCCAGGTCGTCCTCGGTCTTGCCCATGGCAAGTCCTGCGTAGGTGAGGAATGAGCGGGCGTGGCCCAAAACGTCCAGGGCAATGTTGCCCAGGGCGATGTCCTCTTCCAGCTCCGGGCCGCGGGAGATCCAGTGCGAGAGGCGCTGGGCCAGGATCAGCGAATCGTCGCCCAGGGTCAGCGCGTAGGCGGCAACCTCGTCGCTGGGCGCAACGCCGTCCACTGCGATGTCTTCCGGACGCAGGGCGTTGCCCGGGGTGACGCGGGTGGCGGAGGCCAGCGCATCTCCGAAGCTGTCCAGGGTGGCATCTAGTTCGTCGTGGTTCACAGGTGCTTCACTCCCTCGCTGGCCTTGTAATAGGTCGCGTGGCGGTAGTCCTTGCCCTGTGGGGATTCGAAGAAGGCGTCCTTCTCATCCGGATCGGAGCTGATGATGTCGCTGGACTTTACAACCCACAGGGACACGCCCTCGTTGCGGCGGGTGTATAGGTCACGGGCGTTGCGCACTGCCATTTCGGCATCCGGTGCGTGCAGCGATCCGGCGTGGACGTGGGAGAGTCCGCGGGAGGAACGGACAAATACTTCCCACAGGGGCCAATTGCTCTGGCTCATGTTAGGCAACCTCACTTTGTGCTTGCTTTGCGGCGTAGGCGGCGGCGGCTTCGCGGACCCAGGCGCCTTCGCGGTGTGCTTCGCGGCGGCGCTCCAGGCGCTGGGCGTTGACCGGGCCGTTGCCCTTGATCACTGCCATGAACTCGTCCCAGTTCAGATCCTTGTGGATCCACTGCTTCTTCTCTTCGTCGAAGCGCAGCTCGGGATCCGGCAGGGTCAGGCCAAGGACCTTGACCTGCTCGGCAATCATGCCGACGAAGCGCTGGCGCAGTTCGTCGTTGGAGAAGCGCTTGATGTTCCAGGCCATGGACTGCTTGGAGTTCGGCGACTGGTCATCCGGTGGGCCGAACATCATCAGCGACGGCTCGTAGAAGCGGTTGACGGCGTCCTGGGCCATCTTCTTCTGGGCTTCGGTGCCGCGCGACAGCGAAAGCAGGATCTCGAAGCCCTGGCGCTGGTGGAAGGATTCTTCCTTGCAGATGCGCACCATGGCACGGCCGTAGGGGCCGTAGGAGGCGCGGCACAGCGGCACCTGGTTGGCGATGGCGGCGCCGTCGACCAGCCAGCCGATGGCTCCCATGTCAGCCCAGGAGCGGGCCGGGTAGTTGAAGATCGACGAGTACTTGGCGCGGCCGGTCAGCAGCTGCTCGTTGAGCTCGTCGCGCGGCGTACCCAGGGTCTCGGCGGCCGAGTACAGGTACAGGCCGTGGCCTGCCTCGTCCTGGACCTTGGCCATCAGAATCGACTTGCGCTTCAGCGATGGGGCGCGGGTGATCCAGTTGGCTTCCGGCTGCATGCCGATGATTTCGGAGTGGGCGTGCTGGGAGACCTGGCGGGTCAGGGTCTTGCGGTATGGAGCAGGCATCCAGTCGCGTGGCTCCACGCGCGAATCCTTGTCAATCAACGCATCAAACCGAGCCTGCGCTTGCTCTTCCTCGTAGCTTGGGACGGCATTTAGTCCCGGCTCCTGCGGTGTGGTCGGGGCCATGGGTTCACCTCACTGAAAACTATTTACATACTGACCGTTCGTTCAGTATGTCAGAGTGGGATCTGTCACGTCAACATGCAACCCTGTCTTTGCCCATGTTTCAAGAGCCGGCGGCCGCCCGAACCCGCCGAACGGCGCACAAAGGCCCCGGGGGAAATTTCCCCCGGGGCCCGATTCGCGCCCTGCGCTAGGCGGCGGCAGCTGCCAAGCTGGCGCGCTTGCGGCCGAAGAGCAGGTGGTCGACGGCGAACTTGCCAGGTCCGGCGAGCGCAATGGCGATGCCTGCCGCGGCAAGGATCGCCACCAGCTCATAGCCTCCCTGGTCGACGAAGACGCCGGCCGAGATGTGCACGGTGAACAGCGCGCCGAGCATATCCAGGGCGATCAGTGCGGCGAAGACGCGCGAGAGCACGCCCAGCACCACGGCGATGCCGCCGGCCAGCTCGATGACTGCGACCACGGGGGCCACAACGGCGGCCATCGGCACGCCCATCTGCTCGAAGGAGGAGGCAGTGCCGGCCAGCGTGTACTCGGAGAACTTCTGCCAGCCATGGGCGATGAGGATTCCGCCGAGCGCGACGCGCAGCACCAGCAGGGCAACGGAAGTCAGCAGTGGGTTGTTTCGGTTGGTCATTTCAATCTCCATTGGTCATTCATCGGGGACGAGCGGCTTCGCAACAACTCGTCCACCACGCTACCCATAAAACTTGAAGCTACAATTATAGTTTGCTGTGCCTGCGCTGTGCATGTCCACCTGTATTAAATAACGCCGCCCCGCGGAGGAATTCCCTCCACGGGGCGGCGCCGGGCGCATCGTGCAGTTTGGCAGCTAGAGCACCTTGGACAAGAAGTCCTGCGTGCGGGCCTGCTGCGGGTTGCCGAAGAGGTCCTCCGGCTTGCCCTGTTCGCAGACCACTCCGTCGGCCATGAAGACCACCCGGTCTGCCACCTCGCGGGCAAAGCCCATTTCATGGGTCACCAGCACCATGGTCATGCCGGAGTCCGCCAGCTCCTTGATGACCTGCAGCACCTCGCCAACCATCTCCGGGTCCAGCGCACTGGTCGCCTCGTCGAAGAGCATGATGCCGGGGGCCATGGCCAGCGCGCGGGCAATGGCCACACGCTGCTTCTGGCCGCCGGACAGGGACGAGGGACGGGCGTCGGCCTTTTCCTTCAGCCCCACACGCTCCAGCAGCTCCAGGGCCTTGGCCCGGGCCTCGGTGCGGTTCATCTTCTTCAGCTCCACTGGGGCGAGCATGATGTTCTCCGCCACGGACATGTGCGGGAACAGGTTGAAGTGCTGGAACACCATGCCCACATGGCGGCGCACCTCGTTAATGTCCACCTTCGGGTCGGTGACGTCGAATCCGTCCACCACGACCTTTCCGGAGGTGATGTCCTCCAGCTTGTTCAGGCAGCGCAGCAGCGTCGACTTGCCGGAGCCCGACGGGCCGATCACGCAGACCACTTCGCCCTCGGCGATGTCCAAGTCGATGCCCTTGAGCACGTTGTTGGAGCCGAAGGACTTGTGCAGGTCGCTCACCTGGATCTTGACGTTGCTCACTTGTTGAACCTCTTGTCAGCGTAGTTGGCCAGCTTGGTCAGCGCCATGATGGCAATGAAGTAGATGAAGCCCACGATCAGCAGGGTTTCGGTGACGCGGAAGTTCGCCGCGTAGATCTGCTGGCCCTGGTAGAGCAGTTCGGTGAAGCCGATGGCCAGCAGCAGCGAGGAGTCCTTCAGCGAGATGATCAGCTGGTTGATCAGCGACGGGGTCATCATCTTGAATGCCTGCGGAATGACCACCTTCTGCATCGACTTGCCATAGCCCAGGCCCAGCGAGCGCGAAGCCTCCAGTTGGCCCGGATCCACCGACTGAATGCCGCCGCGCACGATTTCAGCAACATAGGCGCCTGCGTTCAGCGACAGGGTCAGGATGCCTGCGGTCCAGACGCTGATGCCCACGCCCAGCAGCTGCGGCAGGCCGAAGTAGAACATGAAGGCCCACAGCAGCAGCGGGGTGCCGCGGAAGATGTTGATGAACGTGGTGGCGATGCCGCGCAGCACGATGTTGGAGGAGATCTTGAAGAAGCCGAAGAGCAGGCCCAGCACCATGGCGATCGCGAAGGACGCTGCGGTGACCACCAGGGTGTGCCACAGGCCTGTCATCAGCGCCGGGAAGGACTTGGCCACCAGGTCGAAGAAGTTGCTCGGCGCGGCCGCTGCGGGATCTGCAAGGTACTTGTCAAGGATCTTCTGGTACTCGCCGTTGGCCTTCATCTTGGCCAGGCCGTCGTTGAAGGCCGCCAGCAGCGCGGTGTTCTCACCCTTGTTCACAGCGAAACCGTAGGAGCCGCCGGGGACCTTGTCCGTCACGGTCTTCAGGCCATTGCCCTGGGCGATGCCGTAGGCGAGGACCGGGTAGTCGTCGAAGACCGCCACGGCGGAGCCCGACTTCACCGACTCGTACATGGTGGCCGACTGGTCAAGGGACTTGACCTGGAATCCGTACTTGCCGGCAATCGACTTGGCGTAGGTTTCGCCCTCGGAGCCGGTCTTGGCGACGACGGTCTTGCCCTTGAGGTCCTCGTAGCCCTTGATGTCCTCGTTGTTCTTGGCAACAGCCATCTGCACGCCGGATTCGAAGTACGGCTCGGAGAAGTCGTAGATCTTCTTGCGTTCATCGGTGATGGACATGCCGGCGATCACGCCGTCCACCTGGTTGGCGGACAGGGCCGCCAGTGCGGCGCTGAAGCCCAGGGAGCGGACCTCGACCTTGAAGCCCTCTTCCTCGGCAATGGTGTTCAGGATGTCCATGTCGATGCCGGTCAGTTCGCCGTCCTGGCGGAACTCGAAGGGCGCGAAGGTGGTGTCGGTGCCGATGACGAAGGTCTTGCCTTCGACGCTGTCGCTGCCCTGGGCCAGGGAAGCCGGTGCACCGGCGACCAGTGCCAGCATGCCGATGGCCAGTGCGGCGATCCATCGGGTCAGCAGGCGCGGCCGGGGCGCTGTCTTTGTGTTTTCCACTTATCTCAATCGCTTTCTCATAGGCTGGGGCGAGTGGCCCGCGGTGCGGATTGATTCCTATCCCTGTAAGCCTAGGGCGAACAGGTGCCTGAAAAAACCCTTTCGGCCTTTCCCGCGCGTCACCGCGCCCAACTCGCACATTCCCGCACTCGCCGGCACCCGGACTTGTCCGCGCTGAGCATAGCTTCGTACCGCACCGAATTGATCTGGGATTCAATAGGAGTATGACTTCTGAACCGCGCGCGGCAGCCGCGCCTATTGCGCCGAAAATCCCCGTCACCCGCACCTTCCACGGCGACGCCTTCGTCGACAACTACGAATGGCTGCGCGAGAAGGAGAACCCGAAGGTCATCGAGCACCTGCAGGCCGAGAACGCGTACACCGATGAAATCACCGCCGGCCAGCAGCCGCTGCGCGATGCGATCTTCAATGAGATCAAGGCCCGCACCGTGGAGACCGATCTGTCGGTGCCCACCCGCCGGCGCGGCTGGTGGTACTTCACCCGCTCGGTAGAGGGCAAGCCCTACACCCTGCAGTGCCGCGTCAAGGCCCATGAGTCTGCCGAGCTGCGCACCGGGTGGACTCCCCCGGTCATCGACGCCGCCGCGGCGCTGCCCGATGAGCAGGTGCTGCTCGACGGCAACGCGCTGGCCGAGGGCCAGCCCTTCTTCTCACTGGGCGGCATGGCGGTGAACGAAGAGGGCACCCTCATGGCCTACTGCGTGGACAACGCCGGCGACGAGCGCTTCACCCTGTACCTCAAGGACCTTGAAACCGGCTCACTGCTGGAAGACAAAATCGAGGGCGTGTTCTACGGCCTGGCCTTCTCTCCGGATTCCTCCACGGTGTTCTATACGGTGGTCGACGAAACCTGGCGCCCGCACCAGATCCGCGCCCACAAGATCGGCAGCTCCGCCGCCGAGGACGCAGTCATCTTCCAGGAAGACGATCCAGGCATGTGGCTGGGCTTCGAGCTCTCGCCCGACCGCACCAAGCTGATGATCTCCAGCGGCAACTCCGAATATTCGGAAACCAGCGTGCTGGACCTGCTGGACCCGCAGGCCGGAATCCAGCTGCTGGTCCCGCGCAGCCTGCGCATCCTGCACGGCCTGGACCTAATGCCGGGCGACGACGCCCGCGCGGTGATCACCCACGACTTCAATGCCCCGAACAACATGGTGTCCCTGGCAGCCCTAGACCAGCTGGGCGCCGACGCCGACCCGGCCGCCTGGATGAGCATCGTCGAGCACCAGGACACCGTGAAGATCGAGGGCACCGTGCTCACCGGCTCGCACCTAGTGCTCTCGGTGCGCCGCGACACCTGCGAGCGCGTGCAGCTGATCGAACTCAACGCGCTGGGCACCTCCGCGCAGCTCCCCGCCATCGAGCCGGAATTCGAGGACGAGCTGTTCACCGCCAGCCCGGTGTTCGCGGATCTTGAGGCCCCGCTGATCCGCATCAGCTACACCGCAGATTTCACCCCAGCCCGGGTCTACGACCTGTGGCTCGATGACCTGCAGCTGGAACTGCGCAAGCAGTCCCCGGTCAACGACTTCGACGCCGCCAACTACATCTCCACCCGCGACTGGGCCACCGCGGCGGACGGCACCAAGATCCCGCTGACCATCATGCGCCGCGCGGACCTGGACGCCTCCAAGCCCGCCCCGGTGCTGATCTACGGCTACGGCTCCTACGAGGCCTCCATGGATCCGGGATTCGGCATCCCGCGCCTGAGCGTGCTGGACCGCGGCGTCATCTTCGTCATCGCCCACGTGCGTGGCGGCGGCGAGTTGGGTCGCAACTGGTACCTGCAGGGCAAGAAGCTGCACAAGAAGAACACCTTCACCGACTTCATCGACGCCACCCGGCACCTGGTCGACGCCGGCATCGCCGACCCGCAGCGCATTGCAGCTCTGGGCGGCTCGGCCGGCGGCCTGCTGATGGGCGCCATCGCCAACATGGCTCCCCAGTTGTACACGGCGATCGTGGCCCAGGTACCGTTCGTGGACGCGCTGACCTCGATCCTGGATCCGGACCTGCCGCTCTCCGCCCTGGAATGGGAGGAATGGGGCAACCCGATCGAGGACAAGGAGGTGTACGACTACATGCTCTCCTATTCCCCCTATGAGAACATCACCGCCCAGGCCTACCCGAAGATCGCGGCGGTCACCTCGCTGAACGACACCCGCGTGCTCTACGTGGAGCCTGCCAAGTGGGTGGCCAAGCTGCGCGAGATCGGCACCGGCGCCGAGCCGATCGTGCTGAAGACCGAGATGGACGGCGGCCACGGCGGTGCCTCGGGACGCTACGAGTCGTGGAAGTCCCGCGCCTGGGACTACGCATTCATCCTCGATGCCCTGGGCTGCAGCGAACTGAAGTAAGCAACCACCACTAGGAAGGCGGCCATGCGCCACATTCAGATCAACGACTACCGCGAAGATCCGGCAGTGCGCGAACTGCTGGCGCTGGCCGCCGACCCAGTGGACGAACCGGCCCTGCAAGGATTATTCGACCACTGCGCGGGCCTGCTCGTCCTCGTCTGCTTCGATGAGGAAGAGCAGGTCATCGCCCTGGCCGCCTACCGCCACAGCGATGCCTACGCGCTGTGCGTGGAATATCTTGCGGTGCTGCCCGGGCACCGCCAGCAGGGCCTGGCATCCCGGCTGATGAATGAGCTGCGCGCCAGCTATCGCAAGGCGGTGTGGGCCACCACCGACGACGACGCCATCGAGTTCTACCGCGCCATCGGCTGCGTCATTTCAGATTCGGCCGCCGATCCACGCTGGCCGGGCACCCAGCGCTACCTGTGCACCCTGCCCCACTCGCAGCTGTTGCTTGAACAGCCCACCGAAGACCCCCGCTATGAGGAGGTCGACGGCGCGCTCTCCCGCGGTCTGGTGAAGATCGTTGAGCCCCAAGCACGCTGGGGCCAGGACTTTGCAGACATCCGCCAAGTCATCGCCGCGGCGCTGGGAGCCTCGGCTCTTGCCATAGAGCACACCGGCTCCACCTCGGTCTTGGGCCTGCCCGCCAAGCCGATCATCGACGTCACCCTGATCGTGCCCGATGCTGATGACGAAGATCGCTATGTTCCCCAACTGCGCGCAGCCGGACTGGTCTTTTGGCACCGCGAACCTGGCTGGTACGCGCACCGCATGTTCAAGCCGGGCGAAGCAACGAATCTGGCGCCGGCCAACATCCACATCTTCAACCCGGGCAGCCCGGAATATCTGCGCATGCTGCTCTTCCGCGACCACCTGCGCACCGATGCCGCCGACCGCGCCGCCTATGCGGCAGTCAAGCGTGAAGCCGCCGCGGCACTGGCTGCTTCCGATGGAGAGAACGGCCTAGTCATGGACTACAACCGGACCAAGGAGCCCTTCATCCTCGCGCTGCACAAGGATCTTTTCGGCGCCTAAGACTTTTTGCTTCCTTCGCGCCCATCATGTAGACGATAGCTGTCCGAAACTTGACTTAGCTCACATTTTGTTATTACCTAATGATCGTTCGGTAAATAAATCGGCGAAGGAACTCAATGAGCGAAACACAGGTTGAAAAGCCGCTGCCTCACGCAATTCTCGAAAACGACTACGCCTCCGAATGGATGGGGATCCAGGTCGTAGAAGTCTCCGACGGCAAGGCCGTCATCACCATGACATTGAGACAGGAAATGCTCAATGGATTCGGCATTGCCCACGGCGGAATGATCTTCGCCTTCGCCGACACCGCCTTCGCCCTGAGCTGCAATCCAGCCGAGGGCTCGGATGAGACCATCACCGTCGCTTCCGGAGTGGACATCAATTTCCTCAAGCCGGGCATCCCGGGCCGACTGCTGACAGCCAACGCCCGCCGCGTTTCGCAGCAGGGCCGCAGCGGCATCTACGACATCACCATCACCCAGGAACGCCCCGACGGCACGGCTGAAACCATCGCCGAATTCCGCGGACGCTCGCGCACCGTCCCCAAGCCGCAGAGCCGCTGAGCCACACGGCTGCCGCACCAACTCGCCACACCCACACGAAAGAACGAGCATGTCCCAGAACACTGATCGCGATTCGCTGCCGAATCCGCTGGATCCAGAAGAAATGATGAGCCGCGACGAGATCGAATCGATCCAGCTCACCCGCTTGAAGGAAACCCTCCACCACGCCTACAACAACGTGCCGTACTACAAGGAAAAGTACGACAACGCCGGCGTGCACCCGAACGACCTGAAGGTTCTGGACGACCTGAAGATCTTCCCGTTCACCGAGAAGGAAGACCTGCGCAAGACTTACCCCTTTGGCATGTTTGCTGTGCCGCAGCATGAGGTAGTGCGCATCCACGCTTCATCGGGCACCACAGGACGCGCCACCGTGGTCGGCTACACCCAGCAGGACCTGGACGACTGGGCCAAGCTCGGTGCACGCTGCCTGCGCCTGTCGGGCGTCAAGCCGGGCTGGAAGGTCCACAACGCCTACGGCTACGGCCTGTTCACCGGCGGCCTGGGCGCGCACGCAGCGGCCGAGCGCCTGGGCACCACCGTGATCCCAATGTCCGGCGGCCAGACCGAAAAGCAGATCACGCTGATCAAGGACTTCGCCCCGGATGCCATCCTGTGCACCCCCACCTACCTGCTGACCATCGGCGACGCCATGCAGCGCATGGGCCTTGACCCGCGCGCCACCTCGCTGAAGGTGGCAGTGCTGGGTGCCGAGCCGTGGACCGAGGAAATGCGCCACGAGCTTGAAGAGATGTTCGACATCGACGCCTGCGACATCTACGGCCTGTCCGAGGTCATGGGCCCGGGCGTGGCCGGCGAGTCCAACGATCGCAAGGACGGCAGCCACATCTGGGAGGACCACTTCCGCCCGGAGATCCTCGACGCCTTCGACGAGACCAAGGTGCTGCCGGACGGCGAGCACGGCGAACTGGTCTTCACCTCGCTAACCAAGCAGGCCCTGCCGATCATCCGCTACCGCACCCACGACCTAACCCGACTGCTGCCCGGCACCTCCCGCCCTGGCCACCGCCGCATGGGCCGCATCACCGGGCGCAGCGATGACATGATCATCCTGCGCGGCGTGAACCTGTTCCCAAGCCAGATCGAGGAGCTGATCCTCAAGGTGCCGGCCCTCTCGCCGCACTTCCAGCTGGTGCTCACCCGCCCGGACCGCATGGACCAGCTGGCGGTCAAGGTGGAGCGCCGCGCGGATGCCAGCTCCGAGGACTGCGTCAACGCCGCCAAGCAGCTTGCCAAGCTGATCAAGATCCACGTGGGCTCCTCCTGCGCGATCGACGTGGTCGAGCCGGAGTCCCTGGAGCGCTCCATGGGCAAGCTCAAGCGCATCTACGACCTGCGCAACAACTAATTGGAAAGGGACGTGGAATAATCGAGGAGTTATGGAATCTACCCACACAGTGACACAGCCAGCCAAACGAGGCCGTCCCGGCTACGACCAGGAAACCGTTCTGCAGATCGCCGTCGAGGCGTTCAATGAGCACGGCTACGATGCCACTTCAATGGGTAAGCTCGCTGATCGCCTAGGGATCAGCAAGTCCGCGATTTACCACCACGTCCCTTCCAAAGAAGACCTCTTGCGTCTGGCGCTCGACGAGGCGCTGATTCCGCTGGAATCGATGATCGACGAGGTCAACAAGCACGAGGGCAGCGCAGAAGAGCGCTTGGAATTCTTCCTTCGCTCCACCGTGCGCATCCTAATCGCCAAGCGCGCCTACGTCACCCTGCTGCTGCGGCTGCGCGGGAACACCGAGCTGGAGCGCACAGCCCTGCAGCGCCGGCGCGAGATGGACCGCCAGCTCTCCGAACTGGTGCTGCTAGCCCAGCAGGACGGGCAGATCCGCCAGGATCTAGAGCCCCGGTCCACTGCCCGCCTGCTGTTCGGAATGATCAACTCGGTCGTGGACTGGTACCGCCTCGATGGTCCGATCGACGCCGTAACGCTGGAAAACCACGCGATCACGTTGCTCTTCGACGGGTTGCACCCCAAGCACTAGCCATCAATGCCCCGGCCACCTAGCCGGGGCATTGATGCGTTGTGAGCTAACTCGCACCGGCTGAACCGGGGTCAAGGCGAATTAACTTGTGCTCCTCACAGGATTCACAGCTAGCATCGTATCGGTGCCTTGCGCGCCCGTCGAGCCATATTCAACTGACCTAAAGAAGCATTGTGGAACAAATTTTAGATAGTCTTTTCCAGCTGAATTTGAGCACCGATTCTGGCGTCCAGATCGTGCTCTATGCAGTCAGCGCACTGTTCGTGGTGATCTCTGCCTTCCTGCTGGCGCACCGCAACGACCTCGGCTGGTGGGCTTTGATCATGGCGGTCTTCGCCGGTCCAATCATCAACGCCATGAAGTACGACCTCTTCGCCCTGTTCTACGGCATTCCGCTGCTGCTGCTGGCGATCTTCGGGCTGTGGCGCTTCTCCCGCTTCGAGCTCAAGGGGAAGTTCATCCGCAAGGTCACCAAATCCCCGCTGACCATCACCGCAGTCGTCGGCCTCATTGCCGGGGTCATCCTGCTGGTGGCGCTGCGCTTCAACGTCTTCTTGATCAGCGGCACCTACCTGAGCGCGACCAAGGAAATCTGGGTCATGTACTTTGCCGAGGCAGTGCTATTTGCCTCCTTCGTGCTGATCGCCCGCGGCGTGCGCGCAGGCTGGCTGTTGCTGGCCGTCGGCGCCATCGTCAACGTCGTTGTCTACTTCATTTTGAACCCCGTGCTCGGCATGCTTGGCCTCCAGGTCTTCACCGCCATCGCGGCGCTCTACGGATTCTTCCTGTGGCGCGGCCTTCCTGCAGCGGCCTCTGAGACCGAACCGACAGAAGAAGAACTCGCGCTTCAGGCGGCAGCCAAGGCCGCCTTGGACAAGCTCAACGAGAAGAACAAAAAGTAGTTTTCCCCTCACACCGCGCAAAGGCACCAGCTTCACAGCTGGTGCCTTTTGTTTGTCCTACGGCTACGGGTCATCGATATGGAAGTACTTCTCCAGCGCACGCATCGCACCCTGAAATGTCAGGCGGCCGCTGCTTGCCACGATATCGCCTACCGCCGCCCGTGCCGCCAGCTCATCGAACTCTTCCATTTCTATGCACTGCTTTCCGATGAATCTCGGGTCCGTTTCGACAAAGCCCGGCGACTTGATCCTTATAGAGAACAAGTCGCCAGTCCTCTCGAATTGGGAGGGAAAGAAGATCGCGCGGTAGCCAATCCGCACGTCGAACATCGTGGCCCACGCGGTGCTGGCAACGCCGAACGGAGCATCCATTGGGTACCTGAGATTCTCTTCAGGCTCGTCCCCCTGCAGGTTCTCTTGAAAGGGCTCCTCCATGGCATCTACCTGCAAGCGAATTCTTGGAATTTTCATCGCAGTGAACACCTCCCGTCCTTTCCCAGCGGCCAGATGAATTGCCGCCCCTCGAACTTCGCGAAACGGAACTGCATTGAGCAGCTTGATGGTGGAACCTTACCGCGGTTTCCTCGCTGCATCACTGAATCGAGAACGCCGTGAAGCAGGCAACCACCTGTTTCAACGCAGCCCCATTGCTAGTGCTAACGGCAAAGGCTCCGCTTGGCAGCAGTTCACACTGCTGCCAAGCGGAGCCTACGGCTGTTCGGGCTGGGTTTTAGCCTTCCCAGTTGGCATAGGTGGAGTCGGTCTTCTCCACCAGGGTCAGCACGTCATAGGTTGCGACCAGTTCGCCGTTCTGGTTGTTCAGCACGGCGTCCCAAGCGACCTCTCCGTATTCGTCGGTGACGCGCGGGGTGATCTTCTTGGCGGTCAAAGTGACGCGGATCGAGTCGCCGGCCGCCACAGGGGTAATGAAGCGCAGGTTCTCCAGGCCGTAGTTGGCAAGCACCGGACCCGGAGCTGGCTGGACGAACAGTCCGGCAGCCCAGGAAACCAGCAGGTAGCCGTGGGCTACGATGCCCGGGAAGAACGGGTTGGCTTCGGCGGCCTTCTGGTTGGTGTGGGCGTAGAAGGTATCTCCGGTTTCGTTGGCGAAAGCGGTGATGTCTTCCAGCGTCACTTCGCGCAGCGGCGAGGCGAAGCCGTCGCCGATCTTCAGCTCAGCCAGCGACTTGCGGAACGGATGCACGTTCTCCGCCTTGCCGCCGAACTCCTCGGCGCCTGCCAGCTGCTGGGCGGCGCCGGTGTGCCACACGCCGGTCAGGGCGGTAATCATGTTCGGCGAACCCTGTACGGCGGTGCGCTGCATGTGGTGCTTGACCGAGCGGATGCCGCCCAGCTCCTCGCCGCCGCCTGCGCGGCCTGGTCCGCCGTGGACCAGGTGTGGCACCGGCGAACCGTGGCCGGTGGTGGAACGCGCGGTTTCGCGGTTCAGGATGTGCACGCGGCCGTGGTGGCCGGCGATGCCCAGGCTCAGTGCGCGCACTGAGCCTGGGTCGTTGGTGCACACGGTGGCGACCAGCGAGCCGGAGCCCATGGCGGCCAGCTGCACTGCTTCCTCGATGCTGTCGTAGCCGATCACGGAGCTGACCGGGCCGAAGGCTTCGCGGGAGTGCACGATCGGGTTCTTGGCATCGTTCCAGCGCAGCACCACTGGGGACATGAAGGCGCCCTGCTCAGCCACTGCATCCTTCTCAGGCGCCACGCGGACAGCAGGTGCATCCAGCCGGCCGTAGGCGAGCTCGCCGCCGGCAGCCAGCATGTCCTCGACCGCGGCGCGCACGTCATGCAGCTGTTCCAGGGATGCCAGAGCGCCCATGGTGACGCCCTCGACGCGGGGATCGCCGATGACCACGCGCTCGTCGATGCGCTTGCCGATGGCTGCGATGACGGCATCCACCTGGCTTGCAGGCACGATGTTGCGGCGGATGGCGGTGCACTTCTGGCCTGCCTTGGCAGTCATCTCGTTGACGACAACCTTGATGAAGGCGTCGAACTCGGGGGTGCCCTCGACAGCATCCGGGCCCAGGATGGCGGCGTTCAGCGAGTCGGTTTCTGCACTGAAGCGCACGCCGCCGTCGATGACATTCGGGTGGGACTTCAGCTTGCTGGCGGTGGAGGCCGAACCGGTGAAGGCGAAGACATCGCGGTAGTCCAGGTGGTCCATCAAATCGCGGGCCGAGCCGGAAAGCAGCTGCAGCGAGCCGTCCGGCAGCAGGCCGGAGTCGAGCATCAGGCGCACGACAGCTTCGGTGAGATAGCCGGTCGGGGTGGCTGGCTTGACGATGGTCGGCACGCCGGCTATGAAGGCCGGGGCGAACTTCTCAAGCATGCCCCACACCGGGAAGTTGAAGGCGTTGACCTGTGCGACGACGCCGGTCAGCGCGGTGTAGATGTGGGTGCCGATGAAGGACCCGTCCTTGCTCAGCGGCTCGGTCGGCCCGTCGAGGATGACATTGCTGTTGGGCAATTCGCGGCGGCCCTTGGACGAGAAGGTGAACAGCACGCCGATGCCGCCGTCGATGTCCACCATGGAGTCGATCTTGGTGGCGCCGGTCTTGAAGGAGATCTCGTAGAGTTCCTTGCGGTGCGCATTCAGATGAAGTGCAAGTTCCTTCAGCTTCAGGGCACGCTCGTGCAGTGAAAGCTTGGCAAGTTCGCGCTGGCCGGTGGTGCGTCCGTACGCCACGGCACCTGCGACATCGAGGGGTTCTTTGGTCACGGTGGCCAAGAGCTCACCGGTGTTAGCATCAAGCACCTCGGTGCCGCCGGCGGCGGGGGTAACCCACTGTCCTGCGATGAAACTAGGTACTACACCAATCTGGGCTGTCGTCATCGACGCAATTCCTTCCTGAACGGTCGGTCAGTATTACTGTTAACCATAACAGCCAAGCGTGATAGCCGACACCCCAAAGGACCAAAGATATGAGCAATCAGGAGCAGCACGAAGCCGCAAGCGAGCCATGGATCATCAAGCTGGGCGAGCTCGACCGGAAAATGGGCGTACGCATCATCGAGGAATCGGTGGAGAAAGTCGTTGCTACCATGCCGGTGCGCGGCAATACCCAGTCCTTCGGGCTGCTGCACGGCGGCGCCTCCCTGGCCGTCGGCGAGGCAGTGGGCTCATGGGCCGCGGTGAAATATGCGTCCACCTTTGGCAAGGCAGTGGTCGGCGTCGATGTGAACGCGACGCACCACCGCGGCGCGCGGGAAGGAGTCATCACCATTACCGCCACCCCGATTCGGCTCGGCCGGCGCATGACCAGCCACGAAGTCGTCATCACCGATGAGCAGCAGCGCCGCATCTGCACCATGCGCATCAGCAACATGGTGGTCGACAAGCCCTAGTGAGTCCCCCAGACGCCCAGCTCATTGCCGGCGGGGTCGACGAAGTGCAGCCGCCGTCCCCCTGGAAATTCATAGGCTGGTGTGCTGATCCATCCCCCGGCGGCCTCAATCGCCGCAGCCGAGGCCTCAAGGTCCTGCGAATAGAGCAGGACGAAGGGGCCTCCCACTGGTTTGGGCTGCGCGGCAAGCAGCAGCCCTCCGGATTCTGCGCTGCCGCCAGGGGTGGTAAACCCCGCATATTCGGGCCCGTAATCGGTGAATTTCCAACCGAAGGCGGCGGCATAGAACTCCTTCGCCGCGGCCAAATCCGTGACCGTGAGTTCTACGTAGTTCAGTCCATGATGCACAAGCTGTCCGTCCATGCCACGAGCCTAGCGAAATACAGGCCGCGCTGTCAGCCCATTTCTGTTGTTGCCAGCTGCTTCAAACGCTCCAGTCGGGCCAGCGGCAATCCCACGCCGCGCAGGTACTCTTCCGCGCTGCCCAGCCAGTCAATAAACCGCTCCAGCTCCACGGCGCGTTCTGCGATCATCTGGGCCAGCTCCGCTTCGCCGCGGTGGGACTCATAGGGATGCTTGCGCGGCGAAACCCTGTGCCATTCGTTGATCCCCCGCACCGCCAGCTGGTCATGCATGAGAATCTCATCCCGGCGCCCGGCAAGATCCAGCAGCAGCGTGGCCACCAGCCCGGAGCGGTCGCGGCCTGCCGAACAGTGGATGACGCTCTTTCCCTCGCCCCGGGACAGTTCCTCAAAGACAGCTCGCAGATGCCCACCGAATTCTTCGCAGACCAGCCGGTACATGCTCGTGTGGTTCATATAGGGAATTGCCACCGCCTCAAAGCGCTGGTTGCCAGGCTCCTCGAGGGGAAGATTGACGATCCTGATCCCTCGCATAGCGTCTTCTGAAATCTGCGGATCGAAGTCCCGGCGGTGCACCTCGCCGAGGTTTCTCAGATCGATCACTACTACCACGCCATCCTCGCGCAGCTGTTCCCAGCCGCGATCGGTCAGCCATTCCTGGCGGCCCATGCGATAGAACGGCCCGCAGATGTGCCGCGCATTCACCGCGCCGTCCCAATGCAGATCCTCGTCCTGTTTGCGGTAGTCCACTGCCTCGCTCATAAATCCATTGCATCACAGCCGAGAAATACTGTAGAGTTCAAGTCATTGATATTTACCAATGACTCTATCTAAGGAGGGGTACCGATGATTGTTCGTTGCCTTTTTGCGCATTCTTCCCCTCTTTTTAAGGACTCATTGTGTCTTACACTTTCGGCGAATCCGCCACAACTAACCACCTGAACCACAGCACCTTCGATCTCGAAGAAACCAGCGTCAAAAACCTTCGCCGCAAGCCGGTCTGGGACGAAGTCGACTACGACGAGCTGGGCGACAACCAGCGGCATTCAACCTGGCCTTCGGTGGAGAAGGGCTGCCGCGGCCCTCAGCCCTACCCGTCGTGGCTTATCGAGGATGCAGCCGCCATCGATACCGAGCTGGGGATCCTGAAAACCGGCAAGGAAGGCGACGTCTTCCTTGTCGAGCGGGCCACCGAAGAGCGCAGCACGCTGCTGGCGGCCAAGCGCTACCGCGGACGCGAGCATCTGCAGTTCAGCCGTTCCCAGGCCTATAGCGAGGGCCGTTCGGCCAGGCGCTCGCGCGATAACCGCGCGGTGAAAAACAATTCCGCCTACGGCAAGGAAGTCTCCTCGCTGCAGTGGGCCAGCGCCGAATGGACCTACCTGCGCCGCTGCCACGAGGCAGGGGTCCCGGTCCCCTACCCGGTGCAGATCGACGGCACCGAAATCCTGATGGAGTTCATCGCGGATCCTGACAACGAGCGCGCCGCGGCGCCCCGGCTGCAGCAGATTCCGCGCCACGATCCCCGGCTTGCTTCCCTGTGGGAACAGCTGGCCGGGGCCATGGAATCCATGGTGAGTCTGGGCATTGCCCATGGCGACCTCTCGGCCTACAACATGCTGGTGGCCGGCGAGCGCCTGGTCATCATCGATGTGCCACAGTGCGTGGACCTGTTGGGCAATGTGCAGGGCTTGGACTTCCTGCACCGCGACTGCATCAACGTCTGCGACTTCTTCACCTCAAAGGGACTGGAACGCGACGCTGAACAGCTGTTCTCTTCGCTGCTGGCAACCATGTTCGTCTAGCCAGGTTTCGGCGCACATAAAAACCGCCCGTTGATCTCGCAAAGAGTTCAACGGGCGGTTTTTGCCGGCGGTGCATCCAGCCGACAGGTTCCTACCAGGTGTAGAAGCCCTGGCCGGTCTTGCGGCCCAGCTTGCCCTCGGCCACCAGGTCCTTGAGGATCTGCGGCGGGGCGAAGCGGTCGCCCAGGGTCTCATGCAGGTACTCGGCGATACCCAGGCGCACGTCCAGGCCGACGATGTCGGTGGTCTTCAGCGGGCCGGTCGGGTGCTTGTAGCCGAGCACCATGGCATTGTCGATGTCTTCGGCGCTGGCCACTCCCTCTTCCACCATACGCATGGCTTCCAGCGCGATGGCTACGCCAAGGCGCGAGGAGGCGAAGCCGGGGGCGTCGTTGACCACTACAGCGGTCTTGCCCAGGCCCTGCACCCAGCCGCGGGCGGCGTCGACGAGCTGCTCATTGGTCTGCTTGCCGATGACCACCTCGATCAGGGTGGAGGCCGGCACCGGGTTGAAGAAGTGCAGGCCCAGGAAGTTCTGCGGGCGCGCCAGCTCTTCGGCCAAGCCGCTGACCGAGAGCGAGGAAGTGTTCGATGCCAGCACTGCGTCCTGGCCGATCACCGCTTCTACCGCCTTGAGCGACGTGAGCTTCAGGTCCCACAGCTCGGGCACTGCCTCGATGACCAGCTGCGCCGGGGCGAAGTCGGCATACTGGGTGCTGGTCTTGAAGCGGCCAAGGATCTGCTCGCGCGGCTCATTCACGGCGCCGCGGGCAATCGACTTGTCCACTGATTCAGCCACGCGCTCGTAGGCCGCGGCAGCCGAGTCCTCGTCGCGCTCCACCACGGTGACATTGCTGCCGCTGACCAAGAAGGCGTGGGCAATGCCGGCGCCCATGCGTCCGCCGCCGAGCACGCCCATGGTTTCAGGCAGCGCGCCTTCGATGAAGTTCTTCTCTTCGCTCATGCTTACTTCTTCTTTCGATCTAAGAATGCCTGCATACGGTCAAATTTTGCCTGCGACTCGAACAGCATGCCCTGGGCCAACGTATCGATGACCGGGTGCACCTCGCGAGGGGTGTGGAATACCGACTTGGTGATGCGCACCGCCAGCGGGTCCTGGGCGGCGATCCGGTCAGCGAGCGCCTCGGCCGCGGCATCGAGCTCTTCGGCGGGGTGCAGTTCGGTAATCAGCTTGGCCTCAAGGCATTCGGCCCCGGTGAGCACCTTGCCCGCCAGCAGGATCTCCTTGGCCAGCGGCTCGCCCACCAGCTCCTTCAGCCGCCAGGTGGCTCCGGCGGCGGCCATGATGCCCAGGTTGGTCTCCGGGTTGCCCATGCGCAGATCCTCGGTGCCGATGCGGAAGTCGGCGGCGTAGGCCAGCTCCGCTCCCCCGCCCAGCGCGTAGCCGTCAAGGGCGGCGATCACCGGCATCGGCAGCTTGGCGATGCGGTCGAAGATGGTGGAGTTGATGCCAGCCAGCGCGTCGTCGCGGCGGCGCTCGCGCAGCTGGGCGATGTCAGCTCCGGAGGCGAAGATGCCCTTGGAGCCGCGCGGCTTCTGCTCGGTGGGGGCGGTGCCCGGGGTGCCGGCGAGAATCAGGATCTTCGGCTCGCGTTCCAGGTAGCTGCACACCTGGTGCAGTTCGTCGACCATGATCTGGTCGATGGCATTGCGGACCTCGGGGCGGTGCAGCCGCACCCAGACGCGGTCGGGGCCTTCGCTGATCTTCAGCGTGGCGAAGGCCTGTTCGATCAAGCTCATTTAGACGCCCTCCACCAGCAGCGCGGTGCCCTGGCCGACGCCCACGCACATGGTGGCGACGCCCAGCTTGCGGCCCTCGCCCGAAAGTTCGCGCTCCATGCGGTTCAGCAGGGTGATCACAATGCGCGAGCCCGAGGAGCCCAGCGGGTGGCCTAGGGCGATGGCGCCGCCGTCGCGGTTCACGATGGCCGGGTCCACGCCCAGCTCGTTCATGGAGGCCAGCGACTGGGTGGAGAAGGCCTCGTTGATTTCCATGGCGCCGATGGCTGAGATGTCCAGGCCCGCGCGGGAGAGCACCTTCTGGGTGGATGGGACCGGGCCCATGCCCATGATTTCAGGGGCCAGCGCGGCGGCCTGGCCGTCGACGATGCGGGCGCGGGCCTTCAGCCCGTACTTTTCAATGGCGCGCTCGGAGGCGACGATGATCGCCGAGGCGCCGTCGTTCAGCGAGGAGGCGTTGCCCGCAGTGACCACCGAGCCGCCTGCGACGACAGGGCGTAGCTTGGAGAGCACCTCAAGGGTGGTGCCCGGGCGCGGGCCTTCGTCGGTGTCCACGATCGTGTCGCCCTTGCGGCCCTTCACGGTGACCGGGACGATCTCGTCCACGAAGTGACCCGCCTCGATGGCCGCGATGGCCTTGGCATGGGATTCGACAGCGAACTGGTCGGCCGCCTCGCGGGAGATGTTGTAGACCCGGGCCACCTCTTCGGCGGTTTCAGGCATGGAGAAGGTCGCCTTGCCGCCGCGCGAGTATTCGCCGGAAAGGAACTGCGGGTTGGTGAAGCGCCAGCCGATAGAGGTGTCGAAGGTGGCACCCGGCTTGGCGAAGGCCTTGGAAGGCTTCTCCATGACCCATGGAGCGCGGGACATGGACTCCACGCCGCCGGCGACGACGATGTCAGCCGCGCCGGCCTTGATCATGTGGCTTGCCATGGTGATGGCACTCATGCCCGAGGCGCACAGACGGTTCACGGTGATGCCCGGGACGGTGTCCGGGAAGCCCGCCAGCAGCCAGGCCATGCGGGCGACGTTGCGGTTCTCCTCGCCAGCGCCGTTGGCATTGCCGTAGATGACCTCGTCCACCAGGGCAGGGTCGATGCCTGCGTCGTCGATGACCTTGCGGATAGTCAGCGCCGCCAGATCGTCCGGACGCACCGAGCTCAGTGCTCCGCCATAGCGGCCTACTGGGGTACGTGCTCCGCCTACGAGAAATGCCTCGGCCATGATTGCTCCCTTGCGCCAAAATTTGTAGTGATGCTCAACACCCTAACTTACCGACCATTCGTTCAATAATAAAGGCGGGGCACGTCACACTTTCTGCCAGCTACCCTAGGCCAGCGCCCGTTTTGCCGCCTAGCCCGCGTCGGCTATCGGGGTGTTTATCCGAATGCAAACCTTATGAAAACCTTGTCAACCATTGAATTTACAAAAAGCAATGCGTATTCTCGGTGGCTGACCGACTCCGGGCCATGCCCGGATCGTGGACCGTCACCGGGGCTGGAAAATTTTTCACCGCCGCCCCGGGCATCCGGTCGACGGAAAAGCTGAGAAACATCGGAGCAGATATGCAACCGGAGAACAGCCAACCATTCACCCCGGACCTCGAGCACGAGATCGGCCCGGATATGACAACCTCTGCAGGCCGCGCCGAGGTGCGCAAGGCCACCGCCGCCTCGGCCATGGGAAATATGACCGAGTGGTTCGACTACGGCGTCTATGCCGTGGCAGTCACCTACATCACCGCCCACTTCTTCCCTACCGAGGGCGGCACCATCATGGCGCTGGCCACCTTCGCCCTCTCCTTCCTGGTCCGCCCGCTCGGCGGACTGGTCTGGGGCCCGCTGGGCGACAAGCTCGGGCGCAAGAAGATCCTTGCGCTGACCATCCTGATGATGTCGGGAGCCACCTTCCTGATCGGCGTGCTGCCCACCTACCAGTCCATCGGCGTGATCGCCCCGGTCCTGCTGGTGCTGCTGCGCATGATCCAGGGCTTCTCCACCGGCGGCGAGTACGGCGGCGCGGCCACCTTCATGGCCGAATATGCGCCAGACCGCAAGCGCGGATTCTTCGGCTCCTTCCTTGAATTCGGCACCCTGGGCGGCTTTGCGCTGGGCACCGCCGTGATGCTGGCCCTGCAGCTGTCCCTGAGCGAAGAGGCAATGATGGCCTACGGCTGGCGCATCCCGTTCTTCCTGGCGCTGCCCATGGGCCTGATCGGCCTGTACCTGCGAAGCAAGCTGGAAGACACCCCGGTGTTCCAGGAACTGGAAGAGGCAGGCGAAACCCAGGACAGCGGCACCCTGAAGGAACTGGTGCTCACCTACTGGCGCCCGATCCTGACCATGGCAGGGCTGGTCATCGCGCTGAACGTCGTGAACTACACGCTGCTCAGCTACATGCCCACCTACTTTGAAACCCAGCTGGGCCTGAGCTCCAGCGCCTCTCTGGCCACGATCCTGATCGGCGAGGTCGCCATGATGGCGGTCATCCCCTTTGCCGGCTCCCTGTCCGACAAGATCGGCCGCAAGCCCATGTGGTACACCTCGGTGATCGGCCTGTTCGTGCTGGCACTGCCAATGTTCTGGCTCATGGGCCAGTCATTCGGCCTGGCGATCCTGGCCTTCGCGATCCTGGGCCTGCTGTACATCCCGCAGCTGGCCACGATCACCGCCACCTTCCCGGCGATGTTCCCCTCCCATGTGCGCTTCGCCGGCTTCGCGGTGACCTACAACGTGGCCACCGCGCTCTTCGGCGGCACCGCCGCCATGGTCAACGAGGCGGTCATCAACTCCACCGGCTTCCTACTCTTCCCCGCCGTCTACATGATGGCTGCCTGCGTGATCGGCGTCGTCGCCGTGAAGTTCATGCCGGAAACTGCCGGCGCCTCGCTGCGCGGCACGCAGATCCCCGACGCGCTGGACACCGGCATCCTGGCCACGGTGCCGCATGGCGAAGACGCGCAGAAGGAGTAATTCGCGGCGCAAACGGCTAGCATTCATAGGGTGAGTAGCCAGAATAATTCAGCATTGCCCGCCAAGGTTTCCGACACCTTCGACCCCGTGCGCTGGCGCGTGGTCGAAGGCTTCGGCTTCACCGACATCACCTACCACCGGCAGGTGGAACGCGATGAGAACGGCGGGATCGTCCGCGACCTGCCCGCGGTGCGCATCGCCTTCGACCGCCCCGAGGTGCGCAACGCCTTCCGCCCACACACCGTGGACGAGCTCTACCGAGCCATGGACCACGCCCGCATGACCAGCGACGTGGCCACCGTCATCCTCACCGGCAACGGCCCCTCGGAAAAGGACGGCGGCTTCGCCTTCTGCTCCGGCGGCGACCAGCGCATCCGCGGCCGCGACGGCTACCGCTACGCCGAGGGCGAGACCCGCGAATCCATCGACCCGGCCCGCGCCGGGCGCCTGCACATCCTTGAGGTGCAGCGCCTGATGCGCACCATGCCCAAGGTGGTGCTCTGCGTGGTCAACGGCTGGGCCGCCGGCGGCGGGCACTCGCTGCACGTGGTCTCCGATTTGACCATCGCCTCGAAGCAGCACGGCAAGTTCAAGCAGACCGACGCCACCGTCGGCTCCTTCGACGCCGGCTACGGCTCGGCCCTTTTGGCCCGCCAGGTGGGCCAGAAGGCGGCCCGCGAGATCTTCTTCCTGGCCCGCGAATACTCGGCCGATGACATGGTCCGCATGGGCGCAGTCAACGAGTCGGTGGACCACGAGCGCCTCGAAGAGGTCGCGCTGGAATACGCGGCGGACATCGCCCGCCAGTCCCCGCAGGCGCTGCGCATGCTGAAGTTCGCCTTCAACCTGGCCGACGACGGACTGGCAGGCCAGCAGGTCTTCGCCGGCGAGGCCACCCGCATGGCCTACATGACCGACGAGGCGGTGGAGGGGCGCGACGCATTCCTGGGCAAGCGCGACCCTGACTGGTCCAACCACCCGTACTACTTCTAGGCAGCCAAGGAGCACCGCGATGGACGCACCCCACCTCACCCTGCTTCAGGCCCTGGCCAACGCCGCGAACGACGGCGGGCCGGCGGTGGAAGTGGTGGCGGATCCCAGCATGCCCGCCGGGTTCAGCCTTAACCTGCTCGATGCCCAGGCGCTGCCCGGGTTCGACGAGCCGATGGTGGTGGTGCGCACCTCCGGGTCCACCGGCAGGGCCAAGCGCACGGTCCTGAGCGTGACCGCGATGGCCTCCAGCGCGCAGGCCACCGCCGAGTTCCTGGGCTTCGAGGGCCAGTGGCTGCTGGCCCTGCCGGTGCACTACGTCGCCGGCATCTCGGTGCTCACCCGTTCGCTGTTCGCCGGCACCAAGCCGGTGGTCATGGAGTCCAATGGCTCCTTCTCCGCCGAGGACTTCACCTCGGCCGCGGCGCAGATGGTCGATTCCAAGCGCCTGACGGCCCTGGTCCCCACCCAGCTGGCCCGGCTGCTGGACAACCCGAGCGCGCAAACCATCGCCGCGCTCAAGCGCTTCGACGCAATCCTGCTCGGCGGGGCGCGGGCCAGCAAGGACCTGCTCGCCGCCGCCCGCCACCACGGGCTGAAGATCTTCCAGACCTACGGCTCCGCGGAAACCTGCGGCGGCCTGGTCTACAACGGCACTGCCCTGCCGGGGGTCAAGTTGCGCGAAGAGGACGGCCGCATCCTGGTCACCGGACCGATGCTCGCCGACGGCTATGCTGACAATCCGCAGGCCACCGCGGAGCACTTCGTGGAGCGCGACGGCGAGTGCTGGTACCTGACCGACGATTTGGGCACCGTGAACGGCTCCCGGCTGCACATCGAGGGCAGGATCGACGACGTCATCAACACCGGCGGCGTCAAGCTCTCCGCCGCCAAGATCGAGGGCCTGCTTGAGGAGTTCTTCACCCAGGTGCTGGTGGTCGCCGTGCCCGATGCCCAGTGGGGCCAGGCCGTCGGCCTCGCCTACTCCGGGCCCACCGCCACCGCGGAGGCCTTCGAGGCACTGCGCCAAACCCTGGGCAAGGAATCAGTTCCCAAATACCTGCGGCACTACCCCCACGGCCTGCCGCAGCTGCCCAACGGCAAGTACAACCGGCAGGAAGTCATCGGCGCGCTGCGCGGGTCGAAGTAGCCCCCGATTCGCCTTGCCAAGGGTTTCGCGGGAAACTAGAGGGTACGAATTTTTTGGTTCGCCGCGAAAGGATCGAAAGTGGCCACACTTTCCCAGTGGGTTGCAGGTGCCCGGCTACGCACCCTGCCCATCGTCATTGCCCCGGTAGTCATCGGAACCGCCGCAGCCGTCGGCGAGACCGGCGTCTT
Source organism: Glutamicibacter uratoxydans (assembly GCF_006539925.1). GTDB lineage: Bacteria > Actinomycetota > Actinomycetes > Actinomycetales > Micrococcaceae > Glutamicibacter > Glutamicibacter uratoxydans. The sequence continues at coordinate 132,250 of NZ_BJNY01000004.1, read as the reverse complement.
CCACTGGGTCAACTTCCTTCTTGCCCTGCTCGTGGGCCTGCTGCTGCAGATCGGCGTGAACTATTCCAACGACTATTCCGACGGCATCCGCGGCACCGACGACGCCCGCGTGGGCCCGCTGCGCCTGACCGGCTCGCGGCTGACCGAGCCGAAGAACGTGCGCAATGCGGCGTTCGCCTGCTTCGGGGCTGCAGCCGCCCTGGGCCTGGCGCTGGTCGTGCTCTCCCAGACCTGGCCGCTGCTGATCATCGGCGTGGCCGCGATCTTCGCCGCCTGGGGCTACACCGGAGGCAAGAACCCCTACGGCTACCGCGGCTGGGGCGATGTCTACGTGTTCATCTTCTTCGGCCTGGTCGCCACCATGGGCACCACGCTGACCCAGATCGGGCACGTCAACCCGGCTTCGATCCTCGGAGCGGTGGGCACCGGCCTGATCGGCTGCGCGCTGCTGATGGCGAACAACGTGCGCGACATCCCCACCGACAAGGAAGTCGGCAAGATTACCCTGGCCGTGCGCCTGGGCGAGCACAATGCCCGCCTGAGCTACGTGCTGATGCTCGCCATCGCCATCCTGCTTCCGCTGCTGGTCACCGGAACCTACCCGTGGATGTGGCTGGTGCTGGTGACTTTCCTGCCTGCCATTGCGCCCTCGCTGACCATGCTGCGCGAACCGGAACTGCGCAAGCTCGTGATCGTGCTCAAGCAGACCGGCATCGTCAACATGGTCTACGCGCTGCTCTTCGCCGGCGCAATCATCCTTCCGCTGTGGCTGGTCTAGCCGCTCCTTAACCACGCAACAAGAAACGCTCCGCCGCTTCAACAATCACGTTGAAGCGGCGGAGCGTTTCTTCTCGGCCCCTGCATGGCAGGGACGGTTCGGCTATGCCGTAGGATCCGTAGGATTGCGCCGCGCGTCGTCGAAGGCATCCTCGACCGCCTCATCATCCAGCTGCTTCTTGGTCTTGCTGGCGCTGGTCTTGTTGAACGCCCTGCCGACGTCCTGGCCGGCGCTGATGCGCAGCTTGTTGAAGAACAGGTAGGACACTGCGAAGGCAACGATCAGGCCGATCAGGCCAGCGACGAAGATCGGCCACTTCAGGCCCATCCACAGGCCAAGGAACACGACCAGGAAAATCCCCAGTCGAAGCACGGTATATTTCAGAAGCTGCATGCTTTAAAGTCTACCGATGAACCTGTGAGGAGTATTTTCATTAGACTGGAAGCATGGTCCGCTTCTTAATTTTCGCTGCATTGATTTCGGTCGCGTTGATGATCTACACGCTGATTGAATGCGCCCGCTCTGATTCGCAGGAAGTTCGCTCACTGCCAAAGCCCGCTTGGTTCGCGGTGATCGTCTTCCTTCCGCTGATCGGCGCCGGTTTGTGGTTTGCCCTGGGCCGCCCGCAGAACACCTCGAACTACAATCCGCAGACCACCCACGCTCCAGACGACGACGAAGATTTCCTCCGCCAGCTTGAAGTCTGGCGACGCCAGCAGCAGCGCGAAAACGAGCTGAACGCCCGTGAGGAAGAACTCAAGCGACGCGAGGCCAAGCAGGAGGATAGCAAGCCTTCGGAACGTCCTTCTAAGGGAGGCAAGGACAAGAACGCTTCGAATGACGGCAACGGATCGGCTTCCTCCGACAACTAGATTCGACGTCAGTTCGACGTTCCCGGCACAGCATTTCGTTGTTGAATCGCAATCTTATATTCGAATGCATATTCGATTGATACCTTATTGATACACCCAAAACCATACACACCATCGGGTTTTCGCGGGATAATTAACCCATGGCATACAACAGATATCACCCCGACAGCGACGATGATGAACCGCTGAATCCCAACCTTCTGCCCGGCCCTACACCGGGACAGCGCAATACCGCCGGCAATGACGGCGATTGGGGTTCCGCCCTCACCCAAGACCTCTATTTTTCCCGGCTCAAGGACACCGTTGAGGAACTTGCCGGCATCACTCCCTCCTTGGACCCCGCAACTGGCCTCACCCGTCTAGCGCTCATCAGCCGGCTGCGTTCCATGATTGATGCCTCTGAATCTGTGCTCATGGCAGATTCCTTCGAATACTTGTGCCGTGCGGAAGCAGCAGTCCGCTCCGACAACGCACGGATCGACGAACCCGGCGCGCTCACCAAGGAAGAAGCACTCGCCCAGGGCATGAGCGAAGCGGACTGGCTGACCAATGTCAGCGAATTTTTCTACCGCATCAATACCGACGACGCGAACACCGCTCGCACCTCGTTCGTCGCCGAAGCTGCCTTGGCAACCCGGGAAACTACTTCGCATACTTTCTCCCGGCTTGCCGAGGCCGAAACCCTGCGGCATCTTCTGCCGAATACCTTGGATGCCTTGGCAAGCGGTATCATCACCAGCAAAGCGGCCTCGAACATCGTCAAGTACACCCGTGGCCTTGACGAACAAGACATGGCGCGCATGGAACATCAGCTGTTGCCTGCAGCCAAGGCGCATATCACCGACACTGCGATTGCCCAGCGAGCTCGCCGTCTTCGCGAAAAACTGCACCCCACCAGCTTGGAAGAACGCCACCGTAAGAGCGCCAAAGACCGCAAGGTCTCCTATTGGGCCGAAAAGAACGGGATGGCAGCCATACTGATGCGCGGTCCTGCTCCTGATCTCATCGCTGTCATGAACACGTTGAACCACCATCTCAAAGACCTCAGCACACTGGAGAAAGAACAGCCAGCCGACGCACGCCGCACTGCCGACCAGCTGCGCTTTGACTCTCTCCGCGACGCACTTATCGATGGATGGCCGGCAGGGGGCGGAAGCACGCTGCACACGAAAGTGGCCGTCACAATTCCCGCTATAGAGCTGCTCGCCGACAAAAAGAAGGGGTTGGCAGAGTTGGAAGGCTACGGGCCAATTCCCATGGGCGTGGCCCTCAAACTTGCCGCAGACGCCCCATCCATGCTGCGAGTGCTCACAGATCCTTGGACTGGAGCGGTTATCGACGTAGAACGCAGCAAGTACCGCCCGCCACAGGCCATGCGGGACCTTCTGCGTTACCGCGACCAGTGCTGCCAATTTCCCGGATGCAACCGGAGTCCGGAGCATTCAGAAGCAGACCACATCGACGACTGGGCCAAAGGCGGGTCGACGAACCGTAAGAACATGAAGCTGCTGTGCAAGCAGCATCAGATGTTCAAGCATGCTCTGGGCTGGAACTACCGGTACACGCCGGATGGAGCAGCAACGTGGTACTCGCCGATGGGCCAGACCTGTGTAGAAGTCCCAGGTTCGGTTATGAGCATCCAGAACTTCGACTGTGTAGCCAGCAAGACTCCAGAACGTCCGCGGATGGAAATCACCCGTCACTTGCAGTGGCTCTTGGGAATTGATGACGAGGACCGCATTGACGGGCCCAACCTATATTTTGTCGGCGAATAGCTGCCGCCCAGAGACGACCATCCCCGACGGTTTCAACTACTCTCATCACAGAGCCCAGAAACCCTCACGCAAGCCAGTGAGCGATTTTTCTGTTCATTCTTAATGGGCTTTCACCGTCCCATAGCCAGCTGCGCTCGTGTCTCTTCCCCTACCGCGTACAAAAGTTGCTGTTGGCAGGCGCAAGCGTCCCAGAATTACTAGTGAAAGAAATTTTCGTTCACTTTCATCGGCTTCTTGTTGTCCCTCATGCCTTTGCGCAGTGTTCTCTAGGGATCGGCTGTCTGAGTGCTTCAAAAACTGAGCAAGAGTCCATCCCAGATTTACAGTGAACGATTTTATCGTTCATTGTTGTCCAAAGGCTTGTACTGCCGGGCGACACATTCTGGCCGTTTCCCCCACCCTCTGTCAGCTTGGGTATTGGCAAACTCTGTCCAAGATCGCCAGTGAACGCTTTTTTCGTTCATTTCAGTCTCTCTGCTCGTCGCCCAAGGCTCGGGTTTGCCGAAATGGGCTTCACCGATTCAGAGGCTTCGTAAAACTGACAAAGTCACTCGCAGACCAGAAATGAACGATTTTTCTGTTCATTCCGATGCCCAGCGTCAAAAGCAATCCCACTAACAATGACAAGAGCCCAACCTTTCGGTTGGGCTCTTGTCATAGTGTTTCTTGCTTCGGTTCTACACGCCTGCGTAGGAATGCAGGCCGTTGAAGAAGATGTTCACGATAGTGAAGTTGAAGACCACGCAGAGGAAGCCAATGATGGACAACCAGGCGGAACGTGGGCCTGTCCAGCCACCTGTTGCGCGGGCGTGCAGGTAGCCTGCGTAGACGACCCAGATCACGAACGACCAGACTTCCTTTGGATCCCAGCCCCAGTAGCGTCCCCATGCGGCTTCTGCCCAGATTGCACCCGCAATCACGGTGAAGGTCCACATAACGAAGCTGATGGTGTTGATGCGGTAGGCGAAGTTCTCTAGGGCGCCGGCACCAGGTACCAGACGCATGAAAGGCAGCTTGTCCTGCTGGCCGGTCGCGATTCGCTTCATACGTGCATGCTGGATGAGCTGCAGCACATTCATGGCAAAGGAAATCGCGAACAAGGCTGAAGCAGCCACTGCAATGGATACGTGGATGACGATCCATGGCGACTGCAGCGCTGGCACCAGGTGGCCAACTGGAGTTGGGAAACCGATGGTGGCACTGCAAAGCATCAGGGTAACAAGGCCTGAGATGAAGCTGCCGACGAACCGCAGATCCTTGAAGAACAGCACCACAAGGTACACGACAGAAACAACCAGTGCGCCGGTGGTCATGAACTCGTACATGTTGCCCCACGGCACACGGTGGGCCGCGAATGCGCGAGAGACCACTGCGAAACCGTGCAGCAGCATCGCAAGCCACATCAGGGCGACCGCGATGCGAGCCATCGGACGGTTTGCCGACAGCTTCGTATAGTTCATCTTGTCGGAGACGATGTCTTCGCTGACACGGTCCGGACGAACTTCTTCGCCACGACGTCCGCGGCCCATCTTCGAGACAGAGCCTACCCCGGCTCCAACCAACAGTTTCTCATCTTCTTTGAGAGCCGCTGCGTCCATCTCGGCAATGGTCTTGTTCGACTTGGCCAAATCCAAGGCGAAGAATACGAACACCACAACATATGCCATGGCTGCCAGCAGCATAAACAGCTGGCTGTACATTCCCAGTGTTTCGTTGATCGGCTCCAACGCGCCTGCGTTACTACCCATTTACGGCTCCTAGATCCTGTTCCTGGCTGGCTAGCGGCCAGGCCTTGTCAAAGATTTTCTGTAATTCGACGGCTTCACGTTCTAGACGGGGGTCTTCGCCTCGGGCTAGGAGCGCATATTCGATCTTACGCTTGCCGTCTTCGTTGATCAGCTTGACCCATACGCGGCGGCGTGGGGTGAACATCGAAACGATCAGGCCAAGCAATGCTAGACCTGCGAAGATCGCGATCGGAAGTTTTCCTGGATCATAATTGACATCCAGTGCGACGTAGCGTTTCAGATCGTCGAAGGTGATGCTGCCGAGGTTGTTCGGCAGCTCGTAGGTTTCCCCAGCAGCCAGCGAGATACCGCCAGCCTTCAGGTTCCGGTTGTTCAGCTCCTTCATCTTGTCGGTATCCAAGACGTAGACGTTCTGCGGGTTGCCGGAATCCAGTCCGAGGTCTCCGTAGAAGGAGTTGAGCTGCAACAGCGGGTTGATGGCATTGGGGTCCGCCGAGCGGGAAATGTTGTCCTCACCGATCACTGCGGTGGGCAGCAGGAATCCTTGGAAGCCCAGCTGCTCGGGCGATGCATCAGGCACCTTGAGCACCATCAGCGAGGTGTACACCGAGTCCTGAGGCACGGATACCAGCGGACCGGAGTAGGAGATATTTCCCTTGCCGTCACGCACAGTGACCACTGGAGCGTAGCCGTTGCCTACGAGGTAGACGTCGGCACCATTGATGCGCAGCGGCTTGTTGACCTTCAGCTCCTCTTCGACCGGCTGGGAATCGGCGTCTTTTCGAACCTGTACGTGTGCAGTGAAGTCGATCGGCTGGCCGAAGTAGTCCTTGGACTCGCGGTCGAAGACGATGTCAAACTTATCCAGCTTCACCGAGTAGCCTGGCAGGTCATCGGCGGAGAAGCTGGAGCCCGGAGTGAACGAATCGTAGGCAACCAGGGAATTGACGAAGGTCTCCCCCTCAACCAGAACGCGCTGGCCCCCGTAGCCGAAGGACTGTCCGATACCTGCGGCGGCGAGCACACCCAGCAGCGAAACGTGGAAGAGGATGTTGCCGATTTCCCTGATGTAGCCGCGTTCAGCAGCAACCGAGCGGCCGGTGGCATCCTTGCGGCGCTCCACCCGGTAGCCGCGCTTCTTCAGGATCTTGTAAGTATCCTCGATGACCTGGTCGTCATCCGGGGTGTCGGATTCGCCCTCGATGATTTCCAGCGAAGTGTACTGCGGCAGACGCTGCATCTTGGCTGGGGTGCGCGGCGGCGGAGTGCGCAGCGCCTTGGCATGTTTTTTGATGCGCGGCAGGATGCAGCCAACCAGGGAAATGAACAGCAGCAGGTAGATCGCGGAGAACCAGACCGAAGAGTACACCTCGAACATCTGGAACTTATCAAGCCAAGGGCCTGCCACCGGATGCTGTTCCAGGTACTGGACGACAACCTCGGGATTCGCCGAACGCTGCGGGAAGATCGAGCCCGGCACCGCGGCGACTGCCAGCAGCAGCAGCAGGAACAGCGCGGTAGGCATCGACGTCAGCTGCGTCCAGATCCACCGCATGGATCCGACGAAGCCAAGCGCCGGGGCATCCCCCGCGTTCTTGGCGTTTCGCTTGTTCTTCGCCATTAGATTGGCAACCTCACTTCATTGGCAAACCAGTTTTGCAATTCGGTAACCCAGTTGCCCCACAGGCCGGTCACCATCACTACGCCCAAAAGAATCAGCAGACCCCCGCCCAGCCGCATGATCAGCAGCTGGTGGCGGCGGAAGAAGTTCATTGCCTGCATTCCCCGCTGCAGCCCGAAGGCGATCAGCAGGAACGGCAGTCCGAGCCCCAGACAGTAGAACACCGTCAGCAGCGCGCCTCGGCCCACGTTCGCGTCCACGCCGGTGGACATGATCAGCACCGCGGACAGGGTCGGGCCGATGCACGGCGCCCAGCCCAGGCCGAAGGTCAGCCCCAGCACCGGGGCTCCCCACAGTCCTGCCGGCGGGCGCTTGTGGATCTTGGCGTCCCGCTGCATCCACGAGAAGCCGCCCATGAACACGATGCCCATGAAGATCACTACCAAGCCCAGCGCCTGGGTGACCCAGCCGCCGTTGAAGCGCAGCCATGCCGTGGCCTGGCTGAACAGCACTCCGGCGGCGATGAACACCACGGAGAAGCCCAACACGAACAGCAGCACGCCCAGCACGACGCGGCCGCGGCGGTGCTCCTTGAGGTCGGCTCCGGTCAGGCCGGTGACGTAGCCCAGGTACCCGGGCACCAGCGGAAGCACGCAGGGAGACAGGAAAGACACCAGTCCGGCCAGCAAAGCCACCGGAGCGGCAAGCAGCAGCGAGCCGTCCAGAACGATGTCGGCAAAGGGATTAGAGGTCAACGCTCAGCTCACAGCTCTTCAGTCATGGCGGTGTTGATCAGCGCCTTGAGCGTGCCCGGTTCCACGGCGCCGATGACGCGGGCCCGGACCCGGCCCTTGCGGTCAAGGACCAGCGTGGACGGCACCGCCTGCAGCGGCACATACTTGGTCATGGCCAGCTGGATATCTCCGCTGGTGTCCTGCACCGATTCGTAGGGCAGGTTGAAGGTGCGTTCAAAGGCTTTGGCCGCCTCTGCTTCGTCGCGCACGTTGACGCCCAGGAAATGCACCTTGCCCTTGAATTCGTCCGCGAGCTTCTTCAGATCGGGAGCTTCAATGCGGCACGGGGCGCAGGCCGCGTACCAGAAGTTCAAGACAACCGGCTGGCCCTGCCATGCAGCGGTGTCCACCTTGGTGCCGTGGTAGGTCTCGGTCTTGATGTCCACTGGGTCTGTGCGCTGGTCCAACGCGTATTCCTGGACCGCGCCGTCGCCGGCAATATAGTTTTTGCCATCGCCGCTGTTTGCCTGCTTGGTCAGGGAATCTTCCTTCGCGCACGCCGCCAGCGGCACCACTGCCGCGGCGACCATCAGCGAACGCAGCATGGTGCGCCGCGACAGCGATCGAGGATTCTGCACAGGATCAATCATTTTGCTCTAAGCTCCAGGAATGTTCGCGGCGCCCGCCAAAAGCTCGGGGCACGGTTCGGTATAACGCACGGAGACGAGCTTGTCCCCTTCAAAATCAAAGCTGGTAATCGATCCCAAGGTGCACTCGCGCTTGCGCGGATCGTGCCACAGCGGCTTGCCTTCGGCATCGCGGCGGGTCACCCAGATCGGCAGCTGGTGGCTGACGATGACTACTTCGGCGTCCGGGCCGTGCTCCTGCACCGCTTCGTGGCGGTGGAAGTCCATGGCCTCGCGCATGCGGGCGACCTGCTGCTTGTAGGGCTCGCCCCATGAAGGCTTGAGCGGGTTGACCAGCAGCGGCCAGTATTCCGGCTTCTTCAGATGCGTGGCCACGTTCGACAGGCCCTGCAGCTTGTTCTCGGCTTCGATGACGCGGTCATCGGTGAGGATCGGCAGTTCAAGCGCCTGCCCGGTGGGAGCGGCGGTCTGCTGGGCCCGGATCAACGGCGAGGCGACCAAGCGCACGATGCGGCCGCCGCGTTCCTGGTGCTTGGCGAAATAGGCGCCAGCCCCTTCGGCCATCTTGAATCCGAGGTCGGAAAGCCCGAAGCCTGGGATTCGTCCATACAGAACGCGGTCTGGGTTGTGAACTTCCCCATGGCGCAACAAATGAACAGTCGATAAAGGCATGCTTCCAGTGTCTCAAAGAATCAACCTTAAAGATGAATAATGTGGCCCCCGTCAACGATTCACAGGGCTTGCATGGGATTCGCAAATAGAAAAACCATCCTTTGGGATGGGGTGCATCACTATCTGCGGCGACTACGCTTGGGATTAAGCAAGCACATCGGCACATCAACACCTGCACCAACCTATCGAGGACGGTTATGAGCAACTACGATCCGAACCAACCGGGCCAGCCCTACGACCCCAATGCCGGGTCCAATGCTTCAAATCCCTACGGCCAGAACCCCTATGGCCAGCAGCCGGCGCCGTACGGCCAAAATCCCTACGGGCAGCAGCCTGGCCAGCCGCCTGCCTTCGACCCCTATGCACAGCAGCAGGGAGGCTATGCCGCAGTACCGCCACCGGCAGAGCGTCCGCAGACCCTGCAGTGGGCTTTCCTGCTGATCCTCGCCGCCGGCGTGATCAGCGCGGTCGCCAACTGGCTGGTCTTCCAGTCGGACCTGTTCATGAACATGTTCAGCTCCCAGTGGAGCGCCATCAAGGATGAGTTCGACCGTCAGATGGCCTCGACACCGGGTGCGTCCGAGGATCCGATGATCCAGCAGATGATGAGCAGCCCTGAGGCATTCGTCAACGAGATCCACTCGACGCTGGCAGGGTTCATGGTGGTTTCCCTGGTCATCAGCGTCGGCCTGTACTTCTTGGTCGGCTTCTTCGTGGGCCGCGGCGTGAACGCGATGCGCGTGGTTGCCACCATTCTTGCCGTGCTCTCGGTCATGGGTGTTGCCAGCACCCTGGCAGCCATTGCCACCTTCGGCGGCGGCCAGGCCGGACTGCTGATCGCGCTGACTCTGCTGGGCGTCATCTGCGGAGTGGCAGGAGTCGTCTTCTCCTGGCTGCGTCCGTCCTCCGAGTACATCATTGCCCGCCGCAGGGCCCGCATGGCCGGCTACCGCTAAAGAGCCAGAGACTGCGAACCGCAGCTGACAACGGGTGGTGCCCGGTATCCGCAAGGATGCCTGGCACCACCCGTTTTTAACTACGCTCAGCCGATTCAGGATTGGACGGCAAGATAGGCAAGAATCTGCAGCTCGGTGGACAGGTCCACCCGGCGGACGTTCATTCCGCGCGGTACCACCAGAGGCTTCGGCGCGAAGGAAAGCACTGAATTCACGCCAAGGTCAGAGAGTTCATAGATCAGGTCCTGGGCTGCCTGCCCCGGCACCGCGAGCACCGCGATGTTGATCTCTTCGCGTTCGACTACCGATGCCAGATCGCGGCTGTCTTCAACCTGAAGCTGGCCAACGCGCGAACCGATCATTGCAGGGTCAACATCGAGGATCGCCTGGACCTTGAAGCCGCGGATCGCAAAACCGGCATAGCCGCTCAGCGCACGGCCCAAGTTGCCGGCTCCGAGGATCAGCACACGCCAATCCCGGTTCAGTCCCAGGGTGTTGTTGATGTGTTCGGCCAGCTCTCGCACTACATAGCCCACGCCGCGGGTCCCGTAGGAGCCGAGCCACGAGAGATCCTTGCGGAGTATTGCGGGATTCACTCCCGCTTCCTTGGCCAGGACTCCGGAGCTGGTGCGTTCAAGGCCCTGCGCCTCCAGCGCATTCAGCGCCCGCAGGTAGTGCGTCAGGCGTGCGACGGTAGCCTCGGGCAGCACCTTTGCTTCAGCCTCGGCCACGGCAGCTCTCCTGTCCTGGCGGAAGTTCGTACAGGCTCATGATGTTTGTAGCAGGCGCTCTAGGCGCGCGCCGTCGATGGTCCAGAAGTCGCGGACCTGCCCGTCGATCAGCAGGACGGGAACCTCTTCATGATGGCGTTCAAGCAGCGCTGGATATTCGTCGATGTCCAATTCGGTAAATTGCATGCCCAAGCGCTGCGTCACGTCGTGGACGGTTTCCCGCGCAGCCTGGCACAGATGGCATCCCTGGCGGACAAGCAGCTGAATTTCATGCAAAGTACTCACCTATTCATAATCTCATGGGCCTTGGAGGGTCTTAAACTCGACGACGTTTTGCACCCCGGTGATCCGTAATACAACGGTGATCTCCAAAGGCCAGGGCAGGAGCCGCGGATTGATAAGCTAGAGCAAATGTCTTCCACCAATCCTGCTTCCGCCACTGCACCGACCGACGGCGCCGAGGGCGTTGCCGCCTTCTTCGACGTCGACAACACTCTTGTCCGGGGCGCCTCGGCCTATCTACTGGCCCGAAAGCTCCATGAACGCAAGTTCTTCCACCTGCGCGAGATCATGTGGTTTGCACTCAAGCAGCTGCGCTTTGTCGCCCGAGGCGAGCACCTTGGCGATATCCAGGCCATCCGCGACCGTGCGCTGCTTCTGGTTAAAGGCATCCTAGTCGCCGATATCGAAAAGATCGGCGAGGAAATCTACGACGAGTACATCGCGCCGAAGCTCTGGCAGGGAACCGTAGCGATCGCCAACCAGCACCGGGCAGTGGGACGCGAAGTATGGCTGGTCACCGCCACCCCGGTGGAAGTCGCTAATGTCATTGCTTCGCGGCTCAACCTCTCTGGAGCGCTCGGCACCGTGGTCGACCGCGAGGACGGGTTGTATACAGGGTCTCTTGCCACGCCGATTCTTCACGCCGCCGAAAAGGCGCAGGCTGTGCGGGAGCTGGCCAAGGAACGCGGGATCTCCCTATCCAATTCCTGGGCCTATTCGGATTCCTACAACGATGTGCCCCTGCTCGAAGCCGTCGGGCATCCGGTCTGCGTCAACCCCGATGCGCGCCTACGCGCCTATGCCAAGCGCAGAGGCTGGCAGGTCTACGACTTCCGCAAGGGCCAGCGGGCCGCAAAGCTGAGCCTGAAGGCCGCCGGAGTCATCGGATTCATCTGGGCGCTCAAGCGGTCCTTCAAGGACCGCAGCGGCTTCTAGGCGGCCGGGCCGGGCCAAACAGGAAAAAGCAATCGCCACCGTCCAGGAGTAAATCCTGATGCGGTGGCGATGAATGCCTAACGGCAAGCTGCTCGAAGTAAATTTACTTCTTGTTGCGACGCTGGTGGCGGGTCTTACGAAGCAATTTGCGGTGCTTCTTCTTCGACATACGCTTGCGGCGCTTCTTGATAACAGAGCCCATACTGGTTCCTCACAAACTAAATAAATGCGCCAACCCAAAAGCACCACATGCATTGCGGCATACGGAAAGGTTGACCGGACGTTAAACGTTCCTTAATAGATTACCCGCTTTTCGGCCATACTCTGACCACCGCTGGGCTTATCGACCGAGAGAACCGGTGCCGCGCTGCGGATCAATAGCCGCAGACTGCAGGTAGGACTCCACAGCGTTTTCTGGAACGCGATAGGAGCGACCGAACTGAACCGCAGGAAGATCACCTGCGTGGATCAGGCGATAAACGGTCATTTTGGAAACACGCATCATGTCGGCCACTTCGGCCACCGTCATGAAACGGGCTCCTGCAAAATTCTGTTTATCCTGCATGCGGGATATTCTCCTGACGCTGATCTCTGATTCGTCGCGTGACTAGCGCACGTGAACTTACACGACTGAGGATCAACAACGGCGATCAGATTCACGTTTGCTTTGTCCTAGTCTAATCGCACTTTGGTAACTTTCGCATCACGAAACACATGAGCGACGACGCAAAACGAATAAATTGTTGCAAAAATGCAATCACCCGAGATGCGCAGAGTGATATTGCACTCATTACACCCCGGGTGATCGGAAGGCAGCGGCTGCTGGGGCCTAGATCAAGCCCTGTGCCAGCATTGCGTCGGCGACCTTCACGAAGCCTGCAATGTTGGCGCCGGCAACGTAGTTGCCCGGCATGCCGTACTCGTCGGCGGTAGCTGCACAGCGGTCGTGGATGCCGACCATGATCTCGCTCAAGCGGCGCTCGGTGTGGTTGAAGGACCAGGAGTCGCGGCTGGCGTTCTGCTGCATTTCCAGAGCCGAAGTAGCCACGCCGCCGGCGTTGGCCGCCTTGCCTGGAGCGAAGAGAACTCCGGCGTCCTGGAACACCGAAGTAGCTTCGGCAGTGGTCGGCATGTTCGCGCCTTCAGCCACGGCTACGACGCCGGCGGCCACCATCTTCTTTGCAGAGGCGGCGCCCAGCTCGTTCTGGGTGGCGCATGGCAGCGCTACGGTGCCTTGGACATCCCAGACGTTTCCGCCTTCGACGTAGGAGACCTTCTTGCTTCCGCGGCGCTCGGCGTATTCGGAGATGCGTCCGCGTTCAACTTCCTTGATCTGGCGCAGCAGGTCCAGGTCGATGCCCGCCTCGTCGACGATGAAGCCGCCGGAGTCCGATGCCGTGACAACCTTCGCGCCCAGTGCCTGAGCCTTTTCGATGGCGTGGATCGCCACGTTGCCGGAGCCGGAAACGACGACGCGCTGGCCGTCAAAGCTCTGCCCGCGGGTCTTGAGCATCTCTTCGGTGAAGATGACGGCACCGTAGCCCGTAGCCTCCGGGCGGACCAGGGATCCGCCCCAGGTCAGACCCTTGCCGGTGAGCACGCCCGACTCGTAGCGATTGGTAATGCGCTTGTACTGTCCGAACAGGTAGCCGATCTCGCGGCCACCCACGCCGATGTCGCCTGCTGGGACGTCGGTGTACTCGCCGATGTGGCGGTAGAGCTCGGTCATGAACGACTGGCAGAAGCGCATGACTTCTCCGTCGGAGCGGCCGCGCGGATCAAAGTCGGAACCGCCCTTGCCGCCGCCGATTGGCATGCCGGTCAGGGAGTTCTTGAAGATCTGCTCGAATCCGAGGAACTTTACAATGCCCAGGTACACCGATGGGTGGAAGCGCAGGCCACCCTTGTATGGGCCGAGCGCCGAGTTGAACTCGACGCGGAAACCGCGATTGATCTGAACCTTGCCGTTGTCGTCGGTCCAGGGCACGCGGAAAATGATCTGGCGTTCAGGTTCGCACAAACGCTGCAGGATAGCCGCTTCAGCATACTCAGGATGCTTGATGGATACGGCTTCAAGGCTTTCAAATACCTCGGTGACTGCCTGGTGGAACTCTGCTTCGCCGGGATTGCGGCGGAAGACTTCGTCGCGAATCGTCGCTAAGTGCTTATCCAAGTTTCTCTCCTCATCACTTGGGGCAGGCACTGGGCCAAGACGGGGCCACAAAGTACCCGGCGTCACTGCCCCAAACACGAGAATGCCACGGAGAGCAATCGGAAGAAAAATTTCGCGTTATAAAACCGTATGGCCCGCGTAACGTAAAATTTTGGACATTTTGTAAGCTAGGGCATCGATTCACTAGTCAAATGTCTACTTGCGCCGTCCGAAGCGGGGAAGCCGGTCGAAGAATTCCTGCGCCCTTTCGGTGACTTGCTCCAGTCCACGTCCCACGCTGCGGCTCAGCTGCGCGGCCGCCTGACCCTGGGCTCCGGAGTGTTCCTCGGGCAGAAGCTCGACCTCGGACTCCTGTGCTTCTTCGGCCTGCTGTGGCACAATATGCGCGCACCACAGCACCAGTTCATCGATCGCCGCGGCATCGACGCTGTAGATTCTGCGCTGGCCGGCGGCCGTCATTCCCACCAGATTCGCCTCGCGTAGGACCTTCAAATGCTTTGAGACCGTCGGCTGGGAGATCTCCAGTTCGGTGACAAGGGTGCCCACCGCCTTGGGTTCCAAACGCAGTGCTTCAATAATTCGGCGCCGGGTAGGTTCAGCGAGCGCGGAAAAAACTTCATCAATAGCCACACACATAACCCTAGCGGCATATGACTAAACCGCAACGTCAGCCCCCGAGCAGTTTTGCCAGCGGGGCATATATGCGGCTAATCGAACCAGGGATCGAGCCCGAACAGCGGGAAGACTTCCTTGCGTGTGGCGATGATGGTGCGGTCCACCGGGTCTGCCGGATCGTAGCCGATCTCCCAGTTGCGCCACCACAGCTGGGCGTCGTCGCCCATCAGGTACGGCATCGCGCGGCCATAGGTTTCAAGGACATGGCGCCGGAAGGTCTCCGGGACGTAGGTGCGCAGCGGGATGGGCTTGCCCGCGGCGATGGCCGTCAGATGGGTCCAGGTGCGCGGCACCACGCCGGTGACGTTGTAGCCACCGCCCCCTGTGGCAAGCCAGCGGCCCTCGCACAGCTCGTCGGCCAGCTGGGAGATGTCAAGGGCGGCCTGGCGCTGGGCGTCCACCGAAAGCTTCAGGTTGGTCATGTCGTCGTCGCGGTGCGCGTCGCAGCCGTGCTGGGAGACGATGATCTCGGGCTTGAAGGCGCGCACCAGCTGCGGAATGACCGCGTGGAAGGCGCGCAGCCACCCGGCGTCGCCGGTCATGGCGGGGATCGCGATGTTCACCGCAGAGCCCTCGGCATTCTTGCCGCCGATCTCGTTGGCGAAGCCGGTCCCAGGGAACAGCGACAGGCCCGATTCGTGGATAGAGATGGTCAGCACGCGCTCGTCGTCCCAGAAGATGGACTCGGTACCGTCGCCGTGGTGGGCGTCGACGTCGATGTAGACGATGCGTTGTGCGCCGCGTTCAAGCATGCGGAAAATTGCGGCCGCCGCATCGTTGTAGATGCAGAACCCGCTGGCCTTGCTGCGCGCCGCGTGGTGCATGCCGCCGGCGAAGTTCACCGCGCGCACGGTGCGCTCGTCCATGATGGCTTCTGCCGCGATCACCGAGCCGCCGACGATCCGCGCGGCGGCCTCGTGCATTCCGGCGAAGACCGGGTCGTCTTCGGTGCCGAGACCGAACTCCTCGGCCACCAGCGTTGGATCGGCGCTGACCTTGCGGACCTGGTCGATATACGACTGTTCGTGGACCGTGGCGAGCACCGCGTCCTCGGCGACTTCCGGCGGGGCCAGGCTGACATTCGGCGCGTTGAAGACCTCAAGCTGATCACTCAGCCGGTGGGTCAAGTCCAAGCGGCAGGGGTGCATCGGATGCCAGTCGCTGAATTTGTATTTCAGGTACTGCTCATCCCACATCACCAGGGTGGGCCGCGGGGCATGCTCAGGCTCTAACACGCTTTCAGGCTACCGGAAAGCACCGGAACAAATGCGGTTATTGGGCGATTAATGCCCCCGCTTTGCCGATTTGGCGTGCTGAAGCAGGGCGAAGCGCCCGTTGACCGCGTACATTACATGATGAGGCATTCTCGCCACAGCAAGCCACAGGGAAAGTACGAGCAGGGTAGATGAGCAGCAGCAGCGGGCCAGGAGCAAACCTGCATCGCGTTGAACGGCGCGATGAAATGCGCCGACGGTGGTTGGCGCTGCGCACCGCCATGGCAAACTTCACCATCCGCTCCCCCGCGCGCCTAGCCCTGGGCACCTTCCTGGTGGTGATCACGATTTTCACCTCGCTGCTGGCAGCGCCCTTCTCCTCTGCCGACGGCAAGCCGACGCCGTTGGAGGACGCGCTGTTCACCGCCGTCTCCTCGGTGTGCGTGACCGGGCTGACCACCGTGTCCACGGCGACCCACTGGTCGTTTTTGGGGCAGCTGGTCATGATCGTGGGCACATTCGTCGGCGGCCTGGGCATCTTGACCCTGGCATCGATCATGTCCCTGGCGGTTTCCCGCAAGCTGGGCGTGCGCGCCAAGCTGATGGCGCAGAACTCGATGAACACCACCGACGCCTCCGCGCTGGGCGATGTGGGCTCGCTGCTGCGCATCGTGATCCTCACCGCGATCGTGCTGCAGGCGATCATTTCGCTGCTGCTGATCCCGCGCTTCTACATCCTGGGCGAGAGCCCGCTGTCGGCGATCTGGCATGGGGTCTTCTACGCGATCTCCGCCTTCAACAACGCCGGGTTCACCCCGCACTCCGACGGGCTGGTCCCCTACGAAACTGACCTGTGGATCCTGGGCCCGCTGATGGCCGGCGTGTTCCTCGGCTCGCTCGGCTTCCCGGTGATCATGGTGCTGCTGGCGCACCGCTTCAACACCAAAAAGTGGAACCTGCACACCAAGCTCACGCTGCTGGTGACCACCATCCTGCTCTTCGCCGGCGCCCTGATGTGGCTGCTGATCGAGTGGAACAACCCGCGCACCATCGGCTCGCTGAGCGTCTCCGACAAGCTGATCCACGGGTTCTTCGCCTCCGTGATGACCCGTTCGGGCGGCATGAACCTGGTGGACCAGAACGATATCCACCAGGCCACGATGCTGCTCACCGACGCGCTGATGTTCGCCGGCGGCGGCTCGGCCTCCACCGCCGGCGGCATCAAGGTCACCACCATCGCGGTGATGTTCCTGGCCATCTTCGCCGAGGCCCGCGGCGACTCCGAGACTCGCGCCTTCGGGCGCAGCATCCCGGAGGAAACCATGCGCGTGGCCATTTCGGTGGTGGTCATGGGCGCCTCGCTGGTAGCGGTCTCCACTGGGCTGCTGGTGCTGATCGACGAGTCGGTGGGCATCTCCCGGGCGCTGTTCGAGTCGATCTCGGCCTTCGCCACGGTGGGCCTGAGCACCGGCGTCTCCGAGGAAATGCCGCCGGCCGGCAAATATGTCTTAAGCTGTTTGATGTTCGCCGGGCGCATCGGCTCCATCACCCTTGCCAGCGCGCTGACCATGCGCCACCGCGAATCGCTGTACAAGCTTCCAGAAGAAAGGCCGATCATTGGCTGAGAAACACATCGACCACAATGCTCCGGTGCTGGTCATTGGGCTCGGCCGCTTCGGTGCCTCGGTGGCCGAAACCCTGGTCAAGCAGGGGCGCGAGGTGCTGGCCATCGAACGCAGCCCGGAACTGGTGCAGCAGTGGGCCAGCACGCTGACCCACGTGGTGGCCGCGGATGCCACGAACATCGACGCCCTGCGCCAGCTCGGCGCCCAGGAGTTCTCCTCCGCCGTGGTGGGCGTGGGAACCTCCATCGAGTCCTCGGTGCTGATCACCGTGAACCTGGTGGACCTGGGCATCGAGCACCTGTGGGTCAAGGCGATCACCCCGTCGCACGGCAAGATCCTGACCCGCATCGGCGCGAACCACGTGATCTACCCTGAGGCCGACGCCGGGGTGCGCGCGGCCCACCTGGTCGGCGGGCGCATGCTCGACTTCATCGAGTTCGACGACGGCTTTGCGATCGTGAAGATGTACCCGCCCAAGGAGACCCAGGGCTTCACCCTGGCCCAGTCGCAGGTCCGCTCGAAGTACGGCGTGACGATCGTGGGCGTGAAGTCCCCGGGCGAGGACTTCACCTATGCGTTGCCGGACACCATCGTGACCCGACGCGATATGCTCATCGTTTCGGGCCACGTGGATCTGCTGGAGCGCTTCGCCGCTAGGCCTTAATGCCGCGCTGCAGGACTTAGCCCACCTCCTCGCTCAGCTGTGCGGCGCGGGCCGCGGCCGCTGCGGTGCCGTCCTTGATGATCTGCGGGATGCCCTGCTCGTCGTACACGGCGATGGCGCGCTCGGTGGTGCCCTTGGGGCTGGTCACCGCCCTGCGCATGGCTGCGGGGTCCGCCTGCGGATCGGCCAGCATCTTCCCTGCCCCTGCCACGGTGGCACGAGCCAGCGCGATGGACAGCTTCTCATCCAGCCCTAGGGCCACGCCGGCGTTGGCCATGGCCTCGGCCAGGTAGAAGGCGTAGGCGGGGCCGGAGCCCGAGATGGCCGAGAGCGCATTCTGCTGCTCCTCGTCGATCACGTGCACATCCCCGGAGCCGGCGAACAAGGCGCTGACCGAGTCCACCTGCGCCTGGCTCACGCTGGCTGCCGGCGAAAGGCCCACCACGCCGGCGCCCACCATCAGCGGGGTGTTCGGCATGGAGCGGATCACCGGCTGGCCGGCCGGCAGGTGCGCCACCATGCTCTCAAGGGTGATGGCCGCGGCCACGGAGACCACCACGGAGGCAGGGTCCAGGGCAGCCGAGATCTCATCGCACAGCGCGGTGATGCCCACCGGCTTCACGCCGAGGAACACCACGTCGGCGCCGGCCGCAGCGGTGGAGTTCGCCTGCGGGTCTTCGGCGCCCACCAGCACGTTCACGCCCAGCTCGCGCAGTTCGGCGGCGCGGGAGTCGCTGCGCAGGGTGGCGGTGATCAGCTTGGGGTCGTGGCCCGAGGCGATGATGCCGCGCAGAATCGCGCCGTTCATCGAGCCGGTGCCGAGGAATGCAAGTTTCAGGTTGTTAATCGCTTCGCTCATGCATTCCATCTTGTCATCATTTCCAGCCGGTGACCTGTTCAGTGTCGTTGTTAACCTGCAGGTGCTCCCGGGCGAAGGCCAGCGTGCGCCCCAGCCATTCTTCCTTCTGGCCCGCATTCTTGGCCTTGCGGGTGGAAACCTCCACGGCAACGACGCCTTCCCAGGCGCTGTCGCGCAGGAACTGCAGGGACTGGGCCACCGGCTGGGTTCCCAGGCCCGGCACCAGGTGCTCGTCCTTGCCGTTGTCCAGCCCGTCGCACAGGTGCACATGGCGCAGCCGCTGCCCCAGGTCCTGCAGCGCCTGGTGCGAGTCCATGTTGGCGATGGCGGCGTGGGAGAAGTCCCAGGTGACGTTCTGGTAGGGCTGCGGCACCGGGTTCCAGTGCGGCAGGTACATCTTCGCTTCGCGGCCGCGTGCGCGCCACGGGTACATGTTCTCCACCGCGATCTTCATCCCGGTGGTATCGGTCAGCCGGCGCACGCCGTCGACGAACTCCTCGGCGTAGCTTCCCTGCCATCTGAAGGGCGGGTGGGCGACGACCACGTCGGCCCCGACCGCCTGCGCCAGGATCACCGAGCGCTCGATCTTCGCCCAGGCCGAACCCCAGACTTGCTGGGTCAGCAGCAGGGTGGGCGCGTGGATGGCGAGGATCGGCAGCTGGTACTTGTCCATCAGGGCGCGCAAAGCGGTGGCGGACTGGCTTGCGGCGTTGCCGGTGATCAGCACCTCCAGCCCGTCGTAGCCCACGTCCTTGGCCATGGCGAAGGCGTCGTGGACGGTCAGCGGATAGACCGAGGCACTGGAGAGCGCCACCGGTACCTTAGGCGAGTGTGCTTCCATTCTCATGCCCTCCCATCCATGCCGGCGTGCAGCCGGAAATTTTCCGCGCGGGTCCCTCTAGGCCTTGGGCTCGGCCATGCGCTGCGCCCCTGATCCCAAGGCTACCTCGCCTACTCCAACGCTACTACTGAGCGGCGTCGATGAATCGAACATCACATGGTCGAATCTGCGCAGCATCAATCCCTCGCGGATGGCCCACGGGCAGATGCGCACGGATTTCAGCTTCAGCGCACTCATCGCCTCATGGGCGACGATGGCCCCGGCCAGCAGCTGCGGCGCGCGCACCTCGGAGACGCCGGGCAGCTCGGCGCGTTCGGACCAGCTCATTGCTGTGAGCCGGTTGGTCCACAGCTTCAGCGCGTCGCGGTGCAGCACCCGCTTGACGTAGGGGCCCTCGGCGCTGGGGGCCGCCCCGGTGATGCGGGCCAGCGAGCGGAAGGTCTTGGAGGTGGCGGTGGCCAGGGTGGGCTTGCCGTACTGGCGCAGCTCCGTGGTGGGGTCCGAGAGCACGTCGCGCACGTAGTTGCGCAGCTCGCGGACCTCCTTCATGCCTGGCAGGTCCTCGGGCAGCCATTCGCGGGTCAGCCGCCCGGCGCCCAGCGGCACGGAGAAGGCCACCTGCGGGAACTCGTCGGTTCCCCAGGCAAGTTCCAGCGATCCGCCGCCCATGTCCAGGTTGAGGATCGACTCGGAGGACCATCCGAACCAGCGGCGCACCGAGTAGAAGGTCATGCCGGCTTCTTCCTCGCCGGTCAGCTCCATCAGGGTGACCCCGGTTTCCGCCTTGACCCGTTCCAGCACGGTGTTGCCGTTGGAGGATTCGCGGATGGCCGAGGTGCAGAAGGCCATGAAGTCTTCCACCTGGTGGTTGGCGGCGAATTCGGCGGCCTCCGCGATGAAGGAGAGCAGTTCGCTCTGGCCTTCCTCGGTGATGGCCCCGTACTCGTTGAGGTAGCGCACCAGCGACAGCGGACGCTTGTGCGAGGCATAGGGCACCGGGCGGGCGCCCGGGTAGGCGTCGACCAGCAGCAGGTGGACCGTGTTGGATCCGATGTCCAGTACGCCAAGTCTCATGGTGCGCTCCTCAACAGGGAATCGGCGGGAATTACTTCTCGGTCTTCTTCGCGGCCGGCTTCTTGGCAGGAGCCTTCTTGGCGGTGGTGGCCTTCTTCGCCGCAGGCTTCTTGGCGGCAGGCTTCTTCGCCGTGCGCTTGACCGGTCCGCGGGCGCGCTTGTCCGCCAGCAGTTCGATCGCCTGCTCGCGGGTCAGCTCCTCCAGGGAGGTGCCGCGCGGGACGGTGATGTTGGTGACGCCGTCGGTGATGTACGGGCCGAAGCGACCGTCCTTCACCACGATGTTCTTCTCGCTGGTCGGGTCCACGCCGAACTCTGCCAGCGGCGGCACCGCTGCCCGGCGTCCGCGCTGTTTGGGCTGCGAGTAGATCTCCAACGCCTCGTCGAGGGTGATGGTGAAGATCTGCTCCTCGGACTCGATGGAGCGCGAATCGCTGCCCTTCTTCAGGTACGGGCCGAAGCGGCCGTTCTGCACGGTGATCTCTTCGCCTTCGGCATCCGTCCCGAGCACGCGCGGCAGGCTCAGCAGCTTCAGCGCGTCCTCCAGGGTCACGGTCTCCACGCTCATCGACTTGAACAGGCTGCCGGTGCGCGGCTTGATTTTCGCTGGCTTCTTCGGCGGCTTGGGCTTGCCGTTCTTGTAGTACTCCACCGGCAGCGCGGCGATCTCTTCCTCGGTCAGCTCCGGGATGATCTCGGTGACATAGGCGCCGTAGCGCCCGTCCTTGGCGACGATCTTGCGGCCGGTTTCCGGGTCGATGCCCAGTTCCTTCTCCGAGACCTTGGAGTTGGCGAACAGCTCCTCAGCCTTTTCGGCGGTCAGTTCGTCAGGTGCCAGGTCTTCTGGCACATTGGCGCGCTGCGGCTCGGTGCCTTCCTCGGCGCCCTCGGGCAGGGCGCGCTCCAGGTACGGTCCGAACTTGCCCACACGCAGGGTGATGTCGTCGGTGACGCGGATGGAGTTGATGGCGCGGGCGTCGATGTCGCCCAGGTTGTCCACCACGTGCTTCAGGCCCTCGACGCCGTCGTTGCCGAAGTAGAACAGGCTCAGCCAATCGGTGCGGGCGCGGTGTCCCTTGGCGATCTCATCCAGGTCGTCTTCCAGGCGCGCGGTGAAGTCGTAGTCCACGTACTTGGCGAAGTGCTCTTCGAGCAGGCGGATCACGGAGAAGGCGATCCAGCTCGGCACCAGAGCGCCGCCGCGCTTGGTGACGTAGCCGCGGTCCATGATGGTGGAGATGGTCGGCGCGTAGGTGGACGGGCGTCCGATTTCGCGCTTTTCCAGCTCTGCGACGATCGATGCTTCGGTGTAGCGGGCCGGCGGGGTGGTCTCGTGGCCCAGCGCGGTCAGCTCGTCGCCGGCGAGGTTCTGGCCCACTGCCAGCTGCGGCAGGCGCGCCTCGGCGTTGGCGTCGGTGTTTTCTGCCTGCGATTCGTCCTTGCCTTCCTCATAGGCGGCCAGGAAGCCGCGGAAGGTGATCACGGTGCCGGAGGCAGAGAATTCGGCCACGCGGGCATCGCTGGCGGTGCCGGCGAGCTTGATGGTGGCGGTGAAGCCCTTGGCGTCGGCCATCTGGGAGGCGACGGTGCGCTTCCAGATCAGCTCATAGAGCGCGTACTCGTCCTTGGACAGCGAGGAGCGCACGTCGGTAGGACGGCGGAACATGTCGCCTGCCGGGCGGATGGCCTCGTGGGCTTCCTGGGCGGCGTCGGACTTGGCCTT
Organism: Glutamicibacter uratoxydans; assembly: GCF_006539925.1. Lineage (GTDB taxonomy): Bacteria > Actinomycetota > Actinomycetes > Actinomycetales > Micrococcaceae > Glutamicibacter > Glutamicibacter uratoxydans. Next base: position 109,650 of record NZ_BJNY01000004.1, on the reverse strand, counting down.
GTAGACGCGCGGCTTGGCCGGCACGGCGTCGGCGCCGTAGAGTTCGGTGGCCTGCTTGCGCGCGGCGGAGACTGCCTCGTTGGACAGGAACACCGAGTCGGTACGCATATAGGTGATGTAGCCGTTTTCGTACAGACGCTGGGCGATCTGCATGGTCAGCTTGGAGCTCCAGCGCAGCTTGCGGCTGGCTTCCTGCTGCAAGGTGGAGGTGGTGAATGGGGCGGCCGGACGACGGGTGTACGGCTTGTCCTCCACCGAGGTGACGGCAAAGTCGGTGTTGGCCAGGTTGGCCACCAGGGATTCGGCGGCTTCCTGGTTCAGGTGGGTCAGCGCGGTGCGGGCGGTCTTGAGCTGGCCGCGGTCGTCGAAGTCGCGGCCGGAGGCCACGCGGGCGCCGTCGACCGCGGAGAGCTTGGCGGCGAAGGCCTCGCCATTAGAGGTGGCGAAGGTGCCCTTGATGTCCCAGTAGCCGGCGGAGATGAACGCCATGCGCTCGCGCTCGCGCTCGACGACCAGGCGGGTTGCCACCGACTGCACGCGTCCTGCGGACAGGCCGCGGGCCACCTTGCGCCAGAGCACCGGGGAAATTTCATAGCCGTAGAGGCGGTCAAGGACGCGGCGGGTTTCCTGCGCGTCGACCAGGTCGGTATCCAGCTCGCGCATGTTTTCCAGGGCGCGGGCGATGCCTTCCTTGGTGATTTCGGTGAAGGCCAGGCGGCGCACCGGAACCTTTGGCTTGAGCACCTGCAGCAGGTGCCACGCGATGGCTTCGCCCTCGCGGTCCGCATCTGTTGCGAGGTAGAGTTCGTCGGCTTCTTTGAGCTTGGCCTTCAGTTCCGCGACGCGCTTCTTCTTGTCAGGGTAGACCACGTAGTACGGCTCGAAGTCGTTGTCCAGGTCCACCGCGAACTTGCCCACCGAGGTCTTCTTCAGCTCGGTCGGCAGCTCGGAAGGCTGCGGAAGGTCTCGGATGTGGCCCACCGAAGCGTCCACGTCGAAGCCCTCGCCCAAATATTTGGCAATTGACTTCACCTTGGCAGGAGACTCCACGATCACGAGTTTCTTACCGGTCTTTTCCTGGACCTTGGCGGGCACGGCTCTCCTTCAAACATTGCGGCCGCCGAGAACCGTTGCCGGTTCGTTCAGGCTGCCGCCAGCGCGTTGTCTTCTTGTGCCTAATTTTCTAGACCCAATTCCCGATGATCTTACACCGCGAATTCAGCTGGTCCGGCGCTAGGCTGGTTATTCGGTTCCTGGTTCCCCGGGGCTCGGGTACTCAGGAAGCAATGAGATTAAGTAGAACATACGCCGCGAGTCAATGCTGCGCTGGTCCGCAGTGGCCATGGCCTCATATTCATAGACGAGGTCCAGCAGTCGGCGGTTGAATTCACGCTGCTTTTCCTCCGGAAGGAACACCAACCCGCTGGTCAGCATGGGCGGACGTTCGGGATCCGGCTCGATTCCCGCCTTTGCTTCGGCTTCGCGGCGCTGCACCTCGGCATTGAGCCTAGTGCGGAATGCGTTCAACTGCACATTCAAGTAGGCGGTCTTGGCGTTCGAGGAGTCGATCTGCGTGTTCAGCTCCAGGCGTGCGCCGGCTGCGCGCCAACGGCGTTCGCGGGCGTCGCCTTCGCTGGCTGCCCTCACGACGTACCCGTACTTTTCCAAGGCACGCAGATGGTAGCTCATGGCGCTCGGGGTCAAATCGCACAGCGATGCCAGTTCGGTGGCGGTGCGGGTTGCCTGCGAAGCAAAGAGCTCATCAAGCACAATCAGTCGAGCATCGTGGGCAAGTGCTCGAATCGCCTGAGGGTCGGTAATCGAGACAACTTGCGGGTACTCTCCGTTGGCTTCCAAGGTCTCGGTTTCCTGCGCCTCAGTTGTGTTCCGTGTCATACCGAAAAACTTTAGCGCTTGTTTCACACTTTACGAAAGAGACCGTGTCGCAATAGCCGTGAAATGGCTTCATAAAGCTTGTCTGCGAACTCATGATCCCCTTCTGAAATCAGGGAATCAAGGGCTACCACCAATTGTGAAACGCTCAGCTCCCCATCGCTGGCCGAGGCGAAGCCAGCCTGCGCGGTATCCAGCAGCTCGGTACGGCGCAGACCAGCCCCCTGGCGCAGCAGGATGACCCCCGGGTGTTCGGCTCCAGGACGCTGGTGGCGTTCTTCGGTGACGTCGTCGGCAACTTCAAGATGCCAGTTCTTGAAATCCTCGCCGGCGGCCGCCAGTTCGTCGTTCATCGCGATATCGCGCTGCAGCGTCGGGGCGACAGGCTGCTCAATCGGATGGGTGATCTGCTCAAAGCGGCGCAGCGTGGCACGGCCATTGGCAGGCTTGCGGAAGTAGACGAGCCCGAAGCCCACGGCGCCGACGCCGCGGGAATCGAAGTCGTCCAGGTAGGCGTTGTAGGCGGACGCATAGGAGGAGCTGTCCTCGGTCTGCGAGGCATCGCGCAGCCAGGTTTCAGCATAGAGGCTCGGGCTGGTCTGCTCGCGCTCGATAACCCACACGTCCAGGTCCTGCGGGAACCAGCTTTCCACCCGGCGGTTCCAGGGCTCAATCGTGCCGTCCTCTAGAAGATGAATCTCCCAGTTTGAGAGCATCTGCATTGAGGCGCCCGGGCGCAGATACTCCGGAGCCTGCGAAATCAGGGTGCTGACCAGCCGGTCGCCTGCCATGCCGCCGTCGCGATAGGTGAAGCGGTCCTTCTGGCGTTCGGCCTTCTTGCGCGGGGTGATCACGAAGGGCGGATTGCTGGCAATCAAATCGAACTGCTGGCCAGCCACCGGCTCGAATAGGCTGCCCTGCAGCAGGGTGACGCGTTCATCAAGGTTGCGCGGGTCGATCTGCAGCACCTTGTGGTTAAGCAGCAGGTTGAAACGGGTGAAGGCCAAGGCCCTAGTGGAAAGATCGGTGGCCGTCACATGCCTGCAATGCCCCAGCAGGTGGAACAGCTGGATGCCGCAGCCGGTGCCCAGGTCCAAGGCAGTGTCCACCTTCGAGCGGATGGTGATTTGCGCCAGGGTCAAAGAGGCTTGCCCAATGCCCAGCACGTGGTCGGTGCGCAGCACGCCGGGGCGCTGGTGCGCTCCCAGGTCATGCGCCACCCACAGCTCACCGTCGGCATCCGAGGAGTGCAGCGTCAATGCCACCGTCGCCCGGAAGCCGGCAGCCCACGGTTCGATCAGCCCGAGCTTGAGCAAGCCGTCGAGCTTCAGCCGCGGAAAAGCCTTGTTAAGCATTGCCGCTTCCTCGGTCTGCCCCAGCTGGAAGAGCCTGAAGACGCAGCCCAGCACGGTGTCGGCCGCCTGCTGCTCGATCACCCGAAGCGCCGGGACGATCTGGTCGCGGTCAAAGGCTGACTTCGCGTCCTCACCGAGCAGCTCGCTGACTGCTTCATAGGTGAAGTTCATTTCGGTAAGGTCTTCGGAGAGCTTTTCGATCAACTGCAGATCTGAACTCTGCGGGGCGTCTTCAATCGAGGAAAATTCGGCGGCATTCACGCAGTCAAGTCTAGCCAGTTCATCGGCCCGTTCTAAAGACTGCTTTGCTTTCAGTACTGCCTATGATGGTGCCCATGACCAATGTCACCATCACGTACCTGCAATTGCTCTCCCCCGACCAGATCAAACCTTCGTCCCGACCTGCGCCCGATGACGTGCGCATCGAGCTGGTCAAGGACATCAGCCCGGAATATTCGAAGTTCCTCTACCGCAGCGTCGGCAGCGAGCTGAACTGGGCCGACAGGCTCGAATCCACCCGCGAACAGTGGGATGCAGTGCTGCGCCGCGACGGCTCGGAAACCTGGGTCATCTACCGCGGCGGGGCGCCCAAGGGCTACGTCGAGCTAGTCACCGAGGTGGTCGATGGGCGCAGCGACGTTGAGGTGTTCTACTTCGGTCTGTTCCCCGAGGCCATCGGCCAGGGGCTGGGCGGGTTGCTGCTGACCCGCGCGTTGGAGGAAGCGTTCAAGGTCAACCAGCGCTGCCCTTCGCTGCCCGAGGTGCGCAGGGTATGGCTGCACACCTGCTCGCTGGACGGCCCGGCGGCGCTGCCCAACTACGAGGCGCGCGGATTGTCCGTCTACAAGCACGAGACCGAGGACACCGAGGTGAAGGACGCCTCGGTTGGGCTGTGGCCTGCGCCCTGAGCCGTGCTTTAAATGGCCAAAGGCGGCGGGGAATGCTTGAGCATTTCCCGCCGCCTTTGCCTCTAGCTTCTGGCGCTAGGCGGCATCCGCCTTGCAGTCAGGGCAGGTGCGCAGGGTCTCGTCCTTGGCGCAGTCTTCGCAGAAGAGACGCAGGTTGCGGCACGAAGGGTTCGAGCAGTTTTCGAACTTGTTCGTCGGCTTGTGGCAGCCGACGCATTCGCCGATGGTCAGCGCATCATGGCTGAACTGGGTGTGCATGCGCTTGTCGAAGACATAGAGCGAGCCTTCCCACAGGCCAGCGTCGCCGTACTTCTCGCCGTAGCGCACGATGCCGCCCTGCATCTGGTAGACCTCTTGGAAGCCGCGCTTGACCATCAGTGCGGAGAGCACCTCGCAGCGGATGCCGCCGGTGCAGTAGGTGACGATCGGCTGGTCCTTGAGGTGGTCGTACTTGCCCGAGTCGAGTTCGGCGACGAAATCGCGGGTGGTTTCCACATCGGGGACGATCGCGTCCTTGAACTTGCCGATCTGCGCTTCGAAGGCATTGCGGCCATCGAAGAAGTGCACCTGCGTGCCCTCCTTCTTCTTGGCGTCGACCAGCTCGTGCAGTTCTTCGGGGCGCAGATGGGTGCCGCCGCCGACGACGCCGTTCTCGTCGACTTCCAGTTCACCCGGTGCGCCGAAGGTGACGATCTCGTCGCGGACCTTGACCGAGATGCGGGGGAAGTCTTCCCGGGCGCCTTCGGACCATTTGATGTCCATCTTTTTAAAGGGAGGGTATTCGCGAGTTGCCTTGACGTACTTTTTGACGTCTGCAAGATCGCCGCCGACGGTTCCGTTGATGCCGTCCTTGGAAATGATGATGCGTCCGCGCAGGTTCCAGCGCTCCAGCAGCGAGCGCTGCCACAGGCGGACGGCTTCCGGATCGGCAAGCGGAGTAAATGCGTAATACAAGACAATGCGTTGAATGGCCACCAGACAAGTTTAGTGGTTTTCAGGCATGAAACGCCGTGCGGACGAGCAAGATCACATTCTTTTCCCGCAATCTAGGCACGGAGCGCGAAACAATAATTTCAACTAGGCAACGATTAGCCCAATGTCAGCTAATTCCTAGCCAATACAAGGTAGGGTCAAGGCATGGCATCTAACGCAAGCGATGAACTGATTGGCACCTGGGTTGCCGGCTGGGCAGGAGCCCGCGGATACGAAACCCGTAATGAGGGACGCGTCCACGCGGCGCTGCGTCATGACACCACCGAAGACTGGGAATATGTCATCTACGGCCCTTCCAAGGAAGAGCTGGCAGCAGTAGCTGAAACCCTGAAGAAACATCCAACCCGCCGCCTGACAGCATTTGACACCTCCGTCGACGAGCTGCTGGCTAACGCGTCTTCGGCAGGCCTGAAGGTCGTCAGCGACGACGAAGCGCTCATGGTCACCGAATTGGCGGTGCACGACGTCGAGGTCCCGCTGCCTCCGGACGGCTTCGTCTTCCAGATCGAGCGCGACGGCACCCATGCTTATGTCTCCCTGCATCCCGAAGCTAACCAGGACGTTGTTGCGGCCTCCGGCCACGTCTCGGCAGTGGAAGGCTTTGCAATCTTCGACCGCATCATCACCGGCCCGGACTTCCGCCGCAAGGGCCTGGGAACCCTGATCATGCGCGCGCTGGCCTCCCTGGCGCAGGAGCACTACGTCGACGAAGGCCTGTTGATCGCCTCGGTCGATGGACAGCAGCTCTATGCCTCCCTGGGCTGGACCTCGCTGGGCCAGGTAGTAGTCTTCAAAGCCTAAGCAGCACGCGAAAACCCTTATCGCCGCGAGAACACAGGTTCTGGCGGCGATAATCTTTTAACCAACCGATCTTTGGCGGCGAAAGGCAAATCCAGTGAAGTCCGTGCGTGCACTGCTTGATCCATATGACCGCACCAACGACCCCGAGGCGCTCAAGCATCGGCGCAGCGTCGCCGCCAAGGATGAAATCACCGCACCGTGGCCGCAGTGGCTGTCCCCCGAACTGGTGCAGGTATTTGAGCGCCTGGGCATCCGCCAGCCCTGGCTGCACCAGGTGCAGGCCGCGGATCTGATCCATGCAGGGAAGAACACGATCATTTCCACTGGCACCGCCTCGGGCAAGTCATTGGCCTACCTGATGCCGGCGCTGGACCTGCTGTTCCGCGCCCGCGGCAGCGCCATGAACGATTCCGAGGCGCAGGGTGCGGTGCTGTACATCTGCCCCACCAAGGCATTGGCCGCCGACCAGCTCTCCGCGGTTGAAGCGCTGCAGGTCCCCGGGGTCCGCGCCTGCCCCTATGACGGAGACACCGACCAGGGAACTCGTGCCTGGGCCAGGTCGCACGCAAATTTCATCTTCACCAATCCAGACATGCTGCACCGCGGCATCCTGCCCAACCATCCAGGGTGGGCGCGGTTCTTCAAGCGTCTGCGCTATGTCGTGATCGACGAGGCCCATTCCTACCGGGGCGTGTTCGGCGCCCACGTGGCGAACCTGATGCGCAGGCTGCGCCGGATCTGCGCGCACTACGGCAATGAGCCGGTGTTCATCGGCGCGTCGGCCACCAGTTCTGATCCCGAGGCCTCCTTCGGCCGGCTGATCGGCGCCCCGGCCAGCGCAGTAGCCCACGACTTCTCCGCCTCCGGCGAGCTGGTCATCGGGTTGTGGGAGCCTCCGCTGTCAGATCGCACCGGCGAGAACGGCGCCCCGGTGCGGCGCACCGCCATCGCCGAAAGCGCATCGATCCTCACCGACCTGATGGCCGACCATGTGCGCACGATCGTGTTCATCAAATCCCGCCGCGGGGCGGAAACCATTGCCTCGCTGACCCGCAAGCACCTGGAGAAGTTCGCGCCCGAGCTTTCGGTGCGGCTGGCCGCCTACCGCTCGGGCTACCTTCCCGGCGAGCGCCGCGAGGTGGAGCGCAAGCTGCGCTCGGGCGAGCTGCTGGGGGTCACCTCCACCTCCGCGCTGGAGCTGGGCATCGACATCTCGGGCTTGGATGCGGTCGTGGTGGCCGGCTGGCCGGGCACCCGCGCCTCGTTCTTCCAGCAGATCGGGCGCGCCGGGCGGTCGGGCCAGGATGCGCTGGCGATCTTCGTCGCCGCAGAGGATCCACTGGACACCTATCTGGTCAGCCACCCTGAAGCCATTTTCGATCTGGGCGTGGAGGCAACGGTCTTCGACCCGCAGAACAAGTATGTGCTCAGCGGCCATTTGTGCGCCGCCGCCCAGGAGAATCCACTGCGCCCCGAAGAGCTGGAGGCCTTCGGCCCGCACACCGAGACGCTGCTCGACTCCCTGGTGCAGCGCGGATACCTTCGCCGCCGGCCCGCTGGTTGGTTCTGGACCCACCCGCAGCATGCGGCTGCGATGTTCTCCATCAGGGCCGACGGCGGCGGGCCGGTGGACATCATCGATGCGGAAACCGGCGCGCTGCTGGGCACCATGGATTCTCCGCAGACCCACTACCAGGCCCACCCCGGCGCGATCTATGTGCATCAGGGGGCCAGCTACCACGTGGAGGAGCTGGACGAGCAGAACCATGTGGTGCTGGTTTCCCGGGTGAACCCCGACTACTACACCACCGCCAGAGACCTGACCACGGTGGCCATCCAGGAAGAGGAACGGGCCAGCAAGCACCATGAGCTGCAAGTGTTCTTCGGCGAGGTGGTTGTCACCACCCAGGTGGTCTCCTTCCAGCGCAAATCCATTGCCTCGAACGAGGTGCTCTCCGAGGAGCCGCTGGAGCTGGAGGCGCGGGACCTGCATACCAAGTCGGTGTGGTTCACGCTGACAGAGCAGCGCCTGCTGCGGGCCGGGCTGGGAGTCGACCAGTTCCCCGGGGCGCTGCATGCCGCGGAGCACGCGATGATCGGGCTGCTGCCGCTGGTGGCAACCAGCGACCGCTGGGACATCGGCGGGGTGTCCACCGCCCTGCACATGGATACCGGCCATCCAACGATCTTCGTCTACGACGCCCAGCCCGGCGGGGCAGGCTTTGCCGAGCGCGGATTCGAGCAGTTCACCACCTGGGTGCGGGCCACCAGGGATGCGATCCTTGCCTGCGAATGCTCTCATGGCTGCCCCAGCTGCGTGCAGTCCCCCAAGTGCGGCAACCGCAACAACCCGTTGGACAAGGGCGGGGCGGTGCTGCTGCTGTCCGCGGTGCTGGAGGATGTCCAGCCGCGCCACCACTTCTAGCCAGTGGTTTTCTAGCCATCAGCCAGCGGCGGGGCGCCTGCCCTAGCCTTGGCGTGCGCCTGGTAGAGCGTGATGCCCAAGGCGGAGAAGTGCAGCGGAACATCCACCGCCACCCTCACCGTGGTCCCGTCGGCTTCCACCTGGCAGCTGGACAGCTGCGCGCCGTTGGCCGAGGCGAGCTGTCCGGCCACGGTGCAGGGGTCCCCTGCACGCAGTCCGCGGGCGGCATCGGCGGCTGCCAACGCCGACAGATCCGCCGCGGTGCCGGCCTGCATGGCGGCCCGGCTGGCGGCCCCGAAAGCCAACAGCGCGGCGGCCAGCAGCAGGACCGCGGCGACCAAGCCCGCCACGGCGACGGTGCTGCTGCCGCGCTGCTGATCAGACTGTGGCCAGTGTGTCATTGTTCGTTCGCCACACTTGCTTTGCCGTGGACCATCACCGGGCCGACCAAAGGGATCCTCACCGTTTTGGCGACGCTCACCGTGGAGTAGTCCCCGCCCGAGGAGATCCGGAAGGCGGCCTCGCTTCCGGCCAGCCGTGCGCCGCTGGCCCTGGCGGTGCCTGCATCTTCGCCACGGGCCAGTTCCCTGGCCGCGGCCCCGGCCGCCTGCTGGACCTGGATCTGCTGCATGCCAAGCACCCCGAAGCACAGCAGCAGGCTGAGCAACAGGGCCACCGCCGGCAGCAGCACCGCAAATTCTGCGGTGCTGCTGCCCCTCTCGTCGTTGAGGTCCATGGCCTAGAGCGACAGCGCCTTGCTGATCAGCCCCATCAGCATGCCGCGCACGTCACCGCTGGAGAGGATGCTGATCAGCAGTCCCGCGAATGCCACGGCGGCCAGAGTGACCATGGCAAATTCTGCGGTGGTCGACCCTTGGTCGTCGTCGAGCAGTTCCATCAGCTTCTCGTAGGATGCATTCATCATTCTGCCTTTCATTAGTTCGTTCTCCGCCGCTTGTGTGGCGGAGCTGGTAGTTTCAGCTTCGCAAGGCTGCCGGCGGTGGCGGGTGGGATGCTTGCGAGCTGGGCATAACTTTCAACCCATGCTGGGAAAGAGTGCGATGATCAGCGGCACCACGCCCAGGGCGATGAACGCCGGCAGCGCGCAGGCGCCCAGGGGCAGCACCAGCCGGGTGGCGAACTGCGCGCCGAGCCGGGCGACCTTTGCCTCGCGCTCCCGGCGCTGCAGCACCGCGGTATTGCGCAGCAGATCTGCTGCCGGCGCGCCGGTCGAATGGGCGAATTTCAGCGAGCGCTGCAGCGGCCGCAGCCAGGATGGGACCAGTTCGAACGCCTTGTCCCAGTCCATGTTCAGCTCCAGACAGCGGGCCACCGTGCGCAGCACCGCGCAGCAGGGAATGATGGACCCGATGACATCAAGCAGTTCGGTGATCGGCAGCCCCGAGTCCATGAGGCTGGCCGCCAGGTCCAGGACCAGCTCGATGGGTTGCTCTTCTGCCGGAGCCGGGGCATGCCTGGCCTTCTTCCGGCCGCGGGGAACACTGGACGCGGCAGATGAGCCAAGCAGCAGCATCCCGCCGGCCAGCAGCGCACCGAGCAGCCACATCATGACAGCGCCCGGGCGGTGGTGGAGGCCAGCAGCCGCTGGCACCAGATGCGGTTGGCGGCCCACAGCAGCGCCCCGCCTGCCACGCTCAGTTGGGCAGCGGGCGACGCTGCGAGCGTGTGCAGCACGTCAATTCCCAGCAGGAATCCTGCACCCAGCCCGATCACCGGCAGCCAGGTCAGTAGCTTGGTGGTGGCCCTGGGCCCTGCCATGGCCGCGTCGAACGACTGGCGCGCCGCCACATCCGCTTCCAGGTCCTGCGCCAGCTGTTCAAGCACTCCTGCCAGCGGTGCCCCGCTGCGCGAGCACAGCTGCAGGCACCACATCAGCCGGCGCACCGAGCTGGACTGTCCGCGTTCCGGGCCTAGTGCTGCCGGCCCTTCGAGCTTGTAGTTCGCCTGGATGTTGCGCAGCGCCTGCAGCACCGGGCTCGGTTCGCTGCGCACTTCCAACAGCGCCTGCGCTGCCTGCTCGAACAGCATCCCGGAACGCAGCAGGGCGGCCAGTTCGCGCAGGCATTGGGCATCGCCGGCCAGTTCCAGAAGGGGCGGCCGCCTGGTTCTGCCCAACAGCTGAGGCCTGAACCGGTGCTGCACTGCCGCGGCTCCGGGGACGCGGCGCGGAACCCAGAACAGGCAGATCCCCGCGCCCAGGAGCAGCAGGAGCAGCAAGATCAGCATGGCGTGCCCTTCCGGCCCGCCGGACACCGCCAGTCGCGCACCGCGGCGGCAACCGGTGTGCCAAGCTTGTCCTCGATGGCGTCCAGCGCCGGAGCCGGGACAGCATCCTGGCAGTGCAGGTCGAACAGCGTACGGACCGACAGTCGCCCCTCGTCATCGGTTTCCAGCAGGCCCAGCACGGCCGGAGCGCGTCCTCCCCTCCCGTCGCGCTCCATGTGGATGACCAGGTCCAGGGCGCTGGCTGCCTGCAGCGAGGTTGCCTGCAGGCTCCAGCCGGCCAAGGCACCCAGGGCCGCGAGGCGCGCAGGGACCGCCTGCGGGTGATTGGCGTGCAGCGTACCGCAGGCGCCCTGGTGGCCGGTGTTCATGGCCGCCAAAAAGTCCCTGATTTCTGCCCCACGGCACTCGCCGACAACCAGCCGGTCCGGCCTCATCCGCAGGGCCTGGATCACCAGGTCGCTCAGCTGCACCGATCCGGCGGATTCGGTATTGGCGTTTCGTGCCTGCAGCCCGATCACATGCGGGTGGCGGATCTGCAGCTCCTTGGAATCTTCGATGACCAGCAGCCGCTGGTCCGGCCGGACCTGGCCCAGCATTGCCTGCAGCAGGGTGGTCTTGCCGCTGCCGGTGCCCCCGGTGATAAGGAAGTTCAGCCTGCGCCGCAGCACCTCGCCCAGCAGCGGGTCCCAGAAGCCGGCGGCGTGTTGAAGCACCTCGGACAGTTCCAGTTGGCGGGCGTTCTTGACGCGGATGGAAATCAGCGGCCCTTCGGTGGCGATCGGCGGGATCACCGCGTGCACTCGATAGTTGTTCAGGCTCATGTCCATGAACGGGCTGGCGGTATCCAGCCGCCGGCCTGCCAGCGTTGCCAGGTGCACCGCCAGGGCGCGCACCTGCTCGGCGCTGTCGAAGCTGAATCCGGTGGGCTGCAGGCCGCGCGGCGAGTCGGTCCACACCTGGCCGCGGCCGTCCACCAGCACATCGGTGACTCCCTCCTGCTGGGCGAAGGGTTCAAGCACCGACAGGCCGGAGACCTCGTTCTGCAGCGCCTGCAGGGAGGCGGTGGCCCCGCCGGATCCCAGTGCCGCCCCTGAATCATGCACCGCCGCGGCCAGCGCCACAGCGTCGAGCTCGCCGCCGCTGGCCAGCGCCCGTTCGCGCACCGAGTGCAGGATCTTCTCATCGATGGCCCTACCGGCCAGCACCCGGGCGGCGGGCAGGTGGCGTCCCGGGCTCATGCCGCGCTCCGTGCATCTTGGGCGGGCTGCGGGATCAGCTGCAGATCGGCCAGCTGCTGGCGCAGGGATCTGGACTTGAAGCAGTCGACCAGCTGCCCGCGGGCCGCCGCCCTGGAAATCCGGGTGCTGTAGCTGAAGCTGCCGAGGCATCCTGGCTCGCCCGCCGTGCGCGGCCTGCGTTCCTGTCCGCACAGCACGTAGTCCCCCGCCGCGGTGCCCGGCTGCTGGCACAGGGTGATGCCGCGGTCGACGAAGTGGTCGATGGCCTGGGCCTGCGGATGCCCGGCCCGCCCGGTGTCCAGCACCAAAAAGTCAAAGCCCTGCCGGGCGGCGGACAGCAGCCGCGCGATCAGCTGCTGTTCCAGCTGCCCGCCGGCCGAGGACTGCTCCCAGGTCACCACGCTGGTGCCGCAAACCTGGGGCAGGGCCGCGCGCAGCTGGTGCGCCGCCAGCGACCCGCCCGAGCCGCGCAGCGCCTCCCAGCCTGCCCCTGCCGGAGGAGCGGCGCAGATCCGCTGCCACAGCCCGGAGGAATGCGGGTCAAGGTCGATCAGCACGCTGCGCAGCCCGCACAGTGTTCCGGCGTGCGCCAGCAGGAAGCACAGGGTGCTGGCCCCGATGCCGCCAGCCGCGGAGCCCACCGCCAGGGTATGCCCGTGCCCCGCTCGCATGCCCTGCAGCCCTAGGTATTCGCCCAGCCAGCCCTGGGCTCCGGGCAGGATTGCCACCCGGGCCAAGGGCAGCGCGCTGGCCGCCGACCACAGGGCCGCTGCCTGTTCCTCGGTTCCGATCAGTACGTCGGCGCGCCGCGCTGAATCCACGGCAGCCGCCGCCGCGTCGGCGCCCCACAGCACCGGGGTTCCCGGGTCCGCCTCGATGGCTTCCTGCGGGCCGCACTGGGCCAGCCGCACCGCCGCGCCCAGCGCGATGCCGGCGCACCGGGCCGCCAGCTGGCTGTCGGCGCTAACCAGCAGGCAGCTGGGGCCCTGCGGATCCGCGGACGCCCGCACCGGCGGGGAGGCTGCCGGGGCTGGCCGCGGCGACAGCGCGTCGTCAAGCCCCCGCGGGACATAGCGCGAATCGGCCGCCGCGGGAGCGGTTCGAGCTTTGATCGATTGCCATTTCATGCATCGAGCATGCGCCCTGCCGGTGCGTGCCCGGCGGCCGGGGCCGCGAACTGGGGATATCGCCGCGCTGGGTCATGCTGCGCACCGTGCTCTGCCTCCGAGCATATCGACGACTTCGATCATTAATAAGTGTTGCTGTTCAGTAGCCACCAGGAGCCTCCAAAAATTACTTTAAAAATTACTTTAAGATGCCAATTACTGAGCGGATATAACATCTCATAAGGTCCAATGCTGGTTTTGTCATACCAAGATTGGAAAATGGAATCTCTGGCTTCGGATTTAACCTCTATGACAGATGTCCTAGCTAGCTCCGGGCGGACCATTGCCGGGGCCCACAGGACACGGCGGTGATTATCGGACAATCCGATAATGCGAGCTCAACAAAAAGGGCCTCAAAGCAATCGTTGGAGGCAAGTCGCGAGTCAATTGATGCTAGCGCCACAACCGTAGATAACTCGGCAACAAAGCTACGAAAGCGGCGCTCTTAAACACCACCCTCGACGCGTACCAAACGATTCATTCGCAGATCGTTAAATGAGAGATTAGCGTCCGAAATGAGTTCGCTATCGGGCAAAGTCAAGACCCTAAACGCGATGCGTACGCAAATTGGATCATTCTCAGGAGCGGCAAGGCCACACTTCTGCTAGAGAGACTTATCGCCGTAACTTTAGATATATTTCGGAAACTTGACGAATCTGCACAGAATTCCGACTTATACGATCTACAGGCGCACGAGCTCAACGTCGATAGCCACGAGAGAATAACCAGCAGGCAAACGGCAAGATGGAGCAAGACAGAATCACCCTGTTGGTGAACTTTAGAGCAAAGCAAGCTGACAAACCGAGCACCAGCGAGAATCACTTCAGATTGACACAGATTCAACTGGCTGACTCGTAAGCAGCAGTCACGCCGCCAAAATACATTAATTTGTCAGCCTCTGAGTCATCCACAATAGCGCATCCGTTGGCATTCCGTGCGTTTGAAGTTGCATTACTTACCCGTCCCGGGCCCTTCCATCACATCCTCACGCATTGACTGACGAAAATTTTGCGAAACTTCTGACGGGAAAGTCCATTTTATTGAAAGTGTGAGAACCTAGTCCAATGCATATTCCTCGAACAAAGCAGCGGCATATTAACCACATCAATGGCGATAAAGGTATCGACATCGTGATGCGAAGCTTGCCAGAACACTGGGTTACTCGGGTGATTACCCCGGACTATGGACTTGACTTACATGTTGAAGTTTTCGAATCTGATTTGCGGGACCCCCGTAGCGCAAATACTCTGGGCGAGCACTTCTATATCCAAGTGAAGTCTTCTGAGAACATTGAACAAACGCAAATTACCGTGCGTAGTCGTCTAAATGTGACCAAGTATGATCCGGACCCGAATCTAGGCGATACTCTCGAAATCAATGTCGTGAAGATCAATCTCGAGACATCGGAATTGCTTACAGTTGAGACAATGGGCGCTGCTGTCCCTGTAGTACTTTGTTACGTCGATCTCTCGACGGAAGACACCTACTACGTGTGCCTGAATGACTACCTCTCAAAATCACTTCTACCCTATAAGCATTCTTACGAGCTCCAAGGCTCAGTTACCCTTTATTTACCATCATGGAACGTACTTGATAAAGATGACCCGAGTTTCTCATACTTTCGACTTCTAGCGCGTAGAAGCAAGTTCTATGCAGCATTCAACACATTTTCTTATCAATTTAGGGAATTGCAGATTGCCTTCCCAAGTTTTATCGAGACTCATGATGAGCAGAGTTCCGACATGGTTTTGCCAGCATCTAGTTTTCTAACCATGGCTAGGACATTCCTTCGTTCTGCGCTAAGGCTTGCGATCTGGGAGCCAGTCGGTGATGCCTTCTGGTCCCCGCTGAGCGATGTTCAGAAGGAACTTTCGCAGTTGGAGAAGGATCTTCCCCAACACAATCAAACCGTAGCGAAAGCAAACCTGAATGCATATATGGAAGCTTTGTACAGAGGATTTTATCGAGCGGCCAATCTAGGTCGGATGTATGAGGAGCTTGTTCGAGAGTGGAGACAACCGACATTTCTTTCTACTAACTTGGACTACAACAAAATCCACAAGCACAATCCTCCAGAGTGGCCCTAGCTAGATTCTCATTCGCTACTCCCAAGAGGAGGGTTTCTTCCTAAACTACAGCCCTTCGTTGAATGAGAACAAAAATGATTAGTCGTATCTTCAACACGCCCCATACGGAGCGGATTAGCAAGATGATCCGGGGACGAGTCATACAGCAGTGACCCACACAGCAAGGTCGCCGCCTATGAATGAAGCGACTCGATCTCAGCGGGATTTCGACATCAGCCAAGCCGTATAAAGAATATGCTCGAATGCACAGATCTACTACCACAGCAGTGAGGAATTCGGGTCAGGTTCGAAGATCACGCTGTGCAGCCCACCATGCATACGTTCGTGGGCGAGTAGATCGACTGGGGGGGTACTTGGCCACGATGATACCGACGGCAAACCACAGCGCGTAAGCGCCCACAGCTCTGGGGATCCCGGACCCGCCTCAATGACCTCCTGCGGGCCGCACTGGCCCTGCCGGTGCGCGCCGGTCGGCCGGGGCCGCGAACTGGGGATATCGCCGCGCTGCGGGCACAATGGAAGCATGTCCCCCACCAGCGCCCTGGCCTTTATCGCCGAAGACCCCGAAGGCTTTGCCCGCATCGGCCTGTACGCGGAGGATACCGGGACGGTGCTGGCCCCGGCCCGCACGGTGGACAAGGAGAGCTTCTGCGCGGTCGTGCAGCAGCTTGAGAGCCGGCATGCACCGCGCTGGGTCATGCTGCGCACGCGCGGCTGGTGCGAGCTCTTGGCCGCCGCCGACGTCTACCTGGCCAAGGCGTACGTGCTCTCGCTGGCCCAGCGCATCCTGCACCGCAGCCCGGCCGCCGGGCAGATCGAGGACTTCGATCTGGAAAGCGCCCCCTCCCCCAGCAGCCAGCCAGAATTCCAGGACGCACTGTTCGCCGCCCCGGCCAGCGGCGAGACGCTGGAGGAGCTGCTGGCCATGTACGCCGCACAGCAGGCGGCGATGCCGGCAGATCCGGTGCTGCGCGCCAAGCTGCGGCTGCTGCTCAACGCCGAATCCGTCGGCGCCCTGATCGCCAGCGAAATGGAAAACACCGGGCTGTCTTGGGATGAGCGGGCCCACCGCGCGCTGCTGCGCGAACAGCTGGGCCCGCAGGTACCCGAACACCACCGCCCTGCCAAGCTCGCGGCGCTGGCCGCCCAGGTGGGAGCGGCGCTGGGCACCCCTGGACTGAACCCGGATTCCCCGCAGGAGCTGCTGCGCGCCCTGCACAAAGCCGGTTTCGCGGTGCAGTCGGTGCGCGCCTGGGAGCTGGAGCACATCAACCACCCGGCGATCGCGAAGGTGCTGGAATACAAAAAGCTCTCCCGGCTGGCCAGCACCCACGGCGATGCCTGGCTGGACCAGTGGGTGGCCGACGGGCGCTTCCACCCGCACTATGTGCTGGGCACCGTCGCCTCCGGGCGCTGGGCGGCCTCCGGCGGCGGGGCCCTGCAGCTGCCCCATTCCATCCGCCAGGTGGTCCGCGCCCCGGCCGGCTCTACCTTCGTCGTGGCCGACGGGCGGCAGCTGGAGCCGCGCATCCTCGCCGCGATCTCCCAGGATGCCAACCTGCAGAAGGCGGGTGCCCAGGACGACCTCTATCAGTGGCTCATTGACGCACAGCTGGTCAGGGACCGGCACGACGCCAAGCTCGGCATGCTCTCGGTCATCTATGGCGGCTCTGCCGGGGGCTCGGCGGCGGTGGGCGCGGCGCTGAAGAAGAACTTCGGGACGGCGATGGACTATGTGGATTCGGCCGCCCGGGCCGGCGAGCGCGGCGAAGGGGTGCACAGCTTTTTGGGCCGCGGCTGCCCGCCGGCCGATGAGCGCTGGATGCGGGCCCAGCGCTCCACGCGCGACGAGGCCTCGCAGCGCGCCGCCGACGCGGCCGCCCGCTCCCGAGGCCGCTTCACCCGCAATTTCGTGGTGCAGTCAACGGCCGCCGAATGGGCGCTGGTCTGGATGGGACATGCCCGCCACCTGATCCACCAGGCCGGCTACAGCCAGCTGTGCCGGCAGGTGTTCTTCGTGCACGACGAGATCGTCTTCGAATGCCCGGTTGAATTGGCCGATGAGCTGGCAGGCATGATCCGCACCGCCGCGGCGCTCGCCGGGCGCACCCTGTTCGGCGCGCACAGCGTGAACTTCCCGGTGAGCATCGCCGTCACCGCGAACTACGCCGATGCAAAGTAACACCTAGTTCATGCGGATTTCGCGGGAGTCGTCCCACTGCCTGGTCCAGCCCAGTTCGGTGAACAGCTGGTCGACGACAATCGCGGTGAAGCCCCAGATGATATGCCCGCCAACCTCGAAGGCCGGGGACTTGAACTTCCGCCCGTCGCGCTGCACCACGCCGGTGAGCCGGTGGCGCGGGTCGAGCATCTGGGCCACCGGCGCGCGGAACACCGCTGCGCTCTCCCCCGGATCCACCGGGTAGACCTTGGACTCGGTGTGCCACCAGCCCAGCACCGGGGTGACCAGGAAATTGGTGACCGGCAGTTCGGTTTCCGCCAGCGAGCCCAGGACCTCGATGCCCGAGGTCTGCACGCCGGTCTCCTCCCAGGCTTCGCGCAGGGCGGCATCGGCCGCGCTGCCGTCCTCCGGGTCGATCCCGCCGCCCGGGAAGGAGACCTGCCCAGCATGCTTGCGCAGCGTGGAGGCCCGCTGGACGAAGAGCAGGTCCAAGTCCTCCGGGGCCGCCGTCTCGGACAACCGCTGTTCGCCGGCCGCTCCGAAGAGGATCAGCACCGCCGCCTTGCGCGCCCCGGCAATGTCCTCGGGGGCGAAGTTGATGTCATTGCGCAGCCTGCGCGGAGCCCCCGCATAGGTCTTGTGCCGGGAGATAACCCGTTCCAGTTCTTCACGTGCGCTCATGCATCAAGTCCATATCCTTCGGCCCGCAGCTCGCGGCGGGTGGCGCCTGCCAGCATTTTCGCCAGCAGCTCTTCGCGGCCCGGGGCCAGCTCGTATTTAAGCAACGCCTTCGCCTTGGCAGGTATTTCCTCGCCGATCCCGTAGGAGGGGCACAGCTTGGCCAGCACGCAGGCACCACAGGCAGGCTTGCGGGCGTGGCAGACCCGGCGCCCGTGGAACACCACGCGGTGGCTGAGCATGGTCCAGTCGCGCTTCTCGAAGAGCTCGCCCACGGCGAATTCAACCTTCACCGGGTCGGTTTCATTGGTCCAGCCAAAGCGGTTGGCCAGCCGGCCGAAGTGCGTGTCCACGGTGATCCCCGGCACCCCGAAGGCATTGCCCAGCACCACGTTGGCGGTTTTGCGCCCCACGCCCGGCAGCTTGACCAGTTCTTCCAGTCGTCCCGGCACCTGCCCGTCGAAGCGCTCGACCAGGGCCGCTGAAAGCCCCAGCAGGGAGTCGGTCTTGGCGCGGTAGAAGCCGGTGGGCCGGATCAGCTCCTCGATCTCCGCCCGGTCGCCCTGGCTCATCGCCTTCGCGTCGGGGAAGCGCGCAAACAGCGCAGGGGTGATGGCGTTGACACGCACATCGGTGGTCTGCGCGGAGAGCACGGTAGCCACCAGCAGCTCGAAGGGGTTCTCAAAATCCAGCTCCGGCACCGCATAGGGGTAGGCGTCCGCCAGCAGCCGGTTCATCTTGCGGGCCCGGCGCTTGAGCCCGAGTTCTGTCTCTACTTTTGCGTTCTGTGCCACGCATCGATCCTGCCACTAACCAGCGCAGTTTTCACCTTTTGCCAAGCCGGGGCCGCCTCTGCAGTTCGGCGCTGACTTTTGACCGTTCAGCGCAGAATCCGCTCAATCCCGCGCTCGCCGGTGACATAAACCACAAAGCAGGGCGGCGGAGCGTGTAACTTTGATCACAGAGCGAAAATTTGCGTCAACTTGGAAGGACGAGATCACCGTGAGCGAATCCAAGACTTTGGATAACCTGTCGACCGAAACCCGGTCGTTCGCACCGAGCGAGGAATTCAGCAAGAATGCTGTCGCCACGCAGGCAAGCTACGACGCGGCCAAGGCGGACCGCCTGGGCTACTGGGCCGACCAGGCCCGCGGCGTGCTTACCTGGGACACCGACTTCACCGAAACCCTCGACTGGTCGCAGGCTCCGGTGGCCAAGTGGTTCGTCGGCGGCAAGCTGAACGCCGCGTACAACGCGCTGGACCGCCACGTGGAAAACGGTCTGGGCGACCGCGTGGCCATCTACTTCGAGGGCGAGCCGGGCGACACCCGCTCCTACACCTATGCGCAGCTGACCGAAGAGGTCAAGAAGGCCGCCAACGCCTTCGAATCCCTGGGCGTGGCCAAGGGCGACCGCGTGGCGGTCTACCTGCCGATGATCCCGGAAGCCGTCATCACCATGCTCGCCTGCGCTCGCATCGGCGCCATCCACTCGGTGGTCTTCGGCGGCTTCTCCGCCGACGCGCTGCGCAGCCGCATCGACGACGCAGATGCCAAGCTGGTGGTCACCGCTGACGGCACCTGGCGCCGCGGCAAGCCGAGCCCGCTGAAGCCTGCAGTGGACGCCGCCCTGGCGGCCC
This sequence comes from Glutamicibacter uratoxydans, assembly GCF_006539925.1. Classification (GTDB taxonomy): domain Bacteria; phylum Actinomycetota; class Actinomycetes; order Actinomycetales; family Micrococcaceae; genus Glutamicibacter; species Glutamicibacter uratoxydans. The sequence goes on along the minus strand of NZ_BJNY01000004.1, from coordinate 90,038 downwards.
CGGGCCACACCGTGCAGAACGTGCTGGTGGTCAAGCGCAACGGCGAGCCCACCGAGTTCGGCGCGCTGGACAAATGGTGGCATGAGGTCGTCGACGCGGCGGGCACCGAGCACACCGCCGTGGCCCACGACTCCGAGCACCCATTGTTCGTGCTGTACACCTCCGGCACCACCGGCAAGCCCAAGGGCATCATCCACACCACCGGTGGCTTCCTGACCCAGACCGCCGTCACCCACCGCGACACCTTCGACCTGCACCCGGAGTCGGATGTCTTCTGGTGCACCGCAGACATCGGCTGGGTCACCGGCCACTCCTACGTCACCTACGCACCGCTGGTCAACGGCGCCACCCAGGTCATGTACGAGGGCACCCCCGACACCCCGCACCAGGGCCGCTGGTGGGAGATCGTCGAGAAGTACGGCGTCACCATCCTCTACACCGCGCCGACCGCCATCCGCACCTTCATGAAGTGGGGCCGCGAGATCCCCGACGGCTACGACCTGTCCTCGCTGCGCGTGCTCGGCTCGGTGGGCGAGCCGATCAACCCCGAAGCATGGATGTGGTACCGGGATGTCATCGGCTCCAACAACGGCAAGAACGGGGAGAAGAAGCAGAACCCTGCGCCGATCGTCGACACCTGGTGGCAGACCGAGACCGGCGCGCACATGATCGCGCCGCTGCCTGGCATCACCCACACCAAGCCGGGCTCCGCCCAGGTGGCAGTGCCGGGCATCAGCATCGACGTGGTGGACGAGGAAGGCAAGTCGGTTGATAACGGCCAGGGCGGCTTCTTGGTCATCCGCGAGCCGTGGCCTGCGATGCTGCGCGGCATCTGGGGCGACATGGAACGCTACAAGGACACCTACTGGTCCCGCTTCGATGACATGTACTTCGCCGGCGACGGCGCGAAGAAGGACGACGACGGAGACATCTGGCTGCTGGGCCGCGTGGACGACGTCATGAACGTCTCCGGCCACCGCCTGTCCACCACCGAAATCGAGTCCTCGCTGGTGGCGCACCCATACGTCGCCGAGGCCGCCGTGGTCGGCGCCAAGGACGACACCACCGGCGAGGCAGTGGTCGCGTTCGTGATCCTGCAGACCGAGCCTGAAGAGGGCGAAGACGTGGTGGCCACCCTGCGCAACCACGTGGGCAAGGACATCGGCCCGATCGCCAAGCCGAAGCACGTGCTGGTGGTCCCTGAGCTGCCGAAGACCCGCTCCGGCAAGATCATGCGCCGCCTGCTCAAGGACGTTGCCGAGGGCCGCGAGGTCGGAGATGCAACGACCCTCTCGGATTCCACCGTGATGTCGCAGATCGCGCAGTCGCTGAAGAAGTAGTCTTCTGCAACGCCAGACGCTGATTGAGACCAGCAGGCCGCTGTCCTCTGGGTCTTCCGCCGATTTCCTTTCGGCGGATGGTCCAGCTGACAGCGGCCTGCTTCGTGAAGTGATACCTGGAAAGGCAATGCCCATGCGCGCACGGATCCTTGCGGCGGCAGTGATGGCCGTCCTTCCGCTGGCCAGCTGCGTCGAGGTGCAGTTTGAGCCCGGCCCGCGCACCGCCCCTGCGGTGGCTCCGTCCGAGGCCAGGCGGCTGCACAACGAGCAGGAGCAGCAGCTCCAGGGGCAGGAATGGGCAGACCAGATCCGCTGGGACTATGAGCTGGCTGCCGAAGACTACCTGATCGAGGATCTCACCTCGGGCTTCTACGACCGGCAGCTCATCGCCTGGGGCGCCAGCGACGTGGGGCATCTAGAAGTCTCGGTGCCGCAGTCCAGCGCGGAGGACGCCTACGAAGACCTGGACTGGATGGCCGCGACGCTGCTTGAGCGGCTGGATGCTTCGGTGCGATCGGTGACCATCACGGTGCAGGGCGAGCAGGCAACCGGCTACGCCACCCGGGATCTCGGCTCCTAGCCGAGCTGGCCGCTAAGGATGGGCCGGTCGGGGAGGGCAAATTTCGTCATGCATCACAGTGAACGCGCGGCGCTGTAATAGATTGAATGCATGACTGTAAACGCCTCACGCACCATCTTGCTGCTCAATGGACCAAACCTGAACCTGCTCGGAACCCGCGAGCCTGATATCTACGGCCGAGACACCTTGGCCGACGTCGAGCAGCTGGCCCGGGAAACCGCCGAAGAACTGGGATTCGAGCTGAAGGCACTGCAGTCGAACCACGAAGGCGTGCTGCTTGACGCGATCCACGAAGCGCGCGGCACCGCGGCGGGCATCGTCATCAACCCCGGGGCCTTCACCCACACCTCCATCGCCCTGGCCGATGCCATCAGCGGTGTGAGCCTTCCAGCCATCGAAGTGCATATTTCGAATGTGCACCAGCGCGAGGCCTTCCGCCACCACTCCTACATCTCCCCCGTGGCAAGCTCGATCATCATCGGCGCCGGGGTCAACGGCTACAAGCTGGCAGTCCAGCAGCTGGCCCACCTGATCAGCGGCTAGTCGCTGATGCAGGTGCCGGTCTTGATCGACGTGGTCCGGTGCCCGCCCGCATCTAGGGCCTTCTGCATTTCCTCAAGGCTCAGCGCGAAGCCGACATCCTCATTGCTGCGGGACTTGGCGAAGATCAGCCCCGCGACGTCGCCGTTGGAATCCACCAGCGGGCCGCCGGAGTTGCCCTGGGCCACCTGCGCGGACAGCTGGTAGACCGAGAGCCGTCCCGGGTCCTCGCCGTAGATATTGGCAATCGACACCGTGGCCATGGAGGCGACCACCGCGCCGTGGATCTGCTGCGGGCCGCCGGCAGGGTAGCCGATGAACGCCGCCGAGTCACCGCGGCTCAGATCATGGTGGGCCAGCGGAATCGGCTCGGCTTCAAGCCCGTCGACGTGAAGCAGCGCGATGTCGGCCTGGGGGTCGAAATAGACCACCTTGGCACGGCGCAGCTGCTCGTCGCCGATTTCAATGGTCGCTGCGCTCAGGCCTGCCACCACGTGCGCATTGGTCATGACCAGCTCGTCGTCGACCACGAATCCGGAGCCGGTGAGGTTGACGCCGCACTGCACGGCGGTGCCTGAAATCTTGGCCACCGACTTGGCAGCGGCCCGCTGGATGTCATTGGCCTTCCAGTCGGTTTCTTCCGCCGGGGCGACCGGCGGGGCGAAGGGCTCCAGGAAGGCGGGGATGGTTTCGGCCATGACCGCCGAACGGGCGGAGGAGATGGCGGAGGTGACGAAGTCCGGGGTCAAGCCGCGGATGGTTTCGATCATCTTGGACTTGGCGATTTCGGCGGAGAGCCGCGGGATGCCCATGCTGGAGGCGGAGAAGGCCAGCGCGCCGATGATCGTGGCGGTGATCAGCACCGACAGCGCGCCGCCGGCCAGCCGGTCGGCCGAGCGCAGAAAGTCGACGTTCATCCAGTGCCTGATCTTGGTGGCGATGAACCGCCCCAGCGCCTGTCCCAGGATGATCAGCACGGCGGCCACCGCGACCATGAGGCTCAAGCGCCACCACGGGTTGGACGCAAAGGTGGATACCAGGGGAATCGCGAAGAAGGCAGCGATGCCGCCGACCACAAGGCCGACCATGTCCCCCACGGTCAGCAGGAAGCCGCGGCGGATCCCCAAAATGAAAAACGTGAGCAATACAGCGCTGATGACAACGTCCAGCCAGCTGAATGTTCCCAGCACTAAGTCTCCACTTCATTCACTTAAACCGTATTAATCCAAGGTACCCTTAGTAGCTGATGGATTTCTGCGAGGATATTCGTGAGTTTTGAACGAATTTGCGTGATTTTCAACATTTTCTTGGTTAAACCACGTGTGGAAACTGTCACATTGTTACCGAATACGGCACAATGAAGTGAGCGCTTACTACTGTTGACAGGAGATTTAATGGATATCGAGGTACTCCGCCGAGCACCGCTTTTCGCGTCGCTTGGTGATGATGTATTCGCCACGCTAACCGAAGAATTGACCGAGGTTGATCTGTCCCGTGGTGCGTCGGTGTTCCGTGAAGGCGATCAGGGTGACCGTCTCTACTTCATCGTCTCGGGCAAGATTAAGCTGGGCCGCACCTCTTCGGACGGACGCGAAAACCTGATCGCCGTACTCGGCCCAGGTGAGCTGTTCGGCGAAATGGCTTTGTTCGACCCACACCCACGCAACGCTACTGCCACCGCAGTGTCGGAGACCCGACTTGCTGGCCTGAGCCACGAGAACATGCGCAAGGCGATCTTGAACTCCCCTGAGGTCTCGATCCAGCTGCTGCAGGCTCTGGCTGCACGCCTGCGCCGCACCAATGAGTCGCTGGCCGACTTGGTGTTCTCCGATGTTCCAGGCCGCGTTGCCAAGGCGCTGTTGGATCTGGCCGACCGCTTCGGCCGTCCAGCCACCGATGGCATCTTGGTTGCCCACGAGTTGACCCAGGAAGAGCTGGCCCAGCTGGTCGGCGCTTCCCGCGAAACCGTGAACAAGGCCCTGGCCGAGTTCGTACAGCGCGGATGGCTGCGTTTGGAAGCACGCGCGGTCGTGATTCTGGATATCCAGCGTCTGCGCCAGCGTTCACGCTAGACGGTATTAGCTGAAAGAGTCGAAATCCTTGATTGGATTTCGACTCTTTTTGTTTACCGTGGGTTTCAGACCCGCCAGGAGCGTGCGGTGCTGGTGTTCTGCGAACTTGTGACCTCTAGGTAGTAGGTGGCGTCGCGGACCAGAACGTCCGGGTGCAGCAGGTCGAAGGAGCGTACCCGGGAAAGATAGGCGACCACGCCGTTGGCATCGGCCATATGTTCAAGCATCATTTCCACTGCCGGGTAGGTGATCTCGGACAGGGTCAGGCCATTGGTCTCGGGCTGGCCGACGATGTCACCCAGCTCGCTGGTATTGCGGGTGCCGAGCACCTTTGCCGCGCAGCACCAGCGTCCCCACCGACCCTTGCCGCGAAGCAGCGACGGCTCTTGGCGCATGGGCACCGTTGCTGCGAAGTACCAGGTGTCAAAGCGCCGGAAGGCAAAGTTGGGGCTGAGCCAGTGGGCGATGGGGCGCAGCAAGTCGGTGCGCAGCCCCAGGCCACGGCGGCGCAGGAATTCATCGAATCCTAGGTCCTGCCCGGCAATGGCTTCGCGGGCGCTCATCCAGTCTTCGGGATCTGTCATTTCAACTACCGACTGGGAATCGGTTCCGGCCAGCAGGATGCCTGTCTCTTCGAAGAGTTCACGGATCGCACAGACGATATGCGCCTGCACCAGCTGCTGGTTGATCACGTCCATGCGCTTTGACCATTGGGACAGGCTCGGGCCGAACCATTTGTAGTCAGCCCAGTCGCTTTCCTCGTGGCTGCCTCCTGGAAAGGCTACGTTGCCCAGTGGAGAGCCTCCGGGACGGAAAGTGAGGTAGGTTTCCACGCCATGCGAACTGTCGCGTATGAGGCTGACTGAGGACGCCCTGCGTGAGGCGCGCGGTGTGCGCGAGCCGAAGGCGAACCAGTTCTCCGCCGCGGCTGTTTCATGCGGCGGCAGGAGAAAGACCCTGCGCACCACGCCGGTGCGCGGCCCCGAAGGAAATTCCCTTCGGGACCGCGCCACGGAGTCGGGTCGTGAATTATTCAAATTCAGCGATGACCTCGACCTCGACTGCAGCGTCCAGTGGCAAGACTGCGACGCCCACTGCCGAACGTGCATGCAGGCCTGCATCACCCAATACTTCGCCGAAGAATTCCGAGGCGCCGTTGACCACTGCCGGCTGGCCGGTGAACGATGGATCGGAAGCTACGAAACCGACAACCTTCACGATGCGCTTGACGCGGTCGAGGTCGCCGATAACGCTCTTGATGGCCGCCAATGCGTTCAGCGCACAGGTCTGAGCCTGGGCCTTTGCATCCTCGGCGGAGACCTCTGCGCCGACCTTTCCTACGGCTGGGAGTTCACCGTTAATCAGCGGAAGCTGACCTGAGGTGTAAACGTAGTTGCCGGTCACCAGTGCAGGCAGGTAGGCGGCTACCGGCTTGGCAACGGATGGAAGGGTCAGTCCAAGCTCGGCAAGTCGAGCTTCGACACGCGAAGAAGTGGCTTCTTGCATGGGGTTTTACTCCTTTTTTCGGTGATGTGAATTTACTGCTTTGGACGCTTTAAGTATGCAACCGGAGAGCTGCCGTTCGGGCCTGGAACAACGGTTACCAGTTCCCATCCGTCATCTCCCCACTGATCCAAAATCTGCTTCGTAGCGTGGATCAGCAGCGGCAATGTGGCGTATTCCCATTTAGTCATACTCGATACGTTAGCGCGTCCTTGTAAACTAGTGGGTATGGCAGCTAAGAAGTCACCCTTTTTTGATACAGCTACCACTCTGGGCAAAATCGTCGCATTCTTCGGAATCAGCGCCCTGTGTGGTTTGCTGACCGCAGGCATGATGGTGCCCGTGGCGGCTCTCGCAAAAACCGGCATGACCACCGGTAACAACATTGTCACAGCACTCCCGAGCTCATTCGAGGCGCTCCCGATTTCGGAGCCTTCGCAGATCTTGGACGCCAAGGGCAAGACCATCGCGACGTTCTATGAACAAAATCGCGAACCGGTGAAACTTGACGAAATTTCTCCTTACATGCGCAAGGCGATTGTTTCCGTTGAGGATGAGCGTTTCTACGAGCACAAGGGCATCGATCCCAAGGGCATCGCCCGTGCAGTGGTAGGCAACCTCACCGGTTCTTCGCGCTCGGGTGCTTCGACCCTGACCCAGCAGTACGTGAACAACCTGCTGGTGAACAACCAGGAACTCACCGGCTCAGAGGAAAGCACCGTCTCCGGCCAGAAGGACTTGGCTGCCAAGATCCGCGAGCTGAAGTACGCGACGTCGATCGAGAAGACCATGTCCAAGGACGAAATCCTGGAAGGTTACCTCAACCTGGTGCTGTTCTCGGGCCGCGAGTATGGAGTACAGGCTGCCTCGCAGTACTTCTACTCTGTCGATGCCAAGGACCTGAACCTTCAGCAGTCGGCCATGCTTGCAGGCATGGTCCAGCTGCCAAACGTCTACAACCCGATCAACAACCCCGAGCGTTCCCTGGACCGCCGCAACAAGGTGCTGGGCAATATGCTGCGCACCGGTGCGATCACCAAGAAGGAATACGACAAGGCGGTCAAGTCGGGTCTTGAACTGAAGCAGAGCAAGTCCCCTTCCGGCTGCATCGCCGCCGGCGACAACGCCTACTTCTGCGACTACGTGACCAAGCTGATCACCAGCGACGAGTCCTTCGGCAAGACCAAGAAGGATCGTGAAAACCTGCTGTACCGCGGCGGTCTGCAGATCAAGACCACGCTGAACAGCTCGCTGAACAAGCAGGCAGCCAAGGACGCCCGCAAGTCGATCGATCCCAAGGCGAAGTCGAACACCGACGTTGCTTCGGCCATCGTTTCGGTCGAGCCGGGAACCGGCAACATTCTGGCCATGGCCCAGAACACCGAGTACGTCCCGGACAAGGGACTTGGCCAGACCATGCTGAACTACACCGTTGAGCGCGCCTACGGCGGCGCCGGCGGCTTCCAGGCTGGCTCGACGATGAAGCCGTACACGACTCTTGCGTGGCTGAAGGAAGGCCACCACATGTACGACAAGATCAACGCCAAGCGTCCGTACTTCTCGCCAACCTCGACCTGGCGCGCCTCGTGCCTTCCGGGCGGGCAAACCATTACCGGCGGAAGCCAGCCGTGGCAGCCGCGCAACGCATCGGCTGGCTTCTACCGCACCATGACTGTCGACACCGGCCTGTTCTGGTCGATCAACTCGGCAACCATCCAGGAAGCCAACCGACTGGATCTGTGCAACATTTCCGACTACGCCAACGCGCTGGGACTTGTTGACTACGACGGCGGCGAAGGAAAGCCGATTTCGCCAAAGAGCCCGTCGTTCATCATTGGTACCCCTAAGGTCACCCCGCTGGCTCAGGCCGCCGCCTTCGCAACCTTCGCCAACAAGGGCGAGTTCTGCGAGCCGCGTGCACTGACCAGCGTGACCGACAAGTCGGGCAACGAGTACAAGGTCAAGCCAACCACTTGCTCCCAGCAGGTGGATCCGCAGGACATCTCGGATTTGAACGGCACCCTGCAGAAGATCGCCACCAAGCGCGTCTCCAAGGGCCGTGTAGCCGGTCCTATTGCCGGTAAGACCGGTACCAACAACTACTCGACCTCCACCTGGTTTGTTGGCTACACCACCGGCATCTCCACTGCCGCATGGGTTGGCCGCGTTGACAAGACTGCTGCTGAAGAAGCAAACACCCTTCAGGGCTCGATGATCAACAACGTGCGTGCTCCACGTACTCTTGACTCCTCGACCTATGCCGCCCCGCTGTGGGTCGACTTTATGGAAGAGGCAGTTCTCGAGTACGACCGTTCGAGCCTCGGCGCGGCCCGCCGCGCACCGGTGGTGAAGAAGGAAACCAGCTCCGATTCCAGCTCGTCATCTGATTCCAAGTCGGATTCTTCCTCGAAGTCTGATTCTTCGAAGGAATCCAGCTCGGACTCGAAGTCATCCAAGTCGGATTCCTCGTCGAAGTCTGACTCTTCGAGCAAGAGCAGCAAGTCCGATTCCGGAAATTCTGGGAATAACGGAAATGGCAAGGGCAAGGGCGACAAGTCCGACGACTAGCCCTAGAAACCTGTGAAGGCCGCGTTCAACTTTGGTTGAACGCGGCCCTTCGGTTTAGATTGGCTTATTGAAGGCTTTCGCGCGAAGCCATTTTGAAAGGACGATGACAAACAAGTCATGGCGGAACAGAAGAACTTTGCCTCGGCACTGGGCCACGCTGCGGGAACCGCGGCCTTGCTGGCCACCGGTGCGCTGGCCATCGGCACGGCGGCGCTCGGATACGGCATGTACGAGACCCAGCAGTTTGGGCTGCGCCGTGAAACCTTGAAGGTGCTCCCCCGTGGCGCCGCGGACATCCGCGTCCTGCACCTTTCGGACATCCATATGGTTCCCGGCCAGCAGGTCAAGACCAAGTGGATTCGCAACCTGGCAAAGCTGAACCCCGACTATGTCATCAACACCGGAGACAACCTCAGCCACCACGACGGCGTTCCTGCGCTGCTGAACGCGCTGGAGCCGTTGATGCACATCCCCGGCGCATTCGTCCCGGGATCGAACTGCTACTTCGGACCGCGCGCCAAGAACCCGCTGCGCTACTTCAAGCGCAACCGCGGGGTTCCTCACCTCTCCCATCGAGATGCGCTTCCCTTCGAAGTCATGCACCGCGCCTTCGGCGCGGCCGGCTGGGTCAACATGTCGAACAAGGCCTACTCGACCGTGCTCAACGGCATCCGCTTGGACCTTACCGGCGTGGACGATCCGCATATCGCCCGCGATAACTTCGCCGGCTGGCCCAAGGGATCATCCACCAGCGCCTCGGCGCCGCATGTGCGCATCGCACTGGCCCATGCCCCCTATCAGCGGGTGCTTGACCAGTTCACGGATGCGGGAGCGGATGTCATCTTTGCAGGACACACCCATGGCGGCCAGGTCTGCATCCCCGGCTACGGCGCCCTGGTGTCCAACTGCGATCTTCCGACCTGGCGCGCCCGGGGCCTGACCTACTGGGAGCACGTGGGAAACACCGTCCCGTTGAATGTTTCTGCAGGATTGGGCAATTCGCGCTTTGCGCCGTTCCGCATCGCCTGCCCGCCCGAGGCAATCCTGGTCACGCTGACCGCTAAGGACTAGATTTTCTGAATTCTGCGCCGCGCCCGCCGTTTGCACAACGGCTGGCGCGGCGCCGTTTTATTCCAATATGAAGCACTTCTTTCTTAAAGTGTCCCATTGATTGAATTCTCCCAACTAGTGAATGTAGGCTATAGCCCTACTTAGACTTTGGGTGATTGCGGGGTATCGTGGCGCGGAGAAAAAATGCAGGGAATCAGGAAGCGATTCCGCTGTCGACCACACTCAAAAGACTCAAACCGTTTGTCGCACCGGTGCTCCCGCGGCTGATCGGGGGCTTCTTCTGTGCGCTGGGCGCAGGCATCGTCGCACTGGCCATCCCCCAGGTGCTGGCCAAGCTGGTCAACGAGGTGCTGCACTACAACGGCGCATCGGGCGAAGTATGGTTCGCGGTAAGCATCATCGCCGCGCTCGGGTTCCTTGAAGCTCTGCTGATCTTCCTGCGCCGGCAGTTCGTGCTCAAACCGGCGGCCGGCGTCGAAACCGACATGCGCATCCACTTCTACCAGCATCTGCAGCGCCTGCCGGTGTCCTTCCACGAGCGCTGGGGCTCCGGACAGCTGCTCTCCCGCTCGATGTCCGACCTGTCGCTGCTGCGCCGCTGGCTGGCCTTCGGCGCCATGATGCTGATCGTCGACACCGTCACCGTCATCACCGGCCTGACCCTGATGTTCTTCCACTCCTGGATCCTGGGCCTGCTCTTCCTGCTCGGCTCGATCCCCATCGCCATCAAGGCCTACCACTTCCGCAACGACTTCCGCGCCGCCAGCCGGCTGAGCCAGGACCAGGCAGGCGATCTCGCCACAGCGGTGGAAGAGTCAGTGCACGGCATCCGCGTCATCAAGGCCTTCGGCCGCGGGCGGGACATGTACGAGGGCTTCAACGCCCAGGCCAAGAGCCTGCAGGAAACCGAGCTGTCAAAGGCCCGCACCCTTGCCAGCTTCCTGCTCACCGTGGTGGCAGTTCCGGAGGTCATCCTAGGCATCGGCCTGGTCATCGGCATCGCCCAGGTGGCGGCCGGGACCCTGAGCGTGGGCTCGCTGGTGGCATTCTTCGCCATCGCCGCCGTCATCGCGATCCCCGTGGAAGCCATGGGCATGCTGCTGGGCATGACGCTGAGCACCAAAACCGCGCTGGACCGGCACTTTGAGGTCATGGACGCGGTCAATGACATCACCTCGCCCGACTCCCCCGCCACGCCCGGCGAATTCACCGGGGCCGTGGAACTGGAGCATGTGCGCTTCAGCTACCCCGACGAGGCAGGACGTGCCCGCCCGATCCTGGCAGACATCAACCTGGAGATCCGCCCGGGCGAAACCATGGCACTGGTGGGCATCACCGGCTCCGGCAAATCCACCTTGCTGAACCTGGTGCCGAGGCTGCACGACGCCACCGCCGGCACCGTCAAGGTCCACGGCATGGACGTGCGCGACTGGGACCTGGAGAAGCTGCGCACCGAGATCGCGGTGGCCTTCGAGGACACCACCTTGTTTTCCACCACGATCCGGGAGAACGTGCTGATGGGCGCCCCGGCAGGCTTGGACGAGCAGCAGCGCGAGGCGCTGCTGGCCGAGGCGCTGGACGTGGCCCAGGCGCAGTTCGCCTACTCGCTGGCCGACGGCGTGGAGACGCTGATCGGCGAGGAGGGCCTGTCCCTGTCCGGCGGCCAGCGCCAGCGCATCGCCCTAGCCCGCGCCATCGCCGCCCAGCCGCGCGTGCTGGTGCTCGACGACCCGCTCTCCGCGCTGGATGTGCGCACCGAGGAGGCGGTCACCCAGAGGCTGCGCGCGGTGCTGGAGGGAACCACCACGCTGGTGGTCGCGCACCGGCCTTCCACCGTGATGCTCGCCGACCGGGTCGCGCTGCTGCGCGATGGCAGGATCGACGCCGTGGGCAGCCACGCGCACCTGCTGAGCACCAATGAACACTACCGCTACGTCATCGCCAGCCTTGACGATGACGAGCAGGAATCCCAGATCCCCTCGGAGGTCAACCGATGAGCCAGCCGCTCGGCGTCGCCAACGAAGACGCCATCAAACTCACCGGCGCCGAGCGCAAGGCGGTGCGCCAGCGCTCCTTCAGGCTGCTGGCCGCGCTGGCGCTGCCGCAGAAGAAGATGTTCGCGCTGACGGTGCTGCTGGTGCTGGTTTCCAACGCTGCCCGGGTGGCGCTGCCGCTGCTGATCGCCTTCGCCATCGACAGCACCCTGCCGGCGGTGCGCGAGGGCAACTGGGCGGCGCTCGGGCTGACCGGCGGCGCATACATCCTGTGCGCTGTCACCGCCGGGGTCATGCTCTCCTGGTACATCAACGCCGCCGCCCGGATCTCCCAGGCGATGCTGCTGGACCTGCGGCTGCGGGTCTTCCGCCACACCCAGCGGCTGAGCCTCGAATTCCACGAAAGCTACACCTCGGGCAGGATCATCTCCCGGCAGACCTCTGACCTGGAGACCCTGCGCGAGCTGCTTGACCAGGGCGTTTCCGAGCTGGCCTCCTCCTGCGTGTTCATCGTGTTCACGCTGGCGTCGATCTTCATGCTCGACTGGCAATCGGGCATCATCGTCTGCTTCGCCGCGATCCCGGTGACGGGCCTTTTCTACTGGTACCAGAGCCGCTCCGAGGTGCTCTACCGCGAGTCCCGCGTGGTCTCCGCCAAGGTCATCTCCACCTTCGTGGAAACCATGACAGGCATCCGCGCGGTCAAGGCATTCCGCCGTGAGAAGGCCAACGATCAGAACTATGCGGACCTGGCAGAGCAGTACCGGGCGAACAACGTCAAGTCCTTCAACCTCTTCGGCATCCTGCAGCCGGGGCTGGTGCTGCTGGGCAACCTGACGGTGGCCGGGCTGCTGGCCTTCGGCGGCTTCCGCATCCTAGACGGCACCATGCAGGTCGGCGTCATGGTCGCGCTGCTGCTGGCTTCCAAGCGCATCTTCCAGCCCATGGACGAGATCGCGATGTTCTACTCCTCGCTGCAGTCCGCCACCGCAGCCCTAGAAAAGGTCTCGGGGCTGCTCGAAGAGGAGCCCACGGTCAAGGAGCCCCCGGCTCCGCGCAGCATCGAGCAGGTGCGCGGCGAGCTGGCCTTCAAGGACGCGGTCTTCGGCTACGGCGACGGGCCGGTCATCATGGACCGCTTCGACCTTTCCATTCCCGCCGGCCAAACTGTAGCAGTGGTGGGCCAGACCGGCGCCGGCAAGTCCACGCTGGCCAAGCTCATCGCCCGCTTCTACGACCTGCGCTCAGGCAGCCTGACCCTGGACGGCGTGGCAATCAAGGACTTGAGCAACGAGCAGCTGCGCCGCCATGTGGTGATGGTGACCCAGGAGGCGTTCCTCTTCTCCGGCTCGGTGGCGGAGAACATCGCCCTGGGGCGCCCCGGCGCCTCGCTGCAGGAAATCCAGGACGCCGCCAAGGCGGTGGGAGCCCACCAGTTCATCCTGGACCTGCCCGACGGCTACGACACGGATGTGAACAAGCGCGGCGGCCGTGTCTCCGCCGGACAGCGCCAGCTGATCTCCTTCGCCCGCGCCTTCCTGGCGGATCCAGCGGTGCTGATCCTCGACGAGGCGACCAGCTCGCTGGACATCCCCTCGGAGCGCGCGGTGCAGCACGGCCTGCAGACCCTGCTGGGCAACCGGACAGCCCTGATCATCGCCCACCGACTGTCCACGGTGCAGATCGCTGACCGCGTGCTGGTGGTCCACGGCGGTAAGATCGTGGAGGACGGCAGCCCCCAGCAGCTGATCGCCGACGGCGGGCGCTTCGCGGCCCTGCACAAGGCCTGGCAGGACTCGCTGGTCTAGCCGACACCACGCGACTGGCCCCCAACCGAGCTCTTGCCTGCTTGGTCGGGGGCCAGCTTTGCGCCGCAGGAACATTGCCGGCGCGGCAATCGCCGCTTCCTAGGGCAGGTGCGGGTCAACCTTGAAGTGCTCGGCCACCTGGGTGATCACCTCGTTCGCGCCCTGGATCGACACCGAGGTCAAGAAGATCTCGTCGGAAACTTCCAGCACATTGCCCTCCAGCCGGGACCACAGCGGGTTCGCGGTGAAAGAGCTCGCCTGGGCGCGGGCGGCGTCGCCCTCCGAGCCTTCCGGAGCGGACGTCGCCTGGAAAACCACCGTGGCGTCCGCGGTGAGGATCTCTTCCGGGGACAGCTGGGTGAATACCGTCTGGTCCGTATCAGGAGCACCTGTTGGGCGCGGAATGCCCATATCTGACATCACTTCGCCGATGAACGACTTAGAGGAATACAGGCGTGCGGTGTCTTCTCCCATGAAGCGCACCAGCGTATAGGTCGTTTCGCTGTTCTTGGCGAGGATTTCCCTGCCCACCGCAGCTGCCCGCTCTTCGTAGTCGGCCACTGCCTGCTTCGCCTGGGCTTCCTTGCCCAGCGCTTCGCCGAGCAGCACGATGTTTTCCTTCCAGGTGGCGCCGACAACCTCGGAGAATACCGTAGGCGCGATCTTCTGGAACTGGTCAAACAGCGGGCCCTGGCGCAAGTCGGCGGAGATGATCAGGTCGGGTTCCGCGGCAAGAAGCTTTTCCAGATCGGGTTCCTGCAGAGTTCCCACGCTGACTGCTTCGTCGGTGAGCTCCGAGACATCGCCAAGATAGGCAGGAAAGCCCTGGCTCCTCAGGCGGTATTCGGGATAGGCGACCACTTCGGCGCCCAGCAGCAGCGCACCATCTACATATGAAGTATCCAAGGCCGCTATGCGTATCGGTCGTTCGGGAATCTCGGTGGTACCACGGAAGTGTTCAATGGTGCGCGGGAACCCTGCCCCGCTGTTGGCGGCGTCCGAGGACTCCAAAGCTGCGGGTGCTGAGCCGGCGCAGCCGCTCAAGGCGAGCCCGGCAAGGGCAAGCAGGGCGCTGGCCCGCAGAACGCGAGAATGTTTCACTAAAATTCCTTCATTACGGCAATTCAATATGGAACGCGTTCACTAATTAGCTTAGGGTCACCTCAAACGCGATTAGTACCGTAGCACGAGGAAAATGGTATTCCAAAAGTGGTGCGACGTGGCGCCGACACATTCACATCAGATGCGGCAAGGCCCCGTACAGCAGGTGCTGTACGGGGCCTTGCCGCACGGAATTAGGCGCTGAAGCTGCGCCCGGTCAGGCGCTCATAGGCTTCGATGTAGCGGGCGCGGGTCTTCTCGATGATTTCCGCTGGAAGTGCCGGCGGCTCTTCACCGGAATTCTTATCCCAGCCCGAAGCCTCGGAGGTCAGCCAGTCACGCACGAACTGCTTGTCGAAGCTCGCCTGGGCCTGGCCCGGCTTGTAGGCTTCCGCATCCCAGAAGCGCGAGGAGTCGGGGGTGAGCACCTCATCGCCCAGGGTGATTTCGCCGGTGGCTGGATCTGCGCCGAATTCGACCTTGGTGTCCGCAAGGATGATGCCGCGTTCGCGGGCGATCTTCTCCGCCTGCTCGTACAGCGCCACGGTCTTCTCGCGCAGTGCCTCGGCCACCTCGGAGCCCACGCGGTCCACGGTCTGGGCGTAGGAGATGTTCTCGTCGTGCTCGCCCACCTCGGCCTTGGCCGAGGGGGTGAACAGCGCCGGCTCCAGGCGCGAGCCGTCCACCAGGCCGGCTGGCAACGGCAGCTCGCACACGGTGGAGGACACCTTGTACTCGGCCAGGCCGGAGCCGGTGAGGTAGCCGCGGGCGATGCACTCGATCGGGTACATGTCCAGCTTCTTGCAGACCATCGCGCGGCCGGCAACCTCGGTAGGCACCTCGGTGGAAATCACGTGGTTGGCGAAATCGCCCAGCTGTTCAAACCACCACAGGCTCAGCTGGGTGAGCACCTTGCCCTTGTCAGGGATTTCGCTGGTGAGCACAAAATCGTAGGCGCTGATGCGGTCGGAGGCCACCACCAGCACGCGGTCGGTGTCCTCGAAGCTGACGCCGGCCGGCACGTAGAGGTCGCGCACCTTGCCCGAGTAGAAGTGGTCCCAGCCTTCAAGGGTGAGTACGTCGGTCTGCAAACCTGCCATGGATCTTCCTCTACTTGCTTTCGTTCGCGACGATGATTTCGCCGCGTTCTGCCTTCAGGGCGATATCGCTGCGCGACTGGGCGCCCGGCCAGCTGATTTCTGCCACGCCGGCATAGGCCGCCTTGCGGGCCGCCGCCAGGTCATCGCCCAGGCCGACTACCGCCAGCACGCGCCCGCCGGCCACGGTGATGTTGCCGTCTGCGTCGGCTGCGGTGCCGGCGTGGGCCACGTGCACCGAGTCGATGGCGTTGGCGGCGTCCAGGCCGGTGATTACAGCGCCCTTGACCGGGGTGTCGGGGTAATTCTCCGCGGCGATAACCACGTCCACCGCAGTCTGCTTAGACCAGGTCAGCTGTTCTGCATCGTCCAGTTCGCCCTTGGCGGCCGCCAGCAGCACGCCGCCCAGCGGGGTCTTCAGGCGTGCGAGCACCGCCTGGGTTTCGGGATCGCCAAAGCGGGCGTTGAATTCGATGACGCGGATGCCGCGCTTGGTGACCGCCAGGCCGCAGTAGAGCACGCCGGTGAAGGGGGTGCCGCGGTGTTCCATCTCGCGCAGGGTCGGGTAGGCCACGCGTTCCATGACCTCGTCCACGAAGCCTGCAGGCAGCCACTCAAGCGGCGAGTAGGCGCCCATGCCGCCGGTGTTAGGGCCTTGATCATTATCGAAGATGCGCTTGAAGTCCTGGGCTGGGGACAGCGGGACGGCGTGCTTACCGTCGCAGATCACGAACAGGGAAACTTCTGGACCGTCCAGGAATTCCTCGATGACCACGGTGCCGCCGGCTTCGAAGCAGGCTTCGGCGTGGGCCAGGGCCTCGGCGCGGTCGGAGGTGACCACGACGCCCTTGCCGGCTGCCAGGCCATCGTCCTTGACCACGTAGGGGGCGCCGAAGTCGTCCAGCGCGCTTTCGGCTTCCGCGGTGTTGGTGGCCACGTGGGCCATCGCGGTGGGCACCTGGGCCGCGGCCATGACGTCCTTGGCGAAGGCCTTGGAGGCTTCCAGCTGCGCCGCGGCCTTGGTCGGGCCGAAGACCGGGATGCCGGCGGCGATCAAGGCGTCGGCGACGCCTGCCGCCAGCGGAGCTTCGGGGCCGACGACCACCAGGTCGCTGGCCAGCTGCTGGGCCAGGGACACTACCGCGGCAGGGGCCTGGGCGTCGATGGAATGGGTGGTGACATCCTGCGCGATGCCGGCGTTGCCGGGGGCGCAGTGGACTTCGTTGACGTAGGGGTCTGCACTCAGTGCTCGGACAATTGCATGTTCGCGGCCGCCTGGGCCAATAACCAGAACCTTCACAGCCAAAAGTTTACCGGAGAAATACTCACCGGCCTCGGCCATGACTTTTTGCCGTCCTGCAGTACACCGCCCAGTGATTTCCGATCCCGCCAGGGCTAGAATGATCTGTTACGCATTGAAAGGGCCGGACGTGGAAATCAGACATGAAAATCAGGTAGAGCTGCACGTCGAACTCGATGTTTCGATGGTGGATGCCGTCGCGTCCTTGGTCGATTCCGGAAGATACGCCACTCAGAGCGAAGTCGTTGTGCATGCGCTGAGTCTGCTCTTGTCCACGACGCAGCCCGTGGAGCAATGGCTGCGCGGCGAAGTCGCCGCTGCCTATGACCAGATGCAGGCTTCACCTGGGCAGCTGCTGACATCACAGCAGGTCCGCACGCAGGTGGCCCAGCTGCACTGGGGCAGCGTCGCAGATCCGCGCTGAGGCTTCGGCGCCCTAGACTGGGGCTTATGCATCCAGCTCTTGACATCGCCGACTGCGCCGAACTGGTCCGGGTCACCCGCAATTCCATCATCGAATCCCGCCATCTGGGCATCGCTGTGGTGCTGGGGCCGGATGGAGAACAACTGGCGGCCTTCGGCAATCCGCAGGCGCTGGTCTTTCCGCGCTCTGCGCTCAAGCCTTTCCAAGCCATCGGCTCGCTGCGCGCCGGGGCCAAACTGTCCGACGAGGCCACGGCCCTGGCCTGCGCCAGCCATGTGGGCACCAGGCAGCACCAGGAACTTGCGGCCAGCATGCTCGCCCAGGCTGGGCGGTCACAGGAAGACCTGCAGTGCCCGCTGTCCTGGCCTGGGGATGCGAAAACCCGCCAGCAGATGATCAGCGGCAACGAGCCGAAGAACCACCTGGCGTTCAACTGCTCGGGCAAGCACGCGGCCTTCCTAAATGCCGCCATTGCCCTGGACCAGGATCCCCACACCTATTTGGATCCGGCAGGCGCCGTGCAGGCCTCGGCCCTGGCCGCCATGGAAGAATTCTGCGGCCCGATCAGATTCCTGGGCACCGACGGCTGCGGCGCCCCGGCCCCTCAGATGTCGCTGCATTCGCTGGCCTCCGGCTTCCACCGGCTGGTGGCCAGCGAGGATGCGCACGCGCTCCAGGTGGCCTCTGCCATCCGCCGGCATCCCTGGGCCATCCGCGGCCCAGGCAGCCCCAACACCCTGGTGGCCGAGCGCACCGGGATCATCGCCAAGCTCGGCGCCGAGGGCGTGCTGGCCATGGCGGCTCCCAGCGGACACAGCGTCGCGGTGAAAATGCTCGACGGCTCCCAGCGCGGCACCGACCTTTTGGCGTTGGGCCTGCTGGCTTCCTTCGGTGCACTTGAGCCGGAAGACCACAACTGGCTGGTGGACCAGTTGACGCCTGAAGCGGCCACCGCCGGCGCCAAGGCGGCTGGACTAGAGTTGAAGGGTATTGATTTCTAGCGCAGATGCTTAGCGCGCAATTATGACGCGAAGGCGTCTCACAAGCGAAGGCAGGTTCCATGGCAATCAAGCGGCGCATCGATGAAGCCGAAGGGCGCGCGGCGCTGCGCGAATGGGCGGGCGCCTACCGCGAATCTTCCAAGCCAGCGCGCCCGGTGCTTGCCATGGCGGTGCGCTTTGCGCTGGAAGAACTGGCGTCGAAGGCCGAGGGCAACTCGGTGGAGGTCAGGGTACCGCCCTTCGGTGTGACTCAGTGCATACCCGGGCCCCGCCATACCCGGGGAACACCGCCCAATGTGGTCGAAATGCCTGCCGAATTATGGCTTTGCCTAGCGACAGGAAACACGACGTGGGATGAGGCTTTGCAAACTGGGCAATTGCACGCCTCCGGACTTAGGGCAGACTTGTCCGCGCATCTGCCATTGATTGAGTACCCTTAAAGGTATGGAGCAACACCCCGCTACCCCCTCATCCGCTGACCAGCCCATCGAAGTGCAGGTTCACACCTCACCGAAGTTCTGGCCATTCATCCTTACCTTCCTCGTCGTAGGCGCGCTGGTGGGGCTGATTGTCGGCATGTTGGGCGCACCGTCCGAAGAATATACCCGTGCCTCGGCCTCCGGGTTCTTTGCCATGTTCTGCGGCGGGCTCGGTGCGGGCATTGGCGCACTGGTGTACGTGATCATCGACCGCGTCACCTCGCGTAAATCCACCAAACATCTGGCGGTTCCTCTGGCCGAGGACACCGATACCAGCGCTCAACAAGGCTAGGCAGCCCTTCCCCTCATTGGAAGGCAGGCGGCCGCGCACCTGGCCGCCACCCACCACACATTTGGTCGGTGTCGACCTAAGAGAAACATGAGAGAATAAAAGACATGGCGCGTGGCGATGGAATGCTCAATCACGACCTGCTTCCAGGCGAGAAGGGGCCGCAGGATGAATGCGGCGTCTTCGGCGTTTGGGCACCAGGTGAAGAAGTCGCAAAACTGACCTATTACGGTCTTTATGCCCTGCAGCACCGAGGCCAGGAATCAGCGGGTATCGCCACCTCCGACGGCGCCCGCATCAACGTCTACAAGGACATGGGCCTCGTCTCCCAGGTGTTCGACGAGAACACCCTAAACTCCATGAGCGGACAGTTGGCCATTGGCCACTGCCGCTACTCCACCACCGGCGCAAGCCACTGGGCTAACGCGCAGCCGACCCTGGGGCCCACCCAGACCGGCACCGTGGCACTGGCTCACAACGGCAACCTGACCAACTCCGCAGACCTGGCCGACATGGTGTCCGCCAAGCTGGCCGCCGAGGGTGGAAAGGTCCGCGGCGAGATCGCCCAGGGCAACACCACCGACACCGCGCTGGTCACCGCGCTGCTGGCAGGCTCCGAAGGCCAGAGCCTTGAAGACACCGCGATGGAGCTGCTGCCCAAGATCGAGGGCGCATTCTGCTTCGTCTTCATGAACGAGACCACCCTGTATGCGGCCCGCGATCCGCACGGCGTGCGCCCGCTGGTGCTCGGCCGCCTTGACCGCGGCTGGGTCGTCGCCTCCGAGCAGCCTGCACTGGCCACCGTCGGCGCCTCCTTCATCCGCGAGATCGAGCCGGGCGAAATGATCGCCATCGATGAGAACGGCGTGCGCTCCACCCACTTCGCCGAGGCCACCCCGAAGGGCTGCGTCTTCGAGTACGTGTACCTGGCCCGTCCGGATGCCACCATCGCCGGCCGCTCGGTCTACGAGTCCCGCGTGGAGATGGGCCGCCAGCTGGCCCGCGAGAACAGCGCGGAAGCCGACATCGTGATCCCTGTTCCGGAATCCGGCACCCCGGCCGCCATCGGCTACGCCGAAGAGTCAGGCATTCCGTTCACCCACGGCTTCGTGAAGAACGCCTATGTGGGCCGCACCTTTATCCAGCCTTCGCAGACCCTGCGCCAGCTGGGCATCAAGCTCAAGCTCAACGCGCTGGAGACCGTGCTGCGCGGCAAGCGCGTAGTGGTGGTTGACGACTCGATCGTGCGCGGCAACACCCAGCGCGCCGTGGTGCGCATGCTGCGCGAGGCGGGCGCCGCCGAGGTGCACGTAAAGATCTCCTCGCCTCCGGTGAAGTGGCCTTGCTTCTACGGCATCGACTTCGCCACCCGTGCGGAGCTGATCGCCAACGGCGCGGCGGTGGATGAAATCGCCACCTCCATCGGCGCAGACTCGCTGGCCTACATCTCCGAGGACGGCATGATCGAGGCGACCCGCCAGCCGCGCGAGCGCCTGTGCACCGCCTGCTTCACCGGCGACTACCCGATCGCGCTGCCGGATGCCAACCGCCGCGGCAAGAACCTGCTCGAAGGCGCGAACCAGGCTGGCTGCGAGCCGGGCCCGGATTCCGAGCTCGAAGCAACCCTCTAGCCCACACTTCAGCCACCGGCACTTCGGTGCAAGCACGCCGGCCCACCCCAGCCGGTAGTCACGACAGATAAGGAACCCTCTGCCATGAGCGGCACGCAAGAGCAGCCAACCTCCATCACCTATGCCGGCGCAGGCGTCGACGTCGAAGCCGGCGACCGCGCGGTCGAGCTGATGAAGGGCGCCATCAAGGCCACCCACAACTCTTCGGTCATCGGCGGCGTCGGCGGCTTCGCCGGCCTGTTCGACGTCTCCTTCCTCACCGGCTACAAGAAGCCGTACCTGGCCACCTCCACCGACGGCGTCGGCACCAAGGTCGCCATCGCACAGAAGCTGGACATCCACCACACCATCGGCCAGGACCTGGTCGGCATGGTGGTTGACGACATCGTCGTGGTGGGCGCCAAGCCGCTGTTCATGACCGACTACATCGCCACCGGCAAGGTCGTCCCGGAGCGCATCGCCGACATCGTGCGCGGCATCGCCGAGGGCTGCAAGCTGGCAGGCACCGCACTGGTCGGCGGCGAAACCGCCGAGCACCCGGGCCTGCTGGCCGAGGACGAGTACGACGTAGCCGGCGCCGCCACCGGCGTCATCGAAGCAGACCAGCTGCTGGGCCCTGAGCGCGTGAAGGCCGGTGACGTAGTCATCGGCATGGCCTCCTCCGGCATCCACTCCAACGGCTACTCGCTGGTGCGCCGCGTCATCGCCCACGCCAAGTGGGAGCTTGACCGCGAGGTCGCCGAGTTCGGCCGCACCCTGGGCGAGGAGCTGCTGGTTCCAACCCGCATCTACACCAGCGCCTGCCTGGATCTGGTCGGCGCACTGAACGACGGCGAGAACTTCGGCGTGCACGGCTTCAGCCACGTCACCGGCGGCGGCCTGGCTGCCAACCTGGCCCGCGTGCTCCCACAGGGTCTGATGGCCCGCGTGGACCGCTCCACCTGGGCGCTGCCAGCGGTGTTCTCCACCATCGCCCAGCTGGGCAATGTGCCGCAGCCTGACCTTGAGCGCACCCTGAACTTGGGCGTGGGCATGGTCGCCGTCGTGGATCCTGCCGTGGCAGACCGCGCGGTGGAACTGCTCAACGCAGCGGGCATGGGCGCCTGGGTCATGGGCCAGGTCGAAAACCTGGATCCATCGGCGGCAGATGCCGGCCTGGACTTCGTCCAGGGCGCCAAGGGCGTGGACGGCGGCGCGGTGCTGCTGACCGGCAGCTACGCCAAGTAGCATCCAGCACTCGACGAACACCGGCGGGCCTTCGGGTCCGCCGGTGTTCGCGTATCAGAAGGAAATTCTGCCATGGCCGAACCACCGGCAGCCGCCCTGCGCGCCAGGAGCTTCATCTTCGCCGGGCTGTACCTGTTCTTCCTCTCCTGGATCATCCTCTTCAAGCTGAATCTGCCGCATCTTGGCAGCGGTGAGCTGCGCTCCATCAAGCTGGTCCCGTTCATTGCCGACGGCCGCTATGCTGCCAGCGGTATGAAGGAAAGCATCGTCAACGTGCTGCTGTTCATCCCGGCGGGCTTGAACCTGCGGCTGCTGCTGCCTCGGCTGCGCTGGATTCAAGCGGCGGCCGTGGGCCTGGGAATCTCCGCGCTGCTGGAAATTGCGCAGTATGTCCTTGCAGTGGGAAGCAGCGACACCACGGACCTGCTCACCAACGCTGGCGGCTGCCTTATCGGCTTCGCCGCGGCCAAGCACCTTCCGACGCTGCGCGGCATCTGCGCCTGGCTCGGCATCAGCTTGGCAATCCTGTCGCTGCTGTTCATCGCCTCGCCGATCAGGTTTGCTGCGCCCGGATAATCCCCCTCGACGATGCGGCCGCTCTTTACACTGGCTTAACACCGCTTTTGATGTGCTTAGTCCATGAGAACAACACGAGCCATCATCCTCTGGTCCTTCGCCGCCGCCGGCGCCCTGCTCCTGGCGGCCTGCACCGCCCTGACAACAACTACTGTGCAGGCTCCGGGAACTTCGAAAGCCTCGTCGCTCTTTGCGCCCTCGGATGCTGCGAAGCTACGCGATTCCCAGGTGGACCCCTTTGACGACAACCATCCGGCAATCAGCAACCTGGACCCGCAGCTGCGCGCGGCCCTGCAGCAGGCCGCCGCGGCGGCAAAGCAGCACGGCGTCAAGGACTTCTGGGTCACTTCCGGCTGGCGGTCGGAAGACTACCAGCAGGAGCTGCTGGATAGCGCTGTGGCCAAATACGGCAGCAGGGCCGAAGCCGCCAAATGGGTCGCCTCCCCCGAAGACTCCTCCCACGTGACCGGAAGCGCGGTGGATGTGGGCCCCACCAACGCCGCCGATTGGCTCTCGCGCAAGGGCCAGCGCTTCGGCCTGTGCCAGGTGTACGCGAATGAGCTGTGGCATTATGAACTGCTCACCAGCCCGGGCGGGCGCTGCCCCGCAATGCGGCCCAGCGCGGCAGGCTAGGAATGGCACGACGCCGCAGGCGCATAGGATGGCAGCTATGAGAGTACTGCTCATCGAAGATGAACCCTATATCTCCCAGGCCCTGGCCCAAGGCATGGAACAGGCGGGGATCGCCGCCGACTGCGCCATGGACGGGCACCGGGCCATCGAACTGCTGAGCGTCAACGACTACGACGTCGCAGTGGTGGACCGGGACATCCCCGGACCCAGCGGGGATCAGGTGGTCGCCTGGATGCACGAGCAGCGGCTGGGCACCCGCATCCTGATGCTCACCGCCGCCGCGCAGCTGGACGACGTGGTCAGCGGCTTCCAGCTCGGCGCGGACGACTACCTTGCCAAGCCCTTCGCCATGAAAGAGCTGGTCATGCGCCTTGTGGCGCTAGCCCGCAGGCCTGCCGCCAGCGTTCCCCCGGTGCTTGAAAAATACGGGGTGTCGCTGGATCCCTTCAAGCGCACGGTCCACCGGGATGGCACGCCGATCGCGCTGTCCAAGAAGCAGTTCGCCATTTTGCAGATCCTGCTGGAAGCCGACGGCGGGGTGATCAGCGCGGAGCAGCTGCTGGAGCGGGCTTGGGATGAGCACGCCGACCCGTTCACCGCGGTGGTGCGGGTGACCATGTCTTCGCTACGCAAGCGCCTGGGTGCCCCACCGATCATTGAAACGGTGACGGGCACCGGCTACCGGCTGAGCGCCGCCCAGGAGGACTCGTGAACCGGTCGCCGCGAACCCCCGGGGCCAGCGTCAGGGTCAAGCTGACTATCGTCATGAGCCTGCTGGTGATCTGCACCGGGGTGCTCATCCTGGCTCTGGTCTACCTGTTCCTGCTGCGCTATATCCCCGAAGGAAATCTGAACACGGTCCGCGGAGACTTCGCTCCCAGCAGGCGGGACTTGGCGCAGGCATTCGTGCCCCGTGCGCTGTGGGCGCTGTCTGCGCTGGTGCTCGTCTCTGCCGTCGGCGCCTGGCTGCTGTCGGGGCGGCTGCTGCGGCCGCTGAACCAGCTGCAGTCCACTTCGCTGAAGGTGGCTGCCGGGCAGCTATCCAGCCGCGTGGAGCTTTCCGGACCGCGCAACGAGTTCAGCGACGTGGCCGATGCCATGGACAAGATGCTCGACGAGATCCAAGCCCAGGTGGACCAGCAGCGCCGGTTCGCCGCGAATGCATCCCATGAGCTGCGCACCCCGCTGGCCGCCCTGCGGGCAACTCTTGATGTGGGGATCCAGGGCGCCGGAGGAGAAGAAGAGTTCATGAGGCGTCTGGGCAGCATCTCCGCCAAGGCAGAACGCACAGTGCAGGCGCTGCTGACCCTCTCGCGGGCCGAATCCGCGGCGCTGCACCCGCGCAGCACGGACGTTGTCCTGCTGGTGGAAGACGTCGTGGAGCAGCTGCTTCCGGCGGCCATCGCCGCCGGCTTTGAGATCGACGTGCAGCTGCCCGAGGACCTGCGTGTAGAAGCCGATGCCGACCTGCTGGAGCACGCACTGTCCAATCTGGTGCGCAATGCCATTGCCTACGGACGCGGCGCCATCAGGATCGCCGGCGGGGCCAGCGGTTCCATGGTGCTGCTCAGCGTCGAGAATGAGGGCGGAATGCTCGGCGAAGCCCAGCTGTCCCAGATGGTCGAACCTTTCCAGCGGCTCGACCGGCTTGGATCCGTGGAAACGGCCGGAGTGGGCCTGGGCCTGTCGATTGTCGACGCTGTGGCCAGGGCGCACCACGGCGAACTGGTACTCTTGGCCCGCAGCGCCGGGGGCCTGTCGGCAACCCTGAGGCTGCCGGCAGCCGGCTAGCGCAGCTGGCTCAGCGCGTGATCCAGCGGCACCCGCCAGCGCCAGGTGGCCTTCTCTTCGCCGCGTACGTGTCCATTGGTCACCAGCGCCACCGGCAGGCCGCGTTTCACGAAGTCCAGCAGGATCCTGTAGCCGCTCATCACTGCCAGGGATGAGCCGAGCACCAGCAGCGAGCTGGATTCGCTCTCCAGCGCATGCATTGCCTCCTTGCGCTCCGCCGGGACGCTTTCCCCAAAGTAGACGACGTCCGGCTTGAGTACTTCGGAGCCGCAGTTCATGCAGTGCACCATGACGAACCGATCCACCAGGTATTGCGGCAGCTCGACGTCGCCGTCCGGGTTGACCGCTGATGGATCGATTTCCACTGCTTCGAGGTAGCCGACGTTGGCCGCCTGCAGCCGGGCGTCGAACTGCTGGCGGTTCTCGCTGTATCCGCAGTCGAGGCAGCGCACGATCGACAGGTCACCGTGGACCGGGACCACGCGGCGCGAGCCTGCCTGCTGGTGCAGTCCGTCGACGTTCTGGGTGATGATGCCCGAGATCCGGCCTTCGCGCTCCCACTGCACCAGCCGGCGGTGGATGTCATTGGGCTTGGCCTTGTCCATGTGGCGCCAGCCGACGAATCCGCGGGCCCAATAGCGCTGCCTTGCTTCGGGGCGGTAGCGGAATTCCTGGTAGGTCATGGGCCGGTGGCGCTGCAGCGAACCGTTGGGGCCGCGGTAGTCGGGAATCCCTGAGTCGGTGGATACGCCGGCTCCGGTCACGACGAGCACTTTGCCGGCATCGAGCAGCGACTGCACACCGTCGCGGGCCACGGGCTCCGGGTCGGCTTCTGCCTGTTCTTGGACGATCCGCTGCATGGATCGGATTGCCGAATGATGAGCCATCTGGATAGACAGTTCTTCTGGCGTGCTCATGTATCGCCTTCCGGGGTTCGTGACACGACAAAGGCCGCAACGACCTAGTAGCTAATTTAGCTTAGTCGCTGCGGCTTGTCGTAAAAATGTACTGAAGAGCTGTACCACTAAATAAAAAGCTGTGGCACTTCGAGCCAAGAACTCCCGGCGCTGGATGACGAGGTTAGTCGTCGTCCTCGTCTTCGGAGTACTTCTTAGTCAGCTCGTCGTAATCCGAATAGTCATCGTCATACGAAGTTTCATGACGCTCAGGTTTCTGAGCATGATGATCGGACCCGACACCCAACTCGCGTTCGAGTGCCGAAAGGTCTGTCGAGGGCGAGTAGTACTTGATATCTCGCGCTTGACGCTGTGCTTTAGCCTTTTGACGGCCGCGCCCCATGGCGTGACCCCCTCTTTTCAGTAGAGTCGGGAGGTGGTCCACCTAATAGGTGAAGGCCCCCGAATATGTGATCAGTTCTTTCGTAATTAAAGGTTAACACGATTCACCGGCGAGCGCTTAACGCAACACTCACCCGAACCGCTAGACTGTCAATTAGTCCAATGACTTTTTGATGCGAAGTTCTGCTTTCGCGCGAACGCACGACGAAGGAGCACATCAGGTGGTGGAACAGAATCTGCCCGAGCCGCAGGCGGCGCTGCCGCCGCTGCGCCCGGAGCCGCCAAAGCCAAAGCGCCAATTTGGGCAGTGGTTCCTGCTTGTCGCCGCGGTAATTGCGCTGGCGGCCGCGATTGTTTTCCTCGTTTTGCGTTTCATCGATCCCCCGGCCCAGCCGGGTGCCGACACCGTTGAGCGCAACCAGACTCCCGGCCTTGACGGAGTCATCGCCGAAAATATGCCTCCAGAGCAATTAGTCCTTGCCGACTGCCTGCGCGGCTTCAAATCTCCGCTTGACCCGCAGACCGTCGTCACCTGTGAGTCTTCACACAACGCGCAGCTGATTGGCTCCTTCGACGTTGAAGAAGGCGCGGATGCCGAGTATCCGGGCCCCGAGGAACTGCTGGCCCACTCAGAGGACCTGTGCAAGTCGGTAGCCCTGGACCCGAGCGCAGGCATCGACTCGACTTGGACCTACCATTTCTCCCGTCCATCCAAGGGCACCTGGGCTGAGGGCGACCGCACGATCACCTGCTTCCTAAGCCTGTCCGAGGGCAACATCCGCACATCGCTGCTTCCGGCAACTGACTCGGATTCGGCTGATTCAAATTCAGCAGACGCGTCGAAGTCCTCGACTCCGGAAGCTAAAGAACCCCAGGACCAGAATTCGGGCAACTCCAATTAGCCTTTGGCAGGCATTAAAAGAATGGCGTGAAAGCTTTTGCTTTCACGCCATTCTTTTGTCCTTCAAGGCCTGAATCGGCTAGAGGCTTTTACGCCCCACCGACAGCCTGTCGTTGGCCTCGTCCAGGGTTACCGAGACCGTGTCTCCGTCCTGGATTTCGCCGGCAAGGATTTCCTTGGCCAGCCGGTCGCCGATCTCGCGCTGCACTAGGCGGCGCAGCGGGCGTGCACCATAGGCGGGATCGTAGCCGGTCAGCGCAAGCCACTCGCTGGCTGCCGGATCCACATCCAGGGTGAGCCGGCGTTCGGCAAGCCGTTCTCCCAGCTGGTCGATCTGCAGCTTGACGATGTTTCCCAGCTCCTCGATGCTCAGCGGGTCGAAGAGGATCACCTCGTCCAGGCGGTTCAGGAACTCCGGCTTGAACGAAGCATTCACCACGTTCATGACCGCGCTCTTCTTCGCCTCGGCATCCAGCGTCTGGTCGACCAAGAACTGGGAGCCAAGGTTGGAGGTCAGGATCAGGATGGTGTTCCTGAAATCCACCGTCCGGCCCTGTCCATCGGTCAGCCGCCCGTCGTCGAGCACCTGCAGCAGGATGTCGAAGACCTCGGGGTGGGCCTTCTCCACTTCGTCGAGCAGGATCACCGAATACGGCCGACGGCGCACCGCCTCGGTCAGCTGTCCGCCCTCTTCATAGCCCACGTATCCCGGAGGGGCGCCGACCAGCCGGGAGACTGCGTGCTTCTCCGAGTACTCGGACATGTCGATCCGGACCATGGCCCGCGGGTCGTCGAACAGGAAGTCGGCCAGCGACTTGGCCAGCTCGGTCTTGCCCACGCCGGTCGGGCCGAGGAATAGGAAGGAGCCCGTCGGCCGGTTCGGGTCAGCGATGCCTGCACGGGTGCGCCGCACCGCGTCCGAGACTGCCGCCACGGCTTTCTGCTGTCCCATCAGGCGGTGCCCGATGATCTCTTCCATGTTCAGCAGCTTCTGGCTTTCACCCTGGAGCATGCGTCCGGCAGGGATGCCGGTCCAGGCGGAGATCACCTCGGCAATGTCATCCGCTGTCACCTCGTCGGCCACCATGGTGTGGGCCTTGGCCCCGTCGGCTTCCGCCTCCGCGGCGGCTTCCAGCTCGTGCTGCAGCGTCGGGATCTCCCCGTAGAGCAGCCGGGAGGCATTCTCCAGGTCGCCGTCCCGCTGGTACTTCTCTGCCTGCGAGCGCAGCTCGTCGAGCTTGACCTTCAGGTCGCCCACCCGGTTCAGCCCCGCCTTTTCCGACTCCCACTGGGAGTTCAGGGCATCGAGCTTCTCCTTCTTGTCCGCCATGTCCTTGCGCAGCGCTTCGAGGCGCTCGACCGACGCCGGATCGGTTTCATCGCTCAGGGCGAGTTCTTCCATGGTCAGCCGGTCGACCTCGCGGCGCAGCTCGTCGATTTCCTCCGGAGCGGAGTCGATCTCCATGCGCAGCCGGCTGGCCGCCTCATCCACCAGGTCGATGGCCTTGTCCGGCAGCTGGCGTCCGGAGATGTAGCGGTTGGACAGGGAGGCGGCGGCCACCAGCGCGGAGTCCGCGATGGACACCTTGTGGTGCGCCTCGTAGCGTTCCTTCAAGCCGCGCAGGATGGCGATGGTGTCATCTACGCTCGGCTCTCCGACGAACACCTGGGCGAAGCGGCGCTCAAGTGCCGGGTCCTTCTCGATGTTCTCGCGGTACTCGTCCAGGGTGGTGGCGCCGATCAGGCGCAGCTCACCGCGGGCAAGCATCGGCTTGAGCATGTTGCCGGCATCCATGGCGCCCTCGGAGGCGCCAGCGCCGACCACGGTGTGGATCTCGTCGATGAACGTGACAATCTGTCCGTCGGAGGCCTTAATCTCTTCGAGCACAGCTTTCAGGCGTTCTTCGAATTCTCCACGGTACTTGGCTCCCGCCACCATGGCTCCCAAGTCCAGGGAGATCAGGGTCTTGCCGCGCAGCGATTCGGGCACGTCACCGGCGATCATGCGCTGGGCCAGGCCCTCGACCACTGCGGTCTTGCCGACGCCTGGTTCGCCGATCAGCACCGGGTTGTTCTTGGTGCGGCGCGAGAGCACCTGCACCACACGGCGGATCTCGCGGTCGCGGCCGATCACGGGGTCAAGCTTGCCGGAACGGGCCAGCGCCGTCATGTCGGTGCCGAACTTCTCCAGCGACTGGAACGTCGCTTCAGGGTTGGGGTTGTCTACCTTGCGATCGCCGCGGATGGTCGGCAGGGTGGCCAGCAGCAGTTCACGGGTGGCGCCCATCTCTCGCATCGCTTCACCGGCCTTGGTCTGGTCGGTGGCAAGTGCAATGAGCAGGTGCTCAGTGGAGACATAGGTGTCCCCCATTTCCGCTGCAACTTCTTGGGCATGGTTGACCACCTGGAGCAGCTGGCGGGAGAACTGGGCCTGGGCCACGGAGGATCCCGAGCTTGCAGGCAGGGCCTTGATTACCGAGCTGGCCTTGACCGAGAGCGCGTCGACATCCAGCCCTGCGGTTTTGAGCAGGGCTACGGCAACCGAGTCGCGCTGGTCGAGCAGCGCCTTAAGCAGGTGTGCCGGTTCGATCTGCGGATTTCCTGCGGTTGACGCGTTCATCCCGGAAGCTGACAGAGCCTCTTGGCTCTTGGTTGTGAGTTTGGTGTCCACGCGCATCCTTTCTCTAACGAGGGTGAACCCTTATAAACTTGAGTCTACTTAACTCAACTCTTGGCTTCCACTACTTATTCCATGAGATCTGAAGTTTTTTCGGATAATTTTCTTGCTTCCCATCCACGGCTCTGGACACACTATCTTCATGGGAATACAGGCATTCAGCGACTACACGAGCACCGATCACGACCAGCTGGTGTGGAAGTTCATCAACGAACACCGTGCAGCTCTTGCCTCCTGCCTCGACGGCATGAGCGAGCAGGAAGCTCGGGCACAGCTTGTCCCCTCCAAGACAACCCTGCTCGGGCTGGTCAAGCATGCAATCTTTGTTGAGCGTGTCTGGTTTGAGGAAGCACCTACCGGATTTTCCCGAGAGGAGCTGGGGCTTGAAGCTACTCCCGATGAATCTTTCGAGCTGACCGACGAGGATACAATCAGCAGCGTCAGCGAAAGATACCGGCACGCTTTGGAAGTATCTGCGGCCGCTGTCGAGGGCAAAACCGGCAAGGACATCTTTAGAGGCAACCGGCGCGGGACGATGTCGCTAGCCTGGATCCAATTGCATCTGCTCAGGGAGCTCGCCCAACACTGCGGCCACGCAGAGATTCTCCGCGAGCAAATCATCGCCGCACGCAACAACTAGCAACTTTGAATAAGCTTGGCTCATGACCCTTGCCCTAGTTCCATTGCCAGCCGAACGATTCGAACGCTGGCTGGAGCGAAGCACTCAGGAATACATCCGCGACCTCATCGCTACCGGCCAGTCTGGACCTCAGGCCGAATCCGCCGCACGGCAAACCATGCAGCAAGCCTTCGAAGGCGCAGGCCCTACGGGCAAAAATGCAGTGTTCGATGTCGTTGACGACGAACTAGGTATTGTCGGCTACCTCTGGGTCGGCACCGACGCATCCGATGATCCGAGTTCGTGGTTGGATCTGGGACATCCTCATCGAGGACGAATTCCGCCGCCGAGGCTTCGGCAAGTCCGCGATGCTCCTCGCGGAAAACTACGCGAGCTCGCAGGGAGCAGCAACGCTGGGGTTGAACGTCTTCGGGTTCAACACAACGGCGCGCCGGTTCTATGAGTCGGTCGGCTACAAAACCACCAGCCTGAAAATGCGCAAGACACTCTAGCCAAGGGTAGGACCGGACGAGTAGGTTACAAATCACCTCGTCATCTACCGCCCTCGTGTTTCCAGAGTCCGAAGATTCAGGTTAGGCTAGTAAGCACGTAAGGGAGTATTCACAAGCGTTTGACCCGTCAATACGTGGAACACCATTGTTCCGCCGGGCCTCACGGTCAGCTTCAGGGCTGGCGAAGAGACTTACACGGATGGCTTGTACCCAACTTACGAAAGCAGGATTCCCCATGGGAGTTTCTCCTTTAATCTGGACGATCACCGTTGTCGTCATCTTGGCCCTTCTGGCCTTTGACTATTTCTTCCACATTCGCAAAGCCCACGTGCCGTCGCTGCGTGAAGCCGCGATCTGGTCCAGCATCTATGTGGGCATCGCCCTGGTCTTCGGTGTTCTGGTGCTGATCTTCGGCGGCATTGACATGGGCGCTGAATACTTTGCCGGCTACATCACCGAAAAAGCCCTGTCGGTCGACAACCTCTTCGTCTTCCTGATCATCATCGCCAGCTTCCGCGTACCGCGCGAGGACCAGCAGAAGGTGCTGCTCTTCGGCATCGTCTTCTCGCTGATTGCCCGCACCGCGTTCATCTTCGTCGGCGCCGCACTGATCAACCAGTTCGCCTGGGTCTTCTACATCTTCGGCATCATCCTGCTGCTGACCGCAGGCAACCTGCTGAAGAAGGACGACGAGTCCGACGAAGCGAACAACTTCATCATTCGCCTGGCAAAGAAGCTCTTCCACACCACCGACACCTACGACGGCGACAAGCTCTTCACCAAGGTGGACGGCAAAAAGGTCCTGACCCCGATGCTGCTGGTGATGGTGGCCATTGGCGGCACCGACATCCTCTTCGCGCTGGACTCGATCCCGGCAATCTTCGGCCTGACCCAGAACGTGTACATCGTCTTCACTGCCACTGCCTTCTCCCTGATGGGACTGCGCCAGCTCTACTTCCTGCTCGACGGCCTGCTGGACCGCCTGATCTACCTGTCCTACGGTCTGGCCGCAATCCTCGCATTCATCGGCGTCAAGCTGGTCCTGCACGCGCTGCATGAAAACAACCTGCCGTTCATCAACGACGGCCAGCACGTCCCGGTCATTGAAATCACCACCGGCCTCTCGCTCAGCGTCATCATCGGCGTCCTGGTGCTCACCGTGCTGGCTTCGCTGTTCAGCAAGGCAGGCAAGGCGCAGACTGCAGTGAACAACGTCCGCCGCCACGCAAACAACTACCTGGACCTGTCCTACACCGCCGACCTTGCAGAGCGCGAGCACGTCTACGCACAGCTGGTTCAGGAGGAGGCCTACGTCGACACCATGGACAAGAAGTACCGCGACAAGGTCAAGGACATCGAGCAAATCAGGGCCGAAGTAGCCCGAGCCCATCACGAACACGACGAGTTCCGCGCCAGCGGAAACATCTAGCAGCCGCACAGGGGCCGCCGGCATTAGCCGGCGGCCCCTCGTGGCTTCATCGAGCCGGTTAGTGCCTGTCGAATCCTGCAGGCCGGAGATCGGTTGGGCCTATGGCCGCCGCCTGTTTCTGTGCTTCGACTATGACCGCCAAGGCACCCAGTCCACACAGCAGCCCGAGCACCAGCGACAGCGACAACTCCCAGAAGTCCTGCTGGCCCGGTGCAGTTCCCGCCCCGAGGCTCATGAGAACCAAGGCATAAAGCGCACTGCCCGCTATCGCGGCGCCGCCTCCGGACAGTAGGAGGATCGGCCACCAGCGATGGGAAGAATCGTGGTCGCCGGGTCCGTCTTGATTCCCCAGCCGCCTGGCCACCAGCACCAGCAGCCCTATCACTGCGCAGGCCGCGAAACCCGCGTTGGCAACATCGCTGAGCCATAAGATGCCGCCCCGCAAGTCTGCGGATTGCGCCTGCAGCGCCGTGGCCGCCCGGACGATCCAGCGCAACCCCAAAAAGACCAAGGCGGCAGCAACGACGCCCGCGGCGCTAAACACGGCCCACTGCCCTTTAGTTCGAACGCGCACCAGGCCCTGCGAGCTGTGAGATTCCAAGGCTCGACCCCAGCGCCGCCGCAGGTACCAGCCGAGTACCAGCACCACGCCAATGGCCTGTATCCCGAAGCTGAGATAGACCAACGGGCCGACCCAATCAGACAGCGATCCATCAGAGCTGCCCGAACCGCTGGCCACCATAGCGGCGATCACCGGCCCGGTGAAAATGAACGGAAGCAGCAGCCCGGCGGCAAACCAGGCGGGGATGAGGATCAGCCACCAGGGAATCTTCAAGGCCGCCCGGCGGCCCAAAGCGACAACGATCGCTACCAGCAGCACATCCAGTGAAGCCGTGATGATATTGCCCATCAGCACCACCGTGCCATCCAGCTTCGACGGACTCTCGATTCCCCACTGCGAGCCAAAGATCCAGGCCAGCTTCAAGAGAAAATACGGCAAGACCCCGATAGCAGTCAGGACCGCCAAAAGCTTCGGAAAAATCCTGGAGTCCTGCGCTCGCCGGCTCAGCGGCGATGTCAGTTGTTTCATTTTTACTACCCAACTTTCATCGCCGCGGTGAAATTTAGCGGCGTACCGAACCGATGTAGTAGTCGGAGGGGACGATGACCTTGCCCAGCGGCATCAGCGATACCGGAATCATCTTCAGGTTGGCGATGCCCAGTGGAATACCGATGATCGAAACGAACATCGGAATGGCGGTCAGGATATGGCCAATGGCAATCCAGATGCCGGCGACAAGAACCCAGATCACATTGCCGATGGTGGAGAAGGCGCCGACGCGGCCGCGGTCGACGACGGTCCGCCCGAAGGGCCACAGCGCGTAGCCCGCGATGCGGAACGAGGCGATGCCAAATGGGATCGTCACAATGAGCAGGCAGCAGATGATGCCTGCCAGGACATAGCCGAGCGCCAGCCACAAGCCGCCGAAGATCAGCCAGATAATATTGAGGATGCCTCGCACTAGATCAGTCATACCCCTAGTCTGGTCTACTGCGTCCGCAGCATCCATAGGGTAAACCCCCGATTCTTCCCTGAATCACGTGGCCAATCCCCTACCCTTCGGCGTTCTTGCAGCACGGCGGCTCGGCTAGGATTAATAATCATGAGCGATTCGAGCGAAGAACAGCAGCATCCCGAGGCATCCGCCACACGAGACCCAGCACTTTTCAGGGCTGAGCCGGTCTCATTCGTCCGCCGCGGCAACCGTTTGCAGGGCCGCCGCGCAAGCGCCTGGGAGCGCAATGCAGATCAGTACGTGATCGAGCCTCCCCGCAAGATCGCTGATACTTCTGTCGCCGATGACTTCGAGCTGAACCCTGACGAGGCTTTTGGCCGCACCGCGCCGTTGATCGTCGAGATCGGCACCGGCCTGGGCGAATGCATCGCCAACGCCGCCAAGGACGATCCCGAGCGCAACTATCTGGCTGTCGAGGTCTACCGTCCCGGCCTGGCCCAGCTGATGCTCAAGGTCGAGTCCTTCGGCATCGAAAACGTGCGTGCCGTCCAGGCGAACGCCCCCGAGGTGCTGGATGTCATGCTGCAGGAAAACAGTGCAGATGAAATCTGGATCTTCTTCTCTGATCCATGGCACAAGCCGCGCCACCACAAGCGCCGCCTGATCAAGGCCTCGTTCCTGGACAAGGTCTCGCGGGTCCTCAAGCCGGGTGGCACGCTGCGCTTGGCCACCGACTGGTCGAACTATGCAGAGCAGATGCGCGAAGTGCTCGATGCCCATCCTGATTTTAGCAACCAGTTCCCGGGCAATCTCGCTGGCGCCGAGTCGAATCTGACTAAGGTTCGCGTCAACGGTATGGAAGGCTTCGAACCGGAACCAGACTTCGTGGACGAGCAGGGCGGCTGGGCTCCGCGCTTCGAACGCCGCATCCTGACCAGCTTTGAGGGCAAGGCGTTGAAGGCTGGACGCTTGGTCTTCGATCTGGCCTACACCCGCGCCGGCTGAGGTCCCAAAGCATGTGAAAGGTCGATCAATGACGTGGAGATTCGTTGAAGGCACCAATCCGCCTCGATACCCGCAGGGGAATGTCATGCCGAGGGTAACCGAGGAGCAGGTGCACAACGTCTACACTTCGATTGATCCAGATGTATTGGGGCACGTGAAATACATAGGACTTCGAAGCTCACTCGATGATCGTCAGGTCATTATCTACAGAAATTTCTGTGATGACCTTAGTGCTCAGTTCCTAGACGTGCTGCTTACGGACAATTCTCCGGAAAACCTTCCCATCGAGAATTCCATCCGGGCGATATTCGTCCATGAGCTTAGCGAACCTTCAGACCCCGTAGAGTTCTTTTCGGCGAGTGTTGCCAACGTCGAAGCAGAATTTCCAGGCATCAAATGGTTCGGCGGAACCGACGAAGTTCTTATCGACGGCCAGTAGGCTTTGAGAATTCTGGTGAATATGTACCCCAGCCCATTGGCGGCAGGACACTCGATGACTCGCACCAGCGCTGGCTGCCGGCGATGGCGTCGCTGCGCGGTATCTTCGAGGGCCGCATCCTGACCAGCTTCGAAGGCAAGGCGTTGAAGGCTGGACGCCTGGTCTTCGATCTGGCTTACACCCGCGCCGGCTAGATTTTGCAATAAATACTGACGATGGCTCATGAGTTCCCTACAGTGGAACCCATGAGCCATTTTTCTGTTGTCCCGGACTCCGATTTCTCCGAGGCGCCCACCATGGAATTTGCCGGTGTCCGGCTAGAACAGCTGAGCATCGAGCACTGTGCAGACCTGGCTGAAGTCGTCGAACGCGACCACCTTGTCGAGGCCTGGTTCGCCTCGACTCCGTCTTCTGAACAGATGGAAGAAAATATCAAGCAGCGGCTCGCGAATCAGCAGGCGGGCACCATGGCTCCGTTTGCGATTATCGACCTGTCCACTGGCAAGGCGGTTGGGGCCACGACCTATTTGAATATCGACGCCGCCAATCGGCGCGTGGAGATTGGCTCCACCTTCCTGGGCATCCCCTCCCAGGGCACGGGGATCAACCCCGCCGCCAAATACCTGCTGCTGCAGCGCGCCTTCCAGGAGCTCGGCTGCTATTCGGTGGCGTTTTGCACGCACTGGCACAACGAGGCCTCTCGGGCCGCGATCCTGCACCTCGGTGCAAAACAGAACGGCGTGTTGCGCAACCACAAATACGATCCGAAGACCGGGACGCTGCGCGACACAGTGGTCTTCTCGATTCTGCCCCATGAGTGGCCTACGGTCCGCACCCAGCTGGAGGCCCGGCTGCGCAAGCACGGGCGCATCTAGGCTGGACGGTTAAAGAAATCCAGCCCACTCCAGTTCGAAAACTGTGCGGGCTGAACGATTGTCTAAAGCATAGCTTCTAGCGGCCGATGGCGCGGCGAACCGGGAACAGCGTCACCGGCGGTTCGGGGCGCGAGGGGCGCATGCCGCGGGCCAAGGTGACCACGTCGCCTGCCATGGTTCCGGCGGCGAAGATGCGCGATTGTCCTTGGCGCACGAAGCTCAGTTCCTGGCGCAGCTCATTGACCTCGGTCTGCAGGTTCGCTACCTGGTCCTGCAGATCGAGAATGCGCTTGATGCCTTCCAGCGACACCCCGTCCTTGCTCAGCGACTGCACCTGGCGCAGCAGCGACACATCGCGCTGCGAGTAGCGGCGCTGCTTGCCGGACTGCCGGCTGGGCGAAACCAGCCCGATGCGGTCGTACTGCCTCAGGGTCTGCGGATGCATGTCAGCCAACTGGGCGGCAACTGAAATAACGAAGACAGGCCGCAGGTACTCCCCATTCACGCGGATTCTCCACCTTTCTGCCTCGGATAATTCGAGTCTATCGCCACCGCCAGCTTAGTGGCGGCGGCGATAGACCGTGTGGATCAGATGATCCTAGAGTTTGGCCTTGGCGGCCAGATCCTCACGGGGATCCTCGCCGGCCGTGGCGGCTGCGAAGTCTTCCACTGCCTTCTTCGCTTCCTCGCTCAGGTTCTGCGGGATCACCACGTCCAAAACGATCAGCATGTCGCCGGTTGCCTTGGAGGTCTTCACGCCGCGGCCCTTCAAGCGCAGGGTGCGCCCGGAGTTGGAGCCTGCAGGAACCTTCATGGCCACCTGTTCCCCGTCGAGCGTCGGCACGTGGATCTTCGCACCCAGCGCAGCCTCGTCGAAGGTCACCGGGATGTGCACGCGGATGTTGTTGTCTTCGCGCTTGAAGAACGGGTGCTCTGCCACCTTGACCTTGACGATCAAGTCGCCGTTGCCTGCGGCTCCAGCTTGGCCGCGGCCGCGCACGCGCACCGATTGGCCGTCCTTGATGCCGGCCGGGATGCGCACGTCGATGACTTCCCCGCTGGGCTCGCGCAGCCCGATCTTGGTGCCGTTGATGGAGCCTGCGAAGGAGATCGAGGTGTTTGCGGTGCGGTCCGCGCCCTTGCGCGGCGGGGCCTGCTGGCCGAATCCGCCAAAGCCTCCGGCGCCTCCAAACAGGTCGGAGAAGTCGGGCTGGCCGCCGCGGCCGCGCCCCGCTCCCCCGCCGCCTCCGAAGAGGTTGGAGAAGATGTCCTCAAAGCCTGCACCGCCGCCGGGAGCACCGCCAGGTCCTCCCGCGGAGAAGCGGGCCCCGGAACCCATGGCGCGGATCGCGTCATACTGCTCGCGCTCTTCCTTGTCGGAGAGCACCGAGTTGGCCTCGGTGATGTCCTTGAACTTCTGTTCGGCCGCTGGGTCTCCGGCGTTGGTGTCAGGGTGGTACTTGCGGGCCAGCTTGCGGTACGCCTTCTTGATGTCCGCATCGCTGGCATCCTTGGAGACGCCCAAAATGGCGTAAAAGTCTTTGTCTATCCAGTCCTGACTTGCCATCAGGGCCTCATCCTTTCTATACCGATTCGAAACTGCCCACTGCCGAGGTTCGACAGTGGGCAGTTTCGCTGGTGTTCTCTAGCTGCTATTCGCCGGTGGCGACCAGCACCTGGGCTGCGCGCAGGATGTTGCTTCCCTTGCGGTAGCCGGTGCGCAGCACCTGTCCGACGTGGTCAGCCGGCACCTCTGGCACCGCCTGGCGCAGCAGCGCCTCATGCACGTTCGGGTCGAATTCGACGCCAGCCTCGTTGATGCGCTCCAGCCCGTGCTGGGCGAGGATCGTATCAAGCTTGTTGGCGATCGATGCGAACGGGCCGTCGACGAGGTCGCCGTGGGCGCGGGCTGCATCGATGTCGTCAAGCACCGGCAGCAGGGTGGCGAGCACCGACTGGACAGCGTTTTCACGCACTGCCACACGGTCGCGCTCCACGCGCTTTCGGTAGTTGACGTACTCGGCCTGAAGGCGGAGCAGGTCGTTGCGCAGCTCGGCTTCCACCGCGCCTGCTTCTTCCTGCTCGCCCTCGGCGTTGGCGCCGGCCTCGTTCAGGATCGCCTCGGCCTGACCCAGGGCGTCAGCGGTCGGCTGCTGGTCAGCTGCCTCTGGCTGGTTCTCCGGCTCCTGGCCGGAGTTTTCGTTCTGGTCCTGTGCCTCGGACATTACCTAAACTCCCTTACTTCTTGTCGGCTTCGTCTTCGTCGATAACTTCGGCGTCGACGATGTCTTCATCAGCGTTCGGCGCAGCCTGGTCGCCTGCATCGGCGCCCTCAGCCTGTGCGTTGGCGTAGATTGCCTCGCCCAGCTTGGTCTGCGAAGCCTGCAGCTTCTCAAACGCGGCCTTGACCTCGTCGTCGTTGTCCTGCTTCTCCAGGGCAGACTTCAGCGAGTCGACGTCGGCCTGAACCTCGGTCTTGACCTCTTCAGGCAGCTTGTCTTCGTTGTCCTTGATCAGCTTGTCCACCGAGTAGGCGGCCTGCTCAGCAGCGTTGCGAGTTTCAGCTGCCTCGCGGCGCTTCTTGTCCTCTTCTGCGTGGGCTTCAGCTTCCTGAACCATGCGCTCGATGTCTTCCTTGGACAGCGAGGAGCCGCCGGTGATGGTCATCGACTGCTCGGTGCCGGTGCCCTTGTCCTTAGCGGAGACGTGCACGATGCCGTTGGCGTCGATGTCGAAGGTGACCTCGACCTGCGGGATGCCGCGAGGAGCCGGAGCGATGCCGGTCAGCTCGAAGGTGCCCAGCGCCTTGTTGTCGCGGGTGAACTCGCGTTCGCCCTGGAAGACCTGGATGGACACCGAAGGCTGGTTGTCTTCAGCGGTGGTGAAGGTCTCCGAACGCTTGGTCGGGATGGCGGTGTTGCGCTCGATCAGCTTGGTCATCACGCCGCCCTTGGTTTCGATGCCCAGGGACAGTGGGGTGACGTCGATGAGCAGAACGTCCTTGCGCTCGCCCTTCAGCACGCCTGCCTGCAGGGCTGCGCCGACTGCAACAACCTCGTCAGGGTTGACGCCCTTGTTGGCGTCCTTGCCTGCAAGGTCCTTGACCAGTTCAGCAACTGCTGGCATACGGGTCGAACCGCCGACCAGGATCACGTGGGCGATGTCCGAAACCTTGACGCCTGCTTCTGCGATGACGTCATTGAATGGCTTGCGGGTGCGCTCCAGCAGATCAGCGGTCAGTTCCTGGAACTTTGCACGCGAAAGGTGCTCGTCCAGGTGCACTGGGCCCTCTGGGGTGACCGACAGGTACTGCAGGGAGATGTTGGTGCTGGTAGCCGAGGACAGTTCCTTCTTGGCCTGCTCAGCAGCTTCCTTCAGGCGCTGCAGCGCAATCTTATCCTTGGACAGGTCTGCGCCCTTGGCCTTGGCCTGTGCCAGCAGCCAGTCGACAACACGCTGGTCCCAGTCATCGCCGCCCAAGCGGTTGTCGCCTGCGGTAGCGCGGACCTGAATGGTCGAGAAGCCGTCGTCGTCCTTGCCAACTTCCAGCAGGGAGACGTCGAAGGTGCCGCCGCCGAGGTCGAAGACCAAGATGAGCTCGTCTTCGTTGCCCTTCTCCAGACCGTAGGCCAGAGCAGCAGCGGTTGGCTCGTTGACGATGCGCAGCACGTTCAGGCCTGCGATCTCGCCGGCCTCCTTGGTGGCCTGGCGCTCAGCGTCGTTGAAGTACGCAGGAACGGTGATCACTGCGTCGGTGACCTTTTCACCCAGGTAGGACTCTGCATCGTTCTTCAGCTTCATCAGGGTGCGAGCCGAGATTTCCTGAGCGGTGTACTTCTTGTCGTCGATGTTGACGGTCCAGTCGGTACCCATGTGGCGCTTGACCGAAGCGATAGTGCGGTCAATGTTGTTCACTGCCTGGCGCTTGGCGATGTCGCCGACCAGTACTTCGCCGCCCTTGGAGAAAGCAACGATGGACGGGGTGGTGCGGTTGCCTTCAGCGTTAGCGATAACGGTAGGCTCACCACCTTCGAGCACGGATACGACGGAGTTGGTGGTTCCGAGGTCGATACCTACGGCACGCGACATAATGGCTCTCCTTTGCCTTGGTTGAAAATGTCTAACGCTGAGGACTTTTTGCCCCCATTGAGCGTTCTGCACTCAAGTTTACTCAGCCGCTTTTAGCTGTCAAATTAACTTGAGTGAACCTGACTCAACTTTGCGTTCTGCCTTGTTCAACGGGTGGGGCGCGCAAATAATTCCCGCACTGCCCGAAACTTTTTCAACTGGGGTCGGACTTGGCACTTTGTATTCAGCGCAGCCTGACGTCAGGCGAGCATCAGCAGAAAAATATGACGCACAACATGTAGCTCAAAAGTTGCTGGGAACCACGATTTCGACGTTTTCTGCGGTCGAACTCCAAACTGGCGGCGGCCTATGAGTGATCCTCGGCGGCTTTTTGTCCAGATCCACTGCGCAGGTGGCAGAATGACACTAAGAAGGAAATTGCCGGCAAGCTGGCTTCGCCGTCACCTGTAAGCCCCACAGCACAAAGGAAGAATTATGGCCCGCGCTAAGAAGAAGAAGTTTTCCGAGCTCCCACTTTTGGCCAAGGTCGGCATCATCACCGCTGCCACCGCGCAGATCACGCTGTTCCTGACCGCACAGGTTGACCTGCTCAAGCGCAGCTCGGACCAGGTCCGGGGACGCAAGGCAGTATGGGCCGGCATCAACTTCATCAATACCTTTGGACCGCTGAGCTACCTGATCTTCGGCCGCAAGAAGGGCTAGCATCGAGCGGAAAAGCGGCGAGGGACCGGTTCATTGAACTGGTCCCTCGCCGCTTTTCTGCCCTAGCGCGTCAGCAAAGGGATGCCGGCTGATGCCAGCAAGCCGAAGATTGTTCCCCAGAGAATGATCGAAATAATCTGCCAGAAAATAACCTTCTGCTTGTTGGCTCCAAAGGACACCAGCGCGGCCGAGGTGATCTGAGAGGGAAGCATGGTCTGCCCGATCAGGCTGACGCCGGCGATGCCGAACTTGTCGAATGCCCTATGCAGCTTTTCATGTTTGCGCTGCTCAGGTTCTTCTTTCCCTGCGCGCACCTTGCTTCGAACAGCATGCGCGCTATTGACGAAGAGCAGCATCGAGACCACGTTGCCGAGCACTGCCACAGCAATGCCCACCGCAACCGGCAGCCCCAGGACCACCCCGATCACTGCACCGAAATAGGACTCAACCAGTGGAATCGCCGAAACCAGCGCCACTGCCAGCCACTGCAGCGGCTCGGGGAAGGAAGCGGCGAATGCTTGCAGGGATTCAATCATGATCTGGTGCTCCACGTTCTGCGAAAAAGTTGGCCCTCAATGACCACTAGCCTATAAAGCACCTAGTCATTTGCGACTCAACCGGCAGGACTAAACTTTCGGACCATGGGGGGCGCACCGCCAGCCAGGAGCCTGCGCCGTGCGCCTTAAAGCTGAGATCCCCCGCCTGCACCACATGGTGAGACGAGGGATCTGCTGGGACTTAATTTTAGCGCGAGCGTGTTGCCGGGCTGGTGGCACGGCGTGGGCCGCGGCTGCGGCCGCCTGCTGCTGGTGCGGCTGCTCCGGAGTTCCGCGAACCCTGGCGTGCAGGACGTTCCGAACTTCCCGAACGTGAACCGCGGGCCGGACGCTCGGTGGCGCCACCGCGGGCCGGGCGCGAAGCGCGCTGTCCGGACTCGGACTGGCTGCGCTCCGAGCGGCCACGGGAGCCCTGGCGGCTGTTGGACTCGGTGCTCTGCTGCCCGCCGCGCGAGCCACGGCCGCCGCGGCCGCCGCGCGAAGAACCTGAACCCTGGCCTTCGCCGCTCGGGCGCTTCTTTGCAGGGTTGCGCTGCTGCTGCTTCACCGGGGCAACGTAGGCCACCGGCTCGGCAACTTCGCCCACAACATCCATCACGGCCTGCGAATCAACGCCGACCTTCTCGAAAGGAACCTTGATGCCAGCCTGCTTGAGCAGCGAGGCGACGTCGCCCTGCTGGTCCGGGGTGCAGATGGTCACGACCACGCCGCTGGAACCTGCACGCGCGGTGCGGCCCGAACGGTGCAGGTAGGCCTTGTGCTCTGCCGGCGGATCGATGTGCACTACCAATTCGACGCCGTCCACGTGGACGCCGCGGGCAGCCACGTCGGTGGCCACCAGAACCTTCGCCTCACCCGAAGAGAAGGCCGCAAGGTTGCGGTCGCGGGCATTCTGCGACAGGTTGCCGTGAAGGTCCACCGCGGGAACGCCGGCCTTCGAGAGCAGCACCGCCATCTTCTTGGCGTGGTGCTTGGTGCGCATGAACATGATGCGGCGCGAAGTGCCCTGGGCCAGCACGCGGACCAGTTCCTTCTTGTCGTCATTCGGGATCACGAAGACATGGTGCTCCATGGTGTTCACCGCGGCCTTCGGCGCATCCACCGAGTGGATGGTCGGGTTGTTCAGATAGCGCTTGACCACCTTGTCCACGCCGTTGTCCAAGGTGGCGGAGAAGAGCATGTGCTGGATGCCGGTGGGCATGCGGTCCATGATGCGGCGCACGACCGGCAGGAAGCCCATATCAGCCATGTGGTCGGCCTCGTCCAGCACAGAGATTTCCAGCTGGGACAAGTCGACGATCTTCTGGGAGATCAGGTCATCCAGGCGGCCTGGGCAGGCAATGACAATGTCGACGCCCTCGTTCATCGCCTTTTCCTGGCGGCTCTGTGCCACGCCGCCGTAGATCACGGTGGTGCGCAGGTTGTTCACCGCGGCCAGCGGATCAACGGTCTTAGCGATCTGGGTGGCAAGCTCGCGAGTCGGAGCCATGATCAGGGCACGCGGGAAACGGGCCTTGCGGCGCTGCGGGCGGGCTGCCAATCGGGCCACCAGCGGCATCGAGAAGGCCAAGGTCTTGCCGGAGCCGGTCTGGCCGCGGCCCAGAACGTCGCCGCCGGTCAAAGTCGACGGAAGGGTTGCTTCCTGGATCGGGAAGGGGCTGTCGATGCCTTTGGCAGACAGTACCTGCACCAGGTTTTCGGGCACGCCAAGGGCGCTAAAAGTAGAGGTCATGCTCAAACTTTCTCTCTGAATTCGCACGTCTCATTCAAGACGCTGGTTTTCGCCGATCCAGGAGGAAGTCCGCTGGCGCATGGTGAAAACGCCGCTAGTCCGGGGTAATCGCACAGGGAAATCAAACTCTGTCGACGAGTGCATGCCAAGGCTTCCGAAGCTCAATCCATCGGCCTTGCGCAAACATGCACGAGTATCCACTCTACCGTGGATCCCCCGCCAGCAGTTGGGCAAAGGGCGGTTGACGCCACGGATCACAGGAGATCTGCGCCACGTCGCGCAGCCCGGTGCCTGTGCTCGTGCATCAGCTTCGACGGCCACCAAACCATCGGGCCGATGTCTTCTACCAGCGCCGGCACCAGCAGGCTGCGCACCACGAAGGTATCGAGCAGGACGCCGAAGGCGACGATGAATCCCAGCTGCCCAAGGAACATGATCGGGATGACTCCCAGGGCGGCGAAGGTCGCCGCCAAAACGATGCCTGCCGAGGTAATCACCCCGCCTGTCAC
This sequence comes from Glutamicibacter uratoxydans, assembly GCF_006539925.1. GTDB lineage: Bacteria > Actinomycetota > Actinomycetes > Actinomycetales > Micrococcaceae > Glutamicibacter > Glutamicibacter uratoxydans. Next base: position 46,152 of record NZ_BJNY01000004.1, on the reverse strand, counting down.
GCTCAGCCCCCGCCGCATGCCTTCGCGCGTCCCGTGCACCAGCGATTCTTCTCGGACCCGGGTCATCAAGAAGATGTTGTAGTCCACGCCCAAGGCCACGAGGAAAACGAACCCGAACAGCGGAACCGCCGGATCAGCGCCCACATAATCAAAGACATGATTGAAGACCAGCGCGCTGACACCCATGGCGGCGCCATAGGAAAGAACTGTCGAGGCAATGAGCAGCAGCGGCGCGAGGATCGATCGCAGCAGCAGCATCAAGATCAACGAAATGGACACCAGGATCAGCGGAATAATCTTCCACAGATCCGACGTGGCGGTGGCATTCTTGTCCATTTGGGTAGCGGTCGTCCCGCCGACCAGCGACCCAGGATCGATCTGGTGGGCTGCGCTGCGCAGATCCGCCACGGTGGAGGCGGCCTGGTCAGAATCGGCGGCGTCTTCCAGCGTCACCGACAGCAGCACCTTGCCGTCGACGACATAGGGCTCGATGCCGCGCTGTTCAATCGCCGGCCCGCCGTCTTCTGCCTGGGCATAGGCCGAGGCCACTCCGTCGAGGCCGGCGAGCGCTTCCAGCATCTGATCTGCATCAGCCTGCGCGGTGATCACGGTGGCAGGCGAGCCGCTGCCTCCCGGGAAATGCCGGCCTAGGACTTCCTGCCCGCTGCGGGCTTCCGATGCGCCGATCACCAGTGCGCTTTGAGGCACGCCGCTGGCTTTGAGCTGCAGGGTTCCGGCAGCGGCCGCGGCAAGCACGATGGCGGTGACCACCCAGATGGGGCGTGGATGTTTTGCCACCCATGCCGCGATGCGGAACCAGAGCCCGCGGTGTGGAACTTCGTGCTGGTGCTGCTGCCGGTGCCTGGGCATAAACGGCCAATATGCCGCCCTTCCCAGCAGCCCCAGAACCGCCGGGAGAAAGCTCAGGGCGGCGATGACGGAAAAGACGATGCCCGTCGCGGCGATCGGACCCAGCGCCTTGTTCGAATTCAGGTCGGAGAACAGCAGGCACAGCAGGCCCACCGCCACGGTTCCTCCCGAGGCGATGATCGGCTCCAGCGAACGTTTCCACGCTGTGCCCACGGCAGAGAAGCGGTTCTGGCCCGAGGTCAAGGCCTCCTTATGCCGCGCGACGAAGAGCAGCGAGTAGTCGGTGGCTGCGCCAATCACCAGAATCGACAAGATGCCCTGGGCTTGCCCGTCCAAGCGGATCACGTCGTTTTTGGCGAGCAGGAACACCACCAGCACTGCCGCGCACAGAGCCACCATGGATGTGCTGAGCACTGCGATCGGCAGCAGCGCCGAGCGGTAGACAATCAGCAAAATCACCAGCACGGCGCCCAGTGCCACAGACAGCAGGACTCCATCGATGCCGGAGAATGCCTCGACCAGGTCTGCGCTGAACCCAGCAGGGCCGGTGACATAGACGTCGATGCCCGGTGCAAGGCTGCTGGCGAGCTCGCCGCGCAGCGCCTCGACGCTGACATCTGCTTTGGCATCGCCCTTCAGCGGGACGATCAGTTCAGCCGCATGGCCGTCCTCGGACATGAATGGCCCGGTCACTGCCCCGTCCAGATACTCAAAACCCTTCAGATCCCTGGCAAGCTGGGCCGCAGCTTCAGGATCCAGCGGGCCGGGGTCGGCAATGACGACTACCGCAGGTATCGCATCGCTCGTGCGGAATTTCTGCTGCCATTCCAGCGCCTGGGTCGCTTCCGCGCTGGTTGGAAGGAAGGCCGTTTGGTCATTGGTCTGCACCGTGGACAACTTCCCAAAGGTTGGTCCGCCGATCGCAGCTGCCCCCAGCCAGCCCAGGATCAATATCGCGTAGATGAGAATTCGCAGTCCTGTACCCACACGATGTCTTGCCATCAGAAAATCCCCATTCCCCTTGTGCCTTGTAGATCAGCCAATCCGATTTTTCGGCGTCTGAGGCGAAACACTACAGAAAATGGCGTCAAGGTAATTCCATTATGGAAATATCCTGTGAGTATTAGGATGATCAAATGACGTCGAGCGCTCGCTACACTTTGGTCCAACTTCTGCAGGACTTCACGCAGGCATCCGATCGATATGTTGAATCCACCGCTTCTGAGAATGGGATGCACCGCCGCGACCTCAGCGCACTGAGCGCACTGATGAAAAACGAACGCAGCGGCCGCAAGCTCTCCCCGTCGCAGCTCAGTGCCCTGCTGCAGCTCAGCGCGCCAGCCACCACGGCAATGCTGGACAGGTTGGAGCGCCTTGGCTACATCCAGCGCCAACGCCGGCCGGAGGATCGCCGGGGAACAATCATCAATCTCACCGAAAAGGCCTTCATTGAAGGGCGCAGAATGTTCCTGCCGCTGAGCCAAAGCCTCTCGCGCGTGATAGAAGCCTATGACGACCAGCTCATCGGCCAGATCAATGAATTTTTGCACGAGGCAGTCGCAGCGGTCGATACCGCCCGAGGCCAAGGCGACCGGCCATAAACCCTGCGAAATGGGGCTGCGCGTAACGAGGCTGCTCAATTGTCGAAAGACCCCTTGCAGCTACTAGCCTAGGTGGGTGGAACTTTCACTCTGGCTCTCCCTTCTGGGCGCATGCGTCGTCATCAGCTTCACCCCGGGCGCCGGGGCAATCAACACCATGAGCAATTCGATGCGCCAAGGGTGGCGCACGTCGATTTGGGGCGTGATCGGCCAGCAGATTGCGCTGCTGATCCATGTAATCATCGTTGCCGCCGGCGTGGGAATCCTCGTGGCAAGCTCCCCGCTGCTCTTTGCAATCATCCGCTATGCTGGCGCCGCCTATCTGGTGTACCTGGGCATCAGAATGATCCTGTCCAAGCCAAATGTCGCCTCCGACGGCAAGAGCACCGGAAAGATCATGACCCCGTGGGCCATGATGCGCCAGGGAATTCTCGTCAACCTGCTCAACCCGAAGGCGATCGTCTTTTTCCTTGCCTTCACTCCGCAGTTCATCCGCACCGACCAGCCGCTGCTTCTCCAATACCTGATCTACATCGGCACCGTCGTGGTGGTTGATGTGCTGGTCATGTTCTTTTTCTTCGCCGGCACCGCGCGCAGCTTCCAGCGCTTCACCGCCACAACCCGCGGGGCAAAGATCCTCAACATCGTTTTCGGCGTGCTGTTCATCTTGGTAGCCGGCATGCTCCTGCTAATCCACTGATCACCCGCGGTTTTCTGAGCCGATCCAGATAGTTGCCGATTCGTTGCAGATAATCTGGCGCGTGCCTCTCGATCTGCACGGTGATCTGTGTTTAGACTGATGCATGTTCCGGATAATGATCGTATGCACGGGGAATATCTGCCGTTCCCCCATGGCGGAGTACATGCTGAAAAATGCATTGGCCGACGCCGAAGTCACTGCCGTTGAAGTGCGTTCCAGGGCTGTCACCGACGGCGAGGTCGGCAACGGCATCGACCCGCGTGCCGCAAGTACGCTGCGCGCCCATGGGCTGGATGCTTCGGCGCACGTTGCCACGCAGCTGACCGCCGACGAGCTGGCCGACATGGATCTGGTGCTGGCCATGGACACCGACCATTTTGAGGACCTGGTTCCGGTGTTGGCTGACATCGACCCCAGCGAGCGCCCCATGCTGCGCATGTTCAGGTCTTTCGACCAAGTGGCGGCCAGTGAACCCCATGAAAACCAGGGCGTCTACGACCCCTGGTACGGCGATGCGGGCGACTTTCGGGAAACCTGGAAGCTGGTCGCGGCATCCCTGCCTGCACTAGTTGACTATGTGCGGAGTAATATAGCCTCTCGTGGAAACCGCTAGACCCTTCATCATCGCTCTTGACGGACGCTCCGGCTCGGGCAAGAGCAATTTCGCCTCGGCGCTGGCCCAAAACCTGGCGGACAATGCCAGCGTTGCGGTACTTCACCTGGAAGATGCCTATCATGGCTGGGACGGGCTGCTTGATGCCTGCCAGCGCTACAGCCAGCTGCTGCCGCAGCTTGCTGGGGGCGATACCGTGGTGCTTCCGACCTGGAACTGGGATGAGCACCGGATCGATTCAAGCATCAGCTTCACCCCCGCCCAGGTGGTGATCGTCGAAGGCGTCGGTGCTGCAAACAGCGCTGCCTCGGCCTGGCTGGATTTCAGCATCTGGCTCGAAGCCCCCGAAGAGCTGCGCAAACAACGCGCGCTGGCCAGGGACGGGGAAACCTACGCCCCGCACTGGCAGCGCTGGGCGGCCCAGGAAGAGTCCTATCTGGGCAGCGATGCGCCGGACCAGCATGCGGATCTGGTGCTGTCTACCGCGGCTGGAACCTCCGCATTGGAACAGCTCATCGACTTTGCCCCCTATCTGCCGCAGAAGCTGCGCGAGCTGCTCGGCTCTGGCCATCAGGCGGCGCCTCAGCTGGTTCCTTCGGGAGTCTACCCGGCTCCTGCAGATGCGGCCGCGCTGTTCGAGCAGCTGGCCCAGGGCCTGGAACATGCAGCCCTGCTGGAATCCACCAGCCATCAGCTCGTCGACCCCCTGGACCGCAACCAGTACACCGTAATTGCCCTGGCCTTGGGGGAACACTATCCACTGCTGCGCACCGGCAACGCCGAAACCTGCCTGCAGATCCGGGACAGCACACTGCGCATGGGCTCAAGCTTTTTCAGCGCCCTGGGCCATATCTGGCCTGCGGCCCAGAGCGAGCCGTCTGCGCATCCGCTGCCGGCCTGGGTGGGATATCTGGGCTACGAGCTCAAGCGGGAAGTCGGCGCCGGGGACATTCGCGCGGTGCTCGAGCCCGGAGTGCAGCGCGATGATGCGCTCTTCTTCGCGCCGAACGTGGTGCTGGTCATCGACCACCGGGCCGGAAACCTGAGCGTGCACGCACAGGCTGAGTATGCCCACTGGGTCGGCCAGGCGTTGCGTGCGCCGCTGACTGGACGGCGCCAAGCAGCGCAGCTGGTGCCGCCGGTCTTCACCTGCACAGATACCGAGGAAGGCTATAAGCGCAAGATCGCCAGGGCGCAGCACGAAATCTACGAAGGCAACACCTATGAGGTCTGCCTGACCACAGTGCTTGAGGCCCGCACCCAGACCTTCGACCCGTTCCAGGCCTATTGCCTCATGCGCGTGGCAAGCCCCGCGCCCTTTGCCCACTATCTCAAGCTGGGGTCCACGGAAGTTGCAAGCATCTCCCCCGAACGCTTCGTGAGCCTGTCCGCCTCCGGGCTGCTGCGGGCCGAGCCAATCAAGGGCACCCGTCCGCGCGGCGCCACTGCCTCCGCAGACCAGGCGTTGAAGGACGACTTGGCGACCAGCGCCAAGGACCGCGCGGAGAACATCATGATCGTGGATTTGCTGCGCAACGACCTCTCGCACCATGCGCATCCGGGTTCGGTGCGGGTGACCAGGCTGTGCGCCATTGAAAGCTACGCGACGGTGCACCAGATGGTCTCCACCATCGATGCGCAGCTGCGCGACAGGGCGCTCTCCGCCCAGGCGCTGCACGAAGCCTTCCCTCCCGGTTCAATGACCGGGGCTCCAAAGCTGTCCACCATGAACATCCTCGACGAGCTTGAAGACTCGCGCGCCCGCGGGCTGTACTCCGGCGCTGTGGGCTACCTCGGCGTCGACGGCTCCGCTGACTTTTCCGTGGTGATCCGCACCCTGGTCTGCGACCGGCTAGTGGATGGCAGCTGGGCGCTGAGCCTGGGGCTGGGCGGCGCGATCACCGCAGATTCCAACCCACAGGATGAATGGGACGAAGTCATCACCAAGTCGGTGGGTGTGCTCAGCGCGATCGGCTCCAGCTTCCCCGTCCACACCGGGGTCAACGCTAAATAGCCCGCAAAACACAGACTGCTAGGTGCGCTCCCGGAGCGGGAGCACACCTAGCAGTTGTTGTTTCTGCGGCTACTTCTGGATGATGCCTGCGTAGTCGGTCTGGTATCCGGTCACCGGCTGGTGGGGAATCTCTTCCCAGCGGTCGGCATCGACCTTCTGCACCGAACCGTCGGCCATGCCGAGCAGCAGCTCCTTCAGGGCCAGAACGTTCTGGCGGACCAGTGCGCCGCGGGACTTCTGCCCCAGGCTGCCTTCACTGGTGTTGCCGCTGGTCTCGAAGAAGACCACCGGGTTGCTGTGCCCCTCGGGGTTCATGCCCTGGTAGTTCAGGCCCAGCATCATTGCAGAGACGACGCCGCCCTTAATGTCGATCTCCTGGCCATTGCCCACCTGGTAGCGGTCGATGTTGATGTTGCCGTACTTCGAGAGCTGATCGTAGACGTGGACCTGCATCTGGCGGGTCAGCACGTCGTACTCGCCGTTCTTGATGCCCGGCAGGGTCGGGCCGCCCGGGGCCAGCGAGATGCCCAGAGACAGGGTCACATCGTTGTCGGTGCCCCACTGCTTCTTGAGTCCCTGGTGGTGGACGTCGACGCCGAAGTCGGGGTCGACCATGGTCCAGTACTCGTAGTAGGCCAGCGATTCGTTGGCCACGAATCCGGTTTCGGTCCAGTCGCGGTTCAGGTCGACGCGCTGTTCCTTGTTGTTGGCGCCGAGTTCAGGCTCCCCGGTGACCGGGTCGCGCAGAATGGTGTGGCGGATGTTCGCCTCGGAACCGTCCGGGTTGTACATCGGGATGATGTGGAAGGTGAACTTCTCGCGCAGCAGCTGGTACTCGGGTGAACCGTTCGTGCCAAGGTCCTTGAGCAGGGTGAGCAGCGAATCCGAGCCATAGGGTTCGTTGCCATGGATGCGGCCCTGAAGCCAGACGTCCTCCGGCCCATCGCCTACGGTTGCAACATACAGATCGCGTCCTTGTTCGGACTTGTTGACCTTGGTGCCGGCTTCTTCCAGCGTGAAGGCATCAACCCCGAAGCGGGACGTCTTCTCCAGCTTTTTCAGTTCCTTCACTACATCGTCGTAGCTGAGGATACTGGAAATATTGGTCTGGCCATTCGTGGATGGCGAGTTTGCATCCGCCGCGGCTGGAGCTGCAACTGCCAGCGGAGCTGACAGCGCCAGGGCTGCGGTAGCTGCAAGTGCCAGGCTGCGCTGGGTCAGTGATGATTTTCGAGTCTGAAGGGACAAAATGTGCTCCTTGAATTGGGGTACACGGCTCGGAAATGTCTAGTCAGACACCGTTCTATGGGGAAACGGTGTCATTGCCACCACAGTATGTGGCATGGCTCACGAAGCAAACATTGTTACGGCCTCTCTGGATTCTTCTTTGCACCAAGTCGCCGCCTCTGAACAAAGATCCATGGATCATCCACTTACTTGCCAGTACGTCCATGCCATCGAAAGAGTGTTGCCTTCTCAGGATTTCGAGGCTAGCCCTCAGGAGTAATCGAACCAAGCTACATGTGGCGGAACACGAAAAGCTCCCCGAAATCCACACTGAACTATCAAGTCGGATTTCGAGGAGCAATTCATCCTCACCAGCTGATCATTGACCTGCTGATACTCAAGGTCAGGTTAGCTGTGCTTTCCGCGGCGCAAACGAAGTAAGATGCCACCTGCGATGAAGGCAACTCCGACCAGGCCTGCGAGCATCAAGGCGTTGCTTGCTCCGGTATCAGCCAATTTGTCCTCAGGTTTCTGGCTCTGCTGCGTGGTCGCTGAGCTATGAGGCTGGGTAGGCGTCTGCGATTCATCTGCCGACGGTTCTACATCCGAGGATTCGGTAGGCAGCTGCGAATCCGATTCAGACGGTTCGACGCTGGGATCTTCTGATTCATCGGTGCTGGACGTCGGTGATGCCGATTCGGTCTCGGGTGGAGAAGCCGACTCCGTTGCCGTTGGCGAGGCCGACTCAGTCTCGGTCGCTGTCGGTGTCGCGGACTCAGTTTCTGACGCGGTAGGCGACGCGGATTCGGTCGCTGTCGGAGAAGCAGTCTCAGTCGCAGTCGGAGATGCCGTTTCAGTCGCAGTCGCCGTTGGAGAAGCCGTCTCGGTCGCTGTCGGAGAAGCCGTCTCAGTCGCAGTCGCCGTTGGCGAAGCGGTTTCGGTCGCTGTTGGCGATGCGGTTGGAGTCTGCGTCGGCTTCTCCGCGTCATACACGCCAAAGAAAATCGAACCCCGGTCCTTGAGGACTGGTTCCGCATCATCACTGTAGTCGAAAAGATGAATCAGATAATTGTCGCCTACAGTCAGCTCCGGGAAAGCAGGATGCTTCAAGGTCAATGTGTTTCCGGAGATCGAATAATCTGTGATCTGAAGTTCCACAAATGGCGACCCTACTGGATTTTCGTCAGCGTACTCTTCCGAATAGTACTCAAGTACGATTTTGTCGATCGGGTGGTAGCCGTCAGGCAGAGTAATTTTCATGTTGGTGAATCCGGATTCGATCATGTCCGCACCGATTTCCCCGCTCGTTGCGTTTGCCTTCAAACGCGCAGCATCCTCACCGAAATTGATAAAGGTTCCAATATCTGTACCGGTGGAATTCTGCGGATCGCTTGGATCATCAAGGATCCAGAAAGAGAACATCCATTGATTGTCGGTGAGGAAGTTGGCGTAAGTCATTCCTTCCGGAAGGACAAGTGAAATCTGCCCTTTCGCATATGTAGCTTCAGCAGTTGTGCCAGCGTTGTACCTGTTGCTGAACGCTACGCCAAGAACGTCCCCATCCTTGAGCTTGTACTTTGCGACTGTCTCTTCCGGGACATCGAAAATCACCGAACCAGGAGTATTTGCCGTGTCCTCCGCGTTGACAGAGAAATTCTGCTGACCATACGGCACGACAACAGGAACTTCGTCGGTGATCGGGTAAACCTTAGCTGGGGTTTCGGACGCCGCAGGGCTTGAAGTCGCTGCGATGGCCGGTGCTATGACTGCAGCAGAGGTGGCTCCGCCAAATACCAGCGCGCCCACTGCCACCACCGCAAACGGCAAACGCTTCTTACGACCTAAATTATTTGAAGGCTCGCTCATAATGCCTACTTTTCCCCGGATCTGAAAGACGAAGTGATGATTGGGCTCGAATTGGAGCTTAAACGCCCTCTTTTTAGTAGATCACAACTACTTATTGCCGACAAGGAAAATGAGAAAGTTTGCTTCGAAGCATTAATCTGACATGGGAATCTATGCTGAAGCTAGTTGAATTTTCAACAGTAGATTGTTCTATCTTATGGAAATTAAGCCCAGAAGATTTTTGTGATCGATCAAGTCGGCTACTGAAGAGTGGCGGTCAGACGCGCAACATTGTCAATCCACCGCTGCATGCGAGGGCGGCGGCGCCACTGCGCCGAGGTGATTTCACTGGAAATAGCGCGGTAGTCGTTCTGCACCTTGTTCACCGCATCGACCATGTCCTGCCCCAGAAGCATCACTGAAATTTCCATGTTCAGGCTAAAGGAACGCATGTCCATGTTGGATGAACCAACCACAGCAACCTCGTTGTCCACGGTGAAGCACTTGGTATGCAGCACCATGGGCGCCGGATAGCAGTAGATCCGCACGCCTGCGTCCAGCAGGGCCTGATAGTAGGACTGCTGTGCGTGATGGACCAAAAACTGGTCGCCCTCTTCGCAGACAAAAAGATCTACCTCAACGCCGCGCTGCGCAGCGGTGGTAATCGCGTAGAGCAGCGAGTCGTCCGGTACGAAATAGGGGCTGGTGATCATCAGCCGTTCAGAGGCCGAATAGATCAGCGTATTGAACAGGCGCAGATTATTTTCCACGCCGAACCCGGGACCGCTGGGCAGCACCTGGGCCATTGTCGTACCCGGCCGCTCATCCTGGGGCAGCGGGTGCCGTGCCTCGGTAATGTCCAGGAGCACTTCCTGGTTGTCATCCTCCTGCCACCAGTCGGTGGCGAAAGTGACGTCCAAACTGCGCACCAGCGGGCCTTCAACGCGCAGCATCATCTCCACCCACTCGCGTCCCACCTTGTGGGCGGCCTTGCGCTTGTAGCCTGGCTCGATCAGGTTCTGGCTGCCGGTAAACGCAACGGCACCGTCCACCACCAGAATCTTGCGGTGGTTGCGGAGGTCCGGCCTGCGCCAACGGCGTCCGACAAGATCGATGGGCAGCATTGGACGCCAGTTGATTCCGGAACGCTTCAACCTCTTTTTGAAATCCCGATAGCCGCTAACGCGCAGGGTGCCTAGATGGTCGAAGAGCAAGCGGACATTGACGCCGCGCTTGACCGCGGCTTCCAAGGAATCCAGCACCGGATCGACATAATCCGGATCGTCGCCCATGATGTAGAACTGGATGTGCACATAGCGCTTGGCCTTGTCGATTTCCTTGACCATGGCCTGCATCGAACCGCGGTAGTCGGAAATCACCTCAATGGTGTTCCCACCTTCCAACGGCATGGCGCCCAGGTTGCGGTTGAGAATGACTGCCGATTCGACCCATTCCTCCTTCGAATGGAACTCGTCGGGCAGGCGCATATGGGCTGTGCCGCGCATGATTTCATCGTGGGCGCGCTTCTGCTTTTCCAGCCGGCGGCGGGACAGCCGCGGGTTGGCAAAAAGCCAGTAGGCCACAAGTCCAACCACCGGGATGAAGAAGATCGCCAGCAGCCACGCCATCGCGGTCGTGGGGCGACGGTTGCCCGGGACGATGCCGATCATGAAATAGCGGATGACCAGCTCGGCGGTGACCAGTGTGCTCCAAACGATGCCGCCGATCTGCAGCAGAATGTCATTGCTCGGCCACATGGCGACACCCCCTCGATAGCTCATCCCAGGCCACTTGCGGTCCAGACACAGACCAGCCGCACGGCAGCCGGGCAGATGATCTGTGCTTAGCCTATCGAATCCTGCAGGACATCTGCGGCAACAAGAGTCGGGTTTCAACCGGCTTTGGACACGTCAGGGGCGCCGGATTCGATAATCTTGTGTCATGAGCTCACTAGTTTTCCTTGATCCCGCCTACCCCGCAGGCCGGGTCGCCGACATCGCCGCAGCCCACCTGCCAGTCACCCTGCAGGGCGTCAACCGCGGCGACGGCGTTTTCGAATCCATGCTGTACACCCAGCAGACCGTGCGCAAGATCGATGCGCACCTAGCCCGCCTGGCAGTCTCTGCGCAGGCCTGCGACCTGGTGATCCCGGAGGAAATCAGCTGGCGTTCGGCCATCGATACCGCAGTGGCGGACTTCGACGCCACCGGCGGCGCGGAAGAAGCAGTGGTCAAGCTCGTTGCCATGCGCGGCGAACACGATGAAGATCCGGCAGTCTGCTGGGTCACCGTCACCCCGGCGCCAAGCCTGGGACGCCAGCAGCGCGACAGCGGCGTGGATGTGCTGCTGCTCGACCGCGGCTACGATTCAAAGCTTGCCGAACGCGCTCCGTGGCTGTTGATGGGCGCCAAGACCCTGTCCTATGCGGTGAATATGGCGGCCCTGCGCTACGCCCGCAAGCACGGCGCCCAGGAAGTCATCTTCACCTCGGCAGACGGCGTGCTGCTTGAGGCGCCGACCGCCACCGTGCTGCTGGCCCAGCGGGACGGCGACACCAAGCGCCTGCTCACCCCGATGCTTGAAACCGGAATCCTGCCCGGCACCACCCAGGGCGCCATTTTCGACGCCGCCAAGCAGGCCGGCTGGGAACTGGGCTACGGCCCGCTGCGCCCCGAGGACCTCTACCAGGCCGACGGCGTCTGGCTGGTCTCCTCCATCCGGCTGCTCACTCCGGTGCGCACCCTGGATGCCAAGCCGATACGGATGGACGCCGAGCTGCATGCACAGCTCAGCGCCCTGACCGATTCAATCCGGTAGCTGCTACCAGACCAGGTTGTAGGTTCCCGCCCACATCGCGATGCCCAAAGCTGCGACGCCGAGCAGGATCCCTGCAGCCAGGACCGCGCCGTCGCGGAAGGTGAAGCTGACGGTGCGGATCCAGGTCCGCTCCCCGGTGCCGAAGCCCTTGGCCTCCATGGTGGTGGCCAAGCGCCCGGCCCGGCGGATGCCTTGCACCAGCAGCGCCAGCAGCTGGCCCGCCTTGGCCTTGACCCGCTGCCGCATGGTGCCCAGGTTGCCCACGCCGCGCGCTCTGCGGGCCAGGGTCAAGGTGGTGAACTCCTCCACCATCAGTCCCAGCAGGCGCATGCCCGCCAGTGCGCCAAGCACGAAGCGGTGCGGAACCTTCAGCTGCTGGGACAGCGCACCGCCCAGGTCGCTCGGGTTGGTGGTGGACAGCAGGAGCACCATCGGGACAGCCATCGCCAAGGCGCGCAGGCCGGTGGCCACGCCTCCTGCTACCGAGCCTTCGGTGATCTGGAAAATCCCGATGTTCAGCAGCACGGCGCCGGAGTCCTCGCCGACCAGCGCGATGCCCCAGGCAGCCATCAAGCCCGCTGCCAGAAGCGGCCAGCCGCGCTTGAAGAACGCGCCGATGCCCAGCCCTGCCAACGGCAGCGCACACAGCGCGGCGGCAATGACCACCGTGGCCGACACCCAATCCATGGTGCTGATCAAGGGCAGCGTAGCCCCTGCGATGGCGCCCAGCTTGGCCAGCGGATTGATCTTCGCCAGCCAGCTGTCGGCCACCGGGGCGTCGAGCATCGGCCCGGCGGAGCCGCGCACGCCCGAGATGCCTGTGGCCGGAGCCAACTCAATCTGTTGCGCACCCAGCGCCTTGGCGAAATCCTCGTCATGGGTCACTGCCACCACGGCGGTGGATGACTCCAGCTCCTCAATGAGCAGCTGGGCCAGCTCCCGCCAGGTATTCGCATCCTGGCCGAAGGTCGGCTCGTCCAAGATCACCACATCCGGCGAGGCCGCCAACACCGTGGCCACCGACAACCGGCGCTTCTCGCCACCGGAGAGCGTGAACGGATTGGCTTCGGCCAGATCCTGCAGCCGCAGGCGTGTGAGCAGCTCATCCACCCGGGCATCGACCTGGGCCGGATCGTATTTCAGTTCATCGCCGGAACCGCGCTTGGCGCGCAGCGGCGCAAAGGCAAGCTCCTCACGCACGGACTGGGTGACGAACTGGTGCTCGGGTTCCTGGAACACCGAACCGATGCGCGCCACTAGGGCGCCGGCCTTCCAGCTGAACGGTCCCGCGGCAAGCCCGTCGGCCAGCTCGGAGCTGGCCTGCAGCTCTCCTGCCACCGGTTCAAGCAGGCCGCCCAGGGTCAGCGCGAGCGTGGATTTTCCCGCCCCGTTCTCTCCGCGGATCACCACTGCCGCTCCTGAGGCCACTGTCAGGCTGGCCGGCGCGGTGCGCACAGCATGTTCGCCGCGCGCGCAGACCAAATCCTTGGCAGTAAGCTTGGCGGCCCCCGGCGTGCGCAGTTGCGACCTGGTGCGCGGAACATAGCCCGGCACCCAGACACCGGCCTGAGCCAGCTCGGCGCGGATCTGCTCGTCGTCGAACAATGCCTGCGGCGTGAGGTCGTGGGCCAGGCCGCCGCCAGGTTCAAGCACCAGCACCCGGTCCACATGCTTGGCCCAGGCTTCCAGCCGGTGCTCAACCACGATCAGCGTCGCCCCGCTGCTCTGCGCGGCGTTGATGACAGCATCGCGCAGCGGCGGAATGCTCTGCGGGTCGATGTTGGCTGTGGGCTCGTCAAGTAGCATCAGCCCCGGGCCCATGGCCATGATGCCGGCCAGGGCCAGGCGCTGCTTCTGCCCGCCGGACAGCTCCTGGGTGCGGTGCTCGTAGTCCAGCGCCCCCAGCCCGACAGCTTCCAGCGCCCGCGGGATGCGTTCGCGGATCAGCTGCGGGTCGACGCCCAGGTTCTCTGCGCCGAAGGCCACGTCGTCTCCCACGCGGCTCTGCACGATCTGCGTTTCAGGGTCCTGCTGCATCAGCCCGACGGGGAATGACCTGTCGAAGGCGTTCTTTCCGCCCACCAGCAGCTCGCCGCTGGGCGCCGCCTCTTCATCGATTTCCAGCACGCCGGCCAGCGCGTAGAGCAGCGTGGACTTCCCGGCTCCCGAAGGGCCCAGAACCAGCACCTTTTGCCCCGCCGGAATCTCGACGTTCAGCCCGCTGATGGCGGGAACTGCGCGTTCGGCATGCTGCCAGCCGAAGTTCTTCGCGCTGATGCTCAGGCCCTGGCGGGTCCTCGCCTCGGTGCGCGGTTCAAGCGCCGAACTCATTTGGTCCCCGCAACCGCCGGCTCCAGGTGCGCCCGGCGGCTGGCCAGCTTGCCCAGCGCACCGGTCTTGGCCAGGCCTCGAACCGCCCACCAGGACAGCAGGCCGGCAACGACCAGGCCGGAGAACGCGGTGGCTGCCACGTGGAAGACCTTCATGGCCTCGGTGTATTCGGTGAGGTTGGCGACGATGTAGGCTTCGCTGATGCCTGCGAACAATCCGGAGCCCAGGCCTGCCAGCAGCGCCACCGGCAGGTTCCACTTCCGGTAGAGGAACATCGCGAAGACCACCTCAGCGCCCAGGCCCTGGACCAGGCCGGAAATCAGCACGCCCATGCCCCAGTGCGAGCCGAGCAGCGCTTCGATGACCGCAGCCAGGATTTCGCAGAACAGCGCGGCTCCGGGCTTGCGGATGATCAGCGCGCCGAGCACGGCCGGGAACAGCCAGCCGCCGGTGAGCAGCGCGGTGGCTGGCGGGAAGGCGACGAAGGCCAGGGAGAACAGGCCGTAGCCTGCGGACCAGGCCCAGAAGAAAACGCCCGAAGCCACTGCGACGACCGATGCGATCACAATGTCGACGACACGCCAGCTCGATTGCTTCTTGGCAAGTTGTTCAGTCATGAGTTGTCCTCCTTAACAAGGAGGGGGGATGCACACTTTCAACGGCGCTGACAATCGCCTGGTGGCATCCGAGATGCTCGACTTCCTTCGCCGGTACTAGCCGGAGCAGGTTCGAGGGTCTGCGATTTATCGCACTCTCAGCGCTTTCACCGCGGACGGTACAGCGCTCCCCTGTCGGAATATTTTCTGCCCACCCACCATACCGCAGGTAAGCTGGCCTTCTAAACGTTAAGTCTTAACCATGAACGTGAGGTCCACATGAACGCAGTGCAGAAACTCGTCGCAACGGGAATTTCCATTGGCGCCGGCTTCGTCGGCAGCAAGCTGGTGGATCAGGTATGGAAGGGCTTTACCGGCAGCGCCGCCCCGCGCAAGGGCAGCGAAGAAGCGGCGGAAGCCACCTTGCGCCAGGCGCTGGGCTTCGCGATCTTCTCTGCGGTGGTCGCCGCGGTGATCCAGGTGCTGGCAGACCGCGGCACCAACAAGGCGCTGTCTAAATTCAGCAAGTAGCAACAGGACGAAAAACCCGGCGCAGCTCCCAAGAGCTGCGCCGGGTTTCTGCTTTGACCTGCGCTTATAGCGGCTGTCAGGCGGTCGGGGCCGCATAGATGCGCATCATCGGATGGCGCCCCGAGCGGTCAATCCAGTCGGCTTGCTGCAGCCGCAGATACTGCCATCCTTCGCGCTCATAGAGGTTCACCGCGGGCGTCGAGGTCTGCACGACGTCCAGCTGCAGTTCCAGGTGCTGCTCCTTGGCCCAGCGCTGTGTTGCGCGCAGTAGCTCCGCGCCCAGGCCAAGACCCTGCCCGCGCACCTGCGGGTCGACAAAAAGTCTTGTCACCATCGCAATTTTTGGATCTTCCCGGTGTTCATACACCGCAATATGACCGAGTATTTCGCCATTTTGCCCGCCCGCGACCCAGGCGGCGCGGATGCCGTCGGGGTTCAGCCACGCCACGGGGTCCTGCGGCCACCGGCTTGGATAGTCGCTGGTGGCGAACACCGCGCGCAGCACCCTTGTGCATCCGTCGTAGTCTTCCGCCGCGCGCCGCCTGATGGTCGCCTGCACCTGCTCCACGCCCTAGTCCGCTTCCCCAGGCGCGCCCTGGCGGCGTTCGGCACGGGACGGCTTGGCCACGGGAATCGGCCCGGTGGCCGGCGCCGCCGAGACCTCGTCGAGCACCTGGTGCAGCTCGTCGGAAAACAGCGTCTCCTTCTTGGCGTGCTTGGTGCGGTAGCCGGAGCGGCCGATCATATGCGCTGAGACCGGCGCGGTGAGCAGCTGCATGGCCCAGGCGACAATCAGCGCCGGCACGATCAGCCAAGAGCGCAGGTGGATTGCCAGCCCGGCGAAGATCAGCAGGAAGCCGAGCACCTGCGGCTTGGTGGCCGCGTGCATGCGGGTGAGCAGGTCAGGGAAGGTCAGCAGGCCGATGCCTGCAATCAGCGACATCAGGCATCCCAGGACCAGCAGCACCGCGACGAGGATGTCCAAAAACATGTCCATCAGGCGTTCCTCTTATCCGAGACATAGCGCGAGACGGTCACCGAGCCGACGAAGCCGATGGTGCAGGCCGCCACCACGAACAACAGGTAGTCGGTGTGCCGGTTCACGGCCATGTCCACGCACAGCCCGGCGGAGATGATCAGCAGCAGGACATCCAGCCCCAGCACCCGGTCGAGGATGGACGGGCCCTTGATCACGCGGATGACGCAGGCAATCGCCCCGAGGGACAGCATGATGCCGCAGATCCAGGCAACAATCTCAATCATTTGACCGCCTTCTTTCCTTTAAGCGGTAGGCATTCGCTCTTGATGGCCTCGTACTCGTCGTGGCTGCCGATGGCCATGATCAGCCGGCGCTCGATCTGCCGGATGCCCTCGCGGGCCTTCTCCATCTGCTGCACATTCTCGATGTCGATGTAGTGCAGGTACAAGGTGGAGGAGCTGCGGTCCACGTCCAGCACGAAGGAGCCGGGGATCAGGGTGAGCACATGGCCCACGGTCATCACGATCAAGTCCGAGTTGGTGCGCAGCGGCACCGCGATCACTGCGCTGTGAGTGTTCTTGCCCCGGGCGATGGCCAGCCAGGCCACGTGCACGCTGGCGGCGATCACCTGGCCCAGGAACCAGATGAACAGCTTGATGCAGTACCAGATGTTGATGCGCCCGGAGAGCACCACCGGCGGCAGCGGGAACAGCGTCACCACGAACAGCGCGATGATGGCCCCGAAGAGCAGGTTCCCGGCGGAGAAGTCCTGCCACATGGCGGCCCAGACGAAGACCAGCAGCAGCAACAGCGGCCATTCCTGTTTGAGCGTGGCGCGGTGGCGGACGCCGGAGGTGTCCAGCGCGTCGTCAATGCGCTGGTCGCGCGGGCTCAGGTCCTTGGTAGGCATCGTTCTCCCCCGTTCAGTAGTTCAGGATCGCTGTGATGTATGGTTCGCAGGCAATGAGCTCCACGGCCACGCGCTGGCAGAAGTCGAAGATCGGCCCGGCGAAAACCGTCAGCGCGATGCCGGCTGCCACCAGGGAGCCGGTGGCGTAGCGCATGCCCCAGGGCAGCGCCTCGGCTTCCATTTCCCTGGCCAGCTTCAGCCCCAGGTGCGGGTTCTTGGCGCCGCCGGCGGTGGTCTGCTCGGTGACCTTGGTCCACTGGTCCACCAGCATCGGGTTGGGGATCTCGGCATCCGCCGCGCGGCGCCAGAACATGCGGGCCCACACGCGGATGATCGCCAGCAGGGTCAGCAGGCTGGTGAGCAGGCCGGCGCCGATGACCACCCAGGTCAGCGCGTCGGCTTCCTGGGCCGCGGCGTGCAGCAGGCCGAATTTGCCCAGGAATCCGGAGAACGGCGGAATGCCGCCCAGGTTGATCGCCGGGATGAAGAACAGCAGCGCCAGCGCCGGGGAGAGCTTGGCCAGCGAGCCGAGCCTTGTCACGTTCGCGCTGCCGGCCCTGCGTTCGATCAGGCCGGCCACCATGAACAGCGAGGTCTGCACGATGATGTGGTGGCCTACATAGTAGATGGTCGCGGCGATGGCCAGCGGCCCGCCCACCGCCACGCCGAAGATCAGGTAGCCGATGTGGCTGGTCAGTGTGAAGGAGAGCATGCGCTTGAAGTCGGTCTGCGCCAGCGCGCCGAGGATACCGATGACCATGGTCAGGGCCGCGACCACCAGCAGCCCGGCGTTGACCGAACCGCCGGGGAAGAGCAGGGTTTCGGTGCGCACGATCGCATACACGCCCACCTTGGTCAGCAGGCCCGCGAACACCGCGGTGACCGGGGCCGGGGCCGTCGGGTAGGAGTCGGGCAGCCACAGCGAGAGCGGGAAAACCGCCGCCTTGATGCCGAACCCGATCAGCAGCAGCACGTGCAGGATCAGCTGCGGGCCCTGGTCCAGCTGCGGCAGCTTCACCGCAAGGTCTGCCATGTTCACCGTGCCGGTGGCGGCGTAGGTCATGGCGATGCCCATCAGGAAGATCACCGAGGAGACCACTGAGACCACCACGTAGGTGGTGCCGGCGCGGATGCGTTCGGCGGTGGCGCCCAGGGTCAACAGCACGTAGCTGGCGGTGAGCAGGATCTCGAAGCCCACATAGAGGTTGAACAGGTCGGCTGCCAGGAAGGCGTTGGACACGCCCGCGAGCAGAATCAGGTAGGCGGGGTGGAACACGGAGACCGGCCCCGGCTCGTCCCCGTCGGCCAGGCCCTGGCTGGTGGCGTAGAAGAGCACCGCCAGGGAGACCAGGGTGGAGATCAGCAGCATGAAGGAGCTGAAGCCGTCCACCATCAGGGCGATGCCCCAGGGCGACTGCCAGCCGCCAATGTGGATCGCATAGGACTGCCCGCCCCATACGGCGGCGACCATGCCTGCCTCCAGCAGCAGGGTCAGGCACAGGATGCCGATGGTGATCAGGCGCTGCAGCCGGATGTTGCGCCGGGCCAGGAAGGCGGCGCCGGCGCCGAAGATCGGCAGCACGACTGCCAGCGGAGCCAGGTCTAGAAAATTCACTCTTCCCCCTCGCGCACCGGGCGGCCTTCTTCGTCGACGAATTCTGTGGTGTCTTCCGCCACCGGCGAGTCCTCTTCCTCGTCGTAGGCGGAGGACAGTGAAACCTTGACGTCTTCGGTGTCATCAGCCAGCACATCGGCGCTGGTCAGCGTCCAGGAGCGGTAGATCATGGCGAGCAGGAACGCGGTGACGGCGAAGGTGATCACGATCGCTGTCAGGATCAGCGCCTGCGGCAGCGGGTCGGAGTATTCCTCCGCCGGCAGCTGCGCCTGGAACAGCGGGGCCGCGCCGCGGCGCCCGCCGGTGGTCAGAATCAGCAGGTTGATGCCGTTGCCGATCAGCATGATGCCCAGCAGCACCCGGGTCAGCGTGCGCTCGAGCACTAGGTAGAACCCGGTGGCCAGCAGCACCCCGGTGATGACCAGGAAGGTGATGTTGACGCTCATCGGCCGACTCCCGTCGTTGAGGCGTGGATTGGGTCGTGTTGTTCGATCGGGCTGCGGCCCTCGGAGAGCAGGTCGATCTCGCTGCCCAGCGAGCGCAGCACGTCCTGCACCAGCCCCAGCACCACCAGGTACACGCCGATGTCGAAGATCGTGGAGGTGACGAACTTGTGCTCGCCGAAGACCGGCAGCCAGAACTCCCAGGCGTACATGGTGAAGATTTCATCCCCCACGAACAATGGGACGATGCCTGCCACGCCCGCCAGCGCGATGCCGCCGCCGATCAGCATGCCCGGGGCGATGCGCATCGACTCGGACAGCTCGATGCGCCCGCCGGCCAGGTAGCGGATCGTCAGCGCCAGGCCTGCGATCAGGCCGCCGGCAAAGCCGCCGCCGGGGGTGTTGTGCCCGGCCAGCAGCGTGTAGACCGAAAGGATCAGCACCGAGTGGAACATCAGGCGGGTGACCACCTCGAAGATGATGGAGCGGCGCTCTGCCACCAGGGTGTTGCCGGCCATCAGCCAGTCTTGGTTGGAGCTGGCGGCGAAGCGGCGCGCCATGCGCAGCTCCACCTCCTTCTCCTCCTTGGTGCCCATGGCCTCCGAGCCGGAGTCGATGCTGCCCGGTGCCACGTCGGTGGCGCGCACCCGGGCTCCGAAGCCGCGCCCGGCGAAGATCAGCGAGGCCACGCCGGTGGCCGCCGCGGCCAGCACGGTGATTTCGCCGAAGGTGTCCCAGACGCGCAAGTCCACCAGCGCCACGTTAACGATGTTCTTGCCATAGCCCTCGTAGTAGGCCAAATCCGGCCACTGCAGCGAGATGCTCGCCTGGCCACGCGCCGCCAGCATCGCGATGGCGATGTAGATGACCATCACCGCCAGCGCGATGGCAAGCAGGGCCCTGCCCCACTTGATCGTGGTCAGGCCCACCCACAGCCGCTTGGGCAGCGCGCGCAGCGCCAGCACGAAGGACACCAGCACGATGGTTTCCACGAGCAGCTGGGTCAGCGCCAGGTCCGGGGCGCCCTGCAGCGCAAAGATCGCCACCATGCCGTAGCCGGTGACCGAGACCATCAGCACCGCCATGAAGCGCTTGGGCGCGATGATGGAGATCACCGCCCCGGCGATGATGATCACGCCGATCACGATCTGCGCCGGATGGTCGGCGAGCACCCAGTTGCTCGGCCACGGGGTCTGCACCGACAGGGCGATGCCCAGCGGCACCACCAGCACCACGGCCAGGATCACGCCCAGGTAGAAGGAGAGCGAACCGCGCTGGGTGCGGCCGGTGATCCAGATGGCGGCGATGTCCAGCGCGTTCACGCTCATGCGGTAGAGCTCTTCGGCGGAGATGACCATGCGGCGCAGCGGGGCGCCGGTGTCGGTGGCGCGGCGGATCAGGTAGAAGACGACGCCCAGCGTGATGGAGGCCGCGCTCAGGCCCAGCGCCGCATTGAAGCCCGCGAAGGCCGCCAGATGCATGCCCGCGGGCCCGCCCTGGGCTGCGGACCAGTGCTTGGCCAGCAGCTCCACCGGGTGCGGGTAGATGCCCAACAGCAGCGTCAGCGCGCTGAGCACCAGCAGCGGGGCCAGGAAGATCAGCGTCGGCGGCTTGCAGCTGCGCGGCTCCACCTTGTACTTCTTCACGCCGAACGCGCCGAAGAAGAAGCGCAGCGAATAGGCAAGGGTCAGGCCGGCGCCGAGCACAATGCCTGCCAGCGCGGCAGTCCCCCACCAGGAATCCAGGTGCAGGGCCGACTCGTACACGCCCTCCTTGGCTACGAAGCCCAGGGTCAGCGGGATGCCGGCCATCGAGGCCGCGGCAATGCCGGTGGTGGTGGCCAGGATCGGCATGGCCCGGCGCAGCCCGGTGAGCTTGCGGATATCGCGCGTTCCGGTGTTGTGGTCGATGATGCCTACCGAGAGGAACAACGTCGCCTTGAACAGGCCGTGGGCCAGGGTCATGGCCAGCGCGGCGAAGGACGCCTCGGGGGTGCCGAAGCCGAAGACCGCGATGATGAAGCCCAGCTGGGAGACGGTGCCGAAGGCGAGGATCAGCTTCAGGTCATACTGCTTCAGCGCCCTGAACCCGCCGATCAACATGGTGGTGATGCCGATGCCCACGGTCATCGGCACCCAGAACGCGGTGTCGGCAAAACCGGGTGCCAGCCGGGCGATCAGGTACACGCCGGCCTTCACCATCGCCGCGGCGTGCAGGTAGGCGGAGACCGGAGTCGGGGCGGCCATGGCGCCGGGCAGCCAGAAGTGGAAGGGAACCAGCGCCGACTTGGACAGGGCGCCGACGATGACCAGCGCGATCGCCACATCCGTGTACGTCCCCATCGCCTTCAGCTGCTCGGCAGACGCGAGGATTTCGGAGAGCTGGTAGCTGCCGGAGGCGGCGCCAAGCATCAGGATGCCCGCCAGCATCACCAGGCCGCCCAGGGTGGTGACGATCAGCGCGTTCATCGCCGAGCGGCGCGCGGTGATCAGCGCCTGACTGAAGCCGATGAGCAGGTAGGAAAGCACGCTGGTGATTTCCCAGAAGATGAACATGATGATGATGTCGTCCGCGGTGACCAGTCCGGTCATCGCGCCGGCGAAGGCGACCATCTTGGCCGCGAAGCTGCCGATCTGCGGGTCGTCGTTCTTGAAATACCTGGCGCAGTAGAAGAGCACCAGCGCGCCGACGCCCAGGATCAGCAGCAGGATCGTCGCCGACAGGGTGTCCATGCGGAAGTTCAGCCCGATGTTCAGCCCGCTGATCCAGTCGATCTGCAGCGAGGGCGGTGCGTTCGGGGCGCCGGAGGCCAGGGTCTGGTCGGAGGAGAGCACTGTCGGCAGCTGGAACAGCAGCCAGATGAATCCCACCGCTGGAACCACGGCGACAATGTAGAAGGCATTGCGCTTGAAGGCCCTGAACAAGATCGGGCACAGCGCAGCCGTGGCAAAGAGTGCACTGAGAATAGTTAGCACGCGTCTCCTCTGTCGACTGAAAATGGGGCAGAGTCCGACGACCAAAAATAGCCGGCACCTGTAATTTTATCAGCCGGGGTGCTCAATCTGTTCATGTCAGAGCGCCTGTCGTGTAATATTCCCCCGCCCTCCACGGCGCAGTATTCCCCAAGCTGTTGGGCAATTCATCTCTTGATTACCGCAAACGGGTACTATGCCAGCATGGGAATCAATCAGCTGCCGGCGACCGAGCCGACACGTGAGAAATGGCTCAACAAATACACTTGGGCGTGGGCCAGCTGGGACTGGGGGCAGGCGGCGATCAACGCCGTGATGATCACCTTCGTGTTCACCGTCTACCTGACCAGCGAGCTGTTCGGCGACAAGGACCATGCATCCCTGGTACTGTCCCAGGCGCTGGCCATTGCCGGGGTGTGCATCGCCCTGCTGGTTCCCGTGACCGGCCTGCGCTCGGATGCCGCCGGGCGGCGCAAGCTGTGGATCATGGTCAACACGCTGCTGCTGGTGCTCATCTGCGCCGCTTGCTTCTTCGTCTTCCCCGATCCCTCGTACCTGTGGTTCGGCGCGCTGCTGATCGCCGCCATGAGCGTTGCCAGCGAATTCGCCGGGGTCAACTACAACGCGGTGCTCAACCAGATCTCCACCCCCGCCACCGTGGGCAAGGTGTCGGGATTCGGCTGGGGCATGGGCTATGTGGGCGGGATCCTGGCGCTGGCGCTGGTGCTGTTCGGATTTGTCCAGCCGATCGTCGACTGGCCCGGCGCCTCGACCGAGAACGGGCTGAACATCCGGCTTGTCGCGCTCTTCTCCGCCGCCTGGTGCCTGATCTTTGCGCTGCCTCTGTTCTTCGTCATCCCCGAAACTCCTGCCGCGAGCTCCGAGAAGATTCCACTGAAGAGCTCCTATGTTGTGCTGTTCAGGCGCATCCGGGATCTGTGGAACGAAGACCGCAACCTAATCTTCTTCCTGCTCTCCTCGGCGGTCTTCCGCGACGGTCTGGCAGCGATCTTCACCTTCGGCGGGGTGATCGCGGCCGGCACCTTCGGATTCAAGCTGAGCGAAGTGATCATCTTTGCCATTGTCGGCAATGTGGTCGCGGCCCTGGGCGCCGTCGTCGGCGGAAGGATCGACGACTGGCTCGGGCCCAAGGCGGTCATCCTCGGCTCGCTGGTGGGCCTGTTGATCGCGGGGGCCGGGGTGTTCTTCTCCCCCGAAGCCTCCGGATTCTGGATCTTCGGTCTGCTGCTGTGCTTGTTCGTCGGACCTGCCCAGGCCGCTGCCCGCTCCTACCTCTCGCGGCTGATTCCCGCCGGGCGCGAAGGCGAGCTCTTCGGGCTCTATGCGACCACCGGCCGCGCGGTGTCGTTCCTGGCGCCCGCGCTCTTCTCCCTGGCCATTGCCATTGCCACCCCGCTGGTCGCCAGCGGCCAGGCGCAGCGCTACGGCATCCTGGGAATCCTGCTGGTGCTGCTCATGGGCCTGCTGCTGCTCTTGCCGATCCGCACGCCGAAACAGGTTAATGCATCCTAGACTCGGCTTTAAACAAGCTATTAGGGTAATGTCGAAGAAATCATCACCGCATCAACAGAAAGCGAACCTGCCATGAAGGCACTTTTCGACATTAGCTTTACCAAGTTCGTCACGCCCTCGATCCTCAAGGTCCTCTATATCCTGTTCATGATCGGCCTGGGCATCATGTACATCGTCATCGTCGTTGCTGCGTTCTACGAGAGCACCGGCATG
Source organism: Glutamicibacter uratoxydans (assembly GCF_006539925.1). Lineage (GTDB taxonomy): Bacteria > Actinomycetota > Actinomycetes > Actinomycetales > Micrococcaceae > Glutamicibacter > Glutamicibacter uratoxydans. Next base: position 22,342 of record NZ_BJNY01000004.1, on the reverse strand, counting down.
GGACTTGCCACCATGTTCATCTTCGGCCCGCTGGTCGTGCTGGTGTACCTGGCGCTGATCCGCGCAAGTCTCGAATCGCTGATTGCACAGATCCGCACCGCAGAGAACACCGCCGAATTGGTCCGCCTCTCCGGCGGCTCCGCCTCCGGTTTTGACCAGCCGGGTCCCGGCTCATACCCTGGCCCTCAGGCCGGCCCGAACCCAGGCCCGAATTCCGGTCCACAGAATCCTTACCAGCACTAATACCTGGCATAAAAAATGACGGCACCGAGGTGCCGTCATTTTTTATGCCCGCTGCATCAGCTCTCGATGATGGTGCGGTGGAAGTTGAGGTGGCTGCGCGAGGCGGTCGGCCCTCGCTGACCCTGGTAGCGGTTCCCGTAGGGTCCCGAACCATAGGGGTGCTCTGTTTCGCTGGTCAGCTTGAAGAAGCACAGCTGGCCGATCTTCGAGCCCGGCCACAGCTTGATCGGCAAGGTGGCCATATTCGACAGTTCCAAGGTCACGTGGCCGGAGAAGCCCGGGTCAATGAAGCCTGCTGTGGAGTGTGTGAGCAGGCCAAGGCGGCCCAGCGAGCTCTTGCCTTCAAGCCTGGCGGCTACGCCGTTGCCCAGGGTAACCACTTCATAGGTTGAGCCCAGCACGAACTCGCCCGGGTGCAGGATGAACGGCTCATCGGGATCCACCTCGACCAGACGGGTCAGCTCGTCCTGCTCCAGAGAGGGGTCGATATGTGCGTACTTGTGGTTGTCGAACAACCGGAAGAAGCGGTCGATTCTTACGTCCACCGAAGCGGGCTGGACCATCTCTGGATCAAAGGGGCTCAGCCCGATCTGACCGGAGGCAATTTCACGACGAATGTCACCATCTGAATACAACACGCCTTTCAATTTAGCGCGGATGGCGGCCAATCCGCTAACCCGCGCGCGGCACAACGGATTGGACAATGGCATAAAACCGCCGACATGTGACCAAAATTCCCCTCCTGCGCGCAGCAGATCCAGATATCCTTGAAGCGGGGACAGTTCAGCACACACCGCACCATCAAGGACTTTCATTCATGCGTTTGGCCCATGCCATCACCAGCAGCGTCATTGCAGGCCTGCTGGTCTTCTCAACCGCAGCGCCAGGCACTGCGGCGCCCAATGATCTGCCGACGGTGCAAGCCGATGAACTGGGCAAGGCATCAAGCATGCTCGCACTGATCAACCCCAGCACCAAGCTCTCTCCAGAGGACTACACTCCAAAAGACCTGGTGAACGTCGCCGGAACCTCCGTCACGCTGCGCCCAGAGGCCGCCGAAGCCGTCGAGGCGCTGGTCGCCGACGCCCGCAAGGCGGGCCACAGCATCAAGGTGCTCAGCGCCTTCCGCTCCTACCAACGCCAGAGCGCCCTGTTCAACCAGTACCAGTCCAAGTACGGCACCGCCTACGCCGAACGCATCTCCGCCCGTCCCGGAACCAGCGAACACCAGCTGGGCCTGGCTGCTGACCTCGGCTACACCAACAGCTATGCAGAGCTCAAGGAAGCCTTCGGCCAAACCCCTGCGGGCCAGTGGATCGCCAAGCATGCGGTGGACTACGGCCTGATCATTCGCTATCCGGTCGGTATGGAAAGCATTACCGGCTACAAATACGAGCCGTGGCATGTGCGCTATATCGGCGAAGATCAGGCCAAGGCGATGGCCGCCAGCGGCGCCAAGACCTACGAAGAGTACTACTCGATGCTCAAGAAGCAGGCCCAGAAGGAAGCCAAGGCAACGGACAAGGCCAAAGTTCCCGAGGTCGAGCAGAAGAAGCCCGAGTCGAAATCCACCGAGGGAACTGCCAAGCCTGGTTCAGGGGTCCTGCAGAAGGATGATCTGATTGTGCTTCGATTCCTGCCGCCTTACCGCGACTGGTCCTTCGGCTTCATCCCCTAGTTAGACGAGGGCCGCGGCGCTGAACAGCACGGCGGGCAGCAGCGTCGAGGCGAATGCGGTGACCCAGTGCGCGGTCTTGCCGCTGGCGTTCTGGCAGTCGCCGTTGCGCTTGCGGCGGTTGACCAGATAGACGTTTACGAGAACCCAGATGATTGCACCGATGGCCAGAGGCGGGCCCAGCACCTGGTTTGAGGAGAAGTAGGATTCCATCCGCTGTCCCAGGCCGGCCGAACTGAGGCCGGAGAACAGCACACCTCCGGTGAAGTAGGTGTAAAGCAGCCAGTAGTAGATGATTCCTGGAATTCCCAGCAGGACGTTAACGACAAACAGTCGTGTCATTCCTTAGCCTCCTGGCAGTACGGCACCTTGGCGGCGCATCGGGCGCCAACACGGATTTTTTCAAAAGTCTACTCCCCCGCCCACCGCGGGACGGCCACCGGCGCAGTTGAACACGCGGGGTGCTGAAGGAAAACTTCCGTCCAACCAAGCGCAAACCATCGTTGTCGATGTCCTGTCGGGAGACCTGTTCATGGAGCATTTCCACGATGCAAGTTTTTCCGCGTGCCTTGCTGCCATCTCGTTTTCAGGGCGCGACTTCAGAACAGCGTCCGTGCCGCAAGATTACTGCGCGCTTCTCAACTTCTCCCACTCTTGCCGGGTGATGATGTAATCGACGTTCCCCTGATCCGACCCAGGGATTGAACTAATTTGCCCAACATCGCGCGTCCGCAGATGGCTCATGCCCAAGCGGCTCATCACGGCTCTAGAACCTTCATTGACGGTCATCGTCTCGGCAAAGATTTGTGCAAGACCCAATTCGTCAAAACCATAAGAAAGCAGCGCTTTGGCCCCCCTCAGAGGCAAGGCCTTGACGCCAGAAATCGGGAGACAGACGGTATCCGATCTCGGCTTGCCCGCGTTCATCTTCGCTCGCTGGCGCTAGGAGCCACCATCCAACGAATTGAGTTCCAACGAATCCCGTCCAGTATCCGAGGCCGTCGCGTGCAGAACTAAGCCGCCCGCAGTGGTGCTTTTCCACTTCAGCACGTTCTCTTGCGACTCCGTTTCCGAGATAACGCATAACTTCGGGCCTGGCGTCCAGTGCAATTTCGTGTTCAAGGTGGTCATCGTTCATCGGCACGAGAGTTAGCCTCGGTGTCCGAATTGTCCGCTGCTTCATGCCCTGACTATTTCAAAAGGTGCCCTCGATGCCAAATACTGTCCGGACGCATGCATCTAATTTCAGCCGTGGAGTGCCAGATGCCAGCGAGCGACTCTGATTCTTCGCGGTTGCCCCACAGAAGTTTCCCCTATGCCGAGGGTGCAGTGTCGATGACTATGGCCGCCAAAACGATGGCAACACCTAGCAGGCAGATGAAAACACGCTAAATCAAAACTGAACTAATTGAACTTAAATGAAAACTCGCCGCTGTGGCCCACAGCGGCGAGTTTTATGGCGCGAATGCTACTTGGCGCGGACCGGGATGCCGGTGAAGGTCGGCTTCATGGTCGATGCGAAGAAGTCGTTGCCCTTGTCGTCCACGACGATGAAGGCTGGGAAGTCCTCAACCTCGATACGCCAGATGGCTTCCATGCCGAGCTCTTCGTATTCGATGACCTCGACCTTCTTGATGCAGTCCTGGGCCAGGCGGGCGGCAGGGCCGCCGATCGAGCCCAGGTAGAAGCCGCCGTGCGAGTTGCAGGCGTCCGTGACCTGCTGGGAGCGGTTGCCCTTGGCCAACATGACCATCGAGCCGCCGGCTGCCTGGAACTGGTCCACATAGGAGTCCATGCGTCCTGCAGTGGTCGGGCCGAAGGAACCCGAAGGCATGCCCTCAGGGGTCTTGGCAGGACCTGCGTAGTAGACCGGGTGATCCTTGAGGTACTTCGGCATCTCTTCGCCGGCGTCGAGGCGTTCCTTGATCTTGGCGTGGGCGATGTCGCGGGCCACCACCAGCGGGCCGGTCAGCGACAGGCGGGTCTTGACCGGGAACTTGCTCAGTTCGGCCAAGATCTCATCCATCGGCTTGTTCAGGTCGATCTTCACCACGGAGGAGCCTCCGGTGCCGGTGACGCCGTCGGTCTCATCGTCGTGGGCTGCGATGGCCGGGTGGTTCTCATCCGGCATGAAGCGGGCTGGATCGGTTTCCAGCTGCTCGACGAACAGGCCTTCTTCGGTGATCTTTGCCAGCATCTGGCGGTCGGCCGAGCAGGAGACGGCGATGGCTACCGGCAGCGAGGCGCCGTGGCGCGGCAGGCGGACTACGCGCACGTCGTGGCAGAAGTACTTGCCGCCGAACTGTGCGCCGATGCCGAAGTGGCGGGTCAGCTCCAGGACCTTCTCTTCAAGTTCGGTGTCGCGGAAGCCGCGGCCGGTCATTGCGCCCTCGGTAGGCAGCGAATCCAGGTACTTGGCCGAACCGTACTTGGCGGTCTTCAGCGCCATCTCCGCGGAGGTGCCGCCGATGACGATGGACAGGTGGTACGGAGGGCAGGCTGCGGTGCCCAGCGAGCGCAGCTTCTCGTCCAGGAACTTCAGCATGGCGTTCTCGTTGAGGATCGCCTTGGTCTCCTGGTACAGGAATGACTTGTTGGCAGATCCGCCGCCCTTGGCCATAAACAGGAACTTGTAGCTGGTGTCGGCCCCGTCCTTGGTGTTCGCGTAGATGTCGATCTGCGCTGGCAGGTTGTTGCCGGTGGCCTTCTCCTCCCAGGTGGTGATCGGAGCCAGCTGCGAGTAGCGCAGGTTCAGCGTGGTGTAGGCGTTGTAGATGCCGCGCGACAGCGAAATCTCGTCCTGTACCTCGGTCAGCACGCGCTGGCCGCGCTTGCCCATCACGATCGCGGTGCCGGTGTCCTGGCACATCGGCAGGATGCCGCCGGCGGCGATGTTGGCGTTCTTCAGCAGGTCCAGCGCCACGAACTTGTCGTTCGGGCTGGCTTCCTCGTCGTCGAGGATGTTGCGCAGCTGCTGCAGGTGCGCTGGGCGCAGGTAGTGCGAGATGTCGTGCAGCGCGGTCTCAGCCAGCTGCTCGAGTGCTTCCGGGGCTACCTTGAGGAAGTTCTTGCCGTCCGGGCCGGCGACAACTTCGACGCCTTCGGAGGAAATCTTGCGATAAGGGGTGGTGTCTTCGCCAATGGGAAGAATGTCCTCATAACGGAATTCAGGCATGCTCGTTCCTTGATTCTCTTTGTGGTTGCTCAAAGCCAGTTTAGGCCTTGTAACCGAATTTGGCTTCTTCGGGCGTTTGCGCGCAGGGCTGGATCACGACATGCTTGGGTGTATGAGCACCGAAAACAACGACGCTTCCCGCGAAGGCCAGGAGCAGGCCGACGCACCGGACATGATCGTCGAAACCCCGATGGATCAAGAGCGCGCAAAGCCCAAAACCCACTTTGAATTGATGCTTCAGGCGGCCATGAACAAGCCGGAGCTGGCAGGTTCGCTGATGGGAGCGTTCATGAGCGCCGAGGTCTTCTTCCTCTCCCGCGAAGAGGTGACCGGCGCGAACAAGAACGCGCAGCCGCTGCTGCTGACAAATCCCGCCGGCGCGCCAATGGTTGCGGTGTTCACCTCCCTGGAGCGCATCCCCTCCAGCTACATCGACCAGGCTGGCTACGGCGTAAAGGTGCAGGGCGCTTCGATCGTGCGCGCGCTGGAAGGCACCGGCTTTGTGGTGAACCCGGGCGATGACCTGAGCTTCGAGATCCCGGCCGACGGCGTGGCGATCCTCAAGGAGCAGCTGCTGAACCAGAAGCCGACCTCCGAAGCGTAGCCGCGGCAATTTGGCGTATGCGCCGCTGCTGGTCTACTGTTTCATTCGTGGCTTGATGAAAATCCGGCCAACTGCGGGCGTAGCTCAATGGTAGAGCGCTAGCTTCCCAAGCTCGATACGCGGGTTCGATTCCCGTCGCCCGCTCGCACCAAGCCGGGGCACCACAAGGTGCCCCGGCTTTTTTCATCGGCAAGGAGGACTATGGGCGGGGTGTTGGAAGGCTTCTCCATCATCTGGGTAGTCATCACCGTGGGCTATTTCGTCGGGCGCACCGGCGTGCTGGGCGACCAGGCCCGCCACGTGCTCAACCGCACCACCTTCTTCGTCGCCAGCCCGGCGCTGCTGTTCACCACCCTGGCTGAATCCGACCCGGTCTCCGTGCTCGGCCCGCTGCTGTGGGTGGCGGCGATCTCCGCTTTCCTCACCGCCGGCGCCTACAACCTGGCCACCGCCCGCTGGCTCAAGCGGGAGCCGGCCGAGCGGATCATGGCCGCCATGGCCGCCTCCACGGTGAACTCCGCCAACCTGGGCCTGCCGATCGCCCTCTACGTGCTGGGCGACATGTCCTATGCCGCGCCGATCATCCTGTTCCAGCTGGCCCTCTACCAGCCGGTGAACCTGGCGATGCTTGACGCCACCACCTCCAAGCACCGCACCACCTTCTTCGCGATGGTCCTTGCCACGCTGAAGAACCCGATGATCATCGGCTCGCTGCTGGGCCTTGTCGTCGCGCTGACCGGGTTCGAGGTGCCCAAGCTGGCGATGGAGCCGATCAACCTGATAGCCGGGGCCTCGATCCCGGCCATGCTGCTGGCCTTCGGCATCTCGCTGGTCGGCTCCAAGCCGCTGGACTCTGCCTCCGGGCGGCGCGCCGATGTGCTGATCGGCACCGCCGCCAAGCTGGTGCTCCATCCGCTGCTCGCTTGGGTGCTCGGCTATTTCGCCTTTGGCCTGGGCGGGCAGATGCTCGCCGCCTGCGTGATCATGGCCGGGCTGCCCACCGCGCAGAACATCTTCGTCACCGCCTCGCGCTATGAGCGCGGCGTCGTCGTCGCCAAGGACACGGTGCTGATGACGACGATCTGCGCCATCCCGCTGATGATGGGCATCGCGTTCCTGCTGGGCATCTAAGCGGTGGCATGCGACACAAGTGTTTCCTTGGATGACATGAAGAGCCCTCCCTGTGGGGCCGCGGACTAAAATTGGGGCAATCCGCTGGAATACCTGGGGCGCCCTGCCGGTTGCACCTTGTACATCCGCGAAGTACAACCATCGAAGTTCATCAAAAGAGGTCACCGTGAAGCGCACCATCTCCCTGCTGGCAACCACCGCCGTCCTAGCCCTGAGCCTCAGCGCCTGCGGCGGCTCGGGCAGCGGCACCGACGCCTCCGCCAAGAGCTCCGAGGGAACCTCGGCGCTGGCCAAGGTCAAGGACTCCGGCGTGCTGACCGTAGGCACCGAGGGCACCTACCGCCCGTTCTCCTACCACGAGGGCTCCGAGCTGACCGGCTACGACGTCGACGTCGTCAAGGCAGTGGGCCAGAAGATGGGCGTGGAGGTCAAGTTCCAGGAAACCCAGTGGGATGCCATCTTTGCGGGCCTGGACGCGGGCCGCTTCGACGTGATCGCCAACGAGGTGGGCATCAACCCGCAGCGCGAAGAGAAGTACCTGTTCTCCGAGCCCTACTCCGTGTCCACCGGCGTGGTGGTGACCAAGAGCGACAACACCGACATCACCTCCTTCGATTCGCTCAAGGGCAAGACCACCGCGCAGTCGCAGACCAGCAACTACTACGAGGAAGCCAAGAAGGCCGGAGCGAACGTCGAGCCTGTCGAGGGCTGGGCCCAGGCTGTCACGCTGCTCAAGCAGGGCCGCGTGGATGCCACCATCAACGACAAGCTGACCTTCCTGGACTCGCAGAAGACCAACCCTGATGACAGCATCAAGATCGCCGCAGAGGCCTCCGAGAAGAGCGAATCGGGCATCGCGATGCGCAAGGACGCCACCGACCTGCAGAAGGCGATCAACGACGCACTTGAGCAGCTGCGCGCCGACGGCGAACTGGCGAAGATCTCCGAGAAGTACTTCGGCGACGACATTTCCAAGTAGCGCACCGCTACTGCGTAGACTGGCACCACACGTGAAACGCGTGGTGCCAGTTTCATTTTGTGCACGAAGGTAGTTATGGATTCGAATTGGCAGTTATTTCTTGATTCGCTCTGGCCGCTGGCCAAGGGCGCAATCACCGCGACCATCCCGCTCTCGCTGATCAGCTTCGCCATCGGCCTGGCGATCGCCTTGCTCATGGCGCTGATGCGCATGAGCGGGAACAAGCTGGTCTCTTCGATCGCGCGGGTCTACATCTCGATCATCCGCGGCACGCCCCTGCTGGTGCAGCTGTTCGTGATCTTCTACGGCATGCCCTCGATCGGCATCACCATCGACCCCTGGCCCAGCGCGATCATCGCCTTCAGCCTGAACATCGGCGGCTACGCGGCGGAGATCATCCGCGCCGCGATCCTCTCGGTGCCCGCCGGGCAGTGGGAGGCCGGCTACACCGTGGGCATGTCGCGAACCCGCACGCTGTTCCGCATCATCCTGCCGCAGGCGGCCCGGGTGTCGGTGCCGCCGCTGTCCAACTCCTTCATCTCCCTGGTGAAGGACACCTCGCTGGCATCGCTGATCCTGGTCACCGAAATGTTCCGCAAGGCCCAGGAGATCACCGCGAGTACCTACGAATTCATGCTGCTCTACCTCACCGCCGCCGGCCTGTACTGGATCATCTGCCTGGTCCTCTCCGGCCTGCAGAACCTCCTTGAAGGAAGGCTTGAAAAATATGTCGCCAAGTAACCTGCTATCGGTCACCGGGCTGCACAAATCCTTCGGCGAGAACCAGGTGCTCAAGGGCATCGACTTCACCGTGCATGCAGGCGAAGTGGTGGCGCTGATCGGGCCTTCGGGCTCCGGCAAGACCACGGCGCTGCGCTGCCTGAACGGGCTGGAAGTCCCGCAGGCAGGCACCGTGGCCTTCAACGGCGGGCCGGAAGTCTCTTTCTCCGCGAAGACCACCGCCAAGCAGGCCCAGGTGCTGCGCCGGCGCTCTGCCATGGTGTTCCAGGGCCACCACCTGTTCCCGCATTTGACAGTGCTGCAGAACGTGACCGTTGGGCCGTTGGAAGTCCAGAAGCGCGAACGCGGCGAGGTCATGGAGCAGGCGGCGAAGCTGCTGGAGCGGGTGGGCCTTTCCGCCAAGGCGGACGCCTACCCCAATTCCCTGTCCGGCGGTCAGCAGCAGCGCGTGGGTATCGTGCGCGCCCTGATGCTCAAGCCCGATCTGCTGCTCTTCGACGAGCCGACCAGCGCTCTGGACCCGGAACTGGTGGGCGAAGTGCTGGTGGTCATCAAGGAACTGGCCCAGGAGGGCTGGTCCATGGTGCTGGTGACCCACGAGCTAGCCTTCGCCCGCGACGTGGCGGACACCGTGGTGTTCATGGACGGCGGCGTGGTGGTGGAGACCGGACCGGCGGCCAAGGTGCTCGGCGCCCCGAGCAACCCACGCACCCAGGGATTTGTGCAGCGGCTGCTGCATCCCTTCTAGACCCCTACCGCGAACCCGGGTGCCGAGCTTAGGCTAGTGCCATGGAATCTGCCCTGCTCACCAGCCTGATTGCTGGATACTCCTTTTCCACGCCCTGCCTTGAGATGGGCGCGGGCATCGTCGACGGGCAGGTCTGCCCCGAAGCGCAGATCCGCGTGCCGCTGGCGATGCTCAACCGCCACGGGCTGGTCGCTGGCGCCACCGGCACCGGCAAGACCGTGACCCTGCAGGTGATGGCCGAACAGCTGGCAGCCGCCGGGGTGCCGGTGTTCCTTGCAGACATCAAGGGCGATTTGTCCGGCCTGGCCCAGCCGGCGGAGCCCAGCGCGAAGCTGGACGAGCGGCTGGCGGCGATCGGGCACACCTTCGCCCCGCGCAGCAACACCGTCGAATTCCTCACCCTGGGCGATGGCAAGGACGGGATCCCGGTGCGCGCCACCGTCGACTCCTTCGGCCCGATCCTGCTCTCCAGGGTCCTTGAGCTGAACGACACCCAGGAGCAGGTGCTGCAGCTGGTCTTCCACTACGCCAACACCCGCAAGCTGCCGCTGGATGACCTGGGCGACCTGAAAGCCGTCTTCGAATTCCTGCTGGACGATGCGGGCAAGGAGGACCTGAAGAACCTGGGCGGGGTGTCCTCCGCCAGCGCCTCGGTGATCCTGCGCGGCATCACGGTGCTGCAGTCCCAGGGCATGGACCCGTTCTTCGGGGTGCCCGAGTTCGACACCGCCGACCTGCTGCGCACCGGGAACGGCGGGGTCATTTCCATCCTGGAGCTGCCGAGCCTGAACCGCCAGCCGCTGCTGTTCTCCACCTTCCTGATGTGGCTGCTGGCCGACCTGTTTGAGGAGCTACCCGAGGCCGGCGACCTAGACAAGCCCAAGCTGGTGTTCTTCCTGGACGAGGCGCACCTGCTGTTCAAGGGCGCTTCCAAGGCCTTCACCGAGGCCATCATCTCCACCGTGCGGCTGATCCGATCCAAGGGCGTGGGCCTGTTCTTCATCTCCCAGTCCCCCGCCGACCTGCCCAACGAGGTGCTGGCCCAGCTGGGCACCCGCATCCAGCATGCGGTGCGCGTGTTCACCCCCAAGGACGCGGCGGCGCTGAAGGACGTGATCGGCACCTTCCCTGCCGGCGAGCTGGACCTGAAAGCGGCGCTGACCGGGGCCGGGGTGGGAGAGGCGGTCATCACCGTGCTCGGCGAAAAGGGCGTGCCCACCCCCGCGGCCTGGACCAGGCTGACCTCGCCGGGGTCGCGGATCGGGCCTGCCGACGCGGAAGTGAGCGCCGGCATCATCGCCGCCTCGCCGCTGGCGGCGCGCTACGGCACCGCGGCGGACAGGGAATCGGCCCGCGAGCTGCTCGCAGCCGCTGACCTGCCCCAAGAGCAAACGGCGGTCTCAGCGCCGGGCGGTGCCGGTGAGACTGCCGGTTCTGCTGGTCCCGCCAGCTCTACTGGTTCAGCGGCCGATGTCGACGAGGAGGCGCGGCGCATCGCCGAGTCGATCCTGGGCAAGCCCACCACGGTGCCCGCCAGCGACTTCCCCACCAACCCGGCTCCCGCCGAGACCCGGGAGGCGCCGCGCCAGGACCCCGCCCCGGCGCCGTCCTCCGCCGGCGGAAATGAGCTGATGGACATGGCGCTGCAGGCGGCGAACATGCTCGGGCGGGAAATGCTGCGCGGCATGTTCGGAACCAGGCGCCGCCGGCGCCGCTAAGCGCCCCGGTTTCAAACTCGGCGCCGAAAACCGCTAGCCTAGAGGGTAATGAACACTGATCGCCACACTCCCGTTCCGCGCCTTGCCCTGCGCTGGGGCCTTGCCGCCGTTCTGCTCATCGCGCTGCTCATCGGCGGCGCCCTAGCCGCGAACCGCGTCCTGTTCTCCCCTGCGCACCTGGTCGTCGACCTGCAGAAGCAGCTGGCCGCGGGCCATGGCGGGCAGGCGCTGGGCCTGCTGCAGGCGCAGGTCCCCAAGGGCGACGCGGTGGCGCTGGACGGCGAGGTGCTGGCCCGCACTCAGGAGGGCATCACCGACTTCACCGCCGATGACACCCAGGTGGACCCGAACGATCCGGACCTGCGTGTGGTGACCGCCCGCTACAAGGCCGGCGGGGTGGACAAGCAGTCGCAGTACACGCTGCGCCACACCGGCAAAACCTGGCTGTTCTTCGACACCTGGGCCTTCGAACCGAGCACCCTGCCCACCGTGCGGATCAAGGCGAACACCGTCAACGAGGTCAGCGTAAACGGCCAGCAGATCCCGCTCAAGGCCGGCGTGAGCACCCTTCCGGTGTTCTACCCCTCGGTGCTCGACGCCAGCTTCAGCACCAAGAACTTCGCCGCCGACACCCGCGGCGTGGTCGTCACCGGCCCCTCTGCGGACCCGGTGCGCATCGCGCTGAAGACCCAGCCCACCAAGGCCTTCATCGCGGCGATCAATTCCAAGGTGAAGAAGTACCTGGACGGCTGTGCCAAACAGCAGGTGCTGATGCCTTCGGGCTGCCCCTTCGCCTACAACACCACCGCGCGCGTTGACTCCTCCAGCATCAGCTGGTCCATCGACAAGTACCCCACCATCGACGTCAGCTACTACAACGGCGCCTGGGTGCTGGCCCCGCTGCAGGTCACCGCGAGCGTGGACCTGGTGGAGCAGGACCTGCGCACCGGCGCCAAGGAAGCCAAGAAGGTCACCGACGAGTTCTCCTTCACCGCGCAGCTGACCACCAGCACCACCGAGGTCTCAGTGGTTCCGGTCTCCGGCGGCGAACAGGTGGCCCACTAGCGCAGGTGCAGCATTTCGCGCATCTGCTCGCGCAGCGGCACCGCGTCATGCCTGAATTTCTGCCAGGCCACCAGCGCGGCGATGCTCGCGCCGAGCGAAAGCAGCGCGCCGATGGACACCGCCACCCGCACCCCCAGCACCTCGGCCAGCCAGCCGATCAGCGGAGAGCCGATCGGGGTGCCGCCCATGACCACCATCAGGTAGAGCGCCAGCACGCGCGCCCGGTACTGCGGCGGCACAGAGGTCTGCACCATGGTGTTGCAGCTGTTCAGGAAGGTCAGCGAGGCCAGGCCCACCGGGATCAGCATGAAGCCGAAGGCCACATAGTTCGGCATCCAGGCGCTGGCCAGCGCTGCAATGCCAAACGCGATGCCGCCGCCGATCACATAGCGCCAGCGCGGGCTTGAGCGCCGCGCGGCCAGCAGCGCGCCGCCAAAGGTGCCCACCGCCATGATGCTGCCCAGGATGCCGAATTCGCCGGGCCCCACCCCGAAGGCCTCGGTGGCCATGATCGCGTTGGTCATCTGGAAGTTCAGCCCGAAGGTGCCGATCACGAAGGCCAGGAAGAAGATCAGCAGCAGATCCCGCCGGTTCTTCACATATCTGATGCCTTCGCGCACCTGGCCGCGTTCGCGCTGGACCGGCTTGGCCGGCTGCAGCTGGTCCTTATGCATGAACACCAGCGAGGAGATCACCGCGATGAATGAGGCGCCGTTGATCAAGAACGCCGGGCCGGTGCCGAAGGCGGCGATCACCGCGCCTGCCACGCCCGGGCCTGCAAGCCGCGCCAGGTTGAAGTTCGCGCTGTTCAGCGCCACCGCATTGGTCAGGTGGGTTCCGGGGACCACCTCGGAGACGAAGGCCTGGCGCGCGGGGGCGTCGAAGGCCGCGCCGCAGCCCAGCAGGGCCGCCAGCACGTACACGTGCCAGAGTTCTGCGGTGCCGGTCACCACCAGCACGCCGAGCAGGATCGCGCACAGCCCCATGAAGCCCTGGGTGAAGATCAGCAGCCGGCGCTTGTTGAAGCGGTCGGCGATCAGCCCCGCATAGGGCCCGAGCAGCAGGATCGGCAGGAACTGCAGGCCGGTGGTGATGCCGGTGGCGGTGCCGTCGTTGTCGGTCAGCACGGTGAGCACCAGCCAGTCCTGGGCCACGCGCTGCATCCAGGTTCCGATATTGGAAACCAGCGCCCCCACCAGCCAGAGTCGGTAGTTTGGTATTTCCAGTGCCCGGAACATTTTCGATGCCATCACTCATTTGCCGGATCCCTCCGGCGCCTCCCGCAACCCAGTCTAGCCCGATGGCTGCAGATTTTGCTGAGGTTTCCTCATATTTCGGCGCACGATGCGGTGCGGGAAGGCGGAGAGGGCGGCGGCGGGGACGGCAAAGGCGCGCCGGAATCATCCGGCGCGCCTTGCTGGCTAGCGCTAGTTCACGCCGCGCAAATCGAGCTGCAGCTCGTCCTCGCCCTCGGCGTCCAGCAGCACCGGGATGCCCCAGTCCTGCTGGTACAGGTGGCAGGCCGCGTGGTCCGGGATCTCGCCGCCCGGCTCCCCGTCGCAGGCAGCGGCGCGCGCGGTAATATGCAGCACGCCCTCGGCGATCTGAGGGTTCAGCTCAAGGGTGCGGGCCAGGCCCGTGGAGGTGCCGCCGCCGGAGAGGATCAGCTCCTCGGGGCTCGCGGAGATCTTCAGCTGGGTCGGATCTCCCCAGCGGTCATCGAGCTTCTGCCCCTTGGGAGCGGCGAAGCGCACCAGGATCTGGTGGCCGCCGGCCTTCACGCGGGTCTTGGGGCGCTGGGTCTGGCTGGCGCCCTCGTCCACCACGAGCGCCTCGGCGGGGATCGGGATGCGCACCAACTGGTGGGTGTTGGTCTCCACCACCAGCAGCACCGGGTCCCCCTCGCCGCTGGCGTCGATGAGCACGTCGGCCGGCTCCTTCAGGCCCTTGGCCAGGGTGGAGACGGTGTTGCTCGACGGATCGAAGCGGCGCACGGCCCCGTTGTAGGAGTCAGCAATTGCGATGGAGCCGTCGGGCAGCACCGCAACGCCCAGCGGGTGCTGCAGGCGCGCCTGGGCGGCATCGCCGTCGCGGAAGCCGAAGTCGAACAAGCCCTCGCCCACCGCGGTGTGCACGGCGACTGCCTGGCCGTCGGCGATCTCGATCCGGCGCAGCGCGCTGGTCTCCGAGTCCGCCACCCACACGTCGTCGCCATCCAGCGCCAGGCCGGAGGGCTGGGCGAACCAGGCGTCCTGCGGCTTGCCGTCGGCCAGGCCCTCCAAGCCGGAGCCTGCGAAGATTTCTACCTCGGTGCTCGCCGGGTCGAACGCGAAGATCTGGTGGGTGCCGGCCATCGCGATGATGACCTTGCCCGAAGGGTGGTAGAGCACATCCCACGGGGAGGAGAGCGAAATGTTCAGCGCGTCGTTCCCCAGCTGGGTCGGCGCGTCGGAGCTGCGGGCGGTGTCGGCATCCAGCAGGCGCTGCACGCCGTTGCCGGCGACGGTGCCGACCTGCCCGGTGGACAGGTTCACCGAGCGCAGGCGGTGGTTCACGGTGTCGGCGACGATCACGTCGTACCCCACCTTGGCCACCAGTTCTTCGGGCAGCAGCGCCAGGCCCTGCAGCTCGTTGAACTGTGCGGTGTCCGCGTCCCCGTCGGCATAGCCCTTCACGCCGGCGCCGATGGTGCGCACCAGTGTGAGATCGGCGGCGAGCTCCACCAGGCGGTGGTGGCCGGAATCGCCGACCAGGAAGTTGCCGTTGGCCAGCGCGATCGCCTTGCCCGGGAAGCGCAGGTCTCCCTCGCGCGGCTCGGGGGCCACATAGGGGCCGTCGCCGCGGTGCAGGGTGCCCTTGGCCTCGTGCTCTGCGACCAGTTCCTCGATCAGCGAGCCCAGGCCCTGGGCGTGGCCCTCGCCGGAGAGGTGGGCGACGATGTAGCCCTCGGGATCCAGCACCACCAAGGTCGGCCAGGCGCGCGCGCCATAGGCTTGCCAGGTCACCAGCTCCGGGTCGTCCAGCACCGGGTGGTGGATTTCGTAGCGCTCCACCGCCGCGGCCAGCGCCTCCGGGTCCGCCTCGTGCTCGAACTTCGGCGAATGCACGCCCACGGTGACCAGCACATCGGAGTACTGCTGCTCCAGCGGGCGCAGCTCGTCGAGCACGTGCAGGCAGTTGATGCAGCAGAAGGTCCAAAAATCGAGGATGACAATCTTGCCGCGCAGCGCTTCAAGATCCAGCTGCTGCCCGCCGGTATTCAGCCAGTTGCGGCCCAGCAGCTCGCTGGCGCGCACCTTGTAGTTGGCTCGCAGGGAATCGGACGTGGCGCTCATGGGCATCCTTTCGCAGGTGGTTCACGTTAATTATCCGCCACCGCGGCGGCAGGGGTTCAAGCGTGTTAAGCAAGGTTGAGCCGTTGCGGGCGAGATCCTTCTCACCTGTGCAACCAGCCGCGGCGCCGGGCTATTCCGCCGGGCTCGCCTACCGGGCTGGTCCACCGCACTGAACGCCGACTACATAGCCCGCTACTTCACCTGCGTCAAGGCCGCATCAAGGATGCTGGTGGCCACCTGATTGAACTTGGCGTCGTTGATCGGCGCGGCGGAGACGAAGGAGACCATGGCCGCGTAGTCCTTGGTGGAGCTGATCAGCACCAGCGAATCCTGCGGGTACTGCCCGTTGCGGGTGTAGTAGAGCGAGGAGTCAGCCTTCTCCACCGCGGGGTCGGAGAACTTCAGGTCCTCGGAGTAGTCCAGCCCGTTGATCTTCACGCCGGAGCAGTCGGACAGGATCTTTGCCACGTTCTTGTTGTGCGCGGCCACCGCGGCGCGGTCGGCGTCGCTATCCAGTTTGGCCACCTCGATGGAGCCGGTGATGTTCTGCGCCTCATTGGTGAAGTCGGTGCGGGCCGCCTGCGTGCCAAGCTGCACCGGCGACCAGTTCAGGTCGTCGATCGTCCCCTGGCAGGCGCCGGGCAGAACCACGATGTCCTTCAGCGCGTCGGGCTTTTTGGCCAGGTCCTTCAGGTCCTGCCCGGTGATCCGCGCGGAGTTCGGGAAGCCGAGCTTGGCGGCCATCACTGCCCCGGCGGTGGTAGCCACCTCGGCAGGGCTCATGTCCGCCGGGTCGGTTTCCTGCGCGCTGGGCGAGGCGCTGGCGGCCTTCTGGTGGGTGGAGTCCTGCGGCATCTGCCCGGAATCCCCGGCGGCGGAGCAGGAGGCCAGGGCGAGGACCGAAAGCAGGGCGAAGGCTGCGATTTTCTTAGGCACGGTCGTCCATTTTCTTGTAGCGGGCGAACATTTCGTTGTAGGCGGCCAGTTCGGCGTCGTTGTCGCGCTCGGCCTGGCGGTCGTAGCGCTTGGTGTCCTTCTTGTCCTGGCGCAGCCAGGAGACGGCCACGCCGATGGCCAGCGCCAGGGTCGGCACCTCGCCGATGGCCCACATGATGCCGGCGCCCACCTCCTGGTCTTCGATGGCCGAACCGCCCCAGGTGCGGCCCATGTTGCCGAAGTAGTCCGGGGCCAGCAGCACCGTGGTGCTCATCAGCGCCACGCCGAAGAAGGCGTGGAAGGCGACGGTGGCCAGCAGCACCAGCAGCCGCATCGGGTACGGGTAGCGCTTGGGGACCGGGTCCGCGTCGATCAGCGAGAGCGCGAAGAGGTAGCCGGTGAGCAGGAAGTGCAGGTTCATCAGCTCGTGGCCCGCGTGGTAGAGCATCGCCGGTTCAAGCACCGGGGTGAAGTAGAAGATGACGATGGAGCCGGCGAAGTTCAGCGCGGCGAAGATCGGGTGCGTGATGACCTTCGAGTAGCGCGAATGCACCAGGTAGAGGATCCATTCGCGCGGGCCGCGAGTGCCGTCGGCGCGCGATGGCAGCACCTGCAGCAGCAGCGTCACCGGGGTGCCGAGCACCAGGAACAGCGGCACGATCATGGTCAGCGACATGTGGTCGACCATGTGCGTGGAGAACTGCACCTTGCCGTAGACCGCCACCGCGCCGCTGGTCACGTAGAACAGCGCAATGAGGCCGATGATCCAGCTGGCCAGGCGCAGCCCGCTGGGCTTGTCCCCGCGGCGGCGCAGCGTGATGAACGCCCACAGGTAGAAGGCCAGGCCCAGCAGGCACACCGCCACCCAGATCCAGTCCATCCGCCACACGGTGAACCAGCTGGAGGCAGTGGGGGCTTCAGGCAGCTCGTAGCCGGTGAGCAGGCGGGCCGGGGTGGCGGTGGCAGGGGCCTCGTCGGAGGTCGGCGGCGCGGTGCGGGCCAGCACCACCGCCAGGGACATCACCGCGCCCATCAGCATGATTTCGCCGACGACCACGCGCCAGGCGGCCTTCAGCGCGGAGTACTGCCCCGCCAGCAGCTTCGGGATCACCCAGCGGCGGTGCGCCAGGCCCAGGGCGCCAAGGCCCAGTGTCAGCACCGCCTTGGCGATCACCAGCGCGCCGTAGGGCGAGAGCAGCTGGCCCCATTCGGTCACGCGGATCACCGCGCTGGCCACGCCGGAGCCGATCATCAGGAACACCGCCACGGTGGCCAGGGCGGAGAAGCGCTTGAGCACCACGCCGGCCAGCACCTGGCCGCGTTGCCGCCCCGGCGCCTCGACGCCCAGCTTCGGCGCCAGCAGGGCGAGCATCAGGATGCCGCCGAACCAGATCACCACCGCCAGCAGGTGCAGGGCGATGGAGTTCACCGCGGCGAAGTGGTCATCGCCCCCCGAAGCGTGGCCGATGAATGCCAGCGGCACAATGCCGAAGAAGGAGAAGAACGCGGTCAGGCCCACCGCGGTCTTCCCGCGCACCGCCAGCGCCAGCGAAGCGGTGATCGCGGCGATGGCCACCATCCAGGCCCAGGCCCGTCCGGTGGTGATCCCGATGATGTAGTCCAGGATCGCCACGGAGTATTCGGGCTTGAGGTTGATCGGGGTGCCTGCCAGGTCCCAGAAGGTCAGCAGCAGCACCGCGGCGGCGGCCAACGTCCACACCACGCCGGCGGCCGCGGCGATGTTCATGCTCCGGGTGAACACCGGGTGGTCGGCGGCCTCGTTGTCCCCGGCGTGCCGCGTCACCTTGGAGGCGCGCGGCACGATCACCGCGGCGAAGAGCAGCGCGGCGATGGTCAGCGACATCGCTGTGTGGTGGAT
The DNA here is from genome assembly GCF_006539925.1 of Glutamicibacter uratoxydans. Lineage (GTDB taxonomy): Bacteria > Actinomycetota > Actinomycetes > Actinomycetales > Micrococcaceae > Glutamicibacter > Glutamicibacter uratoxydans. The sequence goes on along the minus strand of NZ_BJNY01000004.1, from coordinate 4,113 downwards.
GGCCCGGGAGATCGGCAGCGCCCAGCGCACGAACGCGCCGGGATCGGCCAACAGGGTCGGCGCGGTGATCCCGGTGAACAGGACCGCGCCGAGGAATGCAAGCACCATGGTGAAGATTCCGGGCAGGATGAATCGGGTGACTGGGGGCGCTAGCTCGCGCGGTGCAGTTTCTGTGGCCATAGCCCTTCCATCTTCTCACTTGCCTGCCCGGCGGTTCCTGCCGGCGCGTGGTTGGTGTGCGGTTTTAGGCAGGTTCGGCGGTGCATCTCACACCGCCGAACCCGCTTCTAGTCCAGCAGCTGCTGGCCCAGGTACATGCCCGGCTCGATCCCCGGCAGCACCGCGTAGAGCGCGGAGCCGACGGGCGTCAGCCACTGGTTCAGCGCATCGGCCGCCGCCAGCCGCCGCTGCACCGGGATGAAGCTGGTGCGCGCATCGCGCTGGTAGCTGGCGAACAGCAGTCCGGATCGCTCCCCGTCGACGAAGTTGTAGCCGCGCCGGTGGATCACCTCGTCCCCGCTGCCCGGCCGGGCCAGCGCCACATGGGCGTTCGCACCGATCTTCGGCAGCCCCAGCTCGTTGGCCGCGTCCAGGTCCACCGGGTCTGCGACGCTGGTCCCGGACAGCGGCGAGCCGTCCTTCTGCCGGCGGCCCAGGGCGAAGTCGCGCCCGGAGACCGCCAGCTCGTCCCAGGCGTCCAGGTCCATCTCGAAGCGGCGCAGCGCCAGGGTGGTGCCGTTGCTGATCCAGCTCGGGTTCTCCTGCGTGCCGAACACCGCCAGCTCACGGGTATCGCCGGCAGGGTTGTTGATCCCGTCCAGCTGGCCGAACAGGTTGCGGAAGGCCCCCGACGCCGGCTGGATGAACCCGCGCTGGGTGAACACGTGCTTGGCCAGCCCGCGCAGGTTCTTGCCCACCGCGCGCACCGCGTGGGCCAGCACCGTGGGGTCGTTCGAGCAGAACTGCACCAGCAGGTCGCTCTGCCCGTAGCGCTCATCCAGCTTGTCGCCGGCGAACTCGGGCATGCTCCCCACAGCATTCTTGCCCGCCCCGACCTGGTCGAGCAGGCGCTGGCCCAGCCCCACCGTCAGCGTCAGCTGCGCCGGGTCCGCGGCCATTTCAGCTTCGGTGTCAGCCAGCACGCCGCGCCCGGAGGCCAGGCGCTGCGCGTCGTCGGTGAGCATCCGCAGCAGCGCGCGCAGCTGCTCCTTCTTGCCGCCCTCGCCCCAGATGACATCCCAGCCGACGAACTGCGCGTGCAGCTGCGCCTCGTCCAGGATGCCTGCCTGGTAGCGGCCGTAGAACTGCCGGGTTCCGCCCTGCTGTCCCTCCGGCTGCCCGGTCTGGCCCGCATCTGCTGCAGCGGGAGCCGCACCGAAGCCGGCGAGCATCCCGCCCAGGGCCGCCATGGCCGAACCGCCGATGACGCTGCGCCGGCTCGGTGCGCTACCCATCGTGCTTCATCTTCGAGTGGTCCATTTTCGAGTGGTCCATCGTGTGCTCCGGCTTCTGCCCGCCATGCTCGTAATTCTCGTTGGCGCCGCTGAAGTTGCGGATCTCGAAGTCCGCCGCGGCGCTGGAGCCGTCGGCGAAGGTGAAGGTCAGGCTCGTGCGCTGGGCCGCGGCCAAGGGCTGCTTCAGGTCCATGAACATCAGGTGCGATCCCCCGGGTTCAAGCACCGCGTCCTGCCCTGGCTCGATCGTCAGCCCGCCGTCCATCTGTTTCATGCTCGCCTGCGCGCCGGTGCCGACGGTTTCGTGCAGCTGGATCTCGTTGCCTGCGGCGTCGCTGACGCCGGTGATCTCGATGGCCTGGCTTCCGGCGTTGTGCAGCGTGCCGAAGCCCGCGCTCATCCCGTCCTTGGCCGCCTTGGCCCAGGTGTCGCTGGCCTGCAGGGCCTGTGCCTGGGTTTCATGCTGCGCGGCAGGCGTTTGGGCCGCCGGATCCGGTGTGGCGGAGCAGCCGGCCAGCAGCAGTCCCAGTCCCAGCAGCGCGGCAGTGGTTTTCGTGGTTTTCATTGGTTACTCAAGCTTTCACGTGGCATGTGCCGATGCCAGTTTTTGGGCGCGCGGATGCACCCAAGGCATCGGCGGGAAGGGGAATCTACTTCTTGTTGTTGCGGGCGAAGTTCACCAGCACGGCCACCAGGCCGCCGGCTACCACCACGGCGATGATGATCCACACGATCGGGTTCACGCCGGCGCCCAGATTCTGCACTGGTGCCTGCGCGGGCGCCTCGGAAGGCGCATCTGACGGCGTTTCGGACGCGGCATCGCTTGCTGCCGGGCTTGAGACCGGCGTTTGGCTGGCCTCGGCGCTCGGCGAGGCGGCCGGGGCGTCCACGGTGAAGGCGATGGAGTCCTCCACCGGGTGCCCGTCGGAGGAGATCACGCGCACGGCCAGGGTGTAGTCGCCGTTGGCGAGTTTTTCCTCCGGCACGACGGTGACGGTGTTGCCCTTGGTGGTGGCGGTGGCGTCCAGCTTCTTGCCCTCGCTGCTCAGCGCCGCCACGGTGGAATCGGCGCCTGGCAGCTTCTGCAGCTCGGCGGAGAAGGTCATCGTCAGCTCCTTCGGCGAGGTGGCGACGGTGGCCCCGTTCTTCGGCGAGGAGCCGGTGAGCACGTCGTGGGCGTTGGCGGCCACGGCGCCGAAGCTTGCCAGCAGTGCGATGCTTGCCCCGGCGGCCAGGCGCTGGGTCATGGTGCGGATGTTCATGGTGTTTCCTTGTCTACGCCGGTCCCGGCGTCGTTCTTCAAATATTTCTAGGCGGGAAGAACGAAAGAGGGCGGCCCGCGCAGCACCGGGAGGCGTTCAAGCTGCGCCAGCTTGAGTTGAAAACGCAGCGGGAAGTACCCGGGAAGCTCGCGCACCGCCGGAGCGGGAACACGCAGGAACAGGAGAATGGCGCGGGCCGCGCCCACGGTGATGATCGACCGTAGCAGCGCCAGAAGCCTTTCGGCCCCGTAGAGGACGACGACGCTGGCGGCTGCCGCCACCACGTGCGCCCAGAGCATGGATTCGCTTTGCACATTCGCGTACTGCGAGTTGATCTGCCCCGACAGGTCCACCGGAGGGTTGTGCCCGGCGTGCTCCATCGAGCTGATCGCCCCGCTGCCGCCGTGGCCCATGACTGACATCGACAGGTGGTACAGCCCCTGGCTGATCAGCACCACCACGCTGGTGGCCCACAGCGAAAACTTGCGGCCCAGCATCGCCATGGCAATCACCGCAGAAACACAGGTGATCAGCGCCATGACAACAAGGGACATCGTCGTCGGCGCCGCATGCGCGTGCGCGGCGAAGGCCGTCCAGGTGCACACCAAGGCCGCGAGCCAACCGCGCATGACGCGGATTGCCGGGTTCTTATGCACGAAAGTTCCTTTGCCGATGACGACGGGCGTGCAAGCGCACGGCCACGCCTGATTCTACGCGAAGTAGAAGAAACGCTCAAAAAACAAGGGCCCGGTCCACAATGGACCAGGCCCCTGAATCAAGCAAGCTTACTTCTTGGCGACAGCGGCCTTCAGCTTCGAACCAGCGGTCAGCTTCACCGAGTGGCCAGCAGGAATCTGGATAGCTTCGCCGGTCTGCGGGTTGCGGCCGGTGCGGGCAGCACGATCGGTGCGCTCAACAGCCAACCAGCCTGGGATCGAAACCTTCTCGCCCTGCGAGATGTTCTCGACGAACACGTCGAACAGCGCATCCAGAACACCGTTGACGGCAACCTGGGAGTTTTCGGTCTTCGCTGCAACGGCAGCAACAAGTTCGCTACGGTTCATAGCCAATGTTTGTCCTCCTGGACTAGAGATCCAAGGCCCACAACAGACCCCGAACGCCGCACGGTCGCGCGGACTTATCAGTGACGAACATATCAAACCTTGAGACGCTAAAAGCCCAAAAACAGCGGAATCTCCGGGAATTTTTCAACAATTCTCAAATTTCTGCGCCCAAAGGTAGTGATTTTGGGGTTAAAACAGCCCGCCGCCCGTTCCCAGGCGGCGGGCTGGAAAGCCTACTTCTTGGCGACAGCGGCCTTCAGCTTCGAACCAGCGGTCAGCTTCACCGAGTGGCCAGCAGGAATCTGGATAGCTTCGCCGGTCTGCGGGTTGCGG
>NZ_BJNY01000003.1 GCF_006539925.1 Glutamicibacter uratoxydans | reverse complement strand
CTACGGTTCATAGCCAATGTTTGTCCTCCTGGACTAGAGATCCAAGGCCCACAACAGACCCCGAACGCCGCACGGTCGCGCGGACTTATCAGTGACGAACTTACCAGCTTTGCCCGACAATAAGTGCATCATTCCGCGGATTCTAGGGAATTTCTCCACCTGATCGGCGTGTGAAAGTTCACGAAAGCACGCGTTACGCGAAGGGGTCGAGCCCCTCGTTTGCCTCAATGAACAGCTTGAACACCTGATCCTGCAGGGCCTTGCCGCGGGTGATTTTTGCCGGGTTGGCCAGTGAAATCCGGCCCTTGGAGGTGTGCTGCGGACCGAAGTACACCCCCGGTGCGCACAGGGCGATCCCCGGGTTCAGTGCGGCTTCGACAACTGCCACGGCTCCTTGGTGTTTGCCCTGCGCGAAACCCGCCTGAAGCTGGCCGGCCAAACGCTTGGCAAAGCCCGGTTCGTTGATTCCGGCAATCTGCGGGGTCAGCCCGGAGACGCTGTAGCCCGGGTGCACGGCGATCGACCGCGACGGCCAGGACAGCTGGCGCAGCCTGTGGTCCAGCCCGATGCCCAGCGCCTGCAGGGCGGCCTTGGACTGGGCATAGGCGCGGTAGGGGTTGTATCCGTGCTCAAGCTTCAAGTTCTGCGCATCTGCGCGCAGCATCAGCGTGGACATGGATCCCAAGACGATGAGCCGCAGCGGATGTTCGCGGAACTTCTCGGCCAATTCGCCGATCAGCCGCGCGTGGCCGACCACGTTGGTGCTCATCACCGCTTCGTAGCCGAACAATCCGGGATGCCGCTGTGCGGGGGTGTGAATCATTCCGGCATTGGCCACTAGGATGTCGACGGTGCGCGCACGCAGCTCCGCCGCGAGGCCCATGGCGGAGATCGTCGAATCGGCGTCGAACTGCATGAATTCCAGACTCGCACCGGGCACGCGCACCCAGATCTGCTCCATGGCTTGTTCTGCCCGGGCCTGGTTGCGGCAGGCAAGCACCACATGGGCACCGGCCTCGGCCAGGCCCAGCGCGGAAAAGAACCCGAGACCGGCGTTGGCTCCGGTGACCACTGCAGTTTTTCCAGCGCCCAATGATGCCCAGCGGCCGCGGTTGCCGTGAATGTCGGGACCCGGCACACCATGCCCCAGTTGTTCCAGGGAACCCAAACGCACTACTTGATCCATGAACCTCACGGTACTACAACTGCTACCCCGCAAGCCCCGGAGGATTCACCCGCGAATCGTCGATTCCTTCCTGGCTCAGCCCCCACTTGTCCAGGATCTGCCCGTAGACGCCCGAGTCGATCAGCCCGTCCAGGGCGGCTTCCGCAGCCTGCGCCAACCCGCTGCCCTTTTTCGCAGTCACCGCCACCTGGGCGGTGTCTGGCCAGCCGCCGGGGAACGAACCAATCTGTTTCAGTTCTCCGGTGGTCGCCACCTTATAAGCGCCGGTGGCATTGGGGCCGAAGCTCGCGTCCGCCCGGCCCGACAACAGGGCCAGGGTGGAGGCCGAATCGTCGTCGTAGTACTGGAAGTCCACCGGCTTCAGGCCCTTGGCCTGGTTCTCTTTGTCCCAGTCGACCAGGATCTTTTCCTGGTTGGTGCCCGAACCGACGATGATCTTCAGCCCTGCGACGTCTTCGGCCTTGTCAATCGGACCCACCCCGGAGTCCTTGGCGGTATAGAAGCCCAGCAGGTCTTCGCGGTAGGTGGCGAAGTCGAACTTCTTCTTGCGCTCTTCGGTCACCGTCACGTTGCTGATTGCCGCCTCGTATTTGCCCGATTCGATGCCCAGCGGCCAGTCGGCCCAGGACACCGGGGTCAGTTCCAGCTCAAGCCCCAGTGAATCGGCGAGCGCCGCCGCCAGGTCGGCGTCGTAGCCCACGGGCGTGGTGTTGTCGGTGGCGTAGAAGCTCAGCGGCGGCGCTCCCGGAGCGGTGACGACGCTCAGCTTGCCGTCGGCCGCGATCTTTTCCGGCACCAGGTCCTTGGCTTTCTTGTTGACCTCGACCTTTGGCCGCTGCTGTTCGGGATTGCTCAGGCTCGCCGCCTTGGCATCTGGGCTTTGGGTGCTTTCGCTGGCCTGCGAAGGATCGGAGCAGGCGCTGAGCGCAACGACCCCCAGCAGGGCCGCGGCGGCGATGAGATGTCGTGGGTACCGGTGTTTCATGATGCTTCCTGTTCAACTGGCAGCAGCCCTTGGGCGTGCAGTTCGTGGTCGTGGTCGATGGTCAGTCCGAGGTTTTCGCGCAGCGTTCCGGCATAGGACTGCGGATAGATGCCGCGCTCCTGCAGGCGAGGGACCAGGTGGTTGACGATGTCGTCGATTCCCGTGGGGATCAGCCACGGGCTGATGTTGAAGCCGTCGACCGCGCGCTGCCGCGCGTAGTCGGCGAGGCGTTCTGCGACCTGGTCGTAGGATCCGGTGAAGGTGTGCTCCGGACGGTGCGAGCGCCCGCGGACAAATTGGATGATGTTCTGCCCCTTGGCCCTGGCTTCTGCACGCCAGCTCGCTGCAAGTTCCAGGGTCTTGGCGCCCTGGAATCCGCTGCCGCGGGTTACCGAGCTGCGCTGCACCACCGGGTCGAAGTCCGGCAGCGGACCGTAGGGGTCGACGTCTTCCAGCCGCGTTCCCCAGAATTGTTCAAGATAGGCCAGCGCCTGCTGCGGGCCGATCTGCTGTTCGCGCACCCAGCGGTGTTTTTCGGCCGCCGCTTCGGGGGTTTGGTCGATGATGAATTCGGCGCTGGGCATGATCTTCACCGCGTAGGGGCTGCGTCCTGCGTTCACCGAACGCTGGTTGATGTCCTGCCGGAAGTCCAGGGCATCCTGCAGCCCCACATGGGCCGAGAAGATCACGTCGGTCTGCCGTGCGGCGAAGTCGCGGCCTTCTGCGGAATCTCCTGCCTGGAACAGGACCGGCCTCTGCTGGGTGCTGGCCGGCAGCGTACCGGTGTAGTCGACGGTGTAGTGCTCGCCGCGATGGTGCACCGGCCCGCCGGCCCAGATGCGCCGCACCGTCTGGACGAATTCTTCGGCGTGGGTGTAGCGCTGGGAGTGCTCAAGGTAGCCGCCGCGCCTGAAGTTCTCCCCGGTCCAGGCGTTGTGGGTGGTGACCACATTCCAGGCGGCCCTCCCCTGGGAGATCAAATCCAGCGAGGCCAGGCGCCGGGCCAGATCCGCAGGGTCGTTGTAGGTGGTGTTCTGCGTGGCGACCAGCCCGATGTTGCTGGTGACGGCAGCCAGGGCGGCGAGCATGGTCTGCGCGTCGGGGCGGCCCGCGACGTCGAGTTCGTGGATGCGGCCTAGGTGTTCGCGCAGGCGCAACCCCTCCCCCAGGAAGAAGGCGCTGAACAGGCCGCGTTCGGCGGTCTGGGCGAGGCGGCGGAAGGATGAGAAGTCCGTCTGCGAGCCCGAGGCTTCGCTGCGCCAAATGGTCGAGGAATTCACGCCCTGGAAGAAGACGCCGAATCGTAGTTGATGCTGGGTGCTCATGCTGCTTCCTTGAATCGATTGTGGGCTACGGGCAGGGCGAAGCTTTCGCGCAGGCTGTCTTGGACGGGGGCCAGCAGGTCCTTCAGCTGCGGAAGCACCTCGTTGACCAGTTCGGGGCCGTCGATCTGCAGGTCCCCGGGGTACAGGTGGATCAGGTGTCTGCGCTGATCGGCTGGGTTTTCGGTGGCATTGGCGACGGCGCGGATGAAGTCGACCAGTTCCTGCGCTGAGCCGATGAATTCGGTCCGCTCGGTGCGCTGCGCCTGCGGCTGCGCGTCACGCCGGTGCTGCGCCGGTTCTCCCGCCGCGTCCAAGTACACATCCAGCTCGATGGCCACCGCCCCGGTGGCGCTGAACTTTTCGGCCTTGCTGAGCAGCGTCTGGGGATCTGCCGCGTTGATGGCCGCCACGTCGGCGCCGTCCAGGCGGCAGTGCCGCAGGCCCGGCGTGGTGAACAGTCCGGCCGGGGCGATGATGGGAAGCTGGCCCTGCGGCGGCCGCGGGGTGATGGCCGGCCCCTTCACCGAAAAATTCTGGCCTGCAACCTCGACGTAGTGGAGCTTCCGAGCATCCAGATAGCGGCCCGTGGCATGGTCCCTGATCACCGCGTCAGCTTCCCAGCTGTCCCAAAGCCTGCGGTGGACGGCGACCACGTCGGCGGCTTCAATGCCGAGCTGGTCCTCCTGCAGTGGGGTGCGGCCCACCGCGGCGGCCAGCTGCTCCTCGTTCCGGGCCGCGAGGAACCAGCCGGCCCGGCCGCCGCTGATGATGTCAAGGCTCGCCAGCTGGGTGGCGGTGTGGAAGGGTTCGGTAAACAGCGCGTCGATGACGGGAAGCAGCCCGATGTTCCGGGTCTGCGCGGCGGCGTAGCTGGCACGCTGGACCGGGTCCAGCAGCCCGTCGCTGGTGAAGCTGACAGCATGGAATCCTGCTGATTCTGCTCGCAGTGCCTCATCGGCGGTTTGGTGGGGGTCGCTGCCGGCGCCGTCGAGATTGAGGGCTAGGAGCAGGGTTTGTTGGCTCACGGTGCATCTTTCTTGTCGTTGAAGTTCTTGTTGTCCGGCTCAGCGGACGTGTTATCTGTAGTTCGCCTCGGTCACGGTCTTTGAGGTGGCGAGTGCTTCCTCTCCCAGTGACCAGCGGTCGAGCACCTGCCCGTAGCTGCCTTCCTCGATGGCCTTGTTCAATGCCGCGGTGATCTGCTCGGCCAAGCCATTACCTGCCTTGGTGGTGGCCGCGACCAGGGTTTCGGCGGGCCAGCCGGCGTTGATCTTGCCGACGACCTTCACGTCGTCGCGCTCCTTTTCGCGGTACACCGTCGAAGGGTAGGGTGCAATGTTCAGGTCGATCCTCCCCGAGGACAGGGCGAGGATGGTGTCCGCTTCATTGGAGTAGTACTGCAGCTGCGCCGGCTCTTTGCCCTGCTTGGCAAGGTCCTCGTTCCAGGCAAGCAGGATCTTCTCCTGGTTGGTTCCCGAGCCCACCGCGATCTTCCTGCCTGAAATGTCAGCAGCCCCGTTCACGGTGATATTGCTGTCGGCGCGGGCCTCAAACCCCATGTAGGCGGCCCGGTAGGTGGAGAAGTCGAACTTCTTCACCCGTTCAGCGTTGATGCCGACGTTGGAGAAGACCGCCTCGAAGTCGCCCGACTCGGTTTTCAGCGGCCAGTTTTCCCAGCTGGTGATCTGCAGGTCCAGTTCCAGGCCGAGCTTGTCGGCGACCAGCTGCGCGAGGTCGACTTCGGTGCCGATCACCGTGCGGTCGTCGGTGGCGTGGAAGCTCAGCGGCACCGAGCCTCCGGTAGTGGCCACCGTCAGCTTCCCGTCCTCCTTAATCGCTGCGGGCACCGCATCGGCTAGTTTCTGATCTACCTGCGAGCGAATGCGGTCCTGTTCCGGGGAGGTGTTATAGCCCGGGCCGCCGGTCTCAGGTAAGGCCGCCGCTCCTGGATCGGCGCAGCCTGTCAGGGCCAGCAGCGCGGCCGCCGACAGGGTCGCGAGTGCAACGTGTTTCATGTGGGTTGGTCCTTAGATGTGGAATGCGGGTTCGATGACCTTGGACAAAAATGCTTTGGTGCGTTCGTGGCGCGGTGACGCCAGCACCTGTTCCGGGGTGCCGTCCTCGATGACCCGCCCGGCGTCCACGAACAAGATGCGGTCTGCCACGTCGCGGGCAAAACCGATTTCGTGGGTCACGATGATCAAGGTCGTGCCCGATTCAGCCAGCGACCTGATCACGTCGAGCACCTCGGTGACCAGCTCCGGGTCCAGGGCACTGGTGGGTTCGTCGAACAGCACCACCTTTGGCTCCAGCGCCAGGGCCCGGGCGATGGCGACCCGCTGTTGCTGCCCGCCAGAGAGCTGTCGCGGGTAGGCGGCTTCCTTGTCCGCCAGCCCCACGCGTTCAAGCAACTCCCGCGCCCGTGCCATGGCCTGCGCTCTGGGTATTTTTCTGGCATGGACAGGTGCCTCAATGATGTTCTGCAAGACGGTCAGGTGGCCAAAGAGGTTGAAGTTCTGGAACACCATCCCCACTTCGGTGCGCTGGGCCAGGACTTCTGCCTGGCGCAGTTCATGCAGCTTGCCGTGGCGTGCCCGGTAGCCGATGAGCTCGTCGTCAATGGCGATAGTGCCCTTGTCGACCTTTTCCAGGTGGTTGATCGTGCGCAGCAGCGTGGATTTTCCGGAGCCGGAAGGTCCGAGGATCACTAGCACCTCTCCGGGGGCCACATCGAGGTCGATCCCGTGCAGCACCTGCACATTGCCATAGTGCTTTTCCACCCCGCGCACGCTAACCGCGCCGCGGCTGGTGGTTGGCTGATTCTCAACGAGCAGGCTCATTGGCTGGTCCTTTCACGGCATGGGTGGAAATAAAGCGGCGGAGCTTCTGCAGCGGGGTCGGCGGCAGGGTGCGCAGCGCGCCGCGGGAGTAGTGGCGTTCGATGTAGTACTGGGCGATGCTCAGCACCGAGGTGATGACGATGTACCAAATCGTGGCGACCAGCAGCATCGGCAGCACCTGCTGGGTGCGGTTGTAGATGACCTGCACCGTGTAGAACAGCTCCGAATAGGCCAGCACGTAGACGATCGAGGTTCCCTTGACCAGCCCGATGATTTCGTTGAAGGCTGTGGGCAGGATGGCCCGCATCGCCTGCGGCAGCACGATCCTCGTGGAGCGCCGCCAGCGTGGAATGCCCAGCGCCTCGGCCGCCTCGATCTGCCCCTGGTCCACCGAGAGGATGCCTCCGCGGATGATCTCGGCGCTGTAGGCCGCCTGGTTCAGCGTCAGGCCCAGGACCGCCGCCGCGAACTGGCTGATCAGCGTGGTGGTCTGCAGTTCTGCGAAGGTGATCGAGGTGAACGGCACGCCCAGCCTGATGGTCTCGTAGAGATAGCCGAGGTTGTACCAAAGCAGCAGCTGCACCAGCAGCGGCGTGGAGCGGAAGATCCAGGAGAAGGTCCAGGACACCGAGCTGAACAGCGGCGAAGAGGACAGCCTCATCAATGCCAGGACAAAGCCGAGCAAGAATCCCAGGCTTCCGGAGATCAGCGTCAACTTCAGCGTCTGTCCCAACCCACGCAGGATCGATTCGGCGGTGAACCACTGCGCCACGACGTCCCATTCCCATCGCGGATTAGTCAGCAGGGAATACAGCACGCTGGCCGCGAGGCCGGCAACAACAACCGTGCCCAGCCAGCGCCATGGGTGGCGGGCCGGGACGACCTTGTAGTCGGAATAGTCTCGTTCGCTGGCTTGCCCAGTACCCGTATTGCCGGGCACTTGTTTTTGCGCCGCAGCGTCGACCGTGGTCAGTGTCATCGGTGCTTCCTTCATCAGATCGAATGGCGATGAGAACACCGTAGAACCGCGGCGGCGGCCAGCGCACGGCGCAGATTCACGCTCGTTCACCTGATGCAATTTGCGGTAGTCATGACGTTTCTTGACGCGGATTCCGGCGAATCTCGGGTCGAACTGTGTTCCTGCGTTGCTTCCCGATGACCTTTGTTTCTTCGCAAGTCAGCCGCCTAGCTGCGATGCTGCATGCGCTTCTAGTCTGGCGCTACGACTAGGCCCGGGCCTCATGGCTGTGCGGCGCAAGGAGAGAGCATGGATGAGCAGCACATTGTTTTTATCGGCGGAGGACCGCGGACCGCGATGATCCTCGAACGCATCAGCGCCAACCGGGAGCATTTCCCCGGCTCGCCGCTGCGCCTTCATATCGTCGACCCCTACCCTGCGGGTGCGGGCCGCATCTGGCGAGAAAATCAAAGCCCGCTGCTCAAGCTGAATTCTCGGGCTTCCGATGTCTCGATGTTCACCGACGAGTCGGTGCAGTGCCTGGGTCCGGCCGTCAACGGCCCTCCGCTTGATGAATGGGCGCGGCTCATCCGCGAAGGAGCCTTGAACGATGCGCCCCAGCAACTTGCATCAGACCCGCTACTGCGTGCCGAAGTCGCTGCCTTGGGCCCGGAAGACTTCCCCACCCGCAGACTACAGTCATGCTATCTGCGCTGGTTCTTCGACCGCGTTCGGGCTTCCTTTGCGGCCCCGGACCAGGTCGAGGTTCACCTGGACACTGCTGTGGACCTGATTTCCGGGCCCTCGGCGCACCAGGTCCATCTTGCCTCCGGCCAGATCATCGAGGCAGATCAGGTGGTTCTGGTTCAGGGCCACCTCGATGCCAGGATTCAGTCGGATGCACGGGCCGCTGAATTTGCAGCCAAGGCCGCCAAACATCAACACCTGGGCTATTTCCCGCCCGGATACACCAACGACATCGATTTCCAGTCCTTGCCTGCCGGTGCCGACGTCTTGGTATCCGGCATGGGCCTCGCTTTCACCGACTTGTTCGTGCTGCTCTTTGAAGGCAGGGGCGGACGTTTCGAGCCAGCTTCCGACGGCGCCTTGCGCTACATCCCCAGCGGTGCAGAGCCCCGCCTGCTGGCCGGCTCCCGGCGCGGCGTCCCCTATCATTCCAAGATCAGCAGCATTCCGCGTTCAGACACTTCCAGCACCAGATTCTTCACCGAAGAACAGCTCGCCCGATTGCACGAACGGCACGGCGAACTGGACTTCTTTGAGCATGTGTGGCCGCTGATCGCCAAGGAAGCCGCCTACTTCTACTACCGCGAGCTGTTCAGTGCACCCGCGGCGAGGACCGGGAGTTTTGAGGACTTTGCCGACGCCTATGAATCAGTGCATTGGTATTCGCCTGAGCGCGCGTCGCTGGTTGCGCGCTTCTTCGAACCTGCCGATCGGCTTGAATTTGAAGAGCTCGACTTTCCGCTGCCGTTTCCCCGGCCCTTCGGGTCGAAGCTGGCACGCACGCATATCAACCGCTTGGTCACCTCCCACATTATCCAGGATCTTCGGCTGCGTGATTCACCGGATCATCCGCAGTTTCAGGCATTGTTCCTGGGACTGCTGCGTTGCTACACCGATCTGCGATTCATCCACGACAAGCTGAGCGAGCAGGGACGCAGCCAGCTTGCGAGCTGGTGGCATGGATTCTTCAGCTTCATCGATTCGGGGCCACCCGCCCACAGGCTCCGAGAGCTCCTGGCATTGCATGACGCCGGATTGATCGAGTTTCTCGGCCCAGAGACCAGTTTCGGCTTCGATGAACAAGCCCAACAGTTCACCGCTCAAACCCTGGCCGGCACGGTGAACGCCCAGTGGTTCATCGAGGCTAGGCTGCCGGCAACGCGTGTGGCCTCCAGCGCCGACCCGCTGCTCGCCGCGCTGCACCGCCGAGGACTCATTACCGAAGAACCAGGAGGTTCAGGAAAATTGCACATCAACTCGCTGCGCCAAGTCATCGGCCCGGACGGGGCGGTCCACCGCTGGCTCTTCGCCGTCGGCGCCTCGGTCTCGGGAATTCAAGGCGGCGCATTCTCACGCCCCAAGTCCAATTCTGCGCCCTTTGCCGACAGCGATGCGCTGGCGCGAGAAGTGCTGTCAGCGCCGGCTCGGATGTCCCCTTGGGAACTGGCAGGCTCCGTCGGCGACGCACATCGTATCCTAGGTTAAGCAATGACAACACAACACGATATCCTCAGAGCCCACCAGGTTCGCTTGGGCGATCCACGCTTGCAGCCGCTGTTTGCCGGCCTCAGTGCGGAGTACACGCAACGGTACGGAGACCGCGACGGCTCCGTGGCCCAGGAACTCAATCGCTTTCCCGCCGAAGATTTCGAGGCGCCCTTCGGGCGTTTCGTTGTACTCGAACTTTACGGACAGACCGTCGCCGGGGGCGCACTGCGCCGTTTTGATCAGAACACCGCCGAGCTTAAACGCATCTGGACCCATGAAGGGTACCGCCGCCGCGGCCTGGCCCGCCGGATCCTTCAGGAGCTGGAACTGGCGGCGGCGGAACTGGGCTATTCGCAGATCTACCTCACTACCGGGCCCAATCAGCCTGAAGCACTCCACCTCTATCTCAACGCCGGCTATCTGCCGGGCTTTGATATTGAAGCCGACCCGCGTTCGCTTGAATATCTGGCGTTTACCAAGGCCTTGCCCGCCAGTGCCGACGGTGAAACGATAATTGCATGAACAAGGACGAAGCTGCACTGAACGCGGCTCGTTACAAGCTTGAAAAGCTGACCGAGTCGCAGCCGCCGCTGCCGGTGGACGAATACGCCGAAGCCACCGGCATGGCTCCGGTGGACAAGCCGCGCACCCCGATGCAGATCCATGCCGAGGACGAGGCCTGGGAGATCGCCAATTCAGCGCTGGACGAAGCGGTCGCCCGCGGGGATTTCGACAACCTCGCACTGGCAGGAAAGAACATCGACCACATCACCAGCAGCACGGATCCCGACTGGTGGCTGAAATCGATGATGCACCGCGAGAAGATCTCGGGCCTCGGTCCCCCGGCACTGACCCTTCGGGTGGAAGACGAACACATGGACCAGACGCTGGATGCGCTGCCCACACCGCGCGCCGTGCGCGAACACATCGATGACTTCAACCAGCGCGTCATCGAAGCCCGCCGCCAGCTGCTCGGCGGCCCTCCGGTCATCACCGCCCTGCGTGATGCCGACGCCGAGGTTTTCGCGTGGCAGAACCGCCGCGCCTCCGCTGCCCCGGCCCCCTCGGAGCAGCCGGCGCCGAAAAAGAAACGCTGGTGGCGTCGTTAAACGGCGAAAGCCGCCTTCCCGAAGGAAGGCGGCTAGCGCGTAAGTCTAAAGACTTGCAGGTCTTACCAGGAAGACTTGGTGATGCCCGGAAGCTCACCACGGTGTGCCATGTCGCGGAAGCGAACACGGGAGATACCGAACTTCTGGAAGGTGCCGCGTGGGCGGCCGTCGATCGAGTCGCGGTTGCGAACGCGGACTGGAGAAGCGTTGCGTGGCAGCTTCTGCAGGCCGACGCGAGCTGCTTCGCGAGCCTCGTCGGTGGCGTTTGGATCAATCAGGGTCTTCTTCAGTTCGAGGCGCTTTTCAGCGTAACGCTCGACGATGACCTTGCGCTGTTCGTTCTTTGCGATCTTGGACTTCTTGGCCATGTCTTAGCGCTCCTCTCGGAATTCTACGTGCTTGCGGACTACTGGGTCGTACTTCTTCAGAACCATACGGTCTGGGTCGTTACGACGGTTCTTGCGGGTCACGTAGGTGAAACCGGTGCCAGCAGTGGACTTCAGCTTGATGATCGGACGTACGTCCTTATCCTTCTTTGCCATTTTTAGAGCTTCACACCCTTCGCAATCAGGTCGCCAACAACAGCGTCGATACCGCGGGCATCGATGACCTTGATGCCCTTGACCGACAGGGTCAGGGTCACCTTACGGCGCAGCGATGGCACGTAGTAGGTCTTCTTCTGGATGTTCGGATCGAAACGACGCTTGTTGCGACGGTGCGAGTGGGAGATGCTATGTCCGAAGGCCGGAGTAGTACCGGTTACCTGGCAAACAGCTGCCATGATCACTCCTTAGTTAGTTAGTAGTAAATGCGCGGCGGTCCTCGCTCGTGATACCGAATATCGGCACCACCCCTGCGTTGTCCCGCCGACCAGTGAAACACCGTTATTACTGCACACTAGGAAGAAACCAGGCTGGGTGAGAACCAACCGAAGAGCCTTAAAGTATGTAAGACGGTGAACTTCGCAACCGGTCGAGCATTTTCCCCGTACTCAGTTGGCCGCGATATTCGGTATTACGGGCTATTCACGCACGCTGAAGCATCCGGAGAATGCATTCGGGCATGCGTGATTAACGCCAGATAAGCTTATCGAGAATTTGCCCGGGTTCCAAATCTGAAAATCAGCTGTCCAGAATCCAGTGGCTCTCATCCAGACCAGCGGTGATCTTCCGGGTAATCCGCGCGAGATCGGAAACATCCTTGTCATCCAAGGGATCAAAGAGCAGCCCGCGAACAGAGGCCACATGGTGCGGGGCCATTCTCACGACGGCGTTCATTCCCGCCTCGGTTAATGTAGCGATTTTCACACGGGCATCATCGGGCGACTGCGCCCGAGCCACCCAGCCTCGGGTTTCGAGCTTCTTAACCACGTGAGAGAGCCGGGAGAGCGAGGCGCTGGTCAACGAAGCAAGGTGGGTCATCGACAGCTGCTGTCCCGGAGACTCGGAGAGCATCGCAAGCATGTGGTAGTCGAACAACGTAATTCCATCCAGCGCCTGCAGGTCCGAATCCAGCGCGGCGGGCAGCAAAGTCAGTACCGCATTCAGGCCCAGCCAAGCTTGGCGCTCGGAATCTGAAAGCCATACAGGCTCGTCACTCATGAAATGTCCCATCGAATCTCCATGGACCAAGTACCTGGTCCCGGATGGATAAAGTAAAGTCCGCAATCCCCCAAAGTTGCAACATGTGGTGAATGCACCCGCGGCATCAGGCCGCCGCGATGCGAAAATCTGAAGTATTCCAGTCCCCCACAGGCATTATGTTATGCAATGTATCATCACTTTCCGAATGGGGACATCTCCCCACGCTGCCCTCGGCAGGCTCTGGTTCCTCACTGTCGAGCCGCGCTGCGCAGCGTTGGAAGCCGCCGTAGCCGGTCGAGCCGGCAGCACCGGAATAGTGCGAAGCGGCGGGTGGAATCCGGCAGCAGTTTCACCTTCGCGCCCGTGTTACCGCGCCGATTGGTGCTTTGAGGCCCATGACACTACTGTGTGCTTTAAGCCGCTGGAAGCAGGAAGTCATGCTGGAACCAACCCGTATCACCCTGGCCCGCGAACGTGCGGGCCTTGGCACCATGGACCTTGCCCGCGTGATGAATCTGGATCCCGAGCTGATCGCCGACTATGAACTGCACGGCGCCCCCGATGCGCTGGCCGCGCCGCTGGCGGCCGCGACAGGCTTCCTGCCGGGCTTCTTCAAACTCTCCCCCGCCAGGTCGATCGAGGTGCAGCGGATTTTCTTCCGCACCCCGCGCCGACTCGACGGCGCCGCGAAGGCCTCCGCGGCGGCGCTGGCACGCTGCGGCGTCGAACTCTATTCACTGATTACCGGCTGCTTCACCCTGCCGGATACCCAAATCCCCGACTACACGGGCTTGGACCCGCAGCAGGCGGCCGCGCGGCTGCGGCTTGACTGGAACCTGGGCTGCGGACCGATCCCGGACCTGCTCTATGTGCTTGAATCCCGCGGGGTGCGGGTGCTGTGCGGGCCGGTCACGCTCAGCTTCTGGGAGGACGGCCAGGGCTTCATTTTCCTCTCCCCGGGGCAGGAGGCTGACACCCGCTATCGGCTGGCCCATGAGCTGGCGCATCTGCTGCTGCATTCGGCGCTGGAAGAGGGCGCCGGCTGCGCCGCCGAACGCGAGGCGGACCTTTTCGCCGCCAGTCTCCTGCTGCCGGAGCTGTCGCTGCAGCTGCGGGTTTCCAGCTCGCTGACCCTGGTACAGCTGCTTGACCTGCAGAGGATGTTCGGTACGCCCGCGGCAGTCATCCTGGACTGCGCCCGCGAGGCTCAGCTGCTCGACGAGGACTGCTACCGCTGGCTCATGGCGGAGCTGGCGCTGGAACCGGCAGGGGACATAGTGCGCGCCACCTCGAGGGTCTTCTCCATCGTCTTCCCCGCGCTGCGCGTGGAAAACCGCATGGGCACCACCCGCATCGCCCACCAGCTGGGCCTGGGCGCACAGCAGCTGCACGAGCTGACCTTCGGGCAGGCATTTGTGCTGCTGGCCGGCGGCGGATCCAACGCCCGCACCCGCCTGCACGCGGTGCGCTAGTTCCCTAGCCGAAGCGCGCGGCGGGGGCTAGGCTGGGCAGACCAGCAACAAAGGGGTCTGCCATGGACATCAACGCCGCCGCTGCCCGGAAAGTGGCCGAAGAATCTCGCGAAACCAGCTGGCTGAGGCCAAGCTTCGCCAAGGGCATCTACATGGGCGAGGTGGACTTCTCGCTCATCGAACCTCTGCCCCAGGAGCTTAATGCCGAGCGGGGCAGGGAATTTCTTGCCAAGCTGGAGGGCGTGCTGGACGGCTTCGATCCGTCCCGGGTGGAGCGCGAGGCCCGCATCCCCGACGAGTACATCGCCGCCCTGCGCGAGATCGGCGCTTTCGGCATGAAGATTCCCACCGAATACGGCGGGGTGGGGTTGAGTCTGCTGGACTACGGCCGGGCGCTGATGCGCGTGGGTTCGGTGTGTCCGGCGCTGGGCGCGCTGCTCTCCGCCCACCAGTCCATCGGCGTGCCCGAGCCGGTGAAGTCCTTCGGCAGCGAAGCACAGAAGCGCGAGTACCTGCCGCGCTGCGCGGCCGGGGCGATCAGCGCCTTCCTGCTCACCGAGAACGACGTGGGATCGGATCCCGCCCGGCTGGGCACCAAGGCGGTGCTCAGCGAGGACGGCAGCTATTACGAGATCGACGGCGCGAAGCTGTGGACCACCAACGGCGTCGTCGCCGAACTGCTGGTGGTTATGGCCGCGGTTCAACCCCATGAGGCTTGCGGCGAGCAGCCGGCGGGCAAGGGCGGGATCAGCGCGTTCATTATCGAGGCTGACACCGAAGGCATCACCGTAGAAAACCGCAACGCTTTCATGGGGCTGCGCGGCATCGAAAACGGCGTCACCCGCTTCTCCCGCGTGCGTGTGCCGGCGGCCAATCGGCTGGGTAAGGAGGGCGCGGGGCTGAAAATTGCGCTGAGCACGCTGAACACCGGCCGGCTGTCTATCCCCGCGATGTGCGCCGGCGCCGGGAAATGGGCGACGAAGATCGCCCGCGAATGGTCGGCGGCCCGCGTGCAGTGGGGCCACCCGGTCGGCGAACACCAGGCGGTGGCCGCCAAGCTGGCCTATATCGCCGCGAGCACTTACGCGCTTCAGGCGGTGTTCGAGGTCAGCGCGCTGCTGGCGGATGCGGGCATGAAGGATGTGCGCATCGAGGCGGCGCTGGCCAAGCTCTACTCTTCGGAGGTCTCCTGCAAGATCGCCGACGAGCTGCTGCAGATCCGCGGCGGGCGCGGCTATGAGACCGCCGCCAGCCAGGCAGCCCGCGGCGAGCGCGCGGTCCCCGTCGAGCAGCTGCTGCGCGATTTGCGCATCAACCGCATCTTCGAGGGCTCCACCGAAATCATGCACCTGCTCATCGCCCGCGAGGCGGTGGACGCACACCTGCAGGCGGCCGGGGCGCTGGCCCAGGCGGATTCCACGCTGGAGGAAAAGGCTAGGGCGGCGCTGGATGCCTCCGGCTTCTACGCCCGCTGGCTGCCCAAGCTCGCGGTGGGCGCCGGCACGCTGCCCACGACCTTCTCCGAGCACGGGCCGCTGGCCAAGCACCTGCGCTATGTAGAGCGCACCAGCCGCAAACTGGCGCGGCAGACCTTCGCCGGGATGGCCCGCTGGCAGGCCGGGCTGGAAAAGCAGCAGGTGTTCCTGGGGCACATCGTTGACATCGGGGCGGAGCTGTTCGCGATGAGCGCGGTGATCGCGAAGACCTCCTCGCTAATCGATCATGCGGCGCCGGAAGCCGATTCTGCGCAGCAGCTGGCGCAGGCGTTCTGCGAGCAGGCCACGGCGCGCTGCGAGGACCACTTTGAACACCTGTGGGAGCACAGCCACGAGCACCTTGCCCAGCAGCTGCTGGACGGGGAGTTCACCTGGCTGGAGGCCGGCGTGCGCGACGTCTCCGAGGGCACCGGGCCATGGATCGCTCCATGGTCCGATGCCCCTCGGGAAGATGTCCGCCGGCCCTATGGCGGATCGGCGCAGGACAGCTAGTAGCGGGTGCCGGCGGTGATGCCGCCGTCCACCACGTACTCCGCCCCGGTGCAGAAGCTGGACTCGTCGCTGGCCAGGAACACCATGAGCCCGGTGACCTCCTCGGGGCGGGCGAAGCGCTCCAGGGTATTGCCGCTCAGGTCCTCCTCGGTGACCTCGCGGAAGGCGGTGATCAGCGGGGTGGCGATGGCGCCGGGGTGCAGCGAGTTCACGCGCACCCCAAACTCCGCCAGCTCCAGCGCCGCGGTCTTGGTGACCCCGCGCAGCCCCCACTTGGAGGCCGCATAGGCGTGCTGGCCCGGGTAGCCTTCCAGCCCGGCGGTGGAGGAAACGTTGATGATCGAGGCGTTCCCCGACTTCTTCAACTCTCCGGCCGCCGCGCGCATCCCGAGGAAGGCGCTGGTCAGGTTGATGTTCAGCACCCGCTGCCAGACTTCATCGGTGGTGTCCTCCAGCGGGGCCTGAGCGAAGATGCCCGCGTTGTTCACCAGCACGTCCAGCCCGCCGAACTCGCTGGCGGCCCGCGCCACGGCAGCGTCCCAGTCGGTGGCCCTGGTGACATCCAGGTGGATGTAGCTGGCGCCGAGTTCTTTTGCCAGCGCGGCGCCGGCGCCGTCGTCCACATCAGCCAGCAGCACCTGCGCCCCGGCTTCGATGAAGGCGCGGGCGTGGGCGGCGCCCATCCCCTTGGCGGCGCCGGTGATCAGGGCGCGTTTTCCTGCAAGTCTCATGGGTCTTCTCCTTTACTCTGCTGCGTGCTGCGGTACGCGGACGATGAATCCCGGGTAGCCCTGGGCGGCTTCCTCCGCGCAGCGCTGCCGGTAGTTGGCCAGTCCCCCGGCGTAGACCAGGGTGCGGGTGGGCTTGCCCTCGATGTTCTGCCCGCGGTACCAGGATTTGGCCTTGGCGTAGAGGGTGTAGGACAGCGCGGTTTCCACTTCCGCGGCCCATTCGTCCTCCAGCTCGCCGCGCGGTTCGATGCTCGCCCCTGCTCCGAGATCGGCGATCGCTTGCACCGCCCAGTCCACGTGCTGTTCGATGGCCGCGATCATGTTCACCAGCACCGAGGGCGACTGCGGGCCGGTGATCATGAACAGGTTCGGGAATCCGGCCGCCATCAGCCCCAGGTAGGTGCGCGCGCCGTCGGCCCAGTGCTCGCGCAGGCTGCGCCCGTCTACCCCGCGGTAGTCCACGCGGGTCAGCGCGCCGGTGAGGTTGTCGTAGCCGGTGGCGTAGATGATCACGTCGTACTCCCGCTCCCCGTCCCGGGTGCGGATGCCGTGCTCGGTGATCTGCTCGATCGGGTCCTGGCGCACGTCCACCAGATCCACGTGCTCCCTATTGAAGGTGGATAGGAAGTTGGTGTCGGTGACGATGCGCTTGGCGCCGATCGGATAGTCGCGCGGGGTCAGCTTTTCAGCCAGCTGCGGGTCGGCCACCGTCTGCGCGATGCGCTGGCGCACGTAGCCGGCCAGCTCCTCGTTGGCCTGTTCATCGTAGGTGGCGTCGATGAAGGTGGTCAGGAACAGGTTGCCGCCAAGCTTCCACGCATCATCCAGCCGCCGGGTGCGCTCGGGCTCCGCGGTTTCCATGAGCTTCTGTGTGGTGTAGCCCGAGCTCATGCCCGCCTGCGATTCCTTGCGCGCCTCGACCAGCTGCGCGGCGGTGGCCCGCGCCCGGATCAGCTCGTCCTCATAGAGCGGGCGGTTGCGCGCCGGCAGCGTGTAGGCGGGGGTGCGCTGGTAGACGGTCAGCTGAGCGCACTGCGCCGCTACCTCGGGAATCAACTGCACACCGGAAGAGCCGACGCCGATGACCGCGACTCGCTTGCCGCTCAGGTCCACCCCGCCGGCGGGCCAACGGCCCGGGTGCAGGCTGAGCCCCTGGAACTTTTCGGCACCTTCGAAGGGCGGCACCGAGGCGGCGGAGATCGAGCCGGAGGCCGCGATCACATAGCCGGCGGTGAAGACTTCGCCCGCATCGGTGGCCAAGCGCCAGTGGTCCTCGACGAATTCCGCGCTGACCACCGTGGTGTTGAACTTGAAGCTGCCGCGCACATCGAGCTTGTCCGCGGCCCACCGGGCGTAGCGCAGGATTTCGGGCTGCGTGGCGTAGCGTTCGGACCATTCCCAGCCCTCGTTGACCTGTGCGTCGAAGCCGTACTGGTAGTCGAGGGACTCCACGTCGCAGCGGGCGCCCGGGTAGCGGTTCCAGTACCAGGTGCCACCGACGTCGTCGCCGGTCTCAAACCCCTGGGCACTCAGGCCGCGGGCCTTGAGGCTGTGCACCGCGTAGATTCCGGCGAAACCGCCGCCGATCACGATGGCGTCGATCATTTTGCTTCCTCCAAGATGTTGGCTGCGAAGGCCCGGGCGAAGGCCGCTGTCAGGTCCTGCAGCTGGCGGATGGATACTTCAGCCTGCGGGGCCAGCGCCGCGGAGGCATGGAAAGTGCCAGCGTAGAGGTGCGCCTCGGTGGGCACGTTGGCCTGGGCCAGGCGGCGGGCGAACTCCAGCCCCTCGTCGCGCAGCGGGTCGAACTGGTTCACCGCGATGAACGTCGGCGGCATTCCGGACAGGTCCGCCGCCCGGGCGGGGGCCGCGTACTGGTCGGCCTGAGCGCCTGCGAGATAGGCGTGCCAGCTGCGCCGGGCGTTGTCGGTATCCCACATCGGCGTGTCGGTGTAGGCGAGCACGGATTCGGTGGCCACCGCGTCGTCGGTCACCGGGACGTCGAGCACCAGCTGGCAGATGGCCGGGCCCTGCTCATCGCGCAGCTTCAGCGCCAGTCCCGCCGCATAGGCGCCGCCCGCGCTCTGCCCGCCCAGGGCGATGCGCTGCGGATCGATGCCCAGCTGATCGTGGTGCTCCGCCACCCAGCGGGCCGCCGCGGCGCCCTGGTTGACCGCCACCGGGTAGTTGGCTTCCGGGGAGAGCTGGTACTGCACCGAGATGCCCACCGCTCCGGTGGCCAGGACTACCTGTTCCAGGAACGGCAGGGACTCGCTGGCATCGCCCAGCACAAAGCCGCCGCCGTGGAACCACAGCACCGCCGGCGCTGCATCCTGCGAGCGCGCTTCGGGCCGGATGACCAGCAGTTGGACTTGCGTCCCCTGGTATTCGGCGCTGATCGTTTCCTGCACGATTCCTTCGCCCGGGGCATAGGGCGGAAACTGCTCCGACGCGGCGGCAAGCATGCTGCGGGTGCCGTCGATGTCGCTCAGGGCGATGACTGGCAGATAGTCCACCACTGGCTGGATTTGCGGGTCGTAGGCGTAGGACATGACAACCTTTCGGAATGTGATCTGAACCACAGGATGTGATGCCTCAAGGAAATCATCGGCCATATTCCCGGTCAATCCACCCGACGCGCAGGCCAGTGAGTGGATGAATCTGCATTTTTGTCTACCATTGGCCCATGGTCGACTACTCGAAATTCGCGCCGCAGCCTACCCTGCGCCAGCGCCAGAAAGCCGCCACCAGGCAGCTGCTGATCGACGCCGCCGCGCAGGTTTTTGCCGCGAACGGCTACGCCAAAACCCGCATTGACGACGTGGCCGCCGCGGCGGGAACCAGCCGCGCCACCTTCTACCTGCACTTTGGCGGCAAGAGCGAACTGCTTGGCGAGCTGATCGGCCGCGCCGAAGCCAATTTTGCCTCCGGCTTTCGCGAGCTGGGCCGGTTGCTGGCAGACCCCCAGACCGACCAGCTGTGCCGATGGATCCGGCAGACGCTGGCCCTGTGGAACACCGCTGCGGTGCTGATGCGCCCGGTCTTCGAAGCCACGGACCACGACCCGCTGCTTGCAAATAAGCTGATGCCAGAGGCGCTGCCCGGTTCAGCTCCCCTGGCGGCCGCGCTGCTGGAGTCGGGCATCTGCGCCGAAGAAGCCGCTGCCCAGAGCATGGCCCTGGTTTTCATGGCGCCGCTCTTCGTGGCCTTTCGCAGGCGGGCCATGGGCAGCGCGGTTGACGAGGAGCAGCTGGCCCAGCTCACCGCCACGAGCTGGGCCGCCGTTGCGCAGGCTCATCGCAGCGGCGCCTAGTTCTGCCCCGCTCAGCCCTGGGCGAATTCAACCTCCAGCGTGCCGGCCTTCCAGCGCGCGGTGGCCTCGGCCGCCTGCCGCTGCAGCCTGCGCGCCTCGTCGGGTGCGAAGAAGTAGGTGTTGGAACTGCAGGCGCTGCGCCGGATCCAGCTCCTGGGGCAGCAGCACCATGGGGCGGGAGCCTGGCACCTTGACCGAGTGGAACAGCCCGCAGTGGCGCCCGATGTGGTGCACGGTGCAGAATAGCTCCGCGCTGCCGATGTCGGTGCGCCCGCCGAGCTCCCACTTGTCCAGGTGGTCCAGCTCGCAGCGCTGCGCGGGCATGCTGCACCCCGGGTAGCCGCAGCCGCGGTAGGCGGTGCGGATGGCGCGCGCCTGGGCCGACGAATACAGCCGCTGGGTGCGGCCTAAGTCCAGGATCTTGCTGGCCCCGCCGAGCACCAGCGGGTAGATGCCGGCGTTGCACAGCAGCGCCCGCGCCTCGCCGGCCGGGATTGGAATCCCGGAGGCGGTGACCGCGAAGTCCCTGCCGCAGCTGAGCATCTTGTCGTAGTCGAGGATGACGCCGACCTGCGCGGCGAGCCCGGGCGGGCCGGCACCGGTCGGCTGCAGGGCGGCGAGCAAGCCCAGCAGGTGGCGCAGCTCCGGGCGCAGTTCTTCGAACGGCCGCTGAGGGTCATCCGATGCTGAGGCGCCGGGTTCCGGCGAGGCGTCGGCCGGCGCGGGCCCTGACTGCGAACCGCCGGCCCTGGCCCAGTCGGGCATGGTGCCGGCGTCGTCCCAGGCGGTTGTGGCGGCAAAGCCCATGCCGGCGAGCATCTGCGCCAGCTTCTCGCGGTTGCCGGCGATGGTCTTGGGGTTGTCGATCGCGCGGAACACCGCGAACATGGCCTCGGCCTGGGTGGGCAGGCACTTGATCAGCAGGTGCTCTAGGCCCTGGCGCATGCCCAGCCGGTAGATCCCGGCCCGGTCCTGCAGGCCCTTCTTGCTGTGCTTCTCCCCCACGGCCGCGGCGACCAGCGTGTTGATGTGTTTGCGGGCGGTGGCTGGCTGCTGGGCGATGAAGTCGAGGGCTTGGCGCTGCAGCTGACGGCTGGCCCTGCGCCCGGCGGCCCCGGCGCCCAGGTCCTTGCGGGCCGCATGGATTTTGCGGGCGGCGGCGAGGATCAGCCGCGGGTCGAGCTGCGGGTTGGCAAACTGCCGGGCCAGCAGGCCCAGGGCCGGTTTGGCTGGTTCGCCGGCGTCGGTGACCTGTCCGATCAGGCAGTCGGCGTGGGTGATGCGCTCGCGCACCGTGGAGATCGGCAGCGCCAGCCAGCCGGAGAGCAGGTCCGCGGCGTTGCGGTAGTGGGTGCGGGCGGTGGTGGTGTGCCCGGCGGCGGCCTTGGCGTCGGCAAGGGTGGGGCGCAGGCCGGCGTCGTTGATCAGCTGCAGCGATTCCTGGTCCAGCTTGTGGGCGCCGGAGGAGCGCACCGCATGGGCGGCGGAGATCTGGGCGCGGACCAGGTGCTTTCCCAGGTCCTCGATCAGGCGCGCGGCATAGGCGGCGTGCCCGGCGGGAATCTGCCCGTCGAGCGCCGCGACGGCGCCGGTGAAAAGTTCTGCGGCGCGGCCAAGCTGTACCAGTGCTTCGCTGCTGTCCATGCCTCCATCCTGCGCAGGCGCGCGGCGGACAACCCGAAAAACAGCGCGGACTGTGGACAGCGCTAGTGGTGCATCCGGTAGAAGAGCAGCGCCACCTGCAAGCTGGTGCGGGATTCGGCCGAATCCAGCGCCACCCCGAGCTTTTCCTGGAGCTTGGCAAGGCGCGCGTAGAGCGTGGGCCGCGAGAGGTAGCCGGCCTTGGCCATCGCCGACTTGTTGCCGCCGTGCTCCAGGAACAGCTCAAGCAGTTCAAGCCCGGCAGGATCCGGCGGGTCAAGCAGCCCTGACAGCTCGGCCTGGGCGAAGGCGCGCAGCGCGGTATTGGCCCCCAGCGAGGCGAGCACCCCGCGCAGCCGCAGGTCGGCGAAGCGGTAGTAGGGCTGGGCGCGGGTGGGCAGGTGCGGGACGATCGCCGCCACCTGCACGGCGGTGTCCAGGCCTGCCAGCGCGGTGCCCAGGCTGCCGGCCGGCCCCACGCCCACCGCCACCGGTTCGGCCAGCATTTCTGCCAGCCGGCGGGTGAAGCCCTGGAGCAGCGAGTCGGCCAGTTCCCGGGCGCGCAGCGGCAGGATCACCGCCAGGTAGCCGGGCTTCAGCGAGCCTGCCAGCACTCCCAGGTGCAGGGCGTCGGCCACCTGGTCGATGATTTCCAGGGCGGCGCGCTCGGCCAGCTGGGTGTCTGTCGGGGTGCGCCCGCCGGGCAGCGAGATTACCGCCGGGACGTAGTAGGCAGCTTCCTCCAGCCCCAGGGACTGGGCGCGGATCGCAATGTCCTTGTCCGGGTAGTTGTGCGCGGCCTGCAGCTCGTGTAGCAGCGAGGTGCGCGCCTGGTAGAGCAGTTCGCGCTGGTCGCGGCCCGAGAGCCGGGCGATGGTCAGCGCCTGCCCGGCGCGTTCGAGCACCAGCGCGGCGTTCGCATCGTCGTCAAGCTGCGCGGGGATGATCAGCCGGCCCCAGCGGCGGGAGGCGGCGCCCACCGGGGTCTGCAGCCAGGATTCGGCGCCGGCGGCCCGGCCGGTGTGCTCCAGGTAGCCGACGAAGCGCGACCGGCCCACCCAGTTCTCCAGGCTGGCATCCGCGTGGGCGAGCACCAGGTGGCGCACGTCCTCCAGCACCACCGGGGCGCCCAGCAGCGCGGCGGTGCGGGCGACGATCTGCTGCTCGTCGGCCTCGGTGAGCGAGAGCTCGGTGTACAGCTCGTGCACGGAGCGGGAGAATTCCAGGGCCTGCAGCTGCTGGGCGGCGAGCAGCTGGTGGATGACCTCGGTGATGGACACGAAGCGCACCGGGCGGCGCAGGTGGATCACCGGGAAGTCCAGCTCCGGCAGTTCCAACTGTCCGAAGTGCTCGATCATCACCGCCGCGGCCCCGGCATCGCGCAGTGCGGCGACGAAAGAAGGCACGCTGGACACATTGCGCAGCGTGGTCAGCACCAGCTCCCCGCCCAGCAGCATCTCCACGTTGGCCTCCGACTCGGTCACGTGCACCCAGCGCAGCTCCCGGTCCAGGCTGGCGCTGCTCAGCAGCAGCGGATCGGCGGACTGGACCACCGGCAGTTCAAGGACCTCGGCGACGCTGAGCATGGGCGTTCCTTTACAGGTTGAAAAGTATGACGCATAAATCATGACACAGTGCCCGTGTTTCAGCTCATATTTTTGGGCCACCATGGAGCCATGACAACTTTGCAGCACTGGATCAACAACGCCGAATACTCAGGCGATGACCGCACCGGCAACATCTACAACCCTGCCACCGGAGAGGTCGCCCGCCAGGTGGCGCTGGCCTCCAAAGCCACCACCGAGGCCGCCATCGCCGCCGCGCACGCAGCCTTCCCGGGCTGGCGCGACACCTCGCTGGCCCGCCGCACCGCGATCATGTTCAAGTTCCGCGAGCTGCTCACCGAACGCAAGGGCGAACTGGCCGCGATCATCACCGCCGAGCACGGCAAGGTGCTGGACGACGCGCTGGGCGAGGTGGCCCGCGGCCTGGAGGTCGTCGAACTTGCCTGCAACGCCCCCTATCTGCTCAAGGGCGAATTCTCGGAGAACGCCTCCACCGGCGTGGACGTGAAGTCCATGCGCCAGCCAGTGGGCGTGTCCGCGATCATCTCCCCCTTCAACTTCCCTGCCATGGTGCCGCTGTGGTTCTTCCCGGTGGCCATCGCCGCCGGCAACACCGTGGTGCTCAAGCCTTCGGAGAAGGACCCGTCGGCCGCCAACTGGATGGCGCAGCTCTTCGCGGAGGCCGGCCTGCCCGAGGGCGTGCTGAACGTGGTGCACGGCGACAAGGAGTCGGTGGACACCCTGCTGACCGATAGCCGCGTGGCCTCGGTGTCCTTCGTGGGCTCCACCCCGATCGCGCAGTACGTCTACTCCACCGGCACTGCCAACGGCAAGCGCGTGCAGGCCTTCGGCGGCGCAAAGAACCATATGCTGGTACTGCCGGATGCGGATCTGGATCTGGCCGCTGACATGGCGGTCAACGCAGGCTTCGGCGCGGCCGGCGAGCGCTGCATGGCCATCTCCGTGGTCGTCGCGCTGGATACTATCGCCGACGAGCTGGTGGCAAAGATCGCCGAACGCGCCAAGACCCTGCGCGTGGGCGACGGCACCCGCGGCTGCGACATGGGTCCGCTGATCACCGGCGAGCACCGCGACAAGGTGGCAGGCTACATCGAAGCGGGCATCGAGGCCGGCGCCACCCTGGCACTGGATGGCCGCACCGGTGCCACGGATGCCGATGGCAGCGGCTTCTTCCTGCACCCGACGATCTTCGACAACGTGCAGACCGACATGTCCATCTACACCGACGAGATCTTCGGCCCGGTCCTCTCGGTGGTGCGCGTCAGCTCCTTCAACGAGGGCATCGACCTGATCAACGCCTCCCCCTATGGCAACGGCACCGCGATCTTCACCAACGACGGCGGCGCAGCCCGCCGCTTCGAACACGAGATCCAGGTGGGCATGGTCGGCGTGAACGTGCCGATCCCGGTCCCGGTGGGCTACCACTCCTTCGGCGGCTGGAAGGCCTCGCTGTTCGGCGACCAGCACGCCTACGGCCCGGAGGGCTTCAAGTTCTTCACCCGCAACAAGGTCGTGACCAAGCGCTGGCTGGACCCGAGCCACGGCGGCATCAACCTCGGCTTCCCACAGAACGACTAGGACCATGACCACAGAAATCAGCGAAGTCAGCGAAGAGCTGATCGCGCAGGGCCAGCGCGCCTTCGCGCTGGACCGCGAACACGTCTTCCACTCCTGGCAGGCGCAGGGGCCCTTCACCCCGATGACCATCCTGAAGACCGAGGGCTCCTATGTCTGGGACGGCGAAGGCAACAAGCTCATCGACCTTTCCAGCCAGCTGGTGAACACGAACATCGGCCACCAGCACCCCAAGGTGATCGCCGCGATCCAGGAGCAGGCGGGCAAGATCGCCACCATCGCCCCGCAGCATGTGAACGACGCGCGCTCCGAGGCCGCCCGGCTGATCGCCAAGCACACCCCCGGGGACCTGGACAAGATCTTCTTCACCAACGGCGGCGCCGACGCGGTGGAGCACGCGGTGCGCATGGCGCGGCTGCACACCGGAAAGCACAAGGTGCTCTCCGCCTACCGCTCCTACCACGGCGGCACCCACCTGGCGGTGAACATCACCGGAGACCCGCGGCGCTTCGCCTCGGACTCGGGCTCCGATGGGATCGTGCACTTCTTCCCGGCCTACCCCTACCGCTCCTACTTCGGCTCCACCACCGAGGCAGAGGAGACCGAACGGGCGCTGAAGCACCTGGAAGACACCATCATCCTGGAGGGCCCGGGCAATATCGCCGCGCTGATCCTGGAGTCCATCCCCGGCACCGCTGGCATCTACGTGCCGCCGGCAGGATATATGCAGGGCGTGCGCGAACTGACCGCCAAGTACGGCATCGTCTACATCGCCGACGAGGTCATGGCTGGCTTCGGCCGCTCCGGCGTTTGGTTTGCGGTGAACCACTGGGACATCACCCCTGACCTGATGACCTTCGCCAAGGGCGTGAACTCCGGCTACGTCCCGCTGGGCGGCGTGGCGATCAGCAGCGCAATCTTCGAGACCTTCCGCGAGCGCGTCTACCCCGGCGGGCTGACCTACTCGGGCCATCCGCTGGCCTGCGCGGCGGCGGTGGCCACCATCGAGGCCATGGAAGAAGAGCAGCTGGTTGAAAATGCCAAGCGCCTGGGCGATGAGATCATCGGGCCGCGCCTGGCACAGTTCGCCGCCAACCACCCATCGGTGGGCGAGGTGCGCGGATCGGGCGCGTTCTGGGCCATCGAACTGGTCAAGAACCGTGAAACCCGCGAACCGCTGGCAGCCTACGGCGGCAGCTCCCCGGAGATGAACCAGGTAGTTGCCGCGGCCAAGGCCGCCGGGCTGCTGCCCTTCGCGAATTTCAACCGCCTGCATGTGGTGCCGGCGCTGAACATTCCCGATCAGGTGCTCATCGAGGCGCTGGATAGGCTGGAGCAGGCGCTGGTCGTGGCCGACTCCTTCGTGCAGTAACCCCACGCGCCGCCGGTAGCTGGCAGTTCATGTTTGGACTGCCAGCTACTTATTTAATCGCTGGCAGATGAATGCGCGCTCTGCCGGCTCCCGCCCTGTGAAATACTGGAGTTTCGTACTTTTCAGGCGCCCAAAACCTTTTGGAGGAAACAGACATGATGGGATCCGGTGATCCATTCCAGCCGCATCTTGAATGGGGTCTGAAGTCCTCGTTCGTCGGCTACATTTCTTCGCTGGCCGACGGCCGCATCGAGGCCGCCGACGGCGTATGGCAGGCAGGCAATGCGCTGGCCTTCCCTGTGCACCCGGAGATCGACGTTCCGGACAACGAGATCTGGTTCAACGGCCGCGTCTCCTTCTCCGGCCACGGCGGAATGATGAAGCTGGATTTGATCCAGCCGCGCATCGAGAACACCGATGACAAGATCTTCTTGACCATCGCCGCCGGCGAGGACCGCGTGGCCATCGCCGAGCTGACCGAGACCAGCGTCGCCAACGCCATGGGACTGGTCAAGACCCGCTTCTCTGCGGTGCTCACCGAGGCAGGCTCGAAGATGTTCAACGGCCAGTACCCTGCAGGACAGCAGCTGGAAGAAGTCACAGTCATCCTGCGCAGCTAGCTGCCGCATAAAAATGCCCCGGAAATCCGGGGCATTTTTCATGCGTGCAGCATGCGCAGGTTCTGCAGTCCTGGGTAGCTGCGCAGTCCTGCAGGGCCGTGCAGCGCCCAGATGGCGACGACGGCGGCGAACAGCCCGCCGCGCCCTCCGAGCATCAGCGGTTCAGCGTTGTGGAACTGCAGGATCAAGGTGCCGTTATTTGCATCGGCGTCGATGTTCGTCACTGCATCGAAGTAGAAGCTGAGCCAGGTTCCATCCTGCTTTTGGCACAGCACCCGCTGATTCGTGATCGTCGCGGCGACGACCTGCTGCTCGCGCCACTGCGCCTGGGCATAGGCCTGTGCCTGGCGTCGGCGGACGCTGTTTCCCAAGGCCGTGGCCGCCATGCCTACCGCTACAAAGGAAGGACGCCCCATGAAGAACGCGGAGCTGTGCATGTAGTTGGCCTGGGTCCCGTAGAAGCGGGCGTAGTGGGCGGCCGAGGAGCACACGGCCTGTTCCTGGGGGTTCAGCACCATCGACCAGTTGGGGGCCATCGGCGTCCACGATCCGCTGAGCAGATGGCCAGCCAGTTCAGCCGCCGCATACTGTGCGCTGACCAGCAGCTGCCGCTCCTCGACGATCTGCTGCTCGGCGCGGGTGTAGTGGCCGTTGGCCCGGCGGTAGGCACGCCAAGCCAGGCGCATTTTGCCCAGCGAGGTCAGGAAAAAGAACAGGGAGAATCCGGAAGCCACCAGCGAACCCAGGGCCAGCCCGACGACCATCCAGGCCTGGTCTTTGGTGTCGAGCCCGTCGATCGAGAACATCAGCACAATCGCGGCGATTTCACAGGCCGCGGCGGCCGCCAGCCGGTAGACCCACGGAGAATGCCGCCGCCAGGCAGGATAGTTGTCGTACTCCATTTCGCTGATGGTAGTGAACTTCCTGCCCATGCCTGCTCCCTTTAGTCCCTTTGTTGCCAGTCCCCCACATACCAAGAGTATCTAAAGGCACAGACAAAATTCGCAAGGATGACGGAGCCTACTGCCTAGAGAACTCCGAGGCCCGGGCCACCTGGTCGGCGCTGAGCCCATGCCCCGTGTACTTCTCGAACTGCGCGGCGGCCTGCAGGGCAATAACTTCTGCACCGGTGATGACCTGCTTTCCGGCTTTCCTTGCAGCGAGGATCAACGGGGTTTCGCTCGGGAATGCAACGACGTCGAAGACAACCTTCGCGGCAGCGATCTGCTCGTCGCTAAACGCCTGCACGTCGCTCTGTGCACCGTCCATGCCCAGCGGGGTGACGTTAACCAATATCTGGGCGCCGGGTGCAGGCTCCTGTGCGCTGTAGTCGTAGCCGTACTTCGCCGCCAGCGCCGCGCCGGTCTCCTGGTTGCGCGCGAGCACCGTTAGCTTCTCGAAGCCCGCCGCACGAAAGGCCGCCACGACGGCCTTGGCCATGCCGCCCGAGCCACGCACCACTACCGAGGCCTCTTTATCCAGCTGGTTGCCGGCGATCAGATCGGCGATGGCCTCGAAGTCGGTATTGGAGGCGCGTAGGCGGCCGCCGTCGTTCACAATGGTGTTCACCGATTCAATTGCGGCAGCGGATTCCTCGATGGTGTCCACCAGCGCCATAACGTCTTCCTTGAAGGGCATGGAGACCGAACAGCCGCGGATTCCCAGAGCCCGCACTCCTGCAATGGCTCCGGCCAGGTCGTCGGTGGAGAAGGCCTTGTAGATGAAGTTCAGCCCGAGTTCTTCATAGAGGTAGTTGTGGAAGCGCGTCCCGATATTCGACGGCCGGCCCGAGAGCGAAATGCACAGGGTCATGTCTTTATTCAAGATTGGCATGGGTGGACGTCCTTGAGATCGGCGTTGGGGATTCGCTCCTCAATATACGTGGTGTGCGCAGGTCCTCGAAAGATTAAAGATGATTTTATTACGCGGTCATTCGTGGCTGCTGAAGGTAGCCTTGGCGCATGAGTGAAGTTCTCGACGACGGCCCATTTTTCCACGGCACCAAGGCGCAGCTGCGGCCAGGCGAGCTGCTCGCCGCCGGCTTCCCGTCGAACTACCGGCCGGAAATCATCATGAACCACATCTATTTCACTGCCCTGCGCGACGGGGCAGGACTGGCTGCGGAGATCGCCGGCATGGATGGGACGCCGCATGTCTACGAAGTCGAGCCAACCGGCGAATTCGAGAACGACCCAAATGTCACCGATAAGAAGTTCCCCGGCAATCCCACCCGCTCCTACCGCAGCACGCACCCGCTGCGCGTCATCCGAGAAGTCCACGATTGGACCCGGCTCAGCGCCGAAGACCTGCAGCTTTGGCGCGATCGGCTGGCAGGCATTCGCCGCGGCGAAGGCGGAGTAATCATCAACTAGCTTCGTCAGGATCCCTGTGAAACGCTTAGTAAAAAGGAATAGAATATAAGCGTCCGAAGGAGGTAGGAATGAGTGCCGAACCAGTGGAAGAACGCCAGGCAGTCGCATTGGCCCATGCTCTAAACCTCCCCGACGGCGAGATGGATATTAAGATTCTGCGAGATGCACTTCCGAAAATTCGCCGGCTGGTGGACAGCGAGATCGAAGCTCAAGCTCCGAAGACCCGCCGCAGACTGGCGAACGACGAACGCTTCGGAGACTTTTACGGCACAAGCAGCACCATGAAGACCCTCGGGGTTCAATCACCGCAGCAGCTCAGCGACAGGATCCGGCGCCACACGCTTTTGAGAGTCAAGCTTGAAGATGGGAAGGTCAACGCCTTTCCGGCATTCCAATTCAAGAATCACCAAGTGATCCCGGAGCTCAAGCCGATCTTGCAGGTTCTCATACCCGCCGCCGCAACAGAATGGACAGTTGCTCGCTGGTTGACGCTCCATCAACCGGCGCTTCAAGGCCAAAAGCCCATCGACATTTTGCGCGGGGAAGCAGAGGTTGACGTTCCTTTAGAGCAGGTCTTAAATGCCGCCAAGGAAACAGCGCGGGATTGGAGTTCGTGATCAAGTCGCGAGCGAATCGAGTTTCTGCTGCGGCATTGAGCTTGCACGAAATCGCAAGGCTCTCGCAGATCATTCTTCACCGTGGGCACGAGGTCTTTCGCTGTCATTCACGGTTCCGCATTGGGTCCACAGGAACACGAACCGAACAAGGATCATGGTTTTTTGCCAGCTCGGTCGGTCGATTCGATCTGGCAGACCCGCGAGGAACACTCAATGTGGCTGCAGGTCGAATTGGTGCTGTCTGCGAATCCCTTGGCGTCCTCACTCTCGATACGGAAATACCTGTCCAAGAGATCAATTCACGGAAACTGGTGTCGCTCAGGCTGCCCCAGGAAGTACGACTGGTAGATTTCACCGACCGCAAGGCCGCCCAAAACGGAAAAATTCTAACCACCGAAATGTCTGGCGCGGCTGCAAGCTATTCAGCATTCCAATCGCTGGCAGCTTCTATTGATGCTTCTGGCAACGACGGAATTCGTTCAAGGCTGCGATTCAGCGGCCCCGAACAAGAAGTCGGATACTTCATTTTCGGCGATGCTGGACCGAGGGATTGGCCAGACGGGCAAGAACAATCCATCGCTGAAGTGGTGACAGCCCTCGGGTACCAACTTGTCGACGACGAGAGCCTGCCCCGCAGCGAAGTCAGCTTCAACGAATAACATCATTCGCTGCCGAATCATCCTTAAGGCGGTTACAGTCAAGTCGCTGCACATATAAGCTTGTGACCATGCCCACATCATATCTAAACGTCGACTTCGTCCTCCCCCTCATCGGGGTCGGGGCCGCCGGGGTCTTTCTTGTTTTCGGCATCCCCATGTTGATCCATGCGCAGATCCGCAAGGCAAAATTCAACAAGCTTTCCGACGGCTACCAAACCCATGCGCTGCGCAGTTCGATTCGGCTTGAGAAGATCATCGGCATCTCTTCGCTGGTGGCAGTGGTGGCGCTGTGTGCGGGGTCCTGGTTCGGCTTCGGCACAGCGAAGAGCAACCTCCAGGCGAACATCGAGCAGAAGTACCAGCCGAGCGAACTGAGCCTGGGCAGCTACAACGGCTCATGGATTACCGCGGACCTGACGCTGCCCGACGGCACGAAGTTCAAAGGCGTGACGGTGGACATCCAAGACGGCGGAGAGCC
Organism: Glutamicibacter uratoxydans; assembly: GCF_006539925.1. Taxonomy (GTDB): domain Bacteria; phylum Actinomycetota; class Actinomycetes; order Actinomycetales; family Micrococcaceae; genus Glutamicibacter; species Glutamicibacter uratoxydans. Next base: position 30,296 of record NZ_BJNY01000003.1, on the reverse strand, counting down.
CTTCATTGAAGATGTCTGGTACCACTACAACCCCAAGCCCGCCGGATAGCGGGAGTTGAGACAGCGCTGGCGCCGAACCTGAATGGCTCGGCGCCAGCGGTGCTTTTAGCCCTTGATGATCTGCGGCTGGGCCAGCGACTTCAGGCCGTCCAGCCCGAATTCAAGGCCGTAGCCTGACTGCTTGGCGCCGCCGAAGGGAACGCGCGGGTCGATGGTGCCATGGGAGTTGATCCACACGGTGCCCGCCTGGATCTGGGCGGCAACTTCCAGCGCCTTGGCGCGGTCGCTGCCCCACACCGAGGCGCCCAGGCCGACTTCCAGCGAATTGGCGTGCTTGACGGCTTCGGCGCTGTCCTTGACCTTGATGATCGGCAGGGCCGGGCCGAACTGCTCCTCGGTGACCAGGCGGTTGCCCGGGTCGATGTCGGCAATCAGCGTGGTCGGGTAGAAGTAGCCGGCGGCGTCCTCGTCGGGGTTTGCGCCCAGCAGCACGGTGGCCCCGGAGTCCACGGCGTCCTTCACTAGGCCGGCGACGATGTTGTACTGCGCCTTGTTCTGCAGCGGGCCGAGCACGTTGTTTTCATCCAGGCCCACGCCCATCGGCATGGCCTTGGCCACCTCGGTCAGCGCGGTGCAGACGGCATCGTAGATGGATTCGGGCACGTAGAGGCGCTTGAGGGCCGCGCAGGTCTGGCCGGTGTTGATGAACGCGCCCCAGAACAGGTCCTGGGCGATGGCCTGAGGGTCGGCGTCTTCCAGCACGATGCCGGCGTCGTTGCCGCCGAGTTCCAGGGTCAGGCGCTTCACGGTGTCGGCGGAGGAGCGGATGATCGCCTTGCCGGTGGCGGTGGAGCCGGTGAACATGATCTTGGCGATGTCCGGGTGGCCCGAGAGGCGTTCGCCCACATCGCGGCCGCCGGCCACGACATGCAGTACGTCGGCGGGCAGCACTTGGTTGATCACATGTCCCAGGGCCAGCACCGAGAGCGGGGTGTATTCGCTGGGCTTCATGACCACGGTGTTGCCCATGCGCAGGGAGGGGGCCAGCTGCCAGACGGAGATCATCATCGGCCAGTTCCACGGTCCGATCGCGCCGACCACGCCCAGGGCGCGGTAGTGCTTGGCGGCGTAGGTTTCCCCGTCGTCCACAACGACTTCCGGCTCCACCTCGTAGGCGGTGGCAGCGCGCAGCCATGCGGCCGCTCCCCCGACCTCGAAGCGGGCGTTCGGCCCGTTCAGCGGCTTGCCCTGTTCGCGGGAGAGCAGTTCTGCCAGCGCTTCGGCATTCGCCTCGATGTTGTCCGCCGCCGCGTTGAGCAGGCGCTTGCGTTCCTCGTGGCCCAGGGCGTCCCAGGCTGGCTGGGCGGCGCGGGCGGCGGCAACGGCGGCATCCAGGTCCGCGGCCGAGCGCTGTTCCACCCGGCCGACCACTTCACCGGTGGCAGGGTCGAGCACTTCGGCGCCGCCGGAGGCCGGCTGGATCGCGTCGAGCAGTTCTTGGGCATTGGCGTAGGCCATGGTGTTCTCCTAGTGGTAGCTAGATTGCTGGTTGTTTTTCAGTCTGGTCGGCGGCGGCTTTGGAGCGGGCATACCAGGTGACGGCGAATCCGATGACGCCCGGCAGGATCGCGATCGCCTGCAGTATGTAGCTGAGCATGCCCGGTTTTTCCAGGCCGAGCAAGAGATCGAAGTTCAGCACGATCTGCACGAAGACAAAGACCAGCGCGATGCCGGAGGTTAGCGGGGCGATGACCCGGGTGAACAGCGAGTCGCCGGTGCGGTGCTTGGCGAAGTAGCCGATGATCGCGAAGGAGGTCAGCGCCATGAGCAGCACCAGCCCGAAGGCCGCCGTGTTGGTCATCCAGGTGAACATCGTGAAGACGATGAACATCGGGTCCTGCCCGGTGGAGGCGATGGCGAAGGCGGCCATGACAGCCAGCGCCAGCGCCGACTGGGCCAGGGATCCTGCCACCGGGGCGTGGGTGCGCCGCGAGGTGCCCGCTAGGAAGCCCGGCAGCGCTCCGCCGCGGCCCATGGAGTAGAAGTAGCGGGCCACCACGTTGTGGAAGGCGAGCAGCGCTGCGAACAGGCTGGTGATGAACAGCAGGTTGGCCAGGTCCACGAACCAGGCCGGGGCGTGGGCCGCGAAGAACACGAAGATCAAATCCGGGCCCAGTTCTGCGGTGGCGCCCAGGACGTTGGAGGCTCCCTCGCCCACCGCCACGGCGAAGGCGGAGAAGGCGTAGAAGCAGGCGATGATGACCACCGCGATGATCGTCGCCAGCTTTGCCGTGCGCTGGGGGTCCTTGACCTCTTCGTTGTAGATGGTGCCCGATTCGAAGCCCATGAACGCAGCGATGGTGAAGGCCATGACAGCACCCATGCCCGGGGCCGCGACATCGGCGATGTTGAAGGCTTCCTGCGGGGCCGGCGCCTCGGGGGCCACGGCGAAGGCCATGATGTTGTAGACCACGACCACCAAGAACTCGGCGGCCACCACGATGCCCAGCACCTTCACGGAGAAGTCCACCCGGTTGATGCCCAGCAGGCCCACCAGCGCCCAGGCCACCAGCGCGGTGGCCCACCACGGGATGTCAACGCCCAGCAGGCTGCCGGCGAAGGAGGAGGAGGCGAAGCCGAACATGCCGTAGATGCCGATTTGCATGAGGTTGTAGCTGACCACCGCGACCATGGCGGCGCCCACGCCCGCGGCGCGGCCCATGCCGGCGGCGATATAGGCGTAGAAGGCGCCGGCGTTGGAGATGTGCTGGCTCATGGCGGTATAGCCGATGCTGAACACCAGCAGGATCGCGCCGATCACCAGGAAGGACAGCGGAACCGAGCTCATGCCGGTGACGGCGTAGTTGGTGGTGACGCCGCCGGCGACGGCGGTGAGCGGAGCGCTGGCGGCGATGATCATTACCACCAGGGCCGGCACCGTGAGTGTGCGTTGTTCAAGTCCCATCGGATCCCCCATTAGAAGTCTTTGGTCCAAGCATCCCCGATGGTGGCGTGGATCACCTTGTCATTGCGTGCAGCCCGATTGTCTTCGCGTGCAGCGCCTAGACGCCCTGGCGGTAGCGGCCCGGGGTGAGCCCGAATTCGCGGGAGAACATGCGGCTGAATCCTGCCGCGTCGGCCAGCCCCACCCGGGCGCCGATGCCCTGGATCGGCAGGTCAGCCAGCAGCGGGTCGCGCAGCAGCGCCGCCGCGCGCACCAGCCGGCGGTGCCTGATCAGCGCGGCGATGGTGTGCTCCTCGTGCGCAAAGAGCGCATGCAGCGAGCGCACGGACATGAAGTGGGCGGCGGCGATCCGCGCCGGGTCCAGCTGCGCGTCATTCAGGTGCGCGTCGATGTATCTGGCGATGCGCTCGCGCTGGGCCGCCTTGGCATCGGCCTGGTTCTCTCCGCCCAGCGCCCCGCCCAGCGCGGTGGCCAGCAGGTCCACGGTGTTGTGCGCCAGCGTCTGGCCGCCGAACTCGTCCCAGGTCGGCAGGTTTTCCCCGAGGTGGTGCAGCAGCGGGGCGACGGTGCCGGCCAGCGGGTGCTCGGCCTTGAGCGCCACCGCGGTCAGCTGCCCCACCTGGTGGTTGGAGAGCCTGAATTCGCTGTGCGGGATCAGCGCCACGACCACCGAGGCAGGCTTGTCGAAAGAGAGCGTATAGGGGCGCTGGGTGTCGTAGATGGCCAGGTCGCCCGGGCAGAGCACGGTTTCGCGCCCGTCCTGGATCAGCAGCCCGTGGCCCTCGCGCTGGTAGGAGACCTTGTAGTAGTCCCCGTCGCCGCTGCTGGAGAGGTCCTCGGTGCGCAGCACCGCATGCGGCTTGGTGGAAATGCGCATGAGCGAGAGATCACCCAGGGTGTTCATGCCCAGCGAGGCGGAGAAGTGCCCGTTGGAAACCTGTTCGCAGTCCAGCTTGACGAAGGCGTTGGAGATCAGCGAAGCCCATGCGGTGAACGAGTCGACCTGCTGCACCTGATACATCGCTGCCTCCTGGAATACCCTGCTGACTGTGTCCGTGGACACGTTCGAGGGTACGCCAGGATGCGCGGAATGTCACTATTTTTCTGCGGACGTAGATTATCCCTGCGCGGCTTCGGCCAGCCGGCGCAGCGCCTGGAGCTGCTGTTCGAGCTGTTCAAGCAGGGATTGCACGGTATTGGCGCCCTCGTCCAGGACGCTTCCGGCCTGCGCGCCCATCATGAAGTTGATCAGCGCGTCGCGCGCGGCCGGGGCGTCAGGGTGCGCTGCGCCCAGCAGCTGGGCCAGCCACCCATCGAGCAGGTCGCGCCAGTGCTGCATGGTCTGCGCGTTGACCTTCGCCAGCGCCTGGTCGCCGAGCGCCAGATGCCAGAAGTGCACTGCAACCCGCGCCTCGTCGCGCCGCAGGTCATCCAGCGGCAGCACCTCGTGGGCGAAGGCCTCAATGGCGGCCAGCCCTTCATGCCCGCGCACCCCTGCCTGGATGCGGGAGTTGGTGGCGTCGGCGACATAGCCGAAGGTGGCGGTGAGGATGCTGTCCTTGGTGGGGAAATACGGCTTAAGCCCGCCGTTGGCGAAGCCTGCGGCCGCCGCGAGGTCCCGCAGGTTCAGCTTGTCGATCCCCTCGCGGGCGATGAACCGCCAGGTGACTTCTACGATCTCACGCCGCCGCTGGTCGTGGTCAACAATTTTTGGCATGGCTCCAGCTTAGCCAGCACGGCCATCTCCATCGCACCCCTTGCGCATCCAGTCCGGACTCCGTATTCTCTACAAGCAGAGAAATAAAAATGGCGTGGCTCACACCCGCCGGTTCGAAGGGCTTTCGAAAATGTCTGAATCCACCACCGTCCGCACCGACTTCACCCTGCTGCGCGCCGAGGAAGTCGCCGCCGCCAAGCAGATCCTCGTCGAGAATTCGCTGTTCACCGACACCACCCGCATGGCCTACCTGGGGCTGGAAGACCCCAGCGAAACCAGCGACAAGCGCCAGGTGCGCGTGATGCTCATGGACCGGGTGCGCAACGAGCCCAAGGATGTGCTGATCGACCTGAACACCGGGAGCATCCTCTCGGTGATCGAGCTGGACCCCGCCGCCGGCCAGCTGCCGGTGCTGCTGGAGGAATTCGAGATGGTCGAAGAGATCCTTGCCTCCGACGAGCAGTGGGCCGCCGCCTTGGAAAAGCGCGGGCTGACCCCATCCCAGGTGCGCGTGGCCCCACTGTCCGCCGGCGTGTTCGAATACCCGGAGGAGTCGGGGCGCCGCATGCTGCGCGGCCTGGCCTTCCGCCAGGACTTCGCCGAGGACATCGCCTGGGCGCACCCCATCGACGGCCTGGTGGTCTACATCGACACCATCGCCCGCAAGGTGGATCAGCTGCTGGACTTCGGCATCGTCCCGGTCCCGGAGACCCACGGCAACTTCACCGACCCGGAACTGGCGGGCCCAGTGCGCACCACCCAGAAGCCGATCGAGATCACCCAGCTGCAGGGCCCGAGCTTCACCGTGAGCGAGGGCAACCACGTGGAATGGGAGAAGTGGTCCCTGGACATCGGCTTTGACATGCGCGAAGGCCTGGTGCTCTACAACATCGGCTTCGACGATGCGGGCAGGCGCCGGCGCATCCTGGACCGCGCCTCCATCGCCGAGATGGTGGTCCCCTATGGCGACCCCTCGCCGGTGCGCAGCTGGCAGAATTACTTCGACACCGGTGAATACCTGATCGGCCGCTGCGCCAACTCGCTGGAGCTGGGCTGCGACTGCCTGGGCGAAATCCACTACATCTCCCCGGTGGTCGTCGACGGCGACGGCAACGCACAGACCATTGCCAACGGCATCTGCATGCACGAGGAGGACGCCTCGATCCTGGCCAAGCATTCGGATGACTGGGCGGGCGTGAAGTACACCCGCCGCAACCGCCGCCTGGTGATCAGCTTCTTCACCACCGTGGGCAACTACGACTACGGCTTCTACTGGTACCTCTACCTGGATGGCACCATCGAGTTCGAGGCCAAGGCCACCGGCATCGTGTTCACCTCCGCCATGGGCGACGAACGCTACTCTTCGGAAATGGCCCCGGGGCTGACCGCGCCCTTCCACCAGCACATCTTCGGCGCGCGCCTGGACTTCGCGCTGGACGGCGGGGGAAGCCAGGTCATCGAGGAAGAGGCTGTGCGCCTGCCGATCAGCGAAGCGAACCCGCGCGGCAACGCCTTCACGCGCAGCCACACGGTGTTGGCCACCGAGCAGCAGGCGGTGCGCGATAACAACATGGCCGCCGGGCGCACCTGGATTGTCACCAACCCCGAGTCCAAGAACTACCTGGGCAAAAACGTCGGCTACAAGCTGCTGCCCCAGGGGCTTCCCACCCTGCTGGCCGCCGAGGGCTCCTCGGTGCACCGCCGCGCCGAATTCGCCTCCAAGGCGCTGTGGGTCACCCAGCGCGATGCCGCACACCGCTACCCGACCGGCGATTTTGTGAACCAGAACCCCGGAGTAGACGGCATCGGCTCCTGGGTGCAGGAGGACAAGAACATCGACGGCGAGAAGATCAGCCTGTGGCACACCTTCGCGCTGACCCACTTCCCGCGCACCGAAGACTGGCCGATCATGCCGGTGGACACCGTGGGCTTCACCATCCGCCCCGAGGGCTTCTTCGACCGTTCGCCGATCATGGACGTGCCGGAGCCTGCCAAGCAGCACGGCTGCTGCTCCACCGAAGAAGCCGGCCATGGCTGCTGCGGTTCTGACAGCTAGGCTCGCAGCCCCGCGCCGCCCGGCCGCGCACCACCTCCTGGCCGGCGCCGCCGGGCTGGCCGCGGCCGGGCACCTGCTGGTGCTCGCGCTGCTGCCCCACTCGCTGGGCTGGAGCCTGCTGCTGGCGGCCATGACCCTGTGGTGCATCAAATGCGCCTGGCGCGTGGCCCGCGGCTGCGCCGTCCTGGAGCTTCAGCTCATGTGCGCGGCGATGGGCGCGGCCCATGTGGCGATGGCGGTGGGCCTGCCCTGGTTCTCCGGCCACCACGCGGGCCATGCAGGCCACGCGGCCTCCCACGCGGGGATCATGCTGCTGGCTGCTGCCATCGAATTTGCGCTGATGTTCGCCAGCGCCCTGGTGCTCAGGAAGCGCGGCATTCCAGCAGCAGCGGCGTGAGCTGATGCGGCGCCAGCTCTTGCGGCCAGTGTTCAAGGCTGCCGCCGAAGCGGGTGACTGCCGCGAAGGAGGCGCGCTCCACCTCGCTGTCCGCGCCGTGGCCGCCGGCGTCAACATGGCCGTGGTCGGTGGTCAGCACCAGGTACCAATCCTCGCCCAAGGCCTGCACCCGGTGCTCGATCGCCGCATAAATGCGGGACAAGTGGTTCTCGATGCGCGCCATCGCCGCGGCGTACTGGCTGCTGTGCGGGCCGAAGACATGGCCCTCGTCGTCCGCGTCGCAGAAGTAGATGAAGGAGACGTCGGGGCCCTTGGCGCTCAGCGTGGCCACCGCATGGTCCGCCACCTGGGCATCTGCCAGCTGGTAGCCGTAGGTCTCCCCGTCGCGGGCGATCACCCGGTGGGTTCCGGCGCGCTGCTGTTCGCGCCGCTCCCAGATCACCGGTCCGGCATCCGCCGGGTCCACCAGCGGGGGCCAGCCGGCCGCCGCCATGGTGGTGGTGCCCTGGTCCGCGAAGTAGGCGAGGCTGAGCAGGTCCGGGCGGGCCAGCAGCTGGTGCCCGATGAACTTGTTGTCCGCCACCCGGTGCTGGGCGTGGGTGCTGCCGGTGAGCAGGGTGGACCAGCCGGGCCCGGAGAGGGTCGGCACCTCCATGCGCAGGCTGTTGAGCTTTCCTCCGGCGGCCACCTTGTCCAGGGTCGGCATCGCCCCGGTGCCGTGGGCCAGGTCGATGCGCAGGCCGTCGATGCCGACCAGTGCAATTTTCGGTTTCATGCGATCCGTCCTAGGGCTGGGTGGTGCAGCGGCGCCGGTGCGGCGGCCGGTGCTGCGGTTTTTGCGGAGTCGATGAGCACCGCGCCGGTACGCACGGACACGCTCACCCGACAGGCCGGGGCGAATGCCGCCGCCTCGTGGGTCGGCAGGTCCACGCGCAGCGTCCTGCCCTGGTAGTCGAGCATGATGCTGCTGTGCGCTCCGCGCAGCACCGCCGATTCGACGATGCCCGCCCCGGCGGCATCTGCCCGCAGCACCAGGTCCTCGGGCCTGACCAGCGCCTCAAGCCCCGTCGCGGAGGCCGGCGCCGTCTGCGGGTTGGAGATCTTCAGCAGCTTGCCCAGCACCTGCACCCCGCCGGTGGTGGCGGTGGCGCTGATGCGGTTCACCGCGCCGACGAACTCGGAGATGAAGGCGGTGCGCGGGGTGCAGTACAGCTGCTCGGGGGTGCCTAGCTGTTCGATCTGCCCGCCCAGCATGACGCCCACGCGGTCGCCGATGGTCAGCGCCTCTTCCTGGTCGTGGGTCACCAGCAGCGTCGTGGTGCCAGACTGCAGCTGGATCCGCTTGATTTCCTCGCGCAGGTGCACGCGCACCTGGGCGTCCAGGGCGGAGAGCGGCTCGTCAAGCAGCAGCACGCGCGGCTCGATGGCCAACGCACGGGCCAGCGCCACGCGCTGCTGCTGTCCGCCGGAGAGCTGCCCTGGGTGCTTCTGCGCGTGCTCGGCCAGGCCCACCATCTCCAGCAGCTCGGCCGCCCTGGCGCCGCGCCGGGACTTCGAGGCGCCGGCAAGGCGCAGCCCGTAGGCGACATTCTGCGCCGCGCTCATATGCGGGAACAGGCTGTAGGACTGGAACACGATCCCGATGCCGCGCCCACGCACCGGCGCATGGGTCATGTCCGCTCCCCCGATGTGCACGCTGCCTGCATCAGGGGTTTCCATGCCTGCCAGCACGCGCAGGGTGGTGGTCTTGCCGCAGCCCGAAGGTCCGAGCAGGGCCAGCAGCTCGCCCGGCTTCATGCTCAGGTCCAGGTTGTCCAGGACCTTCTTTCCGGCATAGCTTTTGCTGATTGAGGACAGTACGACCTCGGCTGAATCCCTCGTCATCGGGATCCTCCTTTTGCAGTTGTTTTCCCCGAGCCGCTGCGCGCAAGCACCGCCAGCAGCAGCCAGGTGGCAAGAATTGTGAGGAACGACAGGGCCGCGGCGGCCCTCGGCTCGTTCATGCCGACCTGCACCATGAAGACCGGGAAGGTCGAGTGCAGCAGCAGGGCGGCGATCGCATATTCGCCGAGCACCATCGCGCAGGACAGCAGGCTCGCGCCCAGCAGCGCCCCGCGCAGATTCGGCAGAACCACGTGCACGATGCTCTGCCAGGGCTTTGCGCCAAGGCTTTCGCTGGCCGCCCACAGGGTCCGCAGGTCCAGGGCGCGGATTCCCGCGTCGAGGCTGCGGTACACCAGCGGCAGGGTGAGCACCATGTAGAAGGGCACCAGCGAGTACAGGCTGACCATGAAGCCCGGCGCCACCGCGCGGAAGAACAGGTTCGCGCCGGCCACCAGGGCAATGCCCGGAACCACGTAGGGAACCACCGACAGCCATTCGGTGAAGCGCAGCAGCCCCGGGGCTTTCAGGTGCAGGAACAACAGGGTCGGAACCAGCAGGACCAAGGATCCGGCGGTGCTCAGCATCGCCAGGTTCAGCGTGTTCAGCAGCTGCGCGCCGATCGTTGTTCCCGCCAGCGCCTCGCGCAGCGGATCCAGGGTGAAGCCCTGGCCCGGCAGGCTGAAGCCGAAGATTGCTGTGGCGACCAGCGGCAGGAAGAACATCAGCAGCGCCGCCGCGATGATGACTGTGCGCAGGATGTCGCCGGCCGAGGCCCTCTCCGCGGCCTTGGCCGGGGCTTGTACCGCCGGCGCCGCGGTGCGTTCTAGTAGTGCCATGCCCGTGATTTCCTTTCCACCAGCACCCGCAGCCCCATGGCCGCGACCACCACGATGATCATTCCTGTCACCAGCGCCGCGGCGAAGCTTTCATCGCTCATCACGTCGCCGGAGATGAAGAAGCCGATGAGGATCGGCACCAGGTTGACCCGGCCGCCGGCCAGCGCATAGGCGGTGGCATAGGCGCCGAAGGCGTTGGCGAAGAGCAGGAGCAGCGAGCCGGCAATCGGCGGCCACATGATCGGCAGCGCAATGTCCACCAGGTAGCGCAGCCGGCTGGCGCCCAGCGAGTAGGCCGCCTCGGGCCACTGCTTTTTCAAGGATCCGAAGGCTGGGAGCATCAAGATGGCCATCAGCGGAATCTGGAAGTACAGGTACACCAGCACCAGGCCGCTGAAGGAGGCAAGCTGGATGCTCTGGCTCAGGTCCCACCCGGTCAGCTGCAGCACCAGCTGCGTGACCAGGCCCTGCACGCCAAGCGTGGCGATGAACGCGAAGGCTAGGGCCACGCCGCCCATCTGGGAAGCCACCGCAGAAAATGACATCACCAGGTTCTGCAGCCAGGCAGGCTTTTTGCCGGTAGCCAGCGCCCAGGCCAGCAGCAGGCCCACCGCGCCGCCGATCACCGCGGTGAGCAGCGAGAGGTTGAAGGTCTGGATGAACGCGTCGAGGTATTGCGGCTCCAGCAGCTTGGCCATGGAGGCCAGGGAGAATTCTCCCTTGACCCTGAAGCTGGTGACGATGTTGGCGCCGATGGGAAGCAGCAGGAAGACTGTCAGGAAGATCAGCAGCGGTGCCGCCCCAACCCAGCCGGGGAGCCTGCGCCGGGTTGGAGAAATCACTGGGAGGCAACCTTCTGGGCCCACTGCTCAACGATCAGCTGGCTGGCTGCTTCGCCCTGCTCGACGGTCGGGAAGGTGATCTTGGAGATGACATCGGCATCCGGCAGCTTCGCCAGCGCCTCGTCGGAGAGCTTTCCCGCCTTCTTCAGTTCGACGTAGCGTGCAGGGATGCCGCCGCCCAGTGCGAAGAGCTCGGAAGCTTCGTCGCTGGTCAGCCAGTCCACCCAGAGGCGCGCGCTGTTCGGATGCGGGGAGTTCGCGACCACTGGCTGCGCGTAGTAGTTGCCGAAGACGCCGTCGTCAAAGGTGGTGGTTTCCAGCTTGACGTTGGACTTGGCCAGTTCCTTCTCCATGCCCAGGAAGTTGTAGTTCCAGTCCAGGACCACTGCCGCCTGCCCGGTGCTCAATGCGGAGACCGGAGAAGTAATCGAGACTAGGTTGCCCGACTTGGCAAGCTTCTCGAAGAAGTCGATGCCCGGCTGGATGTTGTCGACGCTGCCGCCGTGGGCCAGCGCTGCGGCGAACACCGCCGCGATCGACGATGCGCCCTTGCGCGGGTCGCCCGGCAGCGCCACCTTGCCCTTGTACTTCGGGTCCAGCAGATCATCCCAAGTCTTCGGTGCTTCGACGACGCTGGTGTTCGTGCCCACCTGCACCACGCCGTAGTAGGCGCCGACCCACATGCCTTCGGGATCCTTCAAGTTATCCGGGATCGCCTCGAAGTTGCTTGGCTTGTAGGCTTCGATCAGGCCTTGCTCTTCAGCCTTTCCGGTGAAGGAGTAGCCGATGTCGATCACATCAGGCTGCGTCGACTGGCCCTTGAGGTTCTTCACAGCGGTCAGTTCGTCGGCGCTGGAGGCATCGGGATTGACCACCGGAGTGGCCACACCGTACTTCTTGGTGAAGGTTTCGAACTGGCTCTTATAGTTGGCCCAGTCCTCTGGAACTGCAATCAGCTGTACGGTGCCTTCGTCCTTGGCAAGCTTGGTGATTTCATCCAGCGAGGTGCCCACCGCGGCTTCTGCGATCGAAGCCTGGTTGCAGGCGGTCAAAGTTCCACCCAAGGTAGCAACCACTGCAAGGGTTGCAACCGAACGAAGCACCGTGCGGCGCGAAGCAGCAAAGAAGCTGCGAGAGTGAGGATTCTGTAACTTGCTCATTGCGAGATTGCTTTCATGTCAGTGAAGTGGGCTCAGTAACCCGCTGGCATGATTCAAACTAATGACGCTACGTTTCCGAGCAACGACCTCAAGGTGTCTGCAAGGTGAACAATGGTCTAGACCTTTATGGTTCCGCTCACATCCGCATTACGTAGCGTCTCCGACGCGCCCAGAGACCACGATCTTCAAGCGGTCGGTCCGGATCAGATCTCGGGAGTATTCCACCGGCTGGCCATTCTTGGCCAGCGCGGTCCGCTTCACGCCAAGAACTGCGCTGTCGGCTTTGATTTCCATCAGCTTCGCATCAGCTTCGGAAATAATCACCGGGTTCAACTCCTCCACCGACGAGTACGGCGCAAGAGAATACCGGGAACTCATCAGCTCGTAGATCGACCCGTCAAGATCCAATTCCAGAAATCTCGGAAACAACCCTGCCGGCAGGAAACTCTCCTCAATGACCACCGGAGTGGCACCCGCATACCTCAAACGGTGAATGCGGTGCACCTCTTCGCCAACAGGCAGTTGCAGCGCTTCGGCCACCGCCGCTTCGGCTGAGATCGTCTGTGCGGAAATCACGATTGATGAGGCGCTATGCACACTTTTCAGCAGCTGCTTACTCAGCCCCATGAGGTTGGAGATATCCACTGGAACCCGGGCTTCAGCAACGAATGAACCACCCTTGGCTCCAACGACTCGGAGAATCGATCCATCCTGCTGCAAAGACTCGAGCGCTTGTCGTAGTGTCATGCGGCTGACGCCGAGCGCTTGTGAGAATCTTCTTTCCGCAGGAAGTTTGAATCCTTGGGGAAGCCGCTGTTCTGCGATAAGCCCGGTAAGCCATTCGCTGATGGATTGATGGGCAGACAGCGCAGGATCCAGCACTAGATCCTGGGCTGCGCTCAAGAGCTCTTCGACGTCGATGACAGTTTCCCTTCATGTTCTTTACCGCGCGTTAATGCAGATGGCGTCTGCCAGTCATTCAATCCCGACCGGCAGTACATCTACGGTGCATAGCTTGTTCCCGTTACCCAGTGGTCTAGACCGTTGGGGTTGTTCAACACAGTATCAAGATCGGATTCACCAATGCACAGCACCCTGTCACAGCCCGCCATATCCTTGGACTTAGTGGACGGAGTCCTCTTCGACTTCAACGGCACGCTGTCAAACGATGAGCCAATCCTTCGTGAACTCTTCATTGAGCTTGCCGCCAAGTACTTTGACGTGACGCTCACTGCTGAGGCCTACCATGCTGAGCTTGCCGGCCGTAACGACAGGGAGATCCTCGGCGGCATTCAGGCCATGGCCAAACCCGGGGTTTGCAGCACTTCGATCCCGGAATTCCTCGAAATCATTGACGCGGAATATGCCGTGCGCATCCGCAAGGAGCAAACAATCAGCACCTCATGTATTGAACTGGTGCGCGAACTGAGTGCGCGTTCAATCAAGATGGCTGTCGTGACCGGTGCAAGTCGAAAGCAGGTCATCCCGGCCTTGGAACGCGCCGGAATTCTGCCGCTGTTCGAAACGGTTGTCACTGACGAAGACGTCGCTGTGGGCAAACCAGATCCAGAAGGCTTCCACATGGCGGCCCACCGCCTGGGGCTGGAAGATCCCCGTCGCATCGCCGTGTTTGAAGATTCCATCCCCGGGCTTCAAGCCGCCAAGGCTGCAGGAATGATTCCTATTTGCGTCAGCGGAACCCACTCAAGAAAAGAACTTGAACAGCATGCTGACATCATTGTCGCCGAGCTGAGCGTGGAGTGCTTGCAGTTGAAGCTGGGATAGCCGCAAATAATTTATTGCAGGACAGCGTCAAGGCGCGTCAGCCGCACACTAACCCAGTGCAGCTGACGCGCCTTCACGCATCTAACGGTTGAAAATTAGTCTTAGAAATCCGAGTTCGGATCAAGTTCCGGAGGAAGATACGGCGGCATCGGCGGAGGATACGGGCTGGGCCGCTTCACTGTCCTGCGGCGGATCCTGTCATTCTCGTCCTTGGGAGGATTTGGATATTTCACCGGTACCGGAGGGATCAGATCCCTGCGCTGGAACCAAGAACGAATGGTGCGAACCACCCCGCGGATCGGCGGCGGGGAGGAAATAAACTCGGTGTCCGAGGTCGGTCGGATCACGATCCGGTGCGGTGCACCAGAAATCACGACTTCTTCCTCCCACCCCTTCGCTTCCTTCGCCAGGTTGCAGGCCCCGCACTTCATGCCGCTGTTATCAAAACTGGTTTCTCCGCCCTTGGCGGCTTGTTTGATGTGGTCCGCATGCTTGACATTGTTGTCGCAGTACGGGGTGCGGCAGTACGGGTCGCGCAGCTGGATCAGATGTCGCAGCTGCCCGGTGAACAAGCGTTCCCTTGAGTCCATGCAGACCAGGTCTTGCTGGTTTGGGGCCAGATAGAGGCGTCGCAGGTACGGCAGGGCTTTGATCTGCTGGTCGATGGCCGCCTGGAACTCGTCGCTGGGATTCTCCCCTTCGATCTGGCAGGCGAGCATGAGCCGCTGCGCGTAGTCGTCGGGCAGGCTGCCATATCCGGTGAGGGTTACGTTCTCCCGGTGCTGCATGAACAGGTTCTGATCAGTCATGATCAATCCCAGGTGCAGCCTGACTGGCAGCGGCTGGTCCAACGGGTTGCCTGTCGCCGCCCGCAGCAAGATGTCCGCTCGAATCTGCGCTGGGGTGCGTTCATCTCCCTTGGCTTTGGCGGAGGCGACTTCGGTGTCAAGGAAGTCCTTGAACGCGGTACCGGTGTCGATGGGGACTTTGGCGTTGAGGAACATGCAGTCCTTGCCCTTCCGCATCCTCACGTACCGGGCGGCGGTGGTGTCCTTGATGTCCTTGAGCCGTTCGGTGCCCAGGAGCTTGTCGGCCGCTTGCTGGGCGATGTTCTTGGCTTCCTTGATGCCGGCTCCGTTGAACAGGTCAGGGTTATCGGAGTAGAAGTTGTCGAAGCTCTTGTGATGCTCTTCGGTCAGGTCGTCGAGCGGGGCGAGGATGGCCAGGACGGTTTTCTCATTTAGGACGCCGCGTTCGAACTGGGAGAAGGTGTAAGGCATGTTGGGGACCAAGTGGCGGATGCGGCGCAGGTAGGTGATCGATCCGCGCGGGGACTGGCGGCGAGCCAGGGAGATGAAGTGCGCGGTGCCCCGTTCCTGGGTGGAGGTGTGGCGTGTGGGCTGGGCTCCGGTGGAGGCGTCGATACGGGCCGCGGCGCGGGCTTCGATGGAAGACCAGAACGCTTTATAGGCTTCAGCTTGGCCCATGATGGTGCACAGATCAGCGGTGTTCCCGGAGCGGAGGGCGTCGTTGATGAACCGGGCGTCCCAGGGGTCCAGGTGGGGTGCTTGGTCGAAGCACTCTTCCTGCCAGTCGTGTGCTTCGAAGTAGTTTTCTTCTACCTCGTATGTTTCGAACATATCTCCAGTTTACGCTGGCATGACTGGATTGTGAAGTGTTTTATCCGAATGTTTTGATTTTTGTTCTAGCCTGTGATAACGCCCGCGTGTTCGAGGGATTCAGCTGGTGCCGAGCGAGATCCAGAGGGACAGGAGCAGCAGGCCGATGCCGATGCCTGCGCCGTGGCCAGCCAGCAAGAGCAGCAGCCTGGGCCAGCTGCGGTAGTCGTCGGCAGTTCCGGTTCCGGCGGAAATGCGCCGGCGGCGGATCCGCGCCAGCAGCGCCGCCAGGACGCAGGCGGCAAAGGACAGCAGCGCACCGAAGACCACCGCGGTAATGCCGGCGGAGGCCTCGGCGCGGTTCGCGGACA
The DNA here is from genome assembly GCF_006539925.1 of Glutamicibacter uratoxydans. GTDB lineage: Bacteria > Actinomycetota > Actinomycetes > Actinomycetales > Micrococcaceae > Glutamicibacter > Glutamicibacter uratoxydans. The sequence goes on along the minus strand of NZ_BJNY01000003.1, from coordinate 14,664 downwards.
GGCCGTTGGCGCTGATGGCAAGCAGCAGCACCCAGAGCCAGATGAGCACCGGGTCACCGAGGGCGGCAAGGATCTTGGAGGAGGCAGGGACGCTGCTGTTGAGCGCGAGCCTGGCGCCGTACTGGGACCAGCCGAGCACGGCGAGCACCAGGAAGAGCGTGGAGAGGAAGGTCACGGCGCGCGGCGGCTAGAAGCTGCGGAGCAGGTCGCCGAGCTTCTTGGTGGCTGCTCCCGGCTCGGTGGTGGCGAAGAAGTACTGGGAGAGCTGCTTTTGGCGCCCCGAGACCCCGGAGGCCGCCAGCTGGGCGACGCGATCGGCCAGGCCGTTGGCGCGGCCGAGCAGCTGGGCGGAGGGCAGCCCGGAACGCAGCCGGCTCTCGCGGTCGCCGGCGAGGATCAGCGGGACGTTCAGCGCGACGGCGTCGTAGGCCATGGCGGAGATGTCGCAGATCGCCACGTCGGCCCAGACCAGCGACTGGCCAGGGTCGTGGACGGGGTCCAAAAGGTGCGAGTAGGCGGACTTCAGCGCGGCCGCCGCCTTCTTGGCAGCCGGCGAGGCGTCGCCGGTTTTGGGGTGCGGGCGAAAGCGGACCTCGAAGTTCGGGTCGGCGTCCAGCTGGGCGAGGATGCGTTCGCCGTAGTCGGGCAGCGAGGAGTAGGCCATGGCGGCCGAGTCGCCCTCCCAGGTCGGTGCGTAGAGCACTCGGGTGGTGGAGCTGGGCTCGGCGGGCTTGAGCCCGTCGAGCTGCGGGCGGCCGATCTGCACCAGGGCGGCGAGGTCGAAGCGGGAGATGGAGTCCGCGATGCGCTCCACCGCGGCCGGCCCGGCGACGCAGGCGTAGTCATAGGCCTTGAGCTGATGCGAAACCATGGAGGCCTTCTCCGACTCGCCATGGTTCAGGTGCACATGGGCCGGGCCGTTGAAGCGCAGCATGGTGAAGTTGCGCTGCGAGTTGTTCACATAGCAGATAGCGCGGGCGCCGATGGCGCGCAGCCGGGTTTCGATGTGCTCGATGGAGTGCGAGAAGAGCACCGGCAGGCTGCTGTTTTCCAGCACCAGCCGGGCGCTGCGCGCGTCCATGGCGATGACCCCCGTCTTCAGGCCCGCGGCGGCCAGACGGTGGAAGGTCTCGATCCAGACATCGAGCTGGTAGAACTGGCCTGGCCCCTCGGCGAAGAAGAGCACGGCGTCCGCCTGATCCAGTTCGCGGGAGCTGCTGGCAATCTGCGCACGGACCGACTTTTCAGCCAGCAACGACTGGGCCTTGCCGGCGAGCTGGTGAACTGTTGCAGGAATCAACGCCATGGTTTCAAGTGTACGTACCGGCTAGCGGTTCACCGCGGAGGCCAGGGCCGAAATATTCTCCTGCATCCACTGCAGATAGCCCGAGCCGTCGGTGATGGTCTCGGTCAGCTCGACCACCGGCACGCCTGCCTCCTGGGCCTTGGCGCGCAGCGCCTTGGTTTCTGCTCCTTCGGTCTGCGTGTTGTAGACCATCATGCCAACGCCCTTTGAAGCGAGCATCTCATCGGACTGCTTCATGGTCAGCGGGGCGATGCCCTCGCCCTCCTCGATGGCCTCGCTCAGCCCGGCGGGGGTCTTGTTGACCATGCCGGCATCTTCCAGCAGGTGGAAGGGCACCGGTTCGGTCATCAGGTAGCTGCGCTTCTCCAGTCCAGCTTCCGCCAGCTGGGCCTGCAGCGTGGTGATGCCGTCGTTGAAGGCGGCGGCGTTCTGCTTGTACTCCTCGGCGTTGGCGGAGTCCTGCGCGCCCAGCTGCTGCGCCAGGGCGTCGGCGAGCGCGCTCATGGAGTCCAGGTCATACCAGATGTGCTCGTTGTAGTCAGCGTGCTCGTGGCCGTGGCCGTCGGCGGCGTCATGCTCGTCGTGGTCGGCATGCCCGTCGGCGTTGTCAACCGGCTTGCCTTCGTGGGTCACCGGCGAGTAGTCCACCGCGTGGACCATCGCAATCTCCTGCGCCTGCTCCTTGGGCAGCGAGCCGTAGAGCGAGTCCATGAACTGGTCGTAGCCGCCGCCGTTGGCCAGGACGATGGAGGCCTTGGAGACGGTGAGCTTGTCGCGGGCGGTGGGCTCGTAGGAGTGCGGGTCCTGGGCGCTGGAGGTGATGACCTCGCTGACCTGGGCGTCCTGCCCGGCCACGGCGCGGGCGATGTCCGCGTAGACATTGGTGGACGCCACGATGTTGATGTCTGCGGGCGGGGCAGAGGCTGTGCCCTGCGCGTCAGCGGTGCAGCCGGAGAGCAGCAGTGCGGCGAAGGGGAGGATGGACAGCGGGGCGAGAAGTGAACGGGTTTTCACTGGAGGCTTTCTAGTTCAGGAGCGCTATTGAGAACTATTCTACATTACTCATGAGAATGATTCGCACTTAGCGCGCGCCTGCCGTGCGCTCCCCCGGTGCCGGTGGCCTTGACCACGAGCACCGCGATCAGCGTGGTCACCGGGATGGCAAGCACCAGGCCGATGGAGCCGATCAGGATCCGGATGACCTCCTCCGCCATTTCCCCGGTGCTCAGCGTGGTGCCGAAGCCCTGGCTGCTCAGCGCCGCGATGGCCAGCACCGGCAGCGCGGCGCCGGCATAGGCGAAGGCGATGGTGTAGACGGTGGAGGCGATGTGGTCCCGGCCGATGCGCATGCCGCGGGTGAACAGCTCCCGGGCGCTGGCGGCGGGGCTGGATTCGGCAAGCTCCCACACGGTGGCCGACTGCGTGATCGTCACATCGTTGAGCACGCCCATGCCGCCAATGAGGATGGAGCAGATCAGCAGGCCGGTCAGCGAGACCTGGGGTGCGACGGTGGACAGGGTCATCGCCGATTCGTCGTGCGCCCCGGTCAGCGCCGCCGCGTCGGTCAGCCACAGCGCCAGCCCCGCAGTGACGCCCAGGCCAAAGAGCGTGCCCAGCAGCGCGGTGGAGGTCTTCGCGTTCAGCCCGTGGGCAAAGTACAGGGCGGCGAACATGATCGCGGTGGAGCCGGTGAGCCCGATGAGCACCGGGTTGCCGCCCTCCAGCAGCGCCGGGACCATGAACAGGATCATGAACCCGATGCCGCCGACCAGCCCCAGGATCGCGCGCACCCCGCGCCAGCCGGCCACCAGGGCGACCACCACGCCGTAGGAGATGGCCAGCAGCGCCATCGGCACGGTGCGCACAAAGTCGACGAACACGTAGTTGGTGCCTGAATTCCCGGCGGCCTTGGACAGATCCAGGTAGCGGATCACATCCCCCTCGCGTGCGGGGCGGGAGGTCAGCGTCTCGGCGGGGATTTCCAGCTGGATCTGCGCCCCGCCGCCGGCGGGCATCAGGTAGGTGACCTCGCAGTCCAGCACCTTGCCGCCCACGTCCTCCAGGCCCTGGGAGGAGGGGCAGGCTTCCACGCCGCTGCGCACCACGGTGCCGGTGGTCATCACCGCTCCCCCGGCGGTGTCCATGGATCCTGCCAGGGCGAACTTGTCGTAGTTGCCCTGCGGCCACAGCGCGATGACCAGGATCAGCGCGAGCGCGCCGATGGGCGCGAGGATGGCCCAGAGGATGATAGAGGCGCGCTTGCGGCGTGCCGGGTCTTGCAGGATTTCTGCGTCATGATGGTGGCCCACGGTGCTCCGAGCGGTAGGTGGCGGCAAAGAAACTCGTGCACCATCGTAGCCAAAGACAGCGATAAATCCTCCCAAAGACTCATGCCCGGACAGGCGCGGGCAGGCGAAAATGGTAGGCATGAGCATGAGCGAAGCCCAAGGACAGGCACCAGCACAGGCACCCGGGCAGGATCCCCAGTACGAGTACCACCGGCTGCTGCGCCGCGACGAGCGCTACCGCTGGTGGCGGCCGCTGGCGATGCTGGGCACCGGGACCGGATTCTTCCTGGTGCTCACCGCGATGGTCATGGTGGCGCTGTTCGCCTCGATGCTCTTCAACCCGGCCTTCTGGAATGCCGACGACGCGGCCATCGACGCCTACTTCGACGAAACACTCATGGACATGAGCAACCCGGCGGCGTTCTTCCTGACCATGATCTCCATCATCGTGATGATCCCGGCGGTGTGGCTTGCCTACCTGCTGCTGGGGGCCAAGCCCATCGGCCTGCTCTTGTCAGTGACGGGGAAGATCCGCTGGCGCTGGCTGGGGCTGGTGGCGGCGGTGAGCACGCTGGTGTACGCGGTGTACTTCTCGCTGTCCTTCATCTTCGACGCGCTGGACACCAGCACCACTGCCTCGCCCTCCGAGTTCATGCCCGCCAACCCGCTGTTCTATGCGCTGCTGGTGGTGGTGCTGACCCCGCTGCAGTGCACCGCCGAGGAGCTGGTGTTCCGCGGCGCGTTCATGCAGGCGGTGGGCGGCTGGCTCAAGCACCCCGCCTTCGCGATCCTGCTGCCGGTGCCGCTGTTCACCTTCGGCCACCTCTACGATGTCTACGGGCTGCTTGACGTGACGGTGTTCGCGGTGGCCGCCGGCTATCTGACCTGGCGCACCGGCGGGCTGGAGGCGGCGATCGCGGTGCACGTGGTGAACAACACCTCGCTGTTCCTGCTCAGTGCGATCGGGCAGATCGACGTGAACGAGACCGAATCCAGCTGGCAGGCGCTGGCCGCCTCTACCGTGATGACCGCCGTGCTGACCTTCATCATCGCCAAGCTCGCGGCGCGCAAGAACATTGTGCGCACCGCCGGCCCTGCCCCGCGCAGCGCGCCGGCGCCGCTGCTGGCGCCGTGGCCGATCGCCTACCCGGCGCACTACAGCCAGCAGCCCCAGGCCTACTGGGCTCCGCCGCAGGCGCCGGAAAACAGGGAGCAGCAGTACAGGGATCCGGAGAACTAGAAAAGTCCAGCGCGGGAGCTTCCCGCGCTGGACTTTTTTCTTGTACTTTTTAGGCCTTGGCCCAGCGCAGCAGGGCCGCGATGCCTGCGCCGTCCGGAATGATGCTGTCAGGCACATAGCGGATGGTGGCGTCGGTCAGTGCGGTGGCCCGCAGCAGCACCTCGGGGGCGGGCCATTCGCCGATGACCAGCTCCGCATGGTCGTCCCCGTCCTGGTGGGCGACCCACGGCTCGTCGATCAGGGCGCGCAGCGTGTGCTCGTCCTGGTACTGGCCCACCAGCACCACCTCGGCCTGGGCCGACTGCAGCGCGGTGACCACCTCGTCCAGGCCCACTGCCAGCAGCGAGCGGCCGTTGCCGGACTGCGCCGCCACGCGGGCTTCCAGCGCCGCCACGGCCGAGGACTTGACCTCGTCCACCAGCGCTGCGATGTGCTCCTGTACCTGCTTGGAATCGGCGCCGCCGGTGCGGGTGTGCGCGTCGATGACCTCCACGTATTCCTGCAGCGCCGCAGGCAGGGCGGCGACGACTGCCTCGCGGGCCTTGATGTCTCCGGAGAGCACGATCAGGCGCACGTAGTTGTCTTTGGCCATCTCGTCGATGAGCTGCGCAACCTCTTCGGTGTTGCGCCGGATCATCTCATCGGCGGCCGCCTGGGCCTTGGGCTGGTCGTATTTGCCCGGCACCTTGCGGGCGTGGCGGATTTCCTCCGGCGCGCCGACGATGCCGCGGCTTGCCAGCCGGGCCGGCGAGGTGGTGTTGTACAGGTGGACTTCGCCACCGTCGCGGCCGACCTCTGCCACCAGGTAGGAGAAGGCGCCGCCGCGGGCGCGGGCCAGTGCGGTGAAGTTCGGGAATGCCCCGGTTTCTACCTGCGGGGCGTCGACTTTCAGTCCTGGAATCAGTTCGTTCAGAACCACCTGTCCGTCGTGGACCGCGATGAACCGCGCCACCGGTGCGCGAAGACCCTGGGCCGGTTCCAAGGCGGAGACCACTGCCTCGGCGTCGGCGCTGGGGGTCTGCTGGCTTTTCAGAAGCTTTGCCACTTCCCCGGGGAGTTCGTCGGCGGCCTCCTGGGCTGCCGTAGTGCCAAGTGAGGCGTCCACCAGTGCCGTGCTCCATGAGCCGGTCTTTCGGTAGAGCGAAGCGTCGATTCCATTAGAATCCGCGCGAAGTGCCATGCTGACTCCCTTCCACACGCGGCGCATGCCGCGATGCGACTTGATCCGTGGCACTAACCTAACACCACAAATTCGCCGCTGGAAGAGCTGGGAGCAAACTGGCTGTCAGTTACGCCCAAAAATGCCCAAATCAGCATGGCACTAGCCGGTTTACCAGCGGCCGCGCCAGTACTGCGCAGGGGTGGCGCCCGGCGCGCCCAGCGCCTTGGCGGCGCGGTTGGCCCACTGCGGGTCGCCCAGCGCTGCACGTCCGATGCTGACCCCGTCGGCCTGGTGGGTGACAAGGATGTGCTCGGCCTGGGCCGGCTCGGTGATTACGCCCACCGCGGTGACGAAGGCGTCCTGAGGCAGGGCGGCCTTCACCGCGGCAGCCAGCGGCACCTGGTAGCCCGGGCCGGTCGGTCCGTGGTAGGGGCCGATGCCTGCGCTGGACAGGTCGAAGGCGCGCACACCTAAGGTGTAGAGCTCCTGGGCCAGGCGCACGGTCTGCTCGATGTCCCAGCCGTCTTCGACCCAGTCTTCGCCGGAAAGCCTGATGCCCAGGGCCTTGTCGTGGGGCCACACGGCGGCCACGGCGGAAACCACCTCGCGCACATAGCGGGTGCGGTTTTCCCAGCTGCCGCCGTATTCGTCGGTGCGCTGGTTGCTCAGCGGGGAGAGGAACTGGTGGATCAGGTAGCCGTGGGCGCCGTGGATCTGGATCAGGTCGAATCCTGCCTCGTCGGCACGGCGGGCGGCGTCCGCCCATGACTGCACGGATTCTGCGATCTGCTCGCGGCTCATTTCTGCGGCCGGGTTCAGCCCGTAGAGTTCGCTGGGCGAGCTGGTGACTGTCTGCCAGCCGCCGTCGGCCTCGCTCAGGCTTCCGGTCTTGCCTGCCTCTTCCAGCTCCTTGAGCCACCCGTAGGTGGATGCCTTGGCGCCGGCATGGGCCAGCTGCACGCCGGCGGCCGCGCCCTGGGAGTGGATGAACTGCGTGATCGGCTTCCAGGCCTGCACCTGCTCGTCGTTCCACAGGCCCACGTCGAGGTTGGAGATGCGGCCTTCGGGCACCACCGCGGTGGCCTCGGCGATCACCAGGCCGAATCCGCCAGAGGCCCGGGAGCCCAGGTGCACCAGCTGCCAGCTGGTCGGCACCCCGTCCTGCTTGTCGATGGAGTACTGGCACATCGGCGGCAGCACCGCGCGGTTGCGCAGGGCCAGGCCGGCGCCGCTGCGGGCGGGGATGGTCACGGGAGTAAATAGTTTGCTTTGAGGCATACCAAGTACGACATCGCTGCCCGCAGATTTATTCCGCGTGCGCGGTATTTATCCAAGGACAAGTACTGCGACCGACAGGTAGACGATCAGCCCCGCGGCGTCCACGAAGGTGGAGATGAACGGGTTGGAGAACACCGCCGGGTCCACCTTCAGCAGCTTGCCGATCACCGGCATGATCCCGCCCACCGAGGCGGCGATGGTGCACAGGGCCACCAACGTGAGCCCGATGATCGCCGCCACCTGCGCATCGAAGATCAGCGCGGAAATGATGAAGCCGATGGCTCCCAGGCTCGCCCCGAGCACCGCGCCGATGCGGACCTCGCGCACCAGCACCCGGCCGATGTCGTTGACCCGCACCTCCCCCATGGCCAGCGCCCGGGTCACCGTGGTGGCCGCCTGATTTCCAGTGTTCCCGCCGATCCCGACGATCAACGGAATGAACAGGCTGAGCACCACCATGGATTCCAAGGTCGCCTCGAAGCTGGAGAGCACCTTGACCGTCAGCGTGGCGCCGATGGCCAGCACCAGCAGCCAGATGATGCGGGCGCGCACCATTTTGCGGATCGGCGTGCCCAGGTAGGGCCGGTGCAGCGGTTCGGCGCCGGCGCTGCGCGCGGTGCGCTCCTCCTCCGCGTCTTCCAGGATGTCCACGGCGTCGGGCCAGGTCAGCATGCCCACCACGAGGTGCTCGGAATCGAGCACCGGAAGCATTTCGCACTTGGAATTTGCCAGCCGACGGGCGGCGTCCGCCGCCGGCTCATGGACATCGGCGGTGGGTGCCTCGCGCAGCAGGGTGGAAATCTGCGCCTGCGGGTCGGCGGCGAGCAGCTGCGCCAGGTGCACCACACCGAGCAGCCGGCGGTCGGTGTCGATGACCATGACCGTCGACTGTTCTTCGGTTTCTGCCAGCCGCAGGTGCAGCCGCGCCAGCGCCTGCTGGACCGAAAGCTGCGGGTAGAGCGTGGTGAAGCGGGTTTCCAGCACCCGGCCGGTGGAGCCTTCCGGGTAGCCAAGCAGCACGCTGGTCTCGCGGCGGGCCGGCGCATCCAGCCCACGCAGCAGGCTGGTAGCCACCTTGGCGGGCAGCTCGTCGAGCAACGCCACCCGGTCTGCGGCGTCGATGCCCGCGAAGACTTCAAGGACCTGGCTGCGCTGCAGGCCGCCAATGAGGTCGGCCTGCACCGGTGCATCCAGCTCCTGGAAGATCTCCAACGCCCGGTGCTTGTCCAGCAGCCGGTAGACAATGGCGGCATCGGTCAGCTCCAGCACGTCGAGCTGCTCGATGATCTCGGTGTTGTTCAAGACCCGCAGGATCGAGGTGATGGCGGCGAAATCGCGCTCTTTCAGGGCGGTGCGGATCTGGCGTGAAGTAGTAGAGAAGTCTACTTTCTCGAAGGTGTTCATGGTAAGTCCCCCAAACAAGGTGTTTGGCGCGGAAATCCAAGGCATCGGGTCCCGGGGATAATGTCGGGGCGCGGCAAATTAACAGGTGAAAAGTCGACCAGTATTTATGCTGAGGATTTCAGGCGCATCGGCGTGTAGTTCAATAGCGCGAACTCACAGACGCATGCGCGGGCAGGCAGAAGGAAAAACCTGCTCGTTAAGATTCGTCTCCAAGAGATCGCGTGCACATAGATCGACTCGGTCCGTCTTCCATGCAGCTCACCTCCTGGATAGATTTCTTCTGGCGGCAGATGCCTCAGGGACGAATGCCCTTCCTCAATTCATATCATCAATGTCCAGGCTTCCAAACCTTTGGTTGGCTACGTCACAGGGTCAGCCAGCGCTCATTCCCCGATTTGATAGCCGATGAGCCAGCGCAGTCCATAGCGATCGGTGACCTGTCCGTCCCAGTCGCCCCAAGAACGTAGGGCCAATGGGTCAATGTCCGTCCCGCCAACGCTGAGCTTGTCGAACCATTCCTGCAGGACTGCTGGTTCGTCGGTGCCGAGCAATGACAGCATGATGCCTTCGGTGTGCAGGCTTGGTTCGCCGGGTGCCGCGTCGGATCCAGCCAAGGCGACAGGTCCGGTAAGCATGCCGTGGGCGATCGCGTCGGGTGGGCCGTCGTTCCTGCCGAACTGTTCGCAGGTGTACAGCGAAAGTTCTCCCCCGAAGACCTGGGCATAGAAATTCAGCGCTTCGCGGGCAGTTCCAGGGAAGCTGATGTAGATCAGGGGCGCAGCCATTGACGATACTCCTAACGTAAGGCGGCAGTCAGCATGTTTTAGGGTAGGTGCGAATGGCTGGTCCGACAACTACTGTCCGGAAATACCAAGGATGCGGCATTAGAGAGCTCCGGGCGAACTACCTGTTCGCTGGGGAGCATCCGCCCGGATAAGACGCTGTGAAATAAGCAGACAGGGACGCGGTCCTTGCCTGCATATGGATCGACTTGGTTCGCCGTCCATGCAGCCCGTCTCCTTTCATCGACAGGCCTACGCCTGGCTGCGACTCAGAGCGTTGGCTCGATTTAGCCGTGCACACAGGCGATCTTCCCCAGATCGAGCCGGGTGCTGGCGGCGATGCCGGCTTCCGCATGTTGGCCTTGACCCTGCCGACGTACTGTTTTGCGGTGCTTTCCTTGATATTCCTGGAGGCCATTTCTTTCGCTGTACTCTGTGCTGCCCTAGGTCCGCTCAGCACTGTGCACCGAGATGATTGACCCGGATCAATAACGTTGGACAGGAAGCAGTTTAAGCGTCTAGATCGCGTTGAGCACCTTGCCAAGATCACCGAATACCAGCTTCTGCTGCTCATTGAGCAATGGATCGGTACTCAGTCCCTCGACCATGGTTCGCCCAGCCGATACCAGGACGTTCCATGCACCCCATCGCAGTTTCGGAATACTCGCTGTGGCTTTCTGCGCGATGGCACCAAGTTTTTGTACATCCGCGTCATTGCTTTCTCTGTCGGCAAGAATCGCCAAGGTTTGATCCGGTGTGGCACAGACGAGGTAGCGTTCACCTGCATACATGGCCTGGACGTAGGGTCTGCCCACAGGGCTGAGATTTTCCAGTTCATCCGCGGTGAGCACTTGGTTCTCCGAGTTGCCCCATGCGTCGCGACGACGGGCAATCACCACCTTGTCAGCAGTTCCCAGAGTGAAGAATGACTTGTCCTTTTCTGAACGGATCACCCGTGCCCGAGGCACCAGCACCTTTCCTATTCGCAACAGCTTGCGGATGGTGAAGTGTTCTCCACTGATTCGCTGGACAGTTTCAAGGTCGTCGCTGGTCGCGCAGCCAAGCAGCCACTTCGATTGGCCTTCGTTGTCTCTTACCTGGGTAAGCCGTTTTCCAACGCTCTGAACCTCATACCCCGAAGCTCTGTAGGATGCACGCAGCAGGCTGCTCAGCTTCTGCTGCCCGCTAATGGCAGTCTGCGGGTTGGCGATGGGGAATTGCTCCGGATCGATGGCCGCTCGGTGGTCCCGGTGAAGTTCATAGAGGTATGCCCCGACGTTCTTCGGCACCCCATAGAACGGGAATTGCGAGCCGGTAATACCTGCATCCGAGTTGATCTCAATGACATATGGTTCGCCTGCCTGATCCAACATGATGTCAACGCCGCCCCAGCCGAGTCCCGGGATCGCAGCAACTGCTGCACTGGCGCTGTCTTTGACCGAGTCCGAAACGTCTTCAAAAACCTCAAACGGCTCGGCGCCCGAACTGAGCCCACCGAAGTTGAGAACTTGGCGACGTTGTCCCCGCTCTAGAACGGTGTCCAAGGACAGATTCTGGGAATTCAGGTAGCGCTCGATGGTCCCGGAAGTTGGAGTATGCCCGTCATAGGTGCTCGGGTAAAGCTGCCGCCGCAAGTTCTCCTTGACTATCAGCTGCTCAATCGTGCTGACCCCGTCCCCCTGGACCCATGGCAAGACCCGGCGAACAACGCTGACGCATTCTTCCGGCGAGGTCAAACAGCGGAACTCCGCAGTGCCAATGATTTGCTCTTGGACGATCACTTCGCCGTAGGCGGCGGCATCCAAGAAAGCCTGGCCGATCTCTTCTTCTCCGAGCAGATTGACGCTGACGGCATTGCCCTTCTGTCCGTTGCGGGGCTTGAGCACTACCGGCTGGCCGACAGAACGCTGAAAGCCTACAGCTTCTTCTGCGGAAGCGACGAGCGCCGTCTTAGGAGTATTGACGCCAGCGGCATCGAGCAATTCGTAGGTTGCGAGCTTGTCGCCGATAGTCCGTGCCCCAACAAATGATTCGGTGCCTTTGTGCCCGAGAAGAAGGAAGCGTTGTTCCCCGGCGGTGACCAGCGCGCGTCGTCCATCCAGCCACTGGAGGGTTGCACCGTCTTGGGCTGCCGCTAGGGCGATGGTCTCAGGACCCGAGCTGCGCGAAAAGCGGTTCATGCCGAAGAGGATCTTCTTGGTCCCGGCATCGGTATAAATGTGCGGTGCGATGCTGGTGTTAAGCAGTGGGTTGAAATCGACGTCAAGTTTTTCAGGCTGCTCGAATGAACGCGCGGCGACTTCCAATGACAAGTAGCTGCCGAGTGCGTCCGATCCCTGCTGGAGATTCTGGCTGCCGTTGTTCTTTTCACCTAGTGCGTCGAGCAGTCGCTGGAACTGCTGTGCGTCCACTGGTCGGGGTTGGAATCCGTTGCTCCGGTTGTCTGCAGTGACCGGGTAGAGCTTCAGCGTGACAGTTTGGACTCCGTCAGCGCCGGCCACCTCGATCATTGTCCAGAAACCGAACGGAACGATCCCGTCGCTTTCTTCAAAGGCCTTGTAGCGCCCTCCAGATTGGAACATGCCATTGCCGATTGAATACACCACCGGCGTTGAATCCAGCGATTCGATTTCTTGTACCGCATGAGAACCGTGGCCAAGAACGAGGTCGAATCCGTGGTGGACCAGCCGCTGCGCCAAACGCTCTTGGGCTTCCGATTTCCACTTGTAGTTTGAGCCCCAGTGCGGGAAGGCAATGTTGATTTCTTGAGGATGAATTGCCGGCAATTGGCTTTTCTGGGACAACGATTGTGCACCGGCTTTTTCTGCTCGTGCATAAAACTCATAGTCCTTGTCATGGACCCGTGAATACTGGAAGCAGCCGAAGACATTTATCTTTCCGCCGCCGTGTTCGGCTGGAATAGAAATCTGGTAGGGCTGGCCTGATTCACTGTTGTTCAATCCCGCACCGAAATAGCTGATTCCGGCTTTGGTCAGCGCATCGAAGGAAGAAACGATTCCGGGCACACCGTAGTCCATGGTGTGGTTGTTGGCCAGGGATACGCAGTCGACTCCCAGATCCTTCAAGGCATCGATGGTTCCAGCTGGATCAGCCCAGTGAATATAGGACTTCTTGCCCCGCAGATCCGAGGTGGTTGTTTTGGGATTGACAATCGGCGATTCTAAGTTGAAGACTGTGTGGTCGGCTTCGTCAATAAAAGGCAGAAGATATTTTGTGGCGTGTGTGTAGCCATGTTCCTCTAGAATTTTTGCGCCAGCTTCCTTGTAGCTTTCACCGAAGTGGAAGTCCCCCAAGAAAAGAATCTTGTACGCCTTATTCATTTACATCCCCAAGTCAGCATAAAACGCCAGCAATTGAATACATGTTATCTGGGTCTCAAGACATTAGCCGATGTTACGAAGCGCTGCACGCCACGTTCCTCAATGAATTACTTGGGGAAAACGAAAATCGGGCCGAAGCAATCCTTGAACAGAATTGCCTCGGCCCGATTGACAAAGGTTTGGGGTGTTGGCTGCTAGCAGACGACCACGTTGACGGCCAGGCCGCCCATCGCGGTTTCCTTGTACTTGTCGCTCATGTCCTTGCCGGTTTCGCGCATGGTGATGATGACTTCATCGAGGCTCACGTGATGTTCGCCGTCGCCCATCAGGGCCATCTTGGCGGCGTTCACTGCCTTGGAAGCGGCGATAGCGTTGCGCTCGATGCACGGGATCTGCACCAGTCCGCCGATGGGGTCGCAGGTCAGGCCGAGGTTGTGCTCCATGGCGATCTCCGCCGCGTTCTCCACCTGGGCAGGGGTGCCGCCCAGGATCTCTGCCAAGCCGCCGGCGGCCATGGAGGATGCGGAGCCGACCTCGCCCTGGCAGCCGACCTCGGCGCCGGAGATGGACGCCTGCTCCTTGTAGAGCACGCCCACGGCTCCAGCGGTGAGCAGGAAGTTCACGATCGCGTCGTGCTTCTCCTCCTCGTTCCAGAACTTGGCGCCCGGCGCATAGTGGGTGGCGTAGAACAGCACGGCAGGGATGATGCCTGCGGCGCCGTTGGTCGGAGCGGTGACCACGCGGCCGCCGGAGGCGTTCTCCTCGTTCACTGCCAGGGCGACCAGGTTGATCCATTCCTGCCAGTAGACGGGGTCGCGGTCCTTGTCTTCCTTCTTCAGGCGCTCGTGCCATTCAGGGGCGCGGCGGCGAACCTTCAGACCGCCGGGCAGCACGTCGGTGCGCTCCAGGGCTGAGTCCTTGCAGGCTTCCATGACCTCGTAGATGTGGATCAGGCCGGAGCGGATCTCTTCGCGGGTGCGGTAGGCCTCTTCATTGGCCATCATGATTTCAGCGATCGACTTGCCGGTGTTCGTGCAGTGCTCCAGCAGCTTGGCTGCGGTGGTGAAGGGGTAGGGCTGCTGCTTGACCTTCTCTTCGAGGTTCGCTTCGATGCGCTCCTCGGCGCCTTCGCGAACAATGAAGCCGCCGCCCACGGAGAAGAAAGTCTCGTTGGACAGCTCGTTGCCTTCGGCGTCCAGGGCGATGAACTTGACGCCGTTGGTGTGGCGCGGAAGCACTGTCAGCGGATGCTGGATCATGTCTTCGACACGGTAGTTGATGTCCTTGCGGGCATCGAGCTGCTCGGCCAGGCGCAGCACGCCGGTGGCAGCCATGTCTGCCAGGCGTTCGTCGACCTGGGTGGGCAGGATGGTTTCCGGCTCAAAGCCTTCCAGGCCCAGCATGATGGCGGTGAAGGTGCCGTGGCCCTTGCCGGTGGCTGCCAGCGAGCCGTAGACGTCGACGCGGATGGACGCCAGCGCATCAAGCTGGTTCTCGCGCGCAACGTGTGCGATGAACGCGTGCGCCGCACGCATTGGCCCTACGGTGTGGCTGGACGAAGGTCCGATGCCTACCGAAAAGAGATCGAATACGCTAACCGCCATGGCGGGTCACATCCTTAGAAGCTCGAAGTCCTTCGGGTGCTCAACCCGAAGTAAACATGTGGTGCGCCGCGAGTGTGCTCGTGCGCTGGTTTCATCGGCCGGGAATGTTCCACGGCTGGTGAAAGGGGAAGGGCCCGAAAAGCGAATGTGTCCGCAGTTCGGGCCCCTCTTCTTCGCTAGAAGAACTTACTCGGAAACCTTAGCCAGGTCCGGGTACAGTGGGTGGGCCGCAGCCAAGGACAAAACACGATCCTTCAGT
>NZ_BJNY01000002.1 GCF_006539925.1 Glutamicibacter uratoxydans | reverse complement strand
TCTGAAGGATCGTGTTTTGTCCTTGGCTGCGGCCCACCCACTGTACCCAGAGCTGAAGAAAGTATCCGAATAATCATGGCTGATCTGCTACCCGAGCACCCAGATTTCCTGTGGGCCAATCCTGACCCGAAGAAGTCCTACGACGTCGTCATCGTCGGCGGCGGCGGCCACGGCCTGGCCACCGCATACTACCTGGCCAAGAACCACGGCATCACCAATGTGGCGGTGCTGGAGAAGGGCTGGCTGGCCGGCGGCAACATGGCCCGCAACACCACCATCATCCGCTCGAACTACCTCTGGGACGAGTCGGCCGGCATCTACGAGAAGTCGCTGAAGCTGTGGGAACAGCTGCCCGAGGAACTGGAATACGACTTCCTCTTCTCGCAGCGCGGCGTGCTGAACCTGGCCCACACCCTCGGCGATGTGCGCGAGTCCATCCGCCGCGTCGAGGCGAACAAGTTCAACGGCGTGGACGCCGAATGGCTGACCCCTGAACAGGTCAAGGAAGCCTGCCCGATCATCAACGTGGGCGACGACATCCGCTACCCGGTCATGGGCGCGACCTACCAGCCGCGTGCAGGCATCGCCAAGCACGACCACGTGGCCTGGGCCTTCGCCCGCAAGGCCAACGAGTACGGCATCGACATCATCCAGAACTGCGAAGTCAGCGGCTTCATCAAGGACGGCGAGAAGGTGACCGGCGTGAAGACCACACGCGGCACCATCAACGCCGGCAAGGTCGCACTGGCCGGCGCAGGCCACTCCTCGGTGCTCGCCGAGATGGCAGGCTTCGAGCTGCCGATCCAGTCCCACCCGCTGCAGGCCCTGGTCTCCGAGCTGTTCGAGCCGGTGCACCCGACCGTGGTCATGTCCAACCACATCCACGTCTATGTTTCCCAGGCCCACAAGGGCGAACTGGTCATGGGCGCGGGCATCGACAGCTACAACGGCTACGGCCAGCGCGGCGCCTTCCACGTCATCGAAGAGCAGATGGCGGCGGCAGTGGAGCTGTTCCCGATCTTCGCCAGGGCGCACGTGCTGCGTACCTGGGGCGGCATCGTGGACACCACCATGGACGCCTCGCCGATCATCTCCAAGACGCCGATCCAGAACCTGTACGTGAACTGCGGCTGGGGCACCGGCGGCTTCAAGGGCACCCCGGGCGCGGGCTTCACCTTCGCCCACACCATTGCCAACGACGAAGCCCACCAGCTCAACGCACCATTCAGCCTGGACCGCTTTGAAACCGGCCACCTCATTGACGAACACGGCGCAGCAGCCGTGGCCCACTAGGACCCCACCATGATGTTGATCGATTGCCCGAACTGCGGGCCACGCAATGAAAACGAATTCAAGTACGGCGGCGAAGCCCACGTCGCCTACCCGGAAGACCCGAACGCCCTGAGCGACAAGGAATGGTCGCGCTACCTGTTCTACCGCGGCAACAAAAAGGGCCTCTTCGCCGAACGCTGGGTCCACGCCGGCGGATGCCGCAAGTGGTTCAACGCCCTGCGCGACACAGTGACCTATGAATTCAAGGCCGTCTACCCAGCCGGCGCACCACGCCCAGAACTGTCCGAAGGGGGCACCCGATGAGCAAGCCATACCGCCTTCCAGCAGCAGTGGCCTCCAGCGCAGTCGTCGACCGCGATGACCTGCTGTCCCTGAGCGTCGACGGCCAGGAGCTGCAGGCCTACCGCGGGGACACCGTGGCCAGCGCCATGCTCGCCAACGGCCTGCGCTCCTGCGGCAAGTCCCTGTACCTGGGCCGCCCGCGCGGCATCTTCGCCGCCGGGGTGGAAGAGCCCAACGCGCTGATCACCGTCGGCGCACGCCACGGCCAGGACATCAACGAATCGATGCTGCCAGCCACCACCGTCTCCGTCACCCAGGACCTGAACGCCACCCTGCTTTCCGGACTGGGCGTGCTGGACCCGAACACCGATCCCGCCTACTACGACCATGTGCACGAGCACACCGACGTGCTGGTGGTCGGCGCCGGCCCTGCCGGCCTGGCAGCCGCCCGTGAGGCATCGCGCTCCGGAGCCCGCGTGCTGCTGCTCGACGAGCGCGCCGTGGCAGGCGGCAGCCTGCGCGACACCGCCGGCGAGCAGATCGACGGCAAGGACTCCAACGTGTGGATCGACGAGGTGGCCGCGGAGCTTGCGGCGGCTGAGGAGACCACCCACCTGCAGCGCACCACCGTCATCGGCTCCTACGATGCGAACTACGTGATCGCAGTCCAGCGCCGCACCGTGCACCTGGACGGGCCTGCCGGCGCAGGCGTGTCCCGCGAACGCGTCTGGCACATCCGCGCCAACCAGGTGGTGCTCGCCACCGGCGCCCACGAGCGTCCGCTGGTCTTCGAGAACAACGACCGCCCGGGCATCATGCTCGCCGGTTCCGTGCGCAGCTACCTGAACCGCTACGGCGTGCGCGCCGGATCCAACATCGTAGTGGCCACCACCAATGACTCGGTCTACCCGCTGGTTGCGGAGCTGGCAGCCACCGGCGGCGTGGCCGCCGTGGTCGACGCCCGCCACACCGTTTCCGCGGCAGCCGCGGAGGCAGTGGCAGCCGGCGTGCAGGTCATCTCCGGCTCGGTCGTGGCAGACACCCAGGCCGATGAGAACGGCGAACTGTCCGGCGTGAGCATCGCGGAGCTGGACGAGGACAACAACCTCGGCGCCAGCCGCACCCTTGAGGCCGACGTTTTGGCAGTCTCCGGCGGCTTCAACCCGGTGGTGCACCTGTACTCGCAGCGCCAGGGCAAGCTGAGCTGGGATACCCGCATCCACGCCTTCGTCCCGGGTGACCCGATCGCCAACCAGCACCTTGCAGGCGCGATCACCGGCCTGCTGGACACCGCCAGCGCCCTGTCAGCGGGCGCCGCCACCGGCGCCGCGGCGGCCAGCGCCGCAGGCTACGAGCACATCGCCAGCGTGCCGCAGGCGCTGCCGGCCCCGAGCGGCGAAACCCGCCCGGTCTGGCTCGTGCCATCCCTGTCCGGCGACGAGGCGGTGCACTACAAGAATCACTTCGTGGACCTGCAGCGCGACCAGACCGTGGCCGACGTGCTGCGCGCCACCGGCGCCGGCATGCAGTCCGTGGAGCACATCAAGCGCTACACCTCGATCTCCACCGCGAACGACCAGGGCAAGACCTCCGGCGTGGCGGCGATCGGCGTGATCGCAGCGGTGCTGGGCATCGAGAACCCTGCGGAAATCGGCACCACCACCTTCCGCGCCCCGTACACCCCGGTGGCCTTCGCAGCCCTGGCCGGCCGCACCCGCGGGCAGCTGCTGGACCCTGCGCGCCTGACCCCGATGCACTCCTGGCACCTGGCGCAGGGCGCCAAGTTCGAGGACGTCGGACAGTGGAAGCGCGCTTGGTACTACCCGCAGGACGGGGAGGACATGGAGGCCGCGGTCTACCGCGAGTGCGCCGCGGTGCGCGACTCGGTGGGCATGCTGGACGCCACCACCCTGGGCAAGATCGAGATCCGCGGCAAGGACGCGGCAGAATTCCTCAACCGCATCTACACCAACGGCTACACCAAGCTGAAGGTCGGCATGGCCCGCTACGGCGTGATGTGCAAGGCCGACGGCATGGTGTTCGACGACGGCGTGACCCTGCGCCTGGCCGAAGACCGCTTCCTGATGCACACCACCACCGGCGGCGCGGCCAACGTGCTGGACTGGCTGGAGGAGTGGCTGCAGACCGAATGGCCTGAGCTGGACGTGGTCTGCACCTCGGTCACCGAGCAGCTGGCCACCGTCGGCGTGGTCGGCCCGCGCTCCCGCGACGTCATCGCCAAGCTGGTGTCCGGGCTGGATGTCTCCAACGAGGCCTTCCCGTTCATGTCCTTCCGCGACGTGACCCTGGATTCGGGCATCGAGGCGCGCATCAGCCGCATCTCCTTCTCCGGCGAGCTGGCCTTCGAGATCGCGATCCCGTCCTGGCATGGGCTGCGCGTCTGGGAGGACGTGTTCGAGGCGGGGCAGGAATTCAACATCACCCCGTACGGCACCGAAACCATGCACGTGCTGCGCGCCGAGAAGGGCTTCATCATCGTCGGCCAGGACACCGACGGCACCGTGACCCCGCAGGATGCGGGCATGGAATGGGTGGTCTCCAAGGTCAAGGACTTCGTGGGCAAGCGCTCCTTCTCCCGCGAGGACAACCAGCGCGAAGACCGCAAGCACCTGGTCTCGGTGCTGCCGGTGGATAAGAGCCTGCGCCTTGCAGAAGGCGCGGCCCTGATCGCCGACGGCGCTGTGGCCACCGAAGGCGTCACCCCGATGGAAGGCTGGGTCACCAGCTCCTACAACTCGGCCGCCCTGGGCCGGACCTTCGGCCTGGCGCTGATCAAGAACGGGCGCAACCGCATCGGTGAAACCCTGCAGACCCCGGTGAATGGCCAGCTGGTCGACGTGACCATCGGCGAAACCGTCCTCTTTGACCCGGAAGGGAGCCGTCGCGATGGCTGAAAACACAGTAATTGAATCCGCCCTGCGCCGTTCCCCGGCAGAACACCTGGCTGGCCTGATGGCCGACGCAGAAGTGGCGGGCGACCGCGCCGTGGCCCTGCGCGAAGTGGCCTTCGGCACCCAGCTGGGCGTGCGCGCCATCCCGGGCAGCGCGGCGCATGCCGCCCTGGCCCAGGCCACCGGCGTGGGCCTGCCCGCCGCGGTGGGAGAGGTGGCCGGAAGCGTAGACGGCACTGCGGTGCTCTGGCTGGGACCGGATGAATTCCTGGTAGCCACCGACGCTCAGAACGACCTGCAGGCGCAGCTCGACGCGGCGCTGGGCGATCAGCCCGGCCAGGTGCTGGACCTGTCGGCCAACCGTGCGGTGCTTGAGCTTTCGGGCCCTGCCGCGACCCTGGTGCTGCGCAAGAGCTGCCCGGCAGACCTGCACCCGCGCGCCTTCGGCGTGAACCAGGCGATCGTCACCTCGTTGGCGAACATTCCGGTGCTGCTGTGGCGCACCGGCGAAGAAAGCTGGCGCATCCTACCGCGCATTTCCTTCACCGAGCACACCGTGCTCTGGCTGGTGGATGCGATGACCGAGTTCGCCTCGGAGCAGGTGGGCTGATGGCGCTGTCCGTACTGGATATGTTTTCCATCGGCATCGGGCCCTCGTCGTCGCACACGGTGGGCCCGATGCGGGCGGCAAAGAGCTTTGTCGCCGGGCTGGACCAGCAGACCCTGGTACGGACAGCCCGCGTCGCTGCGCAGCTGTTTGGCTCGCTGGGCGCCACCGGCATCGGACACCACTCGGACTCTGCGGTGGTCCTCGGCCTGGCGGGCTACGATCCCGCCACCGTGGACACCGCTGAGGTGCCCATGATCCTCGCCGAGATCAAGGACACCGGCAGGCTGCATCTGGGCGGCGTCCGGGCCATCGATTTCGACCCGGCGGAAGACGTGGTGCTGCACCGGCGCAAGTCGCTGCCAGGCCACCCCAACGCCATGACCTTTTCAGCCTATGACGCGCAGGGCGCGCTGCTGGCTGAGAATACCGCGTACTCCATCGGCGGCGGCTTCGTCGTCGACCACGATGCGCTGAATGCACCGCTTGCCACCAAAGAGGCGGCGGTCCACGAATTCTCCTCAGCTGCCCAGCTGCTCGAGCTGTGCCAGGTGAACGGCGAATCCATCGCCGGAATCATGTGGCGCAACGAGCTGAGCTGGCGCAGCAAAGATGAGGTGGACAACGCGCTGCTGCATATCTGGGAGGTCATGCAGCAGTGTGTTGAGAACGGGTGCGATCGCACCGAGCCGACGCTGCCCGGCGGGTTGATGGTCACCCGCCGGGCGCCGGGGCTGCGCGCCAAGCTGGAAGCCCGCGACGCCCAGAGCGGAGCCGGCTCCGACCCGCTGGCGGCCATGGAATGGGTGAACCTGTTCGCGCTGGCTGTCAACGAGGAAAGTGCTTCGGGCGGGCGGATTGTCACCGCGCCGACCAACGGGGCCGCGGGAATCATCCCCGCGGTGCTGCACTACTACACCCGCTTCGTTCCCGGGGCAACCGATGACAAGGTCATCGAGTTCCTGATGACAGCGGCGGCGATCGGCATCCTGATCAAGACCAACGCGTCGATCTCCGGCGCCGAGGTGGGCTGCCAGGGAGAGGTCGGTTCGGCCTGCGCCATGGCGGCAGCCGGACTGTGTGCGGTGCTCGGCGGGACCCCTGAACAGGTGGAGAACGCCGCAGAGGTGGCGCTTGAACACAACCTGGGCTTGACCTGCGATCCCGTGGGCGGACTGGTGCAGATCCCGTGCATTGAACGCAACGCCATCGCTTCGGTGAAGGCGATCAACGCGGCACGCCTGGCCCTGCACGGCGACGGCGAGCACTCGGTCAGTCTGGACCAGGCGATCGAAACCATGCGCGCCACCGGCGCCGACATGAAGAGCAAGTACAAGGAAACTTCGCGTGGGGGCTTGGCCCTGACCCTGGCCCAGTGTTGAGGCAGGCGGCTCTGCGAGCATCGTCAACGAACGAAAGATTCTCATCATGCAACAACTGGCACAACGCCTAGACCGGCTGGGCACCGAAACCGCATTCAGCGTGGCGCAGGCCGCCGCGGCCTGGAAGGCCAAGGGCAACCGCGTCTACCCGTTCCACTTGGGCGATATCAACATCCCCACCGCGCCGCACATCATCGAGGCGATGAACAAGGCCATCTCCGAGGGCTACACCGGCTACTGCCCGGGCCCCGGCATCCCGCAGCTGCGCGAGGCGCTGGCCCATGACATCGGCTCCCGCCGCGGCATGGAATTCACCGCCGACAACGTGGTGGTGATGACCGGCGGCAAACCGGTGATCACCAAGTTCCTGCAGGCGGTCATGGATCCGGGCCAGGAAGTGCTGTACCCGAACCCGGGATTCCCGATCTACGAATCCCAGATCGAGTACCTCGGCGGCACCGCCGTGCCGTACAACTACGTGCCCACCGAATCCGGCTTCGCCATCGACCTGGAGAAGGTCCGCGCCTCGATCACCGAGAACACCACGGCGATCATCTACAACGATCTGCAGAACCCGATTTCCGCCGAGTCCTCCGCCGCCGAACGCGAGGCAGTGGCCCAGCTGGCCATCGAGCACGACCTCTGGGTGCTCTCCGACGAGGCCTACTTTGAAACCCGCTACGAAGGCGTCTCCAACTCGATCGCCGCGCTGCCGGGAATGGCCGAACGCACCGTCATCCTCTACACCTTCAGCAAGAAGTTCGCGATGACCGGTTCGCGTTTGGGCTGCGCCGTGGCGCCGCTGGACATCGCGCAGGTGATGAGCAAGCTGAACACCAACGACGAGTCCTGCACCACGCACTACGTGCAGTGGGCCGGCGTCGCCGCGCTGACCGGGCCGCAGGAGCCGGTGCAGGAAATGCTCGACACCCTCAAGGAACGCCGCGACGTGGCCTGCGAGATCGTGAACTCGATCCCCGGCTTCAGCGTCGCCGTCCCGCAGTCGACCTTCTACCTGTTCCCCGACGTCACCGAGGCCATGGCACGCAAGGGCTTTACCGAGGTCGGCGAGTTCGCCACCGCCGCGCTGGAAAACACCGGCGTGTCCTTCTGCACCCGCGAACACTTCGGCCGCCGGCTGCCCGGCGAAGAGCGCCAGTACATCCGGCTGGCCTATTCGGGCATCGAAACCGAGGACATCCGCGAGGGCCTGGGCCGGCTGCGCGAATGGATCGAGGCGTAATGGCGAAGGTAGTTGTCACCGGCAAGATCCCTGACGCCGCACTGGCCAAGCTGCGCGCCGAGCACGAGGTGGACGCGTGGGATGGCGACCAGTCGATCTCCCGGGAAGAATTGCTGAACAAGGTGGCCGGAGCCGACGCGCTGGTCACCCTGCTCACCGAACGCGTGGATGCCGAACTGCTGGACGCCGCGGGAGAACAGCTGAAGGTCGTCTCCAATGTGGCGGTGGGCTACGACAACATCGTCGTGGCGGACTGCACCGCCCGGGGCGTGCGCGCCAGCAATACCCCGGGAGTGCTGACCGAAGCCACCGCGGACATCGCCTTCGGCCTGATCCTCATGGCAACCCGCCGCCTGGGCGAGGGTGAACGGCTGATCCGCTCCGGAACCCCATGGAAATGGGGCATGTTCTTCCTGCTTGGCTCCAGCCTGCAGGGCAAGACCCTGGGCATCGTCGGCATGGGCGGCATCGGCCAGGCCACCGCCCGCCGCGCCAAGGCCTTCGGCATGGAGGTGGTCTACCAGTCGCGCAGTGAAATCGACCCGGCAATCGCCGCCGAGCTTGGTGCGCGCCGCGTGGAGCTCGACGAGCTGCTGGCGGTCTCCGACGTCGTCTCGCTGCACTGCCCCTACGGGCCGGACACCCATCACCTGATCGGGCCGGAGCAGCTGGAGGCGATGAAGCCGGACGCCTACCTGGTCAACACCGCCCGCGGTCCGATCGTGGACGAAGCCGCGCTGGCGCAGGCGCTGCGCGAGGGAGTCATCGCCGGTGCGGGCCTGGACGTCTTCGAAAAGGAGCCGGAGGTCCACCCGGAACTGCTGGAGCTGGAAAATGTGGCGCTGGTGCCGCACCTGGGCTCGTCAACCATTGAAACCCGTACGGCGATGGCCGTGCTGGCCTGTGAGAACACGCTGGCGGTGCTGCGCGGCGCCGAGCCGCCGACGCCGGTGAACTAGGCGTCGTCGCCGCGTGAAAACGCAATAGCAATCAGCTGCTTGAGGACATCGGTGTCGATGTCCTCAAGCTTTTTAACGTAGACGCAGCCAGCGCCTTCGGTATAGGTTCCGAGCCGTGGCAGCAGCGCCGCGCCCTCGGGCAGGTCCTTGAGTCCGTAGAGCGACAGCGAGGCCTTGCGCGGGGAGAACGCGGTTTTCGGCCAGATGCCGGTGGTGCGCTTGTTGGCAGGGGAGACATACACGTATTCCCCGTAGCCGATCATCGACGGACCCCACATCACGGGCTCGACCCCGGTGGCCTCGGCGAAGATCGCCGCCAGTGCTTCGCCGTCGACGCGCCGCTTTGCAGGGGTGGCCGCGGCGATGAACTCGGCGACGCTGGCATCGGTGGGCATGGTTTTTTGTACCACGAATAGTCCTTAGGAAGATTCCAGTGCTGCGTCTTCGGGGTGGGCGAAGATTGCTGATAGTTTACGGTACTGCCCGGTTCCCATGGCCAGCAGGCTGGCGGCCACCATGATCAGGCCGGCGGCGAGGAAGATCAGCGCAATGCCGCGCGCGTCGCCGGATCCCAGCAGCCAGCCGAAGCTCGCGGCGCCCTCATCGGTCTTCATGAACGGGATGATCAGGTACTGGGCCAGCGGCGCGACCAGAAACGCCGTAATGGGAGAAGCTGCCGCCTCAAGCATCTGCGCAAAGCCGAAGACGCGGCCCTGCCGCCTGAACGGCACCACCTTCTGGATGACGGTTTGCTCGGCGGCCTCGCAGGCGGGGATCAGGCACATGTACAGCCAGATGCCAACCACGTACAGCCACACCCATTCGCGCAGGGTGAAGACCGCGCCCAAAAATCCCATGCAGGCGACCAGGACCAGCAGCGTGCGGATCGGGTTCTTGCCCAGCCCGAACTTCGCCACCACCGCGCCGCCGATCAGGAAGCCGGTTGAGGCAAAGCCGAGGACGATGCCCCAGGCTTCCACCGACATCACCGTCAACCCGTAGGGGTCCATCAGCGCCATGTAGACGCCGCCGATGAAGTTGTTGAACATGGAGAAGATGATCAGCGCCAGCAGCCCCGGGATCGCCAGCACCGTGGTGAAACCCAGCCGCAGGCTTGAAGTCTTCTTCTCGTCCTGGCCGGCCTCCGGCTCGGGCTGTTCCTCTGGAATGCCGATGCCCAGCAGGTGCACCATCGTGACAACGACGAGGCCGATGGCGATGGCCAGGGTCCATCCCATGCCCAGCAGGCCGATGGACAGCCCGCTGAACACGCTGGTGACCAGGAACGCCAGACCCTGGACGGTGCCGACCAGGCCGTTTGCGTTCGCGTGCTTTTCCACCGGAATCAGCAGCGTCACGGTGGTGGACAGGGCGATGCCGCGCATCTGCTCCACGATCGCCCCGGCCAGGATCACCAGGCAGAACAGCCAGAACTCCCAGCTGCCGATGTCAAGGATCCGCTGCGTGGGCAGCAGCAGATAGACCGCCCCGGCAAGGGTGAACATCACCGCGGTGATCACCGCAGAGAGCACGAACACGCTCTTCTTGCGGTGCTGGTCGACGAAGGAGCCGAACAGCATGGAGAAGATGGCGATGAGCAGCATGAAGGCGCCGCCGATAATGCCGGTGGCCATGACGTTCTCGGTTTCCAGGTACACCCAGAAGGTCAGCGCGAACCAGAGGTAGCTGGTGGTGATGTTTGCGACCGCTGTGTTGATGAGCACGTGCATGAACACGCGCTGGCCGTTTTGCGGTACTGCAGGATTCTGTTCGCTCATGTGCCTGATCCAATGTGGGTGCCTGTCGTAGTGAATAGGATACGTTCGGCTGCCGACAGTGTCAGCAGAAGCTGGGCGAAGTTCCGGCTCGGCCTGCCGGGTGCTTGGCGCGGGTCAAGCGAGCCGACTATTGTGTGACTTGTGACGCAGGGCACTACCCGCGGCCCTCGCGTGTCGTCTGTTACCAGCATTCCAGCACAGGGAGTTGACTCATGAAGGCCTATGCCAAAGGCGAAGCCGAACCGGCGCTGCTCGAAGAAACCATCGGCGCGAACCTCGAGCGCACCGCGGCCCGCTTCGGCGACCGTGAAGCCCTCGTGGAGGCCGCCAGCGGTCGGCGTTGGACCTGGAACCAGTTCAACGACGACGTCAACGCCTTGGCCAAGGGCCTGCTGGCGGCCGGGCTTGAACCGGGGGACCGGCTGGGCATCTGGGCGCCGAACTGCGCCGAATGGACCCTGACCCAGTTCGCCACCGCGAAGATCGGCGTCATCCTGGTCAACGTCAACCCCGCCTACCGCACCCACGAATACGCCTACGCGGTGAACCACAGCCAGATGCGCATGCTCATCACCGTCACCGAATTCAAGACCAGCAACTACCGCGCCATGGTGGAAGCCACCCGCGCGGATACCGAATCCCTTCAGCGCGTGGTCTTCCTGGACACCGGGGACTGGGCGCAGCTGGTGGATTCCGGGGCAGGCATCAGCGATGGCGCGCTCGCCGAGCGCCTTGCCGCCACGGATCCGGGAGATGCGATCAACATCCAATACACCTCCGGCACCACCGGCTACCCTAAGGGCGCGGTGCTCAGCCACCGCAACATCCTGAACAACGGCAACCAGGTCACCGGCATGATCAACCTGACCGAGGAGGACCGGCTGTGCATCCCGGTGCCCTTCTACCACTGCTTCGGCATGGTGATGGGCAACCTCGGTTGCGTCTCCCGCGGCACCACCATGGTCATCCCGGCCCCCGGCTTCGACCCGGAAACCACGCTGAAGGTCGTCGCTGAAGAACAGTGCACGGGCCTCTACGGGGTGCCGACCATGTTCATCGCCATGCAGAACCACCCGAACTTCGCGAACTACAACCTCGATGCGCTGCGCACCGGCATCATGGCGGGTTCCATCTGCCCGGTGGAGGTGATGCGGCGCTGCGTTCAGGACATGGGCATGAGCGATGTGTCCATCGCCTACGGGATGACCGAAACTAGCCCGGTCTCCTGCCAGACCCGCGCAGACGACGACTTCGAACGCCGCACCGCCACGATCGGGCGGGTGCACCCGCACGTCGAGATCAAGGTGGTGGACCCCGCCACGGGCGAAACCCTGGAACGCGGGGAAACCGGCGAATACTGCACCCGCGGCTATTCGGTGATGCTCGGCTACTGGAACGACGAGGAAAAGACCAAAGCGGCCATCGACGAGGAAGGGTGGATGCACACCGGGGACCTGGCGGTGATGCGCGAGGACGGCTACTGCAACATCGTCGGCCGCATCAAGGACATGGTGATCCGCGGCGGTGAGAACATCTACCCGGCGGAGATCGAGGAGTTCCTCTTCCGCCACCCGGACATCGAGGATGTCTCCGTCATTGGGGTGCCCGATGAAAAGTACGGCGAGGTGATCTGCGCCTGCATCCGCATGAAGGCAGGCCGCGCACCGCTGAGCGTGGAGGCGATCCGCGAGTACTCCACCGGACACCTGGCGCACTACAAGATCCCAGCCTACGTGCAGATCCTCGACGAGTTCCCCACCACCGTCACCGGCAAGATCCGCAAGAACCAGCTGCGCGAGGACGCGGCGGCGCAGCTGGAGCTCTAAAAACTGGCAGTTGCTTCTTGTGAATGTGTGAAATCCGTCGGAGGAGGGCTCGGGCCTTGGGCGAAATTTGAGTGGATAGGCAGTCATTAGCTGAAGATCAGTAATCTAGCTTGTGAACCAATTAATTAGCCTTTTAAACCAGCCAGCCTTCGCTGGATTGTCCATGGATGTGTCTTGTGGGTTGTTAGGTGGCAACTGCGATTGTGAAGTCGACAGTAGCTCGGGGCTCCCGGATTCTGTAGTTGGACAAGATTTTGGCGTGGAGATTTCCGTTTCCAGGCTTCTCAGTGTGGAGCCATCTGTGTCCAAGGAATCTGACACGACATTTTCTGTGTCATTTGGAACCCTAATCTGTGCATGTGAGCTGACCGATTCTCGATTATTCGCTCGAACTTGTTCGACGTCTTCGGGCCGTGCCCAGCCTGAACCGAACTTGAAATATTTCTCATTTGGTCCGAACCATTTTCTCTCGCCGCTTAGCACCTCCCGTAGAAACTGCCTGGCGCTGTAGTTTCCCGTACTGACGAGGAGTTGACCGTCGCTGCCGATTTTCATAACAGTGGCGCCAATAAGTAAGTCATAGGATCCTGAATAATCAGGCAGCCACGGCTTTACCTCAGTAGTGCGGTCGTTCTTGTTGAATACGCGAATGCGAGCTGCTGGCTGATTGAACAACGCGTGATTGATGGACCTACTGTTTTTTGCAGTTTCTGGGATCAGCCAGAGTACGTTCATACCGAGATTTTGTCTCGTTAGAGTTCGTTTGTTGAAGTCTGTCGATACTCTTTGAATCTCTACAGCAACGGGAGGAGAACTCTGAACTAGAATATCCGCGCGTGATTCGTAGTCTTCTTGGATAGCTTCGTATCCAAGCTCCGCGCACAAGCCCGAGATGGCATTTTGAAACCAAAGGTGCTCAGCTGTCATTGGCCCGCCGCGGTCACTCGAGTGAAAAGTGTGGCCGCATTCTGTCGCCAGCCGCCGCAGGAAGCGCGTCCCTTTTCTGTTAAGTACCGAAGTCAACGGAGCTCTGCAATCAGGCTCAGGGCAAAGCAGAGTACCGGTTGGCGCATTTCGGATGATTTCCCAATCATCATTATTTCCAACCCAAAGTGGTTTCTCTAGATGCGTGCCACGTAGTATCGCATGGCGTTTCCGTAGAAAATCTTCATCGCTCGGAGTCATGGAGAACAGTATGACTGGCGTCACCGACATTTATCGACCGAGTCGGTAAATGCAACTCAATCTGGAAGCATAGTCTATGGCAGGAACTCATTGAGCATTGAGCTTTCTCAAACTGGCAGTTGCCCTAAAGCGCTTGGGACGGCTTCTGCGCGCTCGATAGCCTCGAAGCATGTTCAAGCGCCAGAAGCACCAGCCCAAGAATCCGGAGGAATACCCGCAGCCGGTGGACCCGACGGCGCCCTCCGGCCCCGTCGTGGATCCCACCGCGCCCAGCGGCCCGCCGATCGACCCGACAAGCCCCAACCCGTACGAGCCGAACGTGGAGCCCGAGCACCGGGACTAGTCCAGCCTGCCGCGCAGCCGTTCGTGCATCTTCGCGCTGGCCTCGTTCAGCCCGCGGATTTCAACCTGCTTGCCGTAGCTTTCATATTTGGCGCTCACCGAATCCAGCGCCGCCACGGTTGAGGCATCCCACAGGTGCGAATCGCTCATGTCGATGACCACCCGCTCGGGGTCCTGCGCGTAGTCGAACTGCGTATACAGGTCGTTGGAGGAGGCGAAGAACAGCTCGCCGTGCACGGTGTAGACCGCCTCGCTCCCGTGCAATTCGCGCTCGACGCTCACCAGGTGCGCGACACGGTTCGCGAAGAGCACCATTGCGCTGAGGATGCCCGCCCCGACTCCGACCGCCAGGTTGTTGGTGGCCACCGTGAGCACCACGGTGGCCAGCATGACGAAGGTTTCGCTCTTGGGCATCATCTTCAGCGTTCCCGGCCGGATGCTGTGCCAGTTGAAGGTTGCGGCGGAGACCACCACCATCACCGCCACGAGCGCGGCCATCGGGATCTTGGCCACCACCTCGTCAAAGGACACCGCAAGGAGCAGCATGAAGATGCCGGCGAACATGGTGGAGATGCGGGTGCGCCCGCCGGAGACCTTGACCCCGATCATGGTCTGCCCGATCATCGCGCAGCCGCAGATGCCGCCGAAGAACCCGGTGACGATGTTTGCGGTGCCCTGCGCCCAAGACTCGCGGGTTTTGCTCGACGGGGTGTCGGTGATGTCGTCCACCAGCTTCGCGGTCAGCAGGGATTCAAGCAGCCCGACGAAGGCCACCGCCAGTGCAAAGGGGGCGATGATCTGCAGGGTTTGAAGGTTCAGCGGCACCTGGGGGATCCCGAAGACCGGCAGGGAATCAGGCAGCTCGCCCTGGTCCCCGACGCTAGGCACCTTCAGCCCGGCGAAGACGACCATCAGCGTCAAGACGATGATGGCGACCAGCGGCGCCGGCACAGCGGTGGTGAGCTTGGGGAAGAGGTAGATGATCAGCACACCGAGGGCCACCAGCGGGTAGACGGCCCACGGGACGTCGACAAGCTGCGGCATCTGCGCCAGGAAGATCAGGATTGCCAGACCGTTGACGAACCCGATCATCACCTGCCGGGGAATGAAGCGCAGCAGCTTCGCCACGCCGGCCAACGCCAGCAGCACTTGGATGACACCTGCCAGAACCACCGTGGCGAAGAGGTATTCCACCCCGTAGGTCCGAACCAGCGGCGCGACGACCAAGGCCACAGCGCCCGCGGCGGCGGAGATCATTGCAGGCCGCCCGCCGGTGATGGCGATGACTACCGACATGGTGAAGGAAGCGAAGATGCCCACCTTGGGGTCCACGCCGGCGATCACGGTAAACGCGATGACCTCGGGAATCAGTGCAAGCGAGACCACCAGGCCTGCCAGCAGCTCGGTTTTCAGCAGCCGCGGAGACTTCAGCGTGCGCCATACCGACTGGCGTTCCATCGGGGTCAGGGCGGCGGCGCTCATCTTAGGGTCCATTCATGTAGGGGCACCCGAGTATCTTAGTGGACGCCTGCCGCCGGCATGGGGTCCAATGGGTGCATGGGTTCAGAAGCAAAACCGCGCACGCTGAATATCTGCGAAGCCGCCGGCACACAGCGCTACCGCAGCAAGGCGATTGCCGACAAGGCGGCGGTGCGCCGCTCCAAGCAGCTCAAACGGGAAATGGCTGCCTATAGCTGCGCCAGCTGCGGCGGCTGGCACCTGAAGGAAATCTGAGTTCTCGAGCTTAAAAGGAAAGTTCCCGTTGGGAGGAAAGCCAACGGGAACTCTACGATCATCACTCGCACCTTTATGAGGTACTTTCAGTGTAATAACGCTCTCTGTGCTTTTGCTTTGGAATTCCGAGCTGTCGGCTAAGCATTTGAAGCGGCAATTAAGATGCCGGAATTCTTCGGATCATTAAATTCGAATCCCCCTGCGGCAGTGCCGCAAGGGGATTCTCGATCATCACTCGCACCTTCATGAGGTACTTACCAATGTAATGCCTGAACCTATGTCTAAACTGAGCGGAATCTGCAAAGTGCTGGCGTGCTGAAAAGCGCTGCCGATCAGCGAAAATCGGGTAAACGGTTAAAAGAATACTGGCTCCGTTGCCGTGCACAACGGAGCCAGAATTACATCATCATCACTCGCACCTTCAAGAGGTATTAACTACTGTAAAGATTAAAGCTATGCGCAAGCTTTGACCCGGCTCGGCAGGGACAAAGAGATTAATTCATGCGCCGATGAATCTCGATGACAGCGAATTTTCAGCAGTAATCGTTCAGCACCCGAAGCATTGAACTCTTTTCGGCCTTGGTGACCCACAGCGAATATTTGTGCTTGACCTCAATCTGGGCCGTGACATACGGGCACCAGTAGTCGCGGTTGGGAGGCAGCCACGAAGCGGCGTCGCTGTCGCTCTTGGAACCGTTGGTCGGTCCGTCGACGGCTAGGAGGTTCAGCGGATCGTTGGCAAGCTTCAGGCGCTGGTCTGCCGAGAGCTTTTGCGCGCCCTTCTGCCAGGCGTCGGACAAAGCGACTATATGGTCGATTTGCACAGCATTGCTGGTTCCCTGGCCGCGCTGAAACTCGATGTACTTGCCGGTATAGGGATCCTGCAGAGAACCGGTGAGCACAACGCAGCCGTTCGTTCCCTGCTTGTATGAAGAGACGTCCAGATCCCTGCTCAAAATGTCATTGCGGGTGTCGCAGCCATTATGCTCGACATCGCTCCATGCGCTGCCGAACTTGCTGCGTTCATAACCGCTCTTTGGTGCACGGCCTTTGACTGCAAGTGAGTTAAGCAGCTCTTGAGCCTGTGGCGCTCCGGGTTTTGCCGGGCTTGCAGGTGCCGCAGTCGTATCTTCAGCGGCTTCTGGCGTGGGCGCTTCGCTGGTGAGGGTGATTGGAGGCGCCTCGGTGCGGATCATGATCGGCGGGGCCGAAGACGCCGCAGCGGCAGACGCTGGGGGCTGGGCGCTGGATGCATCAACGGCGCAGCCAGAGAGCAGCAGCGTCAGTCCCAGAAGCGCTGCGCCTGCGGATCGAGCTATTCGCATGCTACGCCGTCGCCGTCGCGGTCGAGCTTGCGGGAATATCCTGCGTCGCCGGCGTAGATCGGGGCGGCGCCAGCGGCGCGCACTGCGGTGCAATTCTTATAGAAGGTGTTGGTAGGCGCCTTTTTGGCTTTAGGTGCAGCAGTTTTCTGGGCTGCTTTCTTAGCCGCCGCTTTTTGCTTGGCTTCGGCCTTGGCGGCGGCTTCACGTGCAGCCTTTTTCTCTGCCTCTAGTTTTTGCGCAGCCTTTTTCTCAGCCGCTGCTTTTTCCGCGGCGATTTTCTTGTCTGCAGCTGCCTTTTCGGCAGCGGCTTTCTTGGCGGCCTTCTCGTCGTCGGCCTTTTTCTGAGCAAGAGCCAGTGCCGCAACGTGCTCATCTTGGGTGGTCCACAGCAGTGCCCCGCTGGCGTCGGCATCGCAGAAGAGCTGCTGATCGCCTTGCTCCATCACCAGTTCATCTGAGTCGCATTCCTGGCCGAGAAAGCTTGCAATCTCGGTAGGGGACTCGGATGGCATACCGGAGGGAGAGGCAGTGGAGCTTGCGGCCAGGTCGGTGGAGGAGCTTTCTGGCTCGTCTGCTTGTGTCGCGGCGGCGCAGCCTGAGGAGAAGAGCAGGGCAATAGCGATGCCGAGTCCCGCAGCAACACGTTGCGGCGAAGCAGTGCGCAGGGACGGAGATTGAGAACGGAAAATGGGCATGCGAGAAGAACCTCAAAAATATACGAGTGGGTGTTTTTTAATTCTTGCCCGCAGTGAATACAAAAGCAATTTATGACAGTGGGGAAATTGGTCACAAAAACCAAGGTGTGAAAATTGATGTGTGGAAGGAAAAGTTTTTGTTTCCGCTTTGCTGAAGCCGGTCGGCCAAAAAATGAGGTGATCGATGTGGCAGGAGGCTTAATGATGAAAGCCCCAGCTGGATTGAACCAGCTGGGGCTTTACGATCATCACTCGCACCTTTATGAGGTGATTTAAACTCTAGGCCTGAAAACTATGAAGGTTCTTTGCCGCGAGCTGGCGCAAACTGAGAATCTGCAAAAGCGAAGCTCCCGCCGGTGGGAATCCAGCAGGAGCCTCGGTTATCACTCGCACCTTCAAAGAGGTACTTATGACCATACGACCCAAGGCTTGGCTTCTGCTTAGTTCAAGCTTCAGACCGGGCAAAGAATCCTTGAGCTGCGCTGGGTAAACTACAGCTATGGCGCACAAAAGAACCGGAGTACTCACCCATACTGTGGCAGTGCGCGTCGTCGACACCATTGCACCGCGCATCGACTATCCGCTGAACATCATGGATGAGCGGGGCATCATCATTGCTTCCTCCGATCCGAAGCGCGTGGGCAACCTCCATCCCGATGCGCTCAAGGCGCTGGGGGAGAATCGGACCATTTTTACTCATCATGCAGATCCTGCCACCGGGCAGCAGCCGGGAGTCAATGTGCCGCTGCTGCTTGACGGAGCGCTGCAGGGCGTCGTAGGGGTGACTGGCACACCGAAGGCGGTCGCCCCGCTGGCGCAGCTGATTTCGCTGACGGTGCAGCTGCTGCTCACCCAGCAGGAAGAACATGTGCGCGATACGCTGCGCACCACCGTTGCCAGCGAAATGCTCTCCGGCTTGGTCTCGGGGACCAGCTCCGCGCAGATGGTGGCAGAACAGCTCGACCTGCTCGAATTCCCCAAGCCGTGGTCCATCAGCCTGTTGCGGCCCCAAGAAGGGCAGCCGCTGCCAAGCTTTGGGGACAAGCATGCGGTGCTTGCCGTCAACAACGCGCTGTGGGTCCTGTCCAGCTCCGGCATGGCCCCGAAGGCGCCCGAAGGAGCGCTGCGCTCGGTGGTGGGAACACCTCGGGACGACGCCGCGCAGCTGCTGGTCGATGCAGAGAACTGGCGCACCCTCGACGGATATCCGGCACTGATCCCGCGCGCGGCATCGGCCGAATTCTGGGATGCGGATCTGGCGCTGGCCGCGGCGCGAACCCCGGCCGGCTACAGCAGGACCCTCGCCGCGCGCATCGTGAAGCTCAGCGAGGAGCACGCCCGCACACTGCTGGCGCTGGCCACCAGCGCCTCCCACGTGGACGCCGCCGAGCGGCTGAACGTACACCGCAATACGCTGATCCAGCGCATGGAGCGCATCAAGCTGGTCACCGGCTGCGACCCGAGGATCCCCGGCGAGCTGCTCAGCCTGCTCGGCTCTGTCTACGCAAGCGTCAAACTGGGCGAATTGCACATATTCTAGCCACCGCTTGGCCTGAAGTGTGGGGATCGGCCTATAGGAGATGTGGAAGAAACTCCATAGAGTTAATTGCATGACTTCTCAGACGCCGCTTCAGATCGCCATCGTTCCAGACTCCTTCAAGGGCAGCGCCCGCGCCAGCGAGGTGGCCGGAGCCATCAGCGCAGGCTTCATTGCCGCGGCGCAGAGCAAGGGCCGCGACATCGAGGTGACGGCTGTGCCTTTCGCCGACGGCGGCGAAGGCACCCTAGAAGCGCTCATCGACGCCTGGGGCACCGAAGCGGTGCCGGTGGACACCACCGACGCGATCGGGCGCCCGGTGCGCTCGCGCCTCGGCCTGTCGGCAGACGGCAAGATCGCCGTCGTCGAGGCCGCCGAGGCCGCCGGCCTGCCGCAGGTGTCCGACGTGCCGCGCCGGCCGCTGGTGGCGACCACCTACGGGCTGGGCGCCCTGGTGGTCAAGGCGCTGGATTTGGGCGTACAGCAGATCATCCTGTGCCTGGGCGGTTCGGCCACCACCGACGGCGGCACCGGCCTGCTTTCAGCGCTCGGTGCGAAGTTCCTCGACGCCGACGGCAACGAGCTGGCACCGGGCGGCGGCCCGCAGAACAACCTGGCCTCCATCGACGTCTCCGGGCTGGACGCCCGCGCGGCAGGCATCAAATGGCAGATCGCCTGCGATGTCACCAACCCGCTGCTCGGCGCCACCGGCGCCGCGGCAACTTTCGGCCCGCAGAAGGGCGCGAGCAAAGAGGACGTCGCCTACCTGGATGCCGGCCTGGGCCGCCTGGCCGATGTGCTGGAAGCTGACACCGGGCGCGCGCTGCGCGAGCAGTCGGGCATGGGCGCCGCCGGCGGCCTGGCGCTGAGCTTGGGCAGCTACTTCGACGTGGACCTGGTCCCCGGCTGGGAGCTGGTGGCCGAGGTGCTCGATGCCCACCGCATCCTGGGCGGCGCGGACCTGGTGATCACCGGCGAGGGCCGGCTGGACTCGCAGTCCCTGCACGGCAAGGTGGTCTCCGGGGTGCTGCAGGCCTCGGGTGAGGGCGCCGACGTCATCGTCATCGCCGGTTCGGTCAGCCTGGACGATGAAACCCTGGCCCAGTCGGGCATCCTCTCCGCCTACTCGATCGCCCCGGGCCCGGCCACCCTGGCCGAGCTCTCGGCGGACACCCTGAAGCTGGTGGAGCGCACCGCGTTCTCCGTGGCGCGCACCTACCTGCGCTAGGCCTGGGCCGTCCTGGGCAAAGCAGGTATTAACCGCGGGCGCCGGCCCTCCTACTTGGGTGGGAGAGGCCAGGCGGCCAAGATCGGCCTGCGCTCCGAGGTGTTGGCGTCGCGGAATTCCTAAGCTGGAGGCATGCTCAAGAAAAAGTACCTCGCCGCCGGCGCCCTGACAGTTCCCTTCGCCCTGCTGCTCTCCAGCTGCAGCGTCGCGGATTTGACGACCGACAACTACGACAAGTCCGAATCCAAGCAGGCCGCCACCTCCGAACAGGGCGTTGCCGACGGCCTGCTGCCGGGCTGGGTCCCCGCCGGCGGCACAGACGTCAAGCTCGAGCAGCGCACCACCGGCCACGAGCGGATCTTCGTGATGAACTACTCCGGGGCGCTGCCGGGGAAGCAGTGCACGCCCGTGAAGCAGGTGGGTAAGCCCTCGGCCAAGGAGCTGGCGGCCTCCTATGCCGCAGACTCGCGCTCCAAGGACTGGAAGGTCGAGGACATCGCCACGGCGCCGACGCTGAGCGCCGACTGGTGGCCGGCCGGCGCGCAGGAGAAGACCACCGACCTGTGCGGCCGCTGGTGGGTGCACCAGGATTCGGGCAAGCTCTACGCCTTCGCCCCTGACACCAAGGACATCGCAGGGCAGGTCGCCAAGCAGCGGGAAAACAAGTAGGCCTCGAGGCGGATGGAAACATCCGCCTCTACTCCTTTAATAGGCGCGCAACCAATTCTCCGGTCACACGCGTTCTTCGGGCCTTCATTGGGCGACACATTCCGGGCGCGCCCGCGTCATGAAGGGGCGAACATGACGTCATGTTGTCCTTGGGTTCCGCCAGATGACAGGTGTCTTCCGCCGGGCCGCCGGCGGTGCTTGAATCGAAGCACCATCCAGAGCGGCTAAGAGACCTGGCTCGACGACGCCGCAGCAATTCAAGTGCTACCGCTAGGACCGATGGACCCCCTCGCGGGATTCCTTCGCATCTGCCAAGGAGAGAATCATGACCGTATTGACCCGACGCGTGCCCTACACCGGGGCCGCGGACCAGGCCGAGCTGGAGCACTGGCGCAAGATCGCCGCCAAGGCGGCGCACACCCTGGCAGCCGATGCCCCGGAACGCGACCGCCGCAACGAGCAGCCATTTGCCGAGGCGCAGCTGCTGCGCGAGGCGGGCCTGCTGGACCTGCTGGTGCCGGCGCAGTTCGGCGGGGCCGGTGGGCACTTCGAGACAGCCTTCGAGGCGGTGCGCATCATCGCCGCCGCCGACGGCTCCATCGCCCAGCTTCTGGCCTACCACTACATCAACCAGTCGGGCATCGCCTTTTACGCGCCGCCCGAAGCCCAGCCCTTCTGGTGGGAGCGCAGCGTCGCCGGCGGCTGGCTCTGGGGCGACTCGGTCAACCCCGTCGACCCGGCGCTGCAACTGGTTCCCGAGGGCGATGGGTTCAGGCTGAACGGGGCCAAGCGCTTCTCCACCGGCTCCGGGGTGGGCGAGGTCATCGTCGTCAACGCCCAGGTGTCCTCCGGCCCGCAGGCAGGCCAGGTGCTGGCCTTCGTGCTGCCGCGCGGTCGCGAAGGGCTTGAGATCGTCGACGACTGGGACTACCTCGGCCAGCGGCTGAGCGCCTCGAATTCGCTGAAGTACCACAATGTGCGCGTCGAGCCGCAAGACATCCTGGGGCCGGTGACCGACGAGCCGGTCTCCACCCTGCTCACCCCGGGCATCCAGCTGGCCTTCGCGAACTTCTACCTGGGCATCGCCGAAGGGGCGCTGGCCCGCGGCAAGTCGCTGATCCTCGCCCGGCCCAACTCCTGGTTCCTCTCCGATGTGCCGACCTACTCGCAGGACGCGGTGTTCCAGCGCACCGTGGGCGAGCTGAAGGCCCGCACCGCCGCCGTCGCCGCCCTGGCCGAAAAGCTGGGCCGGAAGTACGACGCGCTGCTGGCCCTGGCCGGGGAGGTCACCGCCGACCAGCGCGCGGAGCTTGCGGTGCAGATCGCCGAGCTGAAGGTCGTCGCGTCGGAGACCGGCGTGGACGTGGCCAACCGCATCTTCGAGGCCACCGGCTCCTCTTCCGCCGCCAGCGGCGTGGGTCTTGACCTGTTCTGGCGCAATGTGCGCACGCACTCGCTGCACGACCCCGTGGACTACAAGAAGATCGAAGTCGGCGCGTACTTTTTGCGCGGCGAAACCCAGCCGCTCTCGCTCTACACCTAAGGAGACCCCCATGACTGTCTTGA
The DNA here is from genome assembly GCF_006539925.1 of Glutamicibacter uratoxydans. Classification (GTDB taxonomy): domain Bacteria; phylum Actinomycetota; class Actinomycetes; order Actinomycetales; family Micrococcaceae; genus Glutamicibacter; species Glutamicibacter uratoxydans. The sequence goes on along the minus strand of NZ_BJNY01000002.1, from coordinate 337,459 downwards.
CCCAGCCCCGCCTGGCATCCCTGCGCGAACGCTTCGCCCCGCACTTTGCCGCCATCGCCGCAGGCGCGGCCGAACGCGACCGCAGCGGCGTGCTGCCCTATGAGCAGATCGCCGAGCTGGCCGCCGCCGGCTTCGGAGCGGTGCGTGTCCCGGTGGAATACGGCGGCGCCGGCGCCACCCTGCCCGAGCTCTTCGAGCTCTTCGTGGACCTGGCCGCCGCGGATTCGAACATCGCCCAGGCGCTGCGAGCGCATTTCGCCTTCGTCGAAGACCGCCTGGTCGCCGCCCCGTCCGCGGCCCGCGACGCCTGGCTTGCCCGCTTCGTTGCCGGTCAGCTGGTCGGCAACTCCTGGACCGAGGTCGGTGCGGTGAAGGTGGGCGATGTCATCACCAAGGTGACCGACACCCCCGAAGGCCTGAAGATCAACGGCACCAAGTACTACTCCACCGGCTCGATCTTCGCCGACTGGCTGGACACCTACGCCGAGTACAACGGCCAGCGCGTCATCGCCGCCGTGTCCCGCCACCAGGAGGGCGTGGAGCTGGCCGATGACTGGGACGGGTTCGGGCAGCGCACCACCGGCACCGGAACCTCCACCTTCACCAATGCCGACGTGGCGGAGGTGATCGACTTCGACACCCGCTTCAAGTACCAGACAGCGTTCTACCAGCAGGTGCTGCTGGCGGTGCTCGCCGGGTCAGCCAAGGCCGCGGAGCGCGACTTCGCTGCCGAACTGAAAAACCGCAAGCGCACCTTCAGCCACGCCGCGGCCAATATCGCCGGGCAGGATCCGCAGCTGCTGCAGGTGATTGGCGAGGTTTCCGCCGCCGCCTTCGCCGCCGCGGCCACCGTCGAACGCGTCTCCCAGTCGCTGCAGGGCGCCTATGAAAGCGCGCTGGCGCTGCAGGCAGGGCAGATCGACGCGGAGGCCGACGAGGCGGCGAACGATGCGGCCGAACTGGCCAGCGCCCAGGCGCAGGTGGTGCTCACCCCGCTGGTGCTGGACGCGCTGACCCACGCCTTCGACGCCCTGGCCGCCTCCGCCACCAGCGTCTCGAAGAACCTGGACCGCCACTGGCGCAACGCCCGCACCGCCGGCAACCACAACCCGTGGGTGTTCAAGGCGCGGCTGATCGGCGACCTCGCCGTGAACTCCGCCCCGCTGCCGCGCATCTGGGCGATCGGCGCCTCGAAGTAATCCACAGCCCGCACCCGTGTGCCGGGCCGGGCCTGAAACCGCCGGCACACTGGTGGCATGAACATCGTGAATCTGCTGGCCGCGGCCCATGAGCTGCTCGGCCAGGCGGCGGCGCAGCTTGCCGGGGACATCCCCGCCGTGCAGGCCGCGTTCGCCGCTCAGTTCACCGAGGTCCTGGCCATGGACCTGGCCCGCGCCCAGCTGCACACCGCCGACGCCGTGCGCCGCACCGGCGCCCACGAGCTCGACGAACAGTCCTTCGCCGCGATCGCCGCGGCCGGGCTGAATCCCAGCGAGGATGCAGTGGCCGCGCTGCCGCAGGCGATGTGCACCGGGCGCAGCGGCTACAAGAACACCGTCGACCTGCTGCACGGCTGGCTGGGCCTGCCCCTGAGCACCGCCCGGGAGCGGCTGTGCGCCGTGGACTGCCTGGTCGCCGGCGTCTCCGACTCGGGGCAGCGCACCGGCCCGAGCCTGAAATACCTGGCAGGCGCGCTGGAGGAACTGGATCCGCGGCTTGTCGCCGCGGCTGCCCGCGCCATCCACGGGGTGGAAAAGGACCTGGGCACCTCGTCCCAGGGGCGCCGGGTGCGCGAGGAACTGCAGGTGGAAGCGATCGAGCTGATCCGCGAGCAGCCTGCCACCGCCCGCAAGCACATCGCCGCGATGATCAAGGCGCTCAAGAACGGGCAGCGCAGCACCGAGGCGCTGCTCGGGGAGATCGGGCTGTTCAAGCGCGCCGCGCGCAAGGACGGCCTAGTCGAATACCTGCTGCGCGTGCTGCCCAGCCAGGCCGAGGACATCGAGGCCAGCTACCGCGAGGCGGAGAACCCCAAGACCGACGCAGGGAACCGCGACGAGCTGCACCGGCTGCTGCGCGAAGCCGCCGGAGAGAACTGGGACGATGCCGACTCCATGCCTGAATGGGCCCGCGGGGACGGCAAAACCGCCTCCGCACCCAAGCCGGAGGCGCTGCTCGGGTTCGATGCGATGCGCCCGGAACTGCGCCGGCTCATCGCCTTCCTACAAGTGCTCAAATCCACCGGCTCCAGGGCGCGGGCGCCTGGCATCGGGGTCCTGATCGACTTCGATTCCATGGGCGCGGACTTCGCCAGAACCACCGGGGGCATGCCCCTAGGAGCGGCGGAGATGCGCGCGGCGCTGTGCCAGGGCGAGATCTATCCGCTGGTGCTCGGAGGCAAGTCGCGGATCCTGGATCTTGGCAGGTCCCAGCGGCTGTTCTCCAAGGCCCAGGCCACCGCAATCCGCGCGGTGCACCGCGGCTGCGCCTTCCCAGGGTGCACCATGCCGGCGAACCGCTGCGAGATCGACCATCTGGACGCCTGGGAGAAGGGCGGAGCCACCGACGTGGGCAACGGCGAGCTGTTCTGCACCGTGCACCACATCGGCCGCCATGCGGGGCTGTTCCGCGCGGTCAAGGTGCCGGGGGATGGGGCGATGATCCTGCTGCCCGAGTCGCTGGACCCTGCCCAGCGCCTGCAGGTCAACACCTACTTCCTCACTCATGCCGAGGCGCTGGCCGCCCTGCGCCGGGCCGCGGAGGCCACAGCGGCGTGGAAGCGCGGCGAACTGCAGGTGCAGATCATGCCGAAATAGCCCGGCTCTTTTCTCCCAAGCCGGGCGTACAGTGAAAGAACGGGGTCATTTTTCATACAGAGGAGATGATCAGCGATGCTCGCTGAGTACAAGATGCCGTTCAACTATGTCCAGGTAGTCATTGCCGCCTTCGGCGCCATGGCCCTGAGCGTTCTCACCTTTTTCATCGCCGAGGCCGCCGGCGCCTCCATGCATTTCTCCGGAGGGCTTTTCGCGCACATCGACTTCATCCACATTGTGCGTTTCACGGTGTTCCCGATCGTGCTGCTCGGGTTCCTGACCTATGTGATCGGCAAATCGCATCCGGGGATCTGCCGGATCGCGCAGTGGGCCGGCGTGGCGCTGGTGGCGGTGTCGCTGGTGTCCAGTTCTTCTTCGCCCAGGACGCGGGCAGCGCAATCGCCGTGGCAGTCATGCACGTCATTTTCGGCGCCTCTTGGTTCATCGCGGTGGACAACTCCAACAAGCGGGCCAATGAGCGAGCGGCATTGAACGCATAGCGAGGCTAAGTGTCGCCAATTTCACGTCGCGCAGAGGGCTGAACCGCGTGCAGGCACCGCTAGAATCGTTGAGGAATTTCAACGAACAGGATTACGATGTCTGCACCGAACAGCCCATTCAACTACATCCAGGTCGTCATCGCCGCTCTTGGCGCCAGCTACCTGAATGTCATCACCTACTTCATCGGCGGCTCCGCCGGCGCCTCGTGGGAGCTGAAGAACGGGCAGGTTGTGTCCTTTGCACTGGTGCTGGCCGCTTCCTGGGTCCCGATCCTGCTCTTCGGCCTGATCGTGTTCCTCATCGGCCGCAAGAACAAGGGCATCTGCAAGGTGGCCCAGTGGATCGGCCTGATTATTGCGCTGGTTTCCATCATCTCGCCGGTCATGATCTCCGCCGATGCCGCCACCGCGGTAACCCTGAGCGTCATGCACGTGATCAGCGGCGTGGCCTGGTTCTTCGCAGCGCACTACGGCAACAAGCAGCTGCACGTGGCAGCCGCAACCGCCTAATTTTTAACCTAGCGAAAAACGCCGAGGCTTACCTCGGCGTTTTTCGCGTTTAAGCGGGGAAGCTAGCCGCGTTCCGCGGCGGCGATGACCGCGCGGGCCTGGCGCAGCAGCGGCTCGTCGACCATCTGCCCCTCGAAGCTGAACACTCCCGGATTGTGCTCCGCCGCTTCGAGCAGGGCCCGGGCCCGGGCCACAGCCTCTTGACTGGGGGCGAAGGCCGCGGCGATCACCGGCATCTGCTTGGGATGGATCGACGCCTTCGCGCCGAACCCGCTGGCGGCGGCATCCTCCGACTCGGCCGCCAGACCTGCAAGGTCCTCGATCTTCAGGTACACCGAGTCGATGGCCAGCTTTGCATGGATGGACGCCTGTAGCAGCACCTGCGAGCGGGCGTAGCGGGCGATGTCCCGGTAGCCCCCGTCGGGCAGGCGGGAGGAGGTGCCACCCAGCGAAGCGATCAGGTCCTCGGCGCCCCACATCAGCGCGGTGACGTTCTCCGCGGCCGCGATGTCAGCCGCCGCATGGATGCCAAGCGCCGTCTCGCACAGCGCGATGACCTCATAGGGGGCCAGGTTGCGCGCCTGCTCGGCCGATTCGCACTTGGGCAGCATCAGCTGGGTGTAATTGGTCTGGCGCACGGCGCGCAGATCGGCGGCGATATGGCTGGTGTCGAAGGGATTGATGCGCACGATGGTGCGCGCCGGATCCAGCGAGCTGGCCAGCAGCGCCTGGCGGGCGGCCTCCTTATTGGCCTCGGAGACCGCGTCTTCCAGGTCGATGATCACCGTGTGCGCGGCCGCGGCGGCCTTGGCGTAGCGCTCGGGCCGGTCGGCGGGGCAGAAGAGGATGGATGGGCCGATCATTGCTGCGCCGCCTCATGGGCCGCCTTGGTCCACATCAGGCAGGTGCGGCTGGCGGTGGCCACCACCACGCCGTCCTGGTTGCGCCCGGTGTGCTTCATCGAGACGATGCCCTGCCCGGGGCGGGACTTGGAGGGTCGGGCTTCGGTAATTTCGGTTTCCGTGTAGAGCGTGTCCCCGTGGAACATCGGGTGCGGGAAGTTCACGTCGCTCAGCGAGAGCTGGCCGATGATCGTGCCCTCGGTCAGCTGCGGCACCGACTGCCCGATCATCACCCCGAGGGTGAACAGGGAGTTGACTAGGGGTTTGCCGAAGGGCTGGGTGCCGGCCCAGGCGGCGTCCAGGTGCAGCCCCTGGTTGTTCATGGACAGCGTCGTGAACAGGACGTTGTCCGCCTCGGTGATGGTGCGCCCGGGGCGGTGCTCGAATACGTCGCCCACATTCAGCTCATCTAGATACAGTCCGCGCTGTACGATCCTCATGCCTGCTCCTCAATGCTTGCAAGTACCTGTTGCGCCTTGACCAGATCGCCCGGTTTCAGCGTATTCATGCGCACGATGCCGGCGGCCGGCGCGCGCAGCTGGTGCTCCATCTTCATCGCCTCCACGATGAGCAGCACATCCCCGGCGGCCACCTGATCCCCGTCGGACGCCGGAACCGCGATCACGGTGCCGGGCATGGGGGAGGAGACCTGCAGACAGACTTCGCCCTCGCCGGCCGCGTGGACGGCGGCGGCGCGGGTGATGCGGGCGGTGAAGCCGTCGTGGCTCAGCCACAACTCATCGCCCACGCGTACCGAGTGGAACTTTGCCAGCACCCCGTCCAGCTCGATGCCGGCGGCGGTGCGGCGCGCGGAGACGGCTTCTTCGCCAACCTGAACGGTGCCGTTGTCTACGATGACCACCTCGGTGCGCCCGCCGGTTTCCAACAACAGCCGGCGGGCCGCCGGGTCGCCGAGCCGCCAGCTGTCCCGCGCCCACGCACCAGCGCTGGTGCCGGTGGAAGGATCGGCGAATTCAAGGGCGGCATAGGCAAGTTCAGCGATGCCCACCTGGCGGAAGTCGAAGCTGCGGCGTTCGATCAGCGTGGTGTCCAGCCGCCCGGCCGCCACATCCTCGTCGGCCAGCAGCAGGCGCAGGTATTCAGCGTTGGTCTTCACGCCCAGCACCACGGTCTCGGCCAGCGCGCGGTCAAGCCTCGACAGCGCCTCGGTGCGGTCCGCTCCGCGGGCGATGAGCTTGGCGAGCATCGGGTCATAGTGCGGGCTGATCTCCAGGCCCTGGCGCAGGGCCGAGTCGATACGCAGGTGCTGCGGCTCGTGGACCCGGTGCACGGTGCCGGTGGATGGAAGGAAGTCGGCGGCGGGGTCCTCGGCGTAGAGCCGGGCTTCGATGGCGTGTCCCACAAGCTCGACGTCGTCCTGGGCGAAGTCCAGCGGGGCGCCTGCGGAGATGCGCACCTGGTATTCGACCAGGTCCACAGGCCGCCCTGCAACGCGTAGGACCTCTTCGGTGACCGGGTGCTCAACCTGCAGCCGGGTGTTCATCTCCATGAAGAAGAATTCGCCGGGCTTCTCGTCGCTGACCAGGAATTCCACGGTGCCGGCGCCCACATAGCCCACCGACTTGGCGGCGGCCACGGCGGCCTCGCCCAGCCGGGCGCGGATTTCTGCGCCCTCGGGCAGGTTTTCAAGCAGCGGGGCGGGGGCCTCTTCGATGACCTTCTGGTGGCGGCGCTGCAGCGAGCATTCGCGTTCGCCAAGGTAAACGGTGCTGCCGTGGGCGTCGGCCAGCACCTGCACCTCGATGTGGCGCGGCGAGGCGACCAGGCGCTCAAGGAACCGTGTGTCGTCGCCGAAGGCTGAGGCGGCGGTGCGCCGCGCGCTGGCCAGCGCCTCGGGCAGGTCGCCCGGGGAGAACACGGAGAACATGCCCTTGCCGCCGCCGCCGGCCGAAGGCTTGATCAGCAGCGGGAAGCCCACATCCTCCGCCGCAGCGATCAGCTGAGCGTCGCTCAGCCCGGGTTCGGAAATGCCGGGCACCACCGGCACGCCGTGGGAGGACACGTGGTTCTTGGAGCGGATCTTATCGCCCATGAGGTTGATGGAGTTCACCGGAGGGCCGATGAACACGATCCCGGCGGCCTCTAGGGCGCGGGCGAAGTCCAGGTTTTCGGAGAGGAAGCCGTAGCCCGGATGCACCGCCTGGGCGCCGGTGGCGCGGGCGGCGGAGATGACCGCGTCGATGTCCAGGTAGCTGTGCGCGGCCGCGGCCGGCCCGATGCGCACCGCCTGGTCTGCCAGCGCCACGTGCAGGGCGCCGGCATCGGCGTCGGAATAGACCGCCACGGATTTGATGCCCATGGCGCGCAGGGTGCGGATGATGCGCACCGCGATCTCCCCGCGGTTGGCCACTAATACTGTGTCGAACATGCTCACATCCTAAAGAGGCCGAAGTTGGTGTCTGGCTTTTCGGTGCCGGCGGCCACGTCAAGGGCCATGCCGAGCACGCGCCGGGTGTCCGCCGGGTCGATGACCCCGTCGTCCCACAAGCGCGCGGTGGAGTAGTAGGGATTGCCCTGGTCCTCGTACTGCTGGCGGATCGGCGCGGTGAATTCGGCTTCCTCCGCGGCGCTCCAGGTCCCGCCGGCCGCCTCGATGCCGTCGCGCTTCACGGTGGCCAGCACGGACGATGCCTGCGCCCCGCCCATCACTGAGATGCGCGCGCCGGGCCACATCCACAAGAAGCGCGGGGAGTAGGCCCGCCCGCACATCGAGTAGTTGCCAGCGCCGAAGGAGCCGCCGATGACCACGGTGAACTTCGGCACCCGGGTGGTGGCCACCGCGGTGACCATCTTGGCGCCGTGCTTGGCGATGCCGCCTGCCTCGTAGTCGCGGCCCACCATGAATCCGGCGAGGTTCTGCAGGAAGACCAGTGGGATGCCGCGCTGGTCGCACAGTTCGATGAAGTGCGCGCCCTTCAGCGCCGACTCGGAGAAGAGCACGCCGTTGTTCGCGATGATGCCCACCTTGTGCCCGTAGATGGTCGCGAAGCCGGTGACCAGGGTGGTGCCGTACTGGGACTTGAACTCGTGGAACTCGCCGCCGTCGACCACCCGCTCGATCACCTGGTGCACGTCATAGGGCGCGTTCACGTCCACCGGGACGATGTCCACCAGGTCCGCCGCGTCCAGCTCCGGCTCCTTGAAGGCGGTGTTTGAGGGGGCGGGATCGGGCAGGGTGGCGATGATGTCCCGCACGATCGCCAGCGCGTGCTCGTCGTTTTCCGCCAGGTGGTCCACCACCCCGGAAGTCTTGGCGTGCAGCTCTCCGCCACCCAGCTCCTCTGCGGTGACGATCTCCCCGATGGCCGCCTTCACCAGCGGCGGACCGCCCAGGAAGATGGTGCCCTGGTTGCGCACGATGACCGTCTCATCGCTCATCGCCGGGACGTAGGCGCCGCCGGCGGTGCAGGAGCCCATGACCGCGGCGATCTGCGGGATCCTGGCCGCCGAGAGGTTGGCCTGGTTGAAGAAGATGCGGCCAAAGTGCTCGCGGTCCGGGAAGACCTCATCCTGCATGGGCAGGAAGGCGCCGCCCGAATCCACCAGGTAAACGCAGGGCAGCTTGTTCTCCAGCGCGATCTCCTGGGCGCGCAGGTGCTTTTTGACGGTCATCGGGAAGTAGGTGCCGCCCTTGACCGTCGCGTCATTGGCCACCACCATCACATGCCGGCCGTGCACCAGCCCGATGCCGGTGATGATGCCGGCGCCCGGGCTCGCGTCGCCGTACATGCCATCGGCTGCCAGCGGGGCGATCTCCAGGAAGGGCGAGCCGTCGTCGAGCAGCTGGTTGACGCGGTCCCGGGGCAGCAGCTTGCCGCGTGAGACATGGCGTTCCCGCGACTTCTGCGACCCGCCAAGGGCCACGGCCGCCAGCTTTTCATGCAGTTCGGCGACCAGTTCTGGGTAGTTCATCTTTCTCCTTCGCTTGCCACGCGGTGGGCTGTGGGAAGTTCGTGTTCTGCCAGCGGGTGTTCGTCGGCGCCCAGGATGCGCATGGCCATGGCGATGAAATGCAGCTGCACCTGTGCCAGCGGCAGGCGCCCGTCGGAGTGGTACCAGCGGCCCACGCCGGTGCCCATCTCCATGATCGCCAGCCGGGCCAAGCCGGGGTCCGGTGCGGTGAACACCCCGGCGCGCTCGCCGTCGGCCAGGGCTTGGGCGAACAGCGCCTCGTAGTGGTCGCGCAGCTGCTGCATTTCGGACGGGTCGCTCAGCGCGCGCATCTCGCCGGTGGCCACTTGGGCGGTGAGCGGGTTGATGGCGGTGAAGCTGACATGGAAGGCGACCAGTGCGGCGAGCCTGCGCTGCGGGTCCTGTGCCCCGGCGATCGCCTGCCCCGCTCCGTCGAGCATTGCCTGAAGGCAGTCGCGGATGATGCCCAGCAGCAGCTCCTGCTTGCCGCCCACATAGTGGTAGAGCGTTGCAGAGTTCAGCCCGACGGCGGCGCCGAGCTCGCGAATGCCGGTGGCTGCGTAGCCCTGGCGTGCGAAGCAGGCGACCGCCGCCTGCTGAACCTGGCCGAGCTCCATCACGCCTCCCAATCGATCGATTGCGTCCAGTACACTCCAGTCGCCTTGTGATGTCAATCACTTGATTGAATGTTGTGCTTGTACACTGGGGAAACCTGCTAGGAGGGTGCACGAACACGATCGAGGCCGCGTGGAATCCGCGGCTGCAATGCGTCGAGCTTGTGGTCGACGGGCAGCCGCTCGGGCAGCTCTTCAAGCAGGACGATTCCGGCGTGATCTCGCCTTTTGCCCGGCGCTTTGTGCACGAGGCGGTGGAGAATTCCCTAGAGGTCTACCGCGGGGATTTTGCCCGCCGCGATGACCTTCTGCAGGGCGGCGAAATTGAACTGCTGATTTGTTCGGTGTGTGGGGACCTGATGTGCGGCAGCATCATCGCCGACCTGGATATCGGTGCCGAACTGGTCACGTGGTCCCGGCCGCGCTGGTGGTACTTCAAGGACGACGACGAGCTCGATGACGACGAGCCGGAGGAAGACCTCGGTGTTGAGCGCTGGGTGTTCAGCCTTGGGGACTACCAGAGCGCCTTGGCCCAGATCGAGGGCTATCTGGCGCGCCCGGGGTGGCGGTTGATTCCCGATGAGAGAGGGCGTCTGCGTCGCGCTGTTGAGCGCAGGCTGGGAGTTGAATCGAAGCCGAATCCGCTGTGGTGATGCTCATGCCCCAGATGGGATCGGGCGGTTGATTGATTGGCCACGAAGTTTTGGGATGAAGGCCCTGGTCATCCTCCGAAAGTAGTATTTACCCCGGCCTCATGCCATGGGTACGATCCGAGCATGGAGAAGACTGCGTTGCGCTCGAAGATCGGAAAGACTGCAGTTCATGCGCTGTTGGTGCTGTTCGCTGCCCGGATCATCACGGGGCTGACGATTTCCAACGACCTGGGCTCTATGCAGGCATGGCTGAGTCTTCAAGCATGGATCGCGCCGATGGGCTTCGCGGTCATTTTCGCCGTGATCTACTGGCGCGGCCAGCCGGGAGATTTGTCTTGAGTGCGTGGTCCGCGGAAGGCTCGTGCCGCGGCATCAATGCGCCGCTGTATGCACCGGAGCTGCGCGCTCGCCGATCCGGCGCTCGATGAATTCGGCGGTCACTGCGACGCAGATGCCCTGGACCACCATGAGGTTGACCAGCACGATCAGCTGGACCAGCCCGGCTTCCAGCGGGCTGGCGCCGCCCAGCACCAAGCCGACGAAGGCGCCCGGCAGGGTCACTGTACCCACCGTGCGGGTCTGGTTGATCCCGGGCAGCAACGCCTCGGCTGCGACCGGGCGGGCTACCAGATTGTGGGCATCGCGGGTGCTGAATCCCAGCGCCAGTGCGGCCTCGACCTCGCCTTCGCGCTGCTCTAATTCCTGATGCAGCCGCCGGCCGGAAAGGTTGACCGCGGTCATCGCCTCGCCGATCAGCTGGCCGACCACCGCGATCATCGCCAGTTCGGAGAACGGCAGCACGCCGAAGCCAAGCATGAGCCCCACCACCGGCAGCACCGCGGCGGCAATCGCCGCCGCGGGCACCCACCAGGCCAGTTGGCCGATGCGCCGGGTCGCGGTCAGCGTCGCCACGGCGAACATCAGCAGCAGGAACGCGCAGGTCAAGGTCCAGGAGCGGGAGACCTGGGAAATGACCAGCGCGACCAGGACCATCTGCACCAGCGCTCGGGCGATGGCGAAGAGCATCTGGCGCGCGGGAAGCTGGATCAACCGGTAGTTGACCAGCGTTGCCGCGGCCGCTGCCACGCCGAGCATGGCCCACATGCCTGGGCCGGTGTTGAGCAGTGAAGTGCCCATGAGTCAGTCCTCGGAGCCAAGAGTATAAGAAAGTATAGTGAAGTATAGTAAAAACTTATACAGGGCTATACTTTTATATACAAAGGGGCGTGTTTCGTGGAACCTGATCTCAATCCGTACCATCCTGGTTCAGGAATTGCGCCTCGTGTGCTGGCTGGCCGCGAATCTGACCTAGCGGCATTTGACTCTCTCATTGCGCGGACGAAATTGTCTGTTCCTGTTCGGCCTATTGTCTACAGTGGGTTGCGTGGCGTTGGTAAGACCGTGCTTCTGAACAGGCTTCGCAGCCTTGCGGAGCACCATCAATTCGCGGTGATCCAGTTTGAAGCCAGGCCCGGGGCTGGCGGACCCGAAGCATCTCGGCGTGCTTTGGCATCAGGGTTTGTCCGTATTTCGGGCCGTTACCGGATGCAAGTGAGCACTGCCCGCATCAAACAAATGCTGTCGACTGTTACTTCTTTTTCGCTGAGCGTAGGAATTGAAGGCCTATCACTTGGTGTTGACCGTGATCCGTCTCGAGCATCAAGCGGGTTGCTGGACCTGGACCTTCAGGATTCCGTCGAAGATATTTCTCTTGCGCTCAGGCATGAGCGTAGTGCGCTGGTGATCTTCATCGACGAAATGCAAGAGTTGGATGAAGAACTGCTGGAATCGCTACTTACTGTGCAGCACTATGCGATGCAACGTGAATTGCCTTTTTACATTATTGGTACTGGCCTGCCCAACCTTCCCGCAAAGCTTACCGAAGCACGAAGCTACGCGGAGCGCTTGTTCGAGTACCGGATTATCGGTGAGCTTGACGACGATGCGGCGAGGGAGTCATTGACGGGGCCGGCCGGGCAGATGGGGCAGTCGTACTCCTCTGAGGCACTAGAGGCATTAATCAAGGAAACCGGCAACTACCCCTACTTCTTGCAGGAATTTGGAAGTGCAATGTGGACCGTTGCGACGGCATCGCCCTTCTCTGTGCAAAACGCGCAGGCGGCAGTAGCTCTCGGCCGGGCACGGCTTGACTCGGGGTTCTTCCCGGCTAGATGGGAGCGGGCTACGCCTTCGGAGCGCGCGTACATGTCAGCAATGGCTACGGATGGCGACAGGGAATCGCGAAGCGCTGACATTTCTCAACGGCTGGACAAGTCAGCGCAGGCGCTGGCACCCATGCGGGCCTCGTTGATCAGCAAGGGCATCATCTACTCACCGCAACGAGGATATGTTGCCTTTACCGTCCCTGGCATGGCTGATTTTATTGACCGGCAGCGCCGTTTGCTCGAAGACTGATGCTCTTAAGGCTTAGTAGTACACCGCCAACGGGCCCTTCGGGCCGTCGATGACGCTGATCGGCGTCTCGAACACGTTCGTGAGGATTTCGTCGTTCATGATGCGTTCCGGGGTGCCGAACTCGACGACCTGGCCGTTCTTCATCGCGCAGATGTAGTCGGCGTAGTGGCCGGCGAAGTTGATGTCGTGCAGCACGATCACGATGGTGCGGTTCAGCTCTTCCGCCGCACGCTTGAGGTGGCTCATCATCACCACCGAGTGCTTCATGTCCAGGTTGTTCAGCGGCTCGTCCAGCAGCACGGTGTCCGTGTCCTGGGCCAGCACCATCGCCACGTAGGCGCGCTGCCGCTGCCCGCCGGAGAGCTCGTCCAGGTAGCGGCCTTCGAGTTCGCCCAAATCGAGGAAGTCGATGGAACGGGAGATGATCGCCTCGTCGTCCTTGGTCAGCCGCCCCTTGGAGTGCGGGTAGCGGCCGAAGCCCACCAGCTGGCGCACCGTCAGCCGGGTGACGAAGTGGTTCTCCTGGCGCAGGATCGAGACGATCTTCGCCAGGTCCTTGGAGTTGGTGGTGGCCACGTCATAGCCCGCCACCTCGATCGTGCCCGAATCGATGCCCAGCAGACGGCCGACCATGGTGAGCATGGTGGACTTGCCGGCGCCGTTCGGGCCCACTAGCGCGGTGATGCCGCCGGTGGGGATCTGCAGGGTCACCGGGCCGATGGCCACGGTGGAGGAGTACTTCTTGTGGACGTCGTTCAGGGTGATCACAGCCGGCCCTTTCGCAGGATGAAGATGAGGAATGTTATGCCGCCGACGGCCTCGATGATGATGCCGACCACGCCCTGGGCGTAGAAGATGTTCTTCATGATGAAGTAGGAGCCTGCCAGCACCACGAACCCGGTGAGGAATGCCATCGGGTAGATGTAGCGGTGGTCGTAGGTGTCAGCCAGCTGGTAGGCAAGGGTGGCGACCAGGAAGCCCAGGAAGGTCAGCGGGCCGACCAGCGCGGTGCTCACCGCCATCAGGATGGAGATGAAGAACAGGCTCACCATGGTTTCGCGGCGGTGGTTCAGCCCCAGGTTGATGGTGGTTTCCTGGCCCAGTGCCAGGATGTTCAGCTTCTTGGAGCTTGCCACCAGGTAGCCGCCGGCAACCAGCACCAGCGGGATGGCCAGCGGCATGTAGCTCATTTCCGCGTTGGTCATCGAGCCGAAGAGGCGCGCGGTGAGCACGTCGAATTCGCTCGGGGTGAGCAGGCGCTGCATGAAGGTGGCGACGGAGCCCAGCCCGGTGCCGATGATGATGCCCACCAGCAACATGATCTGGATATTGCCAAGCTTGCCGCTCAGCAGCCAGCCGTAGAGCGCCACCGACAGCGCGACCATGATCGCCACCTGCAGAGCGAACTGGCCGATGCCGGTGAAGAAGGTGATTCCGGCGATGCCCAGGAAGAACACCGCGCCGGTCTGCACCACCCGGTACAGCGCTTCGAAGCCCATGATCGATGGGGTGATCAGGCGGTTGTTCGTCACCGTCTGGAAGGAGACGGTGGCGATCGCCTGGCAGGCGGCCACCACGATCATCGCCAGGATGGTGCCGGCGCGCATCTTCGCGATGATCCAGAAGCCCTGAGATCCCACTGGCATCGGGTTGTCCCAGGCCAGCAGCCCGAACCCGAACACCAGCGCGAGCGCCAGCATGACTGCAAAGGTGATCCAGTAGCGCTTGCGGACCTTGGAGGTGGGCATGGAGCCCGAGCTGCGCGGGCCGCCGCGGCCCAGCCGCACGGGGGAGGAAAGCAGATTAACCACGAGCACGCTGCCTGAGTAGTAGGACGATGAAGACCACGGCGCCGATCACGCCGAGGATCAGCGAAACCGGGATCTCGAAAGGAGAGATGATGGTGCGGCCGATCAGATCGCACACGGTGGTGATCGCGATGCCCAGCAGGCAGACCCACGGCAGGTTGCTGCGCAGGTCGTCGCCGCGCAGCATGGAGACGATGTTCGGCACGATCAGCCCCAAAAACGGCAGGTTGCCGATAACCACGGTGACCACGCCGGTGGCGATCGCGATCAGCGCGGTGCCCAGCAGCATCACATTGCGGTAGTTCAGGCCCACGTTGGTGGCGATCTCCTCGCCCAGGCCCGCCACGGTGAAGCGGTCGGCGACGATGAACACAGCAACACAGACGGCCGCGACGATCCACAGCACCTCGTACTGCCCGCGGATCACCGCGGTGAAGGAGCCTGCCAGCCAGATGCCCAGAGACTGCAGCTTGTCGGTGGTCAGCGCCAGGAAGGTGGAGAATGCGCCAACTACGGAGCCGAGCATGATGCCCACGATCGGCACCGTGAGCGAGGCCTTGAGCGAGACGCGGCGCAGGAACAGGAAGAAGAGCATGGTGCCGATGAAGGCGAAGAGGATCGCCACCGCCATCTTGGACAGGATCGATGCCTGCGGGAAGAGCACCAGCATGACCAGCAGGCCTAGGCCCGCCCATTCGGTGGTGCCGGTGGTGGTGGGCTCCACGAAGCGGTTCTGCGTGAGCAGCTGCATGACCAGCCCGCTCATCGACATCGCGGCGCCTGCCAGCACCAGGGCGATGGTGCGCGGGATGCGGGTGACGGCGAACATTTCTGCGCCGTCCTCGGCCCCGAAGATGTCGTAGACGCCGGTGAACAGCGAGAAGGCCAGAAGCACAAGCACGCCCAGGACGCCTAGGCCGAGCTTGTAGTCGAAGAGTTTGCCCTTGTGGGCGATGGTAGTCATGTTGCCGCCGGTTCGTGTGTGGTTGAGACGCGACAAGGTGGCAGGGCAACTGCCCTGCCACCTGTCTTTATGCGCTAAAGCGCATGTTACTTGGCTGCTTGAAGCGCATCAGCGAACTGGTTGAGGAATTCGGTGTAGGTCTGGATGCCCTCGTTGGTGTAGGTGTCCGAAGGCATGATCAATACCTGGCCCTTCTTCGCCGCGGTGACATTCTTCAGCGCCTCGGAGTTCTCCAGCAGCTCCTTGGCTGGCTTGTAGCCCTCCTCGTCGGCTGCCACTGCCGCGTCGCGGTCCATCACGATGATCCAGTCTGGGTTCGACTTGGCGATGGCCTCGACGGAAACGTCGTCGCCCTCGTGGTCGGTGGAGGCTTCAGGCACGTCCAGCGCAGGAGTCAGGTTCAGGAAGTCGAACATCGGGCCCACGGTGCGGCCGGTCTTGGGGGCCGAGTAGCCGAACTTGCCGCCGGAGGCGATCAGGCCCATAACGGTGTCCTTGGAGTCGTAGGCGTCGGTGACGCGCTTCTTCGCGGCTTCGAGGTCTGCGTTCAGCTTGGCAGCTTCATCCTTCTTGTTGAAGACTTCGCCCAGAACGGTGGTCTGGCGCTCCAGCTCCTTGTCCAGCGGCTGGCCGTCGCGCGGGTCCAGGTTGACCAGGGTGGCGTTAGGGGCTAGTTCCTTGAGCTTGTCGGCGTGCTGGGTGAAGCGCTGGCCGTTGATGATCAGGTCCGGGTTCACCTCGACTACTGCTTCCAGGTTTGGCTCGCGGTGGCTGCCCAGGTCGATGATGTCCTTGTTCTTGGTGTACTCGATGGTCTCCGGCATCAGCGATACGGCGCCGGCCTTGAGCTCTACACCCCAGTCGCTCAGGGTTTCGAAGGTGCGGTTGTCGGTGGCGACGACCGACTTGGCTTCGGCTGGAACGGTCTTTTCGCCGTCGTTGTCCGTGATGGTTACGGTCTTGCCCGACGCGGTGTTCTCGGAGGCCGAGGAGTTGGTCGAACCGCAGGCGGTCAGGGACAGTGCGGCGATGCTCAGGAGAGCTGCGGCGCGAAGCTTCATGGAGGCCATGTTTTCCTTCGTCGTTGGGCAACATGTGAAGTTGCTGAACAAGTGATCTTGGAATTAGCTTAGCCTTAGCTGTCCAAATTAAGAAAAGTGAATCATGTGTTAGATGACTCACCCGAGGCAGGTTTACATGACTAAATTCTCCCGGGTTCAGCTCGAAAACCGCGGAAATCCGCGGGAGAGCGTTGATAGATAGCGTTGAAATACAACTCAAAATAGTTAGCTAATTTTCTTCTTTGACGCTGGTGCACCGTGTTGAGCCCTGCTCGAATAAGCTTTTTCCATGACTGATGCGCTGAATAAAGTTGCCTGGCCGGTCCACACCCAGCGGCTGCGGCTGCGCCGGCTGGAGGCCGATGACCTGCTGGCGACGTGGCGCTATCGCCAGCTGCCAGAAGTCTATGAATGGATCACTTCCGGACCCACCGAGCTTGCTGACTACGAGCGCCTGTACTTTGAAGAGGGCCGCAGGGAGCGCGACGTCGCGGTGGAGCTGGTCGATGAGCAGGGCGCCGCAACGCTGATCGGCACCGTCATGGTCAAGGTCCATGATGGCTGGGGTCAGAGCGAAGTCGTCGAGCAGACCCTCGGGGTGGAAGCCGAGCTGGGCTGGAGCTTCGATCCTGCCTACTCGGGTCTCGGCTATGCCACCGAGGCGGTGCAGGCGGTGATCGAGCTCTGTTTCGGCGCGCTGGGACTGCGCCGGCTCACCGCTGAATGCTTTGCGGCGAACGAGCCGTCATACAAGCTGATGGAGCGGGTGGGCATGCGCCGCGAGGCCTATAGCCGGGCCAGCGGCCTGCACCGCAGCGGGCAGTGGATGGACGGAATGGTCTACGCGCTGCTGGCCGACGAATGGGAAGGCACGGCCGCGGGATAGGACAGCGGCGGGCCAGGCACCGCCCCGGCGCTGAGCGCAGCGTCGGCGGCACTCGAGCCGACCACGTGGATGACCCGCTGCCCGCGGGCGAGCAGGTGGTCGGCGATGATCCGGCGATGGCAGCGCCACCACAGCGCCTCGGCGCACATCAGTGCCACCCGGTGCTCCCGGGACAGCTCGAGCACCCGCTGCAGGGCGTCGGCGAACTGCTGGCCCATGGCGTAGTCCGCATAGTTGTGGAAGCTGCGGTTCTGCCACCAGGCGTTGCGCTCAAAGGGCACTGTTTTGCTCACCGGCCGGCGCCCGGCCAAATCCGGGTCGCAGCGCAAGGCGATGGAGTCAGCCGCTAGGCGCTGTTCGAGCTGATCCGCGTTGAACTGCGGAAATTTGGCAGAGCCGCGCAGCTTGCGCACATCGAGCACCGTGTCGATGCGCTGCTCCAGCAGCAGCGCGGTGAAGTCCTCGCCTGACAGGTTTGAATGGCCGATGGTGAAGACCGGCTGCACTAGGAGTCCTGAACCAGATGCAGCGCGCTGCCCTTGTGGGCGGCGATGTGCTCGGTCTTATCGCTCTTGATCTCGTACTGCGGCTCGTGGGAGCTGGCGTGCCGGCGGTGGCCCTTGTAGTCGAAATCAGCGGTGTGGATTTTGGTGATGCGGCCGCTGACCCTGCCAGCTTCCGAGTTCCATGAGACGTGGTCGCCGACTGAAAATTCCATGGTGGTGCACCTGTCCTTCCTGTATCCATTCAAGCACTGCGCCCCTGCCGCGCGGAATAGCAGGGGGAGGAGGGAGGTTGTTAATGGGCAGACAACGAGAGGAAACGTTATGACCGATACACCACGCGTAGTCATTCTGGGCGGGCACGGCAAGGTTGCGCTGCTCGCCGCCCCCAAACTTATTTCCCGCGGGTTTGCCGTGGATTCGCTGATCCGCAAGCCCGAGCAGGCGGCGGATGTGCAGGCAGCCGGAGCCAATCCGGTGGTGCTGGACATTGAACGTGCAGGCGTGGATGAATTGGCCGCCGCCTTCGAGGGCGCCGCCGCCATCGTCTTTTCTGCGGGCGCCGGCGGCGGCGACCCGCTGCGCACGAACGCCGTGGACTATGAATCCGCGGTGCGCGCGATCCGCGCCGCCAAGCAGAGCGGAATTTCCCGCTTCGTGATGGTCTCCTACTCCCGCGCGCTGGTCGACGTGGAGGTGCTCGACCCCTCGCACTCCTTCTACCCCTATGCCAAGGCGAAGCACCGGGCCGACGCGGTGCTGCGCGATTCGGGCCTGGACTACACGATCCTCGGCCCCGGCGCACTGACGCTGGAGCCTGGCAGCGGCAAGATTACCGTGGCCGATGCCCAGGGCCGGCTGGACGGGCTGGTGCCCGAAACGACCAGCACCTCCCGCGAAAACGTGGCCGAGGCGATCGCGCTGGTCCTCGGCGAGCATCTGCTGCGCGGGGCAACGGCGAACTTCTTCGACGGCGAAACCGACATGGAAGCCGCCTGGCGCTAGAACACCCGAAGATCCCCCGCGGTTCAATAGCCGCGGGGGTTTTGCCGTGTCCAGCAGATTTCAAGCAAAAATCGAAAATGACGCCGGCTTCCGGCCAATGCGTCATTTATGTCGAAATACAACGCTGGATGTGACGTGCTGGCGCTGCGGCGGCCGGCGAATGTGACGCGCGGCGGCAGGCTGTGTGACGGCGTCTGAATTTTCGTTGCACCGCCCTTCAGCCCCGCGATTCCAGCTCCTATCGTTGAGCCAACCCCTCAATGAACAACTGGAAGCACCTCGCCATGTCCCACAACCAAACACTTGCCCCGGCGCCTGCCGCCGAAACCGGCACCGAGCCGGGCGGCCGCCTGCGCGGCAACCTCTCGGTGGCCTCCATCGTCTTCATCGTCGTCGCCGCCGCGTCTCCACTGGGCGTCATCGGCGGGCCCGTGCCGCTGGGCATCGCCGGCGGCAACGGGACCGGCTTCCCGTTCTCCTTCGTGATCGCCACGGTGGTGCTGCTGCTGTTCTCGGTGGGCTTCACCCAGATGACCCGCTTTGTGCCCAACGCCGGCGCGTTCTACGCATACATCGGCGCCGGGCTGGGGCGCGGCCTGGGCCTGGGAGCGGCGTTTGCCGCGCTGTTCGCCTACCTGGCGCTGGAAGCCGGTGTGTTCGGGCTGTTCGGCCCGGGGCTGGCGGAGCTGGTGCAGGCCTACGGCGGCCCGGAGCTGCCGTGGTGGCTGTGGGCGGCGCTGGGCTTCGTCATCGTGAGCATCTTCGGCTACCTGAACATCGAACTGTCGGGCAAGCTGCTGGCGGTGCTGCTGATCGCCGAGGTGGCGATCGTGCTGGTGCTCGACGCGGTGGTGGTGTTCTCCGGCGGCGGCCCCGAAGGCTTCGCCACCGGCATCGTCACCCCGGCGCAGATCGTCTCCGGGGCGCCGGGCGTGGGAATCCTGTTTGCGATCCTCAGCTTCGTCGGCTTCGAGGCCACCGCGGTGTTCCGCGACGAGGCCAAGGACCCGGACCGCACCATCCCGCGCGCCACCTACATTTCGCTGATCTCCATCGGCGTCTTCTACACCCTGTCCAGCTGGGTGCTGATCAGCGCCAACGGCGAAAGCACCATCGTGGAGAAGGCCACGCAGAACCCCGGCACGCTGCTGCAGAGCACCACCGAAGCCTACCTGGGCGCAGCCGGCGGGCACATCGCCCAGCTGCTGTTCGTGACCAGCCTGTTCGCCTGCATCCTCTCCTTCCACAACATCGTCTCGCGCTACTTCTTCCAGCTGGGCAGCCGCGGCATCCTGCCGGCCTCGCTGGGCACCGCGCACCCGAAGCTCGGATCGCCAGCCTCCGCCTCGCTGCTGGCCTCCTCGGTGGTCGGCGTGCTGGTGGTCCTGGCGGTGCTGCTGCGGCTGGACCCGATCGCCCAGTTCTACACCTGGCTGGGCGGCATCTCCTCGGTGGGCGTGGTGCTGCTGCTGACGCTGACCTCCATTGCGGTGCTGGTGTTCTTCGGGACCAAGCAGAAGGGCGGGCCGAGGTGGCAGCGCCGCATCGCCCCGGGCCTAGGGCTGCTGGGCCTGCTTGGATTCCTGGCGATCATCCTCGCCAACCTGCCTTCTCTGGTCGGCGAAGAGGGCTACGGCCCGTTCTCCATCGGCGTGCTGGTCCTGCTTTCTGCGGGCCTGGTCGCCGGCCCCATCGTCGCCGCCCAGCGCCGCTCGCTCACCCTCGACTAGCACCGGAAGAAGAACCATGACCAACCACCTTGTTGAAGAACTGCCGCTGTTCAGCGGAACGGCCGATGCGACGGAGCTGGCGCACTACAGCGAAATCGCGCGGCGCGCGGCCAGCCTGCTGACCGAGGGCGCGCTGCAGCGCGATGAAAGCGGCGCTGTGCCGCACGAGGCCATCGAGCTGCTGCGCGAGCACGGGCTGGCCAAGCTCGTGGTGCCCGAGCGCTTCGGCGGATCCGGAGCGCACTGGGAAACCGCCTTCGCGGTGGTGCGGATCCTGGGCCGGGCAGACGCGTCCATCGCGCAGATCCTGGGCTACCACTACTTGAACTCCTCCTGCCTGGCCTTCTACGGCCAGGGCCGCGACCAGTCGCGGTTCTTTGAGAAGATTGCGGCGCAGGAGCAGCTGTGGAGTGATGCGCTGAATCCGGTGGATCCGGATCTGAGCCTGGTGGCAGACGGCGAAGGCTATCGGCTGAACGGGCTCAAGCGTTTTGCCACCGGGGCAGCAGCCACCGATGTGATCATCTCCGCGGCCCAGGCCAGCGGCGGCGCGCATGACGGCAAGGTGGTGATCTTCGCCTTCGAGCGCACCCGCGAGGGAGTGCACTTCCAAGACGACTGGGACCACCTGGGCCAGCGCGCTTCGGCCAGCGGCTCGGTGAAGTTCCAAGACATCGAAATCACCGAGGACGACATCGTGGGCTTCGACGAGGGCACCGCCTTCTCCACGCTCGTGACCCCCGGAGTGCAGCTGCTCTTCGGCAACATCTACCTGGCCGCCGCCCAGGGGGCATTGGAACAGGCCCGCGAGCTGACTCTCGCACGGAAAAACTCGTGGTTCCTGTCCGGGGTGGACACCTATGCGCAGGATCCGCTGGTGCACCGCACGCTGGGCGAACTGGTGGCCAAGACCCAGGCGGTCGAAGCGCTGGCCGACCGGCTCAACCGCCGCTACGACGAGGTCATAGGGCGCGGAACTGCTGTCACCGCCGAAGACCGTGCACAGTTGGAGGTCGAGATCGCCGGACTGAAGGTCGTCTCCACCGAGGTGGCGCTGGAGGTGACCAGCAGGGTCTACGAGGCCACCGGCGCCAGCTCCACCAAGCGCTCGATCGGCCTGGACGTGTTCTGGCGCAATGTGCGCACGCACTCGCTGCACGACCCGGTGGACTACAAGAAGGTGGAAGTCGGCGCCTACTTCCTGAACGGGACGGTGCAGCCGATCTCGCTGTACACCTGAGTCTGTGGCTTTGTAGACACTGGGAATGAATGCGCGCCGGGCTCCTGTTGGCATAGACAGAGAACTGAACCCGAACGAAGGAAGTGCCATGCGCGCAGTTGTCTACGATACGTACAGCCAGGATCTTTCAAGCCTTGAGGTCCGCGAGGTGCCGAAGCCGAAGGTCGGCCCGGGAACCGTGCTGGTCAAGGTGAAGGCCGCCGGCGTGAACCCGGTGGACTGGAAGGTCATGGCTGGCTACCTCGACCCGCTGATGGACGCCTATTTCCCCGTCATTCCCGGTTGGGATGTGGCAGGAGTGGTGGAAGCGGTGGGTTTTGACACCCCTGAATTCCACGTGGGCGACGAGGTGATGGCCTACGCGCGCAAGGACGTGGTCCAGGGCGGAACCTTTGCCGAATATGTGGTGGTTCCTGCCAAGGCCGTGGCGCTCAAGCCGGCGGAACTGAGCTGGGAGCAGGCAGGCGGCCTGCCCTTGGCCGGCGGCACCGCGCAGCGTGCGCTGGATACCCTGGGGGACCTGGACGGCAAGACGCTGCTGGTCCATGGCGCGGCAGGCGGCGTGGGCAGCCTGGCGGTGCAGCTGGGCGTGGCCCGCGGCGCCACGGTGCTGGGCACCGCATCGGAGAAGAATTTCGACTTCCTGCGCGGCCTCGGCGCGGTGCCGGTGGCCTATGGCGAAGGCGTGGTCGAGCGCGTGCTTGAGGCTGCCGGCGGCAAGGTGGACGCGGTGGCGGACTTCGTCGGTGAACAGCTTGAGACAACCCTCGCGGTGCTCGCCGACGGCGGGAAGCACGTCTCCATTGCGGACGGCGGCGTGGCCGAGCACGGAGGGCGCTATGTGTGGGTACGTCCGGACGGCGGGGAAACTGCGCGCCTGGGCGAATTGGCTGCCAGCGGAGCGTTGAAGGTCGAGGTGGCGCAGAGTTTCGGGCTGGATCAGGTGGCCCAGGCTTTTGCGCTGAGCCAGAGCGGCCATGTGCGCGGCAAGCTCGTGATCGTCCCGTAGCTGGGGGCTTAAAGTGAAGAACCCCGCTTTGGGGAAGCGGGGTTCTTCGTGTCATCACTCGCACCTTCATGAGGTACTTACGAGTCTAGATGCGGAAATTATGGGCGAGCTGAGTTGCTGCTCGGCGTTCTCTCGGTATCTGCGAGCCGCGGCCTGCCTGCCGGTTAAATTGAAGAACCCTGCCTTGGGGAAGCAGGGTTCTTCGTGTCATCACTCGCACCTTCATGAGGTACTTATGAGTCTAGGACGCGTTGCTGTGCAGAAACTGGGTTATTACTTCTGGTTGCCTGCACGAGCCGACTGGCGGGTGATCGGCCAGCCGGTGACCTGCTTGGGGCGCGGGTTCGCGTAGGTGCGGACCTTGGAAGTGCTCAGTCCCAGACGGACCAGCGACTCGGCGATGGTCACCGCGGCGCGCACGCCGTCGACGATCGGCACGCCGGTGGCGGCCGCCACCTTTTCCTCCAGCTCGGCCATTCCGCCGCAGCCCAGGCAGATGACCTCTGCCTTGTCGTCCTCGACAGCCTTGCGGGACTGCTCGACGATCGCCTCGACGGCGCGCTCCGGATCAGATTCTAGTTCCAGCACGCCCAGCCCGGAGGCGCGCACCGAAGCCAGGCGGTCGGTCAGGCCTGCCAGCTTGAGCCGGTCCTCGATCAGCGGCACCGCGCGGTCGAGCGTGGTGACTACCGAATACTTATGGCCCAGGAACTGGGCGGTGGAAGCGGCGGCCTCGGTGATGTCCACGACCGGGACGTCTAGCAGCTCCTGCAGGCCTTCGCGGCCGTGCTCGCCGTAGCCGGCCTGGATGACCGCGTCGAATGGCTCGGGGTAGTTCACTACCTTGTCCATGACGGCGATGGCCGCCAGGTAGCTTTCGAAGTTGCCCTCGCAGGAATCCGCGCCGAAGTCGGGGGTCAGCTCGATGATCTCGGTGCCCGGCGAGGCGACCTGGCGGGCTGATTCGCCGATGGCGTGGGTCATCGAGGCGGTGGTGTTGACGTTGAGTACAAGAATGCGCATGGTTCCGCCCCTTTAGTGAGTTGGCTTCACGGCGATTGGCTCGCCGTCGATGTCTGCAAGGTCATGCTGGCGCTTGGCCAGCAGCAGGTAGGCGATGGCGCCGGAGCCCGAGCCCAGGAACCAGGCAAACTCGCTGACCACGTGCAGGGCTGGAACGAAGGCCAGCATCAGCGCAATCGCCGCGCTGATCACCAGCGCCGCCACGGCGCGGGGGTTGAAGCCGCGGGTGAAGAAGTAGGTGCCGTCCGGCTCGGTGCGGTACAGGTCGATCACGTTGACACGAGCCTTGCGGATCAGCCAGTAGTCGGCCATGATGATGCCGAACAGCGGGCCGAGCAGCGCGCCGAGGCCGCCGAGGAAGTAGTTGATGATCTCGGGGGAGTTGTACAGGTTCCACGGCAGGATGATCAGGCCGATCACGCCGGAGATCAGCGCCGCCTTGCGGAAGTTCAGGTGCTTCGGGAACAGGTTGGTCAGCGCGAAGGTCGGAGCCACGAAGTTTGCCATCAGGTTCACCGCGATGGTCAACACCAGCAGGGCGCCGGAGGCCAGCAGCAGCAGCGCGGTGTTCGGGATGGCGGAGACCACGTCCGACGGCGAGGTGATGACGGTGCCGTTGATGGCGAACTGGGTGCCGGAGAGCACCACGACGATGGCGCCGAAGAACAGCATGTTGATCGGGATGCCGAAGAAGTTGCCCTTGACGATGGCCTTCTTGGAGTTTGCCGAGCGGGTGAAGTCGCAGAAGTTCAGCACGAAGGTGCCGTAGATGGCGACCCACAGGGAGGCGGCGCCGAGCATGCCGGTCCACATTTCAAGGCCGCTCTTCGGCTCGCCGGTGTGCATCGCGACGGTGAAGCCGGATTCGAAAAGCATCCAGATGGCCAGGGAGAGGAAGGTCAGCAGGATGATCGGGCCGGCGAAGGCCTCGTACTTGCGGATCATTTCCATGCCGTAGGAGACGATGACCAGCTGGATGATCCAGAGGATCACGAAGCAGATCCAGCCCAGGATGTTCAAGCCCAGGAAGCTGGTGTCCTGCAGGGAGGCTGCACCCGGGGCCACGGCGATGACCATCACCGAGAGCACCTGGGATGCCAGGTAGGTCTGGATGCCGAACCAGGCGATGGCTACGGCGCCGCGGATCAGCGCGGGGATCTGCGCGCCGTTGATGCCGAAGGCGATGCGGCTCATGACCGGGAATGGCACGCCGGTCTTTTCACCCATGAAGCCCGAGAGGGTCAGCAGGGCGAAGAGCAGCAGGGCGCCGATGCCCAGTGCGCCGAGGATCTGGAAGCCGCTCATGCCCAGGGCAAAGAGGCCGATGGCAAAGGCGTAGTTGCCCAGCGAGTGCACATCGTTGGCCCAGAGGGTGAAGATGCTGTAGGCGTTCCAGGTGCGGCCTTCGCGGGTGGTGGGCGCGAGGTCCTTGTTGTATAGCGAAGCGCTGAGCTTGAAGGGGTTTGCCGGGTCGATGCCCTGGCTGGCGTGCTGTGCGGATACTGAATCCGAGGTGAGGGCCTGTGGCGTGTCTTGCGCCATGATGGTAGTCCTTGTCCGAAGGACCGCAGCCGCGCAGGGCCCGAAACGCAGTTTGCCGGCGTATTTAAAGGCGCGCGAAGATGCGGTCAAAAATCTTGCTGAAAAAGTGCAAAGAATCTTGCAGACATGTGCCGCGCGGGCGGCACATTCAGTGTGCCAGGCGCAGCTGCGAAGGACTTATGGAAATACAGGCTGGCCGAAGTTCGCGTAGAACTCGGCAGTTGGTCCAAAGTCGTGCATCAACGGTTGTTGCTTCCCTAGGTAGGGGCGCTTGCGGTGCTCCGCGCGCTGTGGGTGGTTCATGGCTGCTCCTGAGCGGTACTCCGAGATATGTGCCGGTTGGTATACCACTGTATGCGGTGGCTCACATTATCGCAATAGCGTAATTTAATTTCACGAAGCGGTAATAATTCCTATCGTTCTGACTTGCGGAAACTGCTCGAAAAAGAGTTGGCTCCCAGTCTTCGGCCTCGCGATATCCTCGCGTTTCTCCTATATAGGGGGTAAATATCAGCTTTATTTGGCGAGTCTGTGCACTTGGTGGAAGTGTGTCGTCGACGTCTTGACAGTGATCTAGATCCCGTTCTAGAGTTTTCATAAAGCAAAACCAAACTTCCATAAAGTGGAAAACGATCTAGTTCTCGAAGGGGAAGCCAGTGTCATACACTCTGAACTGCTCGATCCTGCTCACCGAACTGCCAATCCTTGAGCGCGCAGCCGCAGCCAAGGCTGCGGGATTCGACAGCGTTGAATTCTGGTGGCCCTTCGCTGAAGCCGTACCAACCGACAAGCAGGTCGACGAATTCGTTGCATCCATCAAGGATGCAGGCGTTCAGCTGGACGGCCTGAACTTCTTCGCCGGCGACATGCCTGCCGGCGACCGCGGCCTGGTGTCCTGGAAGGGACGCTGCGGCGAGTTCAAGGACAACGTTGCAGTAGTGGCGGCCATCGGCGAAGCTACCGGATGCAAGTCTTTCAACGCCCTGTACGGCAACCGCCTTGAGGGCTTCACCGCCGAAGAGCAGGACGAGCTGGGTCTGAAGAACCTGGTCGCCGCCACCGAGGGCGTAGCAAAGATCGGCGGCACCGTGCTGATCGAACCAGTTTCCGGCACCGAGGCCTACCCGCTGAAGAAGGCCGCCGACGCACTGAAGATCGTCGATGCAGTCAAGGCCACCGGCAACACCAACATCGCACTGCTTGCAGACTTCTACCACATGGCAGTCAACGGCGACGATGTTGCAGCAGTCATCGAGGCGCACGCCAAGGACTTCGGCCACATCCAGATCGCCGACGCACCGGGCCGCGGCGCTCCAGGCACCGGCAACCTGCCGCTGTTCGACTGGATCAACCGCTCGGTCGAGCTGGGCTACACCGGCAAGGTGGCCCTGGAGTACAAGCAGGATTCCGCCACCGCATTCGACTGGCTGAAGACCGCTTCCGCCAACGCCTAAGCATCACAGACTTCTTCGAAAAGGACTTACAACATGTCGCAGAACGTAGCATTCATCGGCCTGGGAATCATGGGCCTGCCAATGGCAAAGAACCTGCTGAACGCAGGCTTCGCAGTCAAGGGTTTCAACCGCAGCCAGAAGGCCATCGACGACCTGGTCGCAGCCGGCGGCGAAGGCGCCACCTCGATCGCTGACGCGGTCAAGGACGCAGACATCGTCATCACCATGGTTCCGGACTCCCCGGACGTCGAGGCAGTCGTCACCGGCGCAGAAGGCGTTTTCGCCAATGCCAAGGCCGGCGCACTGTGGATCGACAACTCCTCGATCCGCCCAGACGTTTCGGTCAACCTGGCAGCTGCAGCCCGCGAAGCAGGCCTGCGTCCACTGGACGCCCCGGTCTCCGGCGGCGAGCAGGGCGCTATCGACGGCGTGCTGTCCATCATGGTCGGCGGCGAGCAGGCAGACTTCGACGCAGCCTCGGCAGCGCTGAACGCTGTGGGCAAGACCATCGTCCTGGTGGGCCCATCGGGCTCCGGCCAGACCGTGAAGGCAGCCAACCAGCTGATCGTTGCGGCCAACATCCAGGCACTGAGCGAAGCAGTCGTCTTCCTCGAAGCCTACGGCGTGGACACCGACTCGGCCATCAAGGTCCTCGGCGGCGGCCTGGCAGGCTCGGCAGTGCTGAACCAGAAGGCCCAGAAGATCCTGGACCGCGAATTCGCACCGGGCTTCCGTCTGGCCCTGCACAACAAGGACATGGGCATCGTCACCTCGGCCGCCCGTGAAGCAGGCGTCGTGCTCCCGCTGGGCGCACTGGTTGCCCAGCTGGTCACCTCCACCGTTGCCTCCGGCGACGGCGCACTGGACCACTCGGGCCTGTTCCGCGGCGTACAGCGCCTGTCGGGCAAGGTCGACGAGACCGTCTCCGCCTAAGCACTAGGCAAAAAACTTCCTGCGGCGCTGGCGCCAGGTAACTTCAACCCCTCGGATTTCGGTGGTGTGCCGACCCTGAACGATGTTGCTGACTCGGTGTTTTGATGACACGGCAAAACACGAGAAATCATCATTGGCACGCAATGAGCTTTGTTCCAGTTCATTGCCGGAATCCGGTGCTCAAGGGGGCGAAGTCATGGTGACTCATGCACCTGGCGCCTCGCCGCAGGGTACCTCTCTTCCCGCAGTACTCATTGCCGCCCGGCCGTTCCTGCTCAGAACGGCCAGGCGACGCACTCAAATTTTTAGGACGTGAACCCCATGGCAAAGATGCGCGCTGTAGACGCCATTGTGCTGATTTTGGAAAAGGAAGGCGCAACCGAGGCTTTCGGCCTGCCAGGTGCTGCCATCAACCCGCTGTACTCGGCCATGAAGGCCCACGGCGGCATCCGCCACACCCTGCACCGCCACGTTGAGGGCGCATCGCACGCAGCCGACGGCTACTCGCGCGCCACCGGCAAGATCGGCCTGTGCCTTGGCACCTCCGGTCCTGCAGGCACCGACATGATCACCGGCCTGTACGCGGCCGCCGCCGACTCGATCCCATTCCTGGCGATCACCGGCCAGGCACCGACCAACGTGCTGCACAAGGAAGACTTCCAGGCAGTGGACATCGAGTCCATCGCCAAGCCGGTCACCAAGTTCGCCTCCACCATCCTGGAGCCGGGCCTGGTCCCAGGCACCTTCGCCAAGGCCTTCCAGGTCATGCGCTCCTCGCGTCCAGGCCCAGTGCTGCTGGACCTGCCGATCAACGTGCAGATGGCTGAGATCGACTTCGACATCGACGCCTACGAGCCATTGCCAGTGGAGAAGCCGAAGGCCACCCGCGGCCAGGCTGAGAAGATCGTGGACCTGCTGCTTTCGGGCAAGAAGCCATTGATCATCGCCGGCGGCGGCGTCATCAACGCCAACGCATCGGAGCAGCTTGTTGAGCTGGCCGAAGAGCTGAACATCCCGGTTTCCCCAACCCTGATGGGCTGGGGCGCGATCGCCGACGACCACCGCCTGCAGGCTGGCATGGTCGGCATCCAGACCCACACCAAGTACGGCAACGCCACCTTCTTGGAGTCCGACGTGGTTCTGGGCCTGGGCAACCGCTGGGCCAACCGCCACACCGGTGCCCTGGACGTGTACCGTGCAGGCCGCAAGTTCATCCACGTCGACATCGAGCCAACCCAGATCGGCCGCGTGTTCACCCCGGACCTGGGCATCACCTCGGACGCCGGCGCAGCTATCGACGCCATCCTGGAAGTTGTGCGCGAGCGCAAAGCCGCAGGCACCCTGCCTGACTACACCGAGTGGGCCGACGCATCGACTGCACGCAAGGGCACCGATCACCGCAAGACCAACTTCGACAACATCCCGGTCAAGCCGCAGCGCGTGTACCAGGAAATGAATGCGGCCTTCGACCGCGACACCACCTACGTGTCCACCATCGGCCTGAGCCAGATCGCCGGCGCGCAGATGCTGCACGTCTTCGGTCCACGCCGCTGGATCAACGCAGGGCAGGCAGGCCCGCTGGGCTGGACCGGTCCAGCCGCCCTGGGCGTCGTCCGCGGCAAGCCAGGCCAGAAGGTTGTTGCCCTTTCCGGCGACTACGACTTCCAGTTCATGATCGAAGAGCTGGCAGTAGGCGCACAGTTCAAGCTGCCTTACGTGCACGTAGTGGTTAACAACTCCTACCTGGGCCTGATCCGCCAGTCGCAGCGCGGCTTCGACATGGATTACCACGTACAGCTGGGCTTCGACAACATCAACTCCCCAGAGACCAACGGCTACGGCGTGGACCACGTCAAGGTTGCCGAAGGCCTGGGCTGCAAGGCTGTTCGCGTCGAGGATCCTGCCAAGCTGGCCGACGGCTTCGCCGAGGCACAGCGCCTGGCCGAGGAGTTCCAGGTGCCAGTGGTTGTTGAAGTGATCCTGGAAAAGGTCACCAACATCGCCATGGGCGCAGCCTTGGATGCTGTGAACGAGTTTGAAGACTTGGCATTGACCGCCGAAGATGCACCGACCGCGTTGGTGCCGCTGGGCGCAGATGCCACCGTGAGTGCCTAAAGGTTAGTCGTCGCTACCTAGACACGCACAAATGTTTTGGCGCGGGGCACCGGTTCACCAATATGGGTGTGCCCCGCGCCACAACCATCTAGAATTACAAAGGCTGCGTAGTGCAGCCGCCAAAGATTTTAACGAGTAGGAACGCCTCATGAGCATCAACGAAGCCGTTGAACGCGAAGCAAATTCCGCCGCAAAGGCCCAGTTCGACCTGGTTCTGCGCGGCGAACGCATTTTGACCACCGCCGGCATCACCGCACGCGAAATCGGTGTGCGCGACGGCAAGATCGTCGCCATCGAACCGCTGGGCAACAACCTTGAAGGCAAGCGCGTCATCGAGGTCGGCGCCGACGAGGTGCTGCTGCCAGGCCTGGTGGACACCCACGTGCACGTGAACGAGCCCGGCCGCACCGAGTGGGAGGGCTTCGAGTCCGCCACCAAGGCAGCGGCAGCTGGCGGCGTGACCACCATTGTGGATATGCCGCTGAATACCATTCCTCCAACGGTGACCTTGGAGAACCTGGAGATCAAGAAGGCCGCCGCGGCCCCTAAGGCTTACGTAAACGTCGGCTTCTGGGGCGGTGCCATCCCAGGCAACAAGGGCAACCTGCGCGAACTGCACGACGCGGGCGTCTTCGGCTTCAAGTGCTTCCTGCTGCACTCCGGCGTGGACGAGTTCCCTGCCTTGACCGTCGATGAGATGGAAGAGGACATGGCAGAGCTGAAGTCCTTCGACTCGCTGATGATCGTGCACGCCGAGGATTCCAGCTCCATCGACCACGCACCGGACGCCGAGGGCGACCAGTACGACCGCTTCCTGAAGTCCCGCCCGCGCGGCGCCGAGAACGTGGCCATCGCCCAGGTGATCGAGCGCGCCCGCTGGACCGGAGTGCGCGCCCACGTGCTGCACCTGTCCAGCTCCGATGCATTGGCAATGATCAAGACCGCCAAGGCCGACGGCGTGAAGATCACCGTTGAAACCTGCCCTCACTACCTGACTCTGCTGGCCGAGGAAATCCCTAACGGTGCGACCGCCTACAAGTGCTGCCCACCGATCCGCGAGGCTTCGAACCGCGAACTGCTGTGGAAGGGCCTTGAAGAGGGCATTATCGACTGCATCGTCTCGGACCACTCGCCGTCGACCATCGACCTGAAGGACGTAGAGAACGGCGACTTCGGCGTGGCGTGGGGCGGCGTAGCCTCCTTGCAGCTGGGCTTGTCGCTGATCTGGACCGAAGCCCAGAAGCGCGGCATTGCCTTGGAGAAGGTCATCTCGTGGATGTCCACCAAGCCTTCGGAGCTTGCAGGCCTGAAGAACAAGGGCGCCATCGCTCTGGGCAACGACGCCGACTTCGCGCTGTTCGCTCCAGAAGACGCCTTCGTCGTCGACGTGAAGAAGCTGCACCACAAGAACCCAATCTCGCCGTACCACGGCAAGACCCTGGCAGGCGTGGTCCGCAAGTCGATCCTGGCTGGCGAGGACATCGATTTCCAGACTCCTAAGGGCAAGCTGATTCGCCGCGGCGAAGCCTAAACCCTTAAAGAAATGCACCGCTCGAACGCACCCCTGATGGGCGCGGTCGAGCGGTGCTTTCGTTTAGTTGGTGTTGCCGGTGGTCCACTGGTTGGCCAGAGGACCGGTCAAGGTTCCGGTGCCCTTGTTCGGGTCGACAACCAGGATCGGCAGGTAGCCTCCGTTAGGGAAATCGGCTCCCTTAGGAATGACCGCGTTGCCGGTGATCTTCACAGAGTTCAGCTCTGGAGCATGGCCCGGAACCATGAGCCAGCGGATGGATCCGAGGACCGGCTCGATTGCGTCGAATTGGGAGAATCCGGTAAACGTCATCTTGGTCTTAGTGATTTCAATCTTGGACCATGCGCCATTCTGCGCCTTGTTCCAGTCGATCCCATGAGTCGGGTTGGTGAAGTCAACGCTCTTGTTGTTGCCCGTGTATTCAATGGTGATGGTGAAGACCGTCTTGGCCGGAATCATCTTCGGATTGGCTGGATCCAAGGGCGAAATACGGATGCCGTTGGCTTCGACGTAAGCATCGGCACCGCCGGATGCAACGTTGTAGGCGGTCACGTTCAGGACCGACTCGCCCTTTTCGTCTACCGGATCGGTGCCGCTGGCTGCAGCCAGCGGAACTGCGGTGGCCGCGGCAATGACAGGGACTGCCCACGCTGCTGCTTTGACGACGCTGCGGCGTGCAGGATTCGTGAGTGCTTCTGGTAGTTGATTGTTTTCAGGCACGGCGAACAGACCCCCAAGATTAGTGAACAAATAGCTACTGGTTCGTGAACTGACCCCGTTGTCACCGAACCGAGTGTTTACCTTACCTGCTGGTAACTAGTGCCTCCTGAGTGCGCAAAACCACGTAACGGCGGTCGTCGTCTGAAAGTAGAGATTGATTCTCGTTTGGTTTCGAAAATTGCGATAGAGGGAGTGGTGTTGTTTTTCAATTCACGAAACAAAAGAAAAAGGTTGCCGGTCAAGAGCTCCAAATCAAGCGCTTGACGAAGTGTCTGAGTGTGCTGATTTTGGCGCTATTGCTAAATACTTCCCATTCAGCGGGTTTCTCAATTCTTGTACAAATCACGATTGAATCCCCGCGGTTCAATCTGTTCGGAATCGCGACGCTCGCTGTTTGGCAGATGTTTGTTTTGCTGGACTTGGGGAAAAATAGCGTCGCTAGCAATAGAATTTGGCCTACTCTGAGTATCACGCAAGCCCAGATGGCATACCGGGAACAGCTGAAGGTGCGGTGCGTCGCAGGTAAGGCATCTCACTCGGAATTTTGCGTATTAACGTGAAAAACATGTTGAATTAGAGGAGTACAAGTTAATGCGGAGGAGCAGGCTGTTGGCTGATTCAGAATTCAAACCAGAGTCGTTGCGGGTAACCGAGCGCATCCGCGATGAAATTATTGATGGCGTCCGAGCACCTGGAAGCCGCCTCGTCGAGCGTGAGCTGGCAGAAGAGCTGGGTGTCAGCCGCCTGCCAATCCGCGATGCCCTGCATATTCTGGCCAATGAGGGCCTGATTACTCCGCGTCCTCGAACTTGGGCTGTCGTCCGCGAGTTCTCCGCATCGGATATCGCTGACCTTCAGGAAGTGCGCGAGGCGATGGAGGTTATGACATTCAAGTTGGCAGCTCAGCGCCATACTCGCAACGGCTTGGACGAGTTGCGTGCGGTGCTTGAAACTGAAATTGAGGCATCCAAGAAGCAGGACTACGTTACCGCGCGCCGAGCTGGTGCCAAGTTCCATGAGTTAGTCGTGGGTCTTGCTGGCAACGAGCTGTTGATTGAGCTGCAGGCGGGCCTGTCTTCCCGCATGCGATGGCTACTCTCGCAGCATGACGATCTTGAGATTATGGCCGAAGAGCATGCCCAGATCTTGGAAGCAATGGCCAGTCGGAACCTCGAGCTGGTTGAGCGCTTAGTGCTGCAGCATATTGCTACCAGCAAGGGCAGCGTTGATGAAAAGCGTGCAAGCATGCAGTAGCAACTGCTGATTTCTCGCATCTACCCCTCGCCATTGAAAAATGGCGAGGGGTTTTGTGTCGCTGGGGCATATTCAAGCGGTTGGTATACAGGCGAGACTGTGCTCAGTGATTGATTTTGCGTTGTTGGCAGGGCTTGGAAGTACGAGCCCTACGGCCGTGAGCGTTTGGTATGTGTAATCCTCAACAAAATTTATGTGACACAGATCGCTAAAAAGCTATTTTTGGAATACCAAATTTGTTAGTCTTGATCTAACGGACTCTAAACTCTCGAAAGATGCGGCACATGACTTTAATTCTCAATGCTTCCACCTTGCAAACCGTTCTGGATATGCCTTCAACAGTAGAAGCGGTTGACAAAATCTTCGTCAACATCGGCAATGGCAGCGCCTCGCAGCCTGACCCAACTGCAATGAGCGTCCCATCGGCAGACTCGACTTTCGTATTGATGTCAGCAGTTGGCGGCGAAGAAGGAATTGCCTCGGTCAAGTTGCTTGCCGACATCCCCTCGAATAACGGCCGAGGACTTCCCTCGCAACGCTCGGTGATCGTGCTTGCGGATCATGTCACGGGTGGGCCGTTGGCATTGGTTGACGGTCGGGTGCCCACTCGTATGCGCACTGCGGCCGCGACTGCGGTTGCTACGAAGTACCTTGCGCGCCCGGATTCCCGGGTTCTTGGACTCGTTGGCGCAGGTGCGCTGGCAGTTGCTCACGTCGAGGCGCTCAAATGCGTCATGCAGGTGGACAAGGTCGTTGTGTGGTCCCGAACTAGTGCTCGCATCGAGCAGTTCACTGCTGCAGTTGCCGAATTCGGCGTGCCTGTGGAGCCAGTTGGATCCATCGAAGAA
Organism: Glutamicibacter uratoxydans; assembly: GCF_006539925.1. GTDB lineage: Bacteria > Actinomycetota > Actinomycetes > Actinomycetales > Micrococcaceae > Glutamicibacter > Glutamicibacter uratoxydans. The sequence continues at coordinate 303,490 of NZ_BJNY01000002.1, read as the reverse complement.
GTATTTGCGGCCAGTGATGTCGTTTGCACATTGACCCCATCCGTTGAGCCGAACATCAAGGGCGAATGGTTCCGCCCGGGACAGCACATTAATGCCGTTGGTGCTCGTCCGCGTCCAAACGAGCGTGAGATTGACGCTGCTGGTATGGCATGCGCCAAAGTTATCGTTGACCACCTCGGCACTTCTAAAGCAAAGTCCGGCGAGTACCTCATGGCGGTTGCCGAAGGGGCAATTACTGAAGGGGACATTGCTGGGGAACTTGGTGACGTAGCTGCCGGAAAGATTCCGGGCCGTGAGAGCGCGGAAGAGATTACTCTGTTCAACTCGGTCGGTATCGGTGCTCTGGACCTTGCCATCAGTCGGGTCGCCTACGATCGCGCCCTAGACCAGGGCCTGGGATTGGATTTTGATCTCTCAAGCTAGAACCGCCTAGGTAAAAGGTTGCCGGCTGGGTTTCTCGACGGAGCTGATAGGTTATCCATCAGGTTCGCCGGGGAACTTTGCTGGTTTAAGGCTCTAGCTACGATACTTTTGCTCTGGAAATGAGCGCGTGTCGAATAATAAAAAAGTTTTTGGGAGTTCGCGTCACGAAATCGTGTCCTGCGCATCTTAATGGTTAGCAGGCTCGGGAATCCTATGGACCACTCGCATGGTCGTTTGATCACCGTAGTGTTGCTACATTGCTACAGCAGTCAAACGGCTTGCATGAAAATCCATGGGGGATGCAAGGTGATTGGCTGCTGAAGCATTTGAGGCAAAGTGTGAAGATCCGCGGTCCTTGTGTTTCAGCGGTTTTTGAGCCCCTGAGAAAACCCTAATAATTTGAAGTATTCGTTTCGTGTTGAAAGTACTAAATTGGTAGGGTCGATACTTGACGGCTATTTCTGACCTGTTCGGTATTGCCACCGGGGAGAGAGCTTTTCTTGTTCTCTAGGCAACCGCAGCCGCTCAGCAGAGGTTGAAATTTTGGGGACGTTATGACAATCGATTCAGATGCGCAGTTTGTTGAGATCAGCGATGCTGACCTGATCCAGGGTGTGCGCGCAGGAAATCGTGATTCTGAAGCCCAACTTTTCCGACGCCACAAGAACATTGCAATCTCTGTTGCCTACCGGCATACCGACACACCTTCCGAAGCCGAAGACATCGTCTCTGAATCGTTCCTCAGAGTATTCAGTGCGATTCGTTCAGGTTCTGGACCTGCCGAATTCTTCCGCGCGTATCTGCTGACTGCCGTCTCACGGGAAGCCTTCTCGCGAAACAAGGCCGCATCAAAGGTTACTGCGGCCGAAAATATTGTCGAATTTGACGCCTCAGATCCGTTTGCAGATGACAATGTAAAACGTGCCGAATCCGGCATTGTCATCCGTGCTTTCAAGTCGTTGCCTGAACGCTGGCGCGAAGTCTTGTGGCACACGGAAATTGAAGATCTGCGTCCTCGAGAAATCGCGCCCATCCTGGGCCTCACTCCCAATGCCGTATCAGCTTTGGCGGTCCGGGCGCGAGAAGGTCTGCGCGAAGCCTATCTCGCAGCACACCTGAATGAGAATCAAGAAGTCGCAGCGAACTGTGTAAAGATCCGACAGCTGTTCCCCTCATTCCTGCGCTCGAACGCGAGCAAAAGGGACCGACAACTGGTCGAGAACCATCTGAAAACCTGCGCGCAGTGTGCTGCAGTGTATGCAGAAATTGAAGAAGTCGGAACGAAGCTCCGCGTTTTTGTCCTCCCTTGGGTCGTAGGCGGTATTACTGCTTTAGGCGTTCCGGCTGCAGGCGGCGTTGCCTCTGCTGGGGCCGCCGGCGTTGGCGGGGCAAGCATTGTTGCTGATCTCGGGGCAGTTTCGGGCACGTCGGCAACTTCTGCGGGCGCGGTAGGGGCGGGCGCACTAAGCGGTGGTGCCATTGCGTTGTTTGCCGCCGTTGCAATCACAGTAGGAGCTTTTGTTGCCGCTGCGGTGGGAATTTACTCGAATGGCGCCGAAGATGACTCTAGGGCGGCACAACGACCGGTAGATTCCGGACAGGTCGTTCCGGGGAATAGCAGCGCACCGAGTGTCGAGGATGTCATCGTCTCGGAGCGAGTTGTTGATGAAACACCGTCAAAAACTCAGACGCCGAGCGCGCCAAAGGAAGAACAGGACAACTCCGAAGTTCTGAAGCCCGATAACGACGTACCAGACTTCATTGCTTTGATCCCAGTATCGACAGCAGAATCCGAAATTACCCCAGAATCCTTCTTCCCGAAGCCTGCCGAAGACAGCTCTACGACCGATCCAGATCAGCCGGAGGATCCTGCGGACGAGCAATCGGAAGCCGTAGAAACACTGCCAACATTGAACCCAAGTGCGGAGCCGACTGATCCGATGGTTGAACCCACTGGTTCGACTGGTGAGTCTAGCGTTCACCCGACAGCCGAGCCTACACACCCAACGGTTGATCCTACTGTCAACCCAACGGTGGATCCGTCCGGGCCGACTGAGCCAACGGAAGAACCGACTGTTGACCCAACCGTAGATCCGACAGTTGATCCGACTGAGGAGCCAACAGATCCTTCAGTTGAGCCAACGCCTGAGCCTACGGAACCGACCATTGATCCAACGGTTGACCCAACGACGGAACCTACGGATCCTACGGTTGATCCCACTGAACCAACGGTGGATCCGACTGAGGAGCCAACAGATCCTTCAGTTGGGCCAACACCGGAACCTACAGATCCTACGGTTGATCCCACTGAACCAACGGTGGATCCTACTGTCGACCCAACCGTAGATCCGACTGAGGAGCCCACAGATCCTTCAGTTGGGCCAACACCGGAACCTACAGATCCTACGGTTGATCCCACTGAACCAACGGTGGATCCTACTGTCGACCCAACCGTAGATCCGACTGAGGAGCCCACAGATCCTTCAGTTGAGCCAACGCCCGAGCCTACGGAACCGACTGTCGAACCCACCGATCCGGCACAAGGTGCAGACATCGGCGATGCATTGGTGAATGTCGAACGAATGTCGGGGCAGAAATTCCCGACCTATGCATTCACCGTGACTCCAAAACAAGGAGTTTCGCAGTACCGCATCGACGTCGGTTTCAGCGACCTTTCCTGGGGACAGGTGGAGATCTTGGGCCACTGCAGGACATTCAACGCAGGCAAAAATGTCATTACTTTGAGCTGTGCTTCTGAAGCTGTTATCAAGGTGGCAATGCCTCCGAGCACAAGCAGGCAAGTGATCTGGATGCAGCGCTCTGGTCAGCCGGGCACGCGGCAAGTGTTTGTCATCAGGCGCTACTAGCTAGGATTGGACCCATGAGTCCTTTACCTGAAGTCAACCTAGATTCTGCCGTCCGGATGTGGCGGGACTATATCGAGTCTCTGGCGCTGGTGGCCGGGGGAGAGCCGCCATATGTAGTCGAGTGCTTTGGCGACAGTGCAGAACTGGCCGATGAGCTGCTGGGCGAAGTCATGCATGGGGTGAAACGAGGAACGTCCTCGCTGGCCAATGAGTACGCCTATTACAACGAAGAAGAACCCAAAGCAGGCAATCACTGGGTGATCTGCGATGGCCGGGGCGAACCTCAGATCATCGTGAAGGTCTTGTCTGTGGAGCGTTCAAGCTTCTTCGAGGTAAGTGAAGAGTTCGCTGCCGCGGAAGGCGAGGGAGATTTGTCGTTGGCTTACTGGCGCCGTGAGCACGAAGCATTTTGGAAGCGGACTCAAGCCGCTATTGGACGGGACTGGTCTCCTGAAATCACTACTCAGCCAGGCGAGGAGCTGCTGCTCGAACGTTTTTCCGTCTGCTGGCCACCAGTGTTGGCCGACAAATCGGCCTAGATGCTTCCAGAATTGCTGATTGTTCTTTAACCGCATCTGGGCTGCCGCGCTCAGCGGCAGCCCAGATGCGGTTAAGTTGCTAGCGCACCGGCAATGCCAGGGCCTTTGCCTTGAGCATCTCAAATTCTTCGGTGGTGATCACACCGTTGTCCAGCAGCTTCTTAGCATCGGCAATGGATTGGGCAGGGGACACCTCTGCCACTGAGCGGATGTAGGACTCTGCTTCACCCTGCGCGCGGCGGGCCTGTGCCACCTGTCGTTCGGCCATGCCTTTGCCTCGCGCAACCAGGTAGACGAGCACTGTGAGGAATGGGATGAAGAAGAGAAAGAGTAGCCACAGCGCCTTGATCCAGCCGTTAAGCGCCTGGTCTCGGAAGAGATCAGAAATGACCGAGAACAGTGCGATTAGGTAGGACACGAAAGCGAAGATCAAAAGGGTGTACCACAACAGGCTCCCCACGTCGCTCAGGATGTTCATCTTGGATTCCTCTCGGTGATGTGCAACGTGATGATGGAATTCTGTTTATCAATTCTCTGATAGAAACAAAACTCCCATTTGATTCGAATACTACATCTCGCTTTATTTTCAGTCGATGAATATTTGACCATGTCTGGGGTAATTTTTGGGGCTAGCTGCTTGTATTCAATTGCTGGGCCAATGCGGTGTCTATGGCTTTGATGAAATGACCGGCTTCTTCGGGCCCGCGAGTGGTGACCAGCGGCCAGTCCAAGGCGGTACAGATCACCACCGGTTCAGCGCGCCATGAGCCACCGGCATTTTCCAGATCTGCGCGAAGCGAAGGGCTGGAAGTCAGCGACTTGCCATTAACAAGTCGAGAATTCACCAGTAGCCAGGGGGCATGACCGGCTGCGGCAATTGGCTTGTGCTCGGCCGCAAAGACATTGACGATGCGCTGGGCAAAAAGGTTGGTGCGCAGCAGATCAGCGTTCAACAATCCTCCGGGGACCAGCAGAAGGTCGTAATCGTGCTCCGAAACTTCTTCCAGGGTTTGATCGGCAGTGAAGCATTGCCCTTCGGCATCCTCGGGGTCCACCGTGTGCACCGGCCCCAGCTCGGGTGCTGCAATGCCGATGAGGGCGCCCGCAGCGTGGAGGTATTCGAGGGGGAGCTTCATGGTATTTTGCTCTACCCCGAGGTTTGAGGCGATTGCCAGTACCCGCGAATCTGCAAGATCTGCCATGTCCTGCGCTCCTTTGGTCTAGAACGTACTTCTAGGTTCGAGGCAGCGCATGGAAGGAACAAGGATCTTGAGGGAATCTGAAGATTTGGCTTGTGCTGCTGCCTCAGCGGCTTTGGCGCAGGGTGATCACTACGCTGGCTCCGGGCTTGTTCGACAAGTGCATCTTTGCACCCATCGCCGCCACGTGGCCGCTGGCAATTGTCATGCCCAGCCCAATGCCGCCGCCCTTGGAGACGAAGCGTTCCGGCCCGGTGGCGAGGATGCTGTTGGGAAAGCCCGGGCCGTGGTCCACGATCTCGATGCGTGAAGGCTCGGTGCGCAAGAGCACCGGGCCCTTGCCATGGGCATGCGCATTATTCAGGATGTTCTCAAGGATCCGTTCCAGGCGTCGGACATCGATCCAGGCCTTGGAATCGGCGGCGTTCAGCTGCACCTCCAGCTCCTGGACTGCTGATCCATTGCGCCCGCTGATCCGCGCAATGATCTGGGAAACTGCCTGGTCCAATGGCAGTTCTACCAGCTCGGCGGCATCGACTCCCGATTCAAGGCGCGAAACCTCCAACAGGTCCTCGACCAGGACGCGCAGCTTGGCCACCCGGTCCTGCACCAGTTCGGCCGGCCGAGAAGGCTCCAGCAGGCTCGCGGCGGTGACGAGCCCGGTCAGCGGGGTGCGCAGTTCATGGGCTAGGTCTGCAGAGAAGCGCTGTTCGGCGGCGATCTTCGCTTTCAGCTCGGCGGCCATGGCATCCACCGCCGAGGCGAACTGGTCCACCTCGTCCCTGCCCGCAAAGGGTTTGCCGATGGCCTGTTCGACGACGATCTCGCGCTGCCCGGAAGCGATGGTGCGGGCAGCGAGGGCGCCGAGCCACAACCTCTTGACGAGCTTGGTCGCCAGCAGGATGCCGAGGGTGGAAACCAGGACCAGCGTGGCGATGCCCGCCCAGAACAGGGCCGCATCCACGCTTGAGCGCATCTGCAGGGAGTTGGTCCATGACACAGACAGGGAGAGCACCGCCGGCTGGGAGCCCAGCTCCACCGGCGCGGCGGCGAAGATGACCGGCGCCCCGTCCAGCGTGCCGCGGTAGGTGACCACCTGGCCGGACTGGGCCGCCTGCATCGCCTTGGCGGGAAGCTTGGGATCGTTGACCGCGGCGCCCAGCACGCTGATGCCCGTCTCATCCAGGATCTTCACCGCCTGCTGCAGGGAGGCGGTTGCCTCGTCGCGCAGCCGGTGCTCTTCCGAGATGTTGATCATCTGGCGCACCAGCAGCGCGGAGACGACCAGAGTGAGCAGCACGGACGCCACCGTCATGAGCGTGATTTTCCAGCGCAGGCTCATGAACTGCCCCCGGCCAGCCGGTAACCGAATCCCCGCACGGTTTCGATGCGCTCGGCCCCGACCTTGCGGCGCAGGCGCTGCATGTGCACGTCGATGACCCGGTGGTCGGCATCCCAGCTGTAGCCCCAGACCTCGGTGAGGATCTCGGTGCGGGACACCACCATGCCCGGTTCGCGGTCGAGCATCAGCAGGATGCGCATCTCGGTGGGAGTGAGGTGGATCTGCCGGCCTTCGAGGCTGACCACCAGCCGGTGCGGGTCGATGGACAGCCCGGGGGCGTGGGCAGGTTCGGACGCCTTCGGCGCGGGCGGCTGCGCGCTGCGCTGGCTGCGGCGCAGCACCGCACGCAGCCGGGCGTCGAGCACCTGCAGGTCGAAGGGCTTGGCCAGGTAGTCGTCGGCGCCGGCGTCCAGCCCGGTGACCATGTCGATGCCTTCGCCGCGGGCGGAGAGCATGATGACAGGCACGCTGCTGAAGCCGCGCAGCTGCTGGCACACCTGGGTGCCGTTCATCGTGGGCAGCATGACATCCAGCAGCACCGCATCCACCGGGTCTTCGGCCTGCAGCTGGCGCAGCAACTCCAGCGCTTCCAGCCCGTCGCCGACGCCCTGGACCTGGTAGCCCAGCCGGGCCAGGCCGATGCCGGTGGCTTCGCGGATGACCTCGTCGTCTTCAACCATGAGCACGCGGATTCCGGTGTTCGTCATTGGCTGCTTCCTTCACTGGGAGTCGGGGCATAGGAACTGGAGAACTTTTCTCCCGGGAAGAACTTGCCGTCCTGGTAGCGGTAGAGCCGCACCGACCAGCCCGAAGGGCAGCACATGGGATCCTCGCTGCGGTAGACCGCCTCCTGCGCCACCAGGCTGCCTTCCTTGCCGGCGCTGAGGTAGACGTCGGAGCCGCCCACCGCCAGGGCCAACTGAGGTGCGCCGTCCTGGTCAGCGATGACAAAGGAGGCGAAGCTGTAGCCGTCGCCCATGGTGTTCAGCGTGTAGATCTGGAAGCGCCGGCCCTGCACCTCGTAGCTGGGAGAAGGGGTGATGCACTTGGCGCAGGTGCTCAGGTATTCGCGGATCTCCGCCGGGTCGCTGCCCTGGGATTCAAGGGACGACAGGTCGGAGTCCAGCAGCAGCTTGCGCACCGCCGCCGGGCCGAAGGGCTTCTCCCACTGGGTATAGTCCTGCTCGCTGGGGGTGCTGGGGGCCGGGCGCACCGGCAGGGCCTTGGTGGCATCGTCTTCAACCCGCAGCGCGTCAGGGCTGGAGCAGGAGACGAGCATGGAGCCCAGCAGCAGCGCTAGGAGGACGCTGATGACGCTGCGCAGTGCCACGGGGGTCCTTTCACTTGGAGTACAGCCCAATTATGCCCGGCGGATGGCCGGAGAACTGCGGAAAACAGCGGTTTTGAACCTGTCGTTTGTGTAACAAAAGCGATGGATTTCCGTCACCGCACCGATGGGCCGCCGTCGCGGCCGGCGGGAAATATTGATGCAGTGAAATCAGAAGCTCCGCTGCCGCAAAGCCAGCCTGCCCGCCCCTTGCGCAATCCAGCCCTGGACGGGCTGCGCGGCATCGCCGTGCTCGCGGTGATGGCCTACCACCTGTGGCCCGAACAGCTGCCCGGCGGCTTCCTGGGCGTTGACCTGTTCTTTGTGCTCAGCGGGTTCCTGATCACCTCCGGGCTGCTCAAGCACCGGGGCGCGCCAGCGCTGCGAGGCTTGGGCGGGTTCTGGGTGCGGCGGGCCAGGCGGCTGCTGCCGGCCATGCTGCTGATGCTCTTGGGGGCAACAGCACTTGCGCTGGCGGCCGGTCCGAACCTGCCGGCGAACCTGCGGGCGCAGTGGATTGGCGCGCTGACCTACACCAGCAACTGGATGCAGATCGCCAGCGGCACCAGCTACTTCACCGCGGCGGACCCTCCCTATTTCCAGCATCTGTGGTCGCTGGCGGTGGAGGAGCAGTTCTACCTGATCTGGCCGCTGGCGCTGCTCCTGCTGGGGCTGCTGGCGGCCTCCCGGCGCCGGCTGACTGTGTGCATCCTGCTGCTTGCCTGCGCTTCGGCGGCCACCATGGCGCTGCTCTACGACCCGGCCGAGGACACTAGCATGCTGTACTTCGGGACTTGGACCCACGGCTTCGGGCTGTTCTTCGGCGCCGCGGCCGCCGCCTGGGCCGATGGCCGGCCCGCCAAGCCCTGGGGCAGGTCCCGCGGCATGCGCCAGCTGGTTCCGGCGCTGCTGTTCGGCCTCATGCTCTGCGCCATCGCGCTGCTGCCCGATACATCTGCCGCAGCCTATCGCGGCGGCATGGCATTGTTCGCGGCAGCCGCTGCGCTGCTGCTCCTGGTTCTGGGGGCGCCGGGCTCGGGGGTCTACCGGCTGCTGGGCGTCCAGCCGCTGCGCTGGGTGGGCAATCGCAGCTATGGGTTGTACCTCTGGCACTGGCCGCTGCTTCTGCTGTGCAAAATGGTCTTTCCCGCCACCGCCCCCAGCGCCGCGGTGCTCTGCGCCATTCCGCTGACATTCCTTGCCGCGGCCGCCTCCTGGCATTTCGTTGAGCAGCGGATCCTGGCTGACGGTTTCAAGGCCACCCTGCGCCGCTGGGGATCTGGCGCGCTGCAGGCTGCCGGGGCGCTGTTCTCCGGGCAGCGGCGCATGGTTCCGGCGGCTCTGGCCATGAGCCTGGCCATGATGGTTCCGGTGGGCATCGTGATGGTGCTGGCCAACTCGCCGGTGCAGACCCAGCTGGAGCAGCAGCTGGCGGCCGCCCAGCAGGAGCTTGCCGGGCAGCAGTTGGAGAAGCGGCCCGAACCTGTCCAGCCGGATTCTGCGCAATCTGAGTCTGTGCAGCCCAGCGACTCGGGGCAGCCGGCATCCCGCGAGAAGGAGCACGCGAAAAAGCACGGGTACCGGGGCAGGGATGTGGTGGCGCTGGGAGATTCGGTGATGCTTGCTTCCTCGCCGCAGCTGCTCAAGGCGCTGCCGGGAATATTCATCGATGCCCGCGTCGGAGCCCAGGTGTGGGATGTGCTGCCCAAGCTGCGGGCCATGAAGCAGGCAGGCACGCTGCGTCCGGTGGTGGTGCTGGGCCTTGGCACGAACGGCGACTTCCAGGACTCGGCGCTGGAGCAGATCCGCAGGGCCATCGGGCCGCGGCGCGAGCTGCTGCTGGTCACTGCCTATGCACCGCGCAGCTGGGTGGACTCGGTCAACCAGAAGTACCGGCAGGCGGAAGCGGAGCAGAAGCACACCCATGTGGTCGACTGGGCGGATGTTGCGCCAGGCGTGGACGACCTGGCCCCTGACCGCATCCACCCGGGACCGCACGGGGGCGCCAAGTATGCCAAGCTGCTCAAGGACGCGGTCAAGGAGCTGTAACGGTGTTCCGTGCGTCATGTACTGAGTACTGGCACAGGCGGCGGGCGTAGGCTGGAATCGGTAGCATCCACACCCGGAAAATACCGGGTCACGAAAGGTGAGACATGTCGATTGTCGTCATTAATGCCCTGTCCATTCCGGGCGAAGCAGGCCCCGAATTAGAAGCGCGCTTTGCCGCCCGCAAGCACTCGGTGGATTCCGAGCCAGGCTTTGAAGGCTTCAAGCTGCTGCGCCCGGTCAACGGCGAAGACCGCTACTTCGTCTACACCCAGTGGGCTACCCGAGAGGACTTCGAGAACTGGCGTTCCAAGCGCTCGGATGCCGCGCACAGCCACAATGACGCAAAGAAGCCGGTAGCCACCGGCGCGGAGCTGATGGAATTCGAGATCGTCGAGCTCTAAGGCTCCGGAACGCATCTTAAATGCCTCAGGCTCCCAGCAATGCTGGGAGCCTGAGGCATTCTCTGCTTGGTGGAAGCTACTGCCGCAGCGAAGCGGCGAAGTCCACCGCCGCCCGGGAGATCTGCTGGCGGGCTTCGTCGTGGGAGATGGTTGCGGTGCCGTCACCCGCCTGGGTGCCGTAGTCGCCGAAGAATGCATGGGTGCCCCCGGCGATTTCAAGGAACTTTGCATCGGCGGGCAGCAGGGCCTTGGATTCCTTGATCTCAGCCTCGGTGGCCAGCAGGTCTTCGGAGCCTGAAATCGAGAGCACCGGCAGCATGGTGGAGCTCATGTCGGCCGAGGGGTAGGAGGCGAAGAGCAGCAGCGCTGCAACCGGCCGGTCGGCGTCATAGGCAAAGGTCTGGGCATCGGAGGCCGCCGCCACGCCGCCCAGCGAATGCCCGCCAACAACCCACTTGTCGATTGATTCGTGCTTCATCTGCGCCGATTCAAAGGCGGTCATGGCAAGGAACGCAATGTTCAGTGGCTGCTTGGGGATCACCACCGTGTGCCCTGACTCGGCCAGCGGGCGCAGCACCTCCGCATAGGCGCGGGCATCGACCAGGGCGCCGGGCTGGAAGAAGACTCCCAGCTGCCCGTCGCCGCCCGCCGGGGCGAGCACAATATCGGTGGCAGTCTCGGTGACGGTGACCGTGGCATCCGAGTCCATGGCCGCCAGCGCAGGCTGCACAGCGGCCGCGGGGATCAGCCAGCACAGTCCTGCCAGCAGCAGGACCATGAAGGCGGAGCCGATGACGCGCAAGGCTTTGAGCCCCTTGGGCGCGGCCAGCGGTCGGCGCCAGGAGAAGACCAGCACCAGCAGGCTGATGAGGATGGTGGAGCCCAGGAACACCGCGTAGAGCGGGTGCCCGTGGACCAGCATGTCCCCGGTGAGCGCCGCCGCCACGGCCGGGACGATGACCCCGGCGAGGGCCATGAGGCGGGTGAGCCACCCAAAAGCCTTGTCGGCGCCGGACGCCGGAGCGGCGGTAACAGGCTGTTTGGGGTTCTCCACGGTGGCTCCTTGGGCTTTGGCTGGCGGCCCCTCAGGCGGGGCACTGACGGCACAAGATTCTACCAGCCGTAGAAAAACGGCGGCGCGGGTACGGCGCGGCCTCCGACTGTAGGCGGAGAACCAGCCGGCGATAATCCCTCGTGAGATCGAGTTGGTCTTTAGGGCGTTTCTGTAGGGTGGAGATATCGACAGCGCCGTCAAAGACTATTTGCAAACATCATGAGGAGATCTCCAATGTCCAGCACCAAGACCGGCCACCGAGTATTCAAATCAGCAGCTATTGGCGGCGCAGCACTGGCGTTTGCCATCGGAGCCACCGGCTGCAGCGCGGTCCAGGATTTCCAGAAGTCCACCTCGGATGCATGGTCAGTGACTTATGAAGTCAGCGTCACCGGCGGCGACACCAAGACGGTCAATGACGTGAAGTACCTGGAAGCCGAGAAGCGCGGCGAAGACTCCGTAGAGAAGACTTCGGTTTCCGAGACAACCACCCCGGACAAGAAGGCCAAGGGCGCCGCGGCGTGGAGCGTCGAATCGATTGTCACTGCAGAGAAGAAGGCGGCAGTCAGCGCAACCCCTGGCAAGGGTGCAACCGCCACCTGCAAGATCCTGCTCGACGGAGTCAAGGAGATCGCGTCGAACACCGGTGCCCCAGGCGAGCGGGTCGACTGCTCGGTCGACACCCCAGCCTTCGCGAAGAAGTAGACAACTAAGAGTTCAATAAAGCGCCAGTCCGTTGCGGGCTGGCGCTTTTGCGTCAGCTCAGAGTCGTATTTGGCGAATCTCGACATTTCTAGGGGAAAGTCGGAGGAGAACCACCACACTGGGTCTGCCCCTTCTCGCACAGTGGTGGTAGCTTGAGGTTAATCGAGGAAACCGAAGCAGGTTTGGCCATCCTCAACTCCCGGAATACTGCAGAACAGACAGGGGACACACGATGACCGAGACACCACAAATCGACATGAGCGATCTAGGAATTGCTTCCCGCGCGGTGCTCAAGCCAATTACGCAGATCGCCGCCGCAGCGGGAATCCCGGAAGATGCGGTCGAGTCCTATGGCAGATTCAAAGCCAAGGTAGACCCGGCACTGGTGCCCACGCGAAATGTCGGACTCGGAAAAGTGGTCTTGGTCAGCGGAATGTCGCCGACGCCTGCAGGAGAAGGAAAATCCACCATGGTGGTGGGACTGGGCGACGCGCTGGCGGCAACCGGAAGAAAAACCATCATCGCGCTGCGCGAGCCATCGGTGGGCCCGAGCTTCGGCATGAAGGGCGGAGCGACCGGCGGCGGCTACTCCCAGGTGCTGCCGATGGATGAGATCAACCTACATTTCAACGGCGACTTCCACGCAATCACCAGCGCCAACAACCTGTTGATGGCTTTGATCGACAACCACCTGCACCAGGGCAACGCGCTGGGCATCGACCCGCAGCGCATTACTTTCAAGCGCGTCATAGACATGAACGACCGCGCCCTGCGCCACGTGGTGATCGGCTTGGGCTCGCCTTCTGACGGAGTCACCCGGGAAACCGGCTTTGAAATCACCGTAGCCTCTGAAGTCATGGCGGTCTTCTGCCTGGCCACCGGACTGGAAGACTTGCGCGCACGACTTGGCCGCATGACCATCGGCTACACCTACGACAAGAAGCCGGTCACGGTAGACGACATCGGAGCCACCGGCTCCATGACCCTGCTGCTCAAGGACGCCATCAAGCCGAACCTGGTGCAGACCATCGGCGGGACGCCTGCATTCATCCACGGCGGCCCCTTCGCCAACATCGCCCACGGCTGCAACTCGGCTATCGCCACCAACACCGCGCGGGCGCTCGCCGATCTCGTGGTCACCGAGGCCGGATTCGGCACCGATCTGGGCGCCGAGAAGTTCATGGACATCAAGGCCCGCTATGCCGACTGCCCTCCGTCAGCTGTAGTTGTCGTGGCGACCATCCGAGCACTGAAGATGAACGGCGGAGTGCAGCTTGCAGATCTGCACAACGAGGATGTCGCCGCCGTGCAGGCAGGCTTGGCGAACCTCGCAAAGCACGCTTCGAACATCTTGAAGTTCGGCATCCAGCCGGTGATCGGCATCAACCGCTTCGCCACGGACACCGATGCAGAATTGGCGGCTGTTGCCGATTGGGCCAAATCGCAGGGCATTGAATGCGCTGTCGCAGATGTCTGGGGCCAAGGCGGAGAAGGGGCCGGAGAGCTGGCAGCAGCAGTGCTGCGGGCCATCGAAGTTCCATCGAATTTCGCTCCGCTGTATGAGCTGGACATGCCTGTCGAAGAGAAGATCTTGACGGTGGCACGCGAGATGTATGGAGCTGCGGGCGTCGAGTATTCTGCTGGAGCCAAGCGCACCTTGGAACAGATCCATGACAATGGGTGGGACAATCTTCCGGTCTGCATCGCCAAGACCCAGTATTCCTTCTCGGATGACCCCAAGGCCTTGGGAGCAGCCCAAGGATTCCAACTGCAGGTCAGGGAATTGATTCCCAAGACCGGTGCTGGGTTCATCGTTGCGATCACCGGAGTGATCACCACGATGCCTGGCCTGCCCAAGGTGCCGGCCGCCATGCACATGGACGTGGATGCGCAGGGCAACGCGGTAGGCCTCTCCTAGAAACAGGAACAGGAACAGGAACGCGAAGGCGGCGGTGCAACAGAGAATCCGTTGCACCGCCGCCTTCTGTCCTGCTTGGCTAGGTCAGAGCCTACTCATCGGTTTTGGTGTTGGGCAGGTATTCCTGCTCTGGGAGGGTGTCCCAGAAGGAAGTATCTGCAGTTTCCACCGAGCCGTCGGAGATCGCCTTGATGACGCTCTCCAAGGTCAGGATGGTCTGCTGGCGAAGGTAGCCGTTGGACTTCTGGCCCAGGACTGATCCCGGGTTGCTGTGGTCGCTCATGCCGCGCATCTCGAAGAGCAGTGTGGAGATGTCGTATTCCGCCGCGATGCCGTTGCGGGCGATCGTGTTGGCGGTGCCGCCCGCATACTTGCCCAGGTGGCCCCAGCCGGTGCCATCCACGTTCTGGTAGACGATGGAGCCCAAGCGCTTGGAGCCCTCGAGCACTTCAGGCTTCACGTCAGGCGTGGTGGGGTAGAGGATGGATCCGGAGACCAGCTTTCCATCCACTGCCGAACGGGTTCCCTGGTGGTGAAGATCGATCATGTAGTCGATGTCGTAGGCGGAAAGCACGTTGTTGTGCAGTGCCTGGATTTCAGGCTGGGTCTTCGCGACGTGGTCTCGGTTGATGTCGACGTTGTTCGCGTTGTAGCGGGTGAGGTGGCGGTCGCCAGAGGCCAGGTAGTCGCCGAGGTCGAAGTCCACGTCTCCCATGGCGCCGTCCGGGTTGAGCATTGGGACGACCAGGATATTGATGTTCTTGAGGGTATCCTTCATCCGCCCGGTGCCCAGATGCTTGATAACCTCCAGCGCGCCTTCGGTGGTCAGCTGTTCATTGCCATGCTGCTGGGTCAGGAACAGCACCGTTGGGTTTGCAGGGTCGGAGAGGTACTTGGCTACGAACAGGTCGCGGCCCTTGACGGACTGGCCGATGACATCCAGCTCCATTGCCGGCTGTTTTGCATCCTGCTTGCGCAGTTCTGCGGCCATCGAGTCATAGGTATGCAGGATGGAAGTGTTGATGGTTTCGTTGCCGTTGTAGTCCGGACCGTTGCCGACGGCGGAAGCAGGGGCTCCGGAGAGCCCGATCATTAAGGCTGCCGCAGCAGTACCGCAAGTGAGCTTCTTGAGAACGGAGGAGCTCATGCTTGTGTGCTTGGTAGTCATTAAATCGCTTTCTGGTTGTGACGCTGCAGATCCCCATCGCACGCGTGATGTAGGTCACTTAATCATGAGTCTGAAGGTAAAGCAATCAATGCACCGGATGTTTCGCGCAGTGCTTACGTTTTTTCTTCGCAGATGAAACTGCTGTGGATCTTGAAATGGCGAGTGGTGGCGATGGCGTGTCGCTCGCGCTGTTGAAACGCTGGGATCAGGTGAAGCAATAGATCTTATATAGTGGAATTATTGATCACTATAGTGGCATGGGGTTATTGATGGATGAATTGAGCATGGGGCTTGCCTGGGCGGTGAAAACCGCGAGGATGAACAGGTCGTTGACGGTTGAGGCGCTGGCAGAGCTCAGCGGGGTATCTCGCGCAATGATCTCCAAAATCGAGCGATCCGAAGCCCAGCCCACAGCAGTCCTGCTTTCAAAGCTGGCAACGGCTTTCGGGCTGACGCTCTCCGAACTCATAGTGCAGGCTGAGGGAAACCAGGAACGCGTCAGCCGCGCTGGGGAGCAGGCGCTGTGGACGGATCCGGAGACCGGCTACACGAGAAGGGCGATCTCTCCGGCATCCAGCCCGTCGCTGGAACTGGTTGAAATCGTTCTTCCTGCAGGAGCCGAAGTCAGCTATCCGCAGGCTGCTTACCAATTCACGGATCAGCAGATCTGGGTCGTCTCCGGGAAGCTGCGCTTCCGCGAAGGAGATGAAATCCATGAATTATCGGCGGGGGACTGCCTGCAGTTAGGCGCTGCCGCAGACTGCACCTTCAGCAATCCTGGCGGCAGGAGCTGCCGCTATCTTGTGGTGCTGAACAAAATGAAGCCAACCCTCTAAAACAGCCACAGCAGAGCAAGGACACAACATGAAGATTCGTGCGGCACGCATCGAGGATATGCCGGCAGTTACCGCCATCCACAACGATGCAGTCGTGAACACCACCGCAATCTGGACGGAATCGACGGCTGACGTTGCCGACCGCGAGCAATGGCTGGATGAACGGACTCAGTCGGGATTCCCGGTATTCGTTGCAGTGGATGAAATCCAAGATGTGGTGGGGTTCGCCAGCTATGGTCCCTGGCGGGCGAAAGAAGGATACCGACTGACGGTGGAGCATTCCGTGTACGTTCGTTCGGACCAGCAGGGCAAAGGCGTAGGCAAAGAACTGATGATCGCATTGATCCAGGAGGCTAAAACTGCCGGGCTTCATGCGATGGTTGCCGGTGTCGAAGCGCAGAATGTCGGCTCCATCAAACTTCACGAGAAGCTCGGCTTTGAACAAGTAGGCCTGCTCAAGCAGGTGGGGCAGAAATTCGGACGCTGGCTGGATCTGGCGTTCTTACAGCTGACCCTTGATCAGCGCGAGTCACCTGACGCCAGCTGACCAGTGTTAGTGCGCATTCATCTGCGCAAAAGGTGAGTTCTTGCGGGCAAGACCCAAGGTCAGCAGGATTCCGATCAGGGCAAAGCTGCAGGTCATCCACCAGGTCGAATTCCACCCGCCTGTCAGCGTTGCCATGGCGGCAAGGAGCATTGGCCCCGTGAAGTTTCCGACGTTGAAGATCTGCTGAATCAAGCCCATCGAGGCAGGCGCTGAACCGCCAATCGGGGCGAGGTCTACTGCTACGCGAGTCATGGTGGTGGGGATCGTGGCGCCGCTCAGCGAGAACAGTCCCACGGCAATCATCTGGATCCACAACAGCTGCGCTGGGTAGTTGAAGATAAAGGTCAGTGTGGATGTCGCCGCCATGAGGATAAACCCGACGATCAGCAGCGTCTTGCCGTTGACCCTGCGGTGCAGCAAGCTTCCACTGATAATGGCGCCCACGGCATTCAGCCCGCCAACTGTGGCGGAGATGAAACCGCCTGCCACCGGAGATAATCCAAAGCCTTCGTAGATGGTGGGGAGGAACCCGATCACCGCCATCCACTGGACTGTGTAGCAGCCGAAGATCAGGCCGCTGACCCACACCCTTGGGGACCTGGCGGTGATGGCAATGCGCTGTGCGGCTTCGCGCATGCGCACGGCGCCGGCAGGCTGATCTGCGCTGACGAACCTGAGCACCAGCGGAATCGGGAGCAGTGTCAGCACCGCAAGAATTAGCCACCACGTGGTCCATAAAAGATGCTGGAGTACCAGGGCCGTGCTGAAGACGCCTGCGAAGGTTGCCATGCCCATGTAGGCCGCCCACCAGCCCACCGCCATATTCATATTCTTCAGCGGCGCGTGCAGACGCACCAGTCCGGGTCCCATCACCGTGGTCATGATGACGCCGGCTCCCTCAAGGATTCTTGTGGCCAGAAGGACGCCGGCATTAGGAGAGAACGCTCCAAGAGCTGATCCAACTGCCAGGAGCACCAACCCGAGCAGCAGTGTTCTTCGCTGCGAGATCACCTCGGCCAGCAGCGAGATGACCAGGCCTCCCACCATGCCGGCTACCTGGACTACGCCAAGCAGGGTGCCGGCAAACAGCAGCGAGAACCCTAGCTGTTCCTGAATCACCGGCAGTGCAGGGGAGAGCTTCCAAATGTGGAGTCCAGCCATCACCCCTGCTGCCACGATGATAATCCACGCGGCATTGGTGCGTGGATGGGCTTGCTGCGACGCTGCAGACACTGGCTTTTGCCTCCTTACAGGAAGGAACTCGACTATTTTCCCGGTGTTTCCCTCTGAGGGGATTGTTCCACGAGCGCTTTGTGGCACCCATATCGAACTACAATCGGGCGCGTATCAATCAAATGCTATTTCGTCGGGTTGCAGATCATTCGCGGGGCAGAATAGCAATGACGCCGAATTTCGAGGAGCAAGTACGTGGCAGAAGAAGTCGAAGGTAAAACACCTGAACGAGTTCGCCTCTTGGTCGACAACGACACAGGGATAGATGATGCACTGGCGCTCGCGTACTTGTGTGCTTGCGATCATGTAGAGATTGTTGCTGTTACCAGCACTCCCGGTAACGTTACCGCGGACCAAGTGGCCGCAAACAATCGAGCATTGCTGGAGCTTTGCGGCCGACCGCAGGTCCCGGTGTTGATTGGTGCACGCAAGCCGCTGCAGATTCCACTGGTCACTACGGAAGAAACGCACGGCCCGCAGGGCGTTGGCTACGCGATCCTGCCTGATCCTGGTGCCTTGAAGAGCGGTGAAGCTCCGGACGCGATTGACTTCTGGATCGATGCGGCAAGAGAGAATCCCGGCGAGCTGACGGCACTGCTCTGCGCACCGCTGACCAACTTTGCTCTGGCTTTGCGCAAGGAGCCGAGGCTTCCCTGGATGCTGCGCAAGGTGGTCATTATGGGTGGCGCCTTCTATTACCAGGGCAATACGACTCCAACAGCCGAGTGGAACACCCACGTGGATCCACACGCGGCGGCAGAAGTGTATGCGGCGTATACCTCGGCGGCACAGCAGGGGCTGGATGAAAGCAAGCTTCCGATAGTCTGCTCTCTGGATACCACCGAACGATTTGAAATGCAGCCGCAGTTCGTCAACGAATTGGCGCTGGCTGCAGGAGAAGCTGAGGAACACGTTCGGGCAGTGGATGTGGAAGGTACCCGCAGCACCACATTAAACCCGTTGATTAGATACCTTTCTGATGCACTTCGCTTCTATTTTGAATTCCACCGAGCCTATAACCAGGGATATATAGCCCACGTCCATGACTACTTCGCTGCAGGCGTTGCCGCAGGAACACTGAACTACGAAGTGCTCCCTGCCAACGTGGATGTTGAGACCGATTCGAAGCTCTTGTTCGGCACGACTGTCGCAGATTTTCGAGGCCTGTGGGGCAAGCCTAATAACGCTCGAATAGTCAGTAGGAATGATCCAGTTCAGGGATTCGCGGAGCTGAAGGAAAAGCTGGCAAGAATGGCCCGAAACGCATGACTTCAAACTTCAAGAGTGGGTGGTGAGCTAGACTCATATACCGGGCCAAGGTGACATAGGCCCGTGTAGCGAGTGCTCTAGCTGAACACGCAGAGCCGAAATACCGATTCCTTTGAGGATGATCTCCACCATGTCACCGAATCTCATTCTGGCCGAAGAGCATGCAGGAAGTACCCTGCGCCGCAATCTACTGGCTGTTGCTGGCACCCTGCTGCTTGTAGCTACCTATGCAGCTCTCGTGATTACGCAGCCTACGAATCTTACCGATGGATTGGGACAAGGCGTTGCGTTGGCGACGTTTGCTGCGTACCTTCTTGCCGCTCTACTACTTCTGGCCGCGGTGCTGCCGGATCTTCCGGTGTCCACCCTGACGCTGATTCCGGTGGCTCTGGCGCTGAACATCCTCTTGGGTCAGTTCGTTGGCTCGGTTATGGTGCCGCTGTATCTGGATTCAATCGGCACCGTACTTGTAGGTTTCTTGGCTGGCCGCCGAGCGGGTGCAGCAACTGGCGTCTTGGGAACCCTCATCTGGTCGCTGTTCGCTCCGACGGTACTGCCCTTTGCAGCTGGTGCCGCGCTTGTAGGTTTCTTGGCAGGCACCGCTGCAAGATTTGGGGCAGTGCGCCGCGTGTACTTGGCTCCAATAGCCGGCCTGGTCTCAGGTGTCTTGGTGGGCGTAGTATCTGCTCCTGTCGCGGCGTTTGTTTTCGGTGGCACCTCTGGCGTGGGAACCGGTGCGGTAGTTGCTGCATTCCGGTCAATGGGCGACTCCCTGCTCTCAGCGGTTACTAAACAGGCATTGATCTCTGACCCGGGGGACAAAGCAATCGTCTTCCTCATTGCTGCTCTTCTGGTTTATGCCCTGCCCGGCCGGCTTTCGCACAGCTATGAGTTTGTCCGCCGCTACAAGGTTCTTGGAAAGCGGGGAGCAAAGCAGAGCGCCTAAGCATGCCCTTCTTTCAAAAGTTGCACCCTTTCACGGTTCTATCTGTTGCCATAGCCATCGTCGCTGTGACGACAGCCATCGGCAACGTATGGGTCAGTCTTGCCGTCATTGTGCTTTGCCTGGCGGCGTCTGCCTTTGCAGGAAAGATTCTGAAACTCGTCGCGCTATCCGCCGCCATTGTGCTGCCAGCCTTCGCATCGCAGCTGCTGATCCATGGGTTGGCTTCAAGTGGCAGCTTGAAACTCACAGCTGAAGGATTATCCACAGCAACGGCGCTTGGATTGCGTACAGCGGTACTCGTTGTTGCAGGTTTGTTGTGTGCCTTGATTATTGATCGTCACCAGTTAGTCGCAGCTATCGATCTTTCGAAGGCACCGCCACAGCTTGGCTACCTGGTAGCCGCAACGCTCTTCCTATTGCCGCAATTAGCCGAACGACAAAAGATCATCGGCGAGGCCCAAGCCTTGCGGCATGTGCACTTCCGACGCGGTATTGTGGGTTGGTTCCAGAAGGCAAGAATGCAGGCGGTACCGTTGGTGCTTTCATCTTTGGAAGAAACCTCAAAGCGAGCGCCTCATTTGGCAGCTCGCGGTTTTCCGGCCAATACCCGCATGAGTCGACTCCGGACTGTACCTGATTCGCGAGTACAAAGGGCGATACGAGTCAGTGCCCTCGTCTTGGCTTTGATTGGTCCTGTGCTGATTCTGATTGGTTTGCAGTTCGGAGCCGTAGCATGAGCGATAAAACAGAAGCACAGCAGCAGTCAGGAGTTGATCTTAAGCTCCGGGGTTTTAAGTATGCCCAAGCCAAGCAACCGATACTCAAAGACCTAGAGCTGGCGCTCCGTCCTGGAACCTTGACGGTAATAACTGGCAGTTCAGGGTCGGGAAAATCTACTCTGGGGGCAATTTTGGCTGGCATGCTGCCTCGCCCAGGGCTGGACAGCCTTGATGCGACTCTCGTCGTAGACGGTCAGACTGTCGAACACACAGCGGTGAGTTCTCCCCGGATAGACACTTCGGCTTGGGCGCAGCACATTGGTTTCCTTCCACAAGATCCTGGCGAGTACCTCTCTGGAATCCGTGAGACGGTCAAAGAAGAGCTTGTGTTCTCTTTGGAGAACCGAGGTATGCCACGCGAAATGATGGAAGCGCGCCTACAGTCCGTGGTGAATCAGTTTGGTATTGCCCATCTTCTGAATAGAGATCCTGCGAAACTTTCTGGTGGCCAGGAACGGCTAGTAGCCCTGGCTGCTTTAGTCATGAATGACCCGCAAGTGCTGGTGTTGGATGAGCCGCTGGCTGGGCTCGACTCAGTAGTACGCAAGGCGGTTCTGAAAACAATAAGCAGCTTGACCATGACAGAGAAAACGGTTGTCGTTCTGGTCCGAGAGCCCATTCAGCTGTCAACGCAGGCGGATGAGGTTTTCTGTCTGACTGATAACACGTTGGCTAGTGGCATACGGACTGGAGCACCCCGAAAAGTCGATGATGCGTGGACAAAAGTGGAAGCTTACGCACGGCCAACCAGTGAGATACTATTGTCGTTTCAAACCGTTTCAGTGGGCTACGGAAAGAACAGCCCTCCGATTGTGGAGAACTTCAGCCTTGACGTGCGTGCAGGCGAGTGTGTTGAACTAACTGGTCCTAACGGATCGGGGAAGACGACCTTGTTGAAATCGGCGGCGGGTTTGATTGTTCCGATGAGAGGAAACCTCTCTCGCAATGGCAAAGTCGGGATGCTCTTGCAAAACCCGAATGATCAGTTGTTTGAACGTACCGTGCGACGAGACGTTGGCTACGGTCTGCCCAAAGGCCGGCGCTCCGCAAGCAAAATTGAGGAAGTACTTGAACAGCTGGCATTGACGGATCTATCTGACGTGCATCCTTATGAGCTTCCTATGTCGAAACGAAAACTAGTAGCTCTGGCGGGTGTGCTTGTTCACGAACCAGACATACTGCTCATGGACGAGCCAGAAGAAACCCTTGATCAGAGGGACGCTCTGACCCTAGGAAGCGCAGTACAGACGCACACTGATTCTGGAGGGTCCGTACTTCTGACAGTACATAATGCCAAGAAATAGCCTCAGAACCACGACGAAGCTCCCCACATCCCCGAATTTCAGATGCCATGGAATGATTTGAAAGTAGGGCACTCACGGACTTGACAGTCGGTTGACTATGATTCGGGTATGTGTCGGAACAGGTATTGCCAGCAGGCGTGAAAATACGAAGTGATTACTTGTGATGGTAACCCGTACCTGCGATGACAAGTAATACGTAGCGCCGAAGGTGCCTTTCACGTATCGGGCGTTAAGTCGTTGCAATCACTATGGGAAGTGATAACCGTCGTGCCCATGCCAATGGCAAAAGGGGAACGATCCAACTTTTATTGCAGTGGCGAAACTTCTTATGCTATCTCCCGACTAGGTGAATTCACCGTTCAGCAACGCGGTGAAATTGCTGCAAACACACTTGTCGGAACCATGCTGGACATAGTCCTAATGGACGCATGCCTATGGTGGAAGTAGAAGCAAACCGTGTGGGTCAGAGTGACTGGCCCGTGGCGGCGCGCAGCAAAAGGACGTCTCCTGTGTCTCCACCGACGGTGATGTTAGCGGCTATGTCGCTAAGGCTCTACGTTCGGAGGTGGATCGCGGTGTCCAGAGCGCATCAATTCAAAGCGCGCAAGACGGTACTGAACCTGTGAATGACCATCGATTCGCGTAGAAGGGAGACATCTGAATGAGCAATCCAGATAGCGATGGCGAAGTCGACTGCAGAACAGATGCAGTTTCGATGCTGGTGATCACCCATAGAACGCTTTCCGGAGCTTTTGAACGTTGGCCTAGCGACTAAATAATTTCAGGTCAGATAGAAGGATTGGGCAAAGCGCACTCATAATAGCTGCGTTTCGACGAAACGCTGGGACTAATACTCTGACTCTGGCATCATTCCGATATTTTAAAAGCTTCCCGGCGGGTCCGACGGCGAACATCGATCGTTAAAACTATTATTGAGTCATGACTCTCGATCTTCGCCGCCCCCTTGCAGTAGACCTATTTGCTGGAGCCGGAGGACTATCTTTGGGCCTGGAACAGGCCGGATATGAAATTGCTGCATCCGTAGAGTACGACCCGATTCACGCGGCAGTGCATGAGTTTAATTTTCCGTATGGGAAAACATTCTGCGCGGATGTTTCAAAGATTACTGGTGGCGAGATAAGAGAAGAATCAGAAATTGGCAGCAGAGAGATCCATCTTGTAGCAGGAGGGCCCCCTTGTCAAGGGATATCAATGATTGGAAAACGTGCAATTGATGACCCGAGAAACATCCTTCTCAAAGAATTTATCCGAGTTGTTCTTGAACTGAAGCCGAGATACTTCTTAATGGAGAACGTAGCAGGGCTAATGTTAGGCAAGCATCGTCAGTTAATCGACGAGGTTGTCGAAATGGTCGAGGCTGACGGTTATCGGGTAGTAAAACCTATCAGGGTTCTACAAGCCGCCGATTATGGAACACCGCAATCACGTAAACGCGTAATTGTGCTTGGCGCACGAGCAGATGTTGATCTACCGAAATATCCAAAAGCGTCTTACATGCCGCGAACGATCAAGGGCGTACTTCCGAAAGACAACGGATTACCGCTCGGCCCTAGCGTTTCTGATGCGTTGGCCGATCTCCCTGATGCTGACGAATTCGAGGAGCTACTGCACGACGATCTCGTAGAAAATGTCGTCTACGGCGAGGCTAGTCGCTACGCAGGGATCCTTCGCGGCACTGTGCACGACGCGACGGATTTTTCACGACCACGTCCAATTAATGGCGATGTACTTACGTCTTCAGCAAGGACCGTGCATACAAAACGATCAATTGAGCGATTCGAACAAACAGAAAACGGTACGACTGAAAAAGTAAGTCGATTTCTGCGACTCCATCCGGAAGGAATCTGTAATACGCTAAGGGCCGGCACTGCGTCAGACCGCGGTGCCTACACTGCACCACGACCGATTCACCCTAACCGTCCTCGAGTGATCACGGTCCGTGAAGCAGCAAGATTACATGGATATCCAGATTGGTTCCGTTTTCATACGACGAAGTGGAATGGATTTCGCGAAATAGGTAATTCTGTTCCCACGAGTCTAGGCAAAGCAGTAGGAGTATCAATTCTTGAGAATGATCAAATACGTCCAGTAAGAGGAAAATTAACGGAGTTGGGCAACGTTGGTTTACTATACATGACGTCAGGTAAAGCGCACGATTACTTCGGACTTACAGAGCGTGTAATTCCACAACGTGATCGGCAAGTAGGTTAAGATTGTCAACAGAGATTTCTACGGGAAAAAAACGAGAGAACCGATATCAGCAATTAGTTGCGTGGGTATTCGAAAAACACTACAAACTTGGCGATACTCATATCGAATGGAATCGCGTGGAACTCATCGAGGCCGCGAATGCTACCGGGATCGATCTTCCGAAGAATATCGGAGATGTGATTTACGCAATCAGATACCGGATCACATTCCCACAGAACATGCTGGATGCAAGCCCAGATGGAATGGAATGGGTCATTCGATCTATTGGAAGGGCAAAATACGCGTTTGATTTGATTCGAGCCCAAGTACGCGTGAGACCTAATCCAGCATTAACTGTCACTAAAATACCGGACGCAACTCCTGAAATTATCTCTGAGGCGGCGTTAGGCGATGAACAAGCACTCCTGGCACTAGTTAGATATAATCGCCTAATTGATATTTTTCTAGGTGTTGCCTCTTACTCGCTTCAGAACCACCTTCGAACAACAGCGCGAGGAGTTGGTCAAGTTGAAGTTGACGAGGTCTACGTCGCTGTTGACAGATACGGTCGCCAATATATTTTGCCAGTTCAAGCAAAAGGTGGCTCTGATGAGATTGGGATTACGCAAACAGAGCAAGATATTGCTGTATGCGCGGAAAAGTGGCCTAATTTAATCTGCCGCCCAATTTCGGCGCAGTTTGGAACTGACGGACGAATAGCTCTCTTTGAGCTTGCGGTTCAAGAAGAACAGGTCAGGGTGAGGAGGGAATCGCATTATCGATTAGTTCCTGCGAAGCAGATTACGGAAACCGACTTAATGGAATATCGGACAACAAACTCCGAAGATTAAATAGTTCGAAAATATCCGCGATCAACGACTTTTAATGAGAAAATATAACGGATCTGAAATGTTGTGAAATTATTAATCGACCATTCAAGATTCCTTATGGAACTTTTGTAGAAATCTGGCTTCTTCCTGCGTAACACAGGGCACGATAACCTTGCCATTAGCGGAAAACAGCAGGTAATTGTTTGCTAATTTTTATCTAAAGTCATATGTTTCAAATGGAACAGCCGGCCGCACTATAGAATTTTTCGAGATTGAATTCAGCGACTATGATTACAGCTTCTTAATCAGAAAGCTTTTAATTTGTTTAGTGTATGTTTATTTTTTGTCCTGAAGTGAATCATTCACCAGAAACTCCTCCAGCCTGGAAGGCATTCTTCTAGGGCCGCCAGGCGAGCATTTGTTAGTTTATTACTGGACCGCTTCTGGTGCTGATTATGCAACCATATGCCGAGATGCTTTTCCTTCACAGATGTGTAATTATGATACTTTGGGAATCTATTATTTTCGTTAACGAACTTAACGACTGATAGGAGATTACTGTGCCACAGTCTTTCGTTATTATCCTTTTCTTGATTAATTCTCCAACCTGGCAAGTCTTCTAGAAGGTGAATTTTGCCCGGTGACATCTGATTTCTTTCGAAAGAACGACGCTGCCGCAGGAGCCACTCATGCATCGAGTTCTCGTACGCAGTGCTTGAGCGTTCGGGAAGTCTTTGATTGGCTGCGTAGAATTCGATAACTTGCTTGCAGGTTTGGCGCCACCTTGTTGTTGGCCGGTCCGGATGTCTTTTGGAAAGCGCTGCTTGTGATTCGTCTTTTAGATTAGGCTCGTATTTATCTCTGACTTTCAAATGCAAGGAAACCGTAGCAACATTTGCGTGACAGTGTTCTGCAATTTCTCGAATTGTCAAACCTGCACGGTACATCATGTCCCATTCAGGGTGTCGTGATACGTTCCAACCTGTCATACTCGAGAATCGTAGACCGAGCGGTTGATAAAGTCTACGAAGCACCTAAACTCTCGAAGTACTGCGGGACAATCCTGGAAAGTTGAGAAGTCGAACACTGCTAATCGTCATCCTCACGATGACAGAAACAACGCGGGGACTCCCGCCACGCCCGTGGGCCAAGCCCCTTTCGTGGTCGTTGAAGATGTTACTGGTGGATTTCAGACCACCCTTTGAGAGAATTCAATTGTATAGGGCACATTGGGCAGAGAGCCTACAAAGTTAGCGAGCGGCACGCAAACGAATCATGGCTAGCACTACGTACCCGGTTAAATTTGAAGTTTCCGGGTAACCCTCGCCAAATTCCTGTGCCCGTAGTGTTTCAACAAGGTGATGACGATGTTCCGCGGCATCGCTGTCACCTGCGGTGTGTTGTCCGTTCGCATTTGCGACTTATTCTCATTCCACGTCAGATTCCGCCGCCAATGCAACCCATTTACGATGCCTCAGTATTTACGGATCAACCACAAATGTCCGCAGGGCAAGCCAACGTGTCGGCAACGACGTCACCGTGTGTGATCTGATAAACGAAGGCCAATTCGTTGACCCTGTTGCCTGGGATTTGCGGGTGATGTGCGTGCTTGGGCAGCGTAAGGAAAGCTGATCCCAGTCGTCACCGTCGTGCACTTGTTCGTTCGGAACATCCGACGCACCTTCTTTGTTTCCGTGGTTCGATTCCTGACCGGCGCTTAATCCCAAGGGATCTGCACCAGTTTGTCTGTCAAGTGACCGTGACTTGCTCCTTCTCTTGAGACAATGGTGTGGAATATGTCGACATTCAACGGAAGCAGATCGAGGGAGAGAGTATTGCGTAGTATTAGCGAGATGGCGTGGCGATCTAATTACCGGCTCAGTAAATCTGAATCTAGCTACGGAATCTCTGCTTGTCTCACGTTACCTAAGATGGTCCGGTATGATCGAGGAATGGACAAAGGTTCAGAGTTCACTAGCAAAATGCAGATTTTAACAAACTAACCATTCTTTAGATTGACTCATTGTAAGATCTGAATTTCTGACATAAAATTATTGTTTAGATTAAGAGGATAAAAAGGATGCAAGAAGAAGAATTTTCCTTCAGTTGGACTGCCTTGAAACTTTTAGGACGAGGTCTATATTCTAACGCGTGGAACGCACTTTCTGAACTCGTAGCTAATGGATTTGATGCTGGAGCTGACACCGTTTCGATACTTCTTGACCGACGGGATTCCGAGAATTGCAAAATTTACGTCGTAGACAACGGTGTCGGGATGAATCTAGAGGACATTCGCTCCTACGTAAAAGTCGGCAATGATAAGCGAAAAAATACGCACCGGAGCGCTCTAGTTGACCTAAATCAGGTTAATGGTCGAAAAGGAATCGGAAAGTTGGCAGCTTTGTACCTGTCTCCAGTTTTTCGCATTTATACAAAGGCCGAGGGTAATTCAACAGCGTGGATACTGGATTCCTCAAATATCGAGAATGAAGACGATCACCCGTATCTTCGAGGAACCGAATTGTTCGATATTCCATCGGAAGTATCGATCTTTTCCCAATACACAACCGGAACGCTTCTTGCTCTTGAAAATGTAGATTTACGAGGATATGGTACGGCTGCTCACCTATCCCTGAACCACCTCTTGGCTAATCAATTTTTGGTTAGCAACAGTAATGATAAAAAGATCATGCTTTCGATAATTGATGCAAAAACCAAAGTATTTGAGGGATTCGCCCAAGTAGAGAAAAATATTGCATATAGGAACTTTGCCTTCATAAAAAGCTCGTCAGGAAGCGAAACGGATATTCCGCAAGAACTCCGCGAAATGATATCGAATCCACCTAATGTTAAAATTAGGGCTCAGGGGCTTCCGGACGGGAAATATAACCACAAGGTTGAAGCTACGCCATTCAGCCTACGAAGTCGGCATAAGGAATTTGAACTTGAGAATATACCTGATGTTGATTTCAAGAATTCTACATATCGAGGAATTCCTTATTCGTTGACTGGATGGCTTGGCCTGCATGCTTCAATTAACGCAAGTGATGCCGCAATCAACGACTCGAGGTTTACTAAGAATAAGTATTTTAATCCAGCGCAACTTCGCGTCTACGTGAGAGGGAAGTTGGCGACGGATAGGCTACTTTCTCAACTCGGAATCACAAGCACTTTTCTAAACTATATAGAGGGGGAAATTTCATTTGATATATTAGATGACAATGAATTGGAAGACATTGCAACTTCTAATCGTCAGGATTTTGATGAGAATGACCCTCGTGTTACCTTGCTTCGGACGCTAGTTCGATCCATTGTTCGAGAGCTAATCACTCAGCGAACAACGCTCAGTAATAAAATTAGGGATGCGGAAAAGTCGTATAAATCTGGGGTAAATAGACGCGGAAAAGCCGCATTTTCG
The DNA here is from genome assembly GCF_006539925.1 of Glutamicibacter uratoxydans. Classification (GTDB taxonomy): domain Bacteria; phylum Actinomycetota; class Actinomycetes; order Actinomycetales; family Micrococcaceae; genus Glutamicibacter; species Glutamicibacter uratoxydans. Next base: position 275,125 of record NZ_BJNY01000002.1, on the reverse strand, counting down.
AAGGGGCTTGCCGAAGATTTAGAAAATTTTGACAAACTTTCAGACACTGACAGAGACGCCATTCAGAATCTTGCTACTAATAAGATCCAAGGCGAAATCGAGGCGAAGTCTGATTATTCAGTGTTTCTCTCCCATTCCAGCCGCGATGTTCCATTTACAGGGTTTGTATACGAGCTTTTGGTCAAAAAGGGCGCGAGAGATGACGAGATCTTTTACACGTCCAAACCGGGAGGCCAGTATTCGGACGCAGATTTGGGAAGTCTCGGACAGATCATTCGAAGAAGTCTGACTGATTCGAATACTTTTATAATTTACTTTAACAGTAAAAACTTTTTGGCCAGTGAATACTGCCTGTTTGAAGGAGGAGCTGGTTGGGCGACGCGTTCGGTTGGTGCCGTCGGTAAGGTTAACGTTGACTATGCATCGGTCCCGGTCTTTTTGAGTGAAAATCGACCAGAGACGAGTATTTTAGCTGGAGACACCGCGGACCTACGACCGGACCTATACCAATATCTCGTTAGAAAGATCCTTAATCCAGCTTTGGATCATCTAAACCGAGGAAGAGAGATCAAAGCCCAAGAGCTTTTACCTCTTTTCCCGGTGGCGGACTTTCCCTCGGAAGTTGATTTGAAGGAATCCGGCTCGAGATTTGAAGATTATTACGATAAAGACATAGTGAAGCACTGGCAAATACATGTGCATGATAAGTTCAGTGACTATATATCTGAATACCGGAAGTAGAAAAATTTAATGAAAGTGGCCGAATTTTTTGCCGGCATAGGATTGGCCGGTATTGGCCTCGAATCTTCAGGGTTCGACGTTGTTTGGTCAAATGACATGTCAGAAAGTAAATTTGAGATGTTCACCCAGAATTCAACATCTGATCGGAACTACCTAGTTTCGGATGTGGGATTGCTAGCAGATAGCCAGCTGCCGAAAGATATATCAATGGCTTGGGCTTCTTTTCCTTGCACAGACTTATCCTCTGCTGGGTTACGAAAAGGTATCCATCAAGGTGAGAGCTCGGCATTTTGGGCTTTCCTTAAGGTCGTTGAACGTATGGGAGATAAAAAACCGAATATTATCGCAATTGAAAATGTTCCAGGGCTAGCTCTGAATAGGGGCGGCAATGATCTTAAGGAAGCGATTAGAGGACTCAATGGTTTGGGTTATTCTGTTGATATCTTAGAGGTTGACGCGCGAAGATTTGTCCCGCAGTCGAGGGTACGAATCTTCCTCATAGGCAGTTTGACGACACATGATCTCTCGGAGGAACCTCATGAGCTCCGTCCTGCATACCTGGAAAAGTTTTTTGGTTCGGACGACCTGGTGACACATCGTGCCAAATTGCCGAACCCCCCTGCAGTACAAGACGTAGGTTTAACAGAACTGATTCAGTCGTTAGATCAGCAGGATCTTGAGTGGTGGAATGACGCAAGGGTTGAGAAATTCGAAGGTTCGTTAAGCTCGATAAATCATGACCGGCTTGCTTCGTTGCGTCAGAGTAACGAAATAACGTACCGGACAGCGTATCGTCGTATGAGAAATTCCGTTGCTCGATGGGAGATTGCTGCTAAAGATATAGCGGGGTGCCTGCGTACGGCCAGAGGCGGTTCATCAAGGCAAGCAGTTCTGGAGATTAGTAGCGACAATCTGCGTGTTCGTTGGATGACGCCTAGAGAGTATGCGGCCCTAATGGGCGTAGCTTCGTTTGATTTCGGTGATTTGCCTCGAACGAAAGTATTGAACGGGTTTGGGGATGCGGTTTGTGTGCCTGTTGTAAGCTGGCTTGCGGACGTTTATCTTTCGCCTTGGAGCAAGGTGGAAAATCGAAACCAATCTGATTTGTTTATTGAGTCGAACTGTAATTTTGGCGTACCATCTCTCGTGTGAGTTACAGTTCTATTTTTATATATTAGGGTTATTTGAATAGTTAAGTTCTTCCTTCGCCGCTTTGGTAAGTAATTGGCTTGCAAAAATATTGAATACTGACGGGTTGCTGATTGGTTTAACAGGCGTGTGTTGGAGTCGCATGTGTAACGAAGCACTACCAGAAATGTGCGGATCGGACTGCGCTCCGGGAACCAATCAAATCCATGCTCCACCGCGAACGCCCTTTTCGCTCAGACTTGTTTCGAGTCCTATTTTGATAGTTGAAAATCGAGATTAGTGTTGATCTGCGGTTCTAGATGGCGCGTGGATTTGATGTGGTTACTAGAAATAGGTAGTTCGGTACGCAGGAGAGCGTGGGATTACTCAAACAACTGACAGACTTGTTCCAAATACGTCTGCTAAACACTTTGGGTATTATGAAGAAGGGCTATCCGGTGATCTCATTTACTTCGCCTCTTGAGGCGAGCCACATCGTATGCTCACGGCTGATAGCTTCTTCTGCGTCAGCTACAGACCTGCTCCATCCTTCTTCTGACTCAATAATCTCAAGAGCATGCCTCTGTTTTTCAAGTTCTACAGCAGTTAGTGCGTATGCTGCGGACAAAGAAGTGTGTTGTTTCAGTGCTAACCAAGCAGCTCCTGCTCCAATAATTGCTGAAAGTATGCCTGCGAAGTCTATATCCCATCCGCCGAAAGCGCGTGCTGCAGCTAGAGCTATTGCTATAACTTCCGCTCCAATTAGGATCCCTCGCCATCGAACCGATGCCTTTTTGTTATTGTTTGCTTTGTCCTTGTACCAATTAAATTGTTTATTATTTCTGTATTTTAAATAGATGTTGCGACGTTCAATTAAAGATGAGGCCCTGATTTGCTTCATTGTTTCCGTCGGTGAGGATCCGTCCTCTACTAGAGGCAGTGCATTCTTTGCTATCGCACGTGATACATCACTAACTCGACTCTTGAATAGAAAGTCTGATTCCTTCTCTGGAAGGTGTGTAAAGAAGGGGTCAGCACCGACTGAATATCTCCAGCTGAGAGTTTTTACGGATTCAGCTCCAGCTCTTGCCTGATACCAGTCCTTTTCGTAGCTTCCTGTTATCAGCAGCAATTCTGCGATGAATGCCATAAGGAATCCGACTAGGCTGAATAGAGCAAATATTTCCCAACGACCGAGCGAAAAAGAAAATGCTGCGAAGATAGCGGCCGACAACGCTCCAAGAAGCCGTAATCGGTTTAGGCGCAACGTACTCTTCTGCGATTGTATGGAGGCGGTATCTGCCGCCCTAAAGTACCCTGGAAGGTCTTCGTCTTGTAGAGTGTTCATTTAGTATTCGTTCACCTGACGAAGTGGCCTAGTATTGTCGACGACCGCTGCATGGGTAACTCGGCGGTTGAAAGCATCGTCAATGATAGTTGCCAATGCACTCGCGGAGTCTGGATATTGTAAGCACTTTGCATAACCCAAGTTTCCATTCAGATTGTCATTTAGACGTGCGGGTAATTTTTTGTAGTAACTGTCTGCAACCGATGGCAGAGTAATTGCTACTAGCCCATTTCGATTACTTGTAGTGGTATTTCGAAGCGATGCTGCAATCTCCCAATCTACGAATTTTCTTCCCCAGGTGGATGCGCCGATTAGAATAACAGTTACAGTGCTTTCCCTGAGATAGAGGTCACGTATGCGCTGTTTTATGTAGGTATCATTTGTACTGCCGATGATGTCCCCATCCATGGACGCTCCGATACCACGTGAAATAAGCACGTCTTTATCGTGATCGAAGTAGTTAATAAAGTTTGCAACTTCTGCTTCGTCATCATGGTGGTATGAAATAAATGTCTTATGCCGTGTGTAAGACTTCAATATGCTTGGCATGCGGCTCCTTATTTTTCTTATCAACCCTACCCATCAATGTTGGGATTGATCTGCCGTCAGGAAATGCTGAGAACATGTTACAGGGAATTCAGAGACTCCATAAGGCTTGACAAGTTTCGTTATGCATAGGAGATAACTCATGCATTAATCATGTGGAAGGCGCGGAATCACTGAGTTTTCTGATAATCCCAATCGTCGGAGTTTACCCTTCCAAGCATCTGCCAAGGATCATGAAGCAGTACTTCGCGACCATCCAGTTTCAGCCGGCGCAGTCCTTCAAGCGCCATCCGTCGTGCAACATCGGTAAATGAGTTGACGCTCGAAACGTCTAGTAATGCGGCGTTTCGAGCGGTCGACTTTTCCATGAGGTCGAGTAGCTCGGCAGCGGTAGTGAAATGAACGTTGCCCTGCAGAGTGAACGTCTCTTTAAGGGTTTCGAGTTTGACGTCGACGACATCGAGTCGACCGTTACTCGGAGTAAATAGGTGCATTCCCATGTCTTTGGAGAGCCGTTCGAACGCTCGTTTTGCCCGCTGGCTGTTTCCATGTTTGTCGAGACGAGGCGAGAATGCGCCAATGCCCACCTGATCGGGAAGTACTCCGACAAGTCCGCCGGCAACTCCGCTCTTGGCGGGAATGCCGACTCGGGTCAGCCAGTCGCCAGCGCCGTCATACATGCCAGCCACAGCCATCACCGACATCACCTGGCGAGAGGTATCTGCATCAAGAATCCGTTCTCGGCTGCGAGGCTGCACGCCGCCGTTGGCAAGGGTCGCTGCCATCATTGACAGGTCCTCGACGGTAACCAAAATGGAGCATTGCCGGGTATAGCCGGTGACGACTTCATGGGGATCGTCAGTAAGGATCCTGTATTTCTTGAGCATGTGGGCCATGGCGAGATTGTGGTCGGCAGTCTCCAGTTCGGACTGGAATACTTTGTCGTCTATCCGCAGTTGCCGGCCAGCGAGTTTCGAAAAGAGCGTCAGAACCCTGTCGACGCGTTCCTCGGGATCTGCATGCTCGCCGAGTAACAATCCATGGGCTGCGATTGCTCCGGCATTGATCATTGAATTCTTCGGACGGTTCGTCTCAGGGTCTAGAGACAATTCGTTGAAAGCTTCTCCTGAAGGTTCAACGCCGATGGATTCGAGGACTCGGTCTAATCCGCGATCCATGATTGCAGCTGCGTAGGCAAAAGGCTTTGATATCGACTGGATCGAGAACTCTGCGTCCGTGTCGCCAGCAGAGTAGGTTCCTCCTGTGGCTGTCGTGACGGATAGTGCAAACTGGTCGGGATTCGCATTGGCCAACTCCGGGATGTAATCGGCGGTTGCGCCGGAATCATCATCTCGAAGGGTGTCGAGGACTTCATCAAGGTAATCGGGGATAGGAGTCTGCATGGGCGAACCCTTCGCTTGATTTACTGCTTGCAACAGGTCAGGAACGTATTGCTCGAAATCCTACACGTTATGGATCTCGGCATTAATGACGTCGGGAGCTTCCCGCCATGACGGCAGGGAAGCTCCCGAGTCTCTTGAATTGTTGGACTGTCCTATTCGGTGACCAGTTGCGGAGCAGCCACGTTTTCGGACGCATCAGCCTTGATGCGTGCTGGAATCATCGCCACTGCCAGTGCGGCGACTACGCCGACGATAGCGAAGAAAATGAAGTTGAATTCAAAACTGACGCCGGTAGCTGCGATCCAACCGCCAATGATGGGTCCGGAGATTGCGCCAATTCTTGCATAGGACAATGCCCATCCTGTAGCCGTGCTGCGGCGGTTGGCAGGGTAGTAGTCTGCAATGTATCCGGTAAGCACTAAGGAGGTGGAAATCGATCCGATACCTGCGAATGCCACGAAGCAGAGGTTGATGAACATGGTGTTCGGGAACATCAACAGCAGAATTCCGCCGGCGCCCAGCAGGTAGAAGATTATGAGGATTGGCTTCTGCCCATATTTATCGGCGAGGAATCCTAGGACCAAGCCGCCAGCTGCAGAAGCTAGCGAGAAGACCAACAGGAACGTCAGCGATGAACCCAGGTCGTAGCCTGCCTTGCGCATAATCTGAGGCAGCCACGTATTTAGGCCATAGACGAGAACCATTCCGCAGAACAGGGAGATCCAGAAGAATACGGTTGATCGCAAGTAGGTCTTGGAGAATAGAGAAGTGATGGCTTCCCGCCAGGGAACCGTGTTGGTTGGCTTGGCTGGTGCGACTGGCTCGTAGTTCTTCACGTTCAGTTTGGCCGCGAGTGACTTTGCTTCGGAAATGCGCCCCTTTGCCACCACGTATTCCAAGGACTCGGGCAGCATCCAGGCGACGACTGGCAGAATCAGAATCGGGGCCGCGCCTACGGCGATGACCCAACGCCAGCCAACCATCGGCAGCAGCGCCATTGCTACGAGTGCCGCGGCCACGATGCCCAGCGAATAGCCCGAGTACATGATTCCGTAGTTCAGCGAGCGTTTGCGCGGAGCCGAGTATTCAATGGTCATGGCTGCGGCGACGGGGATGATGCCGCCCATGCCCAGGCCGCCGAGCAGGCGGAAGATTCCGAAGACTTCTGGGGTTGGCGCCAGCGCGGCACCAGCTTGGGTGATGGTAAAGATCACCATGGACAGCAACAGCATCTTCTTGCGTCCAATGACGTCGCTGAGCGTGCCGATGAACAGTGCGCCAATCAGCATGCCGATCAGCGCGTAGGCGCCCAGGGTGCCCAACTCAACGGGGGAGAGTGACCACTCTTTGTATTCAGCCAACGCTGGGAGCACTGCGCCGAAGACTCCGACGTCGTAGCCTTCGGCGAGGATTGCCATCCAGCAGGCTAAGAGTACGAATCCGGTCGTACGTTTGGGAATGTTCCATTCTGAAACCGCGGGCGAGTTACCCATGCCATCGTCCTTTTCTGTGAGGCTGGCCTGTTCTGGTGGAGCTTAGCCAGTATTATTGCGTTAAAGTGACGGACGTTACAAGATCGGTATGGAGTTAATTTTTCGATGGACATGAAACCTGTAAAAGAAAACAATGATTCGACGTCCGGACCGCACAAAAATGAAGTGCCGGAGGCTGTGAATGCATTTCTTGCCGCGGGCCTGGCCGGCGCCACGGTGGAACGCCATATCGAATGGGTGGATACCGATGCGGCGGGGCACCAGCATAATTCGGTTGTCATGCGTTTCGTTGAAGCTGCTGAAGCAAAACTCTTCAGGGACTTGGGGCTGAAGAGCTATTTTCCGACGGCCCCTCGAGTGCGCCATGAAATTGACTACCGGGCCAAGCTGTTCTTCGGCCAGTTGGTTACCGCTGTCGTGCGAGTGGACCGTCTGGGGACCAGCTCAATGTCTTTTGCCTTCGAAGTTTGGGGACATCCGCATGAGGGTCGCGGGGCAACTCTGGCGGCGGAAGGAAAGTTCATCACTGTTTGTGTTCCTGTTGGCAAGCAGGCCTCGGCCCCGTGGCCTCAGGAGATCGTCGAGGCCTTGCAGGGTTAGTTGTGTGGTGAAGAGTGAATCGAGAGGTCAGTCCTGATGCAGATTTCTGCCATGTTTGGAAAAGTTGTTTGCTGGTGTACTGGTGGCTGGTAGATTGAAGAAATTCCCCAGCGCTATGACGCTCGTCATGAACTCGCAAGACTGATTTTCCCTCACGGAATACTCGATGAAAGAGCTGCCATGTCTACTTTGAACGAACCAACCTTGAATTCTGCGCTTCTGGCATTGGCGCAGGGGACCATCCAGATTCATGATCTGACGGCGCCATTGTCTGAGGAAACTCCAACGCTGGTGCTTCCTGATCCCTTCGCAAACTTGATCGACTTCAGCATTGAGGAAGTCTCCGCCTATAACGAACCAGGCCCTTTCTGGAAGCACCACAACATCCACACTGGCGAGCACATCGGAACGCACATCGATGCCCCGGTGCACTGGATCAATGGCAAAGAAGGCAAAGATGTTTCCCAGATCGAACCGCACCGGCTGTTTGGCCCAGCCGTCGTCTTGGACTTCAGCGCAGAAGCAGCTGCCAACCCTGACTTCCTTGTTGATGTAGAGCACCTCGTAGCTTGGCAGGAGGAAAACGGGGCGTTCCCTGCCAATGCGTGGCTGTTGTTCCGCACTGGATGGGAACAGTATGACAATGACGAGCAAGCATTCCTTAACTTGGACGAGAGTGGTTCCCATACCCCTGGCTTCACCGTTGACTGCGCCAAATACATTGCAGATGAATTGGATATCTCCGGAATCGGAGTAGAAACGGTAGGTATTGACGCGGGCAATGCAGGTGCGCTGGAACCTCCATTCCCAATGCACCATTTCCTGCTTGGCGCGGACAAGTATGGAATCACCTCGTTGAAGAACCTCGACAAGCTGCCGACCAACGGAGCAATGATCGTAGTGGCACCGCTTCCAGTAGTCGGAGGAACTGGCGCTCCAACGAGAGTCTTCGCCTTGGTTGAGAACGCATAAGTTTGTTTCTGCCGCGCCTGGACTGGCAACAGCCGGTATTCATCAGAAAGGACACCTCGCAATGAACGTTGCACAGCTAGTCGGAAAGACCCTTGCGGAGCTCGGTGTAGGCCATGCATTCGGGGTGGTGGGAAGCGGAAACTTTACCGTGACCAACTCCTTGATAGAGCACGGCGTTCCGTATACGGCCACGCGCCATGAAGGCGGAGCGGCAACGATGGCTGATGCCTTCGCCCGCGTCAGCGGCAAAGTTGCGGTCCTTTCGGTACACCAGGGCTGCGGCTTGACCAATGCTGGAACTGGAATCGGCGAAGCCGCCAAGTCTCGTACGCCATTGCTGGTGCTTGCCGCAGAAGCGGCGCCCAGCGCCGTCTATTCAAACTTCGCAATGGACCAGGATGCTTTCGCCACCTCGATTTACGCGATCTCTGAACGCGTGCACAGTGCCCAGAGCGCAGTAGCCGACACCGTGCGGGCTTTCCGCACCGCGCTGAATGAACGCCGAACTGTCGTTCTGAACCTTCCGCTGAATGTACAGGCACAGGAAGCAGTTGAACCTGCTGAGCTTCCTGCAGTGCACCCGGCTCAGAAAATCCGTCCGTCGCGAGGTTCCGTCGAGGAATTGTCGGTTCTGCTAGAGAGCGCCGAACGCCCAGTGTTCGTTGCTGGCCGAGGTGGACGAGACGCAAAGGAAGAAATACTTGCCCTCGCGCGACACACTGGTGCACTGGTTGCGACGTCAGCGGTGGCCAAGGGATTGTTCAATGAGGATGACTTCAACCTGGGAATCTCCGGGGGTTTTTCGTCCCCGCTGGCGGCAGAGCTAATCTCAAACGCGGACCTGATTGTCGGGTTCGGCTGCGCGCTGAACATGTGGACCATGCGCCATGGTCACCTGATCGGTGAGAATACCAAGGTAGTGCAGATCGATCTTGAAGGCCCCGCGCTCGGTGCGAATCGACCGATTGATCTTGGAGTGATCGGCGACAGCGCACAGTGCGCGCTGGATGTTCTCTCGACATTGGAAAGCAGCGGGATGAAGGTCCGCGAGGGCTATCGAACAGCGGAGAATAAGCAACGGATTGCCTCGGAGGTCCACTGGCAGCAGGTGGACTATGACGATCAGTCGACGAAAGACGCCATCGATCCAAGAACGCTGACTAAGAAGCTTGACCAGCTGCTTCCCGCCGAGAGAATCGTGAGCGTGGATTCGGGAAACTTCATGGGCTACCCCAGCCAGTTCCTCTCTGTGCCGGACGAGTTCGGATTCTGTTTTACCCAAGCTTTCCAGTCAATAGGACTCGGACTCTACACGGCTATCGGTGCAGGGCTGGCCCAGCCAGAGAGACTTCCGGTTCTGGGCACCGGAGACGGCGGATTCCATATGGCGATAGCTGAACTGGACACCGCGGTAAGGCTCAAGATGCCGCTGGTATGCATCGTTTACAACGATGCCGCCTATGGCGCTGAAGTCCACCACTTTGGCGATGGCGAAACGAATGTAGACATGTCGTCGGTAGTCTTCCCGGAAACTGATTTTGCGGCCATCGGCCGAGGTTTCGGAGCAGAAGGAATCACCGTGCGCACCGTGGAAGACCTGGACACAGTCACACAGTGGCTAGATTCCAACCCGAGCGGCCCACTGGTGATTGATGCCAAGATCGCCTCCGATGGCGGATCGTGGTGGCTGGCTGAGGCTTTCAAGGGGCACTAGTACGTTTCAACGTGTTGCCTGTGGCTGTTGTTGACTAAGTCTCGCGTTCGACTGAAATCTAGCGACACTTGTGCTCCCACGGGGTGGCAGCAGGCTTTGTTTTGAGAATCTTGACTGTCTTTGGAACTAACAACCTGGGGTTGGAGATTGAGAGAATTTTTTCGTGTGATCTTCAGTTGGCAAACGGTAATCGCGTTCGCGATGGTGCCATTCCTTGCGTTGTGTCTCATTCTATTCATTGGAGAGCTGCGTCTGTTAGCTCTACTCATTGCATGGCCAATTACATTCGTCCACCTAATGCTCGGTGGTTGGCTCATTCGAGAATCCATGTACGGTACAGAAAACTTCAGTTCAGAAGACAGCTATGCACCGTCAGGGACCGCAAAAGGTTTTGTCATGCTGGGAGTATTTATTCTATTGCTCTTGATGAGTTTGGTAGTCACGATCATTCAGTTAGAAGGATCCCTAGACGTCATTTTTAAGGACTAAAAGATCGGTGTTCGCGCGGTAGTACTTATGGGTTACGGACATGGGAATGGAAATGCTAAATTGTGCCGCTCAGTATTGATGCCGTGTTCATGCATTCTGAACCCGAAGGGCCAATTAGCTAGTCCAACCATCCAAAGTAGGTTTGAGCGTGCTTGAAGGCAGCCCACTTCCGTGTGCTCTTGGAATGCTCCAGCTGCTCAGCCGAACCATGGCTTCTCTGCGGCCGCCAGCGTTCCGTCGTTCTTGGACATGTTCAGCCACTGGTTGACGTATTCCTGAAAGTCCTCATCGCCCAGCGGCAGCAGGTAGGCCTTCTGGGAGAAGTTGAATGGCTTGTCCGGGTGTACTGCGCAGAGTTCTGGATGCTCATTGGCAACCCAGCGGGTTTCCGAGGCGTCGGTGGTCATCACATCGGCTCGGCCGGCAATGATCTCGTCAAAAATCTTGTTGTTGTCCTTGAAGCGGATGATCTCGCCATCCGGGTAATTCGCATCTGCGAACTTCTCGTTGGTGCCGCCGATGGGAGTAATTGAACGGACGCCGGGCTTATTAATTTCCTTGATGGTGTCGTACTTGTCCACGTTCTCGCACAGGGTGATGGGAGTCTTCCCTTCGTCCAGTGTGGCTTCGCTGAAGTAGGCTTCCTGGGCACGTTCCAAGGAGATCGAGACTCCGCCGACTGCAATATCGCATTTGGACTTGAAGTCGGGCATCAAGTCTTTCCAAGTGGTCTGAATAAATTCAGGAGTGGCACCCAGCGACTCTGCGAGGCTCTTGGCCATGTCGATATCGATTCCAGTCCATTCCTTGGAATCGGGATCCAGGTATGTAAACGGCCGGTAGTCGCCTGTGGTGCAAACCTTGAGTGTCCCCGAGTCCTTGACCGCGGCCAATCGTGAATCCGAGGCTGATGGCGTTGTCACGGCGGCGGACTCAGGGGCTGGCGCTGAGCATCCCGATGCGAACAGGACTGCTCCGAGCGCAAGCAGGGGGAGGCGGAGAAATGCTGACTTTGTCTTCTTTGAACTATCTGTCATAGCTATTCAATCTATGAGTTAACCAAATCAGGCGACAAGACCTTTGATCCATTCCGAAGCTTTACCGATGACTTTTAGCAATGAAAACGGCGCTTCCTGGGCTCTCTCGTTGTGGTCCAAGGAAGCGCCGTTTACTGGGCATGCTCAGTTCTAAACGGAGGCGTTGGAAGCTTGCTGCTTGAGATTGTCCTCAGCAGGAGAAGCCGCCAGATCGTGGTTCTTCTTCGTCACCCTGTACAAAATTGCCACGACGATGGCGAAGGGGATTCCGAAGATCAGCGTCATCCTGAAGTCCTCGGTGAAGAGCGTAGTGATCAACAGAGCCGCCATGAGCACGGCTCCCAGCAGCGAACCTATCTTGGTGAAAGGCAGCTTATACTTCAGCGGCTCGCCTGTGCGTGCAGTTTCCTTGCGGAAGAACAGGTGGGTAATGAAGATCAGCATCCACGTGGCCATGGCGCCGAACATGGACAGCGCCATCATCAGGGTGAAGCCGGTTTCCGGGTTCGAAATGTACACCAGGGTTGCAACCGCCACGCCGCCTGCGGACAGCAGCAGGGCGTTAACTGGAGCACCGTTCTTCTTGACCTTACCCAGAGCCTTGGGAGCCTGGCCGGCGCGGGAGAGGGAGAACATCATGCGAGTGGATACGTAGAGCTGCGAGTTCATGGCAGACAGTGCGGCAACAATGACTACGAAGTTCAGGATCGAGTCAGCATAAGGGATTCCGACCACCTGCATGACGGTGACGAACGGGCTACCGCCGTCCAAAATGGCGTTCACCGGGGCAATGGCAAGGATTAGTCCGAGCGTCAGGATGTAGAAGAGGAACAACCGGAAGATGGTGACCTTGAAAGCCTTCTTCACAGCGATCTCCGGCTCCTTGGCTTCGCCTGCCGCTACAGCGATCATTTCGATGCTCAGGTAGGAGAAGATCGCAACGATCACGGCGAACCAGACTCCGCTGGCCCCGCCCATGAAGAATCCGCCGTCTGCCGAGTAGTTCTGGAATCCGTAGTCTCCGTCCTTGTTGCCGAAGACGAGGAAGGCGGCAATGATGATGAACGCAACGATGGCGAAGACCTTCAAGGCGGAGAACCAGTATTCCAGGGTGCCGAAGGCCTTCACATTGAACATGTTCACGCCGATCAGTACGGCTGAGAAGCCAATGACCCAGATCCAGGGCGGAACGCCGGGGAACCACATTTGCATATAGTCGCCGATGGCGGTGACTTCGGTACCCACCGCGAGCACGATGCATGACCAGTAGAGGTACTTGATCATGAATCCGGCAAGGGGGTTGATGTAGTGCTCTGCAAAGGCGCCGAAGGAGCCAGTGGTGGGCCTGGCTACGGTCATCTCCGCTAGGGCGCCCATCAGCATGACGGCGATGAGCCCGCCGATGGCGTAGCTGATCAGAACGCTGGGTCCGGCAAAGGAGATGGCGAATTTGCTGCCGAGGAACAGTCCTGTTCCGATGGCGCCGCCCAGAGCAATCATGCTCAGCTGGCGGGAAGTGAGCTGCCGGGACAACCCGGATTCACGTTGTTGGATGCGATCCATTGAAGAACTCATGGTGTCCTCTGGGTAAAAGGTAGATAGGTATCAAGGCACAAAACGGAGGGGATACTGAGCACGCGAATGGCGGTAACCTATCAGCAGTCAGAGGGGAGCGAAGCGGCGGCAGGGGTGGCCCGCCGCCGCTTCGGAAAGATAGAGAAGTTCAGCTAGGCCAGCTGGCCTACTTCCTTCTTCTCAGGGGTCCAGCGCAGGTGCGTCTGCTCCTGCTCCTCGTCCTCGCGCAGCAGCGAGAGGCGCGGGCGGACAGCGTCGGTGCGGGCTGCCGGCGGCTTGCGGCGCCCTGCCTTGTACGGCAGAGGCCAGGTGGCGCCGTCTCCCACGTACTCCTGCTCGGCCGCCGCCTGCAGGGTCCACTGCGGGTTGTACAGGTGGGTGCGTCCCAGCGCCACCAGGTCTGCACGGCCTGCCAGCAGGATGGAGTTCACGTCATCGTAGGAGGAAATGGCTCCCACCGCGATCACTGCAACGTCAGCTCCTGCGGCGACCTTGTTGCGGATCTTGTCGGCAAACGGTGTCTGGTAGCTGCGCCCGAAGGCGGGCTTCTCGGACTTGACGATCTGGCCCGAGGAGACGTCGATGAACTGTGCGCCGTGCTCAATGAACGCCGCCGCGATGTCTACCGCATCGTCTTCGGTGTTGCCGCCCTCGGCCCAGTCGGTGGCCGAGATGCGCACGCCTAACGCCTTGTCGGCAGGCCAAACTTCGCGCACCGCATCCAGCACCTGAAGCGGGAAGCGCAGGCGGTTTTCAAAGCTGCCGCCGTATTCGTCGGTGCGCTGATTGGACAGCGGGGAGAGGAAGGAAGAAAGCAGGTAGCCGTGGGCCATATGCACTTCGAGCAGGTCGAAGCCTGCCTCATCCGCGCGGCGGGCAGCAGCGACGAACTGCTCTTTGACCTCAGCCATCTGTTCTGTGGTGATTTCCTTGGGCACATGGCAGCCTTCGCCGTAGGCGATGGCGCTGGGTGCCAGCACTTCCCAGTTGCCCTCATCCAGCGGCTGGTCAATGCCTTCCCACATCAGCTTCGTGGAGCCCTTGCGGCCCGAGTGGCCGATCTGTGCGCCGATCTTCGCCTTTGACTGGGTGTGCACGTAGTCGGTGATGCGCTTCCACGCATCACCCTGCTCATCCGTGTACAGGCCGGTGCAGCCCGGGGTGATGCGGCCGATATCCGAAACGCAGACCATCTCCGTCATGACCAGGCCAGCTCCGCCCATGGCCTTGGAGCCAAGGTGCACCAGGTGGAAGTCGCCGGGGACCCCGTCCACTGCAGAGTACATGTCCATGGGGGAGACCACGATGCGGTTGACCAGCTGGGTGCTCTTTCCCAAGGTGTAGGGCTGGAACATGGCTGGGGCCTGCGTCTGAGAATCCGAAAGGCGGGCAAAGTTCGCATCCACCTTCTCGGCGAACTCGGTGTCGCGCAGCTTCAAGTTCTCGTAGGTGATGCGGCGCGAGCGGGTGAGCAGGTTGAAGCAGAACTGCACTGGGTCCTGGTCCTTGTACTGGCCGATATTCTCAAACCATTCAAGGGATGCTTGGGCGGCGCGCTGGGTGGACTCGACCACCGGGCGGCGCTCGGTCTCATAGGCTTCCAGCGCGGCATCCAGCTGCTCGTGTTCGTGCAGGCAGGCCGCCAGCGCGAGCGCGTCTTCCATGGCCAGCTTGGTGCCCGAGCCGATGGAGAAGTGGGCGGTGTGGGCCGAGTCGCCCAGCAGCACAATGTTTTCGTGGCGCCAGTGCTCATTGCGCACGGTGGTGAAGTTGATCCACTTCGAGTTGTTGGTCAGCACGTTGTAGCCTGCCAGCTCCTCGGCGAAGATTTCCTTGACCTTGGTTACCGACACCTCGTCATTGACGCCCGGAGGGAAGACCTCGTTTTCTGTGGAGTCCAGCCCGGCGGCGCGCCACACGTCTTCATGCATCTCGACAATGAAGGTGGAGCCTTCGTCCGAGTAGGGGTAGCCGTGGATCTGCATGGTGCCTGCGTCGGTTTCCTTGACGAAGAACTTGAAGGCCTCGAATACCTGGTCGGTGCCCAGCCACATGTACTTGGAGACCCGCGGGTCGAGGGTCGGCTTGAATGACTCGGGGAACTTCGAGCGCACTGCCGAGTTCAATCCGTCGGCCGCCAGCACCAGGTCGTAGTTGGCGGAGAGCTCTTCCACCGGGGGCGCCACGGTGGAGAAGCGCACGTCCACGCCGAGCTCCAGGGTGCGGCGCTGCAGCAGTTCGAGCAGCTCCTTGCGGCTCATGGCAGCGAAGCCTTGGCCGCCCACGGTGTGCATCTGGCCGCGGAAGTGGATGTCGATATCGCTCCAGCGGGCAAAGCGGCGGGACATGTAGTCCGCGACCACCGGGTCTGCGTTGCCGATGCCGCCCAGGGTCTCATCCGAGAAGACCACGCCGAAGCCGAAGGTGTCGCTGGCCTTGTTGCGTTCCCAGACAGTGACCTCGTGGTTTTTGTCCAGCTGCTTCATCAGTGCCGCGAAGTACAGGCCGCCTGGGCCTCCGCCGATAACTGCGATTTTCATGATTGGGGTCCTTTCCGGTGGCGGATCAGAGAAAGATTCGGGTGCCGGCGCCTAGTGCGCGGCCTGGGCCAGGGATTCGCGCAGCTTGAAGTGCTGCAGCTTGCCGCTGGGGTTGCGGGGCAGCTCGCTGACGAAGCGGATCTGCCGGGGGTACTTGTACGGAGCGATGGTCGCCTTGACGAAGTCCTGCAGCTCCTTGACCTTCGCGTCATTGCCTTCCACGCCCTCGACCAGGACCACAAAGGCGCAGACCACGGAGCCTCGGCTCGGGTCGGGGCTGGCGATGACCGCGTTCTCCAGCACATCGGGGTGCTGGTCCAGTGCCGCTTCCACTTCGGGTCCGCCGATGTTGTATCCGGAAGACACGATCATGTTGTCGCTGCGCGCCTGGTAGTGGAAATAGCCTTCCTCATCCTTGAAGAACACGTCCCCGGTGACGTTCCAGCCGTTGCAGACGTAGTTGTGCTGGCGCGGGTCATCCAAGTAGCGGCAGCCGGTGGGGCCGATGACCGCAAGCCGGCCCGGCTGGTTGACCGCCGCCTCATTGCCTTCGTCATCCAGCACCGTGGCGCGGTAGCCGGGGATGGCCACGCCGGTGGCTCCCGGACGGATGTCCTTGCCTGCTGCGGAGATGAACACGTGCAACATTTCGGTGGAGCCGATGCCGTTGACCAGTTCCAGTCCAGTCTCCTCCTTCACGTGCTCCCAGGTGTCTGCCGGCAGGTGTTCGCCAGCGGAGACCGCCAGGCGCAGGGACTTGAGCAGGTCCGCCTTGCCGTTCTTGAGGATGGCGCGGTAGGCGGTAGGCGCGGTGAACAGGATGGTGGCCCCGGCATCATGGGCGTACTGGGCAAGCTCCACCGGGGTGGCCCGCTCGGTGAGCAGGCTGGCTGCTCCCACGCGGAAGGGGAAGACCACCAGTCCGCCGAGGCCAAAGGTGAACGCCAGCGGGGGAGAGCCAGCAAAGACGTCGTCCTTGGTGGGCTGCAGGATGTGCCGGGAGAAGGTATCCGCGTTGGCCAGGATGTCCCGGTGGAAGTGCATGGTGATCTTCGGGACGCCGGTGGTGCCGGAAGTGGGGCCCAGCAGCGCCACGTCGTCCGCCGCGGTTTCCACCGCGGTGAACTCGCCGGACTTCGCCGCGGCCAGTGCAATCAGGTCATCCGCCGCATCCGAGCCGTAGGGGATCACCGGGTAGGCGCCGCTGCTGGCCTCCAGCGCGTCCTCGGTGAAGCGGGCATCGCTGATCAGCACCGCCGGCTTGGTCAGCTTGGCCAGCTGCGAGATTTCCTTGGAACGCAGCGCCGCCATGGTGGTGACGACTACCGCCCCTGCCTTGAGCACGCCCAGCCAGCAGGCCACCAGCCAGGCGTTGTTCGGGCCGCGCAGCATCACGCGGTTGCCCGGGATCACGCCGAAGTCCTCCGCCAGCACCTGGGCCACCTGGTTGGCGCGCCGCTGCAGTTCGCCGTAGCTGAGCTTGGAGCCGTCAGGGGCGAGCAGCGCGGTGCGCTCGGCGCCGAAGTCCGCGACCGCCTGGTCGATGAGCACTTGGGCGGCATTGAGCCGGTCCGGGTAGTGCAGCTCGGGCAGGGTGAATTCCATGGTTGGCCACAAGTCCTGGGCCGGCAGGTGGTCGCGGGTGAAACTGTCCACATGGGCAGAGCGTGATAGTCCCATTACTAATCTTCCTCTGGTGGTTGTCCGGTGTTGCGGGGGATGGCTGTTGCCGGCTACTGCTTGGCCGCGCGGATCATGCCTTCCTGGGCCACGGTGGCCAGGAGCTTTCCGTCGCGGGTGTAGAAGCGGCCGAGGGCCAGGCCGCGGTTGTCCTGGCTGGAGACGGCTTCCTGGGCGTAGAGCACCCAGTCGTCCATGCGCCCGGCCCGGTGGAACCACATGGAGTGGTCCAGGCTTGCGGTGACCAGCCCGGCATCTCCCCAGGCCAGCCCGAGGCTGCGCAGGATCGGCTCCAGGATGGTGTAGTCGCAGACATAGGCCAGCGCCGCCTTGTGGGTCAGCTCGTCATCCGGCAGTTCGGAGAACGCGCGGATCCATACCGCCTGGTGGGCCACCGCCTCGCGCTCGCCGGGCAGGTAGATGGCCTCCGGCACATGGCGCATGTCGAAGCTGCGCCCGCCCGACCAGTAGTCGGCCGCCGGGCCGTCCACATGCTTCAGCGCCTTAGCGGCGCTGGCAAGGGTTTCGGGGTCGATGTCCAGGGAGCCTTCCGGGGCCTGCGAAGCCATTTCGGAGCCGCCCTCCGGCACGTGGAAGGAGCCCAGTGCGGAGAAAACCGGCTTACCGTTCTGGAAGGCGCGGACCTGGCGGGTGGAATAGCCGCGGCCGTCGCGCAGGTGCTCCACCTCGTAGCGCACCGCTTCCAGCATGTCCACGGGGCGCAGGAAGTAGGAGTGCATGGAGTGCAGGTGGCGGTCCTCGCCCACCGACTTCATCATGGCCAGGGCTCCCTGGGCCACCATGTCTCCGCCATAGGCCTTGGGCCACGGCACATACTGCGGGATGGCGGTGAAGGCCTGGTCGAAGACCTGCGCTTCGGCCTCGGTCAGCTTGATGGCATCCAGGAAGGTCTGCGAAGTCACGGTGCTGGTGGGGTTCATGCCCGGCGGTATCCTTCCAAGGTCTCGTCGGCGACATCTGGCAGGTTGACCACGATGTTCTCCGGGGTGCGGGCAGTGAGCCAGACCAGCTCCTCGGTCACCGACATGTTCGCCTCAACATGCGGCATGAACGGAGGCACGAACACCCAGTCGCCGGCCTTCATGTCCTGGTACTGCTCGTAGTTTTCGCCGTAGTAGATGCGTCCGTGGCCGCGCAGGACATAGCCGCCGGTTTCAGCCTCGCCGTGGTGGTGCGGCAGCGAGCGGTAGCCCGGGACGTTGGAGACCTGGCCGAACCAGATCTTGGTGGCGGGGGTGTGCTGGATGCTCACGCCGGAGACGCGCACGCAGTCGCCGGACTGCGCGGTATTGGTGTCCTCGTGGCCGGCGCGGGTCACCACAGGGACCACCTGTCCGTCGGCTCCTGCATAGATCGAGTTGTCGCCCTCGGTGGCATAGGTTGCTGGTGCTTCACTCATCGGGATGCTCTTTCCTTCTAGTGGTTGGTGTGCGGGTTGTTGTTGTGCAGGACTGCTGCTGGGCTTTTTACTTAGGCGGCGGACTCGGCCGCCACGCGGATGGAAATCTTGTTGGTCAGGGTGCCGATTCCCGGGATCTCGGTTTCCAGCACGTCCCCGTCCTGCAGGAAGCGCGGGGGTTCCATGCCCATTCCGACGCCTCCCGGGGTGCCGGTCAGGATCAGGTCTCCAGGCTGCAGGGTGGTGAACTGCGAAATGTAGGCCACGAGCCGGGCCGCGGAGAAGACCAGGGTTTTGGTGTTGCCGCGCTGGACCTCTTCGCCGTTGA
Organism: Glutamicibacter uratoxydans; assembly: GCF_006539925.1. Classification (GTDB taxonomy): domain Bacteria; phylum Actinomycetota; class Actinomycetes; order Actinomycetales; family Micrococcaceae; genus Glutamicibacter; species Glutamicibacter uratoxydans. The sequence continues at coordinate 256,111 of NZ_BJNY01000002.1, read as the reverse complement.
TCCGGCAGATCACTTCCAGCCCGGCTTCCGGGTCCACTTCATCTGCGGTGGCGATGACCGGGCCGATGGGCGTGGAGGCATCGAAGGCCTTGCCCTGAAACCACTGCAGGGTGCGGCGCTGCCAGTCGCGCATGGAGACGTCGTTGGCGACTGTGTATCCGGCGATGGCTGCTGCGGCTTCTTCCGGCGTTGCGTCGGCAAGGCGCTCGCCGACGACCACCGCCAGCTCGGCTTCCCAGTCCACATGCTGCGAGTGGCGGCTGATGATTTGTGCGTCGGGGCCGGTGAGCGTATCGGCGTATTTGGCGAAGAGGGTGGGGTGCTCGGGCAGCTCGCGGCCCATTTCAAGGATGTGCTCGGAGTAGTTCAGGCCGCAGCAGATGACCTTGGCCGGGCGCGGCAGCGGGTTCAGCACCTCGATGGCGTCGGCCGGAACGGCGTCATTGTGCGCGTAGGCAGCCAGGGCGGTTTCAAGCTGCTGTTTCCACGCGCCATCGGAAAGCAGTTCAGACAGGTCGCGGGCATTCAGGGGCAGGTAGCCTTCGGATACCTGAACCGCCGCCCGGGTCTGCCCTTCCCATTGGATCGTGGCAAGTTTCATCGCTTGGTTCCTCGCTGCAGTAGTGCCGTTTGCTCATGTGTCGACTTTTTTACCGTCGTCACGTAAGCTCAATGTAGCACGCGTCACACCGACATCGCTAGAGCTGAATACGAGCGAATTTCGACAGTCGACCAAAGGAGAAGCAGATGGATGTCAAGCTGCACCGGAACCAGACCATCAACCCGTCGTCCCTGCCCAAGCCCTCCGGCTACGCCCATGGCATGAAAGCCGGCGATACCGTGTACCTCGGCGGACAGACCGCGCTGGACAAGGATATGAACATCGTTCCCGGCGGCATTGTCGAACAGTTCAAGCAGGCCTTCTCCAACGTGCTGACCACGCTGGTCGAGGCCGGCGGGCAGCCCGAAGACCTGGTGTCGGTGACCATCTACCTCACCGATGTGGATGACTACATGGCCAACGGGCGTGAGATCGGACGCCTGTGGCGTGAGATGGCTGGCACCGAATACCCTGCCATGGCGGGCATCGGCGTCAGCCGGCTGTGGCAGAAGGAAGCGCTCATTGAAATCCAGGGCGTGGCGGTGATCCAAGACCGCGCCTGATGGGCCACCTGTATTGAGCGCGACAAAGCGGCTGCGCACTACCCCGGGGTGGTGCGCAGCCGCTTTGTCGACCGGTGGCTAGGCGTCGGCGCCGATCACGCGGTCGGCATGGCGCGCGGCCAAGGGGGAGAGCAGGGCATGCAGCTGCTGGAAGACCTCTTCGGCCCGCAAGGCAATCCACCCCTCGGGCAGGTACTCGGCGGGCAGGCCCGGGTCGGAGTAGGGCAGGCGGCGCCACTGGGTCAGCAAAATCAGGTGCTCTGAAAAGGCCTGCGCCTCCACCGCGGAGCCGCCGTCGGCTTCCAGGCGCGCCTTCCAGGTCTCCAGGCGCCCCTCGTTTTCCCGCAGGAATTCCGAATACATCTGTTCCAGGGTCGAAAGGTCCCACCAGGAGCTGATGTTGTATTTAACGTCGGTGCTGCCGATGTGCTCTCCGACGAAGAATTCAAAGTAGCCGTCCAGCTCGCGGCGTTTGAAATACGCCAAGGCGGCGTCCTTGACATGTTCCGGAGCGATCCACAGTCCCGGAACCACCGAGCCGAATCCCATGCCGATGAGCGCCGAGCGGATTTTGTGGCGGATGTTCCGCTGGGTTTCCGGCACGGTGAAGGTGGCCAGTAGCCAGCGTTCTTCGGCGGTGGCGCGGCGCGGGTGGAAAATCCGTTCATCGCCTTCGGCGAAGTTCCGTAGCACCGACTGCGAAAGCGCGTAGCCGCTGCGTCCGTTGACCTGCACGCTGTCAATGACCCCACGCTTCTTTAACCGGGAGATGGAAGAGCGGGTTCCGGCGGATTCGACTCCCACATCCTGCATCAGTGCAATGATCGTGGCCACCGGCAGGGCGCCGCCGTGCTGGCGCGCATAAAGACCAAAGAGCGTCACGATCAGCTGGTGGTGACGTGGGGTGGAGGGCTCGTTGACGGCAACGGCGGTGCTACTTTGAGTCGTCATGGTCGGATTCCTACTAGTTTGTGCAAGCTTGTTCAGTTTAGTATCGCCCGACTATTTTTCCCCACACCTGCCGCTGGCGTTCGGTTCGAGGTTTGGAGGCCCTGCCGCCCAAGGTGCCTATTTCCGTGATCACTTGGTGAAATTGCCCGCCCGTAGGTTCCGTGTCGGCGGCCTGGACGCGGACGGGTCGGCAACTGGTTGGCTGTGCGCGTGCCGGGCTGGCTGGGCGGGTTTCATTTTCATCAAATTTAGTAGTTGACGCTGTGGCGCAGCACACCCTATGCTGTGATCAATAGATAAACACATAGTTCATACAGTGAACACTTGAGATGTGAGGTTACAGATGACTAAGGAAATGCGCATCTTCGCATTTGATTTCAACGGACCGGCCCACCTGTCGGCGGGCACCTGGCGCCATCCCAGCGACCGGGGGCATGAGTACACCAGCCTGAAGTACTGGACCGAGTACGCGCAGCTATTGGAAAAGGCCTGCTTTGACGGCATCTTCTTTGCAGACAACGACGGCTACCACGAGAACTACCGCGGCTCGGTGGCGGACTCCCTTAAGGACGCAGCCCAGATCCCAACCAATGATCCGGCCTACCTGATTCCGGTGATGGCATCCGTCACCAAGAACCTGAGTTTCGGGGTGACTTCTTCCACCGCCTACGACGTTCCCTACAAGTTGGCTCGCAAGTTCTCCACCTTGGACCACCTGACCGACGGGCGCATCGGCTGGAATGTCGTGACTTCCTACTCGACTGCGGCGGCACGCAACTTGGCCGGCAAAGACCAGATTGAAGCACATGCGGACCGCTATGCACGCGCCGAAGAATTTATCGACGTCGCCACCAACCTCTGGGAAGGCTCCTGGGAAGACGACGCAGTGGTGGTTGACCGTGAGAACGGCGTCTACGTTGATCCTTCCAAGGTGCACGATATCAATTACCAGGGCGAACACTTCAGCGTTCCCGGCATCCATCAGTGCGAGCCTTCACCGCAGCGCACGCCGGTGATCTTCCAGGCGGGCGGCTCGCCGCGCGGCGTGGAACTGGCCGCGAAGACTGCGGAGGCGGTGTTCATGAACGCCATCGACAAGCCGACGCTGAAAAAGCAGGTGGATGCCCTGCGTGCCAAGGCCGTGGAATTCGGGCGCGATCCCGAGCATATTGCCTCCCTGCAGATGATCACCATCATCTCTGCCGCAACCGATGAAGAAGCGCAGGCCAAATACCAGGAATACCTGAAGCTTGTTTCCTACGACGGAGCCATGGCCCGCTACAGCGGCTGGACCGGACTGGATATGTCCAGCTTCGATCCGGATAAGCCGTTGAAGGACGTGGAAGCCAAGGGCACCGCTACCATGCTCACCTTCTTCCAGAAGGTGGACGCGGAGAAGGAATGGACCCCACGCGACATCGCCGAATACATCGGCATCGGCGGCACCTCCCCGGTCATCGTCGGCGGCCCGCAGACCGTTGCCGATGAATTGGTTTCGTGGATCGAGCAGTCCGGCGTGACCGGCTTCAACATCGCCAACGCCGTGAAGTTCCAGGACATTAAGGACTTCACCGAATTCGTGGTTCCCGAACTGCAGCGCCGCGGTGTCATGCGCACCTCGTTCGCCGGCTCGACCCTGCGCGAACACCTGTTCGGCGAAGGCGTGGCCCGTCTTCCTCAGGACCACCCGGGCACCGCCCACCGCAAGCTGCAGCCAGTCGAAGCTTAAGGAGAAAAGCCATGTCGATCATCGTTACTTCGGATACCCCGGAGATTGACCCAGCCGAGTACCGCAAGGTCTTCGGCGCACTGCCTACCGGCGTCACCGCAATTACCGGCCTGACGGTCGAGGGCAAGCCCATGGGCTTCGTCGTGGGCACCTTCATGTCGCTCTCGCTGGAACCGCCGCTGGTCACCTTCTGTGTGGACAAGGGTTCAAGCACCTGGCCCACCCTGCGTTCACTGGGGCGTTTCACAGCGAACATCCTCTCGACCGAACAGCTGCCGATCTGCCGTGCGCTGTCCCGCAAGGGCGACGAAAAATTCGCCGGCGTCGACTACGAAATCGGTGAGAACGGAACCCCGCGCATTACCGGGGCCACCGCATGGATTGACTGCGAAGTCCTCTCCGAAGTTGTTGCCGGAGACCACTACATGATTGTGGGCGGCGTGGATTCCATGCAGGCCACCGAGGAAGAGGCGCTGCTGTTCCGCGGCGGCAAGTTCGGCGACTTCAATCTGTGGCCGGCCCCGGCCCCAGCAGCACAGAAGGGTTAAGACCATGTCGGAAATGTTGGAAAAAATCACCACTGCCTGGACTCGCGCCTGGAGCCAGGGCGAAACCGATGCCTTTGCCGAACTGGTCAGCGACGGCTACCGGCGCCAGTCGAAGTCGGGCCATGAAGGCCTGGAGCAGGTCATCACCCAAATTGAAGATTCACACCGTGCCTTCAGCGATTTCACTATGGAAATCCTGCGTTGCGTCGAAGGTGAAAACGAGGTCGCCATCCACTGGCGCAGCGTCGGCCGACACACCGGTGAGTTCATGGGAGTACCGCCCACCGGACGTGAAGTCATTGTCAGCGGCGCATCTTTCATCCGCTTTGCGGGAGGCAAGATCACCGAGGAAGACGTGATCTGGGATCCGCGGGAAATGCTCTCCGCCATGAGCATCTGGCACCTGGGCGATACCCGACGCCGCAAATAACCACCCGCGGGCCGGGTCCGTACTTGGACTCCGGCCCGCGGAACCACCACTTTTACCCTGAAGGCTCATGAGGTCATGACTCTTAATATTGCAGAAACCGCACAAAAGCTCATTGCGGCCCGGGCTTCCCGCCAACCGCTGGAATCACTGATCGATGAATCGCTGGCACCCACCACGGCCGACGCCTTCGCAGTCCAGCAGGAGCTGGTGCGCTTGAATGTCGAGGCGGGCGACGCCGTGGCCGGTTTTAAGCTGGGCAACATCGCCAAGGCCATGCAGGACAAGTTCGGTGTGGACGAACCGGACTACGGCTACATTCTGGCCAGCCAGTTCTACCCGGAGAACCTGCGGATCTCGGAAGCCGAATTCATCGAGCCGTTCATCGAACTTGAGCCGGGTTTTGTCTTAAAGAAGGATTTGGGCGGAAGACACGTCACTGCAGCGGACGTGATCGCAGCGACCGACTTCGTAGTTCCTGCGCTGGAAATCATCGACTCGCGGATAAAGAACTGGAATATCGGACTGTTCGACACCCTTGCCGACAACGGATCTATCGGCGGCATCATCATCGGAGGCCAACCGCGCAAGCTCTCCGAGGTCAACTTGGCAAACCAGCCGGGGATCATTGAATTCGACGGCCGCGAAGTGGCCCGCGGCAACACCAACGAGGTCTATGGAAACCCCATCTCGGCAATTGCTTGGCTGTGTCGTCGCATCGCCGAATACGACGTCACCCTGAAAGCCGGCCAGTTCATCCTTCCGGGCAGCTGCCTCGCGGCGGAAAAGATGATTCCCGGTACGTCCATCACCGGCCGCTTTGAGGGCTGGGGCGAAATTTCCTTTGACTACACGGCAGCAAACTAACAGACCTGCACCAGCACAACGCAGAAAAGAGGACACCATGGCAGCGGCTATCGCAGCAACCACCCAGAACACCACCGAAGAACAGCTAGAGAACTACTTGGCCGCCGCCGAGCAGGCCTTCTCCCTCTGGGCGGCCACCGCCCCAGCGGTCCGCGCCGATGTATTAGATGCGGTGGGGGATGCGCTGGACGCCGCTGCCGACGAATTGATTCCGGTGGCCATGGCGGAAACCAATCTGCCCGAACCTCGCCTGCGCGGGGAGCTGAAGCGCACGAGTTTCCAGCTGAGGATTTTCGGCGAGCTGCTGCGCGACGGCGGATTCCTTGATGCGCGAATCGACCATGCGGATCCGCAGTGGCCCATGGGCGCCCCGCGACCCGACCTGAGGCGCACCCATATTCCCTTGGGACCGGTGCTCGTCTTCTCGGCCAGCAACTTCCCGTTTGCATTCTCCACCGCCGGGGGAGACACCGCATCCGCACTGGCAGCCGGCAACCCGGTGATCGTCAAGGCGCACTCAGGGCACCTTGAACTTTCACGCCTGACCGGCGAGGTCGTTGCCGCTGCCTTGACGGCGGCCGGCGCTCCCGAAGGCCTGTTCCACGTGGTATTCGGTACCGAAGCCGGGCGCAGCGTCCTGTTGGATCCACGCGTGAAAGCCGCCGGGTTCACCGGCTCGATCCCCGGCGGACGTGCACTGATGGACTTGGCGGTCTCCCGATCCGAGCCGATTCCGTTCTACGGCGAACTGGGCAGCAACAATCCGGTGTTCGTCACCGAACAGGCCGCCCGTGAGCGCGGTGCACAGATTGCCGCGGAATTCACCGGATCCTTTTCGTTGAATGCCGGGCAGTTCTGCACTAAGCCGGGAACACTGTTTATCCCACGGGGATCAGGGTTGCGCGAACAGTTGGCCGATCAGCAGATGCCAGCCGGGGCTCCGATGCTCAACGAGCGCATCCAGGAGGGATTTGCCCAGGTCTTTGAAGAGCTTGCCGGGCACGAGCGTGTCTCGGTATTGGCCAAGGGGCAGGAGCCGCTGGGCCAGGGACCTGCGCCAACCCTTTTGGTGACCGGCATCGAGGACCTCTTGCGCGACCCCCACGTGCTGCAGACCGAATGCTTCGGCCCGAGCGCGCTGGTTGTCGAGTATGACTCCGAGCAGCAGTTGGTACAGGCGGCCAAGACCTTTGAGGGGCAGCTCACCGCAACGATCCAGGGCGAAGACGACGACGAGGTGGCTGTGCTGGTTGCCGTACTGGCGCAAAAGGCCGGACGCGTGTTGTGGAACCAGTGGCCGACCGGTGTTTCGGTGACTTATGCGCAGCAGCACGGCGGCCCATACCCGGCCACCACGGCAGCGGGTTCCACCTCGGTGGGCACCGCAGCCATTGAGCGCTTCCAGCGCCCGGTAGCCTTCCAGAATTTCCCGCAGCATCTACTGCCAGCTGAGCTGCAGGAAGCAAACCCGAATTCGGTGCCGCGCCTGGTCGACGGCAAGTCGATTTGCTAAACACGGCGCTTGGTTACGGAATAGAGGAAGAATGACTCAGATGACGACGACTGCGCCGCAAGCCAGGGTGCTGCGCAATGTCGAGAATGCTTCATTGGCACAGCTGGTGCTCAAGCCGACGGCGGTGAACGGCACCGAGCCTTCGGATGCCGTGGACAACGTGGCGACTATGGACGCAAGCAAGATCGACCTTGGTTTTTGGGCCTGCTCCCCGGGGGTATTCAAAACCGCGCGTACGGGAGTTAACGAAATCATCCTGGTGCTACAGGGCTCGGGAACCTTGGTTTCTGACCAGGGCGAACGAGTAGACCACTCGGTGGGTGATCTCGTTTTGATTCCTGATGGCTGGTCCGGATTCTGGGAGATTCACGAGCACTTCAAAAAACACTATGTCACGGTCGCAGTTTAACCCTATATAACAACAGGCTAGGTCCTGTCGACGCGGACGCGTCGACAGGACCTAGTTGGTTGCTGCAGAAAAATTTCGCGGGGAATTGACCATGTGGCCTAGGACACCATAGAATAATAGTCATTAGATAATCACTTTGTTCATTGGGTGAACATAGAGTTTGAGTGACGCAGCTGGGATGGAAAGGAGCGCACCATGCATGTAATCGAGGGAATTGTGGAGCACGGGGATGCCCGCGGCAGGGAATTGGGATTTCGCACCGCAAACATCACCATGCCCCAGAACGATGAGCTGGATGGCGTATGGGGCGCCTACGTCGTGCTGCCCGAGGGGCGTCGGGTAGTGGCTACCGTATCGGTGGGGCGACGGGCAACGTTTTACCGTGAAGGCGGAGAAGTGCTGCTTGAAGCCCATCTGCTTGATTTCAGCGAGGATCTGTATGGGCAGAAGCTTAGGGTGGTTCTTACTGATTTCCAGCGCCCGCAATACGAATACGATGACGTCGACTCGCTGATTCGGCAGTTGCATGTAGACGTGGCTCAAACTCGTGAGCGGTCGCACTACCCGATGGCGGTGCCGGCGTGAGCCTGCAGGTGGCGGAACCTGCCGCGCCTCCCAATTGGGCGGTGCAGCGGGTAGCCACGGTGATGCAGCGTCAAGAAGCTTCAGCGCAGAGTCGTCCAGATGCAAAACGCGTGGCGCAAAAGGCGGGAATCAGCAAAAGTCTGGCGCGCCGCTGCATCGTGTATCTTGCGGCAAAGAGCTAAAACATAGTGAAGGAAGGCGAGGCGGCTGCCTCGCCTTCCTTCACTATGTTTTTCGACTGTTCTCAGGTTAGGGGATGAGCACCAGGGCACCGGAGCTTCGCCGCTCCTGAAGGTCGCGGTGCGCCTGGGCTGCATCTGCTAAGGCGTAACGGCCTCCAATGGTCACCGAGAGCTTTTCTTCCTGTATGCCGCGAAGCACCGATTCCGCACGCCAGAGCAGTTCTGCCCGGTCACGGGTGTAATCGCTGATAGTTGGGCGCGTGAGGAACAGGGAGCCGGCCTTATTCAGCTCTTGGGGATCCAGGGGCGGTACCGGACCGCTGGCGGCGCCGAAAAGCACCACAGTGCCGCGAGCCCTCGTGGCATCAAGTGAGGCGCGGAACGTTGCCGCTCCGACGCCGTCATAGCTCGCTGCAACGCCTTGTCCGTCGGTCAGCTCGCGAACTTGCTGTGCCAGTTGGGGGCCGTAATCCAAGACATGCGCGGCACCGGCGGAGGTGGAGAGTTTGGCTTTCTCGGGGCTGGAGACGGTGGTGATGACCGTGGCTCCCCGAGCGGCCGCCATCTGGGTCAGCAACAGGCCTACACCACCGGCACCGGCGTGAATGAGCACGTGATCCGAAGGTTGAATCTCGTAGGTTGAGTGTGCGAGGTAGTGCGCTGTCATTCCCTGTGCCAGACAGGAAGCGGCAAGATCCGGGCTAAGCCCCTCTGGGATGATGACCGCCGCTGCAGCCGGTACTGCAACGAATTCGGCATAGGAGCCGTGCGGCGAGGTCCAGGCGACCCGATCGCCGACCTTAATATCGGAAACAGCCGTGCCGACTTCCACCACCACGCCGGACGCCTCATCGCCCGGGATGAAGGGCAGATCGGTTGGATAGACGCCTTCGCGGTAGTAGGTGTCGATGAAATTGACACCGATAGCTTCGGTGCGCACCAAAATATCTGTCGGCGAAATGCCTGGCACCGGAACGTCTGCCAAACGTAAAACCTCGGGGCCGCCGAACTCGGTGATTTGAATAGCTTTGATGATCATAACCTTTCGCTGATACACGGCGAGGCAGACACAGTGAAGTATGGGAGAGTCGGGCGATGCGCCGCTCCGGAACTCAAGCAGACCTGCTTGCTCCTGGACGACAGGTCGATGTGCCGCATAACGGCGCCGCCAGGACAAGGGTCTGAAATTTCACCGTGTCTGCCTCGATTTGCGGTGTCTCTCGTCAAAGGCCCCGCAGTTCTAGGATAACAAAACATCCATTCCATGACTATAGTGTTCATTCTATGAATTATTTTGTTTTCGGATCATTGTGGGTAAAGGGCAAAAAGAGCGGGGCGGACCTCTAAGCCCGCCCCGCAAATTAGGAGACTAATCTAATATATTTTTGTTACTTGACCGCTGTGAGCGGGAAAGTTGTTGTATCAATCCTCGGGTCGGTGTCTTGACCGCCAGCGAGTTCCACAGCATCCTCGTTAGAGGCCACAACCGGGAAGGAACCCAGTAGTGGACGACCGGCGGTCTCGCGCATTTTGCATAACGCCAAGAGTGCGATCAGCGAAAATGCCATGACATAGATGGCCGGCACGTACCATTTGCCGGTGGACTGCACGAGTGCTTGAGAAATTAGTGGAGTGGTGCCACCGAAAATGGAAATGGCGAGGTTGTGTGTGATGCCGACGCCGGTATAGCGCGAAGCTGTGGGAAATAGTTCCGACATTACGCATGCGGTCAATGCCAGGAAGGCCGAGCTTGGCACTGAAACCAGGAATAATGCCAGGTACAGCGATCCAATGGTGCCGGTTTGCATAAGGGCAAAGGCGGGAAGCAGGAGAACCAAATTGCCGATGGTGGCAATCATATATACCTTCTTGCGTCCTACCTTGTCTGCCAGTAGGGCAAATAAAGGAATCATGGCTGCCTGTACGGCCAGGATCACCACGGCCGCCAGTGCCGTATGCGAAGCGTGGATGCCGACCTGGGTTTCGAGGTAGGTGGGCATGTAACTCGTCAAGGTATAGGAGCTGGTACCGTCCGCAGCGATCAGCGCCATGCCGACCAGAATGTGAGGCCAATACAGTTTGATCACTCGTGGAAGGCTGTGGCGGACGAAGATCGAATCAGGGTCGTGATCGAGCGGAACTTCCGAGGCGACCTCGAAAGCAGGGGATTCCGGAAGGCGGCTGCGCAAAGACACGGCAACGATGCCTAGGGGGAGGGCCAAAAGGAACGGGATGCGCCATCCGCCGTTGAGCATGGCGTCCGGACCGAAGTTGTTTTCGGCGATGATGGTGGTGAGGGCCACGACTCCGGCGCCAGCGGCGAAACCCAGTTGCGATCCGACATTGAGCAGGGAGGTCATAAAGGCGCGGCGGCCGTCCGGAGAGAACTCGGCAATGTAGGTGGCGGCGCCGGAATACTCGCCGCCGGTGGAGAAGCCTTGCAGCATCTTCAGCAGGTACAGCGGAATGATGACCCACAGGCCGACTTGGCCGGCGCTGGGAAGCAGTCCTATCAATGTTGTTGCTGCAGCCATAAGCAAGATGGTGAAGAGCATGACCTTGCGTCGTCCAATGCGATCGCCCAATGGACCGAGAATCATGCCTCCGATCGGCCGAACGACAAATGACACGGCAAAACCCAGGAGTGTGACCAGCAAGCCCCAAGCCTGATCCATGCCCTCGGTGAAGACCCTTGTCATTAACACCGCGAGGTATCCGTAAACCCCGATGTCGTACCACTCAATGAAGTTTCCCACGCCAGCGCCGATCTGGGCCTGATGGAGTGACTTTTTATCGGCAATAATGCAATCCTCAGCCCGCAGTCGGCGTGAGGGGCCGGTGAGCTGGTTTCGCTTGGATTGTGACTCTGACATTTTCCCGCCTCATAAATCTCCGGCAGCCAAAATTGCTGCCTGTACCGGATGCCGCTTTTTTTGAAAGCATCAGTGTTCCGCCGGTAACGTCCCTGTCTTTCTTTGAGAATTTGCGGCCGGTCCAGGCTTGCTCATAGCCCCGCCCTGCTTTGCCCGGTGATGAGGCCAATCCGCAGGAACCGCCGAAACTCTGCTGATAAAGTTCTCCCACAAAGTTTAATGTTCACTGAATGAACGTAATGATTATCTACTGAATGAAAGGATAGGCTTCTTGCTGTGATCCAGTCAACAGTATTTTTCGCATGGTGGACTTTTGAAAGCGTACTTTCGCGGAAATCCCGCACTTAAGGGCAAGCGTGGGAAGCTGCGGGTGTCCACATCAGGGCCATGTGAACAAACGGGGTCCGCGGGACGGGCGTCGACGCCGAATCGTTTTCTGGTGGTACTGGATTACTGCTTCTTGAGCAGTTGCCATGCCCGGTGGGCCAGATAAAGTTCTGAAAGATCCGCTACCCGGCGAACACTGCGTCCGCATAGTGCTTCAGCCTGCTTGATTCTGTAGACGAGAGTCTGCCGGTGAATGCCCAGAGCGGATGCCGTATGCTGCCATTGCAGGTCGTGATCCAGCAGGGAAAAAAGTGATTCCCTGTAGGTGTTCACCGAGGCGGTATCTGCGCTCAAGCCGCCGAGTACGCTGCGGCATATCTGCTCGGCTTCACTGCGCGAACGGGCCAGCAGCGAAACCTGCAGTCCGGAGAATTCTGCCAATGGCAGCTGGTCCGTGGCGCAGTCGAAGGCACTATGCGCCTCTTCCGCTGCTCCGGGAAGATCGGCGAAGCGGTAGTACGGAGCACTCATTCCCAGCTTGATACTGGTGCTCTGTATCAGTGCCTCAAGCGCCGGTAAATCCTGCTGCCTGACGACTGCTAAGGTTCGCCGCTTCCATGCCGTAGCTAGCGGCGTCAATTCGCGCAATGTTAGGAACATGGCGATAGTGCCAAGGGCGGATTCACTGCCGCATAATACGCGAAACGGTTCACTTGGCCGCAACCACCGCCCGGACTGGATCTCCGTTTCACTTACCCGGCCGTCCAACGCCAAGCGCAATGTGGCATCTCCTGAGGCAATTGCGCTGTCAGCTGCCTGCAGCAGCGCATTGGCGTCTACGGTGAGGATTTGTTTGAGGTGCACCAGAACTAGCGAATCCAGCTCTGCTTCAACCGAAAGCAGCAGTTGCGTCGCCCGAAGTGTGGGCAGAGAGTGCCGGCGGATGGCAGTGTTGGGAACGTCGCCGATCACGATGCATTCGGTGCCGGTATCCTGAACTGCTGCTTTGACGCCGCAGAGCTTTTCCAGCCAATCCCCGCGCCTTTTTTCTTGGGATGAACGGCTTCCTGCTTCTTGGTATAGCCGCGAAAGAATGAGGACCCCGCGGTTGAGTTCATTGGTGGTCACCGCAGCGACGGTGCGGGCGATGACGACAAAGGGAGTCTGCGGTCCGGTGGACAACAGCGGAAAAGCCAGTCGATCAGCTTCCTCCAGCATCTCAGGACTCAACTCGGGGGCCAGACCATCTTGACCCACAGTCATTCCGGCGATTCCTGCCTGATGCGCATGGCGAATAAACTCGGCCTGCTGTTCGGGATGAACGGGCAAGTTCAGTCCCAAGGTCATGAGCAGCTCCTCATCGCCGAGCCAACGCCACGGTTCAGCGGATTCGCTGGTCTGGGCCCACCGGACGGTTCTGTGTAGACCGCTGGCTCCGGCGAGCACCGAGGTGTCCAAGGTCGGATCGGCAATGAGATCTGCAATGCTGAGCAGCGAAGCCACAACAAAAATCCTTTAGCAATAGGTCATAAAATTATCTGAATATCATAGCTCTGTATGAATGAAGTGCGCAGTGATGCTTCCTATGCTCGAAGGAACGAGAACCAACAGCTTAGGAGAAGCATCATGAGCACGAACTATGACGCCGATGTCATTGTCATTGGCGCAGGACTGGCGGGAGTGACCGCCGCACGTGAACTAAGTGCACGCGGCAAGAAAGTAATAGTTTTGGAGGCGCGGGACCGCTTGGGCGGGCGCTTGTATACCGAACAGCGTTTTGGGAAGTATCTTGAGCTCGGCGGCAACTGGATGCATTGGACCCAGCCCCACGTATGGTCCGAGGTCACCCGTTATGGCCTAGAAGCTGATCGGCTTGCCAGGGCCGAAGAAACCTATTGGTTCGCCAACGGGGAGCTGCAAAAGGGCGATCTTCCCGGCTTTATGGATTTGATCGACCCGGGGATGGAAGCGTTGGTTGGTGCCTCTGGCAAACTGCTGCCGCGTCCTGACCTGATTGCTTCGGACGAAGATTTCGCCGCCGCAGACCAGCTGACCTTGCAGCAGGCGTTGGATGCACTCGATTTAAGCGATGACGAACGCCAGGCCAACGAGGCGGCTTGGGTAGGGCACTGTAACGGCCCGTTGGACCAGGTCGGCTTCAGCGCTGCAATTCGTTGGACCGCCGCTACATCCGGCGCTTGGAAGGTCATGCACGAAGCAAGCTCGGTGTACCGCCTCAAGGACGGCAATGATCAGCTGGTAAAGTCCATTGCCGCAGATATTAAAGGAGAAGTCCGGCTCAATGCTCCGGTGACTGCTATTGAGCACGATGACCAAGGCGTCAGCGTTGCACTGGAGAATGGTTCAACACTTCGCGCCCGCAAGGTCATCCTCACTGCCCCGCTGAACATCCTGCACGAACTGGACATCACCCCGCCGCTGTCCGAAGCCAAGCGTCAAGCGAGCCAGGCAGGTACCGCATCTCAGGGCGTCAAGCTATGGATTCGCGTGAAGGGTCCTATCAAGCCATTCTTTGCCTACTCCACCAAGGACCATCCGTTGTCGGTCGTGCGTACCGAATTCGTAGGCGAAGACGACGCCGTTCTTGTTTCCTTCGGCGCGGACGCCTCGCGCATTGATGTCACCAGTGTCGAAGAAGTATCTAAAGCGTTGCAGGTGTGGCGCGACGACCTCGAAGTGCTGGAAATTGCCGCACACGACTGGAACGCCGATCCGCACGCTAAAGAAACGTGGTTGATCCACCGACCCGGGGCCTATTCCCAAAGCCAAGCGGAGTTGCAGCGGCCTGAGGGTCATCTGCACTTGGCGGGAGCCGACATTGCCAACCTGTGGGCGGGATTCTTCGATGGGGCCATCGAAAGCGGTCTGCGTGTGTCCAGGGAAGTTGCCCAAGCGCTCGACGAAAACTAAGATCACCGCTGCCCAGTGGACCTAGGTCCACTGGGCACGATTATGTTTCCGGCAGCTGAACCGGCCTGGTTTTAATTCCTTGAAACCAGAGCCTGGGCGACTTCTTTCGCTGCTGCTTGCAGTTGCTTTGCGATGCGCTGTGCCCCTTGCCGCTTCATTCGCTCGGATGGCCCATAGGCGGCGATGGCGCCAATGAGCTCGCCCTCTGCGGCGCGCACCGGAACACTCAACGAGTAAAGCCCGTCTTCTAGCTCACCGTCTAACACCGCAAAGCCTTGGGACTTGATCTGCGCCAATTCGTGCTGCAGTGCTTCGCGGGAGGTGATGGTGCGTTCCGTGAATTTTTCCAGGGCTTCCGGCAGCAATGCCGCAACCTGAGCGCTTGGTAGCTCGCTAAGTAGAAGCTTTCCTGAACTGCTTGCGTGAGGGGGGAAGTGCTTGCCGATGAACTGCTCCTCCGTCGTGAGAATGCGGTGGGAGGATCCTTCTGCCACGATGTCGAAGTAGCCGTCAGGACCGGAGAGCGCGAAATTGACGGTTTCGTTGACCATTTTGGCGCACCTGTCCAAGATGGGCTCGACCCTCAGCGCCAGCCCACGGTCTAGATGCGGTAGCCGGCTAAGGCGCAGCAGCTCCCATCCGAGGTGGTAGGTCGAGTCGTTGCGTTCAACATAAGACGCAGCTTCTAGGCTCAACAACATGCGAAAGACGGTTGGGCGGGACGTCTTGGTCGCTTCTGCAAGGTCGGTGGCAGTAGCTCCGTTCGGGAAGTTACCTAAGGCCGAAAGTATTCCCAGGGCCTTGATTACCGACTTGTTCGCCAGATTGCTGGGTTCACCCGCTGGCACTTCGTGCGTCATTTGAAATGTCTCCTGCTGTTTTCGCCATTTTTGCATAATGTCCGTCAAGAAACATTTCCGCCGGTTGGCTCAAGACTCTTGACCTTTATGGTCTTTGAATCCTAAGTTACTCGAGTACGTTCAATTTATGAACGTAAGTGTTCAATTTTTGAACGTTATAGCTTCTCCCGTTCCTCCTGTTGTCCATTGCGGGGCAGAAAAATATAGGGAACCTCGATCGAAAGGATTCTTTGATGACTGAACACAAAACCATGGCGGCTGTGGTGCTAACCGGGCACGGCGGCATTGAAAAGCTTGAATATCGGACAAACGTTGCAGTTCCGAGTCCCGGGCCCGGGGAAGTCTTGATCAACGTCAAAGCTTCCGCAGTAAATAACACGGATATCAACACCCGTATCGGGTGGTACTCAAAACAAATTTCAGAGGCCACGGAGCGGGGAGGCGCGACGGGTTTTGAACAGACGGACGAAGAGGACGCTAGCTGGTCTGGAGCCTCGTTGAAATTTCCGTTGATCCAGGGTGCGGATGTTTGTGGAGAGATCGTTGCTGTAGGAGAAGGCGTAGCTGAATCCCGTTTGGGCGAGCGTGTGCTGGTGCGCAATATGCTGCGCAGCTATGTGGATTACCGTCCGTGGGAATGCTGGACCTTTGGCAGCGAATGCAACGGAGGCTTCGCTCAGTATGCTGTGGCACCCTCGCGGGAAACCTACAAGGTGGACAGCGACTGGAGCGATGAGGAGCTTGCTGCGGTTCCCTGTGCCTATTCGACGGCAGAGCTAATGCTCGATCGTGCCGGCGTGGAAGCAGGCGAGCGCGTCTTGGTTACCGGCGCATCCGGTGGAGTCGGCTTGGCCGCTGTACAGCTTGCTAAGCGGCGCGGCGCTTATGTCATTGCCTTGAGCGGGGCGTCAAAGGTGCAGACGGTGTTGCAGCAGGGCGCGGACGAAGTCTTGGATCGTTCGGCGGAGTTGTCGAAGGAACTGAATGAACCGGTTCATGTGGTGCTGGACGTGGTCTGCGGAGAAGGCGTGAATGAGCGTCTGTCCGCATTACGCAAGGGCGGGCGCTATGCAATCGCCGGGGCGATCGGCGGCCCGATAACTGAGGTGGACCTGCGCACGATCTACCTCAATGATCTGCGCGTCCTGGGATGCACATTCCAGGACGACCACATCTTTGAGAACTTGATCGGCTATGTGGAACGCAATGAAATTCGACCGCACGTTGCCAAGGTTTACCCTCTGGAGCAGATTTCCCTCGCTCAAGAAGACTTTTTGTCGAAAAAACACATGGGCAAACTCGTTCTTGTTCCACCGGCAGTTCATTAGTAAAGCCTTGCGCGGCAAAGAAATAAGTTCAGAAAGGCATAACTGTGGCGTTTAAAAGAATGTTTGACGCGGTTGAAGTCCACGAAGGGGCTCCACTGAGGGTAATAACCAGCGGAGTGCCCACCATCCCGGGCAACTCTGTCTATGAAATGGCGCGTTGGATGGAAAAGAACGATGATCAGCTGCGAAAGCTGATGCTGCGCGAGCCGCGTGGTGTGCCGGCGCTATGCGCCAACCTCATCGTTCCAGCAAAAGATCCACGGGCCGATGCTGGGTTCATCATCATGGAACAAGTCGAATACCCTATGATGAGCGGCGGCAACGTCCTTGCAGTGGCCGCGGCTCTTTTAGAGACGGGGATGGTGCGCATGCAGGAGCCGGTGACATCTTTCAATCTTGAGGCTCCGGCTGGACTGATCCCGATCACAGCAGAATGCAAGGACGGCAAGGCCACACAGGTCACTTTCCAAAACGTCCCGTCGTTTCCGGTGTACATGGATAAGGTGATAGAGGTCCCGCATCTGGGGCCGGTCACCGTCGATGTGGCATGGGGCGGAATGTTCTACGTCATCATTGATGCCACGCAGTTCCAGCATTTAGAGCTGATTCCAGAGCAGGGGAAAGAAATTATTAGAATTTCAGCTTTGGTGACGAAAGCAGCCTAGGAACAGCTGCCGGTGGAACACCCCGACTATCCGGGAGTCGGCATTACCCTCTCCATAATGCGTGCTCCTTCTCCTACGCCGGGAGTCGATATCCGCACATCGAACGTGATGTTGTCTGGTGAGGTTGATTTCGAGCGACCTGAAACCTGGACCGGAGCGCTGGATCGTGGATGTTGCGGTACGGGAACATGTGCCATCATGGCGGTTGAATACGCGAAGGGCAACTTGATGCCGGGGGACAGTCTGCTGAATGAGGGACTGCTGGGGATTCGTTTTACCGGGCGGATAGTCGAGGAAACCATGCTGCATGGGCAGCAAGCCATCGTTCCCACCATCAGCGGACAGTGTTGGATTTCCGGATTCAGCAAATACGTCTTGGACCCCACCGATCCGTTTCCAGAGGGATACACCATAGGCGATATTTGGTAGGAATGCTGAGTGAGAAGGTTTGTGCTGCGCAGCAAATGTGAAGCCGGAACATCGATATTTGAATGAGTGACGTTGCTCCAAGATGACAGAACGCCGCTGGTTTTCAAGATAAACCAGCGGCGTTCTGTCATGGACTACGGCTGCAACATCAAGCACTTGGAACGGACACAACATGGTTCTCGTGCAGTGGATGGTGCCAAGCCACAGCGGACTGCTTATGGCAGTGCTCCGGTGGAAACAGCGGCTGAGTTAATCCGGCATGCTATTCACGTTTGGGCAGGCATCTGAGGATCAGGATTTTGGTCCACGGGAATGATTTCCATCAGCGTCGTAATCGGCAGTACAGAAATCCGGGGCATGATGAGTCCGGCGGCAAGACCACAGGCGGCTGCTGCATAGAACGGCATGGCCGCGCCAAACTGAACCATGAGGAAGCCAAATAGCGGTGTTGCTATGGCTTGCCCTAACGCGATAACGAGGAATGCCATGCCCACGCCCACCGATTGAGCGCGGTAATAGACCTGTATGCACCAAACTAAGAGGAATCCGGCAGAGGTGGTGTAGGCGGCGCCGAACAATGTCATGGAGATCAGCCCGAGTGAGGAGCTGTTTGGCCAAACGATCAGTACCAAGGACGCTACGCTCATACTCACACAGCCGAAGAACCACGAGAGCCCTAGGCCAAAACGCGCACTAAGACTTCCAGCGGCTGCTCCAACTAATCCGCTGGCACCGAGCATCACCCAGGCGGTGGTCGTGATTGCTGCTGATTGCTGGCCAACGACGATGAGGAAATCGCGTCCGAAAGTCAGCATTGCGGTGGAACTGGCGCCGAGCAGAGCGGAGGCGGAAATCAAACGGATGCTTCCAACCGGGAAGGCCGGGCGCGGGAGCAGGCGGATTCTTAGACCTGTATCGGCGAGCTGAATATCCGGCGACAAACGCGGGAGCGGTCGTGGGGCGCTGCGCGTGATCCATAAGGTGGCTGCAAGAGCCAGCGCCGCAAACAGCAGCCAGGATAGTCGCCAGTGACTTGAAACAGTCATTGCGATGGGAACGCTGATCACCACACCTACGCCAGCTCCGGAATTCACCATTGTCTGCACTCGGCTCTGATATTTCTGTGCAACATTCTCAGCGATCACAGTCGCCAAGGGTGGGGACACCAAGCCCGTGCAGAATCCCGTAGCGGCGACCGCGGTCCCTAATGCGGACGCATTGGGGGCCAACGCGATCCCGGCCATTGAACCGGCCGCCAAAAGGCCGGAAGCAATGACAAGATTGCGGGCGCCCAAGGAAGTTGTCAGCAGCGTGGCCGCAATGATTGCTGCGCAGTATGCGATGTAGGACGCTGAAGCAAAGAATCCGATGGTCGTAGGGGAGAGGCTGAATTCGGTGCGAAAGATTGGTGTAAAGAAACCGTAGCCAAACCGGGCGAGTCCGTAACAGACGGCAATAAGGGCGATTCCAGCGCCGGTGAGATTAAGGGTCGGGTTGGCGCTGAGGGGCTTGCGCCCACGGAACAGGGGGATGTTCACTTCACCTTCTCATTTAAGGGTGCGTAACTATGAAGAGGCATCTGAGCATGCCGAAATAATGCGCTGACCTGAGAATTAGGGCATCGAAGTGCCCGGGAAATTCGGGCAAGACAGTTCTGGACGCAGCCGCTGCTATCGCTTAAGTGAGAGCAGCGTGCTGGGCGTTCGGCCTGCCGTGGAAGTGAAACTGCTTTTATGCGACGCGGTGACGGCATCCAATGGGACCGTCTGGCCGGTGGTCATGGCATAACGACTCATGGTACCCCAGCAGTTGAAACAGTTCATGGTGGAACTCCGCGAATTAGAAAGGCGAAGGAAAAAGAGCATCCAGCGGTCGTAAAGTTCATTGAATGAACGCTGGACTACAGTCACGCTATCAGTTAGCGTGCGCATAGCGCTAGAGGGAATCTGAGAAAACTCGACGAGTTTCCTTGGTTGGAACAGTAGAAAGTTTCAGTTTCGACCAGATCCGCTTTCTTGCACGTCACGCTGAAGTTCTCAGTGCATTTCGAGTTTTTCCGCGCTCGGGTACGTCGGGAATTTTTGAAAACGTGTTGTAAATCACCGCAGGTTAATGTTCACTAGATAAATCAAGTGATCATTAGTTGAACGCTTCAAAACGATGTTGTGGGGCCTAGTGTGGGCCAGTACATCACTCCGGGCGTCTGATGCCCGCATTGTTCCCGGCAGGAAAGAGAATATGGTGAGCGAATCATCGAAATTGCAGCGCCCCGCGCTGCCGAAAACCACTCGGCGGCTGCGAGCTGACGATTGCATTGTGGTGGACAAGGAAGAGCTGCGCCGTGCACAGTTCGGGGCCGGTATCGGCAATTTCATCGAGTGGTATGACATCGGCGTCTACGGCTACCTGGCGGTGACCATGACGGCGGTCTTCACTGAAGGCATGGATCAAACCATGGGACTGCTGGTGACGCTCTTGGGCTTTGCGGTTTCGTTCGTAGTTCGCCCCTTGGGCGGCATGATTCTCGGACCGATCGGGGATAAGATCGGACGCCGAAAGGTCATGTTCTTTACCATTGCCCTTATGGCTGCAGCGACCACGTTGATTGGTTTGCTTCCCACGGCGGGACAGGTCGGGCTGTGGGTGATTATCCCCCTGTATCTGCTGAAGATGATGCAGGGATTCTCTACCGGAGGCGAGTATTCAGGGGCTGCCACTTACGTAGCCGAATTTTCCCCGGACAACCGCCGTGGATTCATGACAGCGCTGCTGAACTCCGGTTCAATGCTGGGATTTGCCGCCGGTGCCGCGGTGGTGGCGGCAACAACCATGCTCACGACTTCAGCATGGGGTGAAAGCGCAATGCTTGATGGAGGTTGGCGAATTCCATTCTTGGTAGCTCTTCCCCTGGGCATCGTTGCCATCATGCTTCGCCATCGTATTCCTGAGTCGCCCAGTTTTGAGGCCGCTCAGGAATTGTCAGAAGAGGGCGACGTCAACCCGATTTTCATTCGCCATAATTTGCCTAATATTCTGCGTCATTACTGGCCGCAGATCTTGATCGGCTGTGCCTTGATTGCCGCAGATGGCACGTCCTCCTACATGCTTACCAGCTACATGCCGACATATCTGGAAGCGGAAATTGGTTCCCCTGCCGTGCACACGGCTGTCGCGGCGGTGGCGGTGCTCGTGGTCCAGGCGATTCTTATTCCCATTATCGCCATCTGGTCTGACAAGATAGGACGCCGTCCGATTTATGTTATGGCCACCATCGGCAATCTGGTTCTTTTGGTTCCAGCGTTCGCTTTGATGCATGTTGGCGAACTGTGGTCGCTGTATGTTTCGTTGGCGCTGGTGATGCTGCCAAGTGCCTTCTTCTTGGCATTGACAGGTTCTGTAATGTCCGAACTCTTTCCCACGGCCTCTCGGTACGGGGGAGTTGGCGTTACCCATAACCTGGCGATATCGATTTTTGGCGGTACCACCCCGCTGGTCAGCCAGATTTTGGTGAACGTCACCGGTGATCATTTCGCTCCGGCCTACTACATCATGTTCTTCTCTGTGGTTGCCTTGGTGGCCACGTTCAAGCTGCGTGAAACCGCCGCTCGGCCGCTGCTCGGATCCGTGCCTGTGGTGCGAAGCAAGGAGGAGGCTGAAGCCCTGGCCAACGGCCAGGACAGCAACGAACACCTGGATACTTCCATGATGATGTTGGTAACCCGCCGCTAAGTCGGATTCTCGGTGGACAGCTATCCCTCAGCCCCTTTGTGGTGTTGCGGGATAGCTGTCCCCGATTAACATAAGTGTTCATTGAATGAATAGATTGATTGCTGGATGAACATAAGAGTAGAGTTTCAGTTGTGAGCCAATCGACAATTCAGCGGTCCTGCAATGCAAGGGGTTTGGAAGATGAAGATTTACGGTACGAGTGCTCGAACCAGCAATCAGACGCAGCCTTCGTTGAATTTGAGTGACGAAAGAGCGAAGTTTGGCTTATGGATCACCTATAGGGATGCGGCTGTTGTCGAGACGGGTGCTGCAGAAGGCTTTGACTGGGTTTGCGTTGACGGACAGCATGGACATGCAGAATTAGCCGATTATCGCGCGCTTTTCGAAGCTGCGCACGTATATGGCATTCCGGCCGGAGTGCGAGTACCGAGCAATGAGGTAGGGCATCTTGGACGTGCGATCGATGCAGGTGCACGTATTGTCATTGTTCCTACCGTGGAGACCGCGCAGCAAGCCCTGGGAATTATTGAAACTTGCAGGTTTGCACCGAGGGGAAAACGCAGTTACGGGCCGACGCGATTAATTCCCCGTTACCCGGTGCAGACACCGGGGTTAGTTGAAAGCGATCCCCTGGTGGCGCTCATGATTGAAACGGCGAAAGGGCTGGAGAATATTGACGAGATTCTTGCCGCCGGCCCGGATGCCATCTTTGTAGGTCCCTATGATTTGGCTTTGAGCTGTGGGTGGACCCTAGAGCAACTGACCCTGGGAGATCAACAGCACGTGTTGCGAGAGATCGCGCAGCGTGCCGCCGCCGCAGGAGTTGTCCCCGGGGTGTATGCGGGGGAGATTGGCTTGGCTCGGCGGATGGTCGAGCTCGGCTTCAAATTCATGCCGGTGAGCACCGATAGCGCATTAATCTCTATGGCGGCCCGGCAACTTCTAACGACGGACTCTGCACAGACTGTTTAAAAGGAAAGTGGCTGCAAATGACCATGAATGACCTCGCAAATGCCCCGGTGCAACACTGGGACAGGCTGCGCGCGGGAGACCTTGTCTCGGTGCGCACCCCAAGGGGAGTTTCCTTTCACGCGGTACTTGATGAGATCGATGCTGAACGCCGATTTTTGTGGATTCGACGCCGGGGGTGCAGCGAACGCAAACTGATCCATCATCTTGATGGGATTCGGGTGCTTCCCCTCGACGGTGCTGCTGGATTCACGCGCGTCAAAAACCAGCGAAAGTGCTGATCGAAGTGTTCGCTGTGCGGTCAAACGGCTAGGCTGGTAGCAAACTACCTGAAAGGCTGTGACCCCACGATGGGCGAGACGACCGAAAAAACTTCCGGCGGGATATCCGCAAACCGCTCGGTATCCAGAGCCATTGCGGTGCTTCGTGCACTGGCGGCTAAAGGCAACGGGCAGACCGTTACAGAGATCGCCAAGCGCGTACAGTTGCCACGGGCCACGGTATTTCGTCTGCTGTTAACTTTAGAGGAAGAGGGATTCGTCGATCGCCAGGACACCTTGTATTTCCTCGGCTGGGATCTGGCACGTATCGCCCAGGACGTCGACCCGACTGCGGGGCTGGTATCCCGGGTCAGCGATGTCGTGGAAGAAGTCGCAGATGCGATGAATGAAACGGTGACTTTGAGTGTGCGCCGAGGAAAGTACGATTTGGACCTGGTCCAGCAGGCTGCGCCGCGCTCCATTGGTGTGACGATGTCGGATATGAAGGGCATGCGCTGGCCGTTGCATGCTTCCGCCACCGGAAAGTTGCTTCTGGCAGAACTGGACCGGGACGAGATCCGGGTGGCCACCGGCAATAAGTTGGAGAAGTTGACACCTGTCACTATCACCACGTGGAAGGGTCTCGACGCAGAGCTGCAAGCAGTGCGAGAACAGGGGTGGGCCAGCACTGTTGATGAGTTGGAAGAAGGAATCATCTCGGTTGCGGTGCCGCTGCGCGGCGCTGGCGGAGACCTGGTAGCTTCCCTCGCCTATATCGCTCCGCGCCATCGAATCGGCACGGACAAAATTGAAACGCAGAAAATCAATGAGCTGCTCGAAGGCGCCCAGCGCGTTCGCCAGCGCATTGTGTCATTGACCGACACCCTGCCAGCCACTCGCTAGGAGTCTTTCTCCTTTGCGGCCGGCGCAGTTGGTCGCAAAGGAGAAAGAATGAATTTTCAAGGGAAAACCGTCATTGTCACCGGAGCCACCGGAGGAATTGGCAAGGAACTGGTCAGCCGCCTCATCACTGCGGGAGCCAATGTAGTGGCGGCGGGCCGCAATGCTGACCAATGCGCCCAATTGGAACAGCGCTTCGGTCAACAGCTGAAGGCGATGCCTGGGGACATCACCGTTCCGGAGTATTGCCAAGATCTAGTGGATCACGCGGTACGTCATTTCGGCGGAGTCGACTTGCTCTTCAACAACGCCGGAAGCATCCCGCGCGGCACCGCTGAGCAGACCACAGATCAGATGTGGGACGAAGCGTTGGAGGTCAACCTTAGCGCCGCTTTCAGACTTTCGCGCGCCGTACTTAAACCAATGATCGACAACGGCGGCGGGGCCATCGTGAATACGGCTTCGGCCTGGGGTCTATACCCGGGGCCCGGGCATCTTGCCTACTGCACTGCCAAGGGCGCTCTGATCACGATGACTAAATGCATGGGCCGCGACCATGCAGCGCAAGGCATCAGAGTGAATGCGGTGTGCCCCAATGAGGTCGACACCCCCATGCTGCGCAGCGGCTTCGAGCACCGCGGGTTGGATGCCGAAAACGCCGTGCGCGAGCTGGACTCTACGGTGCCGCTGGGGCACATCGCCAAACCGGCCGAGATTGTGGATGCCATGCTGTTTCTTGCCTCCGCGCAAGCACGCTACATTACCGGCACTGTCTTGGAGGTGACCGGAGCCAAACCGGTGTACTAGCCGCGAACTGAGGGTGTTCAACATCCAGGCATCCCGGTAGCGTGGATCGTGTACGAGCATCCGCCGTACCTGTCAGGTTGATTGGTTCAGGAGCTTCCATGAGAGCAGCACGTTTTTACGACCAAAAAGACATCCGCATCGAGGATATCGACGAACCGGTCCTGCAGCCGGGGACCGGGGCCATCGACGTTGCCTGGTGCGGCATCTGCGGAACCGACCTGCACGAGTACCTCGAAGGGCCGATCTTCGTCCCGCCGGCTGGCCATCCGCACCCGATCTCCGGGGAGAGCGCGCCGGTGACCCTGGGCCATGAATTCTCCGGCACCATCACCGCCCTGGGCGAGGGCGTCACCGACCTGGAGGTTGGAGAGAACGTCGTGGTGGAGCCCTACATCATCGCAGACGACGTGGACACCAGTCAGGGCCAGCCCTACCACCTGTCAAAGGACATGAACTTCATCGGCCTGGGCGGGCGCGGCGGCGGGCTTTCGGAGAAGATCGTCGTCCAGCGCCGCTGGGTGCACCCGATCGGCGAGATCCCGCTGGATGAGGCGGCGCTGATCGAGCCGCTGTCGGTGGGCCACCACGCTTTTGTGCGCTCCGGAGCCAAGGCGGGACAGGTGGCCATCGTCGGCGGCGCCGGCCCCATCGGGCTGCTGACCGCGGCGGTGCTCAAGGCTGAAGGCCTGACCGTCTACATCTCCGAGCTTTCCGAGGCCCGCAAGGCCAAGGCCCGGGAAACCGGAGTGGCCGACCAGGTCTTCGACCCGCGCGAGGGCGACGTGGCTGATAAGGTCCGAGAATTGACCGGCGGACGCGGCGCGGACGTCGGCTTCGAATGCTCCTCGGTGCCGGTAGTGCTGGACATGCTGCTTGATGCGGTGCGCCCTGCAGGAACCATCGTCAACGTCTCGATCTGGGGCCACAAGCCGCAGGTGGATATGCCAAAGCTGGTGCTCAAGGAGATCGACCTGCGCGGCACTATCGGCTACGCCTCCGACCATCCGGACACCATCGAGCTGGTGCGCAGCGGCAAGATCGACTTGTCCAAGTTCATCACCGGGCGCATTGGTTTGGACGAGCTGATTTCCCAGGGCTTCGACCAGCTGATCAACAACAATGAGCACCATGTGAAGATCATCGTGGACCCGCGGGCCTAGCAGTCCTTTTGCGGTTCTGCAGTGAAGCCGGCCCTTGCCTAGTGCGAGGTCCGGCTTCACTGCACTCGGGCTGCTGTCTAATTCGGTGCGGCGCTGAGGTGTTTTGCCTTGTCGATTTCCAGGACCACAACGCAGATAACAGTTCCGAGCGCCGTGAACGCCACCGGAAGTATGGACGCCAGGGGCATTCCCAGCAGAATTACGCACACGCCGGTGAAGAAACCGATGTTCCCTGCACGGGAGAGTTCACTTCGAAGAACCAGCAGCCAAATGCCGATGACGAAAACTGCCACGGGAAGGGTGAGCGTCGCTGCGGCAAGAGCCCCTGTGGTCTTTGATTCTCCTGCCGCCTGGTCGATGGCCACCTCGATTCCCACCGAGAAGGCGCCGGCGGCGGCGAAGATGAGGTAGTGGAAGTAGCCGTAGGTGAGCGAGGTGCGCAGCGAGGTAATCAGCGTGTGGTGCTCGCGCGAGAAGTAGATCCACCACATCCCGGCGGCAGTCACCAGCCCGGAGCCGGCAATCATCAGCAAGAGATTGATGTTCTGGGTGGTGTGCAGGCTTTCCACTACAGCGTTCGCTGAGGCAAGGATCGATTCGCCCAACAGGATCAGGGTGAACAGCCCATAGCGCTCGGTGATGTGGTGTGTATTCCAGGGCGTGGCACGGTGGGATTCGGCCCAGACCGGCACAGCGATCTCTGCGATGACCAGGACGAAGAATCCGATGAACCCTGCCGTCTCGGGCAGGAAAAGCCGCGCTATCCAGGCCGCCTGGACGATGGCGATTCCCAGCGCATAGCGAATTGCGGTGGTGCGCAGTTCGGGATTGTTTGCGGCTGCGCGAATCCACTGCGAGACAAGCGCCAGTCGCATGATGACGTATCCGATGGTGATCATCGTGAAGTCATGGTCTTCCATGGCCGCGGCGGCTCCGGAAGCCAGGACAAGGACACCGGTCATCTGGACGAAGGTGAGGATTCTGTAGAGCCAGTCGTCGGTGTCGAAAGATGTTGCGAACCAGGTGAAGTTCATCCACGACCACCAGATCGCGAAGAACACCATGAGGTAGCCCAGAAGCCCGCTGCCAAGATGGCCTTCGACTGACATGTGGTGAAACTGAACCGAGGAGAAGGAGACTGCAACGACGAAGACCAGGTCGAAAAACAGTTCCAGTGGGCTGGCGGCGCGGTGCTGCTCTTCGGGATTTCGAGGTCGCATCGGCGAGAGATAGCCGGTTCGCGGGTTCTTCATGGCAGGAGCCTTCTTTTTCTATGTGAAACGGTTGGAGCGGGCCAACGGGCTGCGGCATCCGGAATTCAATATGCATTCGGATGCCGCAGCCCGCAAGAGAAAATTGTCAGCCTTCGCGGATGGTCATTTTGTCGAGTTTCCCGCCGCTGGTCTCGAAAGTGAACTTGGATAGTCCATTGGCGTAATTGGACTTCCAGTCACCGACGACGATGATCTGCCCGTTCTCGTCCGAGGCGCTATGGATCTCCAGCGTTCCGCGGGCGCCGATGAATTCCCTGTCACTCCATGCCTTGATTTCCTTGCGTCCGGTGAACGTCCGGCCCCAGTCGTCCACTGCTCCTTCGGCGGTGAAGGCATCGAGGAAGCCCTGTTCATCGTGCGCGTTGACTGCTTCCCAGAAGGAAGCCACCGGCTCGGGGAGGGAAATGCTGCTCATGATTGTTCTCCTTTGGTTCTATCGGGTGGTGTAGCCGCCGTTGGCAAAGATGGTCTGGCCGGTAATCCACCAGCCGTCGGTGGCGAGGAATGAAACGATCGGCGCGATGTCCTCGATCTTGGTCAGTTCGCCGCCCAGTGCCTGGGACTTGTGGAACGCAACTCGCTCAGGGGTTTCCTGTCCGTAGAAGAACGGGGTGTCCATGGGGCCCGGTGCGATGGCAGTGACCGAAATCCCGCGGCCTGCAAATTCCTTGGCGGCTGCGCGGGTGAAGTGCTCCACAGGGCTCTTGCCTCCGGCATAGGTCGAGTAGCCGTCGGTGAAGGCTGCGAGCAGGGAAGTCACGATGGTGATGATCTTGCCGCCGTCGTTGAGGCGGAGGCCTGCTTCCTTGATGAAGAAGTACGCAGCCTTGCTGTTGATGTCGAACATCGAGTCGTATTCCTCTTCCGAGGTTTCGACGATCGGCTTGCGCAGCACCTTGCCGACGGTGTTCACCGCGACGTCAATCTTGCCAAGCGCCGCTTCGGCGTCTGCGAAGAGCTGCTCGACTGCTTGGGGCTTGGTCAGGTCTCCGGTGAGGATGACTCCGCGGACTCCTGCGGCTTGGACCGCGGCCAAAGTTTCTTCGGCCTGCGGGAGCGTGGATTGGGAGTTGTAGTGGATTGCGACATTTGCTCCGGCCTCGGCGGCCTGGCGGCTGATCAGCCCGCCCAGGTTCTTGGCTCCTGCTGCAACGAGGACATTCTTGCCTTTGAGGGTGTGGGTGCTCAATGCTTGCTCCTTCTCGCTATGACACCAATACAAGGTTATGTATCGGTGATATGGGCTACTATAGCAGTATGACAGAAGATGGTCGAGGTGATACACGAACTCGGATTTTGGAGGTCGCGGCGCAGATGATTGCCGCGGAACCCGGCGAGGATGTGTCGCTGCGCGCGATTTGCGCGGAAGTCGGCGTCAAAATGCCCACCCTGTACCACTTCTTCGGCAACAAACAGGGGCTGCTGGAAGCGGTAGTAGAGCGAGGGTTCGACCTTTATCTGGCCAAGAAGGAATCCCATGAAAGCTCCGGGGATCCGATCCAGGATCTTCGGGATGGGTGGGATGCCCATGTTGCCTTCGGCGTGGCAAACCCGGGATTCTACACGCTGATGTACGGCAAGATCCGTCCGGGATATTCACCAGCTGCGCAGTCGCGGCCTAGCGAAATCCTCCGAAGCTTGACAGACAAAGCTGAGGCGCAGGGCCGCTTGGTGGTCGCTTCGGAGCAGGCCGCCGCGCACATCCTTGCGACGAACATCGGGGTGACGCTGCGGATGATTATTCTTGCTCAAGAGGATTGGGAATTATCGAATGCGACCCGTGATGGCGTGATCGCAGCGATCACCGGAACCTCTGCGGCTGATTCGCAAAGGTCGGTTATTCATCAGGTGCTGGAATATGCCAACTCGCGGCCCGAAGTACTCGGACTTGAGGAGACGGCAATGCTCTCGGCTTGGCTGCGCAGGCTATCTGAAGCCTAAAGGAATGCGCGTCATGCCGGCGGTGAAAAGGACTTGTATGGAGCTCTCACTGCGAGGCTGCCCGTGGAATGCAAAAAGTCCCCGGAGCTTCAGCATCAGCTGAAATCTCCGGGGACGATTTAGGGAAAGAATGCTGGGTCTAGATTAGACGCCCAGGGTCTCGCGCAGGCGGGCAACGTGGCCCTTGGCGTCGACGCCGTACTCGACGTGGCTGATCTTGCCTTCGGTGTCGATGACAGCGGTGGAGCGCAGGGTGCCCACGATGGTCTTCTCGCCAATGGTCTTTTCGCCGAAGGAGCCGTAGGCCTTGGCTACCTGGTTCTCCGGATCTGAAAGCAGTGGGAAGTTCAGCGACTCGTCCTCAGCGAACTTTGCGATCTCTTCTGGGCTGTCTGGGGAGATGCCCAGAACCGAGTAGCCTGCTCCGCGCAGCGAGTTCAGGTTGTCGCGGAAGTCGCATGCCTCAGTGGTGCAACCTGGGGTTGCAGCCTTTGGGTAGAAGTACACGATGACGTTCTTGCCGGCGAAGTCGCCCAGGGAAACGGTCTCGTTGTCAGCGGTGTTCAGCGAGAAAGCTGGTGCTTCCTGGCCGACGGTCAATGGAGTTGAGTACTCGGACATGTCGTCAACTTTCGTATAGCGGTATTTTCTTTTCATTCTAGAACGAGTTGATGGTGTTCGCTAGCGATGGGCAGAAAGAAGACGATTCTCGGTTGGGAGATGAAGAATTAAAACGAGATGATGCTGGAGCCGTGCGGCTCCAGCATCATCTATGGAATGCGGGTGATCAGTCATTTTGATGGCTGTGCTCTCCGCCCCGCACCTTGGCCTCGTGAGGCTGCGCTTCGGCACCCTTCTTGCCAGCCTTGCTGGGATCGGCGCTGTTTTCTTCACCGAAACTTCCGGTGCTGGCCTCGCCGCCCTTGCGGGCTTGCTCCTCGGTGTCAGAGCGATTGCCAAACTGTCCCGGGTTGTTCTGATCTGCCATGGTCGTGCTCCCTTCTTGACTGCTCCCGGCCTCTCCGGGAATGCACTTTCGACGCTACGGCCATGGTTCCAGAGCTCCAAGGAGGCCCCGCAATGAACGATCAAAGAGCAAGATTCAGGTAAGGAGCTGTTGAGGGAAGCACAGATCCTAGACCGTTGTGCTACAGTGCCGCGCACAGAAAAACGCGTCCCGTGGGACAGGATCTCAGCATTGTTTTGGACGTTCTGCGAGCCTCAACGAGACGCCGCCTTCGCCTCGAGCTTTCTGGTCCAACGCTTCGTCAGCGCCTGGATTACTGATGCGCTCGCACCGGAAATCACCGCAAAAGCGAGCACTTTGCCGACCGCTTCTTCATTCTGAGCGGAGGGGTTGCCGAGCGACGGGGGAGTATCACCGGTGCTCTTCTTCCAGATCCCGCTGACCAGCTTCGCACCCGCCCAGCCTGCGGCAAGGGATAGGGCCATGCTGAAAATTTTGACGAGCAGTTTCATTGATTCTCCTTTGATGGTTGTTCCCAGCGGACTTCCGCTGGTTCCTTGTCTTCGCGCCAGCCACGCCACACCGGATGGCGCAGGTGCCGGTCGCTGGTAAGTTCTGAATATTGGACTTCGGCCACATATTTCGGGGTCACCCAGTGAACATCTCTCAAGAACCGCGGAGGTATGCCGCGCACCGGTGGAGTTTTCCTCTCGATCTTCTCCAACCGATGCCTTATCTCCGACAACTCGGCGGTTGAAAATCCGGTCCCAACACGGCCAACGAATTCCAGCTCGCCTTCCTGGGGAACGGCGAGCAGCAAGGACCCGATGCTTTGGCGGCGTTCTCCATTCCCCTTGCGCCAGCCGATGACGATGACTTCTTGATGCAGGTGGTGCTTCAGCTTGATCCAGCTTTCAGAACGCCGCCCCGCCTCATAATTGCTGTCCGTAGTTTTCGCGACGATGCCCTCTAAATCCAGTTCGAGGCTGCGCTGCAGTGCCTTATCGAGAGAACCGGAAAACGACTCAGGAATTTTGATGTGTTTTCCTTCGCGAACCGACGCGCGTAGCTTTCGCCGCCGCGTGAGGTAGGGCTGGTCCATCAGGTTTTCATGATGCCCTTTCCCGTTCTTGCCTTTTTCAAGCACCTGGAGAGCGTCGAAGAGCATCAGGCGGAGGGGAATCTTTTCCGCGTCGCGGCGCGCCTTCTTCCGCTCATGGGAGATCCGCTGCTGCAGGCGGGAAAAGCTGGGACGCCCCTGGGCATCGAGAGCAACGATTTCTCCATCAAGAATGCTCCCGTCACCGGCCAGCTCCGCTAGTTCCTGAAGCTCCGGGAAGTCCTTTTCCAGGTGTTTTCCGTTGCGGCTGTACAAGACAACCTGCCCATCATGGACCATCGCAATGGCACGATATCCATCCCACTTCATTTCAAACTGCCAGTCATCCTCTTCAGCCAGATCCTCGCGGGTGCCGAGCTGGGCAAGCATCGGCTTCGGAGGCTCGGCGATCGGAGCGGGGCGCGTTTCCGCAACTCCCTGCGGCTGATCCTTGGTCAGCTGAAGCAGCCAGTTATTCTTTTCTCCCATGCCGTGGGCGTGAACCAAGACGTAGCGCCGCGGCACACCCCCGAGCCCGCCATCGGGTGCGCCGGTCAGCACCGCAATAACTTCTTGGCCATCACGCCACTTTTCAATGACGCAGGTTCCCGAATCCCAGATCTTGACTTCTCCAGCACCATACTGGCCCTTGGGGATCGTTCCCTCGAAGCCGCCATAGGACAGCGGATGATCCTCTGTCATGACAGCCAAGCGCTGGACGCCTGTATCCAGCGGAGGCCCTTTGGGGACTGCCCACGAGACAAACACCCCGTCATGTTCCAACCGGAAATCCCAATGCAGGGCCCGGGCATGATGCTCCTGGATGACAAAGCTGGATTCCTTCACTGAGCGCCTAGGAGTTTTTCCCGACACGGCTTCACTAGGTACAGGTTCCGGGGTCGCCGAGGCATCGCGTTTGGCACGATAGAGCGCCAGCTTGTCCTGCTCTTGCCGGTAGCTGGCCGCCAAGTCTGCGAGCGGATCTATTCCCTCGTCGAGGCGGTCGAGTACCGCGCGATAGTCCAACTGCGCCAGGTCCTCAGCTTCCAGCTCTTTCCACGTCCGTGGGGCGGCTACCGTCGGGTGGAGCTTGCCGCGCAGCGAGTATGGAGCAACCGTTGTTTTCGAGCCGTTGTTTTGGCTCCAGTCGACCAGCACTTTTCCTTCGCGCAGCGAACGCCTCATATTCGCCACGATCAGGTCGGGATGTTCATGTTCTAGAGATCGGGCAAGTTCCTTGGCTACCTCGTTGACCTCGTCTGAGGTAGAAGTTCCATCAAGAGCCGCATAAAGGTGGATCCCCTTGGAGCCGGAAGTCACCGGGTAAACCTCCAGACCCATGCCGTGAAGGATCTCCCTGCAGAGGAACGCTGCTTCCACACAGTGTTTGAGCTCGGCTCCGGGTCCGGGGTCGAGATCCAACACCATCCGGTCTGGATTCTGCTGCTTGAGCGAAGCATCGAAACGCCATTGGGGTACGTGGAGCTCCAAGGCCGCCATC
This sequence comes from Glutamicibacter uratoxydans, assembly GCF_006539925.1. GTDB lineage: Bacteria > Actinomycetota > Actinomycetes > Actinomycetales > Micrococcaceae > Glutamicibacter > Glutamicibacter uratoxydans. The sequence goes on along the minus strand of NZ_BJNY01000002.1, from coordinate 223,716 downwards.
TGGCCAGCCCAAGCCAGCGCTGCTTCGTCGTTGATCAGCGGATAGGTATTGGTATGCGTTTGGTGCTGGATCTTGGCGCGGGGGAGCCAGTCTGGGGCCGAGTCTTCAAGGTCTTTGCGGAAAAACACCTGGCCCGGATTTTCTGCTGTGCCTACGCCATTGACCCACCGCTTTCGGGTCGCCGGGCGCCACGCTGTATGAGGCAGCAGTGCAGGAGCGGCGCGCACGAGGTAGTCAAGCACCTCTCCTTTGGTGGTTCCCGTTTCCGGATACATCACCTTGTCGAGGTTGCTGACCTTCAACGTCTGCCCGGCGACGTTAACTTGTTGTTCTTTCTTTGCCATGAGGATCCTCGCTTTGCCGTTAACGGCAAATGTTCCTTGGCCACCTGCCGAAAGCTACAGTTCCTAGCGAGCTTTGCGATTAATCCAGCAGGGACCTTGGCAGGCGCTGGAAGAAACGAAAGATCATGTCGTCAACCGACAATTGGTGTTTCACTGTCGGCATGAGAGCTATATGGACTGGATCAATTGCCTTTGGACTTGTGAACGTTCCGGTGAAAGCCTATGGAGCTACCGAGGACCACGACATCGAGCTGCACCAAGTTCATGCCAAGGACGGCGGACGGATCAAATACCAGCGTCGCTGCGAGGTCTGTGGCAAAAAGATTGCCTATAAGAATATCGACAAGGCCTACCAGGACGGCGACCGCACGATTGTGCTGACGGGTGCAGATCTGGATGCGCTGCCTGCCGAAAAGAGCCGCGAAATCGAAGTCCTCCAGTTCGTCCCAGCAGAGCAGATCGACCCGCTGATGCTCGAGAAGAGCTACTACCTGCAACCTGATTCCAAGTCTCCCAAGGCTTACGAACTGCTGCGCAGGACCTTGGAGCAAACGGAAAAAGTTGCGGTAGTCCGATTTGCCCTGCGCCAGAAAACACGGCTCGGGGTGCTGCGGGTACGCTCCAAAACCATGGTGGTTCAGGCCGTGATGTGGGCCGATGAGCTCAGGGACGCAGCATTTGCCGCCCCGGAGAAAACAGCGCGCATCAGCAAACAAGAACTGGCCATGTCAGCCGCGTTGGTGGAGCAATACAGCAGCGACTTTACCCCAGAAGACTTTGACGACGACTATCAGAAACAGCTCCGCCAGCTCATCGAAGCGAAGATTGAGCAGGGGGACGACATTGATACCGAAGCCACCTTCGGCAAGGAGAGCACGGAAGAGCCTGGTGAGGTCGTGAACCTGATGGATGCGCTGAAGCGCAGCATTGCAGACCGCGGCACCCGCCAAGGCAAGTCGAAACAAACAGCGGATACGAAGAAGCGGAACGCGAAAAAGCGCTCTCCTAAGAAGAAGAGCGCTTGATCCTAACTAGGACTGCGTAGCAGCCGGTGCCACGAGCTCAGTCCGTATTGAACTGCGAAGTTTCTTCGCTATCAGGATCTTTTGCTTTCGCCTTGTCCTTTTTGATCTGCTGTTCTGACTTCTCGTCCTCCAACTGGTCTTCTTCAGGGATCTTGACCTTGCGTGGGTCAGGCACCCGCGACGGGTCCACCTCTGGATCTGCCGGCTCTTTCATGGGATCCACGGGAGTTTGCAGTTTGTCTTCGGCATGTTTTGAGTAGTCCATGACCTGCCTCTTTTCTCTTGCAATGAACACGAAGCCTGATGCCACCGAGGGTGGCACGCTGTGCAGCGTGGAGCAACCCCCTTAGTGGCATCGTTTTGTCATTTGACCTAAACCCCGGAATCACGCGGATATCTGGGCTTTGTTTGCATCACAACCCTGAATAATCGCTGGGCCTTCGGCCCCCGAATCCGATGCCAGCCATAGGCTGGCACGACAGGGAATCAATGTAGTTGGCGAGGTAGGGCAGTGGACGATAAAGAACCGGAAGTCCGCACCGTGGGTCTCATCGCAGATCCAGGTCTTGCACATTCCTTCGCGGATAGTGTTTGCCGGTATCTAGAGAAGAGGCTCAATAAACTTGATGAGTATGCCTACTCATGGCAAGTCACCGCCGACCCGTTAACGCTCCCGTTGCATGAATCCGGGCGCGTGAACCTTGACGACCATATTCCAGGGCTCCGTACAAAGCACGGATGGGACTACATCATCTACCTCACCGACGGGCCCCACTATGAACAAAACCAGCCAGTGCGATCGGTGATCAACAAGGCACAGACCTCGGCTACCCTGAGCATTCCCAGCCTGGGGATTGCAACGCCAGGATCGGTGGCAAAAGCGCTGGTGGAAATCGTGCGTGAACTTGCCACGGGAGATCCGCCGCGGTCCAGTGCTTTTGAACGGGCCTTCAGCATGCGCGGCAGGAAAAATGACGGAGACGAATCATCCAAGATCAATAGCATTGAGGGGCTGCGCGCGCGGCTATGGCTCATCATTGGAATGATTCGAAGCAACCGTCCCTGGAAGCTCGTGCCGCAGCTGTCCTCCGCCATGGCCGGAGCCGCTGCCACGGGCGCCTTCGGCGTGTTTTATACAAGCATCTGGTCCATGGCCGACTACCTTTCGAATGCACGCCTTACCCTCATAACCATCAGCAGCATCACGATGTTGAGCCTATGGCTGCTTTTCCACAATCAGCTGTGGGAGAAGCCTGAAGGGTACCGCCGGCGTGAACGAAAAGTCGTGTACAACGTTGCCACCGTGTTGACAGTGGCTCTGGCGGCAACAGCGATGTATGTTCTCTTGTTCCTTGCGCTGTTTGCCGCGGCTCTGGTGGTCATTGACCAGGAGTATCTGTCGACGCAGCTGGGCCATGAAGTGAGCATGCAAGAATACCTCAACCTTGCATGGCTTGCCGCCTCGCTGGGCACGCTGGGCGGCGCCATTGGCTCAAGCTTCGACGATGTGGAACTTGTCCAGCGCGCAACGTTCAGCCAACGTGAATTTGAACGACGGAATCTGCGCATGAATGAGGATGCCGAATAGCAGCACCTGCGCCGCAAAGATGTTGCGGCACTCGGTGCAGGCAGACACCGGGCGCCGCAACACTGGCCTTCAGCCTATGGCTGGTTCTTGCCGCCATTGACGTGCACAGTAGAGCCGACCACGTAGCTGGCTTCGTCGCTGGCCAAGAACACGTACGCCGGGGCGACTTCTACAGGCTGCCCGGCCCGTCCAAGCCAAGTGTCATGCCCGAATTTGGGCAGAGCTTCAATCGGCTGTCCTTCAGAAGGCTGCAACGGGGTCCAAATTGGCCCAGGTGCCACGGCGTTGACTCGGATACCGCGGGGCGCAGCCTGTTCAGCCAGGGCTTTGGTGAAATTGCTGATGGCGGCTTTCGTCGCTGCGTAGTCCATCAGGTGTGCCGAGGGTTCGAAAGCCTGGATCGACGTCGTGTTGATGATCGAACCGCCCTGGCCTATCACCTTGAGCGCGGCACGGCTCAGGGCAAACATGGCAAAGATATTCACGTCGAACGTCGCTTCAACCTGTGAATCTGGAAGTTCGTCCAATGACTCAACGGAAATTTGCTTTCCCGCATTATTGACGAGGATATCCAGTCCGCCTAGGGCAGCTGCGGCCTCATCGACCAACCCGTCGCGGTACCCTCGATCGCGGAGATCACCGGGGAAGCGATGAACCTGGACTCCCGCATTTTCGAGAACCGATTCGATATTCTCCGCATCCCGGTCCTCAACAGGCAGATGCGCCAGGGCCACGTCGGCGCCTTCGCGGGCGAAGGCAATTGCCACGGCGGCGCCGATTCCCGAGTCGCCTCCGGTGATTAACGCGCGTTTGCCTTCCAGCCTTCCACGCCCTTCGTAGCTGCTTTCGCCGTGGTCTGCCAAGGGGGTCATCTCCGCGTCGAGGCCAGGTTCGGGCTGCTGCTGCTTGGGAGGACTGATGCGCTCCTTCCCAGCGCGATCGGTGGACGACGATTCATTCTTTGGATGATCAAGCATGGGATTCCTTCCATATCGCTGCGGGGTGCTGAAAATCCGCACAGACAGTGCGGGGAAGCAAGATGGTGCCAGTCTTCGACGATCCTGAGCAGATCAACACTCTGAGGCCACGTTCACGAGCTTTCCTCCAGTCAATGTTCGGTGGGATTCCAGTTTCCGGAGCTTCGATGCAAGTTGTGCTAGCGCCGAAGTCTGAGTCTTCGCGCAAAGGTTGACGGTGTGCTGTCAACCTGTAGCGGCTCTCGCTACCGTGGGTGGCATCGAACCAGCAGCACATCGTTGTGGAGGAGGCACCATGGCCAAAAAGACAGACAACCGCATCAAGGACGAAGAACTCTATGAGGAGCTTCGCGAAGAAGGCAACTCCAAGCAGAAGTCGGCCCGGATCGCCAACGCCGCCGCGCGCGACGGCCGATCCAAGGTTGGAAAGCGCGGAGGCAAAGCCGGCAGCTACGAAGACTGGAGCAAGCACGAGCTCTTGGAGCGGGCCAAAGAAATCGGAATCAACGGAAGATCCAGAATGAACAAGAACGAGCTCATTGACGCATTGCGCAACTCATAGGCGCAGTACCGAAAACGAAAGGAGCCAGGACAACATGGGCGATCGAAAGAAGCATGACGAAACGGCGCGGACTACGGAACCTGACCAGTCCGAGGCTGCGCATGAACAAGCCGAAGGCGAAGACGTAGCCCGGCAGGGAGAATACGATCGCCATGGCGGCCACGTACCCGATGAGGACGAAGAGAGATTCGACGCAGGATAACTAAGCGAGGGAAAACATGACTTACGAAAACACTCCGGCCCCGCGCAGGAGGCCGGGCTTGTGGCTAGTTCTCATCGGTGCCGTCGTTGCGATCGTTTTCGCTGTCCTGGCGTTGACAATCTCATCTGAGAGTACGGCAGGCCCCTTCTGGATTGTCGTCGGCTGGGCTGGACTAGTCTTCCTCTTTGGGCTGTACCGGATGATCCGTGGACGGAGCAGCTTGGACCATCGCCGCGGCGGTACCGATGCCGGAGGCCGATGAACCAGCTGCTAAGGAAGTTTCCGGCCTGCGCATCAAGAACTTTGGCTGTCACCGTTGCCGGTGACAGCCAAAGTTTTTTTATGAAGTTATGCATCGTGCTGGATCCCGGCTCCTAAGGTTCAGATACGCCGGAGACCAGATGGCCAGTGTCGTTCTCATCTGAGTACCTGGCAATATCGGCCTGGGCCAACATCCCCACGAGCTTGTGCCCGTCGATGACAGGCAGCCGGCGCACCTGGTGCTGTTGCATGGTGCTGATGGCTTCTTCGATGGAATCGTCGGCGCCGATGGTCACTGGCTTGCCTTGGGCGTAGTCAGCCACCTTGGTGCTTGAAGTGACCACTCCGTCAGCCACGCAGTTGAGCACGATATCCCGGTCGGTGATGGTTCCGGCCAGACGGTTGTCCTTGCCGCAGATCGGCAACATGCCAACGTCGAGGTCCTTCATCAGCTGTGCGGCGAGCTGGATCGAGTCCTGCTCATTGACGCATTTTGCTGGTGAAGTCATCAGTTCACGTGCTGTAGCCATGGTTCTGCTCCTTTCGAATTGTTGTGGTTGGGACAATTTCCACGCTGGTCGAGGGGACAAAAAGAAACAAGGATTGCCAGCCTCCTTCAAGGCTTGAGGCCGGGAAACCTTAAAGCTGGCTCTTAACCGTGTACGTCTTAAAGAAAGCACTGTTACGTGGAAGAAGAAGGATGAAACGACTCACCAGAACTCTTCGGAAGGAATGATCATGGGCTTTCTAGATAAAGCTAAAGAAGCCATCAGCAATGCGGCCGAGCGCATCAAGGACCCTGACGGAACCATTGTGGAAGACACATGGCCGGCGGGTGAAGATCCAGAACCCGGAGACACCAAATATGCGCAGGAGGATTCGTCGACCACTAAGCCGGTGCAAGACGCCGACCCTGAATTGGATGCCTCGCTTGAAGACCAATACGACGAGGAAGACGACTGACCTGCTATTGATCCACCGCTGAGCAAAGGAGAACGACAATGGCAACCTGTAGCACCTGTGGCAATGAAACCGAGCGGCCACTGGAATTGGCCTATGACGGGCGTGCAGGAAAGTACGACAGTTTTGAATGCGCCATCCATGACTTGGCAGAGCGCTGCGCCCACTGCGATTGCACGATCATCGGCCATCCGGTCTATGCCGGCGGCGCTGCCTACTGCTGCGAGCACTGTTCTGGGATCAGCTGAATCATGCCTGACCCGGGTCTTCTGCGCTTTCCGGCGTTGGTGCTCATCGACCTCCAGGAAGGATTCTTTGAAACTCCAGCCCTGGCACGGGAGCGAAAACGCTTGGTAGCCAATTGCAACTGGCTGATCGGAGCCGCCCGCGCGACAGCCATTCCTGTCATCAATGTGCGCACGGTGCATAAAAAGGACAAGTCCACGTGGACGCTGAAAATGCTCGAAGACGGCCAAGGGTACCTGTTTGAAAACACCGAGCAGGCGGCGAACCTGGAAGAGCTTGACTTGGAAGGCAGCATCGAAGTGGTCAAGCGGCGAGACAGCGCTTTCTGGAACACCGAAATGCTCACCGTGCTGCTGCGCCACAGGGTCAGCTCGCTGATTCTGGCCGGAGTCTCATCGGAAACATGTGTTTCTGCAACCGCGACGGATGCCTTCGCCGCCAATCTCAGAGTGGTGCTGGCTTGCGACGCATTGGCCTCAGAGGATGAAAAGTTCGAGGACGTGACGCTGAAATTTCTCGAAAGCCAGTACCGGCAAAAGCTGCGAAAGACCAAGGAGGTGGTTGCAGAACTATTCACGGCAAACGGCCAAGTCCTCGATTGAATCTGAGCAGTGGGAAGCGAATAGGAGAGTCCAAGATGAGCCTGAACAATGAAGAATTTGAGAATGTCCGCCGCGACAGGGATGAAGACGAACCATTGGACGGCCGGGACAGCCAGCCCGGCGAAGGCACGTCAGATGACGTGCGATCCCTTGAAACAGATGACCCATTGCGCGGCGGCTCAGCGGTTCTTGAGGAGAACGACAGGGATCCGCTGGGCTTGAATCCCGAAACCTTGCAATTGGAACCGCTCGATGAACAGCGCAGCATCTATGACGTCGACTCGGAAGATGATCCGGGAATCGATGCTGAACGCGGCGCCGGTTCTCCCGACCGCCGTGAATCGCCGGACACAGAATAGGAGCTTGACATGGCGTTGCTCGTCTCCGACCACATGGTCTCTCGCCTCAAAGACTGGGGAGTATCACGGATATTCGGCTATAGCGGCGATGGGATTAACACCTTTCTCTCGGCTGTCAGACGCGGCGGTATTCCTTTTGTCCAGGCACGTCATGAAGAAGCGGCAGGCTTCATGGCAGTAGCCCACAGCAAGTTTTCCGTGGGGCAGTTTGGCTTGGAAGCCCGGAAGCCCGCCGCCGACTTGGGCGTCGTGGTCAGCACCCAGGGACCGGGAGCTGTTCATCTGCTCAATGCGCTCTACGATGCAAAACTGGATTCAGTGCCTGTACTGGCAATTGTTGGACAACAGAACAGACCTGCGCTGGGCAGCGACTACCAACAGGAAATTGATCTGGAAGCGCTCTTCGCTGACGTAGCCTGTTACCGGGAAGAAGTTGCCACACCTGTCCAACTGCGCCCCGTGATGGACAGGGCCATCCGAAGCGCCTTGGCGAAGTCTGGGCCGGCGGTCGTCATCGTTCCGCATGACGTGCAGCAGATGGGCATGGATGAGCCCGACGGAACCCATGCCCAAATGCCGACGGCCGCGCAGTGGCAGCCCCCGCGTACAATTCCTTCCGACCCTGAGATCAAGGAAGCCGCCGCGCTCTTGGACTCGTCTAGGCGAATAGCCTTTCTTGTCGGGCAGGGGGCACGGCATGCGCAAGAAGAAGTAGAACGGCTGGCCCGCCATGTGGATGCCGCAGTGGTGACGAGCCTTCTGGGAAAGCCGTACATCGATGAATCATCGCCGATGTCCGCCGGAGTGATGGGCCATCTGGGGACGACGGCAAGCGCGGCAGTGCTCAACGAATGCGATGCCCTGCTGATCATCGGCTCGAACGATCCATGGACGGAGTTTTACCCGCCGCCGGGCCAGGCACGGGCAGTGCAGATCGATATTTCCGCCTCGCGCCTAGGAAACCGCTATCCGATCGAGGTCGGTTTGGCAGGAGAAGCGGCTGCCACCCTGCGGGAACTGCGGGCAAATTTGGCTGGGGCACCAGGGCATCGAAGGGCTTGGCGCGAACAAGTTCAGCACCACGTGGCGAACTGGCATCAGCTGCGTCGAGAACGGGCAGCGGTGCCCATGAACGGCGTTAACCCGGAGGCGCTGGTTGCAGAATTGTCAGCGCAATTGCCCGAACAAGCGCAGATTGCCCTGGATGTTGGCAGCTGTGTGTATTGGTATGCCCGGCAGCTGTCGGTGCCGCCCAAAGCTTCGGCGCACCTGTGTAGCACTTTAGCCAGCATGGGTGCCGGCGTACCCTATGGGCTGGCCGCCAAGCTGCTGCATCCGGATCGACCGGCCATTGTCTTGGCCGGCGACGGCGGAATGCAGATGTCTGGAATTGCGGAGCTGATCACCGTGGCGGATCGATGGCGGCAGTGGGAAGATCCTCGGTTCGTAGTCTGCGTGTTGGCGAACAAGGATCTTGCTGAGGTGAGCTGGGAGCAACGTGAAACCGAAGGGGACCCGCGCTTTCAACAGAGCCAGCAGCTGCCGCACTTTTCATATGCCCAGTACGCAAAGATGTTGGGCCTCGCCGGCATTGAGGTCCAGCCTGGCGAAGATCTGGAGGATTTATGGCGCTTAGCGTTGTCAGAACGCCGTCCGGTGGTGCTGGAGGTGCATACCGATCCGAATACGCCGTTGCTGCCTCCGCGAGCGAGCGATAAGCAGCTTGAATCGATGATGTCAGGACTGCGGGAAGAGGACAACGCCGAAGGTCTGGACCTCCTGCAGAAATATGTCGATCTGGAGCGCAGGATCGCAGGAGCGTAGTTGAGCACCTCGCCTGGCCTGCGCGTGAAGCAGCTGCGAGCCGGTCATCGCATAATTGACCGCCGGTGGCGCGCCGTGGAGAAAAAGCGCGTACCAACGTACAGAAGCACGCCTATGACGATGAGCAGGCCTGCACGGAGCCAGATTCCCGCGTCCTGCTGCGACATCAGCAGAAGACAGGAAGCCAACCCCAGATAGGGGATGGGCGGCGCCACCTTGAAGTGCTGGTGCTTCACCTTGTCCCTGCGTAAAACTATCGCCGCGAGGTTGGTGCTGAAGAAGACAAACAGCAGCAACAGGACCACGGTCTTTGCCAGCGTTGCGAGATCTCCGGTGAGCGTCAGCGCCATGGCCACAAGGGTCGTAGCGAGAATGGCAACCCACGGGGTGCCCCGCTTGGGGAGCACCCTTCCCAGCGCCGCAGGCAACAGGCCCTGTTCGGCCATTCCGTACGCCAGCCTGCTGGACATGATCATCGTCAACAACGCGCCGTTGGCCACTGCTATCAAAGCGACAAGGCTGAAGAGCCAGTCGGGCACCGCAAAACCCGTTGCGGCGACAACATCAAGGAGCGGGCTGGAAGAGCCGGCAAGATCATTCGTATCTATTGCAATGGATGAAAGGACACCGAGCAGAAGGTAGATGATGCCAGCGGTGAGCAAAGCGGCGAATAATGCCCGGGGATAAATCCGCGGAGTATCAATCACTTCTTCGGCAACGTTGGCCGAGACTTCAAAACCAACGAAGGAGTAGTAGGCCAGCAGAGATCCAGCCAGGATCGCAGAGGCCGGCGTGGCATCTTCGGGAAAATCTCCCAGCCGCGAGACCTCTCCGTTGCCTGTTCCCACGAACAGGGCCGCCGCGACAATCACCAGCAGCAGGCCGGTGAGCTCTACGGATGTCATGGCCACGTTCGCCTGTACAGATTCCTTGATGCCGCGCGCATTGAGCAGCGCCACCAAAGCTAAAAAGGCCAACGCCACCACAATGGTGGGTGCATCGAAAAACGTGGAGAGATAATCACCGGCGAAGGCAATGCTCAGACCTGCCGCACTGGTAACTCCAGCAGCAAGCATGCAGAAGCCAACCAGGAACGAGACAAGCGGCGATCTGAAGGCGCGCTCTGCGAAAATTGCCGTTCCGCCAGCCTTGGGATATTTACTGACGAGTTCTGCGTAGGAGGCCGCAGTGAGCATCGACAGCACTAAGGCGACGAACAAGGGAGCCCAGATGGCCCCACCGGATTCTGCTGCGATCTCGCCGACCAACGCGTATATTCCGGCGCCCAAAACATCGCCGAGGATGAAGAGATACAGCAGCGGCCCGGTGATTTTCCGTTTGAGCTTTCCCTCGGGTTCCACACTCATGATGTTGTTTCCGCTTCATGGGTGAAAAATGATACTTTGCCGTTGGCTTCCAGAATTGCAAGGCGAATTGAGCTATATTCTTCAATTCCAGCTTGCCGGGCGAGCATGCTCAGCTCGTCTAGGCCGATGCGTTCGTGATGCAGCGCTTTGCGATCAAGCTGTCCGTCTCTGATCAAGACGATTGGGCGGCCCTGGGTCAGCTTTCCGAGCTTTGGCCACAATACATTGAAGTAGGCAAGAAGCACTGCCATCGAAATCATGGTGAGTACGGCCAGGAGATTTCCGGTGAGAGAGCGATCCTCCATGGTGATTCCCTGCTGCACCAAATCACCGAGGACTACGAAGAGCACTAGCTCAAAGGAACTGAGTTCTCCGAGGGTCGACCGTCCGGCGGCCCGTGTCACTAGCCAGAGAACAACAAAAGCGATGGCTGCTCTGATGACTATTTCCATTATGGGATCCTCCATGTGGCGATTGAAATATTGTGTTTCGCCGAGCCTGACTGAACTTGGAGAGTTCCTGGAGTGTAGATATCCCATTGGTCGGAGGCTCGCCCAGTTACGCGAACGACCGTCTTGGTCGCATCATTTGGCACCGAAATAGTGAAGGACAATGCCCCGTCACCATTAGCGGTCTGTGAGTCAGGGTCGGGAAAGACTGCAAGATCCTCGAAGAACTTCAAGTATTCTTCGGACAGCTGCACCGTTAGTTCTTTGGAAAGCGGCTTTTCGGACGAGACCCGAATTTCGAGTTCAACCTCATTACCTGCTCTAGCAATGCTTTGATAGTCAACTTCGACTCTTTGACCGGAGATCCCATGCGTTTTCGTCGATTCGCGGTCGAAAAGGCCGCAGAGTGCTGCAACGATCAAGCAGGCAACGAAGGCAAGAGTCACCATGCTCATCATTCGACGCTTTTTATTCTGCCCTTCTGAAATAACGTCTTTCAGCGTGGAGTTCGAAACATCTGCATCGAAAATGGTTCGCATGGAATCTCCTTAGCCTTTGCTAGAACGCGAGTCTGGAGGTTTCTGGGCTTGCAGGACGGGCCGAACCTCACCGATACAGTTCGGGTGCTCTTTCCGTTGACAACCCCGGAGAGCAAAGAATCAAAGTGAGCAACAGGTCCTGACATCGTTGATCTTCCATAGGGACAGAGGTTGCCGTTTCACTCGCGTAGGTCGCTCTTTGCCTTGCTGCATCAGCGTAATGGTGCGGTGCGTACGGCACACGACACGAAGGCTTCGTGGCGGAGTCTGGGGGCGCAGAATCCGCCACGAAGCGCTTGCTAGTTGACTAGTGTTCGATGGTAGCTCGTACGCACAAGATCATCGGGGATACGAAGCTCTGGAATGAAGTGGGCGACAGCACTGTGCTTCCAGTACTTGATGCGAAAAGTCATTCCGCCGCCTACTGCTACATCCCGGATGAAATCGTCAATGCGATAGCCAGGGGCAAACAAATCTACGCAGTAGAGATTCTCGTTTGGCTCGGACACATGTATGAACATGAGCTTTCCGGATCGCTGTTCCAGCATCGCAACGAGTACCGGCTGTCCATGCAAGGAAACAAGACCCATTACATCGTCGAGCAGTTCATGTTCAGCAGCCATGACAATGGGCATCCCGGGGCGCCAATTGTATTGGCATAGGTACTCGCGACCCTCGCGTGTTCCTAATAGTTGGGCTACCCTCTGTGCTGTGTTGCTTCTTGCGTATCGTCCGGGCATGGGTCTACCTCCACTTGTTCGCAACCTTCGGAAAATTTCGTTCAGCCACGGTATGTCAAAGACAGAAAAACCAGAATCGTCACTGAATTGACATGGCCGCAGAGTGTCCAATCAGCTTAGAAATCTGGGAAGTGCAAGGGAAGAGCGTTGAGGGAACTCACACGCTCTTTCCTTTCGGAACTGTTTATAGGCTCCACAGTCGGCCAAATTCCGAAGAATTCGGTATGCACAAGAATTACTCTTCAATGTCTGAGCATCGTCTTTCGACAAGAGAGAGCATGTCAAAAGCGAAATTGTATTACTCGAGGCTATCGAATGAGTCTTAAATAATGCGGGTCGCATGACAGTGTCGTCCGGCATTCTAGGTGTTTCTTGTACAAAGCAACAGGGCTCATGTTTTCTCGCTGTTCTGGATAGTTGTCTTCCGGTATTCGCAAGGATGTGGCTCATTGTCATGCTCTAGGAAGCCCAAGCTTGAAGAACGATGAGAATCAGTTTTGTCCTTGATTTCGAATCTGTACCGTCCAAGGCATGCAGAGCGCGCTGCTCGCCCAGGGAGCTGGTTGAACAGAGTCTGCGGGCACGTTTCGCATGAACTGAATTGGAGTCAATCTTGTGAGTTGGAGACAACCCGAAAGGAATGAGTCGTAATGAGCAAAGAACCTTCACCAGAGATCAACGAACAATCCTCCGCTAGGGAGGCAACGGGTCACTTGCCAAACACGAGCAACAATCCCCTAACCGAGGAAGAGCTTCTTCGCGAGCAAGAGGCGGAGTCATTTCCAGCTTCGGATCCACCGGCCAATTACTAGCACTTGAGATCTGTGGGATGTCGAACTAAGCGGCGGCAATCGATGCTGCTGTCTGGAGAGTTGAAATGCAAGAGCAACTGAGCCCTGCCTAAATAATTGGGCGCCAAATTGTAAGGACTTCAATGGAGCGAACGTTCGGCCTTGAGGAAGAGTACTTTTTCGTAGATAGGGAGAGCTACCTTCCGACGCCAATCCCTGCATCGCTTCGGCGTGAACTGTCGGCGATGCACGTTCTTGGAACGAGCGTTCAAACTGAACTGTTGGAGTGCCAACTTGAAGTGGTCACAGACGTGTTTCTGCGTCGGGGTGATGCGCTTGAAGCACTAGTGGAACGCCGGCAGAAAATCGATGCAGTCTGTCGCAAGGTCGGCTATCTGCTGCTTGCAGTTGGGACACCAGTAATGCTTCCAACTCAGATAACGGTGACCGATTCTGGTAGGTATGATCAGATCCACCATTTTGTTCCAGGAATAGTCCGCGAACACTATATTAATGGGCTCCATATTCATCTAGGGATACCTGATGATTTAGCTGGAATTAGGGTGATGAATGGTTTAAGGATATGGTTGCCTAAGTTGGCCGCAATAACCGCCAATTCTCCACTGTGGGACGGCCAGTTGTCAGGATTTGAATCATGGCGCACGGTGCATTATCGTCGGTGGTCGGTTATCGGGATTCCTCCGTTTTTTGCAAATGTCGGCGACTACAGAACTCATCGCCATGATCTTCTCGCTTCAGCGGCTCTCTTGGACAGCGGGCATATTGGATGGGCGGTGCGGCTATCCGAACATCATCCAACTGTTGAAGTCCGTGTTGCTGATTCGCAAATGACTGCTGGCGAATCAGTAGCTTTTGCACTTCTTGTGAGAGCAATCGCCGATACGATCTTGGAAAATCACCAGCAGGTTTTTGTGCCACACGAGGAGTTGTTGAACCTCAGCCTGTGGCAGGCGGCGAAGTCCGGACTTGCAGGGCCCCACTTTGACAGCTTGACTGGACGCCTGCTGGACGCGGCGGAGATTGTTTCTTCACTGCTCCAATTTGCTGGCCCGAAACTGGATTTCTACGGTGATTTCGATTTTGTGCAGACATATCTTACTTTCTGGCAGAGGCAGGGAAACGGTGCGCAACGACAACGTCTAAGTTGGGACAATGGAGGTGCAGTTTGTGTTGTAGAGGAGTCGGCGAAGAGATTTGCTTTTGAAGGATAACTGACGAATGCAACGGGGCTGGGTAGCGGAGATGCTTCGCCCGGTTGTACAGCTATAACCTAAACCAAATTGGTTGTTTCACGACTCTGCTCTGCGGAGATCAAAGAATTGCTATACATTCCATTTTGCGGTGTTCTTGTTGTGCAATCTGTGAAAAATCGTTGTCCTTAGGTGATTTCTCGAGGAAAGCTTGCGTGCTGATAAATCGTCCATTCGATTGGTTTGCTAGGGGAGTTGTGGAAATTGGCGCAACCTCGGATGCACTGCAAAATATGAAACCTACGAATTGCTTTTAAACTGTTGAACGATAACCCTTGATGCTGAGACTCTGATGGTGAAAGGAGTCCACTCATGCCGTCTAATGATGTGATCACACAAGAAGCGCTGAACGTCTACCTCAAAGACCTGCCGGACTGGCGGGAGGTTCCAGGCGCTATTGCCGCGGTTTATGAAACGAAGGGATCGGCGGAAGCCATCGAGCTCTTCAGCGACATCGCAGGAGCCGCCGAAATGGACAACCACCACCCGGATGTCGATTGGCGTTACAACCTGATCTTTGTCACTACAACCTCGCATGATGTCGGTGGGCAGATCACCGCGCGAGACATTGCTTTGGCAAGCAAGATTTCCGAACGGGCGAATGCCCTGGGTGCCACAGCGCGGACAGACCTTGTCGGCGTCGTGGAGGTTTGCATCGACACCGACAATCCTGAGGCCATCGCCTCGCAGTGGGCTGCGGGACTCGGATACAAGTTCCTCACCGACGGCAGCCTTGCAGATCCCAACCGCCGAGGCCCGGCCATATGGTTCCAAGGAACTGATACACCCAACGACAACCGCCTGCACCTGGATGTTTGGGTCCCTGACTCAGAGAGCCAGCCGATCCTGGCTGCTCTGGAAGCTTCGGGCGTCAACGCGCAGGCCGACAATGCTCCCGCCTTCACTGTTATCACCGACAGCCAGGGAAACAGATTCTGCATCTGCACCGAAGCCGGGCGCTGGCCTGAATAGGCGGCGGGAACTATGGCCTGTCATTGAACGAGCTAAATTGTCGGAGCGTGGGATTAGTCTGGACAACAAGCTCATAGAATCACGGCGCTAAGTACCTGGCTGGCCGTGTGGCAACCCTCCTCATCGAGCGGGGTGCCCCAGGGGAAGAGTCGGCCCGAACAAAAGCCTCGGGCAAGTCGGTGGATTCCACGGCGTATGCTGTTCGGAATTCCCTCAAGTGAAGGGGAATCTTTTGCAATCATACTGCGCGAATACGCCATCGTTGATGGCGTAGTTCCCGAGTCGCGGCGTTAAGTACCTGGCTGGCCGCGCAGCAACCTGCCTCCATTGGGCAAGGTGCTCCAGGGGAAGAACAGGGCTGTCTTCGGGCAGCTAATACCAATGGCCACACCAAGGTGTGCGCCCTGAATGTATTCAGGAGTCGGCATGAGCTACGAGATCATTAACTGCCCAGAAGTCGAACCAGAAGGGGCGCCGCTAGAACGCCTGTGGCAGAGTGTTCTGATGGACTACCCGTATTACGAGGGTGTGAGCATTGCCCAATCTGCATTTGTGCAAGCCGCTCGGGCTCAGAGCTTTGCTGCGGGCCACCTGGGCAAAGAGAGCGCCGAGCATCAGTCATACGTCAGCCGATGGATTGCAGCGGGATTCACTCCAGAGTTGTATCTGGCGGTCAGCCAGTCAGTTAGAAGTGCTGCTGAGTGGGCCCGTAAGCGCTGTAAGGATGCAGATGATCTTCTGCGTCTGGAAGAGCGCATGCATTGGCTGGGGGTTCTTTCTCCTAATCCTCGGGCGGGAAAGAAGTACAGCCGCTTTGACAGGGACGCTGCGGGAAAGCCGAGACTTATCGAAGAGCAGTATCCGGACTTTATCGTTCAACTGGTTCCGGAAGCCTGGGCTGATTTTCCGAGAAGGCTTCAATTTCATCGCCCGAGTGCGGCGCTGCAGCGGCATATTTACGGCGACGAGGTTTAAGGCCGTCTATGGCTAGTTAGCATCGGTGCAGGAGTGTGGCTGCCTGCCAACTCAGGCAGGTAGCTGCGGCCTTAATCACTGATTGGCAAAAATCAATCGCAAGGATGACTTCTCTTGTCGGTGGATGACGTTAGACTAGCTATCGCTCTTGCATCGCCGTGCCTTTAAAACGAGGGTCTGCAGCGTTTGCAAGTCCGATGCTAGCGAGGACTATCCACATGCTTCTGAAGCTCATCCTTAAACATTCAAAACCCTATACGTCATGGATTATTGTCGTGGTCATCCTGCAGCTGGCCACCACCATGGCCACGCTGTACCTGCCGAGCCTGAACGCAAAAATCATTGACGTCGGCGTAGTGAACGCCGATGTTGGATATATCTGGCGCACCGGCGGCCTGATGCTGCTGGTGGCGCTGGTCCAGGTCATCACTGCCGTCGGCGCCGTCTACTTTGGCGCCAAGACCGCGATGAGCGTTGGCCGCGACGTGCGCCAGTCGGTCTTTGAGAAGGTCTCCACCTTCTCCGCCCAAGACGTCAACAAGTTCGGCGCCGCGACCCTGATCACCCGCGGCACCAACGACGTGCAGCAGATCCAGATGCTCACGCTGATGACCCTGAACTTCATGGTCAACGCGCCGATCATGTCCATCGGCGGCGTGATCATGGCCATCCGCGAAGACCCGGGCCTGTCCTGGCTGGTGTGGGTCTCCGTGCCTGTTGTGCTGATCGTCGTCGGCCTGATCGTCGTGAAGCTGATGCCGCTGTTCCGCGACATGCAGGTGCGCATCGACGGCATCAACGGCGTGCTGCGCGAGCAGATCACCGGCATCCGCGTAGTCCGCGCCTTCGTGCGCGAAGAGCACGAAACCGAACGCTATGCAGATGCTAACGAAAAGCTCACCATCCTGGGCATCAAGGTCGGCAACCTGTTCGTCCTGATGTTCCCCGCGATCACCATGATCCTGCACCTGTCCACCGCGGCGGTGCTGTGGTTCGGTGGACACCGCGTGGACAACGGCGAGGTGGAGGTCGGCGCGCTGACCGCCTTCCTGCAGTACCTGCTGCAGATCCTCATGGCGGTCATGATGGGCACCTTCATGGCAATGATGGTTCCGCGCGCTATGGTCTCCGCGGATCGCATTTCCGAGGTCCTGGACACCGAGCCGAGCATGCTGGATGCCGCCGACCGCGAGATCCAGCTGCCGCAGCCGGGCATCGTGGAGTTCCGCAACGTCACCTTCGGCTACCCGGGCGCTGAGGCGCCGGTGCTTTCCAACATTTCCTTCACCGCCAAGCCGGGGCAGACCACTGCGATCATCGGCTCCACCGGTTCGGGAAAGACCACCTTGCTGAACCTGATTCCGCGGCTCTACGACGCGACCGAGGGTGAGATCCTGATCGGCGGCGCGCCGCTGCGCGAACTGGGACGCGAAACTATTTCGCAGAACATCTCCTCCGTTCCGCAGCGCCCGTACCTGTTCTCCGGAACCATCGCCAGCAACCTGCGCTTCGGCGCACAGGAGGCCAGCGAGGAAGAGCTGTGGGAAGCGCTGAAGGTGGCCCAGGCGGCCGACTTCGTCATTGAGCGCGAGGGTCAGCTTGAATCGAAGGTCTCCCAGGGCGGCACCAATGTCTCCGGCGGTCAGCGCCAGCGCTTGTGCATTGCCCGTGCACTGGCGGCCAAGCCGAAGACCTACCTCTTCGACGACTCTTTCTCAGCACTGGACGTGAACACCGATGCGAAGCTGCGGGCCGCTTTGGCCGAGCCGACCAAGGACGCGGCGGTGATCATCGTGGCGCAGCGCGTCTCCACGATCACCAACGCGGACCAGATCCTAGTCTTGGACCACGGCGAAATCGTCGCCCAGGGTACGCACGAGCAGCTGCTCGAAACCTCGGAAACCTACCAAGAAATTGTGACATCCCAGCTCAGCGCGGAGGAGGTGGCCTAAGTGGCAAAGAAAACTGACAAGACGACAGCTCCGGAGCTTGACGCCGAGCTGGCAGACGTCGACGAGTTCGACACCGCCGCAGGCGCCGACGACTGGAGCGGCGGCGCGCCCGTGCGCAAGGCGCAGCACTTCTGGCCTTCGGCCAAGCGCCTGATCGGGCTGATGTCCCCGTACAAGCTGGGCATGGTTGCGGTCTTTGCGCTGATCACCGTGTACGTGGTGCTCTCCGTGGTGGCCCCGCGGATCCTCGGCAAGGCGATGGACGTCATCTTCGCCGGCTTCGTCGGATCCAAGCTGCAGGTTCCTCCGGGAACCCCTGCCGATGCAGTCATCGAGCAGCTGCGCAGCTCCGGCCAGGGCACCATGGCGGATATGCTCTCCCGGGTGGACTTCGTGCCGGGCGAAGGCATCAACTTCACCCTGCTTTCGCAGTACATCCTGATTGTCCTGTCCATGTACTTCATCGCCTCGCTGTTCTCCTGGGCTTCGGGCTGGCTGCTGAACCGCTTGGTGATGCGCGTGGTCTATAAGCTGCGCCAGGATGTGGAGAACAAGCTCAACCGCCTGCCGCTGAACTACTTCGACACCCGCCAGCGCGGCGACCTCCTCTCGCGCGTGACCAACGACGTGGACAACATCCAGAACGCCCTGCAGCAGGCGCTGAGCCAGCTGGTGCAGTCGATCATGACGGTCATCGGCATCGTAATCATGATGTTCGTGGTGTCCTGGCAGATGGCGCTGATCGCCCTGGTTGCGCTGCCGCTGTCAGCGGCCGCCGCGGGCATCATCGGTTCGCGCGCGCAGAAGCTGTTCACCGCCCAGTGGAAGAACACCGGAGCGCTGAACGGCCAGATCGAGGAATCCTTCTCCGGCCATGAGTTGATGAAGGTCTTCGGCCGCGAAGAGGACATGGTCCAGCGCTTCACCGACCGCAACGAGGAGCTGTACAAGGCAAGCTTCGGCGCCCAGTTCGTTTCGGGCATGATCATGCCCGTCATGAACTTCATCTCCTACCTTGCCTACGTGGGCATCGCGGTAGTCGGCGGCCTGCGCGTTGCCTCCGGCGCGATGAGCTTGGGCGACGCGACCGCGTTCATCCAGTACTCGCGCGAGTTCACCCAGCCGCTGGGCCAGATTGCCGGCGTGGCGAACATGTTGCAGTCCGGCGTCGCCTCGGCCGAGCGCACCTTCGAGCTGCTGGATGCCGAGGAGCAGGAGCCGGAGGAATCCAGCGAGCAGCTTCCTGCGCGCACCGACGGACACGTGACCTTCGAAGATGTGACCTTCTCCTACACCCCGGAGAAGCCGCTGATCGAGAACCTGTCCTTCGAGGCGGATCCGGGCCACACCGTGGCCATCGTGGGTCCCACCGGCGCCGGCAAGACCACGCTGGTGAACCTCGTAATGCGCTTCTACGAGCTGAACTCCGGACGCATCACGCTGGACAACGTGGACATCACCAAGATCACCCGCGCAGACCTGCGCTCCAAGGTGGGCATGGTGCTGCAGGACGCCTGGCTGTTCGGCGGAACCATCATGGAGAACATCCGCTACGGACGCCTGGACGCCACCGATGAGGAAGTCATCGCGGCGGCCAAGGCAACCTTCGTGGACCGCTTTGTGCGCGCTCTTCCCGACGGCTATGACACTGTCATCGACGAAGAGGGCACGAACGTCTCTGCCGGTGAAAAGCAGCTGATCACCATCGCCCGCGCGTTCGTGGCGAACCCGTCGCTGCTGATCCTGGACGAGGCGACCTCTTCGGTGGATACCCGCACCGAGTTGCTGGTGCAGCAGGCCATGGCCGCGCTGCGCAGCGATCGCACCAGCTTCGTGATCGCCCACCGCCTCTCGACCATCCGCGATGCCGACACCATCCTGGTGATGGAGGCGGGCAAGATCGTCGAGCAGGGCAACCACGAAGAGCTGCTGAAGGTACAGGGCGCCTACTACCGCCTGTACCAGTCGCAGTTCTCCGGCCCTGCCGAAGACGTTGATGCGAATCCTTCCACGGCGGCCATCCCGGCTGCCACCGGCGGAATTCCGCTGACTGCGGCTCCGACTCCGGATGCCCAGGAGGAGAGCGAGTAGCCTCCCATTCAAAAGCCCCCGGTACCTGACGAATCTGTCGGGTACGGGGGGCTTTGCGCAGCTATCGAACGGTATCTCGCCGGATCGTTTTGGCGTATTCATCCAGTGCTGCCAGGACCTGGTCGTGTTGCCAGATCCTGTTGCGGCTTTGCCCTGTCTTTTCTTTCAAGACTCCTCGCTCGGCAAGGACAGCGAGGGACCGTTGGGCACTGGCGTCGTTGATACCCAAGGTCTTCTTGAGATAGTTGGCGTTGACAATCGGCTGTGCGATGAGCAGTGGAAGAATTTTGAAGACCGAAGAGTTGGAGCGAATCCCGGACAGTTTCATTCGAGATTGCTGCATAATCTGGGCCAGGGTGGAAACTAATTGCTCGCCTGTTGCTGCAGCGTAGATGCTCGCGTTAATGAATATTTTGATGATTGGGTAGGCGTTGCCATTGCGGAACTCGGTGAGCGCTTCGAAATAGGCTTGCGTGTTTCGCAGAATGCCGGCAGAAACCGGAGCCGTGGTGTTGACTGTAATTTTCCGTTTGCGAAGCATCGCATGTGCGAGGGCTCGCCCAGTACGCCCGTTGCCATCGACGAATGGGTGGATCGTCTCGAACTGGGCATGAGCAACTGCTACCTGTACTAGTGCAGGGACATCATCTCGATTCATGAAATCCATCAAGTCGTCGAGGGCTTCGGGGATCAACTCGTGCTGGGGCGCGACATACGACGCCCCGCGGGGGCCCGCATTGTCTTTCCCTCCAATCCAGACAAGTTCTCGGCGGAGCTTCTCGGCTTCTTCGGCCATGTCTAGCTGGTGTGACAAGAGTTCAGAATGCATTGCCAAGATCGTCTCGACTGAAAGATTTTCGGAGAGCTTCAAGGCTGCTTCCATGGCCCGTACGTTGCCGATTACGGTTTGAGCGTTGGATTTCTGGCTCTCGTTGATCTCCCATAGCGCCAGTTGCTTTGCAGAGGTTGATAGCTGTTCAATCTGGCTGCTAGAAGCGCTTTCTGTGCGAAGCAGAATACTCGACATGGGCCCCAGTTCGGGGCTGGAAGTTCCAAGGGAAGCAGACGCAAAAGTATCAAAGCTGCGTAGGGAATTGGTGGCTTCTTCAAGCTCTGCGGCCAGCTGAGCATCAATCTCGGCAGACCACATGGCCAGCTTCGCCGTAACAGCTGACTCGTAGTTGCCGGTCTGTCTACGCACTTCGGCATTGGAGAATATTTGCGGATGTTGGGGCGACCAGAATTGTGTCACCGTACCTAGTTTAGGAACGGGAACGAACAGCCTATTGTGAGTTCCAGTCATCGAATGCTCCTAAGCGATAGTTACTTGTCACCTTACTATCACTTAAGCGCTAAGTGATAGTAAGGGAAATTCTTACTATCACTTAGCAGATCGACTGAAGGTCATCGATGACGCTCGCGGATTCAGACAATGATGCAATAGACCCATGATTCTTAGACAGTTGGAGTACCTGGTTGCGCTGGCCAATGAACGGCATTTTGCCCGGGCCGCCGATGAATGCATGGTCTCTCAGCCTGCGTTGTCTGAAGGAATCCGCAAGCTTGAAAAAGAGCTTGGCACTCCGCTGGTCCGCCGAGGCCACGCGTTTCAGGGCCTGACGGTGGAAGGCGAAGCGGTGCTGAAATGGGCGCGCAAACTCCTGAAGGATCAGGAATCACTCAAGCAGGAAATTGCGGCGTTGCAAGGCGGGCTGACCGGGACGCTGCGGGTGGGAACAGTCCCTGCCGCGTCCTCGACGATCGCAACGCTCACCGACAAGTTCGCACGAACCCATCCAGAGGTGAACGTCAACGTGCAGGCGAGCCTGAGATCGGTGGATATTATTCGCCAGATCCGAAACTATGAACTTGATGCCGGCCTGATCTACGCCGAACCGCAAGATCTTGCTGGGTTGGTGGTGTATCGGCTGTATGCCGAGCAGCATGTGCTGCTCACAGCGCCGGGAATGCTACAAGAAGATGTGCCGGCATCGTGGGACACCGCACTTGCCCTTCCGCTGTGCCTGTTGGACTCTTCCCTGCGTGGACGCAAGGTCCTTGACCAGAAGCTGCAGGAAGCGGGGTTGAGAGTCAGTCCGCGCATTGAATGTGATTCCATCGTGACGCTGCTGGCTCACGTGTCCACCGGGAACTGGGCGAGCATCGTTCCACGCCAGTGGCTGCCTCCTCTGGGAGAGCTCCCGGGAATCGTCTTGACGCAGCTGGACGATCCGGAAGTGACTTCGCAAATCTCGCTTGTCATGGAAGATAGCAAACCGTTAACACTCATGTCACAGGCATTAACAAAAATTATTCTTGAGACGTTTCCACGATCCGAAATTTCGCTCAGTAGGCATGATAAGCATTAGTTGTTGAGCTATCAAAAGTAATTGTTGGACGTAATCAAACGTTTTCGTCAACCCTAGTAGCAGGCCTTCACTCGTCAATGAGCGGGTGGGCCAAGGCAAGTGGGGGAGGAAACGTGGAAACAGGAAACGCGGCGCAGGCGGCATCGGTCCGAACATCGTTCAAGACGAGGTTCCGTGCCTTTGCCAGCTGGCAGCACTTTCTTGCTTCACACAGCCCCGAAGTCCGGCCAGCGCTGAGAGTGGGCCTGGGCCTGAGCGTGCCCGGCATCATGCTGTTGCTGATCGGGCGGCCGGAACTACTGGCCTACGCAGTCTTCGGCTCGGTGGTGGGGATGTACGGCCGCAATCCGCACCGGCTACTGCGGCTCAAGAACCAGGCGCTGGGCGCGGCCATGATGCTCTGCGCCGGGGTCTGCGGAATCATGCTTGCCCCCTTCGGGCTGCACGGTTGGCCGCTGCTGGCTGGCGGCATGTTCTGGGCAGCTTTCAGCTCCGTGATTGCCGACCGCTATGGGCTCAAGCCGGGTGGCGCGTTCTTCCCCCTCTTTGCCTTCGGCGCATTGGGCACCCTGCCGGTGGGGGAGCGCCCTGCCGTCGACGGTCTGGTGGCCTTCGTCGCCACGGCGCTGTTCAGCATCCTGCTCGGCCAGCTTGCCCGCTTCGGTCCCGCGAAAGAACACGGTGTTGAGACCATTGCCTTTCCCTGGCCCAATGTTCTGCGCCGGGCGGGGACCTACCTGGTGGTCGTCTTCCTGGCCGGGGCCATCGGCATCGGGCTGCAGGTAGAGCATTTGCAATGGACCATGGCAGGTGCGGCAGTCCCGCTGGCCGCCGGCAACGCGCGCGGACGCCTGCGCCGTGGCACCCATCGGATTGCCGGGACGCTGGCGGGCATTGGGGTGCTGCTGGGGATCTACTACCTGGGTCCCAGCGAAGTGTTCCTCGGCTGCCTCATCATCTTGCTGATGTTCCCGACCGAGGCCTATATGGTGCGCAACTACGGCCTGGCGTTGAGCTTCTTCACGCCATTGGTCATCTTGATGCTGCAGCTGGCAAACCCTTCTGTGGGCGCGCAGATGATGTGGGACTGCGCCATGGGGAACCTCCTTGGTGTCGTGGTGGGAATCGCCGCCGCCGCGGTCTTCGACCGACGTCCGCGGACGCAGTACGCCAGCGGCACAGTTGGCTGATCTGGGTGTCTGCCCCATTGGCAGACATGAAACTGTGCGGTGTTGTCGCCCGGTGATGAGCTCACATAGCATGTTGTGCGCAGATAGCTTCTGACTACTGCTTTTCCCTAAAAGAACAAGAGGCTCACAAAGTATGGACCACCGAATTCGCGGCGTACGACGGGTCATGACGGTGCTGGCGGCTGTGGCGCTGATTGCTCCGCTGCAGCCTGTCGCCGCGGCTCCAATCCCGGCGCAAGGTGCAGCAGTTGTAGCCGCGCCGGCGGTCGTATCTTCCACGGCGGTCAAACTCTGGGTCAAGCCAACCACTCGGCTGAACATCAGAACCGGTCCGGGGACCAAATACGCCAGCATTGCGAAGATCGACAAAGGACAGCCGGCCTACGCCACAGCCAAATCGTCCAATGACTGGTACAAGATCACCACCAAAGGAAAGACTGGCTGGGTCTCCGGCAGCTACGTCAGGACCTGTTCCAAAGGCTGCGAAATCGACGCCGGACCGTACACAACGAACAGGGCAGGGCTTACCGATCGATACTACTCCCGATTGGCCGGAACAGATCTGTACGCGTCGGTGAACGGCGCCAAGCGCATCGGCGACATCCCTGCAAACTCCATTGTTTACCGCGATCTTGCCTGGGAGAGGAAGGCGGGTCAGGTTTCGGGCTGGTTCTACGTGCGAACCCAAGGCGCAGATGGATGGATGAAGTCATCAGCACTGAAGCGAACCAGCAGCGCCAAGACCTCGAACACGACAAAAGTCACCGCAGCTGCGGTCCGCCGCCAGAGCAATGGGAACATTCCAGCATCAATGCTGGCCGCCGCCGGGTGGGACAAGGAGAAGACCTTGCTTGCAGCGCCAGCCGTAGCTGACCTGACAAAGCTGAATACTGCATTCAAGAACAAGTTCGGCAAGAATCTGGACATCGATCTTGCCTACCGCACGCTGGATACCCAGAAATTCTTCTATTCCGAGCTCGGCCCCTACATCGCGGCGAAGCCGGGAACTTCAAACCACGGATGGGGTTTGGCCATCGACTTCCCTGAGAGCTACAACTACTCCTTTTCCGGCAAATACTACAAATGGCTGAAAGCTAACTCCAGCAAATACAACTGGGTGCATCGGAAGAATCTCGAACAGTACCGTTCAGATGGAAGCAAGAATCCGTACGCTGAAGCATGGCATTTTGAATATGTCGGCAGGTGATAGATACGTCTGACCGGAAAAAGCTGCTCCCCATTGTTAGGAACTGCCAATTTTTGTCACGAGTTTCACTCGATTTTCATCTGTGGGTAGACATATGGGATCAAGACTAGAGAATAGTATGTACGTGCACTCGCTTTAATCCCTTGAGGAAAGGAAACGCAGCATGTCAGACAATGCCGCACCAACACTCGGTGCCAAACTCTCAGCAGAATTCCTAGGAACCTTCGTGCTGGTCTTCGGAGGCTGTGGCGCAGCGATCTTCTCCGCCAAGGTTGTCGCAGATGGAACCATCAATATGGGCATCGGCTTCCTAGGTGTAGCCCTGGCCTTCGGCCTGACGGTGCTGGTCATGGTTTACGCGGTCGGCCACATCTCGGGCGGCCACTTCAACCCTGCAGTCACCGTCGGCACCGCAGTTGCAGGCCGCACCGCCTGGAAGGATGTTCCTGCCTACATCATCACCCAGATCATCGCAGCCTCGGCCGCAGGTGCCGTGCTGTTCCTGATTGCCAGCGGCAAGGACGGATTCAACGCTGTTGAATCGGGCTTCGCCACCAACGGCTACGGCGACCGCTCGCCAGATGGCTACTCCATGCTTTCTGTACTGGTTGCCGAAATCGTGCTGACTGCGATCTTCCTCTACGTCATCATCGGTTCCACGGACCGCCGCGCCCCGAAGGGCTTTGCCGGCGTTGCCATCGGACTGTCGCTGACCTTGATCCACTTGGTGGCCATCCCGGTTTCCAACACCTCGGTCAACCCTGCCCGTTCTCTGGGTGTCGCTTGGTTCGCCGGCGGCGAGGCACTGGGCCAGGTCTGGCTGTTCATCGTCGCTCCGATCATCGGTGCAGCGATTGCAGGTGCGACCTACAAGTTCATGTTCCCTGATCTGCAGATCAAGGGACGCGAAGGCTACGACAGGAACTAGTCGAAGCCAATCTTTAGTACGTAAAATCGGATTAGGTTAATTATTCGATTATCGAATCCCGGTACTCGCTTCAAGTTCTTTTCGAAGCGCATGCCGGGATTTTGAGTTTAAGTGACGTCGCCTTCGTGGCTGTTATCGAGATTCTATTGCTATGAATGTGGATTTGACCAGTAACTTTGATGATTGAAGTAGATTCTTCGCAAGGCAAAAGGGTACGTGACGCCAGCCCTGCTGGAAGATTCTTGCCTGTTCGACTATTCAGCAAATCTTCACTTAAGCTCAAGTTAAGCTCAAGTAAAGGTATTGTGCGGCATGTTTTGTCCGTGCTAGATTCTAAATAACTCGCGCATCATCAATTGTTATCACTTGTTTGAGGAAAACTTATGTTTGTGTGTTTTGCCCTTTTGCCGGAGGTTGCGCAGAAGGATTTTGCTCCTGCCCAGTAGTGAGGCATGAGCACTTCTGTCTGCTTCAAATGTCAGATTGCAACACTTGGCTGCGATTGCTCGTGACCAAAGGGCGTTCTTTTGCGGCGGCTCTTTCTGGAGCGTTGCGCGATCCGAGTCTTGGAGTAATTCGTTTTTAGTTGCTCGGCGCTGTCTGGTTGTCTTTAACGAACCGTAGAGTCGGTTCTTGTTTTCTGAGTCGCTAAGGCTCATTCCCTGGGTGTCGTGTGCCCATTTTCCCCTCTGCAGCAGTTGCGACGTCGATTGAATAACTTGTATAGTCGTTCGTCTTTCTATATATGCGCAAGTCAGAGTTAAAACAACTAGCTCGTTAAATTTAAGAAACTTTGAGAAATCTCTTGATTTCTCCCCTTGTAACAAGCTTGGATAAACCTTGGGGAAACCTTGGGGTGCCAATCACAAGCACAAAAAACAAGGAGGGTGTCTGAATGCGACGCACCGAGCGCAGTAAGACCGCACCTGCAGTACACGCCGGATGGTGGAGACGACCACTGGCACTAGGCATGGTCTCATCCGTGGCTGTATCCACATTTGGGCTTCCAGCTTTTGCTGATGTTGACACCAAGCCAGATGAGAAGACCGAATCAGCTTCCAGCATTATCGACCTAAGTCTGCTGGGCAAGGAATTGGCCGGTGGCGGGCAAAGCCGTGCTTTGTTCCCGAGCGGTCCAGCTGAGGATGACGGCGCACTTGACGCCTCTCTGATTGGCAGCCAGCTTATCGATCTTGGTGGTGTTGAACTGCCGGTAGACCAGGTAATTGACTATGGCGAACTTGGCGCGATGCTTTCGCGCTCATCAGCAACTGATGCCAAGAACGGCGAGGCCATCACCGGTATTGCCGGCGCAGACGGGTCGATTGGCCTCGACGGCAAAGAAGGCGGCTTCGGTACGGCAAAGCTAGATCTGCTTTCGCTGTTCAAAGCTTCCGGCGCTGACGGAATCACCGACGCGATTTTGTCGAAGGCCGAGCTGACCGCTGGTGTTGGCGGAGCCCACGTGAAGGCTGTCGATGGCAAGTTCCAGGACCCGGACAATGTCGGAGGCCCAGGCCAGTACCGAGTTGCCGAGGCAAACCTCGAACTGCAGTCCCCTCTGGTCGATGACCTTGCAGAATCTATTTACGATTCTGTCGGACAGATCGACGGAATCGTTGAAGACAGTGTCGGCAAGCTTGGCGACTTCACCACGCTGGTTACTGGCATTACCAAGGCGCTTCCAGCTGGCGCTGAGGTTAGTTTTGACGTCAAGTCAAACATGCAAGAGAAGATTTTTGCCGCAATCGTTGATAAGCCGATTACCACGAAGAATGAAATTCTCACCGTCGACTTCTCCAAGGGAACTATCTACGTCGACCTGGACAAGGCCTACTCAGGCGAACGTCCGGAGGGCGTTGATCTTCCCGACGGTATTAACAACCAGGCTCCGAATACTGAGCTGATCGACGACCAGCTTTACCCGATCATTGGTGAGTCAGTTCATGACTTGATCAATGAAGTTGTATCCATCGCAGTAGGTTCCATCGAGGGCGCACTCGACAGCGTCACGCTGGATCTCAACGTCAAGACGACGGGAATCGCTCCAGCAACCGCTTCGTGGAGCGTCAACCTCATGGGCGACGTCAAGCCTGTAGAGTGCGACGGCTCGGCACTCGTTTGCGAACCGCTCAAGGCAACTATCAATACCATCGTTGCACCGCTGGTCAAGACTGCGATCGTGCCGATCCGCGACTACATCCTGTCCGACGACGGACAAAACCTCTACGAATTGGCCATCACCGATATCAAGACCGGCGCCATGACCATGCCGATTCGCGCGGTGCTGGATCCATTCTTCAAGGTCCTGAACCAGGTTGTTTCGCTTCAACTGAACCGGCAGGTCACCACGACTTGTGAAGGCCCTGATGGAGAAATGACCGAGAGCCTCGAAGTTTCAGCTTTGAGCCTCGGCCTGATTCAGGCAGCTGATGCAGGTCGTTTGAATCTGGGCACTGCAGGTGTCCGCATCGGCGCATGTGACGATGCTGCGGTGATCAACCCTGCCATCACCGTCGACCCGGGGTCTGTTGAGCCGGGCCAGCCAACTAATGTCACTGGCGAAGGCTTCACTCCTGAAGGAGACGTGACCCTGCAGCTGACTGATCCTGACGGAAAGCCTGTCGGTGATCCGATTACCGTCAAGGCTGATCCTGAGGGCAAGATTCCTTCCACCGCTGTGCCAGTTCCGGATGACGCTGCACCTGGCGACTACAAGATTGTCGCTACCGACGTCACCACTGATACTCCGGCTGAAGGCAAGGTCACTGTGACCGAGCCGGGCACCCCGCAGCCGGGCAATGGCAGCATCGGCGACACCGTTTTCGATGACGCCAACAAGGACGGCCTGCAGTCTGACGGAGAAGCAGGCGTTCCAGGCGTCACCGTGAACCTGCTGGATGCTGATGGCAACCCGGTCAACGGCGAAGATGGAACCCCGCGTACTGCGACGACCGATGATTCGGGCAAGTACACCTTCGACAAGCTGCCTAATGGCGACTACACCATCGGCTTCGTTGCACCGGAAGGCAAGACCTTCTCTCCAGCGCAGCAAGGTGACGATCGCGCAGTCGACTCGGATCCAAACGCCGAGGGCGTAACTCCAGTTGTGACCGTCAGCGACGACACTCCGACCACCGACCAGGTGGATGCTGGCCTCGTTGACGACGATGGAACCACTCCGCAGCCGGGCAACGGCAGCATTGGCGACACCGTTTTCGATGACGCCAACAAGGACGGCCTGCAGTCTGACGGCGAAGCAGGCGTTCCTGGCGTCACCGTGAACCTGCTGGATGCCGACGGCAACCCGGTCAATGGCGAAGATGGAACCCCGCGTACTGCGACGACCGATGATTCGGGCAAGTACACCTTCGACAAGCTGCCTAATGGCGACTACACCGTCGGCTTTGTCGCACCGGAAGGCAAGACCTTCACCGCTGCTGACCAGGGTGATGACGATTCCAAGGATTCGGACGCCAACTCCGAGGGTGTTACCCCGGTGGTGACTCTGACCGATGATGCTCCAACCACCGACCAGGTGGATGCGGGCCTCGTTGACGACGATGGAACCACCCCGCAGCCGGGCAACGGCAGCATTGGCGACACCGTTTTCGATGACGCCAACAAGGACGGCCTGCAGTCAGATGGCGAAGCAGGCGTTCCCGGTGTCACCGTGAACCTGCTGGATGCCGATGGCAACCCGGTCAACGGTGAAGATGGAACCCCGCGTACTGCGACGACCGATGATTCGGGCAAGTACACCTTCGACAAGCTGCCCAACGGTGAGTACGTCGTTGAGTTCAAGGCTCCAGAAGGCAAGACTTTCACCGCTGCTGACCAGGGTGATGACGACGCCAAGGATTCGGACGCCAATGTTGAGAACGGCCGCACCCCTGCGGTTGTGCTGACTACCGAGGCGCCGAACAACAACACCGTTGATGCAGGCCTTGTCGCAGCAGACCAGGCACAGCAGCCTTCGATCACCGCGGATCCGACCGACGTGAAGCCGGGCGAAGAAACCACCGTCAAGGGCAAGGACTTCGAGCCGAACGAGACCATCACCGTGGTCATCAAGGACAAGGACGGAAACCCGGTCGGCGATCCCATCGAGGTCACCACCGATGAGAACGGAGAGTTCACCCAGCAGGTCCCAGTCCCTGAGGACACCGCGCCCGGCGAGTACGACGTGGTCGCCACCGACAAGGACGGAGACGAGACCACCACCGGAATCAACGTCACCGACTCCAATAACCCTCCTGCCGGCAACGGCGAACTGGGCGACCGGGTCTGGCGCGATGCAGATGCCAACGGCATCCAGGATTCCGGCGAAGCCGGCATTCAGGGCGTCAAGGTCAACCTGCTCGACGCCTCGGGCGCTCCGGTCAACGGCGCCGACGGCAATCCTGTCACCGCCACCACCGACGAGAACGGCAACTACACCTTCGCCGGCCTCGAGCTGGGCGAGTACACCGTCGAATTCGTGGCACCGGAAGGCGCCAAGTTCTCGCCGGCCAACGCAGGCGAGGACCGCACCAATGATTCCAACGCCGGCGAGGACGGCCGCACCGACGTCGTCGCGCTGACCTCGGTAGTGCCTGTCAACACCTCCATCGACGCCGGCATCGTGGATGCCCCGGCGCCGTCCGAGGCAACGGTGACGGCAGACCCAAGCGATGTGAAGCCAGGCCAGGAAACCCAGGTGACCGGCGACGGCTACGCACCGAACTCGGAAGTCACCGTGCAACTGGTGGACAAGGACGGCAATCCGGTCGGCGATCCGATCACCGTCACCACCGACGAGAACGGCCACTTCACCACCCCGCTGCCAGTCGGCGAGGATGTTGAACCGGGCGACTACGGCATTGAAGCCAAGGACGACCAGGGCAACAGCGACTCCACCGCCCTGGTGGTCTCGCCGAAGGACGACGGCAACCCCAACCCGAACCCGGGCGGCGAGGGTGAACTGGGCGACCGCGTTTGGCGCGATGCAAACAGCGACGGCATCCAGGACTCCAGCGAATCCGGCCTGGCCGGCGCGGTGGTCAACCTGCTGGACGCCGAGGGCAACGCAGTCACCGACGCCTCGGGAACCCCGGTGACCACCACCACCGATGACAACGGCAACTACGCCTTCACCGGCTTGGCCCTGGGCGAGTACATCGTTGAATTCGCGGCTCCTCAAGGTGCGGGCTTCTCCCCAGCCGAGGCTGGCGAAGACCGCGCCCTGGATTCCAACGCCGGGGAGAACGGGCGCAGCACCGTGGTCACGCTGACCTCTGCGGCTCCGGTCGACCGCACCATCGACGCGGGCATCGTGGATGCCCCGGCCGTCGACGAGGCGACGGTCTCGGTCAACCCGGGCGAAGTCGCCCCGGGCGAGAAGACCACCGTCAACGGCGAGGGCTACGCCCCGAACTCGGAAGTCACCGTACAGCTGGTGGACAAGGACGGCAAGCCTGTAGGCGACCCGGTCAAGACCACCACGGACGACGAGGGGCGCTTCAGCACCGAGCTGGAAGTTCCGCAGGACGCGGCTCCGGGCGAGTACACCGTTGAAGCCAAGGATGCCGAAGGCAACTCGGACGACGTCGAGCTGACCGTCACCGAGCCGGATGGCAACAACGGCGGAAACAACGGCCAGCTGGGCGACCGCGTCTGGCGTGACGCCAACGGCAACGGCCTGCAGGACGAGGGCGAATCGGGCCTGCCCGATGTCACCGTCAATCTGCTGGATGCCGACGGCAACCCGGTCAACGACGCCGAAGGCAACAAGGTCAGCACGAAGACCGACGACAACGGCAGCTACAGCTTCGCCGGACTGCAGATCAAGCAGTACATCGTTGAATTCGTTGCTCCTGAAGGCGCATCCTTCGCCCCTGCCAAGCAGGGCGATGACCGCGGCATTGACTCGGATGCCGGCGAAAACGGCCGCACCGAGGCAGTCACCCTGACCAGCCAGGCACCGGTGAACAACGGTGTGGACGCCGGCGTGGTGGATGCTCCGGCAGTTGAGGAAGCCACCGTCACCGTCAACCCCGACAAGGTGGCGCCAGGCGAGGAAACCAACGTCATTGGCGATGGCTACGCCCCGAACAGCGAAGTCACCATCACCCTGAAGGACAAGGACGGCAACCCTGTGGGCGACCCGATCAAGGTCACCACGGATGAAAACGGCCACTTCAGCACCGACGTCACGGTTCCTGAGGGCACCGTGGAGGGCGAGTACACAGTCACCGCCGAGGACGCCGAGGGCAACACCGATTCCACCACCCTGCAGGTTACAGCGCCTGACGGTAACGGAAACGGGAACGACGGCGCATCGCTGGGCGACTTCGTCTGGAACGACGCCAACTCCGACGGCCTGCAGACCGAGGGCGAAGCCGGGGTCAAGGACGTGGCAGTGAACCTGCTGGATGCCGATGGCAACCCTGTAGTGGACGAGGACGGCAACCCGGTCTCCACCACCACCGGCGAGGACGGCAAGTACGGCTTCGAGAACCTGAACTACGGCGAGTACGTGGTCGAGTTCAAGGCTCCGAAGAACGCCGCCTTCACCAAGCAGGCACAGGGCAATGACCGCAGCATCGACTCGGATGCAGGCGAGAACGGCCGCACCGCGGCGGTGCAGCTGTCGGCCAACGCCGCATCGAACACCTCGGTGGATGCGGGCCTGGTCATCGATGAGCAGCAGGCGAGCCCTGAGTTCACCGTGAACCCAGACGAGGCTGCTCCGGGCGAACGCGTGAAGATCGTGGGCGAGGGCTATGCTCCAAACACCACGATCACCATCGAGCTGCGCGACAAGGATGGCAAGGTCGTAGACTCCATCGAGGTCACCACCGACGACGATGGCAAGTTCACCACCGATTACACCATCCCTGAGGATGCCAAGGAAGGCGACTACACCGTCGCCACCGTGGATCCACAGGGCGTCGAGCAGACCCGTTCGCTGCGGATCACCGAGAAGACCGCTGACATGTGCGAGGCCGAGCAGTCGATCGCCGTATCGCCTGAAAAGGTGAAGGCCGGCGACACTGTGACGGTCAAGGGCCAGGGCTTCACCCCGGGCCAGACCGTGTCGGTCAGCGTGACCGGAGAGGACGGCAAGCAGATCGAGGTTGCCATCAGCAAGGGCGCCGCTGCCCAGCTGATCACCATCGATGAAAGCTGCGGTTTCGAGTTCAAGATCCAGCTGCCAAAGGACATCAAGGAAGGCTTCTACACCGTCGACGTCAATGACGAAGACGGCAAGAAGATCGACTCCGGCAAGTTCGAGGTAGTCGGCTCCGACGACAACAACGGCAACGGCGACAACAACGGTACCGACAACAACGGTACCGATGATGGAAACCAGGATAACGACGGCAAGCAGAACAATGACGATTTGGCCAGCACCGGCGCAAATGTCATCGGCTTCTCGCTGCTCGGCCTGCTGGCAGCCGCCGGCGGCGTAGTCCTGAGCGTGGCGGCCCGCCGCCGCTCGCAGCGCGGCTAGCGCCCTGCGCTGATTAGCACCAGATGGGGGACCCTTGAGGGGGTTCCCCATCTTGGCGCGTTAATGACAGTACAGCTACGAAGCTTCAAGGATGTGTACGGCCAAGTGTTCGTAAAAATGGTTAAGACTCTCTGCCTAGTGTCGGCGGCGCTGCTTGCAGGATGCCAGGCGGGTACCACCGCAGCTTCTGCGCAGGATGCCGCGGCAGGAAAACAGCAGGAACAAGCCGTGCCGGCCGACTGCTCCGAGGGCCAGAGCCCGCTCAGCCAAAAGATGAGCAGCGGGGCCACCTGGTCACTGTGCTTTTCGGTGGACCCGAAGCTCGGGATGGTGCTCAGCGATGTGGCCTTTGCACCGCCCGGCGCCGAGCCGATCAAGCTGATCAGCTCGATGTCCCTGGCCCAGCTGGAAGTGCCTTATGACGACGGCGGCCGGATGACTTCCGACATCACCACCGCAGGGTTCGGCGGGCCGAATATGCATTCGCTGACCGAAACTGAATGCGCAGGTGATCTGCTGGAGCATCCGATTCCCACGATCGGCGACGGCAAGAAGTTCGGAAAGATCGTCGACCGGCCGGTGCTGTGCAGCGACATGGTTGATGCCGGGCTGTCCTACCGCTCGGGCGAAGTCGGCGAACTGCTCGCCAAGCGCAAAGACGACTGGCAGCTGTCGACGATCTCGAAGGTCGGCTGGTACGAATACATCAACCAGATCACCTTCGGAGCCGACGGCACGATCCGGCCCTCCCTGGGCGCCACCGGAGACCTGTCACCAGCAGACTACAGCGACAAGGACCACGGCAGCGCTGTAGGCGAGGGGCAGCAGGACCACGCTTCCAGCCATTCGCATAACGCCGTATGGAAAATCGACTGGGCGCTGGGCGGTGAAGCCGGCCAGCAGATCGAGCAGTATGACACCCGCAGCACCGGAAAGGAAGGAAAGCATTCGCCGGTCGTCGAAGGAAAGTACACGAAGATCGCTTCGCCTGCCACGGGCCGCTGGAAAGATTCGCGCTGGTGGAAGGTCTCCGCACCTTCGCTGCTGAACGAGGACGGCCACGTCATGTCCTATGAGATCGACATGGGAAAGACCGACAGCTTCACCTTCGTCGACGATGCGCGCAACCATCAGCCGTCGGAACAAGGCGCCGGGTCGGGAACCGAAGAAATCGGCTACGACGTCGCCTTCACCAACGCGGACGAATGCCAGGTCTATGCGACCTATAACCGCGGCGGCTGCGGGCGGGGAGTCTTGGACTATGTGAAGGACCAGAAGCGGCAGAAGCTCGACGACGTCGTGTCATGGGTGGCGGTGGGCTACCACCACGTTCCCCGCGACGAAGAGCAGTCGCCCATGGAAGTGCACTGGCAGGGATTCAACCTGGTGCCGCGTGACCTGACCGCCACGCGGATCGACCCGCCTGAAGAACGGAAGGACCTGAACGGGCAGCCGGATAATTGGGACGGGCAGATGCCTCCGGAAGAAGAATAGCGGGGCTAAGCGTGGACTGGGGAAACAAACAGCCAAGCCAGCTAGGCTGGAAACATGCACCAGCCGCCGCCATACCCGAATTACTACCAGCCGGTTCCGCGGCGCAGACAGCGCGTCTTCGACGCCGGGAGGTTCACCCGCGGCGACCTGTTGACGGTCATCGCCTACATCCTGTTCTTCATCCTTGGCGGAGCTTCGCTGATCGCCCTGATTCCGGGATACATGCAGGCCTTCGCCACCTCGGAGCAGGCATTGTTCGGGATCAACCTGATCCTCTACGTCACGTTCTTCATCCTGGCGATGATCCAGTGCGGGCCGCAGTTCTTCGACTCCTTCAAGACCATGCGCTACCACCCGGTGGCCAAGTGGCTGATGCTTCCCGGCGGCTGGATGATCACCATCCTCTCCACCGGCATCATCTCGGCGCTGCTGGGCAAGCTGCAGACCAGCGAGAACCAGCAGGCGCTGGAAGGCATGTCCCAGGTGGTGCCGCTGCCGGTGATGCTTGCGGTCACCGCCTTGTTCGGCCCTTTCGTTGAGGAATACTTCTTCCGGCACCTGCTGATCGGCAAGCTTTCGCGCAAGCTGAACGTCTGGGTCTGCGCGCTGATCTCCGTGGTCCTGTTCATGGGCATCCACTTTGTGGGAGCGGGCATCGGCAACTGGACCGAAGTGGTCCCCTACGTCATGCTCGGCGTCATGATGTCTGCGGCCTACATCCTCTCGGGCAAGTCCATGGCCTACTCCTACATGCTGCACGTCATCAACAACACCGTGGCCCTGCTCATGGTCTACCTGGTGTACCCGCTGCTTCCATCCCAGGGCATCTAGCCCATGCCGTTCACCGGACACGAACCGCAGACCCCCGCCTACCGGGGGATGCTGTGGGCGCTGTTCGCCGGCGGCGTGGCCACCTTTTCTCAGCTCTATGCGGTGCAGGGGCTGCTGCCGGTCATCGCGCAGAACTTCCAGGTCTCCTCCTCCGACGCGGCCCTGACAGTCTCTGCAGCGACCTTCGGCCTGGCGCTGGCGGTGACGCCGTGGGCCATCGTGTCCGATGGCATCGGGCGGCGCAAGGTCATCAGCATTGCGCTGGTTTCTTCGGTATTCCTAGGCCTGCTCTGCGCCGCTGCCCCGAACTTCCAACTGCTGGTCGCGCTGCGCTTCCTCGAAGGGATCGCGTTGGCAGGCGTCCCGGGCAGCGCTCTGGCATTTCTCGCCGACGAGGTCAGCGCCCGCGCCGTGGCAGTGGCCAGCGGAACCTACATCTCCGGGACCACGCTGGGCGGGCTGGCCGGGCGATTGCTGGCCAGCTTCGTCGGCGAGCCGGCAGGCTGGCGCTGGGGTGTTGCTGCGGTGAGCATCATGGCAGTCGTCGCCGCCCTCTTCTTTCTGCTGAAGGCGCCCAAGCCGCAAGGCTTTGCGCCCATCCGGGGCCGGAGCCTCGGTGAGGTCGTCGCAAAATTCGGGCAGGCATTCCGCGGCAAAACCGTGCTGGTCTATGCCCAGGGCTTTTTGCTCATGGGCGGATTCGTGGCCGTGTACAACTACCTGGCCTTCAGGCTTGAGGCCCCGCCGTTCTTGATTCCCACCTCATGGGCCGCGCTAGTGTTTCTGGCCTATCTTTCGGGCACCTACACGTCGGTGGCCAGCGGAAGGCTCGTCGCCAAGCTCGGACGCATGAACACGCTGCGGCTGAGCATCCTGCTCAGCTTCCTCGGTCTGCTCGCAACGCTGGGCAGCAACTTCATCGTGATCATCTGCGGTTTGCTGGTCTTCACCGCAGGGTTCTTTGCCGCCCATGCTGTGGCCAGCGGCTGGGTTCCGGTCTTGGCGGCCGAAGCCCGGGCGCAGGCCGCCAGCTTGTACAACCTCTTCTACTATGTCGGTTCTTCGCTTCTGGGATGGATGATCGGCATCCCGTTCATGAACAGCGGCTGGGCCATGGTGGTCCTGTGCGTTGGAGGGCTGCAGGTCATTGCCCTGATCCTAGCTTCGTTCCTGAGCCAGAAACCTGTTAAATAATTAGATCAAACACTATATTCTGTTGCAGGAATATTATGTGAGTGCGTCGTATTCGCCCGAGACCCAGCGTGCATAGCGTTCGGCTGAGTACTGGACAATCTGATGGGCGTCGCTGGGGACAGTGCCGGAGAAATTGTTGTAGAGGCGGTCGAACTCCAAGGCGCCCGCTTGGGCGGCGATCCGGCGAACCACCGCCGCCGAGAGCGGGATGCGATTGGGATAGCTGCGCAGGAAGGTGACATTGCCATCCGCCACAGGGAAGATCGCATCCCCTGCCAGCAGCACGCCGCGGCCCTCGGCGCCCGCGCTCCACACAGCGACGGTGCTGCCCATGAAGTGACCGCCGACTTGATGCAGCCAGATGCCCGTGGCTACCTCAAAGGGCTCGTCCCACAGCCGGATGGCCTCCGAAGAATATTGGACCCATTCGGCGTCCTTGCTGGCAACGTAGATCGGGGCATCGTCGAATGCCTGGCTGTATTGCTGCTGCACTCCGTACATGTGCGGGTGGCTGGCAACGATCCCCAGCAGCGGGCCGCGTGCCCGGATGTACTGCACCGCGGCTTCCGTGATTAGCCCGGGAACATCGAAGAGCAGGCAGCCGTTGGCAGTTTCTATCAGCAGCGCGCTTTGCCCAATGCCCACGCCATCGCAGGTCAATGCGGTCAGCCCGGGCTCTAGATGCGTGAACTCGACCTGAAGACCGGAAGCGACCAGCTCTTCGGTGCTGACCCAGCGCTGGACGCCGCCGGGAATGTACTGCCGCTCATCAGCGCAGATAGGACACAGCCCGGTGGGCTGGGGACCTGGCGGATATTCAACGGCGCAGCCGGCGCATTGCCAATGGAGAATTTTGGTCGAATCTGTTGATTGATCAGTCATGGTTTCCTTCAGGCAGGCGCAAAGCAGGGAAGAATAAATCGGCTATGGCTTGATCCTAATTGCGGGCACTAGGCAAGGGAAGAGCAAAGCTGCTCGCTGCCATCTGCAGCAGCCTGATCCCAGTCGGCGAGATGAAATGGAGTTCGACTTTCGCTCTTCGTACAGTTAACTGCGTGACTTCATCGACTCCCACTGAATCCAGCCGCAGCATTTCCCGGCAGATCCTCGCGCTTGCAGTGCCGGCGCTGGGTGCACTGATCGCCGAACCGCTTTTCCTCATCGCTGACTCGGCGATTGTGGGGCACCTGGGAGTCGCCGAACTGGCAGGTGCGGCGTTGGGCACCACGGTGCTGCAGACCGCGGTGGGCCTGATGATATTCCTGGCCTATGCCACCACGCCGGCGGTGGCCCGCGCACTCGGTGCAGGCCAGCCAGGCAAAGCCATGGCAGCCGGGCGCGACGGCATGTGGTTCGCTGTGGTCTTGGGCATCGTGCTTACGGTGCTCGGCTATTTCACCGCCGGGCCGCTGGTTGCGGCCATGGGCGGGCAGGGCGAGACCGCCAGCTTCGCGGTGGACTACATCCACTATTCGCTGCCCGGACTGACCGCCATGCTGCTGGTGCTGGCTGCCACCGGCGTACTGCGAGGCATGCAGGACACCAAAACGCCTCTGGTCGTAGCCACCGCAGGGTTCGGCCTGAACATCATTCTGAACTTCGCGTTCGTCTACGGACTTGACATGTCTGTAGCCGGGGCGGCGCTGGGAACTTCGATCTCGCAGTGGATCATGGCCGTCGTCTATCTGTGGCTGATCTTGCCCAGAATCGTGGAACAGCATGTGTCCATGGCACCGAGCTGGTCGGGGTTCATCTCCACCGGCCAGGTCGGCTCTTGGCTGATGCTGCGCAACCTGACCATGCGCGCGGCCCTGCTGTTGACGGTCATGGTGGCGACCAACGCCGGCGAGCAGACCCTTGCCTCTCACCAGCTGGTATTCACCATCTTCTCCTTCCTGGCCTTCGCACTCGACGCCCTGGCCATCGCCGCCCAGGCAATGATCGGCAAGGAGCTGGGGCAGGGAGATGCCGAGCAGGTCCGCAGGCTCACCGGCATCATGAGTCGGTGGGGCATCTACTTTGGCATTGCCACCGGGTTATTCCTGCTGGCGACCTCATGGGTCTTCCCGATGATCTTCACCACCGATGAACAGATCCGTTCCCTGACGACCGTTGGCCTGTGGGTGCTGGCGCTGTCCCAGCCATTGTGCGGATTGGTCTTCGTGCTCGACGGCGTGCTGATCGGCGCGGGCGATGCGCGCTATCTGGGTCTGGTCGGAGTACTGAATCTGGCGGTTTATGCACCGATGCTCTGGGCGGTCCAGGAATTCACCCATGACCCGCAGACCTCACTGGTGTGGATCTGGGTATCCTTCGCCCTTGGCTACATGGCAATGCGCGGATTGACCTTGCACCTGCGTGCCCGCCGCACCGCATGGATGCGGCTGGGCGCCTAAGCTCACCGGGACGATTCGTCGCGGGGCAGCGGCATCGCGGCCAGCTTCTTTACTGCGTCTGATGTTGGGCGGCCCAGTTCCTGGTCGAGTACCACCTTGAGCTGAGCTGCCTGGATCTCCCTGCGAAGAGTGTCCAGGACTTCGATACGGTTGGCTGGATCATAGGGCCTATCTTCTGGCTGCTCGACCCCGCCCGCTGAGGCTTTGTTCGTTGCGTTCGAGCCTCGGACCGAGTCCGACAGCAATTGGGCGATTCTATGGTCATTCATTTGGGTCGATGACTCCTGCCAGACCGAGTCGAGCAGCTGCTTGTCTTCAGGGCTGGTCAGATTGCTCAGAGCCAAGCTTTTGAGCACCTCGCCGCCGATCCTCTGCAGCCTCGAATCCTTGGAAGCGGTAGATTCCAGCGCCCATTGTGTCCGCCTCCACCACTCGGTGCGCGCATCATTAGCCCGTTGATGCTGCAGAGTTTTCCACGCGATGCCAGCAACAACTACCGCCGTCAGGAAGGCCGCCCACGGCGCCAACGCAGCGATGATGTCCCAGAAAGTCATGCTTTGCTGGTTCGGGGAGGAACTACTGTTTTGGGCAACTGCTACTTCCAAGATCTGCATTGAATTGTGGAATGCAAAGAGCATTGGCCGGGCTCCCTCCTACGCAGGCACCATCACCATAGGTTGGATTACCTTTCCGCACAAGGGAACGTGAGAACCGGACAGCCGCCCGTATCGATCGTCAAAGTCCAAGTGCCAGTGGCGTTAAGTACTAGTGTGCTATTCCACCAGCTAGATGTTTGAACCAAGCATTGCAGTCCGAATGGAATTAAGATGTTCGCGCATTCTCGATTCTGCTGTTTGAGGATCGGATGCTTCAATGGCATCGAGAATTCCTCGATGCTCGGACAGCTCACCTGATTGCGACATATAAGGCTGCATGGAAGGAAGCACGTAGTGGGCACGTGCGGTTTGGGCTAGGCATGTATCAAGTGTGGCCACGATACGGGAGTTGCGTGAAGCATTGCTCAGCGCGGAATGGAATTGACGAGCTGCATGCATTGAAGCGATGGGATCGCTTTTCGCTAACGACTCCTGCTTGTCTAGAAGAGCATGGAGCTCGTTAATGAGTTCGGCACTGTGGATCCGGGCGACTTGACCGCTGACATGCGGCTCCAGAAGAATGCGCATCTCGACGACTTCATAGACATCGCTCATGGAGACGGCTCGAACTAGATAGCCCTTCTTCGGCAGAATCTGTAAAAGACCTTCGCTGGTCAGCTGTCTAAGGGATTCTCGAACAGGGGTCTTGGAGACATTAAATTCCTGGGCGAGGGCCGGTTCTATGATCAACGAACCGGGTGCCAGCTCGCCCCGGTTGATGCGTTCTCGCAGCTGTGTAGTCAGCTGCTCTGACAGAGAGCCGGCCATGAATCCCCAATCTTCCACCACGGAGGGCACGGAATTTTTATATGTAACATTGGGACCTAGTTCACAAAAGCCCCCTAGAACACTCTAGTCTTGGTTGAAATATATTTCAGGTATCTTAGATGCTTCGGCGAAGACGAGGTTGGCATATGGCATTAGTTGATCGCATCGCAATCGAACAACGCGACAAGAACCGTCGCAGGGCGCTTCTAGCGTCCGTTCTTGGAACAACCATTGAATGGTACGACTATGCTCTCTATGGCGCCGCTGCTTCCGTAGTCATCGGCCCGCTTTTCTTTGCCAGCGCAGGTGAGTCGGCTGCATCCATTGCCGCTTTCGCGACTTTTGCGGTGGGCTTCATAGCTAGGCCGCTCGGAGGAGTAGTCATTGGACACCTCGGGGACCGTTTCGGCCGCCGGCCAGCAATGCTGCTATCGGTTATCTTGATGGGAGTCGCTACCGTCGGTGTCGGTTTGCTGCCCACGGCCAACACCTGGGGCACCTGGGCGGTCATACTTCTGGTGATTTTCCGACTAATTCAAGGTTTTGGTGCTGGAGCAGAACTCACCGGAGCGATGACGCTAGTCGCAGAGTACGCCGATCCCAAGCGTCGTGGGCTATACACATCGTTCGTGCTGGCAACGCCACCGTTGGGAATTGCGCTAGCCACCGTCTGTTTCTTCCTAGTATCTATTCCCGGCGAAGAGGCCCTCCTTGGGTGGGCGTGGAGAATACCGTTCCTGATTTCGGCTTTGCTGTTTCTCGTCGCGATCTATATTCGCAATAAATTGGAAGAGACTCCTGAATATGCTCTGGCGATGGCTAAGGCACGGAGCAAGAGCAAGGAAGCACAGCTTCCGCTGCGCGAGGTCTTCACGTCCCACTGGCGTCGTGTGATTCTGGGCTTCTTCGCCATTACCGGACACAACGCGGTGAACTACATCATCGCTGTCTTTTCGATCAGCTTCATGGTCACCTCCGGAATGGACAGAACAGCTGCCTTGCTGGCAGTCACCTTGGGCTCGCTAGTCTCGGTGATTCTGACTCCTGTGGGAGGTCTGCTTGCAGACAGGTATGGCTCCGCCAAGATTCTTGCAGCAGGTAATATCAGCGGCGTTATTCTGGCATATCCCATCTTCTTACTTCTTTCTTCGGGCGAGTTCATCTTTGGATTCGTAGCTGTTGCAGTGGGATACGCATTGGTGATTCCCTGTACCTCGGGCGCACAGGGTGCATTCCTCACAGAACTGTTCCCTGTATCTGTGAGATTTTCCGGTATCGCTATTGCGCGAGAGCTCAACGGTGCTTTGGTAGCGGGGCTTTCGCCACTGATTGCTGCAGCGCTCTTGGACCTAGGCGGCGGGTCAATCATTTTGCCTGCTGGATACTTGGCACTGTGCTGCTTTGCATCAGCTATGGCCATCTTTGTAGGAGTACGGATCGGCAATACGACGCGTTATTAGCAGGCAGCACAAAGAGCATTTATTAGTCCCGAACGTAGAAGGAAATTTTTATGGGAAACCTCAACCGCCAAATTCCAGATGTCAAAGAACTGGTCAGCCTGATGAGGTTCAAGATGCCTTCCCTCGATCGCAGGGCAGCGCGGTTGTCTTCCGCCGCAGATATATGGGACCTGCGCAAAATCGCCAAGCGCCGCACCCCGACCTCTGCCTTCGACTATGTGGACGGCGCGGCCGGACGCGAAATCACCGCCAGCCGGGCCCGCGAAGTCTTCGACTCGGTCGAGCTGCTGCCTCGGATCCTGCACGGAACAGCACACTCGGATCTATCTACCACTATCGCCGGTGGAGAATCGGCGCTTCCTTTCGGCATTGCGCCGACTGGATTCACACGATTCATGCAGTCCGAGGGCGAGATCGGTGGGTCCAAGGCGGCTGCCAAGGCGGGAATCCCCTTCAGCCTGTCCACCATGGGTACCCGGTCAATCGAAGAGGTTGCTCAGGCGGCACCCGAAGGTCGCAAGTGGTTCCAGCTGTATCTATGGAAGGACCGAGAAAAGTCCAAGGCATTGGTCGAGCGTGCCGCCGCGGCAGGCTATGACACCCTACTGGTCACCGTTGACACTCCGGTGGCAGGACAGCGGTTGCGCGATACCCGCAATGGCATGAAGATCCCGCCGGAGCTGACCTTGAAGACTGTTCTTGACGCTTCCTATCGTCCCGAATGGTGGTTCAACTTCCTGACCACTGATTCGCTCAAGTTTGCGTCGCTCTCGGATACTTCCGCCGATCTTCCGACCATCATCAACTCCATGTTCGATTCTTCGCTCGACTTTGAAGACCTGAAATGGATCCGCAAATTGTGGAAGGGCAAGCTCTTCGTCAAGGGCGTGCTCACCACTGAGGATGCTGCAAAGTCCAAGGCTGCCGGCGCTGATGGCCTGGTGGTTTCCAATCACGGTGGGCGCCAGTTGGACCGCGCACCGATCGCTTTCGAAGCTCTGCAGGAAGTGCGTGCCGAGGTTGGCGACGACATGGAGATCATCATGGACTCGGGCATCATGTCTGGTGCTGATATCGTCGCGTCTCTCTGCGCAGGAGCGGACTTTGTCCTGATCGGCAGGGCATACCTCTACGGCCTGATGGCCGGAGGTGAGCAGGGAGTTTCGCGAGCCATTGAATTGTTGGCCAAGGAGATTGAAGTCAACATGCAGCTGATGGGCGCAGCCACGATCAAAGATCTGACTCCGGACTTGATTCGCCGCCGCAAGTAGCGACTTTGTGCCCAGCTTCGTTTAGCCTCATTAATCAGAAAACGAGCAGCTCGATAGGCTGCTTCGAGTTGTTCCCGTATCACCGGTTCATGCCCGCATCCGGAGCGAGATTTCATCTTGAACACGGTGAAGCGAGCGGTGTTCGCGACTTCCGTGCAGAACAATGTAAGAACCTACATTTAAGTGCGCGGTCGTGTTCTTTTCTGTAATTGAGCGCCGTGCGCCAGAATCCATTGTGCTTAGCAGCATCAGACCGCAGTCAGCGAGCACGGCGGGATGTGCACAACGCACACTTTCCTGCCTGCGTTCCACGATTGGATGCCGTCGGCCAGGCTGGTCACAGGCAAATGTGATTAAGCCCGGCCGAAGTGGCAGATACTTCTATGGCCGGTAGAATGGAAATTGTGCCAGCACCAAAAACCACCCCAGCCCAAGCTCAAGATGTCTTCCGCCCAGTTCTGCTGCGCGGCGGTACAGCACTGCTGTATGCACTGCTCTCGATCTTCTGGATTGGCGCGGACGCCAAGGTTCTGGCCTACTCCACCGCCGCATTCTTGGTGCTGACCGGTGTGTTCATGTGGCAGTACGTCACCGTCGACAGTGCGCCGGAGAAATCCCGCGGCGCCTATGCGCTGGGTGCGGGACTGATGCTTATTGCGGGCATCGCCACCATCTTCGTCACGACGCCCATGTGGATCGGATTCATCGCCGCTTTCGCCTTCCTGGCCGCCGGCTTGACCGAACTCTACGTCTTCTTCACGCTGCGCCACCAGTTCCCGCCGTTCCGCAACCAGCTGGTCAGCGGCGTCGTTTCACTGGTAGTCGCGGCCGCCGCAGTGGTCGGCTACCAGATGGATGCCCACGCAATGTTCGGCATCATCGGCGGCGGCGCAATCGTCCTGGCGGTCTTTGGACTTATCGCAGGCTTTGGACACCGCCATGAAATGAAAGCTTCCCCTGCGGAAGCGGCCCCCGAGATCGAGGGGAACGACTAGACTTGATGTCTTCAGAAAAAGTAGAAACGGAGTTTTCGGTGGGAAACAACCCGAAGAAGAAGCAGCCGTGGAGCCAATCCATCAAGGGCCCACTGAGCTTCTCCTTGGTCATGGCGATCGTCTCCGGCGTCGTCGGCATGATCAGCTCGACCGGTGGATCGGAGAATCCAATCCGCCTGGACATTGGGCTTGCCTGCTTCGGCATCGCGTTCATTGTGTGCCTGCTGGTCATCTCCGTTCTGACCATGGCGTCAAA
The DNA here is from genome assembly GCF_006539925.1 of Glutamicibacter uratoxydans. GTDB lineage: Bacteria > Actinomycetota > Actinomycetes > Actinomycetales > Micrococcaceae > Glutamicibacter > Glutamicibacter uratoxydans. The sequence goes on along the minus strand of NZ_BJNY01000002.1, from coordinate 179,109 downwards.
GGAAAATGATCCTGAGCTAGGCAAGGGAACCGGCGTGAACCGATCCTCGGCCGATCCAGACAAGAAGTTCGAAGACTGATCATAAAAAATTGACCACGCATGGCTAGGCGCTGGGATTCTCCGACTTCAAGGAGGATTCCAGCGCTTTGTCGTGTGTGCAGCCGTTTTCTGCAAGGACGCAGAAACGCAGAACAACCTAAGGAAACACGTGAGTAGTACCGGTAGCGGCATGACGCCGACTGAAACCCCGCTGGGCCGCCAGCTGATGCGCCGCAAGTCGATTGCGGCGATGTCCCGCGACGCGGCATCCAATGGCATGGGCCAGCTCAAGCGGTCCCTAGGCGTGGTGCAGCTGGTGATGATCTCCGTAGGCGCCACCCTGGGCACCGGCATCCTGGTGATCCTGGGCGAAGCGGTGCCGCAGGCAGGCCCCGCCACCTGGCTGGCCTTCGTGATCGCCGGCGTCACCGCGCTGCTCTGCGCAGTGTCCTACGCCGAGATGGCGGGCATGGTCCCGGTCTCCGGTTCCAGCTACTCCTATTCCTATGCAACCCTGGGCGAAGGCATCGCATGGATCTGCGGCTGGTGCCTGGTGCTCGAATACGCAGTGTCCGCCGCCGCGGTGGCGGTGGGTGCCGGCGCGTACGTGAACCAGACCCTGCAGATCTTCGGGCTCTCGCTGCCTGATGCCCTGGCCAACGGACCGGCCGAGGGCGGCATCATCAACCTGCCGGCCCTGCTGGTCGTGGTGCTTGCCACCGCCCTGTTGCTGCGCGGCGCCAAGGAATCGGCCACGGCGAACACCATCATGGTGCTGATCAAGATCGCCATCCTGATCTTCTTCGTGATCGTCGCCTTCACCGCCTTCGACTCGGGCAACTTCGAGCCGCTGATGCCAATGGGCATCGCCGGCGTCAGCGGAGCCGCGTCCATGGTGTTCTTCTCCTACATCGGCTTCGACGCCGCCTCCACTGCCGGCGAGGAAGCCAAGAACCCGCAGCGAGATCTGCCGCGCGCCATCATGATCGCCATGGCGCTGGTCACCGCGCTGTACGTGCTGGTGGCAGTAGCCGCAGTGGGAGCGCGCAACTGGGAATGGTTCTCCGACTCGGAGGCCGCCCTGGTGCAGATCGTCTCTGAAATCACCGGCCAGCGCTGGCTGGTGCTGCTCTTCGCCGTATGCGCGGTCATCGCGATCATCTCCGTGGTGCTCACCGTGCTCTACGGCCAGACCCGCATCCTGTTCTCCATGTCCCGCGACGGGCTGATGCCTAGCATCTTCGGACGCGTCTCTGCCAAGACCTCCACCCCGCGGGCAGGCACCCTGGTCACCGGCCTGGTTGTCGCAGTCACCGCGGCGCTGATCCCGCTGGGCCAGCTGGCAGAAGCCACCAGCATCGGCACCCTGTTCGCCTTCGCGCTGGTCAGCGTCTCGGTCATGTACCTGCGCAAGACCCAGCCCGAGGCCCCGCGCTCATTCCGCGTGCCGCTGTACCCCGTGGTGCCGGTTTTGGGCATCGCCGCCTGCCTGTACCTGATGTTCAACTTGGCGGTCATCACCTGGATCGTGTTCGCGATCTGGATGGCTGTGGGCATCGGCATTTACTTCATCTACGGCCGGCGCAATTCGCGCCTGGGCGCGCTGGATGAACAGCAGTACCAAGAGGAGCTGGCGCTCTAGCCAAGCCCGTCGCCAATGGCCCGAAGCCACGCACGCGCGTGACCTTCGGGCCATTGCCGCATCTGCTGGCCCATCAACTAGGCTGTGGAGTAAGGCAGGCCACAAATTTTGTGCAGGAGGCAGCATGCAGCAGGACCCGATTAGCACGGCCGATCTCTACGACCAGTATGGAGACCAGCTCCAATCCATCAGCATCCAGTTCCAGGACTTCGGCGGGCGGCTGTCCTTCCACGGCCCGGCGCGCACCATCAAATGCCATGAAGACAACGGCCTGGTCAAGGAGACGCTCAGCTTCCCGGGCAACGGCGCGGTGCTGGTGGTCGACGGCGGCGGCTCGCTGCGCTATGCGCTGATGGGGGACATGATCGCCGCCAACGCCGAAGCCAACGGCTGGGCCGGCGTGCTGATCTACGGAGTGGTCCGCGACCGCACTGCGCTGGCCGAGCTGCAGCTGGGCATCAAGGCGCTGGGCAGCAATCCGCGCAAGACTGTCAAGCGCGGCCACGGGGTGGTGGATGAAGTCATCACCATCGGGGATGTCCAGATCCGCCCCGGAGCTATGGTCTACGCCGACCTCGACGGCGTCCTGGTAGAGAGGTAGAAGCCGATGGACACCATCAAGCGGAACATCATCGGCATCCTGGCCGCCGCGTTCCTCGCTTCGATGGTTCTTGCCTGGAATGAACGCATCCCCGATCCTTGGGGACTGCTCCTGGTGCTGGTTACCTTCTTGGCTTTGGGAATCAGCCTGGCCGCACTGGCTATCAAGAAGGCCAACAAGCAGGGCTAAACGCAGTGCAGGCCCAGACTTGGTCTAGGCCTGCACTATTGCATGAATAGGAGGGGCTGATCAGCGGTTGTCGTTGGCCGCTTCCCACTCGTCCTTGAATTCCTCGATGGTCATCGATTCCAGATCTTCGCGGATCTGGACGATGAGGCGCTCCGCCTCTTCCAAGCTTGCGGTATGGATGCTCAGCAGCACCGAATCGTCGACCCGTGAATGGACCACTACCTGCGGCTCGTTGGCTTCGAACTCGCCGTCGCCCAAGGTGGCTGAGGCCAGTGCAACGACCCAGCGTCCGGCGGCCTTCAGCGGACTGGCTTCCACTGCTTCCAGGCGTGCCTCGTAATCGGCGGATGCGTGTGTTTCTTCGGTCATGACCTGCCCTTTCGACGCGACAACCCGGTAAGACGGTTGTGTGATTATCTTAGGGTTGAAGAGCACCTAAATGCGAGAGGCGCGGTCAAAGCATTCGATACTGTGGCCGACGAGTCAAGAATGGAATGCAAATGAGCTATTTCGCGCAGACAGCCTACGGAGCGCTGTATTTGGAGGGCATCTATGCCCCCAGCGGGACCATCGGAACGTACTCGGGGCTCGTGACGGTTTTTGGGAACACCACCCTTGGAATCCACGTGGCGACCCAGTACGGGCCGGTGCATATCGAGTCTTCCGTGCTGCCAAGCCGGACTGAAGTGGATGACTCGTGGGAAGACATCGCGGAAGTCAGCGGAGTTAAGGCTGCCGGTGACGAGGCCTGGGTGGTCAATGGCTGGGACGACCGCGGCGAAGATCCTGAACCCGTCATCGACGGCACTGCTGCCGGCGGATACAGGCTGAGGATCCACCGATCGGGGCTGGGATTTGCCGATGGGCAGGAGCCCAGCTCGCGGCAAGACCCGCGAATGGAGCGGCTGCTCATCTTGATTTGGCCCGAGCACGAAGCATCGGACCCCGCAGCGCTGAAGATGAGCTCTGCCGGTGCAGTGGAAGTCCAATCATTGCAGGGACAGTTTGAGCTGCCGGACAGCACCGATGAATACGACGAACGGCTCGAGCAGAACCTGCGCAATGCCGCCGAGGGCTGGACCGCGCCCTAGACAAGGCTGCTAGCCGGCCGGTGGAGTCTTCTTGGCCTTGCGCGCCCGGTAGGCGCGCACATGCTCGCGGTTGGCGCAGTTGCCCGCGTCGCAGTACAGCTTGGAGCGGTTGCGGGACAGGTCCAGCAGCGCGTTGTTGCAGTCGGAGGAAGCGCAGATCCGCAGGCGTTCCAGGCCTCCAGAGCGGATCACCTCAGCCAGCGCCATCGCCGCGTCCACCGCAAAGCGGTCGTAGAGCGGGTTGCTGGTGGTCGTGGCATGCAGGTGGTAGCCGAGCTTCTCGGTCTTCACCAGCTGCGGCTGGGCATTGGCCGTGCGCAGGATCTGGTTGACGCGGAAGACAGCGTCCTCTTCACTGGCGGTCCAGATGCTCTTGAGCTGCGAACGCAGCTGGCGGATGGAGCGCAGCTCCGCCTGGTTATGGGCGCGGGCGCCGGTGAAGTTCTGCGAGTCCAAGAATTCGTCGAGGTCAGCCACGGTGGAGAGCATGTCGACGATCTGCACCTCGGTGTTCAAAAGGTTCACGACCAGCTTGAGCGAGGCTTCGATATCGGGGGCAAATGTCATAATTCGGTCCTGAACGCGCTAGCGGATTGACTGCTCTTCCAGCCTAACCGTATCGTCTGGAACATATGGATTCATCACCGCCGGTTTCGCAGCCGGCGGCTCGTATTTTTAAAGGTCGCACCGCACTATGTCTCAGTCCCCGGATTCCGCGGATTCATCTGTCCTGTCCGCTGAACCCCAACGCGCTTCAAGCTCTGCAATGGGAGTCTGGATCGCCCTGGCTTCTTCGGCGGCTTTCGGCATCTCCGGCACCTTTGCCAGGGGATTGTTCGAGGCGGGCTGGTCTCCGGTAGCCGCGGTGACCGCGCGCATGGCCGGCGCCGCCCTGGTGCTGGCCATTCCGGCGCTGCTTGCCATGCGCGGGCGCTGGACCCTGCTGCGCACCAACTGGGTCTCGATCCTGCTCTTCGGCCTATTCGGCGTGGGCGCCTGCCAGCTGTGCTATTTCCTTGCGGTGCAGCGGCTGGATGTCGGAGTGGCGCTGCTGCTTGAGTACCTGGCACCGGTGCTGATTGTGCTGGTGTTGTGGATGCGGCACAAGAAGCGGCCGTCCATTGCGACGATCCTGGGCACCCTGCTGGCGCTGGGCGGATTGATCGCGGTGCTTGACCTGACTGGCACCTCAAAGATCGACCCGATCGGCGTGCTCTGGGGCCTGGGCGCCGCGGTGGGCCTGACGGTGTACTTCTTCATCAGCGCCCGGGTGGATGGTGCACTGCCTCCGATCATGCTTTCTGCCGGCGGCATGGCCATCGGCGCGCTGGCCATGGTGGTGGTGGGCGCCTTCGGGATCCTGCCCATGGAATTCTCCACCGGCTCCGGCTCCTTCGCCGGCTATGAAACTCCGTGGTGGCTGGCGCTGACCGGCCTGATCCTGATCGCCACGGTGTTCTCCTACACCACCGGCGTGATGGCAGCCCGCGCGCTGGGTTCCAAGGTGGCAAGCTTCATCTCGCTGACCGAGGTGCTCTTCGCGGTGCTCTGGGCTTGGCTGCTGCTCGCTGAGCTGCCCGGGCCGGTGCAGCTGCTCGGCGGCCTGCTGATCGTTGGCGGAGTTGTGCTGGTGCGCATCGACGAGCTGCGCTCCACCCGCATCAAATAAGCAGGCTTTAAGCGCGCATCGCGGTGCCGCCGGATATTCGGCGACACCGCGATAGGATTACAGCTAGGCGGCTAGTCCCAGATCACGGGTTTTCACCTTGTGGGTTTCACGCAGGCCTGCCGCACAGAGGATCAGCACCAGCGCCGCGAAGGCTGTGTACAGCCCAACGCCCAGCGGGTTGCCGCCCATGAACGTGAACAGCGCCGCCGCGACAGTAGCCGCCGTGCCGCCGCCGAGCGCGGCGCCGGTCTGGTACGTGGCGCTGATGGCTGACATGCGGGTTTCCCGCGGGAACTGCTCCGAAAGGAACGCCGGGATGCAGCCCTGCGGGGCCGCCATGAAGATGTTCACCAGGGCGTAGGCGAGGATCACCATCCAGGCGATGTGCGCATCCACCATGGGGAAGAACATGAAGAACACCGCCGCGTAAATTGCGGTGCCCCAGCCAATGACCTTTTTGCGTCCGTGGCGATCCGACAGCGCTCCCATTATGGGGGCCGAGATGACGAAGACCGCGGCGCCGACGACCTGGAGCAGCATCGAAACGGTCGGGGAGTAGTCGCGCTGTTCTGCGTAGGTCACGGTGAAGATCGAACCGATGTAGGCGATGGTGTTGTACCCGTAGGCAATGCCGATGGCCAGCAGAATCTGCTTGGGGTGCTTGCGCAGCGCTTCGAGCAGCGGGGCGCCCTTGTGAGCATCTGCGGCCGGCTTTTCTTCTGGCATGCGGCGCCGGGCAAAGAGGCCTACGACCACCAAGGCGCCGCCCAGCCAGAAGGCTACCCGCCATCCGAAGGAGAACAGCAGATCTTCGGGCATCAGGGTCAGCAGCGCGAAAACGCCGGAACCGATCAAGCTGCCCAGGCCGATGCCCATGGAGGTGAAGCTGCCAAAGAGGCCGCGGCGCTGTTCGGGAGCATTCTCAACTCCTGTCAGCGAGGCGCCGCCCCATTCGCCGCCGGCAGAGAAGCCCTGCAGCAGCCGCAGCACCACCAGCAGGATCGGTGCGGCGATGCCCAGGCTCTGGTAGCTCGGGAGGCAGCCGATCAGGAAGGTTGAAGCGCCCATGATCGTCAGGGTGGTAATCAGCACCGTACGGCGCGAATGCTTGTCGCCGAAGTGCCCGAAGACAATGCCTCCCAGCGGCCGGGCAAGGAACCCGGAGCCGAACGCGGCGAAGGCGATGATGGTGCCAACCAGAGGGTCGAAGTCGGGGAAGAAGAGTTTTGGGAAGACCAGCGCGGCTGCCAGCCCGTAGACGGTGAAATCGTAGAATTCCAAGGCGGTGCCAAAGCCCGCGATCATGAAGATCCGGCGGGCGCTGATCGCCGGCTTATCCGGTGCTTGAATGGTGTTCATTGTTGTCCTTGGCGGCTAGAAGGTCTTCAACCCGGTGCGGGCCGCGGCATCGGGATTGCCGTTGAAGTAGTGCAGTGCGAATTTTTCGGTGTCCAGCCCGATGCTCAACAGGGTTTCCCACTGTTCAGTTGCTGGTTTTCCAGCTTCCGGTGCCATGCACAGCACCGGCGCCTCTGCGCCGGAGCTTGCCAAGAGGTCTGCGATCTCCTTGGCAGATCCCGGCTCATGTCCCGGGGTGCGCTGGGCAAGGTAGTCATAGCGTTCTGCCGTGGTCGAGTCGGCTGGCATGACGTCGCCGGCAAACAGGTCGCCGTCGAGGAAATGGTTGGTGTGCAGCGCCCAGCCATTAGTCGTGCGATTGACGACGCGGCGGCCGCTGGGGCTGAACTCGATGCTCGCTGCTTGAGGCTGCTGCTCGCCTTGGACGAGCGTGAGCACCGTGGAGGCGCTGACAACGATGTTTTCGGTGAGGGCTATGGCTTCGTCGATGCTGCCTGCACGTTCAAGGACAGAACGCGCAATCGAATGCACCGGAACCCCGCCGGAGGCGTTGTCATTTGCGTGCGCCAGGATGTTGAAGTGGACGCCCAGTCCGCTGGAATTCACTCCGATCTTTCCATTGATGCCGAATTCGGTGAAGAGCTTCACGCTGCGGCCCGTTCCGGATTTGAGTTCATGCAGCAGGCCGTCGAATGCAAGATGCGGATGCCAGTCCCAGGTTTGGAATGTTGCGGGTGCGCCCTGCCGGGGAACGAAGACTGCGGTGGAGCATTCGCCTTCCTTGCTCGGCGGTGCGGCGGCAAGAACCTCGGTGCGTGCGTTCAACGCCCCCAGCTGCCACAACTCGATGTCCAGCTCTTTGGCCTGTGCCTCCAGCTCGACGGCAAGAGACTGGTCCCAAGCGAGCAGTGCCTTGTGGCTGTTCTCGGCAATTGAACGCACCGTGCTGGACGAGATTTTCAGGCTGGCGAAATGCTCCAGATAGTCGTAGACATTCCGCATGATGAATGGACCGTAGGTTGAAGCGATGACTCGGCCGCGCTCAGCTGGGTCGAGGGTCGTCGTATGTAGTGGATGAAGATGCACAAAAATCCTTGGCGAGTTGCAGTGGGGTTGTAAGCTGAGTAACACATTAAGGACATAAAACGTTTTATACAATGTGTTTTCAAGGGTTTTGCAAATCTCGCTGGTGACTAGGAAAAAGGGGTGCCGGGCAGCCGTGGTGAAGGCAAAAAAGACAACGATTCATGATGTGGCGAAGGCCGCGAATGTCTCCATCGCGGCGGTTTCCTTCGCCCTGAACGGCAAGGGAACACTGAGCCAGGCGACGCGCGAGCACATCATCGCTACCGCCGAGCACATCGGCTACCAAGCGGACGCGCTGGCGCGGGGCCTCCGCCGGTCCCGGCTGGGGGCCATTGGCATTGTGAACCGTTCGCTGGATCTGCTTGGCGAATACTTCCTCCCGGGAATTGATGCTTTTGACCGGACCATCAGCACCTTGAGCGCTCTGGCGCTGCAGCGTGGCCTGGCGCCGGTGGTGCTTCCTGATTTGACCGGTGCGAGCATTCCCGCGATTTCACTTGCCTTGGACGGCTACATCATCGTGTCGCCACAAAGCGGTGACCCGGTTCTTGAACTGCTGGACAACAGGGAAATTCCCTATGCCTGCATCGGCTTTGACCCGAGCCAGGCGGGCTTCCGTTCGTGGGCCTCGGAAGACGATGCGGAAAGCTGCCTGCAGGTGATGGAACATTTTCGGCGCCAAGGTGCGCAGCATCCTTCGCTATTGCGAGGCGAGAGCGAGAACTCGTGGAATGTGAGCAGCGAGCAGGCCTATAGAACATGGTGCGCGGCGCAAGGGGTTCAGCCGCAGGTGCACGTGCTCGATGAATCAAGCGGCGTTGCCGGGGCGGTAGGACTCTTCGACAAGCTCTGGCCACAGAACAAGACCGATGCAATCTACGCCATGACCGCTCGCCATGCTGTCGGCATCGTGACTGCGGCATTAGACCAAGGCGTTGATGTCCCAGGAGAACTATTGGTTGCAACGGGCTCGGATTCAGAGGCCGCTCGATTCAGTCGGCCTGCGATCAGTGCGATCCAATTGAATCCCAATGAGGTCTGCGCGGATGCGCTGAATCTACTCATTGAGCGGATGGAAGAGCGCGAGCCCAGCGGCCCAGTCTTGCGCAGGGCCAAATTCAGGCCGCGGAGTTCAAGCCTTCGTCGCTGACGCGAAGGCCGGTAACTTTCATGTTTCCGGATCGTCGGGGACGGCTCCCAGCTCGGCGGCGATGCCGCTGATGCGCAAAGCCAGTCGGAAATCGCGTTCCGCGGCGCCATGGATGCGGTTGACAGCGATTTCTGCCTGCACATTCTCATAGCACCAGACGATTTTCGGGTGGTGGTTCTGCTGCTCTGCGGCCAGGCCCGCGCTCGCGATGAATTCAAGTGCCGTCGCCGTGGATTCGAAACGGTAGGCAGCACGCAGTCCTGTCGCGTCCAGCTGCCATTCCGGCAGCTGGTCCAAGTGCTCTTGAACCTGAATTTTTGGCAGTGGGCCGGTATCAGCCATTCTTTTCCCCCTGAAAAGTCCCCGGTGGTTTCGGAGCCATCATCGCATTCCACATTTCGGCTTCCTAGGACTGACAGACATTGCCCAGCAGGGGCCGCCGAGGCCTACTGCTCCGGGCAATTAGTAGTAGGAGGAGAGAGCCTGCGCAACATGAGCTACTCAGCTCCATGGGCAAAAATACGCTCAGGTGCTGGAGCAAGCCAGCCGCGATCAAGACGTTGTCATCGCTGGACAACCGGGAAGCAAACCAGTTGCCTTCGTCTCGCCCGGCGAGCATGAGGCGCAGCCACTGCGAATGAGCGAATCAATTTTCGTAGCCATTACGAGTTATGGGCCGGCGGCTGCCTCCAATGTGGAAGCGGCCGCCGGCCCACGACATTGCCAGCAGGATGAAGCGCTAGGCGACAGGCTCCTTAGCGTCTTCCTGCGCGTCCTTCATGCCGCGGGCGTTGAATGCCAGGGCATCTCGGTAGGCAGCCGCCTCATAGCGCTCATCGGCCACCTTGGCGGCGTGTGCGTTGCGCAGGGCCGCGTGCTTTGGATTGCGGCGGACAAACATATAGCCGATGCCCAAGATCAGGAACCAGATCGGGGTGACCACCATGGCGGTGAGCGTATCGGCCTGCGTGGTCAGCGCCCACAGGATGAAGACGAAGAATGCCAGCACCACATATGGCATGAATTTGCCGCCAGGCATCTTGAAGATGCTTGCATCGTGCAGGTGCGGACGGCGCGCGCGGAACACCAGGTAGCTGAGCAGGATGATGGTCCACACGAACATGAAGCACAGTGCTGAAACGGTGGTGACCATGGTGAAGGCGGTCATGACCGAGTCGCCGCTGTAGAGCAGGACGACGCCTGCGAGCAGGAACATGCAGGAGAACATCAGCGCATTGCGCGGTACCTTGCGCTCGGAAAGCTTCGCGAAGCCCTTGGGTGCATCGCCTTCCAAAGCCAGGCCGCGCAGCATGCGCGAGGTGGAGTAGATGCCAGAGTTTGCGCTGGAGGTGGCGGAGGTGAGCACCACGAAGTTGATGATGCCTGCGGCACCAGCCAGTCCGGCCAAAGCGAACATTCCGACGAACGGGGATTCCTCGGAGGAGAACAAGTTCCATGGTTCAACGGTCATCAGGATCAGCAGCGCGCCCACGTAGAAGAACAGGATGCGCACCGGGATGGAATTGATGGCCTTGGGAAGGGTCTTTTCCGGGTCCTTGGTTTCGGCGGCGGTGGTGCCGACCAGCTCGATGCCGACGAAGGCGAAGACAGCGATCTGGAAGCCTGCGACGAAGCCCATAAAGCCGGTCGGGAACATGCCGCCGTTGGTCCAAAGGTTGGAAACGGAAGCGGTGGCCGAGTTGTGCTCGAAGCCGGTGATGATCATGACTAGGCCGACGACGATCAGCGCTGCAATGGCGACGATCTTGATCAGCGCAAACCAGAACTCGGTCTCGCCGAAGGCCTTCACTGTAGCGAGGTTCAGGACCAGCAGCAGTGCAATGCAGGCCAGGGCTGGAATCCACAGCGGCAGGTCGCCCCACCAGAAGGCTACGTAGTGGGCGATGGCCACCACGTCGGCGATGCCCGTGACCACCCAGCAGAACCAGTAGGTCCAGCCGGTGAAGAATGCGGCCCAAGGGCCCAGCAGGTCGCCGGCAAAGTCGGCGAAGGTCTTGTAGTTCAAGTTGCTCAACAGCAGCTCGCCCATGGCGCGCATGACGAAGAAGAGCATGAAGCCGATGATCATGTAGACGAAGATGACCGAGGGGCCTGCGACGGAGATGGTCTTGCCGGAGCCCATGAACAAGCCGGTGCCGATGGCGCCGCCGATTGCGATGAGCTGGATGTGGCGGTTGGATAGACCGCGTTCGAGGTTCTCTGCAGAACTATTGGTGCTCAATCTGGTGCCTTCCAGGTGTGGGAGGTCCCGCACTCGAAGCTCTCGCAGGCAGGCGCTGCCGGTTGATCGCTTCAGCAGGCGCTGTCGATTGGGCGTTCTCCTGGTTTTGGCGGCGGCAGACGCAAGCGCTCAAGCAGGGTCTGCAGCTGCAACGGAAGAACATCGACGTAGGCCCGTGAGTGCGGCACTGTTCTGATGTCCTCCCCAATCTGTTGACGTACCTGAGAGTTTTCATTTCGCTCCGACTACTGGGCGAAACTTGCTCCTTCGGTGAGCATGCGCTGAAACATGCTGCTTTCCAGATGTGCCTGCTCGCGGCGGTACGGATGCCTGAGAGTTTCCCGGGGAGGAATTGCTCCTACGGCGCCCGCCTTGGCTTAGGTCGGATCTCTCCCGCCACGCGTCAACGGCTTTGCAGTGATTGCCATCACAGTATGCGCAGGAAAAGTGAAGTGACGCAAGTCGCTTTTTTGATTTTCGGGTTAATGGACGTTCGCCGGGATTCGCAGACGTTCGGCTGACCACACGTTTTACGCTTGACGAAATTTATTGAGGATTTGAAGCGGTTTTGGTTGATCTGCGGATGGTTGCCTAGGTGCGTTTCACTCCGGGAATGAAGCTGAAGATGATGAGAGTCAGCCGCGTGGTGAGAATGAAGGGCCAAGTGTAGACCGGGATGCCGCGCATTCCCACCAGGGATCCCACTGGGATGAACAGAATCAGGCAAGTTGGACAATTCCGCAGCAGCTGGTGGATAGAAGGTTGTCGTACCAAAATTCGGTGGCCTGCTTTTTGTTTTGCTGTCGAACCAGCCAAACGGATGAAATCAAAATTGGTATTAACAGCATTGCGAATAATGGACATACCTTGCGTACTGTTCCTTTGCTAAAAATGAAAGGCCACACGATAGGTGACGCATGACACTTGAATGATAGGGAGTTGAAAATGGGGCTAGAGCAGCGCTTCGTAGAAATCTTGTCTACGAACCTCAGTCCGGAAGAGATCGAAGAGATTCCGAGCCTAACGCGAGAGCTCGCGACTAAGTTGGTTCAGCGAATCGACGACATTCCGCTGTTCGCGCACGCATATGCACTGCTGGGAAACTTCACCTATGGAGATTTCCGCCCCGTTGACTTATTGACCTATGCGTTCGACCACGAATTAGCAGGAGTCTGCATCCACCTTTTGGATGGCGAAGAACGTAGCTTAGGCCAAGCGTCAGACGAAGAACTCCGAGAGTTTGGAGCCAAGGCGGCCAAGCTGAATCTTCGGGTACATCTGGAGATCAGCAGCACTCGGAAGGCCGACGTTGATGAAGTAGTCCGAATTGCGCGCATCCTTAAAGTCGAGCACATTCGCGTGTACTCGCGGTATGAGGGCTATTTGTCCGAAGTTCTTAAAACCGTTGATGCAGATCTGCAATATCTCATCGCCATAGCTGACCAGCACGATTTGCAGTTCTATTTTGAACAGCATGAAGAGTTCAAGAGCTATGAAATAGCCCAAGCGCTAGAACGAGCCGATCATCCAAGACTTCACGCGCTCTTCGACTTCGGCAATATGATCAACGCCCACGAACGCCCGATGGAAGCGTTGAATCATTTGGCGCCGCATATTCGCCAGGTGCATTTGAAGGGAATCAAGATCATCCCTGAAGGAGCAGGTTATGGTCATCGAGGGGTTCTGCAGGGAAGCTCTGAAGACGATATGCCAAGCCCAAGAATGCTTCTTGAACTTCTGCTACTTGGCGATGCTGAACACCAGCTCATTGCCTTTGCCCTTGAACAGGAGAACCACTACCGCGCTCCTGCATTCCGCACCGCGACCGATGGGCCCGACCCGTTCATCGCCTACCGAGATCTGAGCACGACCGATTTGCCGAAAGGGCTGTCTCTAGAACAGATGCTGATCGAGGAGCCTCGATGGGCGGTCAACCAATTGACCTATGTACGCGGCCTCCTGGCTCAGCTGCGCGAAATTGCCATGTGCTACTTGGCCTCAGAAAACCACACCGCATCATTTGAAGAAGAGCAAGAGGAGAACCTGTAATGACGATGACTGCAAAGGCTAAATGGGGGAGATTCGCATTGCTCGTTATGGGCGGCGGAACAATCTACAAACTGGCAAATCTCAAAGACGTCTTCTATGTCCCCATGCAGGACCATCTCGGCCTAACCAATACAGAGATTGGCCTGTTGCTCAGTGTAAATTCCATTGTGGCGACAGCATTGTTTGTTGTCGGAGGATTCCTGGCAGACCGCTTCCGTACACGCACGGTCATCAGCGCCGGATTGATCGGTGCAGGTCTACTCGGTCTGTACATGAGCACCTTCCCCACCTTTAGCGTCCTGACGGTAATCTTTGCACTTCTGGCGGTATGCTCCGACTGCCTGTTCTGGCCGGCGTTGCTCAAGAGTGTTCGCCAGCTTGGCGGCAAGGAAGAACAGGGCCGGATGTTCGGCTTCCTCGAAGGCGGACGCGGAATTGTCGATACCATCGTTGCCTTCTCGGCCTTGGGCATCTTTGTACTTTTGGGCTCGGGGATCGCAGGTTTCAGGGCTGCGATCATTACCTATGCAGTGATCGATATTGCTATCGGCATCCTCTTGTTCTTCCTGCTCCGGGATTCATCTGAAACCCCAAGCGTGGAAGCCACCGAAGCGAAACAGGACAAACTGAAAGTCTTCGAAGCCTTCAAGATTGTTGCAAAGCTGCCACAGCTTTGGCTGGTGAGTCTGACAGTATTCATGGTTTATATCGTGTACGTGGGCCTGACCTACTTTATTCCTTTCCTCTCCGACGTCTACGGCCTGCCGACCGCCCTAGTTGGAGTCTTCGGAATTATTAACCAGTATGGGCTGAAAATCCTCGGCGGCCCGATGGGCGGGTTCCTAGCTGACAAGAAGTTCAAGAGCTCGAGCCGATACATCGGTTTCTCTTTCCTTGCACTCCTGCCAGTCATGGCAGTCATTATTCTTCTTCCCAAAACGTCGAACTTTACCGTTGCGGCAATGATCATGTGTCTGCTGTTCTCCGTCATCGTCTTCTCCATGCGTGGAGTTTTCTGGGCGCCGATGGACGAAGTGGGGATCCCGGAGGAAATTAGCGGCACCGCATTCGGCATCGCTAGTCTTATCGGTTATGCCCCGGGTATGTTCGGATTCCTGATCTACGGTGCGATTTTGGACGCCAATCCAGGAACTACCGGTTACTACACCGTGTTCATGATCATGTGCGCGTTGGCGGTGATTGGCAGCGGTGTGGCCTTTACCGTGGCCCGAATGGCGCGCAGGAAGAAAACGGCCACAATGGCTGCATAGCGGCGGTTCATCGCCGAAGATTTCCTGGACGGGGACGTATCAGAATGCAACTGTATTCTGATATTTCCCCGTCCTTTGCATTGTTGAGAGGACAGCACATAGCTCAAGACAGCGAGGCAAGGATGAAAGGCGAAGGCGGCAGGCTTCTGGGAGGGCTGGTCTTGGATCGCGGTAGCAAAGCGCCGATTCATCGGCAGATCTACACGCAAATCCGCAATATGATCCTCACCGGAGACCTGCCCGGAGGAACACGACTTCCCTCGACACGCACACTTGGCATGGAGCTCGGCGTTTCCAGGATTACCATGGTCAATGCTTTTCAGATCCTGACCAGCGAAGGCTTCCTCCGATCTAGGGCCGGAGACGGCACCTATGTGGGGAACGAGTGGCTCAACGAGGCAGTCACCGCCCCGGAAGTTCGCCGGCCGGAGTTATCGAGCCGCGCTGGACTGTCGGCCTCGACCAGAGGCAGCGATCTGCAGCGTCAGACTTCGCCCTCTTGGAACCCCGAAGATCCTGAATCATTCGTCGCAAGCCAGGTGGGAATCGACCTCTTTCCGACGTCGGTGTGGAAACGCCTGATCGGAAGGCACAGTGAAGAGCAATCGATTGAAATGCTCGGTTACCCGGAGGCGCTTGGTCACCGGCCGCTGCGGGAAGCAGTCGCCGACTACCTGCGCGATTCGCGGGGGATCGATGCAGCGGTTGAGCAGATCGTGATCACCTCGGGGGCGCAGCAGGCAATTAATGCACTGATGCTCATGATGACCGACCCTGGGGACGAAGTTTGGATGGAAGAACCTGGCCATATCGCCGCGTCCGCAGCCATGCTGGCCAACGGATGTAGGGTTCTCCCAGTACCGATCGACGAGTGCGGTGCGGACTTGGCACAGATGCCCAATGAGCTGCCTGCGGGGCGGTTGATGTTCTTGACTCCCTCCCGCCAGCACCCTCTAGGGGTGCAGATGTCGCTGGCCCGGCGGATGGACTGGGTGGCATGGGCCAATGAGCAGGGAAGCTGGCTCATCGAAGATGACTGCGACAGTGAACTGCGTTATCGCGGTTCCCGTTTGCCGTCGCTCTACGAGCTCGACCGGGGACAGCACGTCGTCCACGTGGGCTCGTTCAGCAAGATCATGTTCCCGTCGATTCGTGTGGGCTACGTCGTGCTTCCCGAAGACTTGGTGGACTCATTTGCTACTGCAATCTCGGTGACAGGTCGAGCTCCTGCAACGCTGATGCAGGCAGCGACGGCGGATTTCATCCGCGAGGGCCATTTGAACACGCATGTGCGCCGTAGCCGGAAAACCTATGCGCAGCGGCAGGAAGCGCTGCTGCGTGAGTTGAGGAATCAGCTGGGATCGTTTATCCGGGCAGAGGCGGTGGATGCAGGAATGCACGTCATCGGCTGGCTGCCTAGCACGGTAGACGACCAACGGCTGGCCGCGCAGCTTGCAGACAAGGGGGTCTACACCTATGCCTTGGGCGATTACCTTCTAGAACGCAGCCTGCCGCCAGCGCTGCTCATCGGCTTCGCGGCGACCGATGCAGGACACATGCCCGATGCGGTGAACTACATGGTGCGCGCACTGCGCCATGACGGGTACAGCTGTTAAAACCATGGAGCCGCGGCCGATTCGAACGATCGAATCGGCCGCGGCTCTTGCTCAGGCTATTTTTCTGTGGTCAACAGTGACATCATTTCGAAGACCAGGGTGGCGGCGGCCAGCGAGGTGATATCCGCGTGGTCGTAGGCCGGGGCCACCTCCACGACGTCGGCTCCGACGATGTTCAGCGAGCTCAAGCCGCGCAGGGTCTGCAGGATCTCGCGTGAGTGCATGCCGCCCATTTCTGGGGTGCCGGTGCCCGGAGCGTAGGCCGGGTCGAGCACGTCGATGTCGATGGATAGGTACACCGGGGTGTCGCCGATGCGCTCCTTGATCCGTTCGATCACCGCAGGCACACCTAGGGTGTCGATGTCCGAGCAGCGCAGGATCTGGAACCCGAACTCGTGGTCCCGGATGAAATCGTCCTTGTCGTACACCGGGCCGCGGATTCCAACATGCATGGAGCGGTCCTCCACCAGCAGCCCTTCTTCGAAGGCACGGCGGAACATGGTGCCGTGGGTGATCTCCTCGCCGAAATAGGTGTCCCAGGTGTCCAGATGTGCATCGAAGTGCAGCAGGGCTACCGGACCGTGCACCGCGGCGGTGGCGCGGATCATCGGAAGAGCGATGGTGTGGTCGCCGCCGATAGCGATCACCGTCTTGTCCTTGCCGACCAATCGGGTCGCCTGTTCCTGAATCTGCTGGACCGCTAGCACGTTGTCATAGGGAGTGCAGGATAGGTCGCCGGCGTCGACGAACTGTGCAGTGTCGACTGCGGTGGTCTGCAGCTCGGGGTGGTAGCCCGGGCGCAGCAGGCGCGAGGCCTCGCGGACATGCGATGGGCCGAAGCGGGCGCCCGGACGGAAGGACGTGCCACCGTCGAAGGGAACACCGACGATTGCTACGTCGTAGTCCGGTACTGAACCCAGCTGCGGCAGTCGGGCGAAGGTGCCCAGCCCTGCATAGCGGGGAACTTCTGTTGCAGCCACGGGGCCAACTGGAGTGAAATCAACCATGATGGTTCTCCTTTTCTTTTTCAATAGCCCTATGGGAGGGTGATCCAAACGGTCTTGGTTTCGGTGACGTAGTCAAGCTGCTCTGCACCCAGGTCCCGGCCGAAGCCTGACTTCTTGTAGCCGCCGAAAGGCATCGCAGGGTCGATGGAGCTCTGCGCGTTGACGTAGATGGATCCGGCCTTCAGGTCCTTTGACAGCTGGTGCACGCGGTTCAACGACTGCGAGTAGATCGTGGCGGCCAGGCCGTATTCGCTGTCGTTAGCCAAAGCCAGAGCTTCCTCCTGGGTGGAGAAGCGCTGGGCCACGAGCACCGGGCCGAAGATCTCTTCCTGCACGATCTTCATGGAGTTGGTGCAGTCTCCGAAGATGACTGGCGCCACGTAGTTGCTGGTGCCCTCGTCCACTGGGCCGCCGCACAGCAGCTTGGCGCCCTCGGCAACGCCGGCCTCGATGTAGGAGGTCACCGTGCGGTACTGAGACTCGGAGACCAGCGGGCCGATGGTCGATTCAGCATCGAGGCCCGGGCCAAGCTTCCAAGCCTTGGCGTTGTCAACAAGCTTGGCCATGAACTCGTCGTAGATGGATTCCTGGACATAGAGCCGGGAGCCCGCATCGCAGATCTGGCCGGCGTTGAAGAAGATGCCGAAGGCGACTTCCTCTACTGCCGCGTCAATGTCGCAGTCCTCGAAGACCAGCACTGCTGACTTGCCGCCGAGCTCAAGGGTCATGCGGGTGACGTTTTCCAGGGCTGCATGGCCCACGGACTCGCCGGTCTTGGTCGACCCGGTGAAGGTGACCTTGTCGATGCCCGGGTGCGCCGCGAGTGCCGCGCCGACGGTGGAGCCCTTGCCGGTGAGGATGTTTACCACACCGTCGGGCAGGCCAGCTTCCTTGACCAGCTCGGCGAAGCGCAGGGTAGTCAGCGAGGTCAGCTCCGGCGGCTTGACGACGGTGGTGCAGCCCACGGCCAGCGCTGCGCCCAGCTTCCAGGCAAGGGTCTGCAGCGGGAAGTTCCACGGGACGATGACGCCGATTACTCCCACAGGTTCCTTGCGGGTGTAGGTGACGTAGTTGCCGTCCAGGCCTGCCGGTTCGGAGCTGCGTCCGGAGATCTTCGAAGCCCAGCCGGAGAAGTAGCGGAAGGTGTCGACAGTGCCGGCGATGTCCATTTCTGCTTCGGCCAGTGGCTTGCCGACATCCAGCGACTCGAGGATTGCCAGTTCTTCGGCGTGCTCCTCGATCAGGTCTGCCAGGCGCTGCAGCTGGCGTTCGCGGGCCAGTGGGGTCTGCGAGGTCCAGGTGCTGCTTTCAAAGGCCTGGCGTGCAGCGTTGACTGCCTCGTCGAGGTCTTCGACGGTGGCGCTGGCGATGGTGGAGATCTGCTGGCGGGTGGAAGGCTCGATCACCGCTGCGGTGGCGCCGTCGGCGGCAGGTTTCCACTGGCCGTTGATGAACAGCTCGTGGCTGCGGAAAAGGAATTCTCGTACGTTCTGCGGGACCTCGTAGGCGTCGAGGTAGTCCGTCGGAGTCTGGAAGGTTTTCATGCTGGCTTCCGTTGCTGCGTTGGCATTCATAGTGGTTTACCGGTCCTTGGTCTTTAGTAGGTGACGACCAGGCGGCCCTCGGCCGCGCCGGCGTCGAGGGCGCTGAAGGCGTCGTTGATCTCAGTAAAAGGCAGGGTCTTGATGGTGGAGCGGATCTTGCCTTCCTTGGCAAGCTGCATGACTTGGTCGCGCTCCAGGCGGGTGCCATCGGCGCTGCCGATGATCGTGATGCCCAGGTCGATGATTTCCGCAGCGGCGAAGCTGAGCGGCTTGTTCGGTAGGGCGACCTGGATGAAGCGGGCGGTCGGTGCGGCGAGGTCGAACATGCTGCGGAAGACCTGTGGGGACGGAGCGAAGCTGAGGCAGGCGTCTGCACCGCCCAGCGCCTGGATGGCCGCCACGGCCTCGTCGCCCGGGGTGTAGGCGGCGTAGGCGCCCAGTTCCTTGGCGGTTTCAAGCTTGGCAGGGTCCAGATCGATGCCGATGACCTTGGCACCGTAGAGGGTGGCGCACTGGATCGCGTACTGGCCCAGTCCGCCTAGGCCGAAGATGACCACTACCGAGTTGGGCTCAAGCTGGGCCTTGCGTACGGCGCTGAAGGCGGTGACCCCGGCGCACAGCAGCGGAGCGGCCTCTTCGCTGGAAAGCTCTTCGGGAATCAAGGTGACCCAGTCAGCAGGCGCGACTACGTATTCGGAGAAGCATCCGTCCACGTGAACGCCGGTGGCCTGGGAGTTGCGGCAGTAGGTTTCAAAACCGCGACGGCATTCGCGGCAGGTGCCGCAGGCCTGGTAGACGAACCCGACGCCGACGCGAGTGCCTGCTTCCAGTTCTACGCCTTCGCCCTGGGCGACGACTATTCCTACGCCCTCATGGCCCAGGATGGCAGGCTTTTCACGGGGTAGCTCGTCTTCGCCCTTCCAGAAGTGGACGTCGGTATGGCAGACGCCGCAGCTTGCCATCTGGATCAGCACCTCGCCCTTGCCAGGGGTAGGGATGCTGGTCTGACGCAGCTCCAGCGGTGCGTTGTCTTCGGTGTAGTAAGCGGCCAACATGGTTTCAGTCATTGCTCTTCAGCTCCTTGGTGAAATGGTGGTGTGTCAGTTGTTCGAAATCGGAGTATCCGCCTTGTTTGCGGGGCAAAGTGAATACAAGTGAGAAGATCCAGTACAGGACGGCGGATACTGCGGCGGCCAGCAGCGAAGCTGTGGTGAACCGGAAGTAGCTGGTGTGTTCGAAAGTCAGTGGATTGAAAGTCACCGTGAATACGATGCATCCAAGAACCAGTGCTGCCATAGATGCCAGATTGAACCCTGCCGTGAAGTAGTAGCGGGAAGATTTTCCTTCGACGAAGAGGTCTTTGAGTTCCACATGCTGTCGGCGCAGGACAAAATAGTCAACGATCATGATGCCGGTCAGCGCGCTGTAGAGAGCCGCCGTCCATACGAGGAAGGTTAGGAAGCCGTCGTAGAGACCAGGGAGGACAAACAGGGTGATTGCTGGAACAAGACAGAAACCAACTACTAGCCATTCCCAACTGAATTTCTTGAGTATGGCGTCGAACATCTGGCGCAAGCCCACAACTGCGGTGTAGAGGATGTTTGCCATGCTGGTGACATTGGCGAAGGCTACGAAAAGCAGCACAACGAAACTTAGCCAGAGTCCGCCAGCTTCTGTCATCCATTGAGTGGGATCCGCATTTCCGAACTTGATGGCACCGATCAGTCCGACTGCCTCACCGAGGGATGCAGCCAGGCCAATTCCAATCAAGTTTGGCCAGAATGCTACGCGCTCATTCTTGGTGATGCGGGAGAGATTTCCGATGTACGGCCACCATGAGAAACCTGCAGCAATATTGATTTCCACTGCGATCATGAAGTTCACTGCATGGGAGTCAAACGGCTGTCCCAACGCTGGCAGCGCCAGGATTTCGCTGACGCTCGAATCCTTCAAGAAGATGTAGATCATCAGTCCCATGACCAAGAACAAGGCCGGCGCAACGATGGTGTTGAAGACCTTGATCGAGGTCGGCCCCTTGGCGACGATAAATGCTGTGATTGCGATGGCAACCAGCGTAATGAGGTAGATATGCCAACCGGATGGCTGTGGGTCGCGCTCTGCGACGACGCTGATGGCAGAGTCAATCGAGCGTCCAAACATGATGCCGAGGACAACTAGCCAGCCCACGGTGAGCAGGATCATCGCGAAAAAATAGATGAGTCGGCTGCCGTTGTGTCCGAAGACGCTACGCATGAACGTATATTGTTCGGTTCCGTACTTGCCGGCGCTGATAGAAACAGCCAAGCCGACCAGTAGAACGCCGAGGATATTTCCAGTAATGATGGCCAATAGGCCATTCTTGACGTCGACAACAAGCGAGAGTGATCCACCGATAAGGAAGCCCCAAGTGGCAATTGCCAGTGCAGCATTTGCCCAGGTGTATTCCCAGAATCCCCATAATCTCTTGCTGGGTGGCAGAGGAGCTCTGCCACGCTCAGCTTCGATGGTGTAGTCCATAAAAACTCGATTTCAGATGAGACGGGTGCTTTGCAGCATCCGAAGAACGGCTATTGAACGACGAGAGTGAAGATGTACGTAGCAACAAGCAAAAAGCCCACTGCGAGGTATTCAACGCGAGTCAGCTGACCTGGTTGGTAGTGGCCTTCTTGTCCGGCGAACGAGTCGCAGACAGTGTTTCGTTCAGTTTGGAATTCCAGCTCCTCGGCTGTGACATTGTGTGAACTTGCGGTGTTCATGGAGGCTACTTCTTTACGGGAAAGTCGATCGTCGCGTGCCGCCGTTGGCACTGCAAGGCACAGAAGGCGGCACGCTTGATCTGGGAGGTACAGTTTGCTGACTCCTGTTGGAGAGAGCGGAAAATACCATCGCTGACTAGTGGTGTTTAGTAGTTCGTTGGTATGTATCAATCTTCCTTTTTGAATGTGACCTAAGCAACAAGTGATCTGTAATTGTTTGAATGTGAGCGGTGTTACACTCTGTAAATGGCATTGACGATTCGCCGCCTGCTCCAAAATCCCGCACTCAACAGGTCGCGACCACATATTCTGAGTGGGGGAGCTCGGCTGGATGATCGTGTAGATGGTATACACATTGCCGAGTCTGCCGACTTGATGGGGCTCATTGAAGGTGGAGAGCTCATTTTGTGTTCCGGCATCGCGTTAGACGACTCGGTTGAACGTGCGTCAGCGTTCTTGAATGGCCTTGAGCGTTCCAGTGCCGGGGGAGTCGTGTTCTCATTTCTTTCTGATGCTGCCGGTGCGAAGGCGGCACTCAGATCTGCTGCAGCTGGAATGGAATTTCCGGTAGTGCTCTTGGATGATCGCGCCCGCTTTATTGAAATTATTGAGGCTTTCCATGACATGTCTCGTGCAACAGTGGTTTCCAAAGGGCCGGAAGCAGTGGTCGACTTCTTGGATTCGCCTTTGGCTGGTCAGTTGTCTGCCATGGACTTTTTGCGTACCACGGCAGAGCTGCTTAACCGGCCTATCGTATTGGAAGACGAACTCTGCGCGGTGCTCTTCCAAAGCGGCCTGGACATAGAGCAGATGCTTCGCTACCCGCAGTCGCGTCTACGTTCAGTAGGTTTGCAGCAAGAGAGTTTTGAGCTCGCTGGGGAGCAGTGGATTCAGAGACAGGTAACTGTACGAGGCCGGCGAGTGGGTCGTATTCTGAGCCCATTGTGGAAAGAAACAGCTCTACTTGCTGTGGTACTCGAAAAGCTCTCGCGGACGCTAGAAGAGAAGCTGCCTGGTCGCGTCGATCAATTGGAATTGCTTCGGCAGGAACTGCTGGCAGATTCTGTGGCCGAATTGCGCGGCAAGAAACGCTCGTCAGAAAAAGCAGCTCTGGTGCGGTTGAGCCTTTATGGCATGGCCAATGCTGAAGAATTCATTCCAGTGGTGCTGTGCTTTGCTGAGGGGCAAGGTGGATCCGAGGAACAGTTGTTGCTGATCCGCCGGCTTCGTGCTGCGTTCCGTCGAAAGTCGATTCCTGCCGTTGTCTCGCATGACCTCACCCAGTGGCCTGAAGCAATCGGCATTGTGGTTGCTGCGGAGGGCCTGGGGGCGGTGCCCAATCTTCTGCAAAAGATCTATCAGGTAGTGGAAGATGAATGCTCCTTTGACTTCTGGAGCATGGGGGTGGGCGATTCTGTTGAGTCTTTGCATGCAGTGGCGAACAGTGGAATTGATGATGCATTTCGTGTTGCCCGTGGTGCCCTGAGTATTATTGGCCGGCATAAAAAGTACTATCGCGCCCATGACTTGGGGTTTCGCTGGATTATTCAGTCGTTAGCCGCCACTTCGGAAGGCATTGATTTTGTTCGAGACCAGCTGGAGCCGCTGAAATCCGACCCGGAATTGTTGGATTTTCTTGAAGCCTACCTAAACTCTAATGGCAATATCGCCGAGCTCTCACGGTCCATCCATCTGAGTAGGCCGAGCACCTATGCTCGGTTGCGCAGGCTTCAGGAGGAATTTGGACTCGACTTGGAATCCGCAGATACTAGAACTTCTCTGCACTTGGCATTGGCCATGCATAGGCTGATGGAAATATAAGTTGCCAGCAAATGTCAGGGGCCTGCGGCCCGGTCGAAACCGACCGGGCCGCAGGCCCCTTGGACTTGTTCGTGGCTTACTTGCCGAAGCGGAGCAGCCGCAACGAGTTGAGCACCACCAGCACCGAGCTGGCGGCCATGGCGCCGCCGGCGATCATCGGGTTCAGCAGCCCCAGGGCCGCGATCGGGATGCCTGCGGTGTTGTAGGCGAAGGCCCAGAACAGGTTCATCTTGATGGTGGACAGCGTCTTGGCCGACAGGTCGATGGCCTGTGTGACCTGGTGCAGGTCGTTGCCCATCAGGGTGATGTCGGCGGCCTCGATGGCCACGTCGGTGCCCGAGCCCATGGCGATGCCAAGGTCCGCCTGGGCCAGTGCCGGGGCGTCGTTCACGCCGTCGCCGACCATTGCCACCACGCGTCCCGCCTCCTGCAGGGAGGTGATGGCCTTGGCCTTGTCAGCCGGGAAGACCCCGGCGAAGACGTCCTCAGGCTTGATGCCCACTTGGGCGGCGACCTTGGAAGCCACCGACTTGTTGTCGCCGGTCAGCAGCACCACGCGCAGTCCGCGCTGCTGCAGCTCTGAAATGGCGGCGGCGCTGGAATCCTTGATCTTGTCGGCCACCGAGATCACCGCCTGGAACGCGCCATCCACTGATACCAGAATGGCGGTTGCGCCTTCTGCCTCTGCCGCGGCGAGCATGTCCATGGCCTGCTGGTCCAGCTCGGTGCCCTGGGCGGCCAGCCAGCTGGCGCGACCCACGACGACCTTGCGGCCTTCGATGAAGCCGAGCACGCCGCCGCCGGGATCCGAGTCGAATCCGGTGACCTGGGCCAGTTCGCCCTGGGCTGCCGCGGCCTTGGCGATAGCTTGGGCGATCGGGTGTTCAGAGTGGTGCTCCACGGCGCCTGCCAGGGCCAGCGCCTGCGCCGGATCTACGCCGTCGACAGCGGCGGTGCCCAGGTGGGTCATCACGCCGGTGGTGACGGTGCCGGTCTTGTCCAGCACGATGGTATCCAGCTTGCGGGTGTCTTCCAGCGCCTGCGGCCCGCGGATCAGGATGCCCAGCTGGGCGCCGCGACCGGTGCCCACCAGCAGTCCGATGGGTGTTGCCAGTCCTAGTGCACATGGGCAGGCGATAACCAGCACCGCCACCGCGGCGGTGAATGCTGCATAGACGTCGCCCGTGCCCAGCCACCAGGCCAGGAAGGTCACCACGGCAATGCCCAGGACAATCGGGACGAAGACCGCGGAGATCCTGTCGGCCAATCGGGCGATCGGGGCCTTGCCTGACTGCGCTTCGGAGACCAGCCGTCCCATTTGGGCCAGGGTGGTATCCGCTCCTACGCGGGTGGCGCGGATGACCAGACGGCCGGAGGTGTTCAGCGTGGCGCCAGTGACCTCATCGCCCGCGGCGGCCTTCTGCGGCACCGATTCGCCGGTGATCAGCGAGGTGTCCACGGCGCTGGAGCCTTCGATGACCACACCGTCGGTGGCGATCTTTTCGCCCGGGCGGACGATGAATTGGTCGCCCACCTGGACCTGGTCGGCAGGGATCTTCACTTCCTTGCCGTCGCGCAGCACCACTGCTTCCTTGGCGCCCAGGTTCAGCAGCGATTTCAGTGCGTCGCTGGCGGAATTCTTGGCGCGGTGCTCCAGGTAGCGGCCGAGCAGCAGCAGGGTTGCCACCACACCGGCGGTCTCGAAGTAGAGCGCATGTTCGCTCATCTTCATGCCGATGTGCGCTGTTATCATCGGATCGATGAGCAGCTGCACGGCGGAGAACAGGTAGGCCGCCAGCACGCCGAGGGACACCAGGGTGTCCATGGTGGAGGCGAAGTGCCGGGCGTTGACCGCCGCGGCCTTGTGGAATGGCCAGGCGCCGTAGAACACGACGGGGGTGGCCAGGGCGAACGCTGCCCATCCCCAATGCGGGAACTGGGCGGCGGGCACCATGGAGATGATGAACAGCGGGATGGTGAAGACCGCGGAGACGATCAGCCGGCGCAGCAGGTGGCTGGGGACCAGATGGTCGTGGCCGCCGTGCTCCGCGTCTTCGTGTTCGGCGCTGTGCTGCCCATGCTCCGTGTGGGGCGCCGGGTGGGCCGGGGCCTTCACATTGGCCGAGTATCCGGCCGCCTGGACCGTGTCGATCAGCTGTTCGTTGGTGATATCTGCCGGAACCTGGACCTTGGCGCTTTCCAGGGGGAGGTTCACGGTGGCGACGACGCCGGGCAGCTTGCCCAGCTTGCGTTCCACGCGGTTGACGCATGACGCACAGGTCATGCCCTGGATTTCAAGGTCTACGGTACGCAGGTCCGTGGCCGGATCCTGGCGGGTTTCGGAAGTCATGAGGGGTTACCTTTGCACTTTTTGAGCCGTCCTTTGGGGGCGGCTGCGTGCCTTGTCGCGGTGCGGCTAGGCGTTGATTGCCTCGACTGTGTAGCCCGCTTCGTCGATGGCGTTTCGGATGCTCTCTTCGCTGATGGCGGCGGAGGAGCTGACCGTGGCAGTGGAGATGCCCGAAGCGTTCAGGACGACGTCGACGTTGTCCACGCCGGCGATTTCCTTGAGCTCTTCGGTGACAGATGCCACGCAGTGTCCGCAGGTCATGCCGGAGATCTTTACCTCGGTCTGGGTCTGGACCGGGGCAGCCTGGGCACGAGGGATGATCTGCAGCAGGTCATTTGCCTCGTCGGCCTTGTTGGAGGAGCATCCGCATCCGCAGTTCTGGCTCATGATATTGCTCTCTTTCGAGTAGGGGTGGCGTGTGGGAAAAATGGGTGGCGGGCGCGATCAGCGCACCAGACGCGAAATCGCGGCTGTCGCTTCGGTGATCTTGTCGTTGACGTAGGAGTCATCCCCGGTTTCCAGGGACTTCGCGGCTGCGTCAACCACGCAGTGTCCAATATGGTCTTCCACCAATTGGACGCTGACCTTGTGCAATGCCGCGTTGATCGCGGAGATCTGGGTCAGGATGTCGATGCAGTACTTGTCATCGTCAACCATCTTCGCCACTCCGCGGACCTGGCCTTCGATGCGGCTCAGGCGCCGCTGGAGGGCGGCTTTGTCGGCGTGGTAGCCGTGGTGATGCGCCTGCGCATCGTGTGCTGGGTTCGTGTCCATGCTCCTATCATACCCCTAGGGGGTATCTTGTCAAGTACCCCCTAGGGGTATTCTAATCCCGGTAACTCGAGGTATGACACGGTAGGATTTCACCCGTGAGCCACAATGAATTGCACGTGCGTCCGATTTCCAGCACCGAACACTCAGCCTTCCTTGCGACCGCCCAAGATGTCAGCTTCCTGCAGCGGCCGGAATGGGCCGCGGTCAAGGCAGGATGGCGCGGCGAATCCCTGGGCTGGTTCGACGGGGACAAGCTGGTGGGCGCCGCGCTGGTGCTGCACCGCAGCGCACCGGTGATCAAGAAGACCCTCGCCTACATTCCCGACGGCCCGGTCATCGACTTTGCGGAATTTGACCCGGAAGCCGTGCTGACCCCGCTGGCCTCCTACCTGAAGAACCGCGGAGCCTTCACCCTGAAGATGGGCCCGGGGCGCACCGTGCGCACCTGGAGCGCAGCCGATGTGCGCAAGAACCTGGGCAAGGAAGGCTTCGAACAGCTCTCCGACCTTGAAGTCCTCTCCGAATCCGCCTCCGCACTGGCGCTGAATGACGCGCTGTCCAAGCTCGGCTTCACCAAGGAAGACGTGGGACTGGACTTCGCCGCGGGCCAGCCCGAATACGTCGCCCGCGTGGCCCTGCAAGACGAGGCAGGCAACCAGCTGGACGTCGACCAGGTTATGGCAAGCTACTCGGCCACCACCCGCAATGAAACCCGCAAGGCGCTGAAGAGCACCCTGAAGGTGGAGGTCGGCCAGGTCCAGGACATGGCCCGCTTCCACGCCCTGTACAATCACACCGCGGACCGCCAGGAATTCACCGGCCGCCCGCTGAGCTACTTCGAGACGATGCACACAGTGCTCAATGCCGCAGTGCCAGGCTCCTGCACCCTGTACATCGCCAGCAACGAGGGAGTGGACCTGGCCGCGTCCATCGTGATCCGCTCCTCGAACCTGGCCTGGTACCTCTACGGAGCCTCGTCTTCCGAGCAGCGCAAGCTCTTTGCGCCCAAGGCCATCATGCAGCACATGGTCGCTGACTCCATTGCGGCCGGCTGCCGCTACTTGGACCAGGGCGGTGTCAGCGCCACCCTGGACAAGGAGCACCACCTTTCGGGGCTGACCAAGTTCAAGACCAACACCGGCTGCGACATCGTGCAGACCAATGGTGAATGGGACCTGGCGCTGAACAAGCCATTGGCCTGGGCCTTTGAAAAGTACATGAACTGGCGCAAGAAGTAGGAACCGCACACCCATGGCAATTGATCCAAACCAGCGCTTCGTCCCGGTCATCCTGGGCGGAGACATCGGCACCTACACCCTGGCTCGCGAATTCTACGAGGCCTACCAGGTGCGCTCGGTGGTGCTTCCCGCCTCCGGCAACGGCGTCATCGAGCACTCGGTGGCCATCGACCTGCGCCCCATCGGCTCCATGGCCGACGAGGCCAAGGTGGTCGACGCGCTGGTCGCGCTGGCCCAGGAGCTCAAGGGCCAGGCGCAGCGCCCGTTGATGCTTTTCGGCTCGCTGGACTTCCACATCATGCTCATTGCCAAAAACCGTGCAGCGCTCGAAGAGCACTACGCGATCCCGTACCCTCAGCTTGAGGTCATCGAGGCCGCCGCGCTGAAGGAGAACTTCTACGCGCTCGCCGACCGCCTGGACATCGCCCACCCGCGCACCGCCGTGTACCGGCCGGGCGACGTGCTTTCCGAATTGGCGGGCGGATTGACCTTCCCGCTGATCGGCAAGCCGTCCAGCTCGGGGGACTGGATCGCCGCGAAGTTCGAGGGCAAGCAGAAGATCCACACCCTTGAGAACTTCGGCCAGCTCGAAGCGCTGATGAACAAGATCGACGGCGCAGGCTACCGCTCCGGCTACATCCTGCAGGAATATGTTCCGGGCGGCGACGACGCCATGCGCCTGTGCACCTACTTCGCCACCCAAGAGGAAAAGGTCATCTTCGCCGGCTATGGAGAGGTGGTCATCGAGGAGCACGCGCCGCTGGTGCTGGGCAATTCAGCCGCCATCGTCACTGGGCGCAATGACCAGATGGCCGCCGACGGCGCCCGCATGCTCGAAGAGCTGGGCTGGCGCGGCATCGCCATGATCGATGCGAAGTACGACCACCGCGACGGAAAAATCAAGTTCTTCGAGATCAACCCGCGCCTAGGCCGCAACCACTTCTACCTCACCGCCGCCGGGGTGAACCCGGCCCGCTTCTACGTCACCGAATTCCTCGGACCCGAGTTCGACGCGGACAGCGTCGAGACCAGCGCGGTAGTTGACACCGCGGCGGGAGTGCTGCAGCTGAGCCGCGAGCAGCTGTTCACCGTGCTGCCACATCAGCTGCTGCGCCGCTTCCTGGACAGCGACACCGGGCGCAAGGCAGCGGTGCTGCTCAAGGCCGGCAAGGTGTCCAACCCCTTGAAGTTTGCTCCGGAGAAGAATCCCCGCCGCAAGCTCTATCTGCTGCTCAACGCGGTCAACCACTACGTGAAGTACAAGAAGTTCCCGCCGCGCAGCATGTAGAACGCCAACGGGAAAAGCTGTGTGGAGTGGCGGAATTCTTGCGCAGTGAGATCTTGGCCTCGAAGCTCGACGTTGCAGAGCTAGGCTATTAGAATTGGTATACCATGTTAGATTCATCGAAGAGCCGCCCTCCTGTTTCCCGCACCTTCAGCGTTCTGCTGGTGATCGCCATCGTCCTAGCGGCGTTGAACCTGAGGCCTGCCGTGACCTCGCTGGGTGCACTGCTGGGCCCGGCGATCGAAGGCCTGCAGATGAACGGCTTCATCGCCGGAATCATCACCGGCGTCCCACCGCTGTGCTTTGCGCTGCTCGGGCCGCTCGCGCCCAAGCTGGCAGGCAAACGCGGCCCGGAGCTCGTGGTCATGGGAGCCATGGGCGCCATCCTGGTGGGCATCCTGCTGCGCTCCGTTGCACCTGAAACGTGGACCTTCCTGCTGTGCACCGCGCTGGCGCTGGCAGGCATTGCCATCGGCAACGTGCTCATGCCGGTACTGGTCAACCGCTGGTTCCCGCACAAGCTGGGGCTGGTTACCGGCGCATACACCACCTCGATTTCCCTGGGTGCCGCGGTGGTCGCCGGCGTTGCTGTGCCGGTGAACGAGGCACTGGGCGGCAACTGGCGCGTAGGCCTGGCCGCCTGGGGAATCCCCGCTCTGGCGGCGCTGGTTGTCTGGCTCATCGTCTTCCTTGGGCTGCGCTCGCAGATCGCCGCGAAGAACGCGGGGCTGAAGCGAGAGGCGTCGACCCAGACTCCCGTGGGCCCGATGTCCAAGAACGCCACCGCCTGGTGGGTCGCGGTCTTCTTCGGCATGCAGGCATCGGTGGCCTACATCTTCATGGGATGGGCTCCGAAGATCTTCACAGACCTCGGCGTGAATCCGGCTTCGGCGGGCGTGCTTTTGGCAATCATCATGGGCGTCGGCGTGCCGCTGGCCTTTGTGATGCCGTCCCTGGCCTCGCGCTTCCCGCACCAGGGTCCGCTGGTGATCATCAACGGCGTGGCCGGGATGATCGCGATTGCCGGCATGCTGACCATTCCCGTCCAGGGCGCCTACCTCTGGGCTGTGCTGCTGGGCGTCTGCGGTTCGAACTTCCCGCTCGCGCTGACCATGATCGGCTTGAAGTCGCGCACTGCCGCCGGCGTTGCCAAGCTCTCGGCCTTCGGGCAATCGGTGGGCTACCTGTTGGCGATCCCGGGCCCTTTCGCGGTGGGTGCGCTGCATGAGGTGACGCAGTCATGGACTCCGTCGATCTGGCTGCTCGGCACCCTCATTGTGCTGCAGACCGTCACCGGAATGATGGCGGGACGCCCGCGCTACGTCGAGGGCGAGCACCGCATCGAAATCCACTAGCTGGCGACTTCTCCGGCCGCCGGCCCCTGCTGGCCCACGCTCTTCTCGAAGCCAAGGTGCGCTTGGCTGCCGGCGACCCGGCCCGCAAGCATGGCTCCGGCGCTGCCGGCGGCGGTGCGGTTGCGGCTGCGCTGCAGGAACGGGTACTGCTCGGAAACGAAATCATCCACCTGTTCCTTGCGGCCCACCAGCACCAGCTCGGTGCCGCTGCCCGACTGCTCGGTTTCCTGTGCATACAGTTCCCTGATGCGAGAGGAAACCTGGAACAGGAAGCTGCGCTGGAACTCCCTGCGCTCGATGCGCTTCTCCGAATCAGTGCGTTCCCAGGGCCACATCTTGCCCTCGGCCTCCCACCAGCGGCTCATCGCCACGCCCGCCTGCACCAGCAGCGAGGAGAACAGCGTCTTGACGGTGTTGACGTCTGATTCGTGGCCGATGATGTACAGCCGGCAGTAGTTCGAATAGTTGGTCTGCAGCATGGTGATCGTCGGGAACGCCTGGCCGATGGCGCTCAGACCATCGCGCTGGCCCAGCCGGTAGCTGCCGCGGATGTCGAAGCGGGCCTCGATGATCGGCTCCTGTTTCTTGCCCTGCTTGGCATCCACCGCATCCAGCTCCGCCTTGCCGATGCCGTAGCGGACCATGAGCCGTTCGGCGTGTTCCTGGAAGGCCTGCGCCTCGGGAGGGTAGGGCGTATTTTCTGCCTTGTTCAGCAGCAGCGCGATGCGTTCCTTCAAGCGGTTGAGCTTGGTTTCAGAGATGCTCATGATGCCTTCCTTGCGGTGCCGGCGGCGGATGCTGCCCGGTCGGTGATGCTGTTGGCCCCAGTCTGACAGCCCGCCGGGAGCCCCGCGGCTCTGGCCGGACCTGTTGTGGATAACTGCCTGCGGCGATCCCTAGCCCGGGTCGGGTTCTGCGCGTAGAGTGAATGAACCTGACCGGCCGCACGGCCCGTGCCGCTGCTGTCGAACATGATCTATGGGAGGTTGAAATGGGCGATTTTCGGGCATACACCATGGAAGAGCGCAAAACATACCTTGCGCCATCATGCCAGCGCTGCGGGCAGCACCGCCACATTGTGTGGGAGAAGGTTCCGGATACCGAGACCTACCTTCCGCGCGACGCCGGCTGCTCCAACGAGGCCTGCACAGCCTAGCTCCGCACGCCCAGCGCGGTGGAAATCTTCGCCGAGGCTTCATGCAGCGCCGAGGCCACCTTCGCCTCGTCCACCTCGCGCGGCGGGTAGATGACGGCGATGGCCGCCGGCTTGCCCTGAGGCAGCGCCAGCGGCACGGCGATCGAGGTCAGCCCCGGGATCACCTCGTCATGGCTGGATTCGAAGTCCTTGGCGGGGAAGTCCTGGGGGTGCAGCTGCGAGCGGATTACGCGCCCCGGCGCCCCGTTGTCGATCGGATGGCGGGTGCCGGGGCGCTGCGCCACGGTGGCATCCGCCGCGCGCGGCTCAGCGGTGCTCAAGGTGACAGCTTCCTCCCCGTCAAAGACCACCAGCAGGGAAGTCATCAGCAGCTCGTCGCTGAGCGCTGCAAGGTGCGGCGCGGCGGCCGATTGCAGGGACTGGGCGACATTGCGGGCCAGCGCGCCAAGGCGGGCGCCGAGTTCCAGCTCTCCGGAGGCGGTGCGCTCGACGAACCCGTACTGCTCGAAGGTCTTCACCAGGCGGTAGGCCATGGAGCGGTGGATCCCCAGCTGCGCGGCAAGGTCTGCGACGCTGAGCGGGCTGCGCGCTTCGCCGATCAGCGTCAGGGCTTGGAGCCCGCGGCCCAGGGTCTGGGAGCCGCCTTCAATATTGGACTTGGGGGCAGTGCTCATACATCAATCTTTTCATCGCTGCTGGAAAACCCCGCGTCGAAAGCACTTTTGGTGACCTAGGTCCAAGGGTGCTGTGATGCAGGTCTTGAAGACAGCGTACTTCAAAGATAGGCTTGTATCTATAGTTACAACCGTGTCGCAAATATAGAGACAAAGATGTTTGTGCGACGCTCAAAGGGAGCCAGAATATGCAGATTCACCACAGGGGCTATGTCTCCGGAGATCCACGCGTCAAGCCAGCCGCAGGCTACGGCATTGACCGTCCAACTGAAATCCCAGACCAGATGGATGTGCTGATCGTCGGCACCGGACCTGCCGCCTCGGTGGTCACCGCACAGCTTTCGCGCTTCCCCTCGATCAACGCCCGCGCCATCGAACAGCGCCCGGGCCGCCTCGAAGTGGGCCAGGCCGACGGCATCCAGGCCCGCTCCGTGGAGACCTTCCAGGCTTTCGGCTTCGCCAACGAGGTCATCGAAGAGGCCTACCGCAACGTTGAAATGTGCTTCTGGACCCCGGATCCGGAAAACCCGCAGAACATCAAGCGCCACTCCCGTGCCGCCGACGACTCCACCGGCATGAGCGAGTTCCCGCACATCTACGTCAACCAGTCGCGCATCCTTGACTACTTCCTGCGCGACGCAGAACGCGCCCCGGGCAAGATCGTCCCGGACTACGGCGTCGAGTTCCTTGACTGCCAGATTGACCCGAACGCCGAATACCCTGTCACCGCGCGCATCAAGTACACCGCGGGGGAGCGCGCGGGCGAAGAGCGCACCGTTCAGGCCAAGTACCTGGTCGGCGGCGACGGCGCCCGCAGCCAGGTGCGCCGCTCGCTGGGCCACAAGCTGCACGGCGATGCCTCCATGCATGCCTGGGGCGTCATGGACGTCATGGTCAACACCGACTTCCCCGACATCCAGGTCAAGTGCTCCATCCAGTCCCACGAGGCCGGCAACATCCTGCTGATCCCTCGCGAGGGCGGCTACCTGGTCCGCTTCTACGTGGACCTGGGCGAGCTGACCGCGGAAGACGCCGGCGCCATCCGCAACACCCCGGTGGAGGAGATCATCGCCACCGCGAACCGCATCATCCACCCGTACACCATGGACGTGAAGAACGTCGCCTGGTTCTCCGTCTACGAGGTAGCCCACCGCATCACCGACGGTTTCGACGACGTGGAGGACGAGGAGCGCGGCACCCGCTGTGCCCGCGCGTTCATCATGGGCGACGCCTGCCACACCCACTCGGCCAAGGCCGGCCAGGGCATGAACGTCTCCATCCAGGACGGCTTCAACCTCGGCTGGAAGCTGGCAGCGGTGCTGGAAGGCCGCGCGCCGATCTCCCTGCTGGACACCTACGCCGAAGAGCGCAAGGTCATCGCCCAGGACCTGATCGACTTCGACAAGGAATGGTCCACGCTGATGGCCAAGTCCGTCGACGACTGGGAAGACCCGGACGAGCTGGAGAAGTACTACACCAAGACCCAGGAATTCCCTGCCGGCTTCATGACCCAGTACACGCAGTCTGCGATCACCACCTCGCTGGCCAACCAAGATCTTGCCCCGGGCTTCCCGATCGGCAAGCGCTTCAAGTCCACCGAGGTCATCCGCCGCTCGGACAACCGCTGGCGCCACCTAGGCCACCTGCACGAGGCCGACGGCCGCTGGCGCGTCTACGTCTTCGCCGACGCCGCCGCTCCGGCGCTGGAAGGCACCGACATGGCTGACTTCGCCGCCTGGTGGGCCAACGACGACGCCTCTCCGCGCAACCTCTACACCCCTGCCGGCGGCGACGAGGACGCCGTCTTCGACGTGAAGGCCGTCTACCAGCAGGACTACACCGAGGTGGAGCTGCACGACGTGCCGCTGACCTATCAGCCGCTGAAGGTTCCCTTCGGTCTGCATGACATCAACCAGGTCTTCTCTGCAGGCCACGGACGCGACATCTTCCGCGACCGCGAGATCAGCCGAGACGGTGCAGTCGTCGTGGTCCGCCCGGACCAGTACGTGGCAGGCATCTTCCCGCTGACCGCACGCGAAGAGCTCGCAGAGTTCTTCGCCGGCAACATGATCCCTGTGGAAAACAGCATCAAGGGCTAGCCTCTACGGCCTGCTCCAGCCAGTCCAGCAGCCGACCATCACCTGCACGGTAATGGTCGGCTGCTGCTGTTAAGGTCGGATCATGAGCGCATTTGCCGATATGCTTCCGCTGCGGCGGATCACCGAGCACCACCTCGCACCGCCGCTGGAACGGGACCAATGGCCAGCCACCATCCCCGCCGTGCGCCAAGTCCTGGACGAGGGGCTGGATTTCTCTGCGCTGACCGTCCTGGTCGGCGAGAACGGCGCCGGCAAGTCCACCTTGGTGGAGGCGATCGCCGCGGCCTTCGGAATGAACGCCGAGGGCGGCACGGTCAATGCCATGCATGAAACCCAGGCCACCGAGTCCAAGCTCAACGAGCACCTGCAGCTGGTGCGCTCGGCAGGAGGATCGCGCCAAGGGGTCTTCCTGCGTGCAGAAACCATGCACGGGCACTTCGCCTACCTGGATTCGATCCTCTCGCGCGGCAAGCACAACTTCCAGAGCCACGGGGAATCATTCATTGAGTTCTTCACCGACAGGGCGCCGATCAACGGCCTGTGGATCTTCGATGAAGCCGAATCCGCCCTGTCATTCAACGGCTGCCTCATGCTGCTCTCGCACATCAGCGACCTGCTGCGCGCCGGATCCCAGGTCATCCTCTCCACCCACTCGCCAATTCTCGCCTCGCTGCCCCAGGCAACCATCTATGAACTGGGCGATTGGGGAATCCGGCGCAGCAATTACGACGAGCTGGACATGGTGCGCAGCTGGCGTTCATTCCTCGACGCGCCGGGGCGCTTCACCCGCCACTTTCAGGAGTAGCGCCGCCAGCTAGCGCAGCACGAAGCCCGGTGTGAGGTCGTCGCGCGGGTCGACGATGAACGTATGTTCTCCGGTCTGGAAGGCAGTGCCAGTGACCTGCGGGATCACCGGAGGGTAGCCGTTGGCCTGTACCTGTTCTAGGAAGACAGCTTGGAAAGTGGAGCCGACGATTGATCCATGCTCCAAGACCTGCCCCGGTGCCAGCACGCCGCGCTCGGTCAGCGTTGCCACCCGCGCGCTGGTGCCCGACCCGCAGGGGGAGCGGTCGACTTCGCCGTCGGCAAAGACCGTGGCATTGCGCTGGGTCACCCGGGAATCGGTGGACAGGTCCTCAAAGACAATCGTTCCGTAGATGCCGCTGAGGCGGGGATCGCTGGGATGCTGTGCGTGCACCGAGTCGTTCAGCGCCCACTTGATTTCGCGGCCGATCTCGATGATCTTGCCGTAGTTCTCCGGGGTGACGCTCAAGCCCACCGAGGCGGCGTCGAGCTGCGCGTAGATCGCGCCGCCAAAGGTGACATCCACCAGGACCTCGCCCAGTGCGGTCGGCACGGATACGTCCTTGGCCAGGACATAGCTCGCCACGTTGATGAAGTCGGCGTGCGTCACCTCGCCTGAAGCATTCGTGTGGACCCGGGCTACCACCCGGCCCGAAGGAACATCGATCACCACATCGGTAACGCCCGAAGGGTCGATGGTGACCTTGCCGTGTTCCACGGCCCAGATGCCAAGTGCGATGGTTCCGTGTCCGCACGCGGTGGAAAAGCCGTCCTTGTGCCAGAAGAGCACGCCGAAATGCGCTCCTGCGTCATTGGGCTCCGTGATGAAACCTCCATACATGTCGGCATGGCCTCGCGGTTCAAAGCACAGGATTTTGCGGATGCGCTCAACCTGTGGGTCGTTCATGGCAAAGACGCGCTTTGCAGGGACATCTGCACCTTCGAGCACAACAGGAAGCTCGGTGATGATTCGAAATGGCTCGCCGGCGGTGTGGTAGTCGATGCTGTGAAATTTCTCGGTGTTCATGGCTCTTCCCGGTGAGGCGCTGAGGTTTGGCTTCACGCTATTGAGCTCACAGTTGCAGTGTCAACGTGGCCAGCGAAGGCCTGAAGCCTTCCAATGAAGCGTGTCATGTTTTCCGCCAGTAGTAAATCTTAATCTGACTAGCGATTTTGTGGATCTTTTCGGAAGGTCTGGCCATGTTCGGCGCCTTGCCTTCTGACAGGTACCCGACATTCCACCACCACTTTTTACTCAGAATCGCAGGAGGCTTGAGAAGAAAAGCACCGCAGAATTCGGGAACCGAAACCACTTCCCCTAGAGTTAAACATGCAAAACGAAGGGAAGTCACGTGGCCAAGAAACAATCAATTTGGGCTCGCATTTTCGGCATCGGCAAAGCCAACGCCAATGCGGCAATTGACGCGCTGGAAGATCCGAAGAAGATGCTCGACCAGACGGTCCGCGACTACACCAACAACATCGCAGAAGCGGAGCAGGCTGTCGCCCAGACCATCGGCAATCTGCGCATGGCAGAAGACGACCTGGCCAAGGCGCAGACCGAAGCCAAGGACTGGGGCTCCAAGGCCCTGGCCGCCTCGAACAAGGCCGAAGAATTCGCCGCTGCAGGGGACACTGCCAACCAGGACAAGTTCAACCAGCTGGCTACCGTTGCCATCCAGCGCCAGATGGCCGCGGAAAAGAAAGCCAATGCGCTGGCCGCAACCGTGGGCACGCAGAACGAAGTGGTCGAGAAGCTCAAGGCCGGCCTGAACACCATGCAGACCAAGCGCCAGGAACTGGTTTCCAAGCGCGATGAGCTGGTGGCCCGCGCCCGCAATGCCAAGACCCAGAACCAGATGATGGACACCATCAAGGCCCTGGACATCAACGACCCAAGCAGCGAGATCAGCCGCTTCGAGCAGAAGATCCGCGAAGACGAGGCCAAGGTCCGCGGGGCCGCTGAACTTGCTGCTTCCTCGCTGGATTCGCAGTTCGCAGCGTTGGAAGACTTGGGCGCCGCCACCGAGGTGGAGGCCCGTTTGGCGGCGATGAAGGCAGTCAACGCGCCGGCAGCCGACATTCTTGAAGAAGCCGACGGGGCGCAGGCGCTGGAAGCCGGTGCTCCCGAAATGTCTGAAATCGAAGCGCGCCTCGCTGCCATGAAGAAGAACCAGGCCTAGAACTTCTACCAAAGCCGCGAAAGAAACGCACCGAGTTCTTCTCGGCAGCAAGAGAGCCCGGACGAGGGTGGAAGATTCCACCCTCGTCCGGGCTCTCGCGTTATCTGCGGTTTGCCGCGGCTACTTGCTGTTCGTCGGCGCTCCGCCGGGAAGCAGCACCGCGCTGCCTGCCGAGGTCGTGACGCTGATGGTCCGCGGCGACGAGCTTGAGGTCTGCAGGCCGTTGTCGATGCTGCCTGCCGAGGAGCTGCTGGCCACCTTGTAGGTGGTGTCGGGGACGGTCAGCTGCAGCAGGCCGGCGCTGACTCGGCCGTCGATCTGCTCGGGAGCGGTGCCGGAGAGCTTCGCATCAAGTCTTCCGGCAGAAACATCCAACTTGGCCTGCTTGACATCCGACAGGTTCATATCTGCTCGGCCGGCGCCGAGATTCACATCGAGGTTTGCCGCCGAGCCATTGAGCAGCAGCAATCCGGCGCTGACGTCGATCTTCAGGTGATTGAAGTTGCCGTCTGCGTTGAACTGTCCTGCGCCCAGGTTGAACTTCGCATCAACGCTGCCGTCGTTCAGCTCCTGCGGCAGGGTCAAGGTGATCTGGTTGTCGTCCTTGGTGCAGCCGAAGAAGCAGAAGTTGAACCAGTCAGCTGGCGGTCGGACTTCAAGGCTCTGCCCGTTGCGTTCCAGAGACCATTCCTTGCCATTGGAACTGCGGACGTCGAGCACCGCCTGGTCGGTGGGGGCGAATTCCAGAGTGAAAGTGCCAGTGGTTGCCGCCACGTCCAGGGAGGTGACGCCCTTGGCATCCACGCTCTGCACCACGTGGCTGGTATTCAGCGTGGCAATTGCCTGGCGGGTGGTGCTGATCAGCATGGTCATCAGGGCGATCACGCCCAAGACCGCAAGGATGATGTTCAGCGGCTTGGCCGAGCCGCGTGGGGCTGTCTGTGCGGGAGGCAGCGGGTTCATGGTCGGCGTGCTCATGGGTTTGTCCTGTCTGTGCGGGTGGTGCCCAGGTTTTCGATGTGGGCCAGGGCCGCCAGCACGCGCCGGTTGCCCGTTCCGTCTGCTTCCAAGCCGAGCTTCTGGAAGATGGAAGTGATGTACTTTTCAACGCTCGCCTCGGAGAGGAAGAGCAGGGAGGCGATGGCCTGGTTGGATTTGCCTTCGGCCAGGGCTGCCAGCACCGTGCGCTCGCGGTCGGTCAGCTGCTGCATCTTGGCGTCGTGGTTTCTCCTGGTCAACAGCTGTGCCACCACTTCCTGGTCCAGTACGGTGCCGCCGCCGGCGATCTGCTCCAGCGAGGCGATGAAGTCCGAAACATCAGCCACGCGGTCCTTGAGCAGGTAGCCCAGGGAACCGGACTGCGCGGCGATCAGCTCCGATGCGTAGCGTTCCTCCACATATTGGGAGAGCACCAGCAGCGGCAGGTCGGGGAAGCGGGCGCGGATGGCCAGCGCCGCCCTGATGCCCTCGTCCGTGTAGGTCGGCGGGAGCCTGACATCCAGGATGCAGATCTGGGGGAAGCTGTCCGGTGCGGCCTGCTCAAGGAAGTCCATGAGCCCGCTGGCATCCGGCAGATCTGCCACCACCTGGTGCCCGGTATGGGCCAGCAGGCGCACCAGGCCCTCGCGCAGCAGTACCGAGTCTTCGCAGATTAGGACGCGCATGGCACGTTGACCTCCAGTGCAGTTGGGCCGCCCTGCGGGCTGTCCAAGGTGAATGTTCCGCCGGCCGCGGCGACCCTGTTGGCGATGCCGTCGAGCCCGCCGCCCGGGGTGATGCTTGCGCCTCCGGTGCCGTTGTCTTCGATGCGGGCCCACAGGGTGCGCTGCCCGTTCTCATCATTGCGTTCGCGCACCGTGACCCGGCAGCTTGAGGCCCGCGAGTGCTTGGCCGCATTGGTCAGCGCTTCGGCGATGGCAAAGTAGAGCGCTGCTTCCGCGTGGCGGGCGTAGCGCCCGGAGAGCTGCACGTCGAGCTGCACCGGGATGTGCGAGCGGCCGGCGATGGCAGACAGTGCGGCGTCCAGTCCGCGGTCGTCGAGCACTGAGGCGTAGATGCCGCGGGTGAGCTGGCGCAGCTCGGTGATGGCTGACTTGGTCGAGGCATGCGCCTCCGCCACCAGCGCCTTGGCCTGCTGTGGGTCGGTGTCGATCTGCTGGTGGGCCAGGCCCAGAGTCATGGCCACGGAGACCAGCCGGGGCTGGACCCCGTCGTGCAGGTCGCGTTCAATGCGGGCGCGTTCAAGTTCGGCGGCCCGCAGCGCTCCTTCGCGCTGCACCGTGGTGGTGCGAACGCGCTCGGTCAGCTGGGTCTGCAGGGCGCTGGAGCCGATGATCGACACGGTGATCACGCGGTGCAGGAAGATCATTCCCACCGCCAATCCGGCGCCGAGCACGCCGACCAGCGCCATCCACGGCGCGTCGGCGGCGGCCACCGATAGGCCGAAGGGGCCGGTAATCGTCTCTGCTTCGGTCAGCGGGGCGAACGCGGTGATGCCCAGGCGCACCGCCCATTCGATCCCGCCGAGCATCGTGGCGCCCAGGAAGCAGGAGACTGCGAAGCTGCCGAAGGCCGCCCACATCCGCCCGTGGCCCAGGTTCTTGAGCAGCGAACGGACCCAGGGGCCGAAGCCCGGAGCCTGCTGGGGGATCCAGAACAGGTCTGGCACAGGCAGCCCGTAGAGCTCTGCAATGCGGCGGTTCTCCATGCGGGCAGTGCCGAAGACGGCGTAGAGCAGCCCGGTGAGCAGGACCAGCCCCAGTCCCAGCAGCAGGGTGAAGCCCAGGCCTGCGGCGAACCAGGCGGCAAGGAGAGAAATGAACACCACGCCGAAGGTGCCAAGCGCTGCCAGTTGGAGGAGGGTGGGCCAGAATCTCAGGCCCGGCCGAGCTGGCAGCATGCCCGGGATTCCCTGCTGTGTTGAAGTCATGGTTCAACCTTAATTTGAGCTGCAAACTTCGAACACCGAGGGATCCGTAGTAGTTGGTTATGGAAAACCCGAATCCCGGTGGACGATTCACCGGCAGTTTGGCCGCCGGCCACCGTGCGGTTGCCGAACTTTCCTAGCCTGTGGGTTGTGGGCAGATTATTTGTGGCGCTGGGAGACTCGTTTACCGAGGGCGTGGGGGACTGGGAGCCGCGCCTGCCCAACGGGGTGCGGGGCTGGGCCGACCGCGTGGCCAAGCAGCTGTCCAAGCTTGATCCGAGTTGGCAGTACGCGAACCTTGCCCTGCGCAGCCGGCGGCTGGATTCGATCGTCGAGGAGCAGATCGACGCGGCGATCGCCATGAATCCCACGGTGGTCAGCTTTTATGCAGGCGGCAACGACATCCTTGAGCTGCGCCAGGACATGGGAAGCTTCCTGGACCGCTATGAGGCCGCGGTGGACAGGCTCGCAGCCTGCGGGGCGCAGGTCCTGCTGTTTACCGGGTTCGACATCCCGGTGCATCCGGCGCTGGCGCCCTTCAAATACCGCAACTGGAAGTTCAACGAGCGGGTTCGGCTGATCGCCGCCAAGCATCCCGAAGCCATCACGCTGGTGGACTACTGGTCGTGGCAGATCTACAAGGACCACCGCATGTGGGACGTGGACAAGCTGCACATGAACCGGGCAGGGCACCGCTATATGGCCATCAGGATTCTGGAGATCCTCGGGGCGCGGCACCAGTTGGTCTTCGAGCCGCTGGGCGAATCGACGCGCATGGGGCCGGTGCAGGCGGTGCGGCGCGATGTCGAGTGGCTGGCGCAGTGGGTGCTGCCGATGTTCGGGCGCAGGCTGCGCGGGGTGACGCTGGGCGATGAGCTTGAACCGCGCTGGGCCGTGCCGATGTATCCGGCAAAGGGCATGAAAAAGCAGTTCCGCGCACGCCAGAAGGCCCGCGCGGAACTACGGAATTCACGGTCCGGCTAGGCGCCCGGGTTTTCCATGGCCTGGGGGCTCATCCATGCGATCTCCCAGACGTGTCCGTCCGGGTCCTGCACTGCCGCCTGGTACATGCCGGGGAACGGCTCGTCGGCCGGGCGGTAGACGGCGCCGCCGCCTGCCAGCGCATCGGCGACGAATTTGTCCACGCCCTCACGGGTGTCGGCGGAGAGCGCGTTCAGGCATTCGCGGCCGCCGGTGCCGGTGACCGGGGCATCGCCGTTGACCAGGAAGCTGGCGAAGAATTCATCGCGCAGCACCATGACGAGGATGTTCTCTGCAATGATCCATGAGGTCGCGTTCTCATCGGAGAAGGTGTCGTTCTTCGTGAAGCCGAGCGAGGAGTAGAACTTGTCGGCCCGTTCAAGGTCGGCGGTCGGAAGATTGACGAAGATCATCTGGCTCATAGGGGTGTCCTTTGCTGCGGCCCAGACGGCGGTTAAACAGGTCGGGCAATACTCTCCTAGAAGTTGCACGTCAGCGCAATGCTTTTGGGTGAATTGGGCGTTAACGTTTTTCGCCTGCGGCATCCGCAAGGAAGGTGCGGGCGCCGCAGGCGAAGAAGCAGTTCAAACCAACAACCGCGAGGGCTGAGGGTATCGAGGGGAAACCTAGATCAGGGCCTTGGTGATTTCCAGCGGGATACGGTCGCGGGTGTAGGTGATGTGGTCGTAGCCGTGCGGTTCCGGCTTGCCGTCTTCGCCCATGTTCACGAAGACCAGCTTCTCGATGGTCAGGATCGATTCCTGGGTGAAGATGTTGCGGACCTCTGCCCGCAGGGTGATGGAGGTACGGCCGAAGTCGATCGCGGTCAGGCCCATTTCGATCAGGTCGCCTTCGCGGGCCGAGGCGATGAAGTTGATCTCTGACATGAACTTGGTGACGACGTGCTTGTTGCCCAGCTGGATGATCGAGTAGATCGCAGCTTCTTCGTCGATCCAGCGCAGCAGGCTGCCGCCGAACAGTGTGCCGTTTGCGTTCAAGTCTTCTGGGCGGACCCATTTGCGCGTGTGAAAAGTAATACCCTTAGCCATATAAGAAATGCTAGGTCAGGCAAGCCTCACGCCGCTGTAAGCTCCTGCACAATGTCAGTGAAAACACATGTGACAAGACCATTGCGAATACTGGCGTAAACCGGCGTGAAAACTCGTGCCAGCTAGGAATGTTGTTGATAGTGTCGAGGCGTCGAGCAAACACGGAAACTAGCAGGAAATAGGTGGTTATGAGCTACACCTCGGACGGGAATGAAAATATTCCCACCGATTTCGATGACGTTGTACAACAGGTGTCTACCGGCACCCTGGAGCACAACCGCATTGACGAGCTGTTGCTTGAAGCCCATGACCGCTACTCCGAAGTCGACGACGGCCTGCTGGCCCACTACATTCCGGTGCTGGGGCAGGCCAACCCCGAAACTTTCGCCATAGCGATGTCCCATGTGGGCGGTTCGCTGCACGGCGTAGGGGACTGCAAACACCAGTTCTCCATCCAGTCCATTTCCAAGATGTTCGTCTATGCGCTGGTGCTGCAGGAGCACGGCCATGAGGCAGTGCACGAGCGGATCGGCGTGAACAACACCGGCATGCCCTTCAACTCGGTGATGGCCGTCGAGCTGAATAACGGCCACCCGATGAATCCGATGGTCAATGCCGGAGCGATTGCCACCACCGAAATGATTCCGGGCAAGAGCT
This sequence comes from Glutamicibacter uratoxydans, assembly GCF_006539925.1. Taxonomy (GTDB): domain Bacteria; phylum Actinomycetota; class Actinomycetes; order Actinomycetales; family Micrococcaceae; genus Glutamicibacter; species Glutamicibacter uratoxydans. Next base: position 136,446 of record NZ_BJNY01000002.1, on the reverse strand, counting down.
CTGCCAAAAAATGGGAGAACGTGCGCGAAGGCCTGTCGGCATTCGCAGGACGCCCGCTGATCCTGGACGATGAAGTCTACGAGTCTGAATCCGAGGCCAATGAGCGCAACAAGGCGCTGGGGCGCCTGCTCAAAAGCTACGGCCGATTGGAAGGCGACCCGCTGAACGCGGTGGACGTCTACACCAAGCAGTGTTCGCTGAACATCACGGCCAACGACCTGGCTGTCATGGGCGCGACGCTTGCCGACGGCGGGATCAACCCGGTGACTGGCCAGCGGGTGGTCAGTGCGGACGTCTGCCGCGATACCCTCGCCACGGTGGCAACCAACGGCCTCTACGAGCGTTCGGGGGACTGGCTTTTCGAGATCGGAATTCCCGCCAAGTCGGGCGTCTCGGGAGGCATCGTCGCGGTGGCTCCGGGCAAGGGCGCCATCGGGGCGTTCTCTCCGCTGCTGGACATGGCGGGCAACTCGGTGCGCGCCCAGCTGGCCATCGGCCATCTTTCGCGCGCCATGGGCCTGAACCTGTTTGCTTCCGCTCCCGAGCGGCGCGGCTAGAGCCGGCAGACGGCAATGTTCTTCAAGGGGCGCCGCCGCGGCAGGAAGCAGCTGAACGAGGAAATCCTGGGGCTCCGGCGCGCCCTGTACATCCAGCGGCTGGAAGCGATCGAGCTGTCGGCACCGCCGGCTGCAGATCCCGGACCCGCGATGTGGAATATCGGCCGAGGGCAAGCGGATTTCCTCGGTTTCGCGCACGCAGGAGATTTCAAAAACCACTATGTGATGCTCGAAGTCGAAGGGCTGCCAACCTGGTACTTGGCTTATGAAAGGAGTTCGAGCTGGGTAGAGCTTTCAGCCCACCAGATGCTGGCCAGCATCATCGGATACGACCTCGGCTTCTTGCGGATCAGCGACAACCAGCCTTTTCGCCCTCCGGCCGACACCGAATTCAGCTTCAAGACCTTAGAGAAGCTGCAGGCATTTGCGGATCCCCTTCAGATCTCCTGGTATCCGGCGGCCCAGGCGCTGAGCCTGCTCGACGGGGTCGGCTTCTATTCCCCTGACTGGCGCCACGGGGATGAACCTCTGACTCCTGATAGTCGGTATTCCGAACGCTGAACCGCAAGCTGTCTTTGCGGCGTTAGGCCAGCGGCGACAAGTTATGGGTGTATGTACTTCGCCCTGCTTTCGAAAGGCATGCACAAAGATGTGCACGTTGGCGAGACTTTGTGGGGACTCGGCGTTGTCCGCTGCCGTCGGCTAGCGCCCCATCGGACAGCCCGCAACAGTGTGCTGTTAGAAATATCTGTTGTCGGTTGTTGGAGATAATCTTAACTTGTGAATGCCGGAATAGTTTAATAATCTATTGACCTTAAATAACTGATGCGTTGTACTTGAAGAAGTGTCAGCGGGACACTCTTATCTTGAGGATGCATTTCTTATGAAGAAAGTAACCAAAGCGACTATTGCTGCTGTCGCTGCAGGCGCATTGCTGCTGGGAGGCGCAGGAACTGTTGCACTGTGGCAGAGTACCGATACCGTCGATGCCGGGCAGATTGACACCGGGCACCTAAATCTCACCCTTGGAACGGACGGACAGTGGAGCGATATTAGTGATGCCGCTGCACCGGAACCTATCACCAACGTAAGCGACTTCAAACTGGTCCCAGGCGATACGGTCAAGTTCACCCAGACCGCGAGCATCGCGGCTGCGGGCAAGAACCTGCAGGGTGCACTGAAGGTAGGAACTCTAGATGCAATTCCAGCTTCATTGGCCGGTCAGGTCACTGTCACCGTCGATGCAGACGCGAGCGCTGCGGGACTGGTGAAAAGCGGAAACGTCATCTCCTTTGCTGATGAAGGAAACTACGACGTTCCAGTCAGTATTACCGTAGGGTTTGCCGAAGGCACCACCGGGTCGACGCCGTCGTCCACCATGGATCAGAGCGTAGACCTATCCAACCTGTCGCTGACGCTTGACCAGGTGCGCCCATAAGCTGACTGTTCTTGTGAGAGCAATGCCGAAACAGCTTAAAGTACTCTTTGTCGCGACCGTGATCTTGGCGCTTGGTCTAAGCGCCCAGGGCACGGTCGCTTCGTGGCGCGTCAATAATGAAATCGATGCCGGTGCAATGACTACCGGATCGTTGAAGCTGATGTTGGCAGCTGGCGGCCAGAGCAGCGGCACGTTGAACTTTAGCCAATTGGACGACGCAAACCTCTGGCCGGGAAAGTTCTCCCAGGCGCCCCTGGAGGTTCTCAACTCCGGCTCAGTGGACTTGCGCTACAACCTCGTTGACGCTGTCAGTGCACCGGCCAATGCCACCGCCGCAGACAGGTCGCTTGCTGAGCAGAGCCTGCTCTCAATTTATGCGGGAATGAACCCGAAGGATTGCGCCGCCGACGCCGCGCTAACCGGCCAGCTCCTCTATTCTGGCCCGCTTGGGAGCAATACGAAATTTAGCCAGAACCGAGTCCTCGCGGCAGGGACGGGCGCAAACACGTCCGAGTCGCTGTGCGTCCGTGTGGCACTTCCTTCCAATGCTTCGCAGCAGGCTTCCGGTGGAAAATTGAAACTCGTCTTGAGATTCGTGGGGCAGCAATTGTGAACACCTCAACTCTGCGGCGGCACCACGGCAAGCGAGCAAAGACCGGAGCATTCTGGTGGATTGGGCAAATTGTTTCTTGGCTTGTCCTATTTGTTGTGGTCCTGCTGATCGCGGTAATGATCGTGATCCCAAGGATCGGCGGGGCGGCAACTTATACCGTGCTGACAGGATCCATGCGCCCTAATTTTCCGCCCGGTGAATTTATCGTGGTCAAACCGGTGCCCTTCGATCAGATTCGTGCTGGAGATGTGGTGACCTATCAGCTGGAATCCGGCAAGCCGAAGGTCGTGACGCACCGAGTCGTGGGTATCGAGTCGAAGGTTGACGGCAGCAAGAGGCTGATAACTCGTGGAGACGCAAACAACGTTGATGATGACCCTGTGCGGAGCGAGCAAGTTCGAGGAAGGCTTTGGTATTCACTGCCATGGCTCGGCTATGTGAATTCAACTCTCACCGGACAGCAGCGTACCTGGCTTACTTGGACAGCCGTTGTCGGTTTATCGACCTATTCCCTGGTGATGTTTGCTGGAGCAATACGCGATCGCCGCAAGAAGGAGGAGTCGTGAATCTCCTGGAAAGGGCGAACAAATTGGGTGTGAGTACTGCGCTAGCCTTGGTAGCCCTCTGCCTCGCCGCTGTGCCGAGCATGGCCAACGAGTCTGACGGCAATTCAGTTAGCTTCAGCAATGATGGCCGGAGTTTTACCGACCATCCTGGCTCTATTTTTGACGGCCCGGACCGGTTAGTTCCCGGCGACAGATTGGCCGGTGGTATCTGGATTCGCAACGACCATTCCAGCAAAGTTGAAATGGCAGTGACACCGAAACGGCCAGAAGTAGAATCGGCAATGGAATTCACGACCATTGGAGAATCTAGGTTTCAGCTGGCACCGCAAGAGAAGGCATGGGTGGCACTGCAGGTAGAACTGCCGGAGGACGCCGGGAATTCGTCGGCTGACAGGACCGAGCAACTGCAACTGCAAGTTCGATCCAGTGAACTTTCGACCGAAGGTGAGGCAAATCCGCAGGCCCCTGATCATCTGTCTGATGCAGGTTTTAATTCGTGGCCGCTGATCATGGGACTAGCCCTGACTGCTGCTGGAATGATCAGCCTCAAAGTCTGTTGCCGCACGCACGGCGATAATTCCAGCGGGAGAGGAAACTCAGAGTGAGCAACCGATCGACAAAGATTAAAGCGCTGCTGTCCCTAGGCTTGCTTGTTGGTTTCGGAACAGTGACCACCTTAGCTGCCTGGACTGGAACTGCAACGGCCACCACGAGCATTACCGCGGCAACAGTGTCGCTGGGTGTGGGGGCCAATGCTACTTCCGCAACCACCAGCACCTACACCGTGCCGATTACGGGTACAGATTGGTACCCGGGTGCAAGCGCTGCTGCCTTGGTGACGGTAAAGAACAGCAGTTCGGTGGCGGTCTCCTACTCAATGCAGGGTGCCATCACCGAGTCCTCCCAATATGAATTGGGGAAGGCGATGCAAGTTTCGGTGCGCAGCGGGGCAAGCATTACCGGCACTGCACCCGCGGCAACATGCACCGGTGGAACACCAGTCATTTCCAAAGCATCCGGGGCGGCATTCGACGCACCGGCGGCCAGACCAGCTCAGCTGGCGCCCAATGGATCGGAGACTTACTGTGTGCAGTATTCGTTGCCGACGGCCGCCGCTAATAACCTGCAGGGCGCGGCAACGAAGATCGACGTCGTTTTCACCGCCTCGGTCGGGTCCTGAGATGGTCAGCAAAAGAACTATCCAGTCGGCGGCGCTGAATCTGGGGGCGGTGCTGGGAGTCGTCTGCCTGTTCTTTGCCCTGGCCTCGGTGCTCTTCGGATTGAAGCCGTTGATGTTCGCCAGCGGTTCAATGGGCCCGATGATTCCGACCGGCTCACTGGGCATCGCGGTGCCGGCAAACGTGAATGAGATTGCCGCCGGAGACATCGTTTCGGTTCAGACCAGCGCGGATGCACGGATCACCCACCGGGTCGTTGAGATTCTTCCCGAGGGCTTGGTGCTTAAAGGCGACGCCAATCCCGTTGCCGATCTACAGCCTTACCCTGTCACCACGGTCGATAAGCTGATCTTCAGCGTTCCGCTGTTGGGTTCTGTGGTGTCTTGGATGAGTCAGCCGTGGGCCTATTTTCTGGGTGGGTTGTTGTGCGCCTATCTGTTGTACGTGGCTTTTGGGGCGGTGGGACAAAAGAATGGGCCGAACGACGGAGATGGAAGAAACCTGCCCAGTAAGAAGCGCAAGGACTCAGGTGCGCTGAAGCCATCACTAGATTCGAAAACTGCAAGACATGCACCGCTGAGGAACGTACTGCTTATAGGTGCGGTGGCGATGTGCATGGTAGGCATAGGGTTGAAAGTCCCTGCACCGCAAAGTACCCAGGCAGCATTCTTGGGCAGTGCAAGGGCTGCGGGATACCTGCAGGCTGCAACGCTTGCGCCACCAGCCAATGTGACCTGCACGAACGTTCAGGGCAACGGTGAAACCATCAGATTCAACTGGGGAACGACAGGCATTGCACCCACAAGTTTTCTCGTGACGGGACAGCTCAACGGAAGCACAGCGATCAAGAGCGAAACGTTGGCGGCTTCGGTGCGCAGCTACAGCACGAGCATTACTTCCAGCAATAGCCTGCTCGGTGCGCTGCTTGACCTATTGGTCGGATTCGACCGAACGTTTACCGTCGCCATCTACGCAAATTACGATTCGTGGCAGTCGAGACCGGTGAGTTTCACCCAGGTGCATGCAACTGCTGGCCTCTTGGGGTCCAATAGGCGGCTGACCTGCACACCGCACTAGGCGCGCGGAACAGCCGAGAGTCCGTTTAGGATCACGTCCAGACCCATCAGGAAAGTGACCTCTGCGCGCTGTGCGAGGGGCAGGCCTGCTTCCAGGGCTTCCTTGAATTGAGGGCTGGAGGTATCGTCGGCTTCCCATACCTGCTCCGGAGCAGCTGCATCCAGTGCGGAGCCGAGCACAAAGGAATCGACGATGGTGATGACTTGCAGCCGCTGCTCCGGCGCGAATCCTGCCTGGGCGAAGGCCTCGGCCAGCGCATCGTAGACGCGCAGGGTGGTGCGGTCGCGCACGGTATGGCTGGTGAGCAGGGGGATCAGCCGCGGGTGCTTCGAGTAGGAATCCCAATAGGCGGTGGCGATGTCCCGCACCGTCTGCTGCCAATCCCCGTCTTGGGCCTCGGGCAGCTTGATGGCTGACATGGCGTGGCCGCGCATGAGCTCGACGATCTCATCTTTACCCTGCACATGGTTGTACAGCGAGGAGGCGCTGACCGACAGCGCCTTGGCCAGCTGCGGAAGGGTGAATTCTCCATGCTTGTCCACCAGTGCCAGCGCCGCCTTGGCGATGATGTCGGTATTGAGCTTTGGCTTTGAGGGGCGTGCCATGGTTTTCAGCCTTCCTGGATTTCCTGCTGATTAGAGCATATCGAACTTAAACGAAAAACATTCGTTTAACCCTTGCGCGCGGGTCGAAGCCTGCCTATAGTTTTAAACGAATCATATTCGTTTAAATTCTTGGAGAGCACCCCATGAAGGAAATACTTGCACTCACCGCTCCGGAGTCGCTGGCTCGCGTTGAGGCTCCAGAGCGCGGCGAAATCACCGTTGCGCTGGTCCAGCACCGCTGGCATGAGGATCCGCAGGAACTGCGCGGCGAATTGGAAGACGGCATTTCCCGTGCCGCATCCCATGGTGCGCAGATCGTCTACCTGCCAGAAGTGACCCTGAGTAAGTACCCTGCCTTCGTGGTGCCGAATCCTGAAGCCGCCGACGAGACCGCCGAGGATCTTGAGACCGGCCCCACCGTGGCCTTCGCCCGCGAAATGGCTGCCAAGTACAACCTGCACGTGCACATCTCGCTGTTCCGCAAGGCGCCGGCCGAGGACGGCCTGGGCCTGAACACCGCCGTGGTCGTCTCCCCTGAGGGTGAGATTGTCGCGCTGACCAACAAGCTGCACATTCCGCGCACCGCCGGCTACTACGAAGACAAGTACTTCCGCGAGGGCCCTGTCGAAGATCCGTACCCGGTCCACAAGATCGAAGCCCTGGGCGATCTGGCCATGGGCCTGCCGACCTGCTGGGACGAATGGTTCAGCGAGCCTCCGCGCATCTACTCGCTGGCGGGTGCCGACCTGCTGGCCTACCCGACCGCCATCGGCTCCGAGCCGGACCATCCGGACTTCGACACCGAGCCGCTGTGGCGCCAGACCATCGTCGGCAACGGCATCGCCAACGGCTTGTTCATGGTGGTTCCAAACCGCTGGGGCGAAGAGGGTGCGCTGACCTTCTACGGCTCTTCCTTCATCTCTGACCCTTACGGCCGCATCCTGGCCCGCGCACCGCGCGACGAGTCGGCAGTGCTGGTGGCAACCCTTGACCTGGATGCACGCCGTGACTGGCTGACCCTCTTCCCGTTCCTGCGCACCCGCCGCCCGGAGACCTACGCGGCCATGACGCAGCAGCGCAATGACTCGGAGCTCGGCGAGCAGAAGGAAGACTCTCATGTCTAAGTTCTTCATGCCGGCGGAAACCGAAGCTCACGAGCGCATTTACATGGCCTTCCCGTCCAGCGGCTACACGCTGGGGGATACCGCGGAGGACGCCGAGGCGGCACGCACCACCTGGGCTAACGTCGCCCGCGCCGTCGCAAAGTTCACCCCGGTGACCATGGTGGTCGACCCATCGGCCGAGGCCGACGCCCGCCGCCATCTGGGCGATGCGGTGGCCTACGAGCTGCGCGAGCTGGATGACGCATGGATGCGCGACATCGGCCCGACCTTCGTGCGCGATGGCAACGGCGCACTGGCGGCCATCGACTGGAACTTCAACGGCTGGGGCGCCCAGTCCTGGGCCGCCTGGGGCAAGGACTCCAAGATCGCCGCCGCGGTGGCGGAGCTTGAAAGCACCACCCGCGTGCAGGCATCGATCACCAACGAGGGCGGCGGCATCCATGTGGACGGCGAGGGCACCATGCTCGCCACCCGCAGCGTGCAGCTTGATCCAGGGCGCAACCCGAATGCAACTGAGGTTGACATCGAAGCGGAGTTCGCTACGCAGCTGGGCGTAGAGAAGGTCATCTGGCTGGACCGCGGGCTGACCCGCGACAACGAGGAGTTCGGCACCCGCGGGCACGTGGACATCGTTGCCTGCTTCCCGGCCCCCGGCGTGGTGCTGTACCACGACCAGCAGAACCCGGAGCACCCGGACTTCGAGATCTCCGCCCAGGTGCGCGCCACCTTGGAGGCCGCAACGGATGCCAAGGGCCGCAAGCTGCAGCTGATCGGCGTCCCTGCGCCGAAGACCCTGCGCGACGAGGAAGGCTGGGTGGACTATTCCTACATCAACCACCTGGTCACCAACGGCGGCGTGATCGCCTGCGCATTCAACGACGAGAATGATGCAGTTGCGGCCAAGATCCTCGCCGACGCCTACCCAGGCCGCGAGGTCGTGGCCGTGGACGCCACCGAGCTCTACGCGCGCGGCGGCGGAATCCACTGCATTACCCAGCAGGTTCCTGCGGTCTAGGCGAGCCGAACGCACGCAGGATCATTACCAGCGGTGGAGCGCGCCCCTTTGCGGGCGCGCTCCGCCGCTGTGCCCTTTAAGGCAGGGACGAACCACTGCCTGCCCTGGCAAGAGCGCAGTTCATGCGGCTTTCGTTTTTAGGAGGGACAGCCTCGTCGATGCGCTTCGTTTAGCTGAGGTTGAAGCGGGCTTTGGTCTTGCGCAGCATCGTGAATGTGTTGGCATACTCGACGCCCATGGCTGTGCATGCGTCTGGAATCAGTACACGTTTCTTTGAGTTTGGCTGAGGAATCTCGTGAGTGACCACCGTGTGGCCGTGGGCTCATGCATGCGCGATCAAAAGGTAATCTGCATCGTTGCCAGTGAATGCGTTGAGCGCCGACTGCTGGTACTGCCTGCTTTGCGCCCAGGTGGTGAGATCCGAAAATTGGGCTACCGTCTGAGCATCCATAGGACGGAAGAAATCAGGGCGTGCCCTGGCCCACTGGGACAACTCGTCAGCTCCGGCTAATAGTTCTTGGCGTACCGCCTCGATTGAGCAGGCTAGATGCTGGGCATGGGCTTGGTCCAACCAAGCCCAGAACCCGGGCGCAATATCGAATGCGTAGTAGCGGTTCTTCGCTTCGATGAGGACGTTTGCATCCACGAGGTACATCAGGCGACCCCCAGCTGTTCCGCTAGACCCATGAACGTCTCGTGTTTTTTTGGTTCCCAGCATCTGGTAGGCATCGCGAAATGTCGTCTCTCCCTGCAAAGTGCTAGAGAGTACTGCCTGAGCGAACTGGCGACTTAGCCGAATGGGTTGGGTGTAGTAGTAATTCCCACCGCTCTCAGACTTGCGAGCGGCCACTAGCTCCATGATCCGCTTGAATTCGTCACTGTAGTGTTCTTGATACTGTTCCCAAGTCAGGAAGCCCGCATCGAAGATGCTCTTGAGGACTACGAGAGTGCTGACCTTGTAGCGTCGAGCCAGCCTGTTCAACTCTTCACTGGTCACGGTGCCGGTGAAGTCCTTGCTGAGCAAGGCGCGAGGAACTAGCACTTCGGCGGCTACTTTATTGCACCAGAGTTCATGTGTGGAGGTGCTGGGCCTACCTAGTGCGGAATCGGAGAGCGCGCTCTCACCGAGGTATAGATGAGCGAACTCGTGAATGAGCGTGAAGATCTGTCCGGCTTTGGTATCAGCGCCGTTGACGAAGATTAGCGGCGCAATTTCATCGGCGAGTACGAACCCTCGGAACTCATCGGTCTTGAGCTTGCGTTGCGTGTTGGAGCCGACGATGCCACTGACCTTGACGAGAACACCGAGCTCTTCAATTCGGATGATCAGCTGGCGGAGAGATTCCTCCCACGTAGGAAATTCAGCGCGCGTGGATGGTTCGAAGCGCAGTGCCTTCCGAATAAAGCCGGCAACGATTTCTGGGTCATCGGCTGCCGAAGAGGAACCGACGAACGATAGTTTTTCGGCACCTTGTTCGATTGCGTAGTCTCGGTACCAGTCTTGATGTTCCTGGCAAAGGTATATGGTGTCGAGCAGATCTGCAGATGGTTGGGAGAGCCGCTCGTTACCCAACGTGCGCATGTCTGGAATCGGAACTGTTTCAACCGGAGGTTCCTTCAGAAAGAGCAGCCCCAGGGGAGCGTGGGTGTCATTGGCGAACTTTTCGATCTGCTTGAAAGTGGGGCGCTTTCTGCCTTCAATCCAGTCGTCAAATTTCGGTGCTCGGCGTGCGGTGGTTTCCGCATCCCAGCCGGCACGGGCAACAGCCCAGCGGAGAAGGCTGGGGGCAACATCGACATATAAAGCTGTCATAGCTGCTTCCTCCTCGCTGCAAGGTGCAATGCTCGCGGACCGAAGTTGGCATCGATGGATGATTTGATAAAGCCGTCCAGTTCGGCGCGACGGCTACAAGCTGATGAGCGATGCTTTTGAAGTCACCGGGCATCGGATCAGTACTGTTTTCTCTTCTATATATGGTAACAGCGAGACGTGGTTCGGCTCAGCCGAGAGATGTGAAAGATTGGGCGGATCCTATGGCAGATGAGTGACTGGAGCCGAGGAGTACTTGGGCCCCTGTCGTGCCGGAGTTTTGAAGAGCTGACGACTGGATCGCCGCGTCAAGAAAATTATACGAACGAAATTCGTTTTCCTCTTGCCTGAGAGCTGGGTCACAACCTATCATCGTAAATGAATTTCATTCGTTTTAGTTCCTGGAGGATCCGATGATGGACGCACTCGCACACTGCGCCGACGAACAGGCTGTTCGATGAACGGCGCGGCGAAGACCAGCAAGCTGAGCACCACCCCGGTCACCGAGACCGGCAAGGGCCTGACCGCGGGGCAGATCGGCCTGTTCACCGCAATCGTCATCGGCGTCTCCACCATTGCGCCGAGCTATGTGGTGGCAAGCACGCTCGGCCCCACCGCCGAAGCAGTGGGCACGCACTTGCCGGCAATCTTCATCGTCGGGTTCATCCCGATGTTCCTGGTGGCCCTGGGCTACCGCGAGCTGAACCGCGCCATGCCTGACAACGGCACCACCTTCACCTGGGTATGGCGGGCTTTCGGGCCGCGCGCCGGCTGGATGGGCGGCTGGGGCATGCTGGCGGCGAACATCATCGTGCTCTCCAACCTGGCCGGCGTGGCGGTGGACTTCTTCTACCTGTTCCTCGCCCAGCTCACCGGCAATGATTCGCTGGCCGAGTTGGCGGCGAACCCGTGGATCAACGTGGCCACCTGCCTGGTATTCATGCTCGGCGCCACGTGGGTTTCGGTGCGCGGCCTGCATGCGGCCTCGCTGGTGCAGTACCTGCTGGTCGGCTTCCAGGTAGTGCTGCTGGTGTGGTTCTCCATCGCCGCCTTCTCCAAGGCCGCCCCGGCTGTCGACTTCTCCTTCGAGTGGTTCAACCCGATGGGCATCGACTCCTTCTCCGCCATGGCCATCGGCCTGAGCCTGTCGATCTTCGCCTTCTGGGGCTGGGACGTCTGCCTGTCGATGAACGAAGAAACCAAGAACGGCGAGCGCACCTCCGGCCTGGCCGCCGGGTTCACCGCGGTGATCGTGCTGGGCATCTACCTGCTGACTTCCGTGGCCGCCACGGTTTACGCCGGCGTGGGGGACACCGGGCTGGGCCTGGCGAACCCCGAGAGCATCGGCAATGTCTTCGCAGCCTTGGCCGGTCCGGTCATGGGCCCGGCGGCGATCCTGCTCTCGCTGGCCACCTTGGCCTCCTGCGCCGCTTCGCTGCAGTCCACCATGATTTCGCCGGCCCGCTCCATGCTGGCCATGGGCCACCACGGCGCGCTGCCGCAGGCCTTCACCCGCATCCACCCGAAGTTCGGAACCCCTGCCTTCTCCACGATTGTCGCGGCGGTGATCTCCACCGGGTTCTACGCGCTGATGCGCTTCGTGTCCACGAACGTGCTCAATGATACGATCCTGGCGCTGGGCATGATGATCTGCTTCTACTACGGCATCACCGCGTTCGCCTGCGTCTGGTACTTCCGGCACACGCTGTTCGCCTCGGCGCGCAACTTCTTCACCCGCGGGCTGGCGCCGCTGCTGGGAGGCATTGCGCTGGTGGCGGTGTTCGGCCAGACCATCGTCGACTCGCTGGATCCCGCCTACGGCTCGGGCACCGAGATCGGCGGCATGGGATTGGTGTTCCTGGTGGGTGCAGGCATCCTGCTGCTCGGCGCGGTATTCCTGATCGGTGCGCGCAAGCGCCGCGAGTCCTTCTACACCTCGAAGCCTGAAACCAGGTATGTGAAGGTGGAAGAGAACGCCTAAGTCAGCAATGCCATTGGCACCCGCTGGTGAATACTCTCAGGACGAGTTTCATCTCCAGTGGATGCCAATGGCATTTTTCCGTTCGGCGGCCAATGCATGGCCATGCCGGCTTCGGCTATCACGTGGGCCTATCCGGCTAGATGGCCGCACTGGGTTTTCTGGCGCTGCCTCTTTCCTGATGTCCATAGAGCTCGTCATTGATCTTGTCGATCAGCTCTTGTACCTGGCGGACTTTGTCTTGCCAGTATTTGGCGTTCTCCTGGGCCAGCGGGGTGACAGCGTCCATGCTGGACTCGGCAAGTTCGATGAAGTGATCCCGGTAGGTGCATAGCGCCGAATTCAGATCATCGATCTGTTCATCGTCCAGATGCAGATGTAGCAATGTTTGGCGCATAGCGCGTTTCCTTTCTGGTATGACCGCCAGGGGTGCGCCCGGTACTGTTCGGGCGCACCCCTACAGACCACTTTTCAAGTTCTCCCCTCAGGAGAGGAGTGGTGGAGGTGAACGAGAGTAGACCCGCAAGGGCTTGGGTCTGTGTAAGGACTGTTCACCCGCACCATCAGCGAACACTTCTTCCGGACACCGCTGACTGGGCCGCGGAACACCGCCGGTCGCGCAGTATTTGCGCGCCCGGGGCGGCTGGTCTTGACGTGCTGCTGTCGAAAGCTCGAGCTCGTACATGGCCAAAAGCAGTTCGTCATCAACGACCAGCGGGTCGAACGCCGAGTGCGTGAGGGCTGGCATGGCACTTCATCTCCCTTAGGTGTTCACAAGGAGACTGGGTAGTTAGCTGGTGATCTCTTTAGGATCTTGGGCATGCTTGGCTGCGGCCACGTGGATGCGGCGGGGCTTGGCGCTCTCTGCCAGGGCGATGTCCACACGCAGCACGCCATCAACGTAGGAGGCTTGGATGCTCTCGGTGTCTAGGCTGTCGCCGAGCACGAGCTCTCGCGTGAAGTGGCCCCAGAGCCGTTCCGAGCCGGTGATGTGCTGCCTGCCTTCGGGCTTGGCACGTTCGGCGCGGATCGTCAGGATGTTCTTTTCGACTGCCATGTCAATCTGGCCATCGTCGACTCCTGGAAGATCGAACTCGGCATGGAATCCGTCTTCGTCCCGCCATGCTTCCATCGGCATGGGGTGGACGGGCTCGGTGCTGAGCTGGGTGTTGAAAGCACGCTGTACCAAGCGGTCAAAATCGCGAAGTACCTCGGTCTGCATCATCTGAACTCATTCCTTTCCTGCTTGACGCCTCGTGATGGTGCAATTCACTTTCCGTTAGATCTATGTCTAACGATGTAGATTTTATAGCATGGAGGTCATCGAGGGAGCAAGCAATCCAAGGTGAAAAATGACAAAAAATTTAACCGGTATTGAGAGCGCCAGAGCGGTTCATTCAATCGCCGCAGCGGCCCAGAGCGTGGGCGTGAGCGTCCAGACGGTGAGGCTCTATGAGCTGCGCGGCTTGATCACCCCGACGCGCACCGCAGGCGGCACCCGAAGGTATGGCGGAGAAGACTTGGCCAGGCTGAAACAAATTTCTGCGCTGATCGACCGTGGAGTGAACCTGGCAGGCATCGGCATCATTCTTGAACTGGAAGCCGAAAATGAAGTGCTCCGACAGAAGTTGGGCAAAAGAACGCGCGGCTAGGCAGTGGGCCGCGGCTCCCACGCACTACTCCAACCCGGCTTCAGCCCTTCGGTTTAGGAACACCGGGTTGTCGATGATCCGCGAGGCGCTGAATGCGGGGATGGCCCCGGTCTTCCCGCTGGCCAGCTGCGCCAGGTGCTCGCCGATGGCGGGAACGAACTTGAACCCGTGGCCGCTGAAGCCCGCGCCCACGGTGACCGGCCCGAAGCGGTCGAGGATGAAATGCTCGTCCTCGGTATTCGCGTAGGTGCAGGAGACCGGCTCGAAGGATTCTGAGTCCACCCCCGGCAGCCAGCGGGCGGCATAGTCCTGCAGGGCGGCGATCTGCTCCTGGATGACCCGGTGCGGGCGGTGCTCCGGATCGATGATGTTCCCCGAACCGTGCCATCCGACCTTGATGCCTTCGCCGGGGGTGTGCATGCCGTAGACCGGAGCAAACACCTTGGAGCCGATGTCCCGGGCAGGATCGAGGGTGTGATTGAAGCCCGGCCAGAAGGCAACTTCATTCTTGAGAGCGAAATGCACCGGATGTTCCTCGGTGACGTGGATCTTCGGCAGCGCAACAGCATGGCCGAGCAGCCGCTGCGTCCACGCGCCGGCGGCGACGACCAGATGCCGGGCAGTGATGGTGCGCTCGCCGGAGGACTGCCGGACGAGCACGGAGACCAGGTTCTCATCAAGTACGTCGATGCTCAGGGCCCGCGCTTCGTGGATAACCTGTGCGCCCCGGGCCGCGGCAATCTGCTGGAAGGCCGCCACCGCCTTGTCAGCATTGATCTGGCCGCCTTCCTTGATGAACAGGGCCTCGGTTTCAAAGCGCATGCCGGCAAAACGCTGCTGGGCCTCGTCGATGCCCAGCAGCTCGCTGGTGAATCCAGCCCGCGGAAGCACCTGGTGGATGGCCCGCTGGCCGGGGACATCGCCGTGGTTGACCAGTCCGGTGCGCCTGAGCAGTTCGACGCCTGCCCGCTGCGAGACCTCGTCCCAGAGCAGATGCGAGCGCTGCAGCAGGCGCACATAGTCCAGGTGGTCGTAGGCCGGGTTGAAGTTGCGGGTGCTGCCGTGCGAGGCTCCCTGCACATGGCCGGGCTCGAAGCGTTCAAGCAGCACCACCTCACGGCCAGCCGCGGCAAGGAAGTAGGCGGTTGCCGAGCCCATGGCCCCGCCGCCGATGACCAGGTACTCGGTGTCTGCGTTCATGGCTCCAGCTTATTTCCGGGAGGCTACCTGATTCCATTCGTTTCCTATCTACCTTGTCGACTACCGTAATAGTGGTTGGTTTTTTGGGATCGGAGGCTGCGTGGATCAGGCGGTACAACTTAGTGCAGTGCTCGGCCTGGCGGCCGCTGTCTTCCTGGGCGCATCCACGCAGCGGATCTCCGGCATGGGTTTTGCCCTGGTGTCCTCGCCGTTCATCGTCATGGCGCTGGGTCCGTACCACGGCATCATGGTGGTCAACCTGCTCGGCGCCTGCAGCAGCCTGCTGATCTTCCTGCAGGTTTTCAGGCAGGTGGAGTACAAGAAGGTCGCGCTGCTGCTGGTCCCGGCAGTGCTGATGACTTTCCCCGGAGCCTGGGTCGCCTCGAAAATGGACGGGCCGTGGCTGTCCATCGGCATTGCAGTCATGGTGATCCTCGCCCTGGGTTCCAGCTTCCTGATCCGCAATCTTCCCGCCGCGCAGAGCAATGGCCTGGCGATCGGAGCCGGCGCAGTCTCCGGATTCATGTCGGTGACCGCCGGAGTTTCAGGCCCAGCCATTGCCGGCTACGCGGTGGCGAGCCGGTGGCCGCAGGCGAAGTTCGCGATCTCGGTGCAGTTGTACTTCCTTGTGGTCTCTTCGTCCTCGCTGATCGCCAAGGGTGGCATCCCGGACTTGTCAGTGGCGCAGTGGATCGCCTGCTTCGGCGCCCTGGTCCTGGGCATCCTGCTGGGTAATTTCCTGGCACCGAAGATCCCGCCGAAGTTCAGCCGCGCCTTCGTGGTGCTGGTTGCGTTCTCCGGAGCCATCAGCCTGCTGGTCAATGGAATCCGCCACCTGAGCTAGCCCGGCGGTGCATGGAAGAATGGACCATGTGCAGCCACCAGCCGAAAAGAACCTGAAGGTCCACCGCGTCACAGAGCTCGACATCGAGCGCTATGCGCTGTGGGCAGGGCTGTTCTGCGCGCTGTTCGGCATGGCCGTGGGCATGATCATCTTTGCCGGGGCGAGCCCGCTGCTCTTCGGCGGGCTGTCTGTAGGCGGCGTTGCCTCGGTGACCGGGGCGGTTTCCGCCGGCACCTCCAGCGCCTATGCCTTCCGCAGGCTGCTGCGCCGCCGCGAAGCCTGGCTGCGGGCCATTCCCACATGGCGGCAGTATGTGGTGGGGCTGGGCCTGATACTTGTCCACGTCGCCAGCACCGTCATGATCATCCTGGTGGTGACCTACCTGTTCAGCCAAGCCTTCTTCGGCCTGCACCTGGATGTGCTCTCTAGCTCCCTGTTTGTCGCCGCGATCAGCGGCCTGAGCTCCTACCTGTGCCTGGTCGCCACGGCGCGCACCAATGCAGAGAACCTGTCGGTGGTCCTTGGAATCTACATGGCTGCCGGCGTGCTGCTCAGCATGCTTCTGGCCGAAAACCAGGGCTGGTGGAAGGGCATGTTCTCCGCCCTGGGGACCTCGGATTCCGGGCTCGGCTCATTTTGGACCTTCAATACCACGATGGTGATTTCAGGGCTGGTGCTTGTAGCCTTCACCGAATTCCTCACCCGCGACCTGGTGGTGCTGTCTCAGGCCTATCGATGCCGTCCGAGCCTTGAACGCTACCCGATGATCCGCAAGCTGCGGCCCCGGCCGCGCGTGGTGCGCTGGTGCCTGATCGCCGTGTCCATTGGAGTCATCGGGGTTGGCAGCGTGCCGATGGACCTTGCCCCGCTGGTGCATTCTGCGTTCGTCCAACTGGCCTCGGGCGCCATGGTGATCCTGCTGGTGGGGACCTGGGTGCTGCTGCCCGGCCACCCGGCGGTCTTCCACCTGATGTCCCTGTCCGCGGTGGGCGCGCTCTGGCTGGCGTTCCTGCTGTGGGACTCGTGGTCCTACTACAACCTGACCGGCTTTGAACTGTCTGCCGTGGCAATCCTCTTCACCTGGATCTCGGTGTTCATCCGCACCACTGCGGCCATGATCAGGGACCGTCGGCGCCCGCATGCGTCGCACGGCATCGAGGTCGACGACCCGTATCTGCACAAGGGCGCGTGAAGTGGCTAGGCTGGAGCCATGATGCTCTGCCAGATGCTCTACCTGCTGTTGACCAAGGACGACGGGAAGCCCGAGTCGGTGATGGCCCAGATGGGCTACGGCATGAACGCCGCCGTGCTCAGCGACCTCATGCTTGCCGGCCGCATTGAACTGACGGATGAGAAGCGCCCCCGGGTCCTTGTTCTCGATGAGGGCCCCTGCACTGATCCGCTGCTTGCCGCCGCGCTGGCCAAGCTCGCCAAGAAGCACGGCAAGCGCCTTGAATCGGTGGTCACCATCTCCAACCTGTGCGACATCCGCTTGGTCACCGATTCGCTGGCCTCCGCGGGAATCGTCGAGTACGGGGAACGCGGCTTCTTCGGTCTGGGCAAGGAACGGGCAGTGGTGCTCAAGCCCGAACTGGAAGCACAGATCCGCGCCTCGCTTCGGGCCGCGATCCACGGCGAAAAAGAACCGGAGTTGGAAGACGTGACGCTGCTGTCGATTCTGCAGGGGCTTGACCTGGCACCTAAGGTGCTTGCCATGGAGCTGGCGCCGCTGAACAGGAAACAGGCCAAGGAGAGGATCAAATACCTCGCGCAGAATTCTCCCACCGGCGATGCCGTGGGCAAGGCGGTGGCCGCGATGAATACGGTGCTGATGACCACCGTGATTATGCCGGGCATAGCAGGAGGCTCCGTCTAGGCACACGGCACGCTGACTAGCTGGCAATTTGCCGAAGCTGTTCCAGTTGCCGGCGGCGCATCGTAGTCTCGGGGCATGCCAGTGACGATTCGAACGATTCAAACCAGCATCCCCGCCGTGAAGCTTGGCCAAAGCGAGATCCGAGACGTCTTTGCCGCCCAGGAACACCTGACGAGGCTGGGCCGGCGGCTGATCCATACATCCTTTGATTCGGCGGCGATCAGCACCCGCTACAGCTGCGTCGCCGAGTTCGACGCGAGCACCCCGGTGCCGCAGGAACCGACCTTCTATGACCGCACTACCGGAGCGCTGCTCTCTCCCACCACCAGGCAGCGCAACCAGCATTACGTCCGCCACGCGCCGCAGTTGTTCATCCAGGCCGCGCGCCGGGCCCTGGAAGCCTGCCCGGACCTGTCGCCAGGCGATATCACCCATGTCATCACCGTCTCCTGCACCGGGTTTTACAACCCCGGACCCGACTACCAGCTGGTCCGCGAACTTGGCCTGAAGCCCAGCACAGTGCGCCACCACTTGGGCTTCATGGGCTGCTATGCGGCCTTCCCCGCACTGCGTGCTGCCTGGGACTTCTGCCGCGCCGACCCGAAGGCAGTGGTCCTGGTGGTCAGCGCCGAACTGTGCACCCTGCATGTGCACAGCTCCAACGACCCCGATACCATCATGGGCTCGGCGATCTTTGCCGACGGTGCGGCCGCCGCGGTGGTGTCCAGCGGGGAGCACTCGGGGCTGGCCATCGAGGATTTCCAGACCACGCTGACCCCGGTGGGGGAGGAGGCCATGGCGTGGAATATCGGCGACCACGGCTTTGAGATGGTGCTGGGCACCTACGTCCCGCATATTATCGACGAGAACATCACCGGCGCCCTGCAGCCCCTGCTGCACAACGGTCAGCGGGATATCCCTGTTTCAGAGATCCGCCACTGGGGCATCCACCCCGGCGGCAGGGCAATCCTGGACCGCATCCAGAAACGACTGGAACTGACCGATGAACAGTTGGCCCCGGCACGCCGCGTGCTGCGGGACTACGGCAACATGTCCAGCGCCACCGTCCTGTTCGTCTTGAAGGACATCGTCGAATCTGCGCGCCGGGAGCCGCCGGAGAAGGTCTGCGCCATGGCCTTTGGACCCGGCCTGACCGTGGAAACCGGGCTGTTCACCCTGAACCAGGAGTAGCCGATGCGCGCACTGCCCAGAGACGACGCCGCCATCGAAGAAATGGACCGGCCCGACTGCAGCGAACGCCTCCTGCGTCGCACCTATGCGCAATTCCCGCTGGTGAACCGGGCCGTCGGCGGCTGGCGGAAGAACTACGAGCAGTTCATCCGCCCCGTGCTTCAACGCCGCCGCCAGGCACGAATCCTCGACATCGGCTGCGGAGGCGGGGATATCGCCGTGGACCTCTACCGCAGGGCGCTGGCCGACGGATTCAGCGTCGCCGTGCGCGGCATCGATCCGGATCCGCGGGCCATTGATTTTGCCCGGGCGGCGGCCCTGAGCCGCGGGCTGCCGCGCCAGGCAGTGGAATTCCACCGCCAGAACAGCACCCAGCTGGCGGCTGAAGGGGCGGCCTTCGACGTCGTGATCTCCAACCACCTGATGCACCACCTGCACCCGGGCGAGCTGCAGCAGTTGATGGCGGACAGCGAAAAGCTGTGCACGGAGGTGGCAGTCCACAGCGACATCAGGCGCTCGCGGGCTGCGCTGGGCCTCTTTGGGGCGGCAACCCTGCCGCTGGCGGGAACATCGTTCATCCGCCGCGACGGGCTGACGTCCATCCGGCGCAGCTTCACCGCCGCAGAGCTTGCGCAGCTGGCGCGGCCAGGCTGGCAGGTCGAGGCGGGCAGGCCCTACCGCAACCTGTTGACCTGGCGGCCGGATCGCGATGGATGATGCGGCGGTCATCGGCGCCGGCCCCGTGGGCCTGTCGCTGGCGATATTTCTGGCACTGAGAGGCCAGCGCGTCAGAGTCTTCGAGCAGCGCAGCACGCCGAGCACCCATTCGCGGGCCATCGGGCTGCATCCCCCGGCACAGCAGATTCTTGCTTCCCTGGGCATCGGCGAGCAGCTGCAGGCGCTGGGAGTCCCCATCCGGCGCGGTCTGGGCATCTCGCGCGGCAAGCTCATCGGCGCCATGGACTTCAGCGTGCTGGGCGGCGAATACCCGCAGATCCTCTCGCTGCCGCAGGCGCAGACCGAGTCCCTGCTGCGGGCCCGGCTGCGGCAGCTGGCCCCCGGGGCGCTGGAAACCGGCTGCGCCTTCGAATCGGTATCTGCACTATCCGGGCGCCACGTGGAATTCAGCGCAGGCGGATCCAAGCATGGGGCACGATGGCTGGTTGGGGCCGACGGGGTGCACTCGCAGGTCCGCGCCCAGCTGGGCATCGGCTTCCATGGAAAAGCGCACCCGGACCGCTACAGCATGGGCGACTTCCCGGACACGACAGGGCTGCGGCATACGGCGGCGTTGTTCCTGCATTCCGAGGGGATCGTCGAATCCTTTCCGCTGCCCGGCGGCCTGCGGCGCTGGGTCGTGCGCACGGATCCTGCGGGCTGCGGCGGGACTAGCGCCGGGCTCGCCCGCCAGGTGGCCCGGCGCACCGGGTTCATCGTGGATCCGGAGCGCTGCAGCATGCACAGCAACTTCACCACCGCGACGCGCTTTGCCTCCTCGATGGCCCAGGGGCGGGTGGTGCTGTTGGGGGATGCCGCGCACCAGATCAGCCCGATCGGCGGGCAGGGGCTGTGCCTGGGGTTGGCTGACGCGCAGGCGCTGTCCCAGGCCATGGAGCAGGGCAGCGGGCTGGAGGAACTGTCCCTGTTCAGGTTGGCGGCCGCCCGCGCCGCGGCCCGCCGGGCCCGGATCAACATGTTTCTCGGCAGGCCGGCGCCCTGCTGGTCGCTGCCCTTGCGCGATGCCATGTTCCGGCTGGCTGCCTCGTCCGAACGCGTCCATCTCGCGGTGGCCAAAAGCTTCACCATGTCCCCCTAGGCGCCTTTGCCAAGTGGTGCCCAAACTCACCGAGAGATCTGCGCGAATACATGAAACAATGGATGGTGATGACTTCCAGCAACTCCACCACACTTTCCGCCGATGAGCGCAAGGCCCTGCGTCAAGAGCAGGCCGCGGCCCAGCGCGCCCAGCAGCTGCGCATTTCCAAGTCCCGTGCCGAGGCCGAGGGCCGTGCGCAGGTAATCCCTACAGCTGAAGGCTGGAAGCAGGAAATGGGCGCCGACGGCCGCCCGGAACTGCAGTTCACCACCAAGCGCCGTGTCTCCCAGCCGCCGGTGCACCTTGCAGACCTCACCCTTGCCGAGCGCCAGGAGAAGCTGAAAGAACTGGGCCTTCCGGCTTTCCGCGCCAAGCAGCTTTCGGTGCACTACTTCCAGCACTACACCACCGACCCGGCCAAGATGAGCGATCTGCCCAAGAACGGCCGCGAAGAACTGGTCGATGCCATGTTCCCGACCCTGCTCACCGAGGTCAAGCGGCTGACCACCGATGACGGCAAGACCATCAAGTTCCTGTGGCGCTTGTTCGACGGCTCGCTGGTCGAGTCGGTGCTGATGCGCTACCCGAACCGCATCACCCTGTGCATCTCTTCGCAGTGCGGCTGCGGCATGAACTGCCCGTTCTGCGCCACCGGCCAGGCGGGTCTGACCCGCAACATGTCCACCGCCGAAATCCTGGACCAGATCGTCCAGGCTAACCGCGTCATCGCGGAAGGCGGCCTGGGCGGGCAGAAGCATCCGGACGAGCGCGTGGGCAACATCGTGTTCATGGGCATGGGCGAGCCGCTGGCCAACTACAAGCGCGTCATGAACGCGGTGCACCGCATGGTCGCCGACGTTCCCGAAGGCTTGGGCATGAGCGCCCGCGGCATCACCGTCTCCACCGTGGGCCTGGTGCCGGCCATCCGCAAGCTGGCCGACGAGAACGTTCCTGTCACCTTCGCGCTGTCGCTGCATGCTCCGGATGACGAGCTGCGTGACGAACTGATCCCGGTGAACTCGCGCTGGAAGGTCGACGAGGCGCTGGATGCCGCCTACGACTACTACGTGAAGACCGGACGCCGCGTCTCCATTGAGTACGCGCTGATCAAGGACATGAACGACCACGAGTGGCGCGCCGAAATGCTTGCCAAAAAACTCAATGCCCGCGGCCGCGGCTGGGTGCATGTGAACCCGATTCCGCTGAACCCGGTGCCGGGCTCCATCTGGACCCGCAGCGAGCCTGACATCACGTCCAAGTTCGTGCGCCGCCTTGACGAGCTGGGCGTCCCAACCACGCTGCGCGACACCCGCGGCAAGGAGATCGACGGCGCCTGCGGCCAGTTGGCCGCCGACGGCGACAAGTAGTTTTATACAACAATGGCAGGGCAGAAGATTAATTCTTCTGCCCTGCCATTGTTGTTGCTGCGGAAGGGGTCTACTTCTCCACGGTGATCTTCAGATCCTTGGATTCTTCCTTGTAGGTCTTCTTTGAATCCTTCATTGCGAGCCGGGAGTAGTTCGCGGTGAGGTTGTCGGTGGTTGGATTCGGGACATAGTAGAGGCACCATCCCTCGGTGCTTTCGCCCTGGCGCACTGTTCCCATTGGAGTCAGCCCGGCCTTTTCCATTGCCTTCTTCTGGATGCTGGTTGAATCTCCGCGAGGGTATGGCGAGTCGGTGGAAGCCAGCTTGGTGTTGGTGCAGGAAGTGCCGTTGAAGTACTTGTCGCCGGCGGTGACCTTGTACTGTACTGCGACGTAGGTGTCCTTGCCCGGTGCTTCGGCGAATTCACCTTCGCCCTTGAAGTCCAGGGCGACCCCGGTGACCTGGAACTTATGGCCCATGACGGTGTCGGTGTAGCTCGGAGAGGTCGCCTTGTAGATCTTCAGTTTGCCGTTGTCCGCCTGCTTCGCATCAGCCTCGGCGGACTCAGTGCTCGATTCGCTTGCCGACTCGGTGGGGGAGCTGCTCTCGGTCGGGGAAGCATCGGTAGTCACGGGGCTTTCCGAAGTCGTCGAGGAAACAGTTGGCGAAGGAGTCGTGCTTTCACCAGCTTTATCCCCGCTGCCTGAACAGCCTGCCAATGCCAGTGCAGATGCCAGCGCCAGCGAAGTGAAACCTAGTGCTTTGGTACGTTTCATGTTTCCTCCAACGAGTAAGATCGTGTCGCAATTATTCATCTCAATGGATGGAAGCGATAAATTGATCTTACACACAAGAGAACTGTGATTGATCTATTTCGCAGATATATTAAAAGAAAATTTCTGCTGGATCCCAAGTGGCAGGGAAACCTAGAAGCCAACGTCCTGGGCGGCCTTGAGTGCTGAGGTGATTGCCGAGCCAAGGCCAAGAATGAAGCACAGAATTTCGACAAGGATCAGCAGCGGATGAATGGTGAAAATCCCGATGGCGGCCAAGGCGGCGCCGAAGAAGCCAAACACCGAAGGACGGTAGGCAGCTTCGTGTCCGGCCTTCCAAGCTTTGTCAGACGCTAATAACGCAGGGAAGCGGTAACCCGCAAGATGGTTTTGCGTCAGTTTTCCCGAGGCTGCCGCCCGGCAGGAGACTGCCGAGAAGAACAGCACCAGAGGCATGATTATGATCAGTGGAAGTAACCCGTTGGGTATCTGCATGGCGTTCACCGGCTTCTCTAACTTTGCTGCCTAGTGCCAAGGTAACGCCGGGTGAAGTGAAACAGCTATGAATATTAATGGCCAATCGTTGCATCTGGATGCTAAATGGCTGGAATGTCAGCGCCACAGGTAAGGTTCAGGTATGGCAGTCTCAGACCCACTATTTCTCGACAAGACCAACCCCGAATTGTGGAACTCCATTGGGAAGTTCGCCAATCAGGTCACCAAGTCCTACCAAGCGGCCGGCATTAGCGACCGCATCGCAGAACTCGTCAACCTCAGGGTTTCGCAAATCAACGGGTGCGCTTTTTGCCTTGACTTACATGCCCGCCGCGCCATGGCCGCCGGTGAGAGCATGCAGCGGATCAACCTGTTGAGCACGTGGAATGAGTGCGGAGGGCTGTTCGACGAGGAAGAGTGCGCAGCCCTTGGCCTGGCCGAGGCAGCCACCGATCTGCCAAGCTCTGAAGAACGCGTTGCCGCCGTGGCCACCGCACGCTTGGTGCTCAGCGACGAGCAGGTTGCCGCAATCCAGTGGATTGCGGTGGCGATGAATGCCTTTAACCGCATCTCGATCCTTTCGCGCCACCCCGTCAAGGAGCGCGAACTGGGGAAGTCGGCCAAGTAATGAAGGTTTCACAGCGCGGCCAGGTGCCACCGTTCGAGGTCATGCAGATTGTCGAGGAAGTTGCGCACCTGCGTGCCGCCGGGCATGACGTGATCTCGCTGTGCGTCGGGGAGCCGGGCGGCGGGGCACCCACGGCAGTTAACCAGCTGGCCGCTCAGCTGCATGAGCAGGGTGCCGACTTCGGCTACACGGCGACTGCGGGGTTGGCGCAGACCCGAGAGGCGCTGGCTTCACACTACTTCCGCAGCTATGGCGTTCAAATTCCGGCACGGAATTTTGTCATGACGACCGGTTCTTCCGGAGCGTTTCAGTTGGCCTTTCTGGCGGCCTTCGACGCCGGAGACAAGGTAGCGCTGGCGCGTCCAGGCTACCCGGCCTATGCGAATATCCTCGGAGCGTTGGGGCTGGATGTCATAGACCTTCCTACCGGTCCCGAGCAGAGATTCCAGCCAACAGTTGAAATTCTTGAACGGGCCTATGCCGAACATGGTGGTCTGGACGGGCTGGTGATTGCCTCTCCGAACAACCCCACGGGAACCATGTTCAGCGCCCAAGAGCTGGAGGCGTTGAGCGACTGGTGCGAAGAACACCAGGTGCGCCTGATCAGCGATGAAATCTATCACGGTATCGAGTTCGTCTCTGAGCGGCGGGGACACACCTCATGGGAGTTTTCCCGCAACTCGATCGTCGTTTCATCATTCTCCAAGTACTGGGGCATGACCGGATGGCGCCTGGGATGGATGATCGTTCCTGACGACCTCGTGACAACGGTCGACGCGTTGGCCTCCAACCTTGCCCTCTGCGCGCCGGCCCCTGCCCAGTGTGCAGTGGTAGCGGCGTTTGAGCCTGCGAGCATCGCGGAGGCCCAGCGCAGGGTCGCAGATTTTGCCGCAACGCGCGACCTGGTTTTGGGAAACTTCGACAAGTTCGGAATTGAAGAGGCTGCCCCGGCCGACGGGGCCTTCTACCTCTATGGCCGGCTCGGTCCGAAAATCCTGGATCGTTTTGGCTCTGCCAGTGCATTTTGCCGCGCAGTCCTGGAAGCTGTGCATGTCGCGTTGACTCCGGGCGGCGATTTCGATCCCTTTGAGGGCCAGCACTTCATTCGCCTGTCGTTCGCGGCAGGCTATGACAGGGTGGCCGAGGCACTTGAACGCGTCGACGGTTTTATCTCCCAGTCATTGCAGCCTGAGCATTAACTATTACCTGATCAGCCAGTAGCCAGCCACCGAAAGGACGGCTGGCTACTGACGTTAATGCGGACCTTGCGAACGGAAAATCCGTCTCCAAAAAAACTTTCAAAACCATTGTCAGCGCTTTGCAGTGTTATGTACCATTTTACATGTTGTGATCCAACTTACTCTCACAAGCGTCTTACCTCGATGCGACATCTTCGAATGCTCAGAGGAAATCTATGGAAACACTTACCGCGATCAGCGATGGATTATGGAACCCCATGGCGTATTTCGCCTTGGCTGTCGGACTCTTCTTCACGGTTCTCACCTACGGCGCGCAGTTCAGGCTGCTGCCCCATACGCTCACGCTCATCTTCAAGCCCAAGGTTGACGACTCTGGCATTGCGCCGCTGCAGGCGCTGCTGTTGACCATCGCCTCACGCGTCGGCGTGGGCAATATTGCCGGCGTGGGCACCGCCATCGCCGCCGGCGGACCCGGCGCCCTTTTCTGGATGGTCGTCTGCGCACTGCTCGGCGCTGCCAGCTCCTTTGCCGAATCCTGCCTGGCTCAGGTGTTCAAGCGCAAGATTAACGGCGAGCACCGCGGAGGCATGCCCTTCTATGTGAAATTCGGCCTGCGCATCAAATGGCTCGCCGCAACCCTCGCTGTCATGACGGCGGTGGGATATGGCGTCGTTTTCCCCGGCGTCCAGTCCAATAACATCGCCGCCGGGATGAAGAACGCCTTTGGGGTCTCCCCATGGGTCAGCGCCGTGGTGGTGACGGGCATTCTCGGCGTGGTGATCTTCGGAGGTACCAAGCGCCTAGTCAAGGCGGTGGACCTGATGGTGCCGTTCATGGCCCTGGGATACATTCTTGTTGCCTTGATCGTTGTCTTTGCGAACTTCACCGAAATCATCCCAGCGCTCCAATTGATCTTCGAAAGCGCTTTTGGTCTACATGAAGTGTTCGGCGGCATGGCCGGCATGGCCATCGCCTGGGGCGTGCGCCGCGCAGTATTCTCCAATGTGGCAGGCGTCGGCGAGGGTACCTATGGCTCGGCCGCCGCTTCGGCCAACCACCCGGCGACCCAGGGCCTGCTGCAGGGATTCTCCATCTTCATCGACACCGTGGTGGTCTGCTTTGCCACGGGCATCATGATCGTCATTACCGGTTCGTATAACGTGTTGTCTTCCAGCGGCGGCACGGTCGTTGAAAACCTTCCGGGAGTGGAGGCGGGAGCCGGCTACACGCAGAACGCCGTCGACCAGGTGCTTCCGGGCTTTGGCCCAAGCTTTGTCGCAGTGGCGCTGTTCTTCTTCGCCTTCACCACGCTGGTGGCCTTCTACTATATTGCGCATACCAATCTGGTGTTCCTCTTTGGCAGGGAGCCGGGCAGGGTGATGGCGCTGCTGCTCAAGCTCGGCATGCTGGCGATGACCTTCTACGGTTCGGTGGAGTCGGCCGCCGTGATCTGGACGCTTGGCGACATCGGCTACGCATCGCTGGGCTGGGTCAATATGGTCTGCCTGCTGTTCCTTGCGCCGATTGTGCGCAAGGTGATCCGCGACTACGACCGCCAGCGCAAGCTGGGCGTGGAGGTCCATTTTGACCCTCGGCCGCTGGGCATCGAGGGCGCGGAGTACTGGAAGGTGCGCTCGATCGAGCGCGAGCGCGGCTATGCGACGACGGAGCATGCGCCGCTTTTGGATAGCGAGGACCGCTGACGGGAAAGCGACAAAAATAATCAGCTTTTTCTATTGCACTGTAAAATTGTACATAGTACCTTTGGTGTAGCGGATCACAAACAAAGCTCCCGGTGGCGAGGTGCAGCCCCACCGTCCGCAACATGAACTTCATTGAAAGGAAGAACAAAGATGTCTCAGACTCGCAAGCCATGGCAGGGTGTACACGTTGCCTCCTCGCTGC
Organism: Glutamicibacter uratoxydans; assembly: GCF_006539925.1. Taxonomy (GTDB): domain Bacteria; phylum Actinomycetota; class Actinomycetes; order Actinomycetales; family Micrococcaceae; genus Glutamicibacter; species Glutamicibacter uratoxydans. The sequence goes on along the minus strand of NZ_BJNY01000002.1, from coordinate 109,540 downwards.
AGTTCAACGAAGATTTCAGCATTGACTACGACGCCTTCGCAGAGCACGTGGCATTCCTGGCAGCCAACGGCTGCGACGGCATCGCCCCGAATGGTTCGCTGGGCGAGTACCAGGCGCTGAGCGAAGAAGAGCGCGCCCGTGTCATCACCACCGCCATCGACGCGGCCCCGGACGGCTTCACCGTCATGGCAGGCATCGGCTCCTACGGCGGCCTGCAGGCCCGCCACTGGGCTAACCAGGCCGCAGAAGCCGGCGCCTCCTCGGTCATGCTGCTTCCGCCGAACATCTACCGCGCCAACGACGACGAAGTCGTTGAGCACTACCGCCTGGTCGCCGAGGTGGGCATCCCGGTGGTTGCCTACAACAACCCGATCGACACCAAGGTGGACCTGACTCCTAAGCTGATTGCCCGCCTGTTCGAGGCCGGCTACATCGTGGGCGTCAAGGAATTCACCGGCGACGTGCGCCGCGCCTACGAAATCAGCGAGCTGGTCCCGGAACTGGACCTGCTGATCGGCACCGACGACAGCGTGCTGGAAATGGGCGTCGCCGGCGCTGTGGGCTGGGTATCGGGCTACACCAACGCCTTCCCGCAGACCATGATGGAGCTCTACCGCCTGTCCACCAGCGGAGACTTGAACGACCTGGAGAAGGCCAAGTCCCTCTACCGCGAATCGCACTCGCTGCTGCGCTGGGACACCAAGACCGAATTCGTCCAGGCCATCAAGCTGTCCATGGACCTGGCAGGCCTGAAGGGCGGCACCTGCCGTCCGCCGCGCGGCCCGCTGAGCGCCGAGTACCACGCTGCAATCACCGCAGACACCGAAGCCGCCCTGGCCCGCGGCTACAAGTAAAGAGCAGCACTTGCCCAGCCGGTGCCATGAAGATGAGAATTCTTTGTGGCACCGGCGCCGCCCACCAATCTCCAAAGGACGTCAATGCGCACCACCCGTGTATTCCACGCTGTTGATTCCCACACCGAAGGCATGCCCACCAGGGTCATCACCGGGGGAGTGGGAACCATTCCGGGCAAGACCATGGCTGAACGCCGGCTTTGGTTCATGGAAAACAGCGACCACATCCGTAAGCTGCTGATGAACGAACCACGCGGGCATGCGGCCATGAGCGGCGCAATCCTGCAGCCTCCCACCCGCGAGGATGCAGACTACGGCGTGCTCTACATTGAGGTTTCTGGCCTGCTGCCGATGTGCGGACACGGCACCATCGGCGTGGCCACGGTGCTGGTGGAAACCGGCATGGTGGAGGTGGTTGAGCCGGTCACCGATATCCGGCTGGACACCCCTGCCGGCCTGGTGGTCGCCTCGGTCCAGGTTGAAGATGGGCACGCTAAAGCGGTGACCATCCGCAATGTGCCGTCCTTCGTAGACCGGCTGGATGCCACCGTCCAGGTTCCCGGCTTTGGGGAAGTGGGCTACGACCTGGCCTTCGGCGGAAACTTCTACGCCGTGGTGGACCTGGAATCCCTGGGCCTGCCCTTCGAGCGGGAGAGCAAGCAGCAGCTGGTCGAGGCCGGGCTTGCCATCATGGAAGCCATCAACCAGCAGGACGAACCGGTGCACCCCGAGCGCAGCGACATCCGCGGCTGCCACCACGTGTACCTCAAAGCTCAGGGTTCCAACGCGCAGCACTCGCGCCACGCGATGGCCATCTACCCCGGCTGGTTCGACCGTTCGCCCTGCGGCACCGGAACCAGCGCCCGCATGGCCCAGCTGCACGCCCGCGGCGAGCTGGCCCTGGAGACCGACTTCCTCAACGAGTCGTTCATCGGCTCGCAGTTCACCGGCCGGCTGGTGGGAACGACCACCGTCGGGGACAAGGAAGCGGTGATCCCCACCGTCACCGGACGCGCCTGGGTCACCGGCACCGCACAGTACTTCTTGGACCCCACCGATCCGTTCCCGGAAGGATTCATCCTATGAGCCTGCCCTACCTTGATGCAGACACCCTGTACTCCCAGATCGGCCCCGCCGCCGCGGTGCAGATCCTGGGCGATGCGCTGGCGGCGGGGCTTGACCCGGAAGCCGATTCGCCCCGCCTGTTCGCGCCTACTCAGCGCGGAGAATTCCTGATCATGCCGGCGCTGGGTACCGAGCGCAACGGCGTGAAGGTGCTGACTGTCGACCCGCAGAACACCGCCGTGGGGCTGCCGAAGATCCAGGGTTCCTACCTGCTCTTCGACGCCGCCACCAGTGCAGTGATCGCGGTGCTGGACGGCACTGCCCTGACGGCCCTGCGCACCCCGGGCACCACCGTGCTGGCACTGCGCGAAATGGCCAAGGCCACGCCGTTCTTCAGCGCCAAACCGCAGGTATTGGTCTACGGCACCGGTATCCAGGCCAAGAACCATATCCGCTACTTCCATGCCCTGTTCGGCCAGTCCGAATTCGTGCTGGTAGGCCGCGCGCTGGCCAAGGCCCAGGCCGCGGCCGCAGAGCTGGCGGCCGAGGGCATCTCAATTCACGCCGAGGAAGACCCCGCGGTGGAGGAAGCGGATGTCATCATCTGCGCCAGTTCCTCGCCAGCTCCGCTCTTTGACGGTGCGCGGGTGGCGGGCCACGCACTGGTGGCGGCCATCGGCCAGCATGGGCTGGAGCACCGCGAGCTTGATGCGCAGCTGATGCTGCGGGCTGAGGTCATCGTGGAGGGCCGCGCCTCGGCGCTGCGCGAAAACGGCAACACCGTGGATCTGCACGCAGGCGGCCAGTGGCTCGGTCCCGCGCCGCTGAATGTCAGGGAACTGGCGGCGGGCCAGTTCACGCGTACCAAGGGCAGGCCAGCGGTGTACACCGGGGTGGGCATGGCCTGGGAGGACCTGGCGATGGCCAGTGCCGCTGTGGATTTATGCAATGTAGCATTGCAGTAAGTTGACAGTACCTATGGATGGGGAGCCATGAACGCCTTAGCGCTTGAACCACTGAATGAACGCCGCAGCCTGCGCGAAACCGTCGCGGAGAAGCTGCGCGCCGCCATCATCTCCGGAGACCTGGTCGAGGGCCAGCTGTACTCGGCGCCGGTGCTGGGCGAGGCGCTGGGCGTCTCCGCCACCCCGGTGCGCGAGGCGATGATGGACCTGACCCGCGAGGGCCTGGTGGAAACCATCAAGAACAAGGGCTTCAGGGTCACCGGCATGACCGACAAGGAACTTGAGGACATCGCCGCGATCCGCCTGCTCATCGAGCCGGAAGCCACCAGGCTGGCCGCCGAAAACCACAAGGCCGCCAACATCGACAAGCTCTCCGCCATGGCCCAGGACATCATCGCCGCCGCCGCGGCGAATGACATTGACGGCTACCTGAGCGCAGACCGCGCCTTCCACCACGAACTGATGGGACCCTGCGGCAACGCCGAACTGGTGGACCTGGCCACCAGCTACCGGATGCGCACCCGCCAATACGGGCTCAAGTCCCTGATGCGCGAGCGCAAGCTGACCACCATGGCCGCCGAGCACCTGGACATGGTCAAGCTCATGAAGAAGGGCGACAGCGCCGCCCTGCACACCCTATTGATCAAGCACATCTCGCACGCCCGCGGTTTCTGGAACGTCGGAGACCCGAACGACGAGGTCAAACGCAAGGACTAATGAATGGCACAAGGCAGTGACGTTCTCATCATCGGCGCCGGCATCATCGGCAGCGCCATCGCCTACTTCGCCGCCAAGCAGGGGCTGGGCGTCACGGTGCTCGACAGCGCCGGCCCCGCCTCCGGCACCAGCTCGCGCTGCGAGGGAAACATCCTGCTGTCCGACAAAGAACTGGGCCCAGAGCTGGAACTCTCCCAGTACTCGCTGGGCGTCTGGAAGAACGACCTGGCCGAGTTCGCGCAGCTGTGGGAATTTGAAGCCAAGGGCGGCCTGGTGGTCGCCTCCAAGGAATCCTCCCGGGCCTCGCTGGACCGGCTGACCACTGCCCAGCGCAGCAACGGAGTCACCGCCGAAATCCTCGACCGCAGCCAGCTGGTGGACGCCGAACCGCATATCAGCCCCGAGGCGCTGTCCGCCGCCTACTACCCGCAGGACAGCCAGGTCCAGCCGATGCTCGCCGCCTCCTGGCTGCTGCGCCTTGCCTGCGATGCTGGGGCAAGGTTCGTGCCCAACGCCCGCGTCACCGCCCTGCACCAGGAGCACGGACGGATCACCGGGGTGCGCAGCACCGCCGGGTTCTTCGCCGCCGGCAGCGTCGTGAACGCCACCGGCACCTGGGCCTCGAACATTGCCGGCATGGCAGAGGTGGCGGTTCCGGTGAACCCGCGCAAGGGCTTTGTCATGGTCACCGAACCGCTGCCGCCGAAGATCTTCCACAAGGTCTACGCCGCCGAATACGTGGACAATGTGGGCAGCTCCGATGCGGGCCTGCAAAGCTCCCCGGTGGTGGAGGGCACGCCTGCCGGCTCCATCCTGATCGGCTCCAGCCGTGAACGCGTGGGCTTCGACGGATCCGTGAACCTGGAGGCGCTCAAGGCGATGGCGAACAACGCCATCAACCTCTTCCCCTTCCTGCGAGATGTCAAGATCCTGCGCCACTACCACGGCTTCCGCCCCTACTGCCCAGACCACCTTCCGGTGATCGGCCACGACGAGCGCGCGCCTGGCCTATGGCATGCAGCCGGCCACGAGGGCGCCGGCATCGGCCTGTCGGTGGGCACCGGCAAGCTGCTGGCCCAGGCGCTGGCAGGCATGGACACCGACATGGACCTTTCCCCCTTTGCGCCGCACCGCTTTTCCAACCAGCCGCTCGTGAGCAAGGAGTCGTGAAACCAGTCGTGAAATCAGTGGAAAACCCCATCACCATCAGCGTTGACGACGCCCAGCTGACCGTCGAGGCTGGCACCACCGTGGCCGGGGCGCTGATCGCCCATGGCATCACCGCCTGGCGCAGCACGCGGAAAAACGAACGCCCCCGCGGGCTGTTCTGCGGCATCGGCGCCTGCTTCGACTGCCTGGTCAGCATCGACGGGCAGCCGAACCAGCGTGCCTGCATGGTGCGGGTGTGCGAAGGCCAGCAGGTAGACACCGAGACCGCCAAGGAGCGCCCATGAGCCAGAAGATCCATGTGGCAGTCATCGGAGCCGGGCCTGCCGGACTGGCCGCCGCCGCCAACGCCTTGGCCCACGGAGCACAGGTCACCTGCATCGACGCCAATGACCAGCCTGGCGGCCAATACTGGCGCCACCGCCTTGAACAGCCGGGAAGACAGCCAGGCGTACAGCCGGATTCCACCGGCCACCACGACTGGAAAACCTACCTCTCGCTGCGCGCCGCCTTTGACGCGGGCATCGCCGCCGGAACCCTGGCCTACCTGCCCAACACCCAGGTGTGGATGGCGCAGCAGCGTGAAGATGAGCGCATCACCCTGCAGCTGACCAGCGCCACCGCCGCCGGGACGCAGGCCCCGGCCAGCACCCTGACCGCAGACCGGCTGGTGGTGGCCACGGGCGCCTACGACCGGCAGATCCCGATCCCCGGATGGGACCTTCCCGGAGTCATGACAGCAGGAGCCGTGCAGGCGCTGATCAAGGGGCAGGGAGTGCTGGCAGGACAGCGGATCGTGCTCGCAGGCACCGGACCCTTCCTGCTGCCCGTAGCCAGCAACGTTGCCCATGCCGGCGGCAGCGTGCTTGCCATCTGCGAGTCAGCCGACCTGAGCGGATGGCTCAAAAACCTGAAAGCCCCGCTGGCGGTGCCGGCCAAGGGCATCGAAGGAGCCGAATACATCTGGGACCTGCTGCGCCACCGCATTCCCTACAAACGCAGCACCGTCATCACCGCAATCCACGGCGCCGAGAAGGTGGAAGCAGTGAGCATCGCCCGCACCGACAAGACCGGCGCTGTCATCGCAGGCAGCGAGGAGCGCATAGAGAACGTCGACTGCGTGGGCCTGGGCTTCGGCTTCACCACCCAGCTGGAGCTGCTCACCGCCTTCGGCGTGGCAACCCACATGGACGTGGACGGCTCACTGGTGGCAGATGTGGACGAATTCCAGCTGACCAGCGGAGCCAACGTCCTGGCCGCCGGGGAAGTGACCGGCATCGGGGGAGCGGCGCTCGCCGTGGCAGAAGGAACCGTCGCCGGCTACCGTGCGGCGTTGGGCTCCGGACAGGCACCGCAGCAAAGCGAAGTGGCCAAGGAACTGAAGACCATCTCCCGGCACCGCGCCTTTGCCCGCGCCATGCACCAGGCCCACCAGGTCCCCGACTACTGGAGCGGGAACCTGGAGGAAGACACCGTGGTGTGCCGCTGCGAGGAAGTCACCGCCGGGGAGATCATCCAGGCCCGCGACGAGCTCAAGGCAGTCGATGCCCGCAGCATCAAGTCGACCACCCGTGCAGGCATGGGCTGGTGCCAGGGAAGGGTCTGCGGCTACGCGGCCTCCTGCCTGGCCACCTGTGGGGACAAGCATGAAGCCTTTGCCCAGTCAGTTGCCAATACCTATAAACGACCAGTCTCCATCCCGGTTCCGCTGGGTGAAATTGCAGACCTCGAAGATTCACCGAAGGAGTAGCACCATGCCTCAGACCACGATTGAACAGACCTCAGCAGCGCAGCTGGAACAGATCCTCGACAATGCCCAGAAGGCCAGCGCACAGTGGGCGCAGACTCCTGCCGCCGAGCGCGCAAGGATCATCGAGCATGCAGCCGCAGCCCTGGAAGCCGCCGGGGATGCGCTGGTTGCCCTGGCCATGGAAGAAACCAACCTTCCCGAAGCCCGCCTGCGCGGGGAGCTGAAGCGCACCGCGTTCCAGCTGGGGCTGTTCGGCGAAACCATCCGCGACTGCGCCTGCTTCGATGCCCGCATCGACCACGCCGACGCGCAGTGGCCCATGGGCGCAGCCCGCCCGGACCTGCGCCGCATCCTGATTCCGGTGGGCCCGGTGCTGGTCTTCGCCGCCAGCAACTTCCCCTTCGCTTTCTCCGTGGCAGGCGGCGACACCGCCTCCGCGCTGGCCGCCGGCAACTCAGTGGTGCTCAAAGCACACTCCGGCCACCCGAAGCTCTCGCAGGCCACCGCCTCCATCTTCGCCGCCGCACTGGAAGAAGCAGGTGCACCGGAAGGTCTCTTCTCCATCATCTTCGGCACCGCCTCGGGCAGCGCCGCGATTGAAGACCCGCGCATCAAGGCTGCCGGATTCACCGGGTCGATCCCCGGCGGCCGCGCGCTGTTCGACAAGGCCAACGCCCGCCCGGAGCCGATCCCGTTCTTCGGCGAGCTGGGCAGCAACAACCCGGTCTTCGTCACCGGCTCCGCCGCCGCGGCGAATGCCGAGGGCATCGTTGACCAGTTCATCGGCTCCTTCACCATGGGCGCCGGCCAGTTCTGCACCAAGCCGGGCACCCTGGTGGTTCCCGAAGACTCGAACTTCACCCAGATCCTCGCATCCAGGCAGCTGCCAGCGGTTCACAAGCTGCTCAACGAGCGCATTGAAGCCGGCTACCTGCAGATCCTGGCGCAGCTAAAGGCCCATGCCGGCGTCGAGGTCCTAGCCCAGCACCCAGAGGCGGAGAACGGCCAGATCCAGCCCACCTTGCTGGTCGCCACCGGCGAGCAGCTGCTAGCCGACCCGCAGGCGCTGCAGGAAGAATGCTTCGGCCCAGCGGCACTGGTCGTGACCTACAAGGACGAGGCCCAGCTGCTTCAGATCGCCGGCAGCTTCTCCGGGCAGCTCACCGCTACGATCTGCGGCGAGGAAAGCGACAATGTGGCGCAGCTGCTGTTCACGCTGCAGAACAAGGCAGGCCGCGTGCTGTGGAACCAGTGGCCCACCGGAGTCTCGGTGACCTACGCCCAGCAGCACGGCGGACCGTACCCTGCCTCCACCGTTGCCAACTCCACCTCGGTGGGAACCGCCGCGATCACCCGCTTCCTGCGCCCGGTGGCCTACCAGGGCTTCCCACAGAGCCTGCTGCCTGCAGCACTACGGGATGATGCGGAAGGTACTGCGTTGCTGAACGGGCAGCGCCGGTAGCTGTTGCAGTGCCCTTCGAAGGGCATGCCAACCATAGGCACATAGCCAGTGATTGGCATGCCCTTTTGCTATTCGACGCTGAACTGCAGCCGGTGCCATCCGGAAGATCCGTTGGGGGCCGGGGCAGCAGTAATTTCGCTCTGGAGCTCGCCTTGGCTATTGGTTGCCCGAACCGTCGCGGTGTGGTTGCCAGGTGCTGCGCCTTTCCATTCATAGCGCCATTGGCGCCAAGTATCGACCGAGACGTCGGTGGAGAGGGTTGCCTCCTGCCACGGCCCGCCGTCAATGCTGATTTCAACCTTGGAGATGCCGACATGCTGCGACCATGCGGTTCCACCGAAGACAATTGGACCTGAGGGGAGCTTTGCGAATGAGCGTGGGGTTTCTATTCGTGAAGACATCTTGATCGGGCCTTTCGCGGACCATCCCCGAGTGGTCCAATAGGCGGTTTTGTCCTGGAACCTCGTCACTTCAAGATCAACCACCCATTTAGTCGCAGAAACATATCCGTAGAGGCCGGGGACGACCATTCTCGCGGGAAATCCGTGCTCCAAAGGGAGAGGCTCATCGTTCATGCCAATAGCCAGGAGTGCTTGGCGGTTGTCTGTGAGGATCTCCAGGGGAGTCGAAGCGCTGAAGCCGTCGATAGATGTGGAGAGCACCATGTCGGCACCCTGTAGTGGTTTGGCCCTGGCTAGCAGATCTCTGAGCGGGTAGCCCAGCCACTTGGCGTTTCCAATCAAATCCCCGCCGACAGGGTTGGAAACGCAGGTCAGTGTCAGATAGTGCTCCACAAGGTCCATGCCCAGCAGGTCGCTGAAGTTCAGCGAGTATTCCTCTTCCACCATGCCGTGGATTCGCAGCGTCCACTGCTGTGGATCGATTTTTGGAACTGAAAGCGCAGTATCGATGCGATAGAAGTCTTTGCTGGGAGTTAGGAAGGACGATACTCCCGGGATGTTCATATCGGCGCCGCTTGGCAGGGGAGCGGCTTTCATTTTTGCAGGCGGCAGCCCCAGTGCGGAGCGGGCCATCTCAGCGACGTTGCGGGCGCCTCGGAGCGCCTGTGTGGAACCTGCGGCGAGCAGCCCGACAGCCACAGAACCTGCCGCCGCGAACATGAATCGCCTGCGTGAAATCGCTGGCGCCGCTGAGCCCTCCTCTGGCGGCAGAATGCTGTCGGGAACCAAAGCAACCAGCATTTTCAGGGTTCCGAGTCCTAGGACCGTTCCGATGAGGGTCGGTACTATGTCCTGCAGCGAAGTCGCCGAGCGGCTGAGCACAGCGACGCCGAGGACCGCCGCGAGAATGAGAACCGCAATAGTTGCAGCAGCCATGCTGCGTCGAGCGAAACGTCCTATCAGTGCTGCAAAGAGCACGGCCGCTACGGACAAGACACCAAAAAGAAACAGCTTGTCATTGGTTCCGAAAATGTTGATGGCTAGATCTTTGAGCCAACCAGGTGTGAAATCTATGATCGCTGATCCGAGTGCAACCAACGGTGCGCTGGCCGTTGCGTAGAACGTTGAAACGGCATGAGCAGTGGTGAAGAGAACGATGGCCGAACTGACGCCGGCCAATGGATAAAGCCATGCCGAGCGACCATGCCTACTCGATGCATTCTTCATAGGACTCAACCCCTGTCACTTGATGCGATGTGTTCTTGTCTATCGGCCAGAACACCGGACGACTGGTATTCGGAGTCGTCCGGGTTCTGGATTGGGTCGATCAATAGCCGTGGATATCTGCGCGTTTATGGATAGTTAGAGAGTTTGCAGCATGATCGGTTGAGTTGTCGGGGTTGGAGAGCCGGAAGCTGGTTCCACCGTGATGCCGAAGTGTGTTGCGCCCTGCATCGGTTCGGCAATCATCATGGTTTCAGTGGCTTTCACATCATGAATCATTCCGGCGGAGGCTGCACCCTTGTCGGAGATGATCCACAGTTCATAGGCCTTGCCTTCGGGAAGTTCAGGCATTCCAGCGGTAGATACTGCCATCAAGCCTGATTGGGCAGAATAGGTAATTCTTACAGTTGCTCCGTCTTCGAGAGTTTGAGACTTAGATTTCATATCGGGAGCGCTCATGATTTGACGCATGTCATCGCGTTCGCCGCTTATGGCCTGCATCTGGGCATCAAGCTGCTTCTGCTGCGCATTCAGGTTCCAGGCAACAGCACCCAGTGAACCGGCGGCAAGCAGAAGAACCCCAGCGGCCAGCGCGAAGAACTTCTGGGACTTTCCGCCTCCCCGTGGCAGTTCGCTTTTGTGTGCTTCTGCGGCATGAGGATCTGATGCAGGCGAAGCCGATTCGGACTGCACCAGCGGGGTAGGCGGCAGTTGTTCCACATCCTGGATGGCATTCATGATGCTGGCTTTGAGTCTGTCAGGCGGCTGGATGGCCGGTTCGCTCAAGCTGATTTGAGCCGCAGTATCCTGAAGATCATCAAGTTCTTGACGTGCTGAGTCGCTGGTGGCGGCGTAGCGGAGCACCTCTTCGCGTTCAGCATCAGTCAGCGCGTTCAGGGCGAAACTGCTCAGTAGTTCATGCTCATTTTTTTCCATCACGCGACTCCCATCAGATCTCGTAGTTTCTTCATGCCATCTCGTATGCGCGTCTTGACCGTACCGACCGGAAGCTTGAGATGATCAGCGATTTCCACATGCGTTAGTCCATTGAAATAGGCCAGGTGGATGGCATCGCGTTGTGCTTCGCTGAGCTCCCCCATGGCTTTGATCATACGATGACTCTCATCAAGCAGGACTATGTGTTCTTCCACGCCCTCGTAGCTGGCTTGGAAATTCTGCATGCCGATTTTTAGATCGCGGTCGCGGCTGGCTTGGCTCGATCGAATGCGATCGACAGCGCGCCGGTGGGCAATGGTCAACAGCCATGTAGCGGCGGAAGAACGGTGTGGATCGAAACGGGCAGCATACTGCCAGGCTTCGACGAAGATCTCTTGGGTTACTTCTTCGCTTTGGGCCTCATCACGCAGCAGACGCCGGACTAAGCCATAAACTCTGGGGGCAAGCAGGTCGTACAGTTGTGCGAATGCTTCAGCTTGGCCCTGGGCAACTTGAATCAAAAGATCTTCCGCAGTCGTGGAACCAGCTATAGGTTCACTTGATCGATTCGGAATCATGGGCTCAAGGTTCTCACAATGTCTAAGGATCGCATGCTGAGTTCAGCAAGCTTTGAAGTTGCTCTAGCGCTGCAAGAGCGAAGGCTAGGGAATGGGCGGCGGATTTATGCCGGCCGCCCAGACCCTAGCGGTTTCATCTCGTTGGGCTGAACTGCTATTTTGATGGCGGCATCAGCACCGAGTCGACCAGATACACCGTGGCGTTGGCAGTCTGCACTCCGCCGCAAATGACCTTTGCATCGTTGACCATCAGGTCATCGCCGCTGCCGCTGATCTTGACGGCATCTCCTTCTACGGTCTTCACCTCGCCCTTCAAATCATCAGGCGAAATCTGGCCTGGAACGACATGGTAGGTCAGCACCTTGGTCAGCATGTCCGCGTTTTCTACGACCGCCTTCAAATCTTTTTCAGGCAGTGCCTTGAACGCGTCATCGACCGGTGCGAACACAGTGAACTGATCGCCGTTCAACGTATCAACGAGGTTGACGTCCTTGTTCAGCTTGCCGGAAACTGCCTTGGTCAAAGTGGTCAGCAGAGGATTGTTCGAAGCGGCGACCGCTACAGGGTCCTTGGCCATGCCTGCTACGGAACCTTCGCCTTCAGGAACTGCCTCAGCGTAGGCGGCGCACCCGGTGCCGACCAGATTGGCGGCAGGGTCCATTGCCGATTCTGAGGCCATGCTCGAACTATCGGACATCGCAGAGCTGCTCGGTGCCATGCTCGATTCGGAAGAGCCGGTGCTCTGCGATGCATCGGTGTTGCTGTCCATTGAGCAGGCGCTGAGTCCGAAAGCGGCTACCGCTGCAATCGAAAGAAGTCCCACCATCCTGCGTTGTGTGTTTTTCACGTCGATCTCCTTGCCTCGCGGCCCGTGGGGCCAACCGATGAACCAAACCCTTTGGTTTGGGCTGTCACGAGGTATTCGGGGCGCGCAGTATTGCGGATTGGAAATTGCAGAACAATTTTTTCGGCGAGACTTTATTCTGAATGACTGCACCAGCTGCCTGGCATTCAACGGCGCAGCCAATACAAAGAAGCTGTGCGGACAACCACCTTGAGGGGGTTGTCCGCACAGCTGTCAGGTTAATGACTAGGCGGTGCGCACCCGCGCATCCAGCCGGGTGTAGGCGATGTCGACAAGGATGTTCGCCACCGCGACGAACAGGCCGCCAAGCAGCACCACGCCGATGATCACCGGGCGGTCCTGGGTCTGGACTGCCTGCACCGCCAGCGAACCGACGCCGGCCAGGCCGAAGACCTGCTCGATGACGATCACGCCGCCGAGCATCACTCCGATGTCGATGCCCAGCTGGGTGACCAGCGGGGTCATCGCGCTGCGGAACGCGTGCTTGTAGATCACCGACTGCTCGCGCACGCCCTTGGCGCGGGCAGTGCGGATGTAATCCTCGCCGAGCACCTCAAGCATCTGCGCACGGGTCAGCCGCGCATAGACCGCCGCGGTGACCAGCGCTAGGGTGATCCACGGCAGGACCAGATGCCAGGCCCACTGCACCGGGCTCTGGGCCAGCTCGATGTATCCGCTAGGCGGGAAGAGCAGGAAGCCTGCCTTGGCCGGCAGCGAATACAGCGTGTAGAGCAGGATCATGCCCAGCACGAAGGTGGGGAAGCTGATGCCGGTCATCGCGAAGCTCTGCCCGATCCGATCGCGCAGGCTGCCGGGCTTGCGGGCGGAGGCCACGCCCACCGGGATGCCGATCAGCAGCCAGAGCACCATCGCCCCACCCACCAGGGACATGGTCACTGGCAGCCGGTCGAAGATCAGCTCGGTGACAGGCTGCTGGGAGCGGTAGGAGAATCCCAGGTCTCCGTGCAGCAGCCGGGAGGCGAAGTCCAGGTACTGCTGGTACAGCGGCTGGTTCAAGCCGAGGGTGTCGCGGATCTGCGCGAGCAGCTCCTCGGTGGCCTTGTCTCCGGCGATCGCCCGGGCCGGGTCGCCCGGGGCCACGAAGAAGAGCAGGAAGACGAACAGGCTGAGCAGGAACAAGACCAGCAGCCCGAAGCCCAGGCGCTTGAGAAGGAACATGAACATTTTTACTTGGCCTTTCTGCGGGTGCGCGGATCCAGTGCATCGCGCAGCCCGTCGCCCAGGACGTTGAACGCCAGGGTGGTGAACAGCAGCGCCAGGCCCGGGAAGAGCACCAGCCACCAGGCGGTCAGGTAGATGGAGTTGCCGGAGGCCTCGGCCAGCATGCCGCCCCAGCTGGCATCAGGTGGGACGATGCCCATGCCCAAAAATGACAGGGTCGCCTCGAAGACGATGGAGCTGGGGATCATCAGCGTTGCGTAGATGATGATCGGGGCGGCCAGGTTGGGCAGGATGTCGCGGAAGATGATGCCCCAGTGCCCGGCCCCCAAGCTCCGGGCGGCCTCCACGAATTCGCGCTGGCGCAGGGCGATGACCTGCCCGCGGATCACGCGGGCCAGCGAGGTCCAGGAGAAGAACACGATCACCCCCACGCTCAGCGGCAGGCTGGCTCCGAGGACCGACACCAGCGCCAGGGCGGCGAGCAGGAAGGGCACGGACATGACCAGATCGATGCAGCGGCTGAGCACCGTATCCACCTTCCCGCCGAAGTACCCGGCCACCATGCCCACCATGATGCCGATGCTGGCCGCGGCCAGGGAGGCCACCACGCCGACGATCAGCGAGACCCTTGCGCCATAGGCCAGGCGCACCAGCACATCGCGGCCCAGCTGGTCCGCGCCCAGCCAGAATTCTGTGCCCGGGCCCACCGGCACGCCGGCCGGGGTCAGCCCGGTTTCGCGGAACTGGTCGTTGGCCGGGTGGCCGGTGATGCCCGCCAGCAGCGGGGCGGCCAGCGCAAAGAGCACCAGCAGCACCAGGAAGCTGGCGGCGATTAGCGAGGCGCGGTCCTTGAGCAGGTAGTCGACGGTCATGCGCAGCGAGCTGCGCTGTTTCACCTCCGGGGCGGCGGTTGCCGCGGCCGGAGTCAGTGTATGTGCGCTCATTCTCAGCTCCTTGCGCTGGCGGCCAGCAGGGTCTTGGTGAAGTCGGTCTGCGGGTTCTCATAGAGCTGCTGCGCGCCGGCAAGCTCGATGATCTGCCCACGGTCCATGACGGCTACCCGGTCGGAGATATGGCGCACCACCGACAGGTCGTGAGAGATGAAGATGTAGCTCAGCCCCAGTTCGCGCTGCAGGTCGGAGATCAGGTTCAGGATCTGCGCCTGCACCGACACGTCCAGCGCTGAAACGGGTTCGTCGAAGAGCACCACCTTGGGCTTGAGCGCCAGGGCCCGGGCAATGCCAATGCGCTGGCGCTGCCCGCCGGAGAACTCCGAGGGGAAGCGGTTGTAGTGCTCGGGATTCAGCCCCACCAGGTCCATCAGCTCGCGCACCCGGGACTTGAGCTGCTCGCCGCGCAGGTCCGTGTGGATCATGAATGGGTCGGCGATGATCGAGCCCACCCGGCGCTTGGGGTTCAGCGAGCCGAAAGGGTCTTGGAAGACCATCTGCACCAGGTGCCGCGCCTGCTTCCAGGATTCGGTGTTTGGCGCCCCGAGCTCTTGGCCCTCGACCAGCACGCTGCCTTCCTGCGGCTGCAGCAGGCCAGCAATTACGCGGACCAGGGTGGATTTTCCGCAGCCTGATTCTCCCACCAGGCCCAGTGTTTCGCCTTCAAACAGCTGCAGGTCAACGCCCTTGAGCACGTTCACCTGGCGCTTGTGCGGCCAGGAGCCAGCGCTGAATGACAGCTTGATGCCCTGGGCGCTGATAATCGGCGGCGCCCCTTCCTGCTGCCCGGCGCTGCGGGCGATAACCGGTTCGGGCGCAGCCAGCTCGGTGTCCGGGTGGAAGCAGGCTGCCAGCCGGCCGGACCGGTGCTCTTCAAGCGGTGGCAGCGTGCCGCGGCACCGCTCGTCGGCCAGCTCGCAGCGCGGGGCGAAGGCACAGCCGGTGGGAGGGGCCAGCAGGCTGGGCAGCGAACCGTCAATGGGCCGCAGCCGGTGCTCGGTGTTGTGCACCGAGGGCGTGGCCGCCAGCAGCCGGGCGGTGTAGGGGTGCGAGGGGCTGGTGAAGACCTCGTCCGCCGCACCGAGTTCCATGCAGGTGCCCGCGTAGAGCACCATCATCTGGCTCGCCACTCGGGAGACCACCGACAGGTCGTGGGAGATCATAATGACCGTGGTGTTCAGCTCCCGCTGCATGGAGCTAAGCAGGTCCAAGATCTGCGCCTGCACCGTGGAATCCAATGCGGTGGTCGGCTCGTCGGCAATGATCAGCTCCGGTTGAAGCAGCAGCGCCATGGCGATCATGATGCGCTGGCGCATGCCGCCGGAGAACTGGTGCGGGTAGCTGTCGGCTCGGCGTTCGGCGTCCTTGATGCCTACCTTGCGCATCATGGAGATCGCCCGGGAGCGGGCCTCGGATTTGGGCACCTTCTGGTGGGTGGTGATCGCCTCAACTAGCTGCTGGCCCACTGTGTACTGCGGGTGCAGCGAGGAGAGCGGGTCCTGGAAGATCATGCTGATCTTCGCCCCGCGGATCCTGCGCAGCTCCTCGGCCGGCAGCCCGATCAAATCCCGCCCGTTGAACAGCGCCTGGCCGCTGAGCTTGGCTCCGGGCACCAGGCCCAGGATCGCCTGGACCAGCACGGATTTGCCGGAGCCTGATTCGCCGACGATCCCGAAGAAGTCGCCGGCTTCAACACTGAAGCTGACATCGCGCACCACATGCAGGGTGCCGTCAGCGGTGGGGAAGGAAACGCTGAGGTTTTTTACTTCAAGCAGCGCCATGACTAGTCCTGGACCCAGACATTGGTCCAGTCGCCCTGGGTGGCCAGAGCGTAGGGCTGGAAGTTCTGCACGCGCTTGGAGTGGTAGAGGCGGGTGGTCGGGGCCGCGACCGGCACGATGATCGAATCGCCCATGACGATCTCATCCACCTGCGCCCACAGCTCCTGGGCCTTGGCGGCATCCGGCTCCTGGACCGCCTTGGCAGCAAGCTTGTCGGCTTCCTTATTGTCATAGTTGGTCAGGTTGTAGGTGCTTTCGGTGCCGTTGTAGGTGAACAGCGGCTGGAAGACCGAGCGGGCGGCGCCGCCCTGCCAGTCAGGGCTCCAGCCCATCGGGGCGATGTCCCATTTACCGGCTTTGGTCTCCTCGCGGTTGACGAGGAACTCGGTGTAGTAGTCGGTCGGGCTGACCGGGATCAGCTCGATCTTGATTCCTGCCTTCTCGAAGCCTGCCTGCAGGGTCTGGGCGATCTGCGGTTCGATGTCCTTGTTGCGGTATGGCATCTTCAGGGTGATGCCGTCCGGGTAGCCTGCCTCTGCCAGCAGCTTCTTTGCCTTCTCCGGGTCTCCCTTGTGCCCTTCGGTGGGGTAGAGGTCGAAGTCGTGATAGCCCAGCACGCCCGGGCCGAAGATGCCGTTCTGCACCTTGGCCACTGCCTCGCCGCCCAGGGTCTGGACTACCGATGCCTTGTCGGTGGCGTACTGGATGGCCTCGCGGACCTTCTTATCCGCCAGCGCTCCGTCGTTGCTCGGGGAATCCACGTTGATCCACAGGAACGGGTTGACCGAGCCGGCGTCGACGGTGGAGAAGTCAGGGTCCTTGGCCGCCGCCAGCTGGGCTGCCACGGAGGGGGCCAGGCCGGTGTCGAAGGACATGTCCAGGGTGCCTGCCTGCAGCTGCTGGGTCACTGCGTCGGCGCTTAGGCCCATGGTCATCTCGATGGAGTCCACATTTGCCTTGCGCAGGGTGTCGGTCTCCGGCTTCCAGGCTTCGTTGCGCACCAGCTTCAACGACTTGTCAGCGGTGTATTCCTCGACGGTGTAGGGGCCGGAGGCCACGAAGTTCTCGCGGTACTCGGGGGAGTCTGGCAGGTAGTCGAGCACCTCTTCTGGGGCAGGGGTGGCGGTGGCAAGGGTCAGCATGTAGATGAAGTCGCCTGCCGGCTCCTTGAGGTTGAACTCGACGGTGCGCTCGTCCACCGCGCGCACGCCGGGCAGCTTGGCGGAGTTGATGTACTTGGCCATCGGCTCCGGCTTCGCCTCGATCTTGGCGAAGCCTGCACAGTATTCGTCCATGCCGGTCAGCAGGGTCTGGAAGTAGCCGAGCAGCGGGCTGGAGCGGTAGGGGTTGCACAGGCGCTTGAAGCCGCGCACCACGTCTTCTGCGACGATCTGGCGCGGGCCGTCGGCGGCGTCCCAGTTGGCGCCTTCCTTGATGGTGAAGGTGTAGGTCTTGCCGCCGTTGGTGGCTTCCGGGACTTCCTCGGCCAGGTCTGCCTTGACCTGGATTCGGGTGTTCTCATCAGTGGATGCCTCGTAGCTGAGCAGCTGGCGGTTGGTGGCGCGGATGAAGTTCTGGGTGGGCACGTAGGAGGTCAGTGCCGGGTCGAGGTGGTCGTTGTCGCCGTTGCTGCCGACCTTCAGGATGCCGCCTTTCTGGGCTTCTCCGGTCGGGGTCGAGCTGTTGCCCGTATCGATGGCGCAGCCCGAGAGCAGGACCGCCGAGGCGGCGAAGAGCGAGAGCGGAACCATAAGGCGTTTTTGCGGTGTCATCGGGTCCTCCAAGGGTGTGTGGGTTGGCTCACAGGATGGTGATCGAAATCCAGATTAGCACCATTGCACTGTTACTTGGGCTGATCATTCGAAAATTGCACGGCGTAAACCTGACGCGCCTGTCGGGGTGGCGACAATTGCTCAAAAACCATTGCAGAGCCCAGTCGGCGTGGCCTAGCGTTCAACCTCATGGGGCCGTGATGCACATCGCATTTGCGGAAGTAAATCTACGAAAGAAGAACTCAATGCAGGGTTTGTCATCATCAGCACCGGTGCGGCGCATTGCCGCCGCGGTGTCCATCGCAGCACTGGGACTGTCGCTGACCAGCGGCGTCGCCCCGGCGATGGCACAGAAGCCAGCCGCGGACCAGGGCGCGGACAAGGCACAGTCGGTTCCGGCTCCAAACTTCATCCAGGGCGAGTATTCGCCGGAACTGGATCCGGTGCTCGGCAAGAACGAGGCTCCGCGTCCGCTGGTGGACATGAAGCTGGTTGAAAAGAACCAGAAGGAAAACCAGAAGCTCGAAAAGAAGGACAAAAAGGCCAAAAAGGCCAAGGCAAGCACTTCCGGCCCGGAGAACGCAACCGGCGCGGCGGGCGAATGCAGCCCCGGAGCCATTGGAAACCAGAGCGGCTCGGGCCTGGTCCAGGCCATCAAGGCCGCAGATTTCAACTGTGTGAACTCGCTGTTCAACGCCACCGGCACCACCGCGAAGGACCTGTTCAACCAGGCAGACATGCTCACCGTGGCCCAGGCGTTCAAGAACGACGCCGCGAACTACGACGGCAGCAACTCGGCCTCCACCTTGCAGCTGGTGCTCTACCTGCGCGCCGGCTACTTTGTGCAGTACTACCAGTCGGACACCGTGGGCAGCTACGGCCCGGAGCTCAAGGCCCTGGTAGGCGATGCACTGCAGGCATTCTTCGCCAACCCGAAGTCCCTGACGCTCAATGAAGACAGCGCCCAGGTGCTCGGCGAATCGGTGACGCTGATCGACTCCTCAGAGAACAACGCCCGATTCCTCGGCGTGCTGGTCGACCTGCTCGAAGGCTTCAATGCCGAGCGCGAAGCCAGCTGGAACTTCCGCAACGCCACCAACAACGTGTTCACCGTGCTCTTCCGCGGCCACCAGTTCGACGGCTTCTCCGAAGCAGTTGCTGCCAACCCGCAGATCCTTTCCACCCTGCATGATTTCGCAGTCAAGCACCTCGACTTGATGGGCACCAACAGCGACTTCCTGGTCGCCAACGCCGGCCGCGAACTCGCACGCTTCCTGGGCGACGAACAGCTGAAGCAATCGGTCAAGCCAAAGGTCATCGACCTGCTTTCGCGCACCTCAATGACCGGGGATACCGCGAAGCTCTGGGTTGGCCTGGCGGACATGGTCAACTACTACGACGAGGGCAACTGCTCGGACTACGGAACCTGCGACCTCTCGGGCAAGCTGCGCACCGCCGTGCTCAGCCAGAACCGCGAATGCAGCACCAGCATCAAGTTCAACACCCAGTCGGTGAGCAACGAAGAATTCGATGAATCCTGCACCTCGCTCAAGGAACAGGACGAGTACTTCTACAAGGCCGCAGGCACCAAGACCCCGGTAGCGGACGATGTGAACACGAGCATCGACGTGAACGTCTTCTCCTCCAGCAGCGACTACCAGACCTATGCCGGCGCCATCTTCGGCATCGACACCAACAACGGCGGCATGTACCTGGAGGGCGACCCGAGCCAGGAGGGCAACAAGCCTGCATTCATCGCCTATGAGGCCGAATGGCTCAAGCCCACCTTCCACATCTGGAACCTGAACCACGAGTACACCCACTACCTCGACGGCCGCTTCGACATGTACGGAGACTTCGGCGCCGGACTGACGGTGCCGACCATCTGGTGGGTTGAAGGCTTCGCCGAGTACGTGAACTACGGCTACCGCGGCGAGGACTACACCGCTGCGAACCAGCTGGCCGCGCAGAAGACCTACAAGCTCAGCGAGATCTTCGACAACACCTACGAGAACAGCGACACCAACCGCATCTACCGCTGGGGCTACCTTGCGGTGAACTTCATGCTGAACAAGCACCCGCAGGAAACGCAGACCATCCTCGACTTCTACCGCCAGGGCAAGTGGCAGGAATCCCGCAACTACCTGAAGAACACCATCGGCACGAGCCTTGACGCCGAGTTCTCCACCTTCCTGGACGGCTGCGCCAACGGCGAATGCAAGCCGAGCGTGCCAACCGACCCGGTGGACCCAGTGGATCCGACCGATCCTGAAACCTGCACCGAAACCACCGGCCAGGCGCTGACCTCCAGCTGCACCGCGAAGAACCTCTCGGGCACCAAGGACAACCTGAACTACTTCTACATCTACGTTCCCGAGGGCACAAAGGAACTGCAGATCAACACCAGCGGCGGCACCGGCAATGCAGACCTGTTCTACAGCCCCTGGAACTGGGCCGGACCGAACCACCACAACTACCGCTCCACCGAGTCCGGAAACAACGAGTCGATCACCGTTCCGAACCCGCCAGCCGGCTACAACTACATTTCGCTGAGCACCAACGACGCCTACTCGGGGGTGAGCCTGAAGGCAACCACCCGCTAGAGAACTGAGTAATGCCCCGCACCTCAAGCTATTGCTTGAGGTGCGGGGCTTCTTTGCGTTGAGTTCCTCAAGCGTCAATGCCGTGATGACAGGTCTGAAGGAGATCGCTGTGCCATGGGAGGGATGGGTGGCCACCTAATTTTTAGCTTGACTCTGTGAATGTTCTGGCATTTTCCATGGGTTGGCTGTTTTGGTGGTTAGAGTCAATTTGTCGACCACTCTTCTCATGCCGATGGGATTGAAACATGGCTACGGTGATTGTCCACGCAACCATCACACTTGACGGGTACATGGCTGACCCTGAGGGTGGTGTGGACTGGATGTTTGGCCGTCCTTCCGCACCTGAGGATGACTTAGTCGTTGCCTCCGTCATGAGTCGAATCGGCGCTATTGTTGGCGGCGCAAATCCAACGCAGACGATTGAAGACGGTGAAATTCCCTATGGCGGAATGCTTCAGGTGCCGGTTTATCTAATGACGCACACTGCCACGGCACCGGTAGAACGCGACGGCATCACTTACACGTTCGTTGTTGATGACATTTCCGGTGCCGTTGCATCAGCTAAACGGGATGCTGGAGACGGAATCGTCAGTTTGTTGGGTGGGAAGATTTCCCGGCAGTGCCTTCTGCTTGGATTGGTTGACGAACTGCACCTTGATATCGCTCCAGTACTGCTTGGCAATGGGATTTCCTTGTTTGCAGGTTTGGGAAAACGTATTGAACTTGAACGGTTGGAAACTTCGGCTTTCGCAAGTGAGACCCACCTGATCTACCGTGTGCTTCGCTGATTTTCAGGCGCAGGCACTTCTCCTCACTTTTTAACGTCGTCAAGTCAAACGGAGGCTCGACCATGTTGCTCGAGCCTCCGATTATCTGGGTAATAAGGATCAAAATTTAATGCTGCAGCGGACCGCCGAGTGCATCCAGATTCTTCAGCAGGCGGCGCAGCACCGATGGATCGTTGATCCCGTCGTGCTCATGCTCATTGGTCACCCAGGCATGCAGATTGCCCACCTTGGACGCTGTATCCAGGGATAGGCCGGCATCCACATACATGTCGTCGTGGTAGACGGCCGCGGCGATCGGCACCTGGTTGGCTGCCAGCTTTTCGCGGTCGTAGATCTTCCGGTGGGTGCGGCGCACCGCCAGCTCCTTGACCGCAGGCAGGAAAGGCCGTAGCAGCTTGGTTTCCTCGAAGGTCCAGCGGAACATCATCTCCCCGGTGAACAGCAGAGGCTGCGCTTCGGTGGAGAACTCCGGATGAAGCTCCAGCTCTGCCTCGGCCGCGAAGCGTGCAGCCCCGTTGGCCCCGTCGCCGTAGATGTCTTCCTGCAGCACGGCGAACAGCGGGTTGGAGGCGAAGCTGGTGCGGTTCTGGACTTCCTGCAGCAGCGCATTGCTGATGTTCGTACCGTCTGCCGAGAGCTCCAGCAGCCAGTGCAGGCGCTCGAAGCCCGGTCCCATGCCGAAGTCGATGCCCAGCGACTGCAGCCTGCGCACGGTGAAGCGGTCGCCGTCCGGCAGGAAGTATTCGCCCTCGTTCAGCGTGCGGACAAGGTTTTCCACGCGCTGCCGGTCAGCCGGGTAGAGCTTGTAGAACTTCTCATTCTTGGCCCGCACCCTGTTGATGGTCCGCGCGTATACCGAGGCCGCGCAGGGATACAGGCTGGGCAGTCCGCCAGTGATCAGGCAGCCGGCCAGCGCCTCGGGGAAGAAGCTGAGATAGCTCAGCGTGAGAAACCCGCCATAGCTTTGGCCCAGGGTGACCCATGGCTTGGAATCGTAGCCGTGGATGCGGATGGCTTCAGCATCGCGGATGATCGAATCTGCGCGGAAATTCTCAAGGTAGGCAGCGCCCGCCTCTCCGGAGTCGAAGCCGTCGATGACCTGCTTGGTCACCGGGGTGGAGGCGCCGGTGCCGCGCTGGTCCATGAGGATCACGCGGTAGCGTTCGAGCACTACCGACAGCCAGCCGGAATCCCCGATGGGGCGTGGACCGGCCCCGCCGGGTCCGCCCTGCAGGTAGATCATCAGCGGAAGTTCTTCGTGCTCGCGGTGGGTGGCGGACACCTCGCGGTAGAACACGGTGATGTGCTCGCCGGCGGGGTCTTCCCAGTTCAGCGGGACCTGGAGCGAGTAGTCTTTGAAGTGCCTGCCTGCCACGGTGCAGCTGGCGATCAAGGTTGGGTTCATTTCACCCCTGCCAGCAGGTTCAGCCCGTCGACGCTCGCGGCGCCCGACTGGATGACGGTGCGGTGCTGGTTTTCGGAAACCAGATAGTCAAGGTCCTCGCGCGGATCCCCGTCGAGCACCAGCAGGTCGGCGATCTTCCCGGCGCCCAACTGGCCGATCGAGTCATTGCCGATCAGCTGCGCATTGACCGAGGTTGCAGAACGCAGCACGTCGTCCACGGTGGAGGCGGCCGCCTGCAGGGCCAGGCCGTGCAGCTGCTCGTCGCCCAGCTCGCCCATCAAATCGCTGCCAAAGCCCACCTTGACCCCAGCAGCCAGTGCATGGCGCACGGCTTCTTGCCCGCGCTCGAGCACGATCCTGTTCTTCTGCTGGGAGACCTCGGCCAGACCCAGTTCTTCGCCGCGCGAATCCATAGCCGCATAGGCGGCAAGGGTGGGGACCAGGAAGGCGTCGTGCTCGGCCATGAGCTTGGCGGTGTCTGCATCGAGCAGGTTGCCATGCTCGATGCTGCGCACCCCGTTTTCCACCGAGTGGCGGATGGCTGGAACCGAGTAGGCGTGCGCGCAGACATAGGAGCCACGGCGGGCGGCCTCGGAGGTGATGGTGCGGATCTCCTCGGGGGAATACTGCGGAATTTCCAGCGGGTCGGTCAGCGAGATGACCCCGCCGCTGGTCATGATCTTGATGGCGTGCGCCCCGGTGCGGAAGGCATCGCGCACCGCTACGCGCAGGGCGTCTGGCCCGTCGACGATCCGGCACATGTGCCCGTGGGTGAAGCAGGAGTCAAGGTGCGCCTCGCGCGGGTCGCCGTGGCCGCCGGTCTGGCTGAAGGCAGGCCCGGTGAAGTAGTAGCGCGGGGAGGCGAAGAGCTTCTCCTCGATGGCCCGGGCCAGGCCCAGGTCTCCGCCGGCCACGTCGCGCACGGTGGTGAAGCCGCGGCGCAGCGCATCGGCCAGCCGGTGCGAACCTGCCAGTGCCGAATAGGACAGCGGGCCCAGCTCATTGTCCAGCCCCTGCAGGGCCACCGCGTAGGCATGGAAGTGGGCGTCGATCAGCCCGGGCAGCACGCAGCGCCCTGCGGCGTCGATCACGGTGCCCTCGGACTGGTCTCCGACTGCAGTGATCACGCCGTCGGCGACGGTGATGTTGGTGGGAGCGTCGAGGAACTGCTGGCCGTCGAAGACCAGCGCATTAGCCAGCGTATAGGTGCTCATGCGTTGGCTCCTTTCATTGCCTGGTTCATCCAGTTCTGCAGGCCGGCCGCATCCAGCGGCAGCTCGGCGGAGAGGTTCTCATAGCCGTTTGCGGTGATCAGCAGGTCGTCCTCGATGCGCACGCCCAGGCCGCGCAGCTCCGGCGGGACCAGCTGGTCGTGGGCGTGGAAGTAGAGGCCCGGCTCCACGGTGAGCACCATGTTCTCTTCCAGCGCCGCGCCCTGGTAGTCCTCGTAGTGGGAATGCGAGCAGTCGTGCACGTCTAGGCCTAGGTGGTGGCCCACGCCGCAGACCAGCCAGCGGCGGTGCTGCTGGCCGGTGGGGGAGAGCGCCTCATCCACGGAGACCGGCAGCAGGTCCCAGTCGCTTAGGCCCTGGGCGATGACCTCCATGCAGGCGAAGTGGAAGTCGCTGAAGGAATTGCCCGGGGCCAGCGTGGCAAGGCCTGCGCGGTGCGACTTCTCCACCAGGTCGTGCACCAGGCGCTGGGGCTCGGAGAAGGAGCCGGCTACCGGGAAGGTGCGGGTGACATCCGCGGTGTAGCAGGAGCGTTCCTCCACGCCCATGTCCAGCAGCAGCAGCTGGTCTTCGCTCACCGGTCCATCGCAGCGGGTCCAGTGCAGGGTCGGCGCGTGGATGCCGGCGCCGATGATCGTCGCATAGCCCGGGCCATTGCCGTAGGTGCGGGCCACACGGTCGAAGGTGCCCTGCAGCCAGCGCTCGCCGCCTTCGGCGATTGACTGCGGGATGGCCGCCAGCACCTGGCGGAAGCCCTCCACTGTGTGGTCCACCGAGGCGCGCAGCTGGCCGATCTCCCAGGCGTCCTTGACCATGCGCAGCTGCGAGAGTACGCGGCGCAGCACCGGTGAATCCTGCGCATTCAGCGTGGCCAGCTCGGAGGCCTTGGCGGAGCCTGCAGCGGCGAAGGTGCCTGCGCGCACAGCAGTTTCCAGCTCGGTGATAGAACGAACGGGAATGCCCAGGGCAGCGCTCCACTGAGCGGTGTTGTGGCTTGGGCCCACCCACAGTTCACCATGGATGGCATTGGAGAAGAAGTCAGCGGTGCCAGGGGTGAATGGCACCGGCAGGAACAGCTCAAAATCGTGGCCGTGGCCGGTTGGATGGCCCACCAACACTGCATCCTCGATCTGTGCGTTGATCAGGTAGACGAAGTCTGAGTGCGCACGGAACTCGTAGTAGCAGTCATTGGAGCGCACCGGTGCGGAGCCTGCAAAGACCAAGATGCCCTGGCCGGGGAAGGCCTCCGAAAGCTTTTCGCGGTGGGCGGCGGCGGCCGCCGCCGCGTCGGGTGCTACCGGAGCCGGCAGATCTGGCGTGGCCCAGCCGGTGGCCATGAAGTCGACGAAGGGTTGGCTGGAGGCCAGCCGCGGAATCGCGTTCTCCCCGTTGGACGGCGCCGGCATGGACTTGGGCAGTTCTGCACTCATGTTCGTGGTGCTCCTTTGACACGTAACTTTGCTGGGTGCTGGTTCCGGTGGAAACCAGCACTTTTAGCTTTTCACGTTCAAAGACCGTTAGGTGTGTAAAAGTGCTGTCGTAAAACCGACACGTCGTTAACTGCCCTGTCGGCTCGCCAGCGCTAGCTGCTTTCGGGCCTGTCGACAAACAGGTGGCGAGCGCTGATGGCGCCGAGCTGGAAGCGGCTTGCGGCGCCGAAATTGCGCTGCAGGTTTTGGATCTTGCGCTGCACTGTGCGCACGCTGACACCCAGGGCGCGAGCCACTGACTCGTCCTTTTGCCCGGCGGCCAGCAGCCGAAGGATCTGGATTTCGTCGTCTTCAAGGATGGTGCCGGTTTCAAATTTTCGGTTGCTTACCTGCAGGGCGTTGTCCCAGACCTTGGCGAAGGCGTTGTTGATGAACTCGGCCAGCACCGGCGAGGTGAACTGCACGGCAAGATAGTCGGAAGGAGAGGATGTAGAAGTGTGGACGATGAACTCTTCGCGGTCTCGGATCAGCAGCCGGTTCGTGAAGTTCGTCGAGACCCTGGCATTCTCGCCCTGGCGCACCGATTCAAGCATGGCCCGGGTGAGGTCTTCGCGCTCGAACACCACCGGATCGTAGACCACGCGGAAACGCACCCCGCGCTTGAGGGCACCCGGCTGGGACTTGGCTTGGGTTTCAGCCTGGGGCGGGCGCTCTCCGCAGTCCAATGCGTCGATCGAGTGGACCGCCTTGTCCTGCATGGCATTGAAGGTGTCGATCAGATCGCTGCGGGTATAGATCAGCCTCATCGACAGGCCATCGACCTGCTTGACCGCGCCGGAACTGGAGTCGTGGTTTTGGCGCAGGTCATCAGCCAGCGAGGCAAGCTGCTGGGCAATGAGTTGCAGGGAATCGGCGTCCATAAATCGCTGGTACCTCTGAAATCTGTGGGTGATGGTACTTGAATCATGGCACAGAAATTTAGGCCTGCAGGGGCAGTGATTCGGCCGTTTTATGACAACGCTGTCGTAAAAGCGACGGGCAGGTTCTCCACAATTGGATGCCTGCATCGGCCGCCGTGTGCGGTACGGGCCAAGACTTGAAGGCAACCGGGAAAGATCCTGGCTGAAGCACAGATGGCAGAAAGAGGAGAAGAAACATGCAACAACTGCCGGATCCTGTGGACCACGAATGCCTGCCCTGTTATCTCTACCGGGTAGGGGTGGACCACCCCTGCTATGGAGATCTGCGGGCCTTGAAAAACTATCGCGACCTCAGCGCGCCGCGTGCCACGGCGCTGGAAAAGAAGATCGTTCTGCTCGGAGGCTACTGCGATTGCGAGGTGCTGCTCAACGCCTTTCGCCCCATCACCAGGGAAGCCGCGCTCGCCGTGGACCATGAGAAGGAAATGGTGTGTAAAGGAACGCGCCGCGGGAGCATTCAGCCCTGCGAGCAGTGGGCGATGCGCCGCGGCGTGCAATGGGGAGGTGGACGGTTCCGTTCCCGCAGTGCCTAGAAATCAGTCTTCGGCAAACAACTTCGGCGTCGATTTTTGTCTCCACCAGAAACTTGGTTGCAGACCAGCAAACTCCTTTTTGGCTTTGTGCAGGAGAGTTGTACCAGTTGGGAAGGGGTCGAAATCAGGAGGCATTCCACCCCGAAAGACGGCCTGCTGGCAGCCTCCCGGTCAACAACCGACGGATCTATCGGACAGCCTCGCGGGCAAAACTTCGCTGAGGTCTTGGAGGCATATTTGTGCTTGCGGCAAGTATTACACCCAATGACGCACCACATGTTGACCTTCAAATAAGTAAGTAAAGATTAACGTTATAGATCTTCGTGAGACGCGACACCTGCCGAATGCAAGTAGATTGATGAAAAAATGCCAAGACGCAACGATTTCATAGCAGTAACTCAAGGAATATTGGCGCGGGCGAACTTCGGATCAGCTAAGAATTTTAAGTCAGACAACCATTTCTTAATTAGGTAAGCCTCATGTAATGTGTCTTTTCGTGATCGTTCGCAGCGATCACAGAAGCAGACTTTTGAAAGGTAACGCCATGGGACTGCCCCTCATATCCTCCTACCGACTGCCGGCCGAAGACTTGCCTGTACCTCGTGTGAACTGGAAGGCTGATGCCTCTCGTGCGGTGTTGCTGATCCACGACATGCAGCGCTACTTTATCGATGCCTTCGACCAGGCAGACCCGCAGTCGCAGATCTGCCTGGCGATTGAGAACATCCGCACGCTCAGAGATGCCGCCGACGAGGCAGGAATCCCAGTGGTCTACACGGCGCAGCCTCCCAACCAGCGCCCGTCGGACCGGGCACTTCTCACAGATTTTTGGGGAGGCGGGCTGACCGATGACGGCAGGGAAGAAATCACAGCGGACCTGTCGCCCCGCGAATCGGATACTGTGCTCACGAAATGGCGCTACAGCGCATTCGCCAAAACAAAACTGCAAGAGTGGATGCACGAAGCCGGGCGTGACCAATTGATGATTACGGGCGTTTACTCGCATATCGGCTGCCTGACGACCGCGCTGGATGCGTTTATGCGCGATGTCCAGCCATTCTTCGTTGCTGATGCGCAGGCCGATTTTTCCCTCGACGAACACCTGATGGCAATTAACTACGGTTATGGCCGCTGCGCTTCGGTGGCAAGCACCCGGTCAATCGTCGATCAGCTCCAGGAATCGATGGCAACGGCGCTGTGAAGCATCGAACTGAACCCCGGTTGGTTGTCGTGACGGGAGCCGCCGGTGGTATCGGCGCTTCGGTAGCCGCGAGGCTGGAGCAAGCTGGCTACTTCGTCCTTGGCACCGATCGAGTGGGAACCGTGGATCTTCAAGCAGACATTTCCGCTGACGACGGTTTAGCTCAACTGGGCGATGCAATTAACTCCCGCATCGCGCAAGGACACATCCTGCATGGATTGGTGAATGTAGCTGGAATTCTACGCAGCGGGCAATTGCTTGACTTGTCTGTTGACGACTGGGATGCGATGCATGCGGTGAACACCCGCTCAGTATTTCGGACCACGCAATTGGTCGCGAGGCTCATGGTCAGGCAGCAAGAACACGAAGCAGGAAATTCGCGCGGCATTGTCACCATCAGTTCAAATGCCGGAACAACTCCGCGGTACAACCTTGGAGGATATTGCGCGTCAAAGTCGGCGGCTACCATGACAACCCGGTGTTTCAGCATTGAACTTGCAAAGCACGGTATCAGGGCAAACATCGTCAGTCCTGGGTCAACAAGAACCGAGATGTTGCGTGCGCTCAATGGCAGTGAAGATACTGCCAAGCAATCGGTCCTCGGCGATCCAGCGAACTTCAGGCACCCGATCCTGCTGGGAAGAATCGCAGATCCGGAAGACATCGCGGATTCTGTCGAATTCCTCTTGTCGCCGCGAGCCAAACACCTCACTGGCGCCGAACTAGTTGTCGACGGTGGGGCAACCCTTCCCTGATCTCGACGCAGATCTACAACCAAACTTCTCGATTTTGAGGACCCAAGCTCATGAACGCTCAGCTCTTGTCGAGCCAGCACGAACCAAATACCCGCGAATCAACAGCTCAGGGACTTTCCCCGAGCGGTGGGGCTTCGTTTCGCTTCGCATCCTATGGCCGTGCCATTATCGGCCACGGCCGGAAGGCAACCCTCGATGTCCAGCGGGTCAAACGCCTAGGCCTGGGAGCAGCAGCACGACAGCTGCTTGCCGAGCAGTCCTCCGGAAGCATTCTTGCAGGCGTCATCCCCTTTGACAGCTCCCAGGCACCATTCCTATTCGTCCCAGAATCCTTTGACGAATTATCAATGCGCGACGTGGCCAGAGCGGACTCTGAGCCCCCAGCGGTCACACAGGTTCTTGGAGAGTACAACCCGGATTTCATCTGCGCCGTCGGCGCGGCGATTGACGAGATTAGGACAGGAACCGTCAGCAAGGTAGTTCTTTCTAGGACGCTTGAAGTACTCGCCGACGGAAACTGGAATCCGGAAGCGATCTGGAGAAGGCTCTACGACCAAAATCCGGCAGGACACAGCTTTGAGATCGGACTTCCGGATAATGGCGGAAGCATCGTTGGCAACAGTCCAGAACTCATTGCAGGAGTTCGACACGGACAGCTCACCAGCCACCCATTGGCTGGCTCCGCTCCGCGCATGGCAGAAATCAGCGAAGATCAAGAAACTGCCGCAACCCTGGCCCGGTCGCCGAAGAACCTGTCGGAGCACGACTTTGTGGTTAACCACATTGCCCAGACACTGCGCAGCGTGGCCACCAATTTGCGCGTTCCCGCGCGCCCGGACCTGCTGGCCACCGGCCGCATGTGGCACCTGGGAACCATGATTCGGGCCGACCTGTATAAAGGGCTCGGCTCGCTTGACGCGGCGTTGGCAATCCATCCAACGCCTGCCATCTGCGGCTCACCCACCGCAGAGGCACGGAACCTGATCGAAGAATTGGAGCCCGCCCCACGCGGCTTCTACGGAGGGCTTGTCGGCTGGATGAACCAGGACGGCGAAGGCGAGTGGGCGTTGTTGCTGCGCAGCGCAATACTCAACGGTGCCAGCGCGGTACTTCACGCGGGCGCTGGAATCGTTGCCGATTCAGATTCCTTCGATGAACATGAGGAAACCGCTGCAAAGTTCGGGACCATGCTCAGCGCACTGGGTATTGACACGAGGGTACGCGCTGCATGAATCACCAGCCACTAGCCGCTGCCGATCCGCTGCTTGCCGGTGTGAAGCCGTATCCGGCCGAATTTGCTGAACGGTATATTGCCGCAGGCTACTGGGCAGAGCGCACACTGGATCAAATTCTGCGTGAAACCGCCGTTCGACGGGCCGGGCATCCTGCAGTGATCGATCGCGGGCGCCGCGTTTCCTATGCCGAACTGGTCAACCGAATCGATGTTTCGCAAACAGCGCTTTCGGCCTGCGGCATTGCTCAGGGCGAGAGGGTGATTATCCACGTCCCCAACGTGCTTGAGTTCTTCGACGCCGTCTACGCCGTCATCTCTATCGGTGCAATCCCGGTGTTCGCGGTGCATTCGCACCGTGCCAGCGAGTTGGAACACCTTGCCAATTCTTCTGGCGCCGTGCTGTTGCTGACCAGCCGCCAGATCCCTGCAGCGGACCCGCAGGCCATTGCTTCGCAGCTGGCAAGCCGGCTGCCCGGGCTGCGTGTGATGTATGCCGAGGACCTCTATGAGCGCGGGCTTCACCTGGCATGCAGCGGCTGGGACGTTCCCCGCCAGGGCTGCCCTCGGCCAGCGCATGCGGCGGCTTTTCTGCAGCTGTCTGGAGGCACCACCGGCAAGCCGAAGCTGATCCCTAAGACCCACCGCGACTACGCCTACTCCTTCGAACGATCGGCGCAGATCTGCGCCCTTGGCGATCACACCGTATACCTCTCGGGCATTCCCCTGGCACACAATTTCGCCGCCAGCTCGCCGGGCTACATGGGGGTATTCGCCACGGGCGGGACGGTGGTCTGCGCCCTGGACGGCAGTGCTGAACGGGTCTTCGAGCTCATCGCCGAGCATCGGGTCACCATGGTGGCGGCAGTTCCGCCGCTGGCGCAGGCATGGCTGAACTCCAACGTGAAGCACCAGTACGACTTGTCCAGCTGGAAGCTGCTTCAAGTCGGCGGCGCCAAGCTCGCCCGCGCGGTGGCAGTACGCGTCGAGCAGGAACTGGGGTGCACGCTGCAACAAGTTTTTGGGATGGCCGAGGGCTTGGTCTGCTATACCCGGCTGGACGATGATCTGGAGACCATCGCCTCGACCCAGGGCAAGCCGATGAGCGACGCCGATGAAGTCCTGGTGCTCGATGCCCAAGGCAATCCTGTGCCAGAAGGCACGCCGGGGAATCTGTGGGTGCGCGGACCATATACCTTCAGGGGCTACTACAACAATCCAGAAGCCAATGCAGCCAGCTTCACGCCCGACGGGTTCTATGGTTCAGGGGACATTGTGGTGCGCGATGCCCGGGGCTACCTGAGCGTAGTCGGGCGCACCAAGGACGTCATCAACCGGGGCGGCGAGAAGGTCAGCCCCGAACAGATCGAGGCGGTGCTATTGCGCCACCCAGCGGTGCACGATGCATCGGTCATCGGCGTTCCGGACGAATTACTGGGCGAACGTACCCATGCCTACGTCGTGCCGCGCGAGATTTCACCGCCGCCGCGCGCCAAAACGCTACGTGCCTGGATGCGCGGAGAGCACATTGCGGACCACCACATTCCAGACATGATCACGGTGGTCGAGTCGCTACCCACTACCCATATCGGCAAAATCAGCCGCAACACGCTGGGTTCCAAAGCAGCTGAACTTCAAGGAGAATCATGAACCAGACGCAGGACAACAACGAACCGGACTACGACGTTGTAGGGCTGGGCTTCGGACCGAGCAACATGGCACTGGCTGCGGCCATTGACGAGCACAACGCTGCGGCGGGCGCCTCGGCACAGCTGCGTGCGCTCTTCCTAGACCGGGAACAGCAAACTGGGTGGCACAAGAACTTGCTCTTCGAGGATGCCAGCATGCAGGTGGCCTTCGCCAAAGACCTGGTCAGCTTCCGCAACCCGACCAGCGAGTTGTCGTTCTTGAACTTCCTGCATCAGCACGGACGGCTCGCGGACTTTTTCAACCGCGGCTCCATGGCCCCGCTGCGCATCGAATTCGTCGCCTATCTGCGCTGGGCAGCGCAGCAGCTGGCGCACTACGTCAACTATTCCTCCGAAGTGGTCCGAGTGGTTCCGCAGACCAGCTCCGGGCGCATTACCGGATATGAGGTAGACATCGCCGATGCCAACGGGGTGCGCACCGTCACCGCGCGGCACGTGGTGCTGGCCGGAGGGCTGCAGCCAACCTTCCCCGCCGGTGTGCGGTCAGGGGCAAGGGTCTGGCACAGCGCCGAATTCCTCGAGCGGGTTGCGAACTTTGAGGCCTCCAGCGTCCGCTCCGTGGCGGTCATCGGTGGCGGACAGAGCGCGGCGGAAGTCATTGAGCAGATGTACCACCGCTTCCCGCAGGCCCAGATCCATTCGGTCATCTCCCGGTTCGGGCTGATCCCATCTGACGCCTCGGCCTATGCGAATCGAATTTTCGACCCGCTGGCGGTGGATGAACAATTTACGGCGGAGCCTCAGGTGCGCCAGGCGCTCACCGACGTTCATCGCAATACCAACAACTCCGTAGTTAATCCCAACACCATTGCAGCGCTCTACGACCTGGAGTACCGCGATCAGTGGCTGGGCACCGAGCGCCTGAACTGGCACCGGGCAGCACGCGTGAAAGCCGTTCGCGAGGACTACGAATCCCGCACTGTGCACCTTGAACTGCACGAGGGCCTGGGTGACGGCCCCGGTTTGCTGGAGGCAGACGTGGCGATCTTCGCCACCGGCTACCGCGCCTTGGACCCGACGACCGTTCTTGGCTCCCACGCCGGGATTCTGGTCCGCGATGACCAGGGGCGGCCCAGCGCACGCCGGGACTACAGTGCACACACAGTGCTGCCCGATGACGCGAAGCTCTTCCTGGTGGGACAGACAGAACATCAGCACGGGATCTCTGCGACGCTGTTGTCGAATATCGCAGTTCGTGCAGGGGAGATCCTTGAATCCATCCTGAGCGCGGGCCAGGGCACCGCGATGCAAGCCGAGATCCGAAAGGCCAGCGCATGAGCACCCCGGCACTGACCGAAGCACGCATCTTTGCCGAACTTGCGACCTGCGCCGGACTGCCGGTGGACGAAGTCGAACCCGGCGATGCGCTGGCGGACCTGGGCATCGATTCAATCCGCTTGATGTCCCTGGTGAACAGCTGGCGCGCCGCCGGCGCAGCGGTCGACTTCCCGCGGCTTGCTGCCAGCGAAAGCGTCGAAGCACTGGTCGCGGCCGTGCTCGGCGCAGTTTCCAGCAGTTAACCCCACCCGCTCAGCAGCACCCTCAAAGGACCGAATATGACCCTCGCCCCCGACACAGTGAAAACCTACCCGCTGACCGACGCCCAGCGGGGCATCGTCCACGCCGAACTCGCCGCGCCGGATACCGCCGACTTCTCCGTGGGAGATGCGGTTGTTTTCAGGGGACGCATCTCCGCCGCCGCGCTGGCGGAGGCGGTGCGCAGCACCCTGGACGAGGTGCCCTGGCTGGCGTGCCGCTTCGACGTGCAGCAGATGGCGCTGGTACCGGATTGCATGCCACGGCGCCCAGCGGCCCCTGGGCTGCTGCCTTCGGGGGTGCTGCGCGGGGAGCTGACAGGAGATTCCGACAAGGTGCTGGCCGATGCACTGCGTGCAACGCACCTGCCGCGAATCACGCTCGACTCCCAGCTGCTGCGCGAACAGCTGCTGCTGACCTGCGCCGAAGACGACGTGCAGCCGGTCGCGGTGTGGGTGCTGGCGGCGCACCATATCCTCATCGACGGGTACAGCATCTCGCTGCTCGCCCGACGGGTGAGCGAACACTACACAGCTCTGGTGCAGGGGACCGAACCTGCCCCGGCGCCGTTCACGCAGCCCGAAGCGGTCCGCCGCGGTGAAGAGCAATACCACGCATCGAACGCGCTGGCGCGCGATGCGTCCTATTGGCATGAACGCCTGCAGCCGGCGCAGGGGGAAGAATACCGACCGACCCGGCTGGCTGGCCTGCTCGGTGCCGCGGGGCAACGCCCTGATGCAGCAGCAGTGCAGCGGCTGCGCATCAGCGGTCGCCCGCTGGATCTTGGCCGGTTCGCCGCCCCGAATGCGGTGCAGGGCCCCGGTACCTGGGCCGACGCCGCGATTGCAGCCCATGCGTTGCTCGCCGCGCGGCTGACCGGCTCCACCCGTGCGGTGCTCGGCCTGCCGGCAATGAACCGCACCGGGGCCGCCGCATTGTGCCCGGCACCCACCATTAACGTGTTGCCGCTGGTGGTCGATATCGACCCCTCGGGCAGCATCGATACGCTGCTGGAGGAAGTGTCCGCAGCCCGGGCCAAGCTCACGGTCCACGGCCGCTACCGCGCCGAACAGCTCATGCGCGATTTGTCGCTGGTTGGCTCGGATACTGCCCTGACAGCCAGCGAAATCAACATCAAAGCCTTCGACGCACCGCTTGAGGTGCCAGGCGGAACCGTGGCGCTGCACGCCCTGTCCGAGGGGCCGGTGGATGACATCTGCCTGAACCTGCTGCCCGATTACCAGGCGCAGAAGGTCACCGCGGTGCTCACAGCTCCGGCCGGAACGCTGGCAGTAGCCGACGCGGCGGTGCTCCTTGAAGCCTATGGGCTGCTTTTCGAGCAGCTTGCCGCCGCCCCGGGGACCACACCGCACACGGCCTTGATGCTGTCGCCGCAAGTGCAGCGCGGCCCGTTGGCCGGTGCGCCGGCCGCCGAGGCCGTCCCGCCGGTGCTTGAAGAACTCTTCGCCGCCAGCGTGGCGGCCACCCCCGAGGCCCCCGCGATCACCTGCGAGGGCATCACGCTGAGCTACCGCCAACTGTCCCTGCGCGCCGACGCGGTGGCAGCTGGGCTGCTGCGGGCAGGGATCGGTCCCGGAGGCTATGTGCTGATCGCCCTGGAGCGTGGCATCGACTATGTGGCGTCAATCCTGGGGATCGCCGCGGCGGGCGCCACCAGTGTTCCGCTTGACCCGAACGCGCCGCGGCAACGCAACCAGCGCATCGCCGCCAGGCTTGCGCAGCTGGAGGAGAACCCGCCGCTGGTGCTCAGCGGCCAGGCCGAGCACTGGACAGGATTCAGCGTGCTGGACCCAGCGCAGCTGCCGCCAGCAGGCCTTGAACTGCAGCTGCCGGCGGTGCCGCGCAGCACCCCCGGCTACCTGCTGCACACCTCTGGCTCCACCGGCGAACCCAAGGCGGTGGTGGTCTCCCGCGAGGCATTTTCCCACTGGGCCGGGTACCACCGGCACGCAGGCTTCTTCAATGCGGGCGTGCAGCGCATTGCCCAGTCGCTGCCGCTGCACTTCGACGGCGCCTGGTGCACGCTGCTCGGCGTGGCGCTGGGCCACCACCTGCACCTGATCAGCCACGAGAGTGCCAGGGATCCCCAGCAGCTGGCAGCTCAGGTGCGCGAGCACTCGATGACCTGGATGGACATGACCCCGTCACTGGCGGCTCCGTTGCTTGACACCGGAGTTTTCGACCCTGGCACGCCGGTGCGCAGGCTGTCGGTGGGCGGTGAAGGCTGCAGCCAGGTGCTCTGGGAGAAGCTGCGCGGGCTGGGCCATCTGGTGGTTGAGAACCTCTATGGGCCCACCGAGTTCACCGTTGACGCGCTGGTGGCCAACGTCGCCGACAGCCCGGATGTGGTGGTTGGCCGCCCGCTGAACGGTCTGAAGGCCATGGTGCTTGACGCGTCGCTGCGTCCGCTGCCTGCAGGACTGCCAGGGGAACTTTACCTCGCAGGCCCGCAGGAAGCGCACGGCTACCTGGGGCAGGGTGCCTTGACGGCCGCCCGCTTTGTCGCGGACCCGTCGGCCACCGGCACCCGGATGTACCGCACGGGGGACCGCGCGGTCATTGGACACGACGGGCTATTGCGCTTCCTGGGCCGCGAGGACTCACAGGTAAAGATCCGCGGCTACCGGATCGACGTGGGGGAAGTGGAAAGCGCGCTGGCTACCCTGCCCGGCGTCGCACACGCGGTGGTCCGCGCCCGCGGTGCCAGGCTGCTGGCCTGGGCGGTGGCGGGACAGGAGTTCGACGCGGCAGGCTGGCGCGAGGCACTGGGCCAGATTCTGCCGCCGCAGATGATCCCACACGCGCTAGGAATCATCGAGCAGCTGCCGCTGGGCAGCACCGGGAAGCTCGATGAAAAACAGCTGCCAGATCCTGCCGCCGGTGCCGCCGCGCCAGCTGCGCCGCTCACCGGCAGCCTGCAGCAGGCGGTGGCAGCGGCCATGGCTGAGGCGCTGGGGATGCAGCCGGAGCAGCTTGGCCCCGACTCCGACTTCTTCGCCCAGGGTGGGGACTCGATCACCGCCATCGCGCTGGTCTCCGGCCTGCGCGAAGCCGGATATTCCTCAAGCGTCGGAGAAGTATTCGCCCTGCGCACCATTGCCTCGATTGCCGCCGCAGCCACCGTGCTGTCCGCCGGCCCGGAAAATCCCGCCGCGCAGCGCCCCGAGCTGGTGGCACTGGAGGACGGGGCCCGCGACAGGCTCGCCGCGATGCTGGCCCGGCGCCGACCGCGCCGCTGAGAACCATCCCGATAATCCCTTCAGCCCAAAGGATTGAAATGACCGAGCTGACCAAATCCACCACCGAGCAGGTGCTCTGGTGGCCCACCACCGCCCTGCAGCGCGGCCTGGTGGCCCACACGCTGATCGCAGAAGACTCAGGGCATCACAGCGATGACCCGTATATCGGGCAGACCCGCATCCGGCTGGACGGCGAACTGCGGGAGAACGAAGCCCGCAGCGCCACGCTGAACCTGCTGCGCCGGGTGCAGAACCTGCGCGCAGGCTTCTTGGTGGATGATACCGGTGACCCGGTGTCCTTTATCGAGCCATTCGATGAGAGCCTGGCCCAGCGGGTCTTCTCAGTTGGACCCGATGCGAAGCGCCTTGCCGCGGCAGACCTGGCAGAAGGATTCAACCTGGCCGATCCGCCGCTGCTGCGGATGGCCCTGGCAAGCGCCGGCGGCACCGAGCACCAGTTGATCATCACTGCCCACCACACGGTGCTTGACGGATGGTCGATGCCGCTGCTGCTGGGCCAATGGCTTCGCGAACTGGCTGCATTGCGCGGCCAGCGGCCGCCCGCACAGCTGCCCGCGGCCACCGGTGACTATGCCGAACACCTGCGCTGGATCGCCGGAGCTGACAAGACTGCGGCCGGAAGCTTCTTTGCCAGGACCCTGGATCATGCGAACACCGGGCCGCGCCCGCACTTCATTTCCGCTGCCCTGACCTCAGGCGCGCCGGTGCGGCGCCTGCACCGCGAGCTTCTGGAAGACACCGTCGAACAGCTCGCCGCCACAGCCAGGTCCCGCGGATTCACCTTGGCGACGGCGCTGCGCACCGCATGGTCGGTGGCTGCAGACTTCGTGGCTGGCAGCCGCGGCAACGCCTTCGCGGTGCCGGTGGCGCTGCGCGACCCGGCACAGCCCGATGCCCAAAACGTGTGCGGCATGCTCACCGAGACAGTGCTGTGCACCGCCGGCTACCAGCCTGAAGACACCCTGGCCACCGCCGCCGCCAGCCAGCAGGAATGGTGGAACCAGAGCCTGGAACACCAGCACCTCGGGGTCCCGGGCATCGAACGCGCGCTGCAAGGGGAAACGGAACTAGCCTGGTCGCTGCTCAGCTTCGAAGCGGCAGGAAACCGGCCGGAATTTGGGATCGACGGGCTGGATGCGGTGCTCGAATCCACCAAGGATTCAAGCCACTACCCGATCAACGTACACGTGGTAGCGGGAGCCAGCTGGAGCATCGAGCTGGAATACGACGAGCGGGTTGCGCAGCATGCAGCGCAGGCGCTGGCCGACGCGCTGCTGCGTGCCCTTTCAACGCTGGCGGCAGGAGGTGAAGCCATCGCCCGGCTGGAGCTGATGGATCCGGAAGTGGTCAGTAGTTTCGAGTCCTCCGGCCGCCACTACGAGCCCGAGCAGCCGCTGCTGCCGCAGCTCTTTGCCCGTCAGGCGGCCGCAACACCGCAGGCTCCAGCGCTGATCTGCGCGGGGGACAGCTATAGCTACAGCCAGCTGGATGAACTGGCGGCCCGGGCCGCGCAGCGGCTGAACGGGCTGCTTGACAGGGCTACCGGCGAGCCGATTCTGGCGCTGCGCCTACCGCGCGGGCTGCAGATGGTGGTAGCCCACTTGGCGGCGCTGCGCACAGGCATCACGTTGATGGTGCTGGATTACCAGTGGCCCCAGGCCCGCGTGCAGCGCGCCCTGCAGCTGGCGCGTCCGGCGCTGATCTGGGACAGCGAAGGGCCGCGCCAGACCGGGCTGGGACAGTCGGCGACCCCGGTGCCTGGCGTGGTGGAGCCGGGGCACACCGTGGGCATCGTGTTCACCTCCGGATCCACCGGAGAACCAAAGGGCGTTGCCATCTCGCACCGCGCCCTGGCGGCGCTGTTTGCCCGTCAGCAGTGCGAGCTCTACCCGCACGGGCGCACCGTGCAGGTGGCGCATACCTCGGCTTTCCACTTCGACGCGCACTGGGACGCATTCCTTGCGCTGTTCGCCGGGCATACCCTGCATGTGCTGAGCGAAGACGAATACCTGGACCCGTTTGCCCTCGCCGACTACGTGGAAACTGCGCAGATCGGCTACCTCGACTTCACCCCGACCCTGTGGAATGCGGTGATTTCAAGCGGTGCAATGACACGCCTGCCGGAAATCTGCGTGGCCGGCGGGGAGAATTTCCCGCCGGCCCTGTGGAGCCGCATGGCGCAGCTGGCCCGCGAATCCAACGCTTCGGTGTACAACCTATACGGTCCCACAGAGGCGACGGTGGATGCGCTGGCCGCGTCGGTGGCTGACTCGCAGAAGCCTGTGGTGGGCCGCCCGGTGGGGTCAACCGGTGCACTGGTGCTCGACTCGATGCTGCGCCGGGTTGCCCCCGGCACCGTCGGCGAACTGTACCTGGCAGGCCCGCAGCTGGCCGACGGGTACCTTGCCCGTGGCGCGCTGACCGCCGCCCGCTTTATCGCCCACCCCTTCGCCTCCGGGCAGCGGCTGTATCGCACGGGCGACGCCGCCAGCTGGGGCCTGGACGGGCAGCTGCTGCTGCTCGGACGCACTGACTCCCAGATTTCATTGCATGGGGTGCGCATCGAGCCAGGAGAGATCGAGGCATTCCTTGCCAGCCAGCAGGCGGTGCGCCGCGCCGCGGTGCACAAGGTCACCGATCCACGGCTGGGCGAACGGCTAGTGGTCTGGGTGGTCCCGGAGCAGACCGGCCGCGTGAGCGATGACCAGCTCGCCGCGCAATTGCGCGATGCCTGCGCGCAGGGCCTGCCGCGGGCCATGGTGCCCGCCGCGGTGGTGCTGCTGGAGCAGCTGCCGCTCACCGGCAGCGGCAAGCTGGATCTTCGTGCCCTGCCCATGCCAGATTTCGGCGTGCCGGCACCCGGCGCACCCGCCGCTTCGTCTCCGGAAGCAGCAAGCGCCGAACTTGCCGCGGTGCTCCAGGCGGTGCAGCGCGTGCTGTCGCTGGCACAGGAGCCGACGGCCAGCGACAGATTCATGGCCCTAGGAGGGGACTCGATTTCCGCCATCCAGCTCGTGGCGGCGCTGCACCGCGAAGGCTACTCAAGCTCGGTGCAGGCCCTGCTCGCCGCGGTGAACCTGGGGCAGATGGCTGCCGGATTGCAGCCGCTGGAAAGTGCCCAGGACCCCATCCCCGACGCCGGGGCCCACAAGGAATCCCGGCTGGCTGCGCTTGGTGCGCAGCGCGGCCGCGCCCTGGCGGCCCAGGCGGCGGCAGTGGGCTGCACCGCGGTAGACCTGTGGGAACTGACCCCGACGCAGTTGGGCATGGTCCTGCACCACGAACGCGAAGCGGATGGAAGCTTCCTGACAACCACCCGCTGGTCGATCACCGCCGCGCAGGCCCACCAGCTGCCCACCGCGGCGCAGGTTGAACAGGCGCTGGACGCCCTGGCCCAGCGCCATCCGCAGCTGCGCGGCATC
The DNA here is from genome assembly GCF_006539925.1 of Glutamicibacter uratoxydans. Classification (GTDB taxonomy): domain Bacteria; phylum Actinomycetota; class Actinomycetes; order Actinomycetales; family Micrococcaceae; genus Glutamicibacter; species Glutamicibacter uratoxydans. The sequence goes on along the minus strand of NZ_BJNY01000002.1, from coordinate 69,765 downwards.
CTCTTCCAGCATGATCTTCCCGCTCCGCAGCTTGCCATCATGGACCGGGCCAGATGGCAGTTCGAAGCGCTCGACCTGCGTGGCGCAGCAGATAACGAAGCAGCGGTGCGCGCCGATCAGCAGGCGCTGCGCGCGGCGTCCATGGACCTGGCCACCGGGCCGCTGGTCCGCGCCAAGCTGCTGCGCACCTCGGATACCTCATGGGAGCTTCTGGTGCTCATGCACCACCTGCTGGTGGACGGCTGGTCCACCGCGGTGCTCACCGAAGAACTGCAGGCGCTGCTGGAGGGCGGTCCCCTTGCCCACGCCGCGCCGATGACAGGTTACCTGCGATGGCTGCACGCTGTGGAAGAAGACTCCTCAGAGCTTCAGGCCCAGTGGCGCAACGAGTTCGCCGGCTTCGGCGAGCCGACGCGGCTGCAGGACCTGATCGAGGAAGGCAGGGGAACCGTGCGCGCCACCGCCAGCCTGGAGCAGTCTGCGGCGCAGGAACTAGCTGCCGTGGCCCGCGCTGCGGGCTGCACCCTGGCAGATGCTGCGCAGGCAGCGTGGGCAACGGTACTGGCTGCACTGACCGGCACTCCCGACGTGGCACTGGGTGCCACCCGCTCCGGGCGCGACGCCCAGGTACCGGGGATTGAATCAATGGTGGGAATGTTCATCACCACCGCCCCGGTCCGCTTGCAGCCGACCCCCGGTGCTGCCGCCGCCGACCTGTTCTTAGAGGCTCGCCGGCAGAACATCGAACTGGCCCGGGCCGCCCACCTGGGCATGGGGCGAATCAAGGCGGCGCTGGGCGCCGAGCCTTTTGACACGCTTTTGGTCGTGGAGAACTACCCGGACCGCACCCCGGCGGCAAATTCAGGGGTCCAGGTCAACGCCGCGGGCGGCGAGGACGGCACGAACTATCCAGTGTGCCTCACCGTGACGCCGGGGCGGCAGCTTGAGCTGGAGGTGGAACTGAACGGCGGGGACCCGCTGGCCGCGGCGGCATTGGCGGCGGCGGTGCGCACCGCGCTCGCCGTGCTGGCCTCAGGCATCCAGCCGCAGCCTGAACTGCTGGGCCTTGAGCCGCTGCGCCGCCAGCTGGCTGCGCCCACCGCACCGAGGCAGGCCGCTGCGCCGAAGACACAGCCGGGCCACGACATGGCACAGGCAGACCAGCATCGCACGGGCAAGGCCGCACAGGCCATTGCACAGGTGCTTGCGCTGCCTGCGGTGGACGCCAACAAGGACATCTTCGCCCTGGGCGCAGACTCGATGGCCGTCATTGCGCTGATCGGGGCCCTGCGCTCACGCGGGCTGGTCATCACCCTGGCAGAGATCTACCGCAACCCCACCGCCGCGGCGCTGGCGGCCGCCGCGGCAGATGCGCCCGACGCCCACGCACTGGAACTGCCCGACTCCGGAAAACTTGAGCCAACGCCTGCCATTGCCTGGTACTCGGAGCTATTGCGGCGCACCGGCGCCGACGGACGCGGATTCCAGCAGCTGCGGGTGCTCAATGTTCCGGCAGAGCTTGATCCTGCGCAACTGGAAGCCGCGCTCAACCAGCTGGCCGAACTGCACCCGGCACTGCGCCTGCGTGTGGACGCCGAGTCAGCGACGGTCATGGACCATGCGAAGATCCCGCTGGCCACGGTCGATGAGCACGCCGGAGAGGAAGAATTCGTGCAGGCCCTGCGCGCAGCCTGCCAGTGGATCGACGAGCGCGCTGGAAACGTCGCGGCAGCGGTCTACCGCAGGTCCTTCAGCGGCTACGGGAACTTGGCGCTGGCGATCCACCATGTGGCGGTGGACATCTACTCCTGGCGTCTGCTTACCGAGGATCTGCGCCGACTTGTCGAAGGCCTGCCCGGGCAGCAGGCCAGCGGAAGCCTGCGCGCGTGGGCCGCCGCGGTGAACCAGGCGGCCGGCACCCTGGCCGAAGACACGACGCTGCGCGAACGCTGGCTGTCGGTGCTGGATGCCGGCGGGAACAGCCAGGTGCACTACACCGATTGTGCAGCGCTGGGATCCTTGGCAGACACCGAGGAAATCGTGCACACCCTTGAGCCTGAAGCCACCGAAAGGCTGCTCGCCCTGGGCGAGGGCTACGGCATGGACACGGTGCTGCATGCGGCGCTGTGCGCCGCGATCCGGGAGAACGAGTCGGTGGTGCTGGAAGCCGAAGGCCACGGCCGACCGGCAGGCACCCGGTTCAACGACGCCCGGGACACGGTTGAGGCCGGCTCGATGACAGGCTGGTTCACCGCCACCTGGCCGCTGCGCCTGAACGGCGAAGGCCAGCAGAAGGGCCCGGAGGCGTGGCTGCGCGCAGCCCGCGCGGCGGCCGCCTCGATCCCCGCGGATAGCGCCAGCTACGGCATGCTGCGCTACCTGCCAGGTCCGGCCCGCGCTGCGCTGGAAGCCGCGGAAACCCGCGCCCGCCCGCAGCTGCTGGTCAACTACCTTGGCCGCGATGCGCTGCGCGAAGGCCCCTGGCAGCCGGCCGCCGACGCGGCGGCGCTGGAAAGCGCGCTCGGCCTGCACCACCGGCTGCCTGCCACCCACCCGGTGGAGCTCAACGCCTATGTCAGCGACGCGGCAGACGGCCCCCGGCTGGTGCTGCGCTGGCAGCTTGCCTGCCCCAACGCTGCCGGGCGGGCGCTGCCGGGCGCGGCGCTGGAGGCCCTGGGCCAACTGGCGGCAATTCAGGCCCCGCAGCGCACAGCGCCAGGGGCGCTGCATGATGTTGTGGGCTTGGGAACCGAAGAAACCTCGGCGCTGCTGGCAGCGCGCCCCAGCGCGCAGGCCATCTGGCCGCTGACCGGAGTCCAGCAGGCAATGGCGGTGCATGCGCACAGCGCACCGAGCGACAGCTACCTGTCATTGGCAGGCCTGGAACTGTTTGGAACCGTTGACCTCGCGGTATTGCGCCAAGCGCTGGAGGCGCTGGGAGCTGCCCATCCGCAGCTGCGCGGCACCGTGTACTGGCCGGCCGATGGCGCCCCGGTACTTGTCCCGCTGGCGGAATTTGCTGCCCCTGTCACCACGCTGCACCGCCCGGGACTGGGCCTTGAGCAAAGAGAGGACTGCGCGCAGCTGGCCCGAAACGCCCAGATGCAGCAGGGCTTCGATCTTGAACACGGTCCGCTGCTGCGTGTCGAACTGATCGACTTCGGGGAACACCCGGTGACCGGCGAGCCGCACAGCCAGCTGATCATCGCCAACCACCACTTGCTGCTTGACGGCTGGTCCATCCCGCCGCTGATCGATGAGCTGTTCAGCCATTATGCACACTTCGCCAAGGGCGGGGCCGCCGCGGCGCCGGTGCACCCGGCGGGCAGCGGCTACGACCGATTCGCCCGGCTGGTCATGACCCGCAAGGATCAGCAGCGCATCGAGGAATGGCGCCGGCGGCTGTCCGCGGGCACCGCAGGACATGTGCTGCGCCACCGCGACGCGAAGAACACCGCAGCACCCTCGCTGATGGCGCACACGATGGATGCGCCGCTGCACCAGGCCCTTGTCAAAAGGGTCCGCGGCGCCTCTGCCACGGTGGCTGATGCGCTGAATGCCGCCTGGGCATTGGTGCTCGGAGAACTGCTGCAAACCCAGCATCCGGTCTACGGAACTGTCAGCTCCGGACGCAGCATCGAGGTCCCGGGCATCGCCACGCTGCCGGGCATGTTCATCGACACCCTGCCCATGGCAATCAGCCTGGAGCAGCAAAACTGCGCTGAACTGCTTTCAAGCGCCCACGCTGCTGGCGGGCGGATCATCGAATCGGCAGGCGTGCCGCTGGCCGGCATCACCGGCGCACTGGGCGTCGGCACGCTCTTCGACACGCTGCTTGTCATCGAGAACTATCCGCAGACCGATGACAGCACGGAGCCAGGAGCCCCGCGCATCGGCAGCATCCACTCACAGGATGCCACCGAATACCCGCTGGCAATCAGCGCATCCATCGCCGACACCCTGCAGATCGAGGTCGAATACGCGGCTGAGATCCCGCGGGAAACCGCCGGGCAGATCCTCTCTGCACTGGTGGTGGCGGTCGAATGCATCGCCCTGGGCACCGAGCTGTCGGTGCTGCGCGAGCTGCTGTCGACGCGTCTTGCCCCGGCACGCGGCGCGCTGGCGCGCATCCAGTTAGAACACGCCGGAGCCCAGAACGCCGATGCGGCGGCGGTCGCGGCGGTGGCCGGAGCCTTCGCCCAGGTGCTTGGCCTGCCCCAGGCAACCGGACAGACCGACTTCTTTGCCGCCGGCGGAGATTCGATGAGCGCCATGTCCTTGCTGGCGGCCCTGCGCCGGGCCGGATACACGGCAACCATTTCGCAGGTCTTCGCCAACCCCCTCGCCGCCGAGCTTGCCGCGGTGGCGCGCAAAGCGGCCGGCGCAGCAAAGAACAGCACGCCTGCACCGAATGCCAAACCAATGATCACCCTCGATGGGGCCTCGATGGCCTCACTGACCAACTTGCTGAAGGACAACTAGTGACAGCGCCAACCACCGAAGCCAGCCACGACGAACCGGAAATCATCGACGTCCTGCCCCTGGCTCCCCTCCAGTACGGCCTGCTCTTCCATGCGCTGGCAGACCCTGAAGCCCTGGACGTCTACACCATGCAGTCGACCTACCGCTTCGCCGCGCCGGTGGACGTGACGGCCCTGCGCACCGCCTGCGCCACCCTGCTCGAACGCCATCCGATCCTGCGGGCCGGATTTGCCCATGAGCAGTTCGACACCCCGGTGCAGTTCATCCCGGCGGCAGTGCCCCTGCCGTGGCGCGAGCTGGACCTGTCGGGGGCGCCGGCGGCGCAGCGCGAGCTTGAACGCCTGCAGGTGGATGAACGCCAGCAGAAATTTGAGATGAGCCGCCCGCCGCTGATCCGTTTCGCCTACGCGGACCTTGGCGAAGACGGTGGAGCGTTGGTCGTGACCAACCACCACATCTTGATTGACGGCTGGTCCGATGCGCTGCTGGTCACCGAACTGCTGCGCCACTACCGCGCCGGCGGGCGAGAGAAGAGCCTTGGCGAACCAGCCCAATTCCGCCAGTACCTGCAGTGGCTGCAGGACCAGGACACCGAGGCGGCGCGGGGCACCTGGCGCGGGCAGCTGGCGGGTCTTTCTGGCGGCACGCTCGTGGCGCCCCCAGCGGCGCAGCGCGCGGCGGTGCTTCCGGAAGTTGTAGAGCAGCAGCTGCCCGCGGGGCTGAGCGACGAGCTGATCGCCCTGGCCCGTTCAGCGCGCGTATCGATCAACACCGTGTACTCGCTGGCCTGGTCGCTGGCGCTGCGCCGGCTGACGGGCCAGGACACCGTGGTGTTCGGCTCCACGGTGTCGGGCCGCCCGCCGGAGCTTTCGGGGGTGGATGAGATGATCGGGCTGTTCTTGAACACCGTCCCGGTGGTCACCGAACTGGATCCGCATACCCAGGTGGGCGACCTGCTGCGCCAGGTGCAGAGCCGCCAGGGCGAAAGCCTGCAGGCCCAATTCGTCGGACTGTCAACCATCCAGCAGGATGCCGGGATCGGCGCCCTGTTCGACACCCTGTATGTCATGCGCAACACCCCGGAGGACGACCAGGAGCTGGACACGCTGAGCCAGGACACCGGCCTGCTGGAGATCGACGGCGGAGACGCCACGCACTATCCGCTGACATTCATCGTCCATCCCGATGAAATCTACCGGCTGATCCTCGCCTATCAGGGCGAGTGCTTCTGCGCCGACAGCGCCCAAGAGATTGTGGATTCGGTGATTTCCACGCTGGGCGCCCTCGCGGCGCATGCAGACCAGCCGCTGGGCACCGCGCTGGCCGCGGTGAACACCGTCGGACGGCCTGCGATCCTGGCCGGGACCGACAGGCAGCTGGCTGACGCCTCGCTGGTCCAGCTGCTTGAGCGCACGGCAGCAGCCCACCCGGAACGCCCGGCGCTCATCGATGGCCCGCAGGTGCTTGACTATGCCGGTTTGTGGGCAGAGGTTTCTTCGATTGCTTGCTGGCTGTCAGGGCAGGGGATCGGTGCGGGGTCGAAGGTAGGCATCGGCCTTGAGCGCTCGAACCGGTTCGTGACCTCGATCTTCGGCATCCTTGCCACGGGGGCCGCGTATATTCCGCTGGATGCCGCCTACCCGGATTCCCGGGCGGCGAAGATGTTCGCCACCGCGGGGGCCGACGCGGTGCTGCTGGAACCTGGTTCGACACGCGATGCCGCGCAGCTGGCGGCCTCAGGGGCCCGGGTGTTGGTGCTCGACGAGACGGCGCTTGGCCACCGGCCGATCTCCGCCGCGGCGCTGAATCCCGGCTATTCGCATCAAGACACCGCCTACTTGATGTTCACCTCCGGCTCCACCGGCGAACCCAAGGGGGTGTCGGTGCCGCATCGCGGGCTGGTGAACATGCTGGCAAACCACCGGCGCGAAATCTTCGACCCTGCCATCGGCCGGGTGGGGGACCGCGCGCTGGCGGTGGCGCACACCGTCTCCTTTGCCTTTGACATGTCATGGGAAGAACTCTTCTGGCTCATCGAAGGACATACCGTACACGTCTTGGACGAATCGCTGCGCCGGGATGCGGAACAGATGGTTGGCTACCTGCGTGAAAAATCGGTGGACGTCATCAACGTGACACCATCGGTGGCCTCGGCGCTGCTTGCCGAGGGCCTGCTGGAAGAGGGGCAGCACCACCCGGCGCTGGTGCTGCTGGGCGGCGAGGCGGTAGGGGCCGATGTCTGGGAGGCGCTGCGCAACGATCCAGTATCAGAGGGATACAACCTCTACGGCCCCACCGAATACACCATCAACGCCCTGGGCGCTGGCACCGATGACAGCAGCGTCCCGGTGGTGGGGGCGCCGATCGAGAACACCAGCGCCTGGGTTCTTGACAGCGCGCTGCGCCCGGTGCGCAATGGCACGCCAGGGGAGCTGTACCTGGCCGGCGCCGGGCTGGCGCACGGGTATGTGTCCCGCCCGGCGCTGACAGCTTCGCGTTTCGTGGCGAGCCCCCATGGCGAGCGGGGAAGCCTGATGTACCGCACTGGCGACATCGTTTCCCTCGACTCCTCCGGCCAGCTGCACTTCCATGGCCGATCAGACTCACAGGTGAAGATCAGGGGATACCGCATCGAACCTGGAGAGGTGCAGGCGGTGATTGCCGCCGACCCGCGCGTGGCCAGCGCAGCGGTGCTCGCGCGCCGCATGCCCCAGGGCAATGTGGCGCTCATCGGCTACATCGTCCCGGCGGTTCCTGCAGCGGAAAACGAGGACCGGGACCGGATGACGGAGGCGGTCAAGGCGCGGGCACGCCGCGAGCTTCCGGACTACATGGTGCCAAGCCATCTGGTGGTTATTGAGAAACTGCCGCTGACCTCGAACACGAAGCTCGATGTGGCGGCGCTGCCGATGCCCGCACCGAGCTCGGGACGTGCCCCTGAGGGGATTGCCGAAAATGCGGTAGCCGAGGTGTTCAGCACGGTGCTCGGTGTGGAAAACGTCGCCGCCGAGGATGATTTCTACCTGCTGGGAGGCGACTCGTTGAAGGCGATGCGCGCGGTTTCGCTGCTGCGTGCGCGCTTTGATGCGCCGTTGACGGTGGGCGCCCTTGCCGCTGCCCCGAGCGTTGAATCCCTCGCTGCAAAACTGTCGGCCGGCACCGATGCGTCATTCGACGTGGTGCTGCCGCTGAGCGGCCCCAGCGTGGGCAGCGAGGCGGCCGCCCCGCTGTACTGCTTCCATCCGGCAGGCGGCCTGGGCTGGAGCTATGCGGGGCTGGCGGGGCATCTTGGCCGCGGGCGCGAAATCATCGCACTGCAGTCTCCGCGCCTCACCGGCCCGGCGCCGCGCGACATGGCTGCGCTGCGCGATGCGATGGTCGCGCACATCCGTGCCCGGCACCCGCACGGCCCGTACCACCTGCTTGGCTGGTCTTTCGGCGCGCACCTGGCGCACATGGTCGCCGGGGTGTTGGAAGCCGAGGGTGACCAGGTGCTGACCTTGTCGCTGCTGGATGCCGACGCGGTGCACGCCACGCCGCAGCAGGGCACTGCACCGGATGACGCGGCGGGCCTGGAGCAGGAGGCGCTGAACTTCCTGCTGGCAGGAGCGCTGCGCGAAATTCCGCATTGGCTGGAAAGCCCCTACCAGCGCGATGACGTGCTTGAGTTCTTGGCCGAGTCGGGCGGGGTGTGGAGCCACTTTGCCAGCGACAAACTGGAGGCGATTCTCGACGCGTACAGTTACAGCGTCTCGGTGCTTCCAGGCGCCCGGTATGCCCGGGTAGAGGCAGCGACAAGACTCTACACGGCAACCATCAGCCGCCATGGCGTGCCGGCTTCCGACCCGTCGGCGTGCGCTGAAGGCTGGGCCGAATATTCGACCCGAAGCTTCGCGCAGCACCTGGTTGAAGCAGGCCACCACGAAATGACTTCTCCCGCGGCCCTTGGCGTGATCGGCCCGCAGCTGCGCGCCGACATGTCAGCTGCGGAGCAAGACCGCGCCTGAGCGCAGAACGCGTCCAAGCACACACCATCCACCTATACCCATTTTTAATCTACCCAAGGAGCACAGCTCATGAATCCATTCGACCGCACCGACGGCAGCTTCCTCATCCTCGTCAACCACCTGAATCAGCACAGCCTCTGGCCCGAATTTGCGCAGATCCCCGACGGCTGGACCCAGGTCTTCGGCCCAGCGAGCCTGGAAGCTGCCAACGAGTATGTTCAGACCCACTGGACCGACATCACTCCTCGGGAATCAGCCCTGTGATTCAATGGCTGCGCCGCCACGCCATCGATCTGGGACCACTGCGCAGCAGTCGGTCGTTTTCGGTCATTTTTTGGGGGCGGCTGGTCTCCATTGCCGGGATCGGAGTGTTGAGCACGGCAATCCCCTTGCAGGTCTATTCATTGACCGGATCCTCGGTCCAGGTAGCACTGGTCGCCACCGTCATGGGACTTGCAGGCTTTGCCGGGGCGCTCGGCGGCGGATTGCTGGCAGACAGGCTTGACCGACGCAGGCTGATCCTCGCTGCGCGCAGCGCAGCCATCGTTGGATTCATCCTGCTGGCCGTCAATGCGTTCCTGGCTGAACCGCACCTTGCGGCATTCCATATTGCCGCGGCGGTTGACGGATTGGCCGGCGGGATCAGCGCGACTGCGCTGTCTGCCGCGGTCCCGGGCACCATTGCGTCCGAAGAGCTGCCGGCTGCCAGCGCGCTGATGGCAGTCAGCCTTGATTTGGGGATGGTGTTTACCCCCGCGCTGGGCGGATTGCTGTACTCGGTCATTGGGCCTGGGTGGCTGTATATCGCGGTGGTGCTCGTCAGCGTGGCGAGCGTTGCCCTTTTATGGCGATTGCCATCGCTGCATCCTGAAACCCAGGCGCCCGAGGGGCCGGAAGTGCCCGCGTGGCAGGCTGGATTCTCCGGGGCGCTGCGGCATACCGTGGCGCAGGCGTGGGAGGATACCAGGGAAGGAATTGGCTATGTGGCCCGGGACAGGATCATCGGTCCAATCCTGCTGCTTGGCTTTATCCAGTTGTTGTGCGCCTCGCCGTATGTGCTGATTCCCGAGTTCGCCGAGCGCCAGTTGGGACTGGGCCCCGAAGCTGCGGGGCTGCTGTACTCGGCCCCTGCGGCGGGCGCACTGCTTGCCTCATTGACCAGCGGCTGGACCGGAAGGGTTCGATCAGTTGGCGCAGTGCTGCTGGTCGTACTGTGTGCCGCGAGCCTTGGGGTGCTGGCGCTGGGACTGACAAGTTCGCTGCCGCTGGCGTTGGCGGCCATGGCCCTGACCGGAGCCGGTGACGTGCTCGCCGAAATTTTCCGTTATGCGATTATTGCCCGGCGGACTCCTGACCGGCTGCTGGGGCGTGTCAGCGCAGTGTGGAGCGCACAGGGCACCGTCGGGGATACCCTGGGCGGGCCGCTGCTATCGCTTCTGGCCAAGGTGCTGGGGCCCGGCGGGGCCATGGTTGCAGGCGGCGCCATGGCGTTCGTCGTCAGCTTGGGGGTGGCTATTTCGGGGCGGCAGCTGCGCGAATTGCAAGCGCACCCCTCGGAGCTTGAATCGGTTGATGCCCAGCGGTAGCCGGGGCCGGATGCTGGCTGGGCACGATTCAGCGGACCAGGTCCTGGAGCGTGAGCTGGCGCACCGGCAGCGGCCTGGACGCTGCAAGCGTACCGATGTGCTCCGGGCCCAGTTGGAGTTCGCGCCAGGCCAATTCCTGACCCCCCGCGTGCGCAATCTTTACCCGCGCCCAGCCCTTCAGCCCCTGGGATGCACCCAGCGCATCGATGCTGGAGGGGGCTATGCGAAGTCCGATGCCAAGGGACTTCAACAGCGCTTCCTTGGCTGAAAACGCGTTCAGCCGCAGCTGGTCGGGGTTCTCTGCTTCTGCAAGCAGGGCTTTTTCTGCCAGGCTCAACACTGTGTCGTCGAAGCCTTCGAAAATGCCAGTGGAGTTGAGCGATGGACCGCGTTCCACGTCGACGCCCAGCAGCAGCTGCGCGGGAGCCACCGCCGCGATCACCAGTTCGCGGGTGCGCGACATAGATAGTGTGCGCAGTGCATGGCGCGGCTGTCCATGGTCGGAAGGTCCGCAATCAGGGCAGTGGCGGGTGATGTCCAACGCTGCCGCCTGGCCGAGCCCGACGCCTAGTTCGTGAGCCAAGAGCAGCCGGAGCAATGCACGGGAGGAGAGCAGGGCTTGGGCATCAGCAGGGAATTTCAGCTTTCGCGCCGCGGATGCTTCGGCACCCAACAGCTGCTCGTAGCCGCCCAGGCCTTGCACCAGTGCTGTCACCTGCTGCGGGCTGGCGGACAAAAACATGATGGTCCGTGGTTGTTCGGGGGAATGCACAGGTTCAAGACTAGGGCCTTGGGCGGGAACTCGGCTCATTCAACCCATCGATTACGAATGAAATTCTATGCGTTTTTGAGTTAGGTTAGCCTATGGTAATCTTGCTGGAGGTTGCCACCGAGGGCAACGTCACATTCATTCTGTTCGATGATTTCGAAGGCACTCGCACATGAAAATCACTGCACGTACTCGCTTTGCCGCCGCGGCACTGTCCCTTGCACTGCTCGCCACTGGCTGTGCTGCTGGCTCCAATGCCAGCAGCACAGCCAGCCCGGTCAGTGAAGCATCAACACCGTCAGCGAACGGCACCATTGCCGTCGATACAGCCTTCGGGGCCGTTAACATCCCTTCCGATCCGCAGCGCGTGGTAGCGCTTGAAGGTGGCACGGTGCCAGCGGTGGAAGCCGGGCTGGCCCCACTGGCCACTGCAGGCGATTCCTATGACGACTCTTTCGGCGATGTGAAGCTCTACGATGCCGTAGCCGACCTGCCCTCCGTCCTGACCCCGGATGGGTGGGACTACGAGCAAATCGTCGCATTGAAGCCGGATTTGATGATTGGCTTTGTCCGTGGCGGTGACGACGCCTCCGAAGAACTCAGCGCCGAGAAAAAAGCCGAGTTTGAAAAGCTGAACGCGATCGCGCCCACCGTGTTGATCCGCACCAACGGCTCGGCAGGAACCCGTGACGCCTCGTTGACAATGGCTGAAATCCTAGGCAATGGTGAAAAGGCCAGGGCCGAGAAGAAGGCCTATGAAGACAAGGTCGCTCAGGTCAGGGCGGACTACGCCTCCCAGTTGGCGGAGAACAAATTCGCCGCAGTGGATGCATACGAGGACGTTACCGTCTACTCCAAGATCTCCTGGATTGGCAAGATCCTGGACGACTTGAAAGCTCCAGCGGTAGACGTAGTGAAGGCTGAAGACAGCGAGAACGGCGTATTTCTTTCATTCGAACAGCTGTCCAAGATCGAGGACGCGACGGTGATCTTCTACCCGGAATACACCGACGGTACATCCGACGCACTGACGACCTTGGAAGGCAAGGCAACCTGGACCTCGCTGCCGGCGGTCAAGGACGGGCATGCGGCGGGAGTGACGCATTTCTTCCCTGACAACTATGGCGCCGCCGTGCGTGTGGTTGAACAGATCGAAAAAGTCCTCAAGGGACTCTAATCCCGCCCCGTCCGCTCTCTTTGCACACTAAGGACCCCGCAGTGATTATCACTACCCACGATCCAATGTCCGGCGAACTCATCACACCGGATGAGGAAAACCATAAGAACGCAACATACACCCACCCGCTGATGCCACGGCTGGTCACCGTCGAATCGGTAACCCCGCTCACGGCGCGCATGGTGCGCATCCGCGTGGTCGGCGAGGACCTGAAGTCGCTGCGCAGCGTTGCGCCCGAGGACCATGTCAAGGTGTTTTTCGACCGAGACGCTCAGGGCGCTCCGGTGCTTCCGGGGGTGGTGGGCGACCGCTGGGTGGACGGACGATCGATGACAAGCCGTGACTACACGATTCGAGACGCCAATCCGGCCGAGGGCTGGATGGATCTGGACTTCGTGCTGCATGACCACGGCGTCGCAGGCCGCTGGGCAGGTACAGCGCAGCCGGGCGAGCAGTTGGCCCTGCTCGGGCCGCGCGGTTCCTTCCGGGTCAAGGATGTTTTCGACTGGTATGTGCTTGCTGCTGACGAAACCTCCCTGCCAGCCCTGGCCCGATGGGTTGGCGGGCTGCGCCCCGAAGCAAAAGTCTTCGCTTTCGTCGAGGTCAATGACGGTGCCGACGAGATCGAGCTTCACAGCCCAGCTGATCTGACGGTCACCTGGCTGCATCGCAACGGTGCACCCGCCGGCGGCACAGACCTGTTGGAGCAGGCGGTGAAGTCTCAGCAGCTGCCTAGCGGCGAAGGCTTTGTCTGGGTGGCGGGGGAATCGATGTCCATCAAGCCGCTACGCCGATACCTGAAAAACGATCTGGGACTGGACCGCGACAATTGGGACGTCGACGGCTATTGGCGTCGTGGCCAAGCCGATCACGACCACCATCACGACGAGGACTAGCATGGCAGCCGGCCTGTACCAGGACCAGGCGGCGAACCGGCCGGCTCTGCGGAGCCTGCCGGTTTTCCTCGTCTGTGCGATATTAATGCTCATGGCCATTGCTGCCAGCCTGTTTTACGGATCCCAGCCGGTGCTGGCTTCCGAGGTTCTGGCCTATGTGGGCGGACAAAATGGGAATGTCAGCGAGCCCAGCGCATCGGTCATGTCGCTCAGAGCTCCGCGCACCGTGCTCGGACTGATCTGCGGAGTCGCCTTGGGCATTGCAGGCGCCCTGTGCCAGGCGCATACGAGAAATCCGCTGGCAGATCCGGGATTGCTCGGGGTCAGCGCCGGAGCCGCCGCCGGCGTGGTATTCGCGATCAGCGTTCTAGGCCTGGGCCTGCCATCGCAGTACACGGTCTTTGGCATGGCAGGCGGGCTGGCCGCGGGCTTGGTGGTGCTGGGACTTGCCTCGCGGATCAGGGTCACGAATTCGGCCACCAGCCTGATCCTTGCTGGCACCATCATTACCGGCGTTCTCAATGCCATATCCAGCACCGTAGTGCTGATCGACAAGGTCACCATGGACAAGTTCCGCTACTGGACCGTCGGCTCGTTGTCCGGAAGGGATGCTGCGGTGCTCTGGGATGTCGCCCCCTGGCTGCTGCTGGGCCTGCTGCTGGTGGTATTCAACGCCCCCTCGCTGGATGCGCTGGCCCTGGGGGAAGATGTGGCCTCGGCGCTGGGACGCAATGTCGGCCGCGACCGGATTATTGGATTGCTCGCCGTGGTGGTGCTCGCCTCAGCCGCCACCGCATCCATGGGAGCCATCGCATTTCTGGGACTTGCCGCGCCGCACCTTGCCAGGCGCATCGGGCCCGGCGGGCTTCCAAGCATTGTTGCTCTCTCAGGGATGCTCGGTGGGGTGATCATGCTGCTGGCAGACACCGCCGGGCGCCTGGTGCTGCCCACCAGCGAACTCAGCGTTGGAATCATGCTCTCCATTCTCGGCGCCCCGTTGTTCGTTGTGATCGCGCGTAGTTCGCGGATGCGGAGGGCACATGATAGCCACTAGATTTTTTATCCCAACGGCCAGGCAGAGCCTGCCGTCCAAGAATTCCGCCCGCATGAAAATCTGGCGCGAGGTGTTGTGCTGGGGCGTGCTGATTGCCGCCGGAGTTCTCCTGCTTGCAAGCAGCCTCGGGCTCAGGCTCGACGTCGGCCAGTGGTGGCTGGCTGTCACCGGGCAGCTGGATGCGGGAACGATGTTCTTGGTGCGGGACCTGCGCGGACCGCGTGTCATGGGAGCGGTCGTGGTCGGAGTGGGATTCGCAATAGCGGGTGCGATCACCCAGGCTGTGCTGCGCAATGTGCTGGCAAGCCCTGACATCATCGGCGTGACGGCCGGCGCCAGTTTGGGCGCGGTAGCTTCGATTGTGGGTGCGGGCATGTTTCCGGCACTGTTGCTGCTGGGCCCATGGAGGCTGCCGATTTCAGCGACGTTGGGAGCGCTGCTGGCAGGCGCGATGGTGCTGCTCTTTTCCTACCGTGGCGGGATCAGTTCATTTCGCCTAGTTTTGGTGGGCCTTGGCGTGAACGCGGGGCTGGGTGCGGGTGTCAGCTGGTTGCTGCTGCGCGCGGAACTGCCTGATCTGAACAGCGCCATGATCTGGATGACAGGCAGCCTGTCGCTTGCCACGTGGGATCTCTTGCGGCCGGTGGTCATGGCAGTGGTGCTTATCGGCGCAGTGTTGATCTTCCTGGGGGCCCGATGGCTGGATGTTCTTGACCTCGGTGATGATCTTGCGGCGGCCCTTGGGCTGCGAGTTCGTTCGGTGACTCTGCTGCTGGGGCTTTCGGTGCTGCTTGCTGGGGTCACCGTGGCTGTTGCAGGACCGGTTGGCTTCATCGCCTTCGTTGCCCCGCAGCTTGCCCAGCGGATGTTTGGTACGACGCATCCAACTCCTGGCAGGGCTGCACTGACCGGTGCAGTGCTGATGCTGTTGGCGGATCTGATCGGGCAGAACCTGTTCCCCGTTCTGCTGCCCGTAGGACTTGTGACGTCAATTGCGGGGGCGCCGTTTTTGGTGTGGATCCTGCTGATACTTTCGCGTAAACGCAGTTGAGCCCGCAGCGATGCCTAGGAAAATTCTTCTAGGCACGTAAGCCGGTAGTGCAAGACGTCGGTGATCCGCGCCGGGCCGTACTGATAGGAAAAGGCCGCGGCACCAACCTCATGGAAAGAGGTTGGCGCCGCGGCCTCTTGTGCTTAGATCAGTCTTCGACGGTGTTCTTCTTCTTGGAATTGCCGCGAGCCTTGAGCAGCTCGAAGCCGATCGGGATGACCGAGATCAGCACGATAACGATGAAGATGATGTCGATGTTCTTGCCGACCCATTCAAACTGGCCCAGCCAGTAGCCCAGCAGGGTGACGCCGATGCCCCAGAGGGCCGCTCCGACAAGGTTGAACAAAACGAAGGTCTTGTGGTTCATCTTTGCCACGCCGGCGATCACCGGAACGAAGGTTCGCACCACTGGGACGAAGCGGGCAAGGATGACGGCGCGGCCGCCGTACTTGTTGAAGAATTCATGGGCGTGCTCGACATTCTTCTGCGAGAAGAACCGGGAGTCGGGCTTCTTGAAGATCGCTGGTCCACTCTTGCGGCCGATGATGTAGCCGGTCTGGTCGCCGGCGAAGGCGCAGACGAAGATCGCCGCTGCGAAGAGCCACAGCGGTATGTGGATGGTGCCGGTGGCGATGAGCATGCCTGCGGTGAACAGCATCGAGTCGCCGGGCAGGAAGAAGCCAACCAGCAGGCCGGTTTCGGCGAAAACGATGCCGCAGACCAGCAACAGGACCCAAGGGCCCAGCGCAGGGTCGTTGAGGAAGACGGCAGGGTTCAGCCAGTCTGGCAGGAACGCGGCGCCGATGGTTGGATGAGCCAACTCGGTCACTGTCGAAAGAAGAGAAGAATGATCTAGCACGGTAGAAGCCTACGGGATTTCGCTGTGAGTTTCCCCGTCGGAACAGCCACCGCAGGCGCGCCAATCCGGGCGATTTCCAGAATATACCCCGCTGACCGGCTCATTTTCTCAAGCTGGATGATTCATGGACGGATACATAGCGAAGCCATTGAACTGGCTGTTCGTAGCCAAGCTCACATTCATGTCATGGCAGGAAGCGGCGACCCATGACAATCGTCATGGACAAGTCGTGACAATCCGCTCTTCGCAGGGCAGCTGAAAATCACCAGACTTGAAATATGGAAACACTGAACCGAACCGAAGCAGTAACGCTGACGGGTTTGCACAAGACCTTCACCACCTCGCGGACCAAGGTTGAAGCGGTGCGCGGGGTGGAACTGGGCATCGAGACCGGGCAGATCGTTGCCCTGCTCGGACCCAACGGAGCAGGAAAGACCACCACGGTGGACATGATCCTGGGACTGAGCCAGCCAACCAGCGGCAAGGTCGAGGTCCTCGGGTTGGACCCGCGCAAGGCAGTCTCCTCAGGCCGCGTCTCCGCGGTCATGCAGACCGGCGGGCTGCTGCGCGACATGACAGTGCTGGAAACTGTGCGAGTCATCGCCGCCATGCACCAGCGGCCAGAGCGAGTGGAAGCAGTCATGGAACGCACCGGCCTGTCCGGCATTGCCAAGCGCAGGGTCGGCAAGTGCTCGGGCGGCGAGCAGCAGCGCATCAAATTCGCGCTGGCGCTGCTGCCGGATCCCGACGTGCTGATCCTCGACGAACCCACCGCCGGCATGGACGTCATGGCCCGCCGCGAATTCTGGGCGACCATGCACGAGGAGGCAACCGGCGGGCGAACCATCATTTTCGCCACCCACTATCTGGAAGAGGCGCAGAACTTCGCCGAACGCACCGTGCTGATGAGTGGCGGACGCGTTGTTGCCGACGGGGCCACCGAGGAACTGCGCAAGCTCATCTCCGGGCGCACCATCAGCGCCACGCTGCCCAATGAACAGGCAGTCGTCCAGGCGCAGCGCTTCGACCCATCCATCAGCATCGCCGAACGCAACGGCCAGCGGATCTGGTTCAAGTGCGCGGACTCCGACGCCTTCGCCCGGGCACTGCTCAGCGACTACGGGGCCTGGGACCTTGAAATCTCCGCCCCGAGCCTTGAAGACGCATTCATCCAACTCACCAAGGACGCATCATGATCGCCACCTATATCCGCGTTGAATTCGCCCGGCACATCCGCGACGGCTACAACCTGATCTTTGCCCTGCTGCTGCCGGCGGCCATGTACTTCCTGTTCGGCAACATCCCCAGCTACACGGAGTTCGACCTGGGCAGCGGCAACGTGAAGTTCTACCTCATGGTCTCCATGGCCGCCTATGGCGCCGCGGTCAGCACCGTGGCCATTGCAGGCACTGTCGCCACCGAAACCATGCAGGGCTGGGGCCGGCAGATCGCACTGACCAAGATGCCGCCGGCGGCCTTCGTCACCAGCAAGATGATCGTCGCGGCCACGGTGGCGGCGGCCTCCGCGGCGCTGGTGTTCGCACTGGGCTCTGCCACCGGAGCCAGGGTCACCGAGGGCTGGATCTGGAGCGTGAGCTACCTGATCATCCTGGCCGGCGCCATGATCTTCGCCTGCTACGGCATCGGCGTGGGCATGGTGTTCAAGTCAGAGTCGGCCCTGGGCCTGGCCAGCGGCCTGATGGTGTTCTTCGCTTTCTTCGGGAATGTGTTCATGCCGCTGGAGGGAGGCATGCTCGACGCGGCCCGCTTCACCCCGATGTATGGCTACGTGGCGCTGGCCCGCTACCCGCTGCTCAAGGACATCCCCGCCGGATATGACATGGCGCCCGACGCACTGTGGATCCCAGTGGCTAACCTAGTGGCATGGGCATTGATCTTCGCAGTCTTCGCCGTCGTGGCAATACGCAAAGCCAAGGCGCGCCAGTAATGCAGCATGACAACGGCCCCACGGCCCTGGAACAGGCGCGCTGCGAGTTCGACGAGCAGCCTGCCTTCTGGGACAAGTGGGGCTGGCTGGTGTCCGGGGTATGGATCATCTTCCTGATCTTCCCGGTGCTCGACCTGCTGCTCGACGACTACCCGCTGCCCACCCGGATCATCGGACTGGGCTTCGTGGTGCTTTTCGCGGCCATCTACCTGAGGGCCTATGCGCGGTACAGCCGCGTGGTCGGCGAAGGCGGCACCACCGAGGCCCGCGCGCTGGTCTACTACGCGATCCTCTGGGCGATCACCCTGGCAGGCATCCCGGTGATTGGGCTGACCGCCATGGGCATCTTCCCGTTCCTGACCTCCTACTCGGCGTTCCTGCTCACCCGCAGGATCACCATCGCCACCTACACGGTGGTGACCGTGCTCTGCTTCGCCCTGCCGATCATCTACAACAACTTCGTTGACCTGATCTTCCTAATCGGCCTGAACCTGGTGCTCATGGTGGTCTATGCGGTCACCGTCGCGGCGATCACCCGCTCCGCCGCCGCGGAGAAGATCCGCGCCGACTACCTGCTGGTGGCCGAACAGGAACGCGTGGCACGGGACGTGCACGACGGGATCGGCCATTCGCTCACTGCCCTGAACCTCAAGGCCCAGCTGGCGCTGCGGCTCATGGACGCCGGGAAGTACGAGCAGGCCCGAGGCGAGGTGCAGCAGCTAAGCGAACTGGCGGTCACCGCGCTGGACTCGGTGCGCACCACCGTGCACGGGCTCAGCCGCCAGGACCTGGACACCGAACTGGTCGAACTGCACAAATCCTGCACCGACAACCACCTGGACTTCACCGTTATCGGGCAGGTGGAGGACATCCCGCTGCCCTGGCGCTCGCACGTGGCATGGATCCTGCGCGAAGCGGTGACCAACGTGCTGCGCCACGCCCACGCAGGGTCCGTGGCCATCAGGCTCGATGAACGCTTCGTCAGCGTGGACGACGACGGAGACGGCATCCAGGGCAATGAAAGCGGGCACGGGATCCGCGGCATGGCCGAACGCGCCAGATTATTCGGCGCCAGCGCTACAGTGGGAGCATCCGCACTGGGCGGAACCCAGGTACTGGTGACATTTGCAGCGAGGAATGAGAAGCCATGATCAAGGTGCTGATCGCCGATGACCAGCATCTGGTGCGCGGGGCGCTGGCAGCCCTGCTGAACCTGGAAGAAGACATCGAAGTGGTGGCCCAGTGCGCCGACGGCACGGAAGTCGCCGCGGCGCTGGACGCCACCGGAGCCCAGGTGGCGCTGCTGGATGTGCAGATGCCGCGGCTGGACGGGCTGCGCACCGCACAGCTGCTGCGCGAAAGCCACCCGGAGGTCAAGATCCTGATCGTGACGACCTTCGACCGCCCGGGCTACTTCCGCCAGGCCTTTGAAGCCGGGGCCAGCGGATTTTTGGTCAAGGACTCCCCGCCTGCCGAGCTGATCGCCGCGGTGCGCCGGGTGCACAGCGGCGGCAAGGTGGTGGACCCCGCGATGGCGATCCTCAGCGTCGAAGCTAGCAGCAATCCGCTGACCGAACGCGAACGCGAAGTGCTCTCTCTGGCGGCCACCGGCGCGCCGGTCTCGCAGATCGCCGCCAGCGTGCACCTCTCGGCGGGCACCGTGCGCAACCACCTGTCCAACGCGATCGGCAAGACGAACACCGCCAACCGCATCGAAGCCGCCCGCGCGGCCAGGGAAATGGGCTGGATCTAGCGGGTGGCAAAGTGCACGACGACCCCGATCATCCACACCGAGGACGCCAGCAGCACGCAGCCAAGCTCGATGACAATGCCCAGGCCCAGGGCCTTCAGCGCCGCGGCGGAAGAACCGACCGCACCCTGCAGCTCGCCGCGACGCAGCGATTCTCCGATGAACAGGCCCACCGCGAATCCGATGAACAAGCCAGCCACCGGAATGAGGAACGCGCCGACCACGGCTCCGATGAGTGCGACGAGGATCGAACCGGTAGGCACCTGGTGCTCCTTGAGCTTTTTGCCGGTGAGCACTGCAGAGGCAGACCAGCCGATCACCGCCAAGCAGATTCCGATCCCGGCGGCCCACCACGCGGGGGCCGAACCGAGCATCCACGCCCAGCCGGCAAGGGTGGCGATCGCCAGCAGCGAGCCTGGCAGCACCGGGAAAATCGTGCCCAGCGCCGCAACCACCAACAGAAGGCCGGCGACAATCGTTGAAATAATCTGTGCATCCACGTAGCCAAGTGTGACACGGTGGCACTAGAGAACAGCAGCGAAGCGCGGGGGAGAACCATGAGCACCAAGCCAACACCGAACATCGAGGTGCACCGCCGCAGCGGCACGGCCACCGTGCTCCTGCAAAACCCCGCCCAGCGCAACGCACTGACCAAGGAGATGTGCCTGCAGCTGGTCGGCGCGCTCGCCGGCCTGTCGGCAGACCCGGACGTCGACGTGGTGGTGCTGCGCGGAGACGGTGCGAACTTCAGCGCCGGCATCGCCATCGACCAGATGGAGCAGGTGCTCTTCGACAGGGACCAGGACGGGGATCTGGTCAACCACCTTGATCTGCTCGACCGCACGCTGCGCGAATGCGCGAAGCCCACCATCGCTGCGGTGCAGGGACTGTGCTTCGGCGGGGCCTGGCAGGTGGCCGCGGCCTGCGATATCCAGCTGGCCAGCAATGACGTGGCCGTCGCCATCACTCCTGCCAAGATCGGCCTGGTTTTTCCCCGCGCAGGAATCGAACGGCTGGTGCAGCGGGTGGGAGAGGACCGGGCCAAGTACCTGCTGCTGACCGGTGCGAAGATTACCGCCGCGCAAGCCGATGCGTGGGGACTGTTCACGACCGTGGTGCATGCAGAAGAGTTCGAGGACCAGCTGGCGGCTCTGATTGCACAGCTGCAGGCCAACTCGCCCTATGCGCTGCTGCGCATGAAGGAAGCACTCAGCCTGGCCGCCCAAGGCATTGATCATCCCGGCCACGACCAGTGGTGGGCGACGCTGTGGGAGGAAAACGCTGCGAACCCGGATCTGGTTGAGGGCAGGGCAGCATTCCTTGAACGGCGCCCCGCGCGCTTCGGTGAAAGCACCGGAGAAAAATAAAAGGAAAAATAAAGGGAACCGAAAACCTCCCGCGGACATTCCAGGGTATGAACAACGATGTGCCGGACACCGACCGGCAGCTGCTGGCCCAAGCCCTGGCAGGGCACGGGAACAGATTCGGTGAGATCTTCACCCGGCATCGGGACCGAGTGTTCCGCCATGCCTACGGAGTTCTTCAAGATGCGTCTTTGGCAGAGGAAGCCACCGCGATGGTCTTCTACGAGGCCTGGCGAAAACGCGAAAGCATCCGCTTGGTGGATGACTCCTGCCTCGCCTGGCTGCTGGTCACTACCAACTACACGCTGCGCAACCAGAACCGGCAGCAGCGGCGCTACAAGCACTTCCTGTCCCAGCTTCCGCCACCGGCCAAGGTCCATGACTTCGTTGAAGAACTCACCGATGATTTGGCGACCTCGCGGCAGGCTGAGCAGATCCGCGCAGCATTCAGCCAATTGAGCGCCGCCTCGCGCGACGTGCTCACGCTGTGCATTATCCAGGAGCTGTCGGTGGCCCAAGCTGCGCAGGTGCTGAAGATCCCGCAAGGCACTGTGAAGTCAAGATTGTCACGGGCCAAAACCAAACTGGCAGGCTTGCTGGCGCATACCCAGCTGCCGTCGACTCCCATTCCTTCCTTGTCCGAAAGGTCATCGAGATGAAAACCCCAGTCTTCAACCAAGAACGATCCGATGAGCTGCAGGCGCAGCTGGAACACATGGCAAACATGGACGCGGTCGGTGCACGCTCGGCAAAGACTTCCTCTCGGCCGCGGCGAGTACGGCGCAACACGGCATGGGGATTGACTGCCACGATGATCGTGGCGTTGACCGCAACAGCAGCGATTCAGCAAAGCGCATCGAGCGCACAAGCCACAGAAATCCTCCATGGGCTATCTAGCATTGCCAAGAATTACTCGGATGTTGTGCCGGACAAGAATGAATTTCTCAAGGTGGAAACCCACGGATTTTGGCTGGCATGTACAGCAGCTGATGATGGCAGTGAACACTGTGTCCCGGACGAGGAGAGAGTCATCAACTTCTACAAGCCAGGAAATGCAAAGGCCCAGTGGGCTTTCGAATACATTGCGCATGGCTCACCCAACGATGTCCAGCGAGCTGTGGATGGCGCATTCGAATCTGGCGATTTTTCCTGGCTGAATACGATGCTCAAGCAAGCCACGAGCGGGCAGACACTTTATGACTATGTAGATTCAACGTACAGCGGAGGCTCGCTATCCCGGGACGAGAACAATTTCGTTCGACTGACGGACGCGTTGCGTACTGGTCTGGTTCCCGCCGCGCAACGCGGAGCCTTCTATGACGCGCTGTCTAAAGTTCCGGGAGTAACCGCTACTAAAGACGTGACGACGAAAGACGGGCGTGTTGGCGTATCAATCGGCCGTACAGAACCCCTGCGTATGGGGATGCGAGAAGAACTGATTGTTGATCCTGGGACCGGCCAGATTATTGGAAGCCGCGACATCTCAACGGCCGCAATTTTGGGATTTGGGAAAAACGAAGTGACTGGGCAGAGCTATATCAAGTATTCCAAAGTTGATTCTGCCCCGGAATCGACACGAACTTCGACCCATCCTGACCAAGAAGAGGGAGAGACCAATCCCTAGGACTCAAGACAAGTGACAGAAAGAAGGTGCATTCTGCATGAGCAAAATGCACCTTCTTTCGCTACAGCTACTTGTCGGAATGCTTTGCCACCAGCTCGCGCTTGAGGATTTTGCCGCTTGGCCCCAGTGGGAATTCCTGCACGATCTCGATGATGCGCGGGTACTTGTAGGCCGCGATCTGCTCGCTGATCCAGGTTTGGATTGCTTTGGCATCCAGCGTGGAGCCAACCTGCAGGGTTACGGAGGCTGCAATTTCCTGTCCGTGGGTTTCATGCGGGATGCCGTAGACGGCGGCATTCGAGATTTCCGGGTGGCTGATCAAGACTTCTTCAACCTCGCGCGGGTACACGTTGTAGCCGTTGCGCAGGATCATGTCCTTGGTGCGGTCCAGGATGCGAACGTAGTCATCCTCGTCCTTGGTGCCCAAATCTCCGGTGCGGAACCAGCCGTCGACTACAGCTTCCTTGGTGGCTTCGGGGCGGTTGAGGTAGCCGGCGAAGAGGTTGTGGCCGCGCACTACGATCTCGCCCAATTCGCCGCGCGGCAGCAGCTTGATCGAATCCGGGTAGGCGGGATCGGCGATCTCCACGTCCACACCCCAGATCGGGGTGCCGACAGTGCCCGGCTGCGGAGTGCGGCCCACATGGTTGAAGCAGGCCACCGGCGAGGTTTCGGTCAGGCCATAGCCCTCGTGGATCGGGGCCCCGAAGCGCTCCTCAAAGGCCGACAGGATCGAGACCGGCAGTGAGGCTCCGCCGGAGATGGCAAAGCGCAGGTTCTTCGGGGATTCGCTGCGCTTCTTGCCTGCTTCGAGCAGCGCAACATACATGGTGGGAACGCCGAAGAAGATGTTGATGTCCTCGTCCAGGACCAAGTCGAGCGCGCCTTCTGCGGTGAACTTCGGCAGCAGCATGATTTCTGCACCCACGCGCAGGCCTGCGTTGAGCACCGTGGTCTGGCCGAAGGTGTGGAAGAGCGGCAGCCCGCCGAACAGCCGGTCGCCGCGGCGCATGTCAATCGTGTCCAGCAGCAGCGTGTTGGTCTGCTCGACCAGTGCAATGTGGGTGCCGAGCGCTCCCTTGGGCTTGCCGGTGGTTCCCGAGGTGTACAGGATCGTGGCGATGTCTTCAGGCTTGCGCGGCAAGTAGGTGTCGATTGGCTCGGCCTGGGCTGCCAGGTCTTCAAGCCTGGTGCTTCCCAGCTCTACCGGGGCGAGCACGCTCAGGGTGTCGATGCCGGAGTTCAGTGCTCCGGCTGCGCCTTCGCCCAGCAGCGGTGCGGCGCAGACCAGCAGCTTGGTACCCGAGTCTTCCAAAACATAGGAGATCTCATTGCGCTTGAGCAGGGCATGGATTGGAACCACGACGGCACCCAGCGACAGGATCGCATAGTAGACGCGGGCAAAATCGGTGACGTTGGGAATCAACACTGCCACCCGGTCTGATTCGCCGATTCCCTGGTTACGCAGCGCGCCGGCGTAGGCCCGGGTTTCTTCCCAGAGCTGGCCGTAACTGGTGCTCTGCCCATTCACTGTCACTGCTGGCAGGTCCCGGTGGCGTTTGGCGCTTTCAGCGAGGATTGCGGCTACGGACAGCGTGACGTTGGACGTCGAAGAAAGCATGGGAGGCTCCTGATTTCAGCGCAAAATGCGAGTGTGTGCTGTGTCACAAACAACTTTAGTGGAACTGCGTATCAATTCAAGGCATCTAGTTTCGTTTTGGGGAAAGAAGCTGGGAAAATCTGCCGTTGCTCCCAAGGGGCCGCAAGCCTAAACTCGGCCTTAGGAACTTGATCATTGATGAAATCGGGTTTGTGATGCCGGGATTTGAGCCGCCAGCTGCGGAGCCCTGTTGGGTTGACCTGCTGACCAGCGACGTGGAGCGGGCCATCGAGTTCTATGGTGCATTGTTTGGCTGGGAGCCCAGCGAAAAGTCGAGAAATTCAGCGGTGGTGGAAATGCGGCTTGACGGCAAGCCGGTCACCGGGCTGCTGCATAACGACCAGGTGCACCAATTGGCTGACGTATGGACCACCTATCTGAATGTTGCAGACATCCACGCCGCGGTATTTTCGGTCCAAATGCACGGGGGAGTGGTGTATCTGGAGCCAACCGTCACCGAGCATGACGGCACGGTTGCCGTAGTGGGTGATCCCAGCGGTGTCGGTGTTGGCCTGTGGCAGTCAATCCACCCAATACTGACCACCGCCACGGGCCGGCCTGGAACCCGGATCTGGAACGAATTGCACACCACGTCATTTGCCGCAGCCACCCGCTTCTACCGGGCGGCCTTGGCTTGGGAGCTGTACCCCATTTCGGACACGGACCAGTTCCGGTACCAAAGCTTCAGGCAAGGGGCGGACGCCAAGGCAGGAATTTTCGACATCTCAGGCCAGAACGACCCCGAGCCGGGTTGGCGCACCTACTTCGCGGTGGCCAACGCCGATGCGACGGTAGAACTGGCAGTGAAACTTGGCGCACAGATAGTCCGCGCCGCCAGCGACTCGCCCTTCGGGCGCATGGCAGTAATCAAAGACCCCACAGGTGCTGAATTCTCAATAATGCAAACCCTGCCGCGGAGCTAGGCGCAGCTAGGGGCGCTTCCACTCATAGGGCGTGGTTGTCGAGACTTTGAGCAGACCGTTGCGTTCCAGAATGGGCCTCGAGTATTCCGTGGAGTCGCTGTGGACGTATTTATAACCTGAATCAACTGCTGATTTGGCCCGGATGGATGTCAGCGCGCGGTAGATGCCGCGGCTGCGGAATTCCTTGAGCACCCCGCCGCCCCACAGCCCTACGAACTGCGTGCCGCGCACCGGTTCCAGCCGGCCGGCTCCGACCATGCGCCCGTTGACGCTGGCAACCCACAGCTGCATTCCGTCCTTGGTCGCCAGCCGCGCACTCAGCGACTGGGCAATGCGTGGATCATAGGGTTCCTCGAAGACCTCGCTGAGCATCGTGGACATGGCGATGACATCGGCTTCGCTGGTGATGGAACGAAGCTCCACGCCGGGCGGGGTTGGTTCCTCCGATACCAGCGATTCCAGCGGTCCGATCATGATTGATTCAGGTTCTTGGGCAATGAACCCGTGGGCGACCAGCTGGCGGTCGAGCCCCGGGGCGATGTCGTGGCCGCGGGTTTTGAATTCCACGCTGGTGATCTGCGGCTGGGCTTTGAAGTACTCGAGTGCCGGAGCAACAAGATCGGCCAGGGGGATGGTTTCGGAGCCGTCGAAGCGCGGGTAGGTGATGAAGCCCTGGCCTCCGGCAAAGGTGACCAGGCGCAGCGTTGACAGCATCTGGACATGCAGGGCGCTGGGGGTTTCGGCATCGGTGCGGAGCTGTTGATCGTAGAGCGCCAGATAGGCGGCTGAATCCGTCATGTGAGAATTCTAAGATTAATTATTTGTCGTGTGCTGATATCTTTGCGCTTCAGATATATCAGTGACACACTCGAATCACTGAGGATTGTAGGCAAGGGAGCATAATGGGACGCAAGATCGTCCGCCGGCGCGTGGTTCGCGCTACCCGAGATGGAGTAGTCCGGGCGCGGGAGGAGAAATTGGCCGGCGAGGAACCTCTTGAGATCCGCTTTGGCCATACCTCGTTCACTACTTCCATGCGCACCCCGGGTGACGACTTCGACCTGGTGGCAGGCTTCCTGCTTGCCGAGGGGATCGTCGCCAAGCCGGAGCATCTGGTGGCCATGCGCTACTGCATGGGCACCGACGAAGAGGGAAACCAGACCTACAACGTCATCGAGGTGCAGCTGGGCTTCGGCGCGTCAGCCCCCGATCTGACGGCGGCGCGCAATGTGGTCACCAGCTCTGCCTGCGGCATCTGCGGCACCAACTCCATCGACGAGGTGCGCAAGAAATCTGTTTTCACCCTTGAGCCCTCGATGGGGCGAGTTGAATTGGATACGCTGTTGGATATGCCGGATACCCTGCGTGAATCCCAGCAGCTGTTTTCAACTACCGGCGGCGTTCATGCCGCCGGGCTGTTCTCCACTGCCGGCGAACTGCTGATCCTGCGCGAAGACGTTGGCCGGCACAACGCTGTGGACAAGGTGCTGGGCGCCGCGCTGCGCGAGGGCCGGCTTCCATTGCAGGATACGGTACTGCAGGTCTCCGGGCGGGCTTCTTTTGAGCTGGTGCAGAAGGCCGCGATGGCAGGCATTCCGGTGCTGACGGCGGTCAGCGCGCCATCGTCGTTGGCGGTTGATCTGGCGGATGAAACCGGGTTGACGCTTGCTGCGTTCTCGCGCGGGCACAGCGTAAATATTTATACGCATGCGGATCGCGTCGTCAGCGCGTAGCATTAGACTTATATATCAGTGACGCGGGTCACGAATTCAGACCTGAAAATATGGAGGACCGTTATGCATCGCCCCGCTCCCGAGCAGGACATCAATGAAAACGACCTGAAGGTCAGCGAGCCAGCTCATGCAGCGGCTGGGCTAAAGGCAGTCATGGTTTCCATGGAACGCGGCTTCGTGGAGGCAGGTCCGAGCAGGACCCTGCGCTCCATGCTGCGCATCAACCAGCACGACGGGTTCGACTGCCCAGGATGCGCTTGGCCTGAATCCATCACCGGCAAGCGCAAGCCTGCCGAGTTCTGCGAGAACGGCGCCAAGGCCATCGCCGAAGAAGCCAGCGCCCGCACCGTCACCCCCGAGTGGTTCGAGCAGCACCCGATCTCCGCGCTGCGCGACAAGACCGAGTACTGGCTGGGCAAGCAGGGGCGCATCACCAACCCGATGATCATCCGCGAGGGCGAAACCCACTACACCCCGATCAGCTGGGCCGACGCCTTCTCAACCATCGCCGAGCATGTGAACGCCACGACGCCGGATCGCTGCGTGTTCTACACCTCTGGGCGCACCGCCAATGAAACGGCGTTTATCTACCAGCTGCTGGCGCGTTCGCTGGGCACCAACAACCTTCCGGACTGCTCGAACATGTGCCACGAGTCTTCGGGCGTCGCACTGGGCCCGACCATCGGCATCGGCAAGGGCACCGTGTCCCTGGAAGACTTCGACCATGCTGAAGCGATCTTCGTTGTGGGCCAGAACCCCGGCACCAACCACCCGCGCATGCTCTCCGCGCTGGCCGACGCCCGCAAGCGCGGGGCCAAGATCATTGCGGTCAACCCGCTGCCGGAGGCAGGCTTCTTCGGACTGAAGGATCCACAGAGCGTCAAGGGCCTGTTGCTGGCCAAGCCCGAGCCCATCGCCACGGACTTCCTGCAGATCAAGGTCGGCGGCGACCTGGCGCTCTTCCAGGCCTTCGGCCACCTGCTCTTTGAATTCGAGGAGCAGAACCCGGGCAGCGTGGTGGACCGCGAGTTCATCGAGCGCGCCACCGACGGCTTCGAGGCATACCGCGAAGCGCGCAAGAGCATCGACTGGGAAGCCACCGAAACTGCCACCGGCCTGACCCGCGCCCAGATCACCGAAGTGGCCAAGGTGCTGGCCAAGTCCAAGGCGACCATCATCTGCTGGGCGCTGGGCCTGACCCAGCAGCCGCACTCGGTGCCGACGCTGAAGGAAATCATCAACCTGCTGCTGCTCCAGGGCAACTTCGGCAAGCCGGGCGCCGGCGCCTGCCCGGTGCGCGGCCACTCTAATGTGCAGGGCGACCGCACCATGGGTATCTGGGAGAAGCCGACCGAAAAGCTGCTGCAGGCACTGGATGCCGAGTTCGGCATCGAGTCCCCGCGCGCGCACGGCTATGATTCCACCGAAGCACTGCACGCCTTCGAGAAGGACGAGATCGACGTCTTCGTCTCCATGGGCGGCAACTTCGCGCTGGCCAACTCGGACACCGAAGCGCTGGAGGCTGGAATGCAGCGCGCCAAGCTGACGGTGCACATCTCCACCAAGCCGAACCGCTCCCATGTAGTCCACGGCAAGACCTCGCTGATCCTGCCAACCCTGGGCCGCACCGACAAGGACGACAAGCACCCGGGTGGCGCGCAGTTCCTTTCGGTGGAAGATTCGATGTCAGTCATCAAGTCCACCCGCGGACGCCTGACTCCGGTCTCCGACCACCTGCTGGCCGAACCGGTGATCGTGGCCCGCATGGCTCAGGCGATCTTCGGCGACGACCACCCGGTGGACTGGCGTGCCATGTCCGAGGACTACGACGTGATCCGTGACCACATCGAACGCGTACTGCCGGGCTTCGAGGACTTCAACACCCGCGTGCGCGAGAAGAACGGCTTTGTGCTGCCCAACCCGCCGCGCGATACTCGCTCCTTCGCCACCGACATCGGACGCGGCCGCTTCACCGTCTCGGAATTCGAGGCGCTGGAAGCGCCTGAAGGCCACCTGATCCTGCAGACGATGCGTTCCCACGACCAGTACAACACCACGTTCTACGGTTTGGACGACCGCTACCGCGGCATCAAGGGCGGGCGCCGGGTCATCCTGATTAACCCGGAGGACCTGGAGGCCACCGGCTTCAAGGACCGCGATCTGGTGGACGTCATCTCGGTGTTCCAGGGCACCGAGCGCCGTGCCAACCGCTTCCGCCTGGTGTCCTACCCGACGGCCAAGGGCTGCGTTGCCGCGTACTACCCTGAAGCCAACGCCCTGGTGCACAGGGATCTGGTGGCCCGCGAATCGAATACGCCGGGCTTCAAGGCCATGATGGTGCGTTTCGTCGAGCACACTCAGGATCCGGGGCCGACGCTGGACAGCTAGGAGCCGGTGCCGGGGCTGCGGTGCGAAATTGGGCGAGTAAATCATATGTATAGCTACACTAAGCGCTTGACGTGATGCACCTCGCTCTGCAAGATCGCCCTGCGGTGGATTTGGCTAACCAAAGTGCGTCAGACTTAAAGGATGTCGCGCTTCGTCATTGGTTCGGAGCAGTCACCCGAATCCCACTGACGAAAGAGGTCACCCATGAGCGCTGCCAAAAGCACTGCAGCCCCAAGCACCAGACCCGAAGATGAGCGGCTTTCCCCTGGCCGCACCATCGCCTACGGATTTCAGCATGTTCTGACCATGTACGGCGGCATCATCGCCCCTCCTTTGGTGATGGGCGGCGCCGCCGGCATGGACACCGCGCAGATGGGCGTGCTGGTTGCCAGCTGCCTGTTCATCGGCGGCCTGGCGACTTTCCTGCAGACTCTTGGCATCCCATTCTTCGGTGCGCAGCTGCCGCTGGTCCAGGGCACCTCCTTCTCCGGCGTAGCAACCATGATCGCCATCCTGAACAAGGACGGCGGCATGCAGGCCGTCTTCGGCGCGACCCTTGCCTCCGGCGCCATCGGCATCCTGCTGGTGCCGTTCTTCGCCAAGCTGCTGCGCTTCTTCCCGCCGGTGGTCACCGGCACGGTCATCACCATCATCGGCATGTCGCTCTTCCCCGTCACCGCTGACTGGGCCATGGGCGGCGCCGGGGCGGAAGACTACGGATCGCTGAAGTACATCGCCCTGGCGGCCATCACCCTGCTGATCCTCCTGGCGCTTACCAAGTCGGGCGTTCCAGCCCTGGCGCGCCTGTCGATCCTTCTCTCCATCGTGCTGGGCACCATCGTTGCCGCCTTCATGGGGTTGACCGACTTCTCCGGAGTCCTCGAAGGCGACATGTTCGCGTTCCCAACGCCGTTCGCCTTCGGCCCGCCGATCTTCAAGGTGGGCGCCATCATCTCCATGATGATCGTCATCCTGGTGACCTACACCGAAACCACCGCCGACATGTTGGCAGTGGCTGAAATTACCGGTTCCAAGGTGGACGCCCGCCGCATCGCCAACGGCCTGCGTGCAGACATGCTGTCCTCCACCGTGGCCCCGGTCTTCAACACCTTCACCCAGTCTGCCTTCGCGCAGAATGTGGGCCTGGTGGCTATTACCGGCGTGAAGAGCCGCTTCGTCGTGGCCGCGGGCGGCGGCATCCTGGTGGTCCTCGGCCTGCTGCCGGTGCTGGGACGCGTAGTCGCTTCCATCCCTGTTCCTGTTCTGGGCGGCGCCGGCATCGTCCTGTTCGGCTCCGTCGCCGCGGCAGGCATCCGCACCCTGGCCAAGGCCAAGGATGACAACATGAACATGGTCATCATCGCCACCTCGCTGGCTTTCGGCAGCATTCCTATGGTCAAGCCGGACTTCTACGACCAGTTCCCGGACTGGGTGGGAACCATCTTCCAGTCCAGCATCTCCTCGGCAACTATCATGGCCGTGCTGCTGAACATCATCTTCAACGAGTTGAGCTTCGGCAAGAAGAAGGCGATCTCCCCGCGCACCATCCACAAGTACCAGTTCGATGCGCTGTCCGACGGCGACAAGGTGGTCGACGGAAAGCTCTTCGACGGCCAGGGACTTGAGGTCCGGGTCATCGCCGAAGACCACGGCCAGGCCGGCGACAGGCCGATGCCGCCGCTGTAGCCGCAGCAAACTAGGCAAGCGAAGCCCGCCGCTTCCCCCTTTTCGGGGGAAGCGGCGGGCTTCGCTTAATGCATCTAACCGCTCACTTGGTGAACTTGGCTTCCACTACCGCATGCGGTTCACCCTGGCCAGCGGTTTCGTTTTGGACACGCAGCTGCAGGACTGACTTGTCGGCGGAGTTCGTGTAGGTGACAAAGACCGAACCGGCCCCGGCATCCTGGGCTGTGCGCTCCCAATTCGGTCCGCCCTTTGGCGCATACTGCTTCAGGGCGGAAATGACCTCAGGGGTCGCCAACTGGTTCATCCGGGCCTCGTCGCCGGCTCCCCAGGCGCGCACCAAATCATTGGCATAGTCCGTGGCATCGCTGGGAATCGGCACTGCCTGCGTGGCCGAACTGCTTGGCGCGGCAGTTGTCGGAGAGGTGGTGGATGTCGGGGAAGGGGTGGGCGTCGGAGAAGGCGTGGGTGTTGTGCTGCTCGGAGCCGGCGTTGCCGGAGTCGACATCGAGGGCGTTGGGGAAGTGGTGTTCGGCTCGGGCGAGCTATTCGAGCAGCCCGCCAGCAGCAGCGCAGCCAATCCTATGCCGCCGATGGCGGCTAGCTTTCGTGGTCTCGTGGACATGATGACCCTCCAGGGGCAAAGTCGCAGTTGAAGTTTTCGGGTGGCTCGGATCAATAGCTCATCCGCCCCAAAAATCCGCCCACGACTGATCGTCCTCCCGGTGACGGGCAGAGGCAATGCTTCTTACAGGACACATAATCGATCCACAGTTTCAATTGCGCTCCGGATGGAGAAGGCCTAGCGGAAGTCTTGCTCCAAGACTTTGATGGCGGCTTTCCATGACGTTGATGATCTGTATATATGCACTATATGGAATCTATTGTCATCAGCTGTTCCGTAACTTGGTCTGCTGGAGCGCAAAGCAGGTATTTCCCTAAAGCTGTGGCGTGGCTCACAGATTTAGTGCTAGCCTCTTCTGTGTCTAAGGCGGGCGCCCGGAAATCGGGTCGCTATCTACCTGGCGTGTACTGATGGAATCAGCAGATAAGCGATGCGTCAGCCGGGTGGAGTTCTAGACCTGCGCGGCGTGCTTATCCGAAAGCTTTGAGGAGCTACGATGCACGAAACGACAATCGGCCAAGAATATCTGGCAATGGCCGTAGAAATTGCCACCCGCAATGTCCATAATCAGGGAGGGCCCTTCGGCGCCTTGATTCTGGCACCCGACGGCCAAGTCTTTGAAGGTGTCAACCGCGTCACCGCAACCAACGACCCCACCGCCCATGCTGAGGTGGTAGCCATCCGCGCGGCGGCCACCGGCCTGGGGACCTTCAATCTCAGCGGCTGCGTGCTCTACACCAGTTGCGAACCCTGCCCCATGTGCCTTGCCTCGGCTCTCTGGGCTCGCGTTGAGCGCGTGGTCTTCGCCGCCGACCGCCATGATGCGGCGGCCGCGGGATTCGACGACGCGGTCTTCTATGAATACTTCGAGCCAGACTCTGACAAGGCCTTGATGCCGGTAGTCCGAGACGCCAGCACCAACGACATCCGCCTGCAGCCATTTGCCGCATGGGATGCGCTGGAATCCCGCACCGACTATTAGGCGGACCGGATCATGACTGCGAACCAGACGCGTGTTGGCGCCGCGCAGCTGCCGTCACAAGGACGGACTTCCCCATCACCATCCGGCCCCCGCCAGGTGCTTGATGGATTCTTCAAAATCACCGAACGCGGCTCAACACTAGCCCGCGAATTCAGGGGCGGGGTCGTCACCTTCTTTACGATGGCCTACATCGTGGTGCTCAACCCGCTGATCCTCGGCGGATTCAGCGCCGACGCCGCCCCGGTGGACGTGGTGGGAGGCTGGCTTCCCGCCGGCCACGTCGGCGCAATGACCGGCCTGACCGCAGGGGTGATGACCATCCTCTTCGGGATGATCTCCAACCTGCCTTTCGCCCTGGCCGCAGGCCTCGGCATCAACTCCTTCCTTGCGGTTTCGGTCATCCAGGATGTCACCTGGGCCGAGGCCATGGGCCTGGTGGTGATCAACGGCGTGCTGATCGTCCTGTTCGGGATGACCGGCATCCGCACGGCGATCTTCCACGCAATCCCCAAGGACCTGAAGGCGGCGATCACCGTCGGCATCGGCCTGTTCATCACCTTCATCGGGTTCGTCGACTCCGGCTTCGTCACCCGCACCCAGGGCGGGCCACCGGTCCAGCTGGGCGATGACGGATCCATCGTTTCGATCCCCACCATCCTGTTTGTGGTCGGCCTGCTGATCATGGGCGCGCTGGTGGCCCGCGGGGTGCAGGGAGCGATCCTGATCGGCATCATCGTGACCACCGCGATGGCAATGCTGGCGGAGAACATCTTCCACATCGGAGCAGCAAGCGCGGACAACCCCAACGGCTGGCACCTGAACACCCCGGTGCTCTCGGGGCAGATCGCATCGATCCCGGACCTGAGCCTGGCCGGCGAGTTCGACATCTTCGGAGCGTTCTCCCGCATCGGTATCCTTGCAGGCACCATGCTGGTCTTCACCCTGGTGTTCACGAACTTCTTCGACGCCATGGGCACCATGACTGGCCTGGCGAAGAACGCGGGGCTTGCCCGCAAAGACGGAACTTTCCCGCGGCTGAAGTCGGCCTTCGTCATTGAGGGCATGGGCGCGGTGCTCGGCGGCATGGGCTCCTCGTCCTCGAATACCGTCTACGTCGATTCGGCGGCGGGCATTGGCGAGGGCGCGCGGACCGGGCTAGCCTCGGTGGTCACCGGCGTACTGTTCCTGGGTTCCATGTTCTTCACCCCGCTGACCTCGATGGTCCCCATCGAAGTCGCGGCGGCGGCTCTGGTGCTGGTTGGAACGATGATGTGCGCGCAGATCCGGGAGATCAACTTCAAGAAGTTCTCCAGCGCTATGCCGGCGTTCCTGACGCTGATCACCATGCCGCTGACCTATTCGATCGCCAATGGCATCGGGGCTGGCTTCATCGCCTGGGTCTTCGTCAACACTGCCGCCGGTCGGGCGCGCAAGATCCACCCGCTGATGTGGGTGGTTGCCATTGGGTTCCTGGTCTACTTTGCCCGCGGACCCATCACGCTCATGCTGAGCTGACCGGTTCACAGTCGGGCCGCAACGGCCCCAAATATGATACAGTTCACATTCGATTCGGTTGTTGCAACCGGGATTCACAACCTTCATGGAGGACCCAAAATGGGTGGATTCGAAGTTTGGGCCAAAGGACAGATCGCCCACGGAGAATAGGGGCCGCTAGGCCCATGGGCCAACGCACAGCCCGCGCCGTGGCGCGCGCGGCGCGGGCAACCATTCTTCTTTTTCATCCATTCAACATGCACCCGTATTTCTCGGGTGTAGGAGGTACGAGGCCATGAGCGCCCCGGAAACAACTGAAACCCGGTGTGTCATCACCGTCAACGGCAAAGCCGTTGAATTCACTTCATCCCCGCATACCAATGCACTTGATTTTCTGCGCGGAACGGGGCTCATCGCCAGCAAGGAAGGCTGCGCCGAAGGCGAATGCGGCGCCTGCTCAATCCTCGTAGCCCGCCCCGACGGCGAAGAAGGTTCGCGCTGGACCGCCCTGAACGCCTGCCTGCTGCCAGCCGCCGCGCTGGACGGCCAGGAAGTCGTCACCGCTGAAGGCCTGGGCGGCGAAGCAGACCTGCACCCCGTCCAAGAAGCCATGGCATCCGCCGGCGGCTCGCAGTGCGGCTACTGCACCCCGGGCTTCGTCTGCTCCATGGCCGCCGAATACTACCGCCCGGAACGCGGAGAGGACCAGCCGCACGAGGACGGGCACCAGTGCGGCCCCAACGGCTTCGACCTGCATTCGCTCTCCGGCAACCTCTGCCGCTGCACCGGCTACCGCCCAATCAAGGACGCCGCCTACTCGCTGGGCAGCCCCACCCAGCTCGACGAACTGGCCGAACGCCGCGAACACCCGGCCCCGGCACCCGCCGCCACCGACCTGCACCGCGCTGACACCCCCGACGGAAAGCTGGGCCGCTACCGCCGCCCGGCCAGCCTGCAGCAGGCGTTGGAAATCCTCGCCGAAGAACCGGAGGCGCAGCTGCTGGCCGGCGGCACCGACTGGGGCGTAGAGGTCAACATCAAGGGCGCCCGTGCCCGCAACCTGATCGCCATCGACCGGCTCGAAGAGCTGCGCCAGATCAGCTTCACCGACGACTACGCCACCCTGGGCGCCGCCTGCACGCTGAGCGAACTTGAACGGCAGCTGGCCGGGCGCATCCCGCTGCTGGGGCAGCTGTTCCCGCAGTTCGCCTCGCGGCTGATCCGCAACGGCGCCACCATCGGCGGCAACCTGGGCACCGGATCCCCAATTGGCGACACCCCGCCGGCGCTGCTCGCGCTGGAGGCGGAACTCGTGCTCAGCTCGCTGGAAGGCGAACGCGTGGTGCCGCTGCGCGACTACTTCACCGGCTACCGCCAAACCGTGCGCAAGCTAGGGGAGCTGATCAGCGCCGTCCGCATCCCGCTGCCGCTGGCGCCGCTGACCAGCTTCCAGAAGATCGCCAAGCGCCGCTTCGACGACATCTCCTCGGTGGCCATCGGCTATGCGGTGCAGGTGGAGGACGGCATCATCACCCGTGCCAGCATCGGGCTGGGCGGCGTGGCCGCCACCCCGCTGCGCGCCAGCGCCACCGAGGCAACCCTGGTGGGCAAGGCCTGGACCCTGGAAACCATCCGCGCCGCGGCCTCCGTCATGGCCGCCGAAGGCACCCCAATGGACGACCACCGCGCCAGCGCGCGCTACCGCAGCGCCATGCTGGGGTCTTCGCTTGAAAGATTCTTCGCCATGCACTTGAAGGAGGCGCGCTAGCAATGAGCCAGCTTTCACAACGCCCTGATTCGCCGATCGTCGGCGAATGGCACCCGCACGAATCCGCCAAGGCCCATGTCACCGGCGGCGCCTACTACACCGACGACCTGGTGCACCGGTTCACCGGGGTGCTGCATGCCTTCCCGGTGCAGTCGACCACCGCCCATGCGAAGCTGCTGGACGTGGATGCCTCCGGCGCGTTCGCGGTTCCCGGAGTCGTGGAGGTCATCACCGCCAAGGACATTCCTGGAGTGAACGATCAGGGCGCCAAGCACGACGAGCCGATGCTGCCGGTGGACGAGATCATGTTCTACGGCCAGCCCATCGCCTGGGTCCTGGGCGAGAGCTTGGAAGCCGCGAAGGCCGGCGCCGCCGCAGTGGCAGTCGAGGTCGAGGAACTGGAATCGCTGGTCACCATTAAGGACGCGATCGCCGCGGGCAGCTACCACGGCATCGCCCCGACCATCGACAAGGGCGACATCGACGCCGCCTTCGCGGATGCCGCCCATGTGTTCGAGGGGGAGTTCGAGTTCGGCGGGCAGGAGCACTTCTATCTGGAAACCCAGGCCTCGCTGGCCTATGTGGATGAGGGCGGGCAGATCATGATCCATGCCTCTACCCAGCACCCCACCGAAACCCAGGACATCGTCTCCCACGTGCTGGGCATCGACGCGAACAACATCACCGTGCAGGTCATCCGCATGGGCGGAGCTTTTGGCGGCAAGGAGATGCAGCCGCACGGCTACGCTGCGGTGGCAGCCCTGGGAGCGTTGAAGACCGGTCGTCCGGTGCGCGTGCGCCTGGACCGCACCCGCGACATCACGATGACCGGCAAGCGCCACGGCTTCAACGCCACCTGGAAGATCGGGTTCACCGCCGAGGGCAAGATCCTTGCGCTGGATGCCACCCTGGTGGCCGACGGCGGGTGGAGTCTTGACCTCTCCGAGCCGGTGCTTACCCGCGCCCTGTGCCATATCGACAACTCCTACTGGATCCCCAACATCCGGGTCCATGGGCGCGTTGCCAAATGCCACAAGACCTCGCAGACAGCCTTCCGCGGCTTCGGCGGCCCCCAGGGCATGCTGGTCATGGAGGACATCCTGGGACGCGTGGCCCCGAAGATGGGCTTGAGCCCGCGGGAGCTGCGGGCCAAGAACTTCTATGAAGAGGGCCAGGACACCCCCTACTACCAGCCGGTGCGCCACCCGGACCGCATCCGCGCCGCCTGGGAGCAGGCCCTGCAGGATGCGGACATAGCTCGCCGTGAGGCCGAGATTGCCGAATTCAACGCGAACAATGAGCACAGTAAGCGTGCGTTGGCGTTGACCCCGGTCAAGTTCGGCATCTCCTTCAACCTCACGGCGTTTAACCAGGGCGGCGCGCTGGTGCTGGTCTACAAGGACGGCTCGGTGCACGTCACCCACGGCGGCACCGAAATGGGCCAGGGCCTGCACACCAAGATGATGCAGGTTGCAGCCACGGCCTTGGGCGTACAGCTGTCCAGCGTGCGGATCGCCCCGACCCGCACCGACAAGGTGCCGAACACCTCCGCCACCGCCGCGAGCTCCGGCAGCGACCTGAACGGCGGCGCCATCAAGGATGCCTGCGAGCAGATCCAGGCGCGGCTGGCCCAAGTGGCCGCCGGAATGCTCGGGGTGCCGGCCCACGAGGTGCGCTTCAGCCGCGGAGTGGTCAGCGGGCTGGGCGCCGGGAAGACCGTGAGCTGGGAAGAAGTGGTGCGCACCGCCTACTTCCAGCGCGTGCAGCTGTCGGCCGCCGGCTTCTACCGCACAGAAGGCCTGCACTGGGACCTGAGCACCATGACGGGATCCCCGTTCAAGTACTTCGCCTATGGCGTGGCCGCCAGCGAGGTGGAGGTCAGCCGCTTTGACGGATCCTATGCGCTGCGCCGCGTGGACATCGTCCACGACGTGGGAGATTCGCTCTCCCCGCTGATCGATCTGGGCCAGATCGAGGGCGGGTTCGTCCAGGGCGCCGGCTGGATGACCCTGGAGGATCTGCGCTGGGACAGCAGCGACCGCCCGACCCGCGGACGCCTGGCCACCCAGGCGGCCAGCACCTATAAGATTCCGAGTTTCTCCGAAATGCCGGAGATATTCAATGTGTCCCTACTGGAAAAGGCGCATGAAGAAGGCGCGGTCTACGGCTCCAAGGCCGTGGGCGAGCCTCCCTTGATGCTGGCTTTCTCGGTACGCGAAGCCCTGCGCCAAGCAGCTGCCAGCTTTGGCCCTGCAGGGCATAGCGTGGACCTTGCCTCCCCGGCAACGCCGGAGGCAATGTTCTGGGCCATTGAAGCCGCCCGTTCGGCGGTTGTGGACCACGCTCAGTCATGAGCTGGTTGGATGAGCTGCTGCGCTTGCGCGCGGCAGGTTTGCCATCCGTGATGGTCACGGTGAGCGCGGTGCGCGGACACGCACCGCGCGAAGCCGGGGCCAAAATGGTGGTCAGCGAAGAATCGGTGAGCCACACCATCGGCGGCGGCAACTTGGAGATGGTGGCCATTGAGCGCGCCCGGCAGATGCTGCGCGAAGGAGCAGTTAAGCCGGAGGTTTTGAGCCTGAGGCTCAACGACAAGGAACGCAGCCGCTATGGGCGGCAATGCTGCGGAGGAGAGGTGAGCATATTGCTTGAGCCGATGCCGGCGCCGCCGGTAGTAGCGATCTTCGGCATGGGGCATGTAGGCCAGGAGCTTGCACGCATCCTCGCCCGGCAGGACATTGAACTCTACGTCAGCGATTCGCGTCCCGAACAGATCGAATCCCTGGACTTCCTGCAGCCGGCCCAGGCGCGGATCCATCCGGTGCCAGCCCTGCTGGGGGAGGAGCTGATCGGCACGCTCCCGGCCGGGGCGCATGTGCTGGTCATGACCCACGACCATTCCGAAGACTTCCACCTGTGCGACGCGGCGCTGGGCCGCGAGGACTTGGGCTCCATCGGGCTGATCGGCTCCAGCGCCAAATGGCGGCGCTTTGAGAAGAACCTGTCTGCCATGGGCCACGCGCCGGAATCGGTGGCGCGGATCAACTGCCCGATCGGCATTCCGGAACTCGGCGGAAAGCACCCGGCGACCATCGCCGTCAGCGTCGCCGCGCAGCTGCTTCAGCAGTTCAGCGTGAAGGCCGCAGCCCGAGAGGCCAATGCCGGACAGGCAGCAGTGTCCTAACCGGTTGCGCCAACAGAAATGGCCGCTGCCGCATCCCCGATGGGGAAAGCGGCAGCGGCCATTGGCGTGCTGAGCTTAGTGCTGGTTGCCGTTGTTGAAGTGGTAGCCGCCCTGGCCGTTGTTGCCCTGGCCGTTGGCGCCTGGACCCTTGGCATCGGTGCCCGGCTCAACGTGGTTGGTCTTGGTGTGCACGATGTCGTAGTAGACGCTGGTGTCTGCAGCGTTAGGGAACACGCGGTAGGTGAACACGTTCTTGGTCAGCTCGGTGATCGGGACAACGCGCTGGAACAGGACGGCGCCTGCATCGTTCTTGGCGTTGATCCAGCGCTCGGTGCCCTCGGCGTTCACGGTCCAGTCGCCCTTGAGCTTCGGGCTGTTGTCCAGGTTGTACATGGTGTAGCTGCCGTCGGCCTTGAAGTAGGCCCAGCCGACGAAGCTTGCAACGGCCGGGTTGTCCAGGGCAACGCGGTTGCCGTCCTGGTCGACAGCGCTGGTGGTCTTCCAAGCGGTAGATGCCAGGGTCTGCGAAGGAGTCATGGTCTTCCACGCTGCTGCGGTGGTGGAAACGAAGCCGTCCTGGGCAGGAGCTGCATTGGCAGGGGCGGCGGCGAAGGCCGCGCCGGCTGCGACGGCAACTGCAACGGTGGACATGGCAACACGGCGGGAAACTGAGGAAATGTTCATGCCTTCAAATCTACGGATCGCCAAAACAGCACGCATCATCCGTTTGGCTATACCTTCGGTGGCTTGTCGGCTGAAGGCGG
Organism: Glutamicibacter uratoxydans; assembly: GCF_006539925.1. Classification (GTDB taxonomy): domain Bacteria; phylum Actinomycetota; class Actinomycetes; order Actinomycetales; family Micrococcaceae; genus Glutamicibacter; species Glutamicibacter uratoxydans. Next base: position 29,994 of record NZ_BJNY01000002.1, on the reverse strand, counting down.
GTGATGCCCTGCCCGTGCTGAGTGTTTCAGCTGCGGGCAGGGCGTGCGGCTACTTGCCCTTGTCGCCGCCGACCATGGTGATCGGCTGGACTCCGCCGCCCGGGAAGCAGCCGATCGGGCTTTGGCCCGATTCGGCGACAATGTCCAGGCACTTGGACGTCAGGGTTTCCTGGGTGATGGAGCGTTCGAGGATCTTGTTGGCCTCGGCTTCCGCGGTGCTGGTCTGCTTGCGCTGCTGGGCTACACGGGTCTTCGCGGCCTCGGCCTGCAGCTCGTTGATGCGGTTCTGGGTCGGCTCGTCGAAGTTGATGATCGGCAGGGTGACCGAGCGGATGTCGATCTGGGTGCCGACCTTCTCCTGCATCTTGGTCTGCACCGACTTCGACAGTCCTGCCAGGTCCTGGCCGCCCTTGGCCGGGTCGTTGTAGGTCAGCGGATCATATTCGGACATGACCTCGTTCAGCGCCGCGCGGAAGTTGCGGTCCACCAGGTTGGACTGGATGCCGTCGAAGGTGCGGTAGTCCAGGAACACCGACATGGCGTCGTCGGTTTTCAGCTGCCACTGGATGGAAGCGTCGACGTTGGCCTTGCCGTTGTTGCCCAGGCGCACGGGGATGGCGCTGTCATTGGAGTACACGTCGTTCTGCACCGAACCGTCGAGCTTCTCCACGGTTTCCCATGGGGCCTTCAGGTGGAATCCGTTGCCGACCACAGCGGTCGGCTTGCCCAGGGCAATCTTCACTCCCACGGTGCGCGGCTGGACGATGGTAGTTGATGCAAAACCGAGGACGACCAGCGAGAAGGCCAGAATGCCGAACGCGCTGAGCTTCAGCCCCTTCTTTTCCCTGCCTGGCTTGCTGCCCGAGGCTGCAAGGAACAGGAAGATCGAGATCAGGATTCCAATGCCGACAAGTACTGTAAGAAACATGTCCTTCTTCCGTTTGTGATGATTACTTAAAGTCTAAACGGTGTAATTTCAAAGCACTAAACGGAGTCGGCAGATGAACTTGCGGGTACAGCAAAGGCCGCGGGTGAACCCGCGGCCTTTGCCCGATGGAGCTTACTTCAGGTGGTCTACCAGCTGCGAAGCGATGCCGTTGTAGGTGCCTGGGGTCAGCGACTGCAGGCGTGCCTCGGCCTCTGCCGACAGGCCGAGCTCACCGACGAATTCCTTCAGGCGGGCCGCATCCACGCGGTGGCCGCGGGTCAGGTCCTTCAGGCGCTCGTAAGGGTTGTCCATGCCTTCGACGCCGGCGATGGCCTCGGCGCGCATGACCATCTGGATGGCCTCGGCGAGAACCTCCCAGTTGTGGTCCAGGTCGTCGGCCAGAACTGCCTCGGCGACGTCCAGACGGTCCAGGCCCTTGGCGACGTTGGAGATCGCCAGCAGCGAGTGGCCGATGGCGGTGCCGATGTTGCGCTGCGAGGAGGAGTCGGTCAGGTCGCGCTGCCAGCGGCTGGTGACCAGGGTGGAGCCCAGGGTGTCCAGCAGGCCGTTGGAGATTTCCAGGTTGGCTTCTGCATTCTCGAAGCGGATCGGGTTGACCTTGTGCGGCATGGTCGAAGAGCCGGTGGCGCCGGCCACTGGGATCTGTGCGAAGTAGCCGATGGAGATGTAGCTCCAGACATCGGTGCACAGGTTGTGCAGAATGCGGTTGAAGCGTGCGATGTCTGCGTAGACCTCTGCCTGCCAGTCGTGGGATTCGATCTGGGTGGTCAGCGGGTTCCAGGTCAGGCCAAGGTGCTCGACGAAGGACTTGGAGACCTGCTGCCAGTCGGCGGTTGGCACCGAAGCGTAGTGGGCGGCGTAGGTGCCGGTGGCGCCGTTGATCTTGCCCAGGTACTCGGTCTTCTCGATGCGGTTCAGCTGGCGGGTCAGGCGCCATGCAAGAACTGCCAGTTCCTTGCCCAGGGTGGTTGGGGTCGCCGGCTGGCCGTGGGTGCGCGAGAGCATCGGCACGTCGCGGGAATCCTCGGCCATCTTGGTCAGCTGGGCAACCAGGTCGCGGGCCGCCGGCAGCCATACCTGCTGCACGCCGCCCTGCACGCCCAGTGCGTAGGAGAGGTTGTTGATGTCTTCGGAGGTGCAGCCGAAGTGGACCAGCGGCTTGAGGTGGCCCAGGCCGATTGGCTCAAGGCGGTTGGCAATGTAGTACTCCACTGCCTTCACGTCGTGAACGGTCACTGCTTCGATCTCTGCCAGTTCCTTCACGGAATCTGCGTTGAAGTCGGTGACGATCTTTCGCAGGGCGGCCTTCTGTTCATCGGTGAACGGGGAGGTGCCCGGCAGTACGGAGTTATCGGTCAGGTGGATCAGCCATTCAACTTCAACGTGAATGCGATCGCGGTTCAAAGCCGCCTCGGACAGGTAGTCGACCAGCGGAGCCACGGCGGCGCGGTAGCGTCCGTCGAGGGCAGTCAAAGCCAGTGGTTCATTAGCAAGGGAAGTGCGCGCAATCTCAGCCATGGCACTATTCTTTCATCCCTTTTGCCCACATCACACTTTTTACGTCCCCGGCCCATCCACAATCGGTCCCCAATCTGCATCGGCAGCGGCTGGCGGCCAGCATTCTGAAGACCTACCGGCATCTTGCCGATGCTCGAACGGCACACAACAAAGGGGCAGTCATGATGTTTCAGGCAACACTGGATTCGGTGGCATTCCAGCTCTCGGATACGAAGAAGACGACGCGATTCGCCATTGGCCAGCTGGCCCAGATCAGCGGGTTGACTTGGAGGTCTGAGGCGGGCCAGGCGTTCAGTGCCCAGGTGGGGGAGCTGAGTGGACGCCTTGAGGCACTTGTCGGCGTCCTGCTGGACGCGGAGTCCTATCTTTCCCTGGCCCGCAATGAGATCTATGCGCTGGAATCCAAGATCAATGCCGAGCGAATGGCTGGGTAGCCATGGGATATGACGTCAATTACAACTCGGCTGATTACGCGGATGCCCAGGGAATCTGCCAGCAGGTCTATGCCCAGCTCCAAGAGGTCGAATCGAGCCTGCTGCGCGCCGCCGTCCAGTCCGACCAATGCCAGAACGACGTGGCTATGCAAAGTTCCGCAGCGGGGCTGTCCGCCCGCAGCTACTTTGCGGCTCAGCTGGCAGGCTGCCTGCGCCGGGGCTACCAGCATGCGGCCGAGTCGGTGATTGAGGCCAGAAGACTGGCCGAAAGGGTTGCCGCGGCAATAGAGAACTACGAGTATTCCGAAGCCTTGATCCAGAAAATGGTGCTGGCCGAATCATGGAAAGAAATCGGTGAAGATTTCTTCACCCAGAGCATGAACAATGCCAACAGGCCTCCGACCGAAACTATGCAGTCGCTGCTGCGGATGCTCATGGTGCTCAATCCGTGGAATATCGTGGGCACCGACAGCAACCCGCAGGAGCTGGTCACCGAAACCACCCGCGAGCTGACCGGAATGATCGAGTCCGCCGGGCCGCAGCGCAGCATTGAGCTGACGCGGATCCAGGAGCAGGAAAGCATTGAAATCGACGGCACGCTGGACAGCTATACGCAGCTTCACCGCCTGCTGAATGACGGCGGAGAAAACGAGCACAGCAAGTTCATCGTCGCGCAGGTGGACCCGAACAAGTACATTGTGATCATTCCCGGCACCCAGGATGGTTTGGGTGGCCCCAACCCCTTTGACACCATGGGCATCGTCGACGCCTTTGGCCGCGACTCGGAAAACTACGTCGGCCCGATCTCCGATGCCTTGGAATACTCGGGCGCCGGCCCCGACGACGAGGTGATTGTCACCGGGTACTCGCAGGGCGGGATCCATGCCGCCAATCTGCTCAAAAACCGGTTGATGCGCAAGAAGTTCAAAATGACCAAGGCCATCACCTTCGGCTCGCCAATCGGCGGCATCGATCTTCCCGAGGAAGTCAGGACCCTGTCCCTGGAAGACAAGAAGGATATGGTTCCCGGAACCGATGGCCGCGGCAACAAGGTCACGGAGCGCCAGATGACCGTCAGCTTCGATGGCCCGCGCAGGCAGATCATGGACCAGCTGCCCCAGGACGGCATCTTTGGCGCACCGCATTCATTGACCAACTACGAAGACCATGTGCGCGAGCTGCAGCAGGAGCCGACGCCGGAAATCAGGCAGCAGCTCTCGGAGTTCACGCTGCCCACCGGCCCGCTGGCGTTTCGGCGCTTCACCATCGAGCGCAGGGCCGAGCGCAAGCCGAAGGGCAAAGAAAAGCGGCGGGAGGATCTGGATCATCAGATCGCCCCGCCGCACTAGCGGCAATGCCTATCGGTTGTCGCGGTCGACGAAGAGGCCGAGCAGCGCGGAAACGATGGAGATGATGATCGTTCCGACGATGGCATCCCACCAGAAGTGGTCGATGGTCATCGTTGCCGGGGTGAACTGGGTGATCCACGCGGTGAGCATCAGCATCAGCGCGTTGATGACAATGGTGAACAGCCCCAGGGTCAGGCAGGTGATCGGCAGCGAGAGGATCTTGACCACTGGGCGGACCAGCGCGTTGACGAAGCCGAAGATCAGGCCGACGACCAAATAGGAGATGATCAGTCCGACGGTGTCATTGCCCACAGCATCAATGTGGATGCCGGGTACAATCCAGACCGCGGCGGCAAGGGCCAAGGCATTGACAACGACTCGAAGTAGGAAGCTCATAGGGACACTTTCGCACAGAAATCTGAGCCGATGTTGAAAGCACGCTGGGTGCGTTCGGGGCTACGCTTTGATGTATGACTGAGAACCCTGTGACCCAAGACCAGGTGCAGCCACGTCCCATCGTTGCACGCCTGCCAAAGTATGCCGCCGGAAAGCCTCCGGTCCAGATCGACGGACTGACCGCTTATAAGTTGTCCTCGAATGAAAATCCCTTTGGACCGCTGCCTCAAGTTCACCAGGCAGTCATCGATCAGAGCGCGCTGAACCGCTACCCTGATTCGCTGTCGACCAAGCTGCGCGAAGCGCTGGCCGGCTACCTGGATGTTCCGGCGGAGGACATTGTCACCGGCGCCGGCTCCCTCGGCGCGCTGGTGCAGATCCTGAACACCTTTGCCGGCCAGAATGAAGACGGTGTCCAGGATGAAGTGATCTTCGCCTGGCGTTCATTCGAGGCCTACCCGATCCTGGTGCAGACCGCTGGAGCGCTGCCGGTGCAGATTCCGCTGCTGGAAGACGGCCGCCACGATCTTGAAGCCATGATCGAGGCAATCAACGAGAACACCTCGGTGATCTTGCTGTGCACCCCCAACAACCCGACCGGCCCCATCCTCACCCAGGAGGAGGTCGACGACTTCATCGCACGCGTTCCGCGCAATGTGCTGATCGTCCTTGACGAGGCCTACATCGAATTCGTCCGCGACGAGCGTTCGGTCAACGGCGTGGAAACCTACAAGGCGAACCCGAACGTGATCCTGCTGCGCACCTTCTCCAAGGCCCACGGCCTGGCCAACCTCCGGGTGGGCTACTCGGTGGCGCATCCGGAAATCACCGACAACCTGCGCATCATGGCCACCCCATTTGCCGTGTCCACCGTGGCGCAGGATGCCGCGGTGGCATCGCTGGCGCATATGGACGAGGTGCTGGCGCGCGTGGATTCGCTGGTTGCCGAGCGCGAGCGCGTGGTGGTAGCCCTGGCTGAACAGGGCTGGAAGATCCCTGCGACCCAGGCGAACTTCGTCTGGCTGCCGCTGGGAGAGAAGACCGCAGACTTCGTTGAACGGGCTGAACAGCGTGCGCTGTCGGTGCGCGGATTCGCCGGTGAAGGTGTGCGCGTTTCCATCGGCGAGGTCGAAGCCAACGACCGCTTCATTGCGCTGTGCAGCGAATCACTTGATTTGGCGCAAGGCTAAACAAGGCGGTTTTCTCGCGTTTTAACAGGCAAACACTATAGGCTTGGAAACTGGACAAGCCGCTATATGTCCCATGCGGAATGTATTCCGTGTGGGGCATATTTATGACCAAAGGATGATTTATGACGCGTGCTGTGACCGAGGAGGACCTGGTTCAGATCCTGACGCCGGATGGACAGCGGCTGGCTCATGACATCTACGACGCCTACCTGGCCGACGTTGATGCGGATATGCTGCGCAGCTTCTACCGCGACATGGCGCTGACCCGCCGCTTCGACCAGGAGGCCACCGCCCTGCAGCGCCAGGGACAGCTGTGCCTCTGGGTTCCGGTGCGCGGCCAGGAAGCGGCACAGATCGGTTCGGGGCGTGCCACACGTCCGAGCGACTACATCTTCCCGACCTACCGCGAGCACGGCGTCGCCCTGACCCGCGAGGTCTCCTTCTCCGAGATGCTGCGCCTCTTCCGCGGCATCTCCGGCGGCGGCTGGGATCCGCGGGAAAACAACTTCCACATGTACACCATGGTGCTCGCCGCCCAGTTGCCGCATGCGGCAGGCTACGGCATGGCGCTGAACCTGGAGCAGCACGGCTGGGACGAAGCCAAGCGCGCTGCCGAGGGCGGGGCAGTGGTTGCCTACTTCGGCGACGGCTCGTCCACCGAGGGCGAAGCCCACGAATCGATGGTCTTCGCCAACTCCTTCGACGCACCGGTGGTCTACTTCTGCCAGAACAACCAGTGGGCCATCTCGGTTCCCTTCGAGGTCCAGTCGAAGGTGCCGCTGGTTCAGCGCGCCGCCGGCTACGGCATGCCGGGCATCCGCGTGGACGGCAACGACGTGCTTGCCGTGCTGGCAGTGACCCGCTGGGCGCTGGAGCATGCGCGCAGCGGCAAGGGTCCGGTCTTCATCGAAGCGGTGACCTACCGGCTCGGCGCCCACACCACGGCGGACGACCCCACCAAATACCGCTTGAGCGAAGAGGAAAAGGCCTGGGCTCCCAAGGATCCGCTGATCCGCCTCGAAACCTACCTGCGCGAAAACAAGCTGGTGGACGACGAATTCTTCGAGCAGCTGGCGGTAGATGCCGACGCCATGGCGGCCAAGGTCCGCGAAGATGCCATGGCCTTCCCGGTCCCGCCGCTGGCCAAGTCCTTCGAACAGGTCTACGCCCAGGCCCACCCGCTGATCCAGGAAGAACTGGACTGGCATCTTCAGTACGAAGCAGGATTCGCCGATGCGGCGCAGGGAGAGCACTAAATGACCACCACCATGACTCTGGCCAAGGCCATCACCGCGGGCCTGGACAAGGTCCTTGAAGGCAATGACAAGGCCATCTTGATGGGCGAAGACATCGGCAAGCTCGGCGGCGTCTACCGCATCACCGAAGGCCTGCAGGCAAAGTACGGCGCCCACCGCGTGATCGACTCGCCGCTGGGCGAGGCGGGCATCGTCGGCTCCGCCGTGGGCATGGCGCTGCGCGGCCACAGCCCGCTGGTGGAAATCCAGTTCGACGGCTTCGTCTTCCCAGCCTTCAGCCAGATCACCACCCAGCTGGCCAAGATGCACGCACGCTCCGAGGGCCGATTGACCACCCCAGTGGTCATCCGCATCCCCTACGGCGGCGGCATCGGCTCCATTGAGCACCACTCGGAATCCCCGGAAGCACTGTTCGTGCACACCGCGGGTCTGCGCGTGATCACCCCCTCCAACGCAAACGACGCCTACTGGATGATCCAGCAGGCCGCCGCCTGCCCGGACCCGGTGATCTACTTTGAGCCTAAGCGCCGCTACTGGCTCAAGGGCGAGGTGGACACCGAGACCCCGGCACTTGACGCCTTTAAGGCGCAGGTGGTGCGCAGCGGAGACGACGCGACCATCGTCGCCTACGGCCCGCTGGTGCCCGTCGCCCTGGCGGCCGCCGAGGCGGCGCTGGAAGACGGGCGCTCCATCGAAGTCATCGACCTGCGCTCGCTTTCGCCCATCGACTTCGACACCATCACCGAGTCGGTGCAGAAGACCGGACGGCTGATCGTGACCCACGAGGCCCCGACCTTCGGCGGCCTGGGCGGAGAGATCGCAGCCCGGGTGACCGAGCGCGCCTTCCTGTCCCTGGAAGCCCCGGTGCTGCGCGTGGGCGGTTTCCACATGCCGTACCCGATCTCCAAGGTCGAATCCCAGTACCTGCCGGATATCGACAAGCTGCTTGAAGCCCTCGACCGTTCCTTCGCCTACTAGGAGCCGAAAATGACCGTCTTTAACCTGCCCGACGTGGGCGAAGGCCTCACCGAAGCCGACATCGCCTCGTGGAAGGTCGCCGTGGGCGACACCGTCGAGGTCAACCAGATCTTCGTGGAAATCGAAACCGCCAAGTCCCTGGTGGAACTGCCCTGCCCCTTCGCCGGAGTAGTCACCGCGCTGCACGCGGCCGAGGGCGACACCGTGCTGGTGGACACTCCGCTGATCACCATCGACCAGGACGGCAACAAGCCTGCCCCGACCGGCACCCCGGAACCTGCCGAGGCGCTGGCCACCGCCGCCCCGCAGGCCTCTGAGGAACCCGGCCCGCTGGTCGGTTCCGGCCCGACCGCCGACTCCTCGGTGCGCCGCGCCCGCACCAACCGCCCCAAGCCTTCCAGCGACCCGGCCCAGCTGCGCGCCTCGCGTGCCTCGGCGCTGACCGAGGAAATCTCGCGCCGCGCAGCTTCCCTGTCCAGCGCACTGACCCGCGAGGTGGACAAGGCCAAGCCTGCCGTGGCGAACTTCGTGGACCGCGTGCTGGCCAAGCCTCCGGTGCGCCGCCTGGCCAAGGAGCTCGGCGTGGACATCAACGACGTGGTGGGCACCGGCTCCCAGGGCGAGGTCACCCGCGAGGACGTGAACAGCTACCAGGCACAGCGCGAAGCGGAGCACGCAGCCGCCCCGACCTACTGGGCCCACGGCGAGCTGGCCGACGCCCGCACCGAGCGCACCCAGGTGCGCGGGGTGCGCAAGGCCACCGCCAAGGCCATGGTGGACTCGGCCTTCACCGCCCCGCACGTGTCGATCTTCGTGGACGTGGATGCCAGCCGCACCATGGAATACGTGGCACGGCTGAAGAAGTCCCGCGACTTCGAGGGCATCAAGGTCTCCCCGCTGCTGGTGCTGGCCCGCGCCGTCATTTGGGCCGCGGCCCGCAACCCCTCGGTGAACGCCAGTTGGGTAGAGACCGAGAACGGCGCAGAGATCCACCAGAAGCGCTTCATGAACCTGGGCATCGCCGCAGCCACCCCGCGCGGCCTGCTGGTGCCGAACATCAAGGACGCCCAGGACTTGAACATGCGCGAGCTGGCCACTGCCCTGAACGAGCTGGCCACCACCGCCCGCGCAGGCAAGACCAAGCCGGAGGACATGCGCGGCGGCACCCTGTCGATCACCAACATCGGCGCCCTGGGCATCGACACCGGCACCCCGATCATCAACCCGGGCGAGGTGGCCATCGTCGCTTTCGGCACCATCCGCCAGAAGCCATGGGTCGTGGACGGCGAGGTAGTTCCGCGCTGGATCACCACCCTGGGCGGCTCCTTCGACCACCGTGTGGTGGACGGGGACCTCTCGGCCCGCTTCATGGCCGACGTCGCCTCCATCCTGCAGGAACCAGCCATGCTGCTTGACTAGTTTCAAGCCGCCAGCTCCAAGCCCCGCCGCCTTCAAGCGACGGGGCTTGACTGCTTTAAAAGCGTCGATTGGTATAATCGGTAGACTATGAATCTTTCGCCCGCCGGCATCCCGCGGCGCCTTCTGGCCTCGCTGCTGCTGACCTTCCTGCTGTTCAGTTCAAGCTTTGCCGCGCCCGCGCTGGCGCAGGGAAGCGACGGCGAGGAGCAGAACTTCCAGCCGATCTATCCGAGCAAGCCCAGCACTGCGCCCAAGGACGAGAAGGACGAGAAGGACATTGTCCTGCCCGACATCGTCGCCGAAGACGGAGATTTCCACCTGGCGGTGATCGACTCGCAGCAGAAGAAGATCGACAACCAGAAAGTCCTGGACGGTGTCCGGGAAATCATGGGACAGACGAACGCCAAGCTTGTGGTGGGCGTGGACGGGCCGAAGAATACCTGGAAGGGCGGCGCCGCGCAGTTCATCCGCGGTATGACGCTGTTCGGCCCCACCTCCTACCTGCTGCTGCACGACGACTGGCCCGACACCTCCGATAAGGTGGGCCTGATCCAGGACGGATGGATCGTCATCGGGCTGGTGCTTCCCACCGACGACGGCGCCGGGGGAGAGATTGCCATCGACAGGGCCTGGAATGTGCGCGGAGACCGCAAGGCGGCGCTGGAGCACAGTGTTGAAGCGCTGCGCCCGGCCATGGACCAGCAGAACTACACCCAGGCGGTCATCGAAGCGGTGCGGGCGACCACCGAAGAGCTGAACGCGCCCAAGGACTATTTCTCAAAGATCACCCCGAAAACTTCCGAGGGCAAGAAGATCCTGGCGGTCTCGGTGCTCGGTGGCCTGCTCGCCCTGACAGCGTTCATCTATTCCACTAGCCGCATCCGTGCCGCACGGCGCACCGCCGAGCAGCGCCGCCAGAAGCGCGGCCTCCAGTTGCAGGAGCGGCTGCGCAGCCAGTCCCAAAAGCTGGCCTCCGCAAGGCTGCCGGAGCTCCAGCTGCCCGCCGACAGCCTCGCTGCAACCCGCGGCGCCCAGTTCCTGGCTGCGGTGCCCTCGGTCATCGAGGAGGCCCGGCAGGCGGCCGACGGCGTAGTGGAAGCAGCTGGCGTCAGCGCCGCACAGCTTGAGCGGCTGGAACAGGCCAGTACCGCGCAGGACACGCTGCTTGACGCGTTCACTGCCCTGGACGGCCTGCTGGGGCACGACAAACCAGACCACCGCCGGTTCAGTTCAACAATTTCCGCCCACAAGGAACTGCTGGAAAGCTGCGCGCTGTTCATGGACGACGCCAAGGCCTCCGCGCTGCCCGCCGCCCCGCAGCTCAGGGCGCATCTGGTTACCGACACCAACGCGCTGCTGGAGGCGCGCCAGTGGCTGAACTCCCCGAAGTTCCGCACCGTCGAACCTGCCGCGATGCTCCAGAACCTGTGGCAGTTGCGCATCTCGCTGAACGCCACGCTGCAGTCCCTGGCGGAGCAGGCCAAGGCGCAGGACATCAAGCTTCCGCAGGAGATCACGAAGTATCTGAACGGACCGGCCACCGGCACCGCGCAGCGCCTCGACGACATCGCCACCCTGGAACACGCCGCGCAGTGGGTGCAGCGCTGGAGCACCGGGCGGCAGAAGGACAGGGCATGAGCCGCAGGCGCCAGTACACCGACTCCCAGGGCCGCAGGCTGCGCCGCCCGCAGTCGTGGGCGCTGATTCCCGCAGTGCTCATGGCGGTGCTCACCACGATCACCGCGGCGGTCGGGATCAACACTTTTCTTGAAGCGCAGGAAACCGGCCAGCCTCGCTATGAGGTGAAGATCGTGGTCGAAGGCACCCAAGACTGGAACATCAGCCAGCGGACCGTCGACGCGGCCATGGACGCTCCGATCCTCTCGCACCAGCCGCTGACGCTGACGGTGACCGACCGCTTCCTCAGCGGCGACGAGCGCCTGCGCGGAATCCTGCCGGGCAAGGACATAGTGCTCAGCACCCAGCTGGAGAACAAGGATCCGGCCGATTCAACGCCCGAATACCGCTTTACCGGCACCGCGGTGCGCGCAGATCTGGCCGAGGCCCGCGACCACAGGGCCTATGAAGAGCCGCTGGATGTCAGCTTCGAGATCGACAACGCGTTCAGGGACAACCTGGGGCTGGGCCACGGCCCCAAGGCAGTGGTCGCCGCGGCGCAGCGGGCGGCGATCGTGCTCTACGATCCTCCAAACACCAACCCGGTGTTCTGGATTTCGCTGATCGGCCTTGGCGCCTCCGCCACCGCGGTCTTCCTGCTGCTCTCCGTGCGCTACTCCCTGCGCTGGGAAGCCAAGCACCGCCGGCTCGCCGCCGCCCAGCGCAAGCTCGCCCGCGTGGTCCTGGACCTTGAAGCGCTGGAAGCAACCTACTACGCCGCGCCGGCCAAGGACCGGCCCGAGGGCTTCAAGAACTCGTGGAACCAGCTGCGCAAGCTGTCCCTGGACCTGGCGCGCAGCGAGGACCCGCTGGTTGCCGCGCTGTTCTCCCGCAGCAGCTGCTTCACCGAACAGACCGCCAAGCAGCTGGGCGAATTCGAGGCGGCGGCCCGCCGGCTGACCAGCCTCTCCGACGCGCTGATGGGCGCCGGCTCGGTCCACGCCAGGCTGGCCGGCACCGGCTCCACCTTCGACCAGCTCAGCTCGCCGGTCAACGAGGCGCTGAACCGGCTGCTGATCAGGCTGGAACAGGCCCCGGGCCAGATGGTGGCGAACGCTGATATCGAGGAGCTGCGCGCCGCCTTGGGACGGCTGCTCGACGCCGCGTCGGGAGATGCGAAGAACCACCAGGCGATTGCCGCCTGGCATGAGGCGGAGCAGCAGATCGTCGCCCTGGCCATCAAGCTCAAGAAGCAGCTCTCGCGCTACCCGCACGGCAAGGTTCTCGCCCCGGCACCGGCGGCCCAAGACTACCTGGAGCTGAAAAAGTCACTGGGGCTGGATGCCTCTGCGGCCAAGGACGGCTATGCCAATGCCGCCTACGTTGACGCGCTGGTGCGCTCGATCACCGGCGATACCCTCGAATCCGACAGGCAGGCGCCGCAGAAGAAGTCGGCGCACCGCAGGATCGACGCGCTGTACCGGCCCCGCGGCGTGCTACTGGCACTCGGCCTGGCAGGGGTGCTGCTGGTGGGCATGATTCCCGCCGGCATCACCGCCGCCCAGCTGACCGGCGAGCCCTTTGCCGACCGCGAAGGCACCGGCCTGGGCGCGAACCTCCAGATCGACGATCCCAGCGGCGAGCTGTCGAACACCGAAATCATCAGGTATGTTGACAGCGACTTCCCGGTGCCGACAAATATGGTGGTTGCCGTCCGCGATGCCGAGGCCTACCTGAAGCTGAAGACCGAGCAGGGCGCTGACTACCGCACGGCGCAGCCGAAGAGCATCTTGGACGCGCTGCACCGCATCAAGCAGGAGTTTCCTGCACTCTTGAACCCGGAAACCAAGGAGCTGAACAGCGGCACGGCGATCATCCCCGTCTTCTACACCGATGAGGGAACCGCCATCGTGCCCGGGCTGATCAGCCCCGAGGTCAGTGCCGGAAAATACACCATCGGCGGCTCCTCGAACTGGGAGTACGGAAGCATCTATGAGAGCAAGTATCCGGAAATCACCATCGCCCACGCGGTGGACGACTATGCTGTCGGGCTTGAGCACAACGGATTCGAAGAGGACACCTCGGTCAGCTTCGGTCAGCTGTTCTGGCTGTTCACTTGGCTGTTCTTCTTCACCGTGCTCAACCTGGCGCTCGGCGTCCGGTTCCTGCTCACCGCCTCGGGCTCCCTGGGCCGGTTCGGGCGGGGCACCGCCGAGCTGCGCGGCGCCTCGGCCAAGCTCGAACGCCTGCTCATCGGCCTGGACGATGCGCAGATCAACGCGGTGGCGGTGCTCGGAGCCTCGAAGAACGGCGAGGCGGACGACGCAGGCCAGCGGCTCTTCGAGCGTGCGCTGGCCATGGCGCTGCGCGAGGAGCGGGAACTGGAAGCAACCCCTGCCATTGAGCGCCTGCGCCGCGGCTTCAGCGCACGGGTGGCGCACCTGGACCACCTGGCGGATGTGCTGGCGGACCGCGATGCGGATGTGGCTCGCAGGGCCCAGGCCCTGATCAGGGCAACCCGCGGGGCCGGCGGCGACGAGCCGAAGGATGTTGCGCTGCCCGGCGAATAGCCTGGTGCCAGCGGTGGGCTACCGGGGGTCCAAGGCCAGGTGCATGTGGATGCTGTGCTCGTTGGCAACATAGTTGCCATAGGGCGGGCAGGGGAGGAATCCGGCGGACCGGTACATGGCCCTGGCCGGTGCGAACAGCTCATGCGTCCCGGTCTCCAGGTACAGGTCCGCCAGCCCGGAAACCGTTGCATGAATGATCAGATGGTTCAGCATCAGCCGCCCAATGCCCCGGCCGCGGACGTGGGCTGCAGTACGCATGCTTTTGAGCTCCCCCTGGCGGTCGCCGAAAAATGCCACCGCACCCAAGGCTGCCGGAACACCATCGACCAGCGCGGTGAACAGATGCACCTCGGGGGTCTGCAGCCCTGAGAGGTCCAGCGCATGCCGTGCATCCTCCGGAGCCGTCGGCGCCATCTCGTCTAGATGGTCCTGGACCAGGGCAACGACCCTGGCATCTGTTAGATCTGCGGGGACGATCACTGTGCTCACGGGTTAAATCTAACCCCGACGCCTGGGGCCAGAAAATATTATGGACACAGCTGTCACACTCGGGCCAGCTGGTGCGACGTACTCTTGTAACGAGATGACAAGGAGTCAATCATGCGCATGAATCTGGGCCAAACCCACGCCAAGGGCTACGCGGCAGTGCTGGGGATGGAGAAGTACGCTTCATCCAATGTCCCGAAGGAACTCTACGAGCTGGTCAAGCTGCGCGCCTCGATCCTCAACGGCTGCTCCTTCTGCACCGACATGCACTCGCATGACGCGATGGAAGCTGGAATCAGCACGGCCAAGCTCTTCGCCGTGGCCGCCTACAACGACTCCCCGCTGTTCAGCGACGCGGAGCGCGCGGCGCTGCGCCTAACCGATGAGGTGACCCGGCTGGATCCTGCCACCGGCGTCACCGACGAGGTGTGGAATGCCGCGGCCGAGGAATTCAGCGAAGAGGAACTTGGCAACCTGATCTTCGCCATTGCGACGATCAACGTGTGGAACCGCATCGCCATCACCACCCGGATCGAACCGCCGGTGCGCTAGTGGCAGACACGCTGCAGGCCTGGGCCGACGAACAGCCGCGGCTGACCATGCTCGCCTACAACATGCTGGGCGTCTGGGCCGAGGCCCAGGACGTGGTCAGCGCCGTGGGCGAGCAGGTGCTCGGCGCCAAGGAGGTGCGCAACCCGGCGGCCTACCTGACCACGCTGACCACGCGCCGGGCCATCGACGTGCTGCGTTCGGCTAGGGCCACGCGCACACAGTACATCGGCCCGTGGCTGCCCGAACCAGTGGATGAGCGCACCCTGCCGGAGGATGCGGCGATCCGTTCCTCGATGCTGCGCGTCGGGCTGCTGCACATCCTTGAGCAGCTTCCCGAAACCGCCAGGGCCGCCTATGTGCTGCACCATGCCCTGGGCTATACCGCGCCGCAGATCGCCCAGGTGCTGGGAAGCACGCCGGCGGCGGTGCGGCAGATGCTGCACCGCGCCAAGGCTAAGCTGGATGCCCAGCGCGCCACCGAGCACGACCCTGCCAAGGTCGCCGGCATGCTCGACCGCATCATCGAGGCAATCAACAACGACGATGCGGCCGCGGTGGCTTCCCTGCTGCACGATGGTGCGGTGCTGTACAACGACGGGGGAGGAATCATCTCCGCCGCCCGCAACCCGGTCTTCGGCTCGGCGAAGGTCACCCGTTTCCTGCTGGGCGTCGCCCAGCGCAATCCGGGGCGGGTCCTGGAGCGCCGCATCGTCAACGGGGAGCCTGCTGTGCTCTTCACGCTGCCCTACCGCACCGATCTTTTGGGCCTTGAGTTGGACGATGGCAGGATTCGCACGCTGTGGCAGATCTGCAATCCGCACAAGCTCGGCTCCCTTGGACTTGATGCTTAAAGGGGGGCGCCGCCAGCAGATGCTGGCGGCGTCCTCATTTCCTAGCCCAGAAGTTCGGGCAGCTCGCCCGGGTCCTGGCCGAGCACATGCTCGGTGAGGAAGTGTTCAACTACCTGGTACCAGATCTTCGCGTGCTGCGGGGAGAGGATCCAGTGGTTCTCGTCCGGGAAGTACAGGAAGCGGTGGTCGGTGGAGCCGTCCTCGCGCTGCGGCAGGCCGGAGTCCGCCTGCAGCTCGTACCACAGGCGCAGCCCCTCGCCGATCGGCACGCGGTAGTCCTTGTCGCCGTGGATCACCAGCATCGGGGTGACGATATTGCCCACCGAGTGGTGCGGCGAGTTCACTTCGATCATCTCCGGGCTCATCTCGCGGGTCCAGTAGAAGGAGGCGTCGGTAGTCTTGCCGAAGCCCTCCAGCGCCCACAGGCTCGCGTGGGTGACGATCGCTTTGAACCGGTCGGTGTGCCCGGCCACCCAGTTGGCCATGTAGCCGCCGAAGGAGCCGCCCATGGCCGCGGTGCGGGTTTCATCGATGTCCTCGCGGGCCTCGGCGGCGTCAGTGATGGCCATCAGGTCGGTGAACGGCTCGAAGCCCCAGCGTCCCCAGCCGCGCTGGATGAACTCCTGGCCGTAGCCGGTGGACAGGGCAGGGTCCGGCAGCAGCACCGCGTAGCCCTTGGCGACCAGCAGCCACGGGTTCCAGCGCCAGCTCCACGCATTCCACGAGCCCAACGGGCCGCCGTGGATCCACAGCAGCAGCGGCGCCTTCTCCTGGGCATTGGCCCCTTCGGGCAGAGCCAGGTAGGCACGGACGCTCGCGCCGTCGACCTGTGTGGTCACTTCTTCCAGGGTGCCGGGAAGCTGAGGGCGCGGCGCAGGGGCCGGCAGGGCCAGCGGCTCGTGGGCATGCATCAGGTCGATGGATATCGGCTCGGCAGGGTAGAGGTAGCTGGCGCGCAGCGCGTAGGCGGTGCGCGAATCGGGGCTGATCTGGATGTTGGAATGTGCGCCGTAGTGGGTCAGCGCGGTGATCGAGTCGTTCTCCAGCTGCAGCCGGAACACCGGGGCGTGGCCGTTGTCGTCGGCCACCAGCAGCAGGGAATGGCCGTTGGGCACCCAGTACACCTCATTGGCCCAGCGGTCCCAGCCCACCGCGATCTGGTGCGTTTCGCCGCTGCCAAGGTCCATCAGCCACAGCTGCGGGATCGGGGCACTTTCGGGGGTGGTGCGGTTCCAGCGCACGTAGACCAGCCGCGCCGAATCCGGGCTGATCTTGCCCAGGGTGTACTCGTAGTTCTCATCCGGTGCCAGCAGCATTTCCTTGGCTCCGGTGTGGGTATCGATGCGCATCAGGCCGCTGGCCTGTGAAGCGCGCCCCTCGGCCACCTGCCATTCGGTGATCAGGAAGTCGCCGTTGGCTGCGACGTCGAAGGAAGTTTCGGCCAGCTCACCGCCAATGCCGGCGGTGAGGTTCTTCAGCTCGCCCTTCTCCTCGCTTCCGTCCTCGGGAAGTTCGGCGGCGTAGAAATGCGGCACCGACGGCCCCAGGTCGTGGTCCCAGAAGCGCACCGGGTAGCCGGTGTGCAAAATGGCGGCCACCTTCTTGTCTTTGCGGCCCTTGCGCAGCTCGGCTTCGGCTTCCAGGTCCTGCACCCGGCTGTGGGCCTGGGTTTGGATGACCAGGCTCCCAGCATGCTGGGCAACACTGATCTGGCCGATGCCAGCAGGGTGGGTGAGCACAGCCCTGGCCTCGCCACCTTCAGCCGGAAGCAGCCACGCTTCAGACACCGCATCGTCCTTGGAAGAACGCTTGGCATTGAACAGCAGGTCGCCGTTGGCGGCGAAGACCGGCTGCGATTCTCCGTGTTCGCCGAAGGTCAGCCGCCGGGCAGGCTTCTGGCCCTTGGGATCAATCTCCCACAGTGCCGAGGTGTATTTGGTGCCGTCCTCATCCAGCGTGCTCAGGGTGGTGACTAGGCGGTTGCCGTCAGGCGACAGGGCCAGCGAGCCAAGGCGCGGCAGCGAAATATAGGCGTCTAAATTATGAAATGAATGCTTAGAGTGTTCCACCTCACACACTATGCCATGAATTGATTCCAGGCTCTACAGATTCTGGAAGGTTGACGAATTTATGAACTCTTCGGAAATATTCGGCTCAAATATCAAAAGCAATTTGGCGAAACCATAAGATATGCCTATGACAAAAGTGAAAGCCCTCAGTGCGAGCGCTGTCTTGCTCGCTGTGGCACTTTCCGGTTGCGCCACTAATGCGCAGCCCCAGGGGGAATCAGCCCCTGCCTCCTCGACCGCTTCGCCAAGCGCGGAGGATGCCGCAGTGGCGTCGACTCCGGCGGCCGAGGATGAAGCATCTTCATCCCAGGCAGCGCCTGCCGATGGACCGGTGGTTCCAGGCATGGCCTATGGGCAGATGCCAGATGTTCCGCTGTTTGAAATCCCTGATTTGGGGCTCATTGAGCAGTCGATCAAGGGAGTCACCAAGGACCTGACGAAGGAACTGGCGTCCTACCCGGGCCTCAAGGTCAGCGCGGCTCGCTGCGATGACAGCGGCGTGGTGATCTCAGGCGAGGGTTCAGCAGTACTCTATGGCGGCGGAGGTGGAGTTTTCCAAGGCACCGACCACAGCGTCGTTGATGCAGGCGACGGCTCTGGAACCTATGAGCTCAACGGCCAGTCGGTAGTCGTCGGTGGAGACGGCTCGGGCGTCTTTTCCTCCGGCGACCTGTCGGTGACCAATGCCGGGGATGGTTCCGGAACTTATAACGACGGAAATATCAGCCTCGTCATTGATGGCCGAGGCGGCGGCACCTATGCAGCCGGGGATGTATCCATCGTCAACGCCGGCGACGGGTCGGGTACCTATAGTGACAAAGAGCAGTCGATCACCAATGCCGGCGACGGTTCGGGCGTCTACTCGGGCTACGGCATCGACATCGTCAACAATGGCGATGGCACCGGGCTTGTTGATGGCAATGTCGTCGACATGGAGCCGCTGGACAAGGTGGCCAAGCTCGGCAAGTTCCCGCCGATGGGTGCAATGAAGCCGGTGAAGGGCTGCGGCACCGTGATCTCCTTGGAGTCCGGCGTCCTCTTCGACGTCGATGAATATGCAATCCGCGATGATGCTCAAGCGACCTTGAAGTCTGTTGCCAAGGCGCTGAATGACGTTGATGCAGGCAAGGTCAGGGTGCAGGGCCATACCGACAGCGTTCGCGACGAAGCCTGGAACCAAACCTTGTCGGAAAACAGGGCCGATGCAGTGGTTGACCAGCTCAAGGACCTGGGATCCACCGCAGACCTTGAAGGCGAAGGCTTCGGGGAAACGCGGCCGATTGCCAATAATGACACGGCGGCAGGACGGCAGCTGAATCGCCGCGTCGAGATTTTCATTCCAACCGCCTGATGCCATCGGAGCACAAGCGCCGCGTCCCGCAGCAGTTGAGGGGCGCGGCACTGGCTGTTGCCAGTGTGCTGATTGGTGTTCCGCTGGTGCTGGCTGCATGGATCGCACTGCTTTTCGCCGCGGAGCGTCTTCAGATTGCGGCGGCACCCCATGTGCTGTTCGCCTGGCTCCTGAGCCTGCTGGTTTCAGCGGTGCTGTGGCCGATGAGCATGCGCGGAATGCGCCGCTATTTCTGGGCTTCAAGGACCGCAAGTCCAGGCAATGTTCCCTCCTGGGGGTCCCAGCATTTCAAAGCCGAACCGCGACAGCGGCTGTCGCCGGGGCAGCGAGGCGCCAGGGCTGGAGCTGTGCTTGTGGGCATGGGCAGCTTGCTGCTGATCTGCGGCCCGGGGGATATCAGCAGGTCGGTGCTTGAAGGGCTGAACGTCATTGGCGGCGAATCCGGCTCATGGTGGCTGGCGGTGCAGCTTGGCACATGGCTGCTCGCGATGCTCGCTTTCCTGCCGACCTTATGGATCACTGACCGCCGGCTGAAGAAGTCGGAGGCTGATTCGACGCGGCGGCAGGACCTGCTGCTGGAGCAGAACTGGTGGCTTTCGGCGGCGACCAGCTGGGCCATCTGCGTGATGATGGGATTGATATTTACCTGGCTGGCTATCGACAAGCTGGGCTGACTCGGGTGCAACCAATTTGTAACCAAGGTGTAATAACCCGTCTCTATCTTTCCAGATCCATTTCAAGCATGGTGGATTATGGAAAGGATCTGGATATGAAAACCAGTTGTCGAACCCTCAATATATTTGTCATTACCGCTTCACTTGCCCTGCTGTCTGCAGGGTGTTCAGCTGTGGAAGATGAAGAAGTTCCAAAACCTTCTGCCTCCGGCACCACGGCAACGCAGACCCCTGCAACAAGCAGCTCGCCGTCAAGCCAAAGCCCCGGCCCGAGCACTCCAGCTGCAACGCCTGCTCACAACGTGGATACTTCCGACTGGAAGCAATTTGCCTTCCAGAACCTCAGCTTCAAGTATCCGAAAACCTGGGTCATATCGGCCGAGGACTGCAAAAATTGTTCACCGGAAACGGCCAACCCCTACACCCAGTGGAACGTCATCACCGACCACGGCTTCATTGTGGCAACCTTCAATGCCAATGACGCCTCTGACACCGACGGCGACATGGACAGCTATCAGCGCACTGTCCTTGAACGCATCGAACACGACGGCAAGTTCGCCACCGATACGGTTTTCATGGCTGAGCGTTTTGTCTCCACGGCGCCGGGCGATGGGGTGAAGACCCATGACAGCTTCGTCATGTTCGTCGGCGACGCGCAGCGGGTAGAGGACCGCGGCAGCCAGCCAGCAGTCAGCGTATTCCATCCCACCAAGGACCAGTACGCAATGTTTGAATCAACCACCCAATTGCCGGAAGCAGTGGGCATTGACCCGGATGACGTCGATGAACAGGCAGCGCAGCTGATTCTTGAATCTCCCGAGTACCAGCAGGTTAAAGCAATGATGCTGAGCCTGGAAACAACAACAGCAGGGAAGTGAAAGTCATGAGACGCATCCTCGCCGCTGGACTGCTCGGCAGTGCGCTGGCACTCAGCGCCTGCACCGCCGCTGATCCGAGCCCGGCACCGACACCCAAGAGCGAGCCGACAACGCAAAGCCCCACCCAGTCTCCGAAACTGGCAGACGCTGAGCTGTTCCCCATCGACAACAATCAGGTCTACCTTGAAATCCCCAAGGACTGGAGCTTCGATACTCCCAGCTGCAAGACCGACTGCTCCGAGTGGGACCAGATCGAGTTCTATGACGGCGAGAAAAACCACGTATTGACGCTGCTGCCCAACACCGCCACTTCAACCGACGGCGACATGAACCTCTATGACCGTAAGGTTCTGATGCGGACTGAACAGCCCGACCTCAAGGTTCCAGGCTTGGACTATATTCCGCGTAGCGTCATCGCCGAGTACTGGAGAGCTGAAAACCAGGAAACATCCAAGAAGGCCACCGGTTTGAGCATTGCGATGGTCGACGACGAGATTCTTGAAAAGAGCGGCAAGGAGCCTGCCCTGTACTACTTCAAGATGAACGACGAGAACTGGCCGATGTTCTTCGTCGATTCCTCCTACCTGTACAAGCGGATCGGATCGAACCCCAGAGAACAGGCGGCCGCAGACTTCGTGGCCAGCGACGAGTACGCGCTGATCGAAAAGATCATGCTCACGGTGCGCACCGCAGGAGGGTAATGAATCAAGCAGGGAATGGAGCACACGCAAAAACAGCGGCCCGGGAAAATCCCGGGCCGCTGTCATGAGATGCGCTGGTTAGACCAGATCGCTCTGTTCTTCAGCATGCTTGCGCGCGGCGGCGAGCTCGTTGATCCGGCCGCGGCACAGATACCAGCCGCCGATCAGCAGAGGAACGATGATCGCCAGCGAGGCGATCGTCCAGGTGCCCACCGGGTTGTCGAAGGCCATCATGACCAGCACCGCGGCGAGGAACGCCAGGGTGACCCATCCGGAAATCGGAGCCAGCGGCATGCGGAAGCTCGGACGCTCCATTTCACCGGCGCGGGCCTTCTTCACCAGGGCCATCTGGCACAGCACGATCATGCCCCACGAAGCCAGGATGCCCACGGCCGCGAAGTTCAGCACGATCTCAAAAGCCTGGGCCGGAACCACAGCGTTGAGCACCACGCCGAACACTGCCACCACTGCGGTGATGACAATGCCGCCGTAAGGCACGCCGGACTTGTTCATGCGTCCGGCAAAGCGCGGAGCTGAGCCGTTCAGCGACATCGAGCGCATGATGCGGCCGGTGGAGTACAGGCCTGCATTCAGCGAGGACAGGGCGGCGGTGAGAACCACCAGGTTCATCACTACGTCCATGCCCTTGACGCCGATGGAGCCGAAGAAGGTCACGAACGGCGATTCACCAGCAGAGTATGCGGTGTATGGCAGCAGCAGGGAGAGCAGCACCAGCGAGCCGACGTAGAACACGGCGATGCGTACGATCACGGTGTTGATCGCCTTCGGCATGACCTTCTCAGGATTCTCGGTCTCGCCTGCGGCGGTGCCGATCAACTCGATGGACGCGTAGGAGAACACCACGCCCTGCATCAGCACCAGCACCGGCATGAGCCCATTGGGCAGCAGGCCGCCGTTGGCGGAGAGGATCGAGAAGCCGACCTCATGCCCGTCCAGCGGGGTGCCGAAGATGACGAAGTAGCAGCCGATGACCAGGAAGGCCACCAGGGCGACGACCTTGATCAGCGCGAACCAGAATTCCATCTCGCCAAAGGCCTTGACGGAGATCAGGTTCATGGTCAGCACCAGCGCCAGGGCCAGCAAGGCCCACAGCCACTGCGGAACCGAGCCGATCCAGGCGACATATTTGCCGAAGAAGGCCATATACAGCGCCACCGCGGTGATATCCACGATCGCGGTCATGACCCAGTTCAGCCAGTACAGCCAACCGGTGGCGAAGGCCGCCTTCTCGCCGTAGAACTCGCGTGCGTAGGACACGAAGGATCCGGTGGAAGGGCGGTGCATGACCAGTTCGCCCAACGCACGCAGGATCAGGAAGGCAAAGAAGCCGCAGACCGCGTAGCTGATGACGATGCCCGGCCCTGCCTGGGCCAGGCGTCCGCCGGCGCCCATGAACAGGCCGGTGCCGATGGCGCCGCCAATGGCGATCATCTGCATCTGCCGCGAGGACAGGCCCTTGTGGTAATCCGAGTCGCCGGCGGTCAGCGCTGCTTCGGTGGTGGTGTTCTCCATAGATTTCCTTTTAGTCGGAGAGGTTGGCCAGGCGCTCTGGGGAGAGCAGCTCGTTCAGGTCCTCGGCTGAAAGCAGACCGCGTTCCAGGACCAGCTCTGCCACGCCGCGACCGGTGTGCAGTGCCTCCAGGGCGATCTGAGTGGATGCTGAATAGCCCAGGCGTGGGTTCAGCGCGGTGACTAGGCCGATGGAGTTCTCCACTTCGCGGCGCAGTGCTGCTTCGTCAACGGTGATGCCGTCGATGCAACGTTCAGCCAGGGTCAGGCAGCCATTGGTCAGGTGCTTGAGCGAAAGGCTGATCGAGTGTGCGATGACTGGCTCGAAGGCGTTGAGCTGAAGCTGTCCGCCCTCCGCAGCCATGGTCACAGTCAAATCGTGGCCGACTACCTGGTAGGCAATCTGGTTCACCACTTCTGGAATAACCGGGTTGACCTTGCCCGGCATGATCGAGGATCCGGACTGCACGGCAGGCAGCTGGATGTCGTTCAGGCCGGCGCGGGGACCGGAAGACAGCAGACGCAGGTCGTTGCAGATCTTGGAGATCTTCAGCGCAACGCGCTTGAGCACGCCCGACAGGTGCACGAAGGCTCCCACGTCACTGGTTGCCTCGATCAAGTCCGGGCTGGTGGTCAGCGGCAGGCCGGTCAGCTCGCGCAGGTGGCGGCAGGCAGCCTCTGCGTAGCCGGCAGGGGCGTTCAGCCCGGTGCCGATCGCGGTGGCGCCGAGGTTGATCTCGGTGACCAGGGACAGCGACTCTTCCAGACGGGCCCGGTCTTCGCCCAGGGTGACGGCCCAGCCGCCGAACTCCTGGCCCACGGTCATCGGCACAGCATCCTGCAGCTGGGTGCGGCCCATCTTGACCACGGTGCGGAACTCGGCGGCCTTGGCGAGGCAGGAGTCCTGCAGCACCTTCATCGCATCCAGCAGCGGCTGGGTGGCGAAGTGGGTAGCCATGTTCACGGCGGTCGGGTACGCGTCATTGGTGGACTGCGAGAGGTTCACATGGTCGTTCGGGTGCAGGTACTGGTACTCGCCCTTGGCATGGCCCATGATTTCCAGCGCCAGGTTCGCGATGACCTCGTTGGCGTTCATGTTGGTGCTGGTGCCGGCACCGCCCTGGATCGGGTCGATGATGAACTGGTCATGCAGCTCGCCGGCGGCGATGCGCTCGCAGGCTGCATCGATGGCTTCGGCGCGCTCTGCGTTGAGCAGGCCGAGTTCGCGGTTTGCGCGGGCCGCAGCCTGCTTCACGTGCGCCAGTGCACGGATCAGGTGCGGGTTGCTCGACAGCTGGGTTCCGGTGATGTCGAAGTTCTGCTTGGCGCGCAGGGTGTGCACGCCCCAGTAAGCCTCGACTGGAATCTCCAGATCGCCGACCAAATCATGCTCTACGCGAGTTGCGGTGAGCTGTCCCATTCGGATACTTCTCCTGAAATGTTGTGTGGATAAAAACTAGAGTGCTGCCAGGGTGCCGACAGGCTTGCCGCCGCCGAAGGCAGGGGAGGAGAACAGCTCCTCGGGCACCTGCGCATGCTTGGAGAGCAGGGCCGCGGTGATCGGCATGCGGGCGCGGTCGCCGCCGTCGGCGATCTTCACCGCCAGCGCGGTGCCGTCGGCCAGCGCCACTGCCTGGATTCCCTCGAAGCCGTCCTTGGCGATGGA
Organism: Glutamicibacter uratoxydans; assembly: GCF_006539925.1. Taxonomy (GTDB): domain Bacteria; phylum Actinomycetota; class Actinomycetes; order Actinomycetales; family Micrococcaceae; genus Glutamicibacter; species Glutamicibacter uratoxydans. The sequence goes on along the minus strand of NZ_BJNY01000002.1, from coordinate 5,560 downwards.
GCCCGGCACGCCGCGCATGAAGTCGGTGACGTCGCGTCCCTCTCCGGCCACCAGTTCCGGGTAGGCGCTCATGGCCGCAGCCACGCGGGCCTCAGGGGTTCCGGCCTCGGCGGTGGCCAGGCGGGAGAAGCCGCGGGCCAGGCCTGCCAGGGTCAGGCGGTAGACCGGGGTGCCGCAGCCGTCGGTGCTCACGCCGCTGATCTTCTCGCCGCACAGGTCTTCGACGGTGTCCTGCAGCAGGTCCAGCAGGTGCTCATCGTGCAGGTAGTCGGCGGTGTTCCAGCCCTTGAGCTTGCTCAGCGACACGAGCGCCGCATGCTTGCCGGAGCAGTTCTGGGCCAGCTGGTTGGCGGTGCCGCCGGCGGCGAGGTAGGCGTGGCGCTCGGCCACGCCGTAGGGAAGATCGGTGGAGTTGCCCAGGTCGGCGGCGCTCAGCCCGGCGGCGGCCAGGGTGGAGAGCGCTACGTCCTGGTGGCGCTGGGCGCCGGAGTGGCTGGCGGCGGCCAAGGCCAGCTGCTCGTCGGTCAGCTCAAGGCCTGCGCGCAGCATGCCCACCGCGAACAGCGGCTTGAGTGCGGAGCGGGGGTAGAACGCGGCCTGAGTGTCGCCCAGGCTCTCGATGATCCGGCCGTCCGCGCCCAGCACGACGGCCGAGCCGTAGTGGATGGATTCGACTGCGTCGCCGCGGGTGGCAGCCACCAAAGGGACATGCTGCGGCAATGGCTGAACGGGAATCTGCGTCACTAAATGCTCCTGACAATGGTGGAAACTGCATCTTGGACCGCCGAGAGATGGGCGGTCATGGCCGCGGCGGCGGCCTGGGGCTTGTTGTCGGCGATGGCCTGGTAGATGGCGCGGTGCTCGTTGTTCGACGGCGTGCGGCGCCCTGCGACGAGGTTGACTGTCTCGGACTGGCGGGCCATGGCCTCGCGGATGTCGGAGACCACCTTGTTGAATACGGAGTTCTTGCTGGCCAGGGCCACGGCCGCGTGGAAGGCGGTGTCCAGGTCCACCCAGGCGGCAGGGTCGTCTTCGTGTTCCATCTGCTCGATCAGGCCGCTGAGCCTTTCAAGGTCTTCGTCGCTGCGGCGTTCGGCTGCCAGCGTGGCCGCCGGGACCTCGATGTGCGGGCGTGCCTCATGCAGGTCCTCCGAGGAGAAGGTGCCCAGCACCAGTTCCTGGGTGGGCTGGTGCGAGATGACAAAGGTGCCGCGTCCGGTTTCGGTGCGGGTCAGGCCCAATGCGGCGCTGGAGCGCAGCGCCTCGCGGATGACCGAACGGCTCACGCCATAGTCGGCGGCGAGGGCGGCTTCGGAGCCGAGCTTGGTGCCGATGGGGATTTCTTGGGCTTCAATGGCGGTGCGGAGGGCATGAAAAACTGCCTCGGCAGCGGAGCGACGCTCAATTCGCTGCTGTCCGGGTGTCCAGCTGTCTGACAGGTTCACGCTTATGAGTGTGGCAGTGTGACCTGCCCTACGTCAAGTCCAAATTTTCACGGTGGAAAAGCGGCAGGTCACAAAGAAAATTCCCGACAGTCGGCGGCTCCTTACGAAGCAATCGGCTACCGGGAATTCTGGAATATCTAGTCGTTCTCCACCTCGGTGGAGATCATTTGGAAGTCGGGCCCCAGTTTGACTTCAGCCTCACGGCCGTCGTTGAACTTCACCTGTGCCTCGTAGTAGGCGCCGCTGTCATTAGTAGTGGAAATAGATGCGATGGCCGCACCCTTTCCGCCGGCGGCGGTGGCGGCGTCGAGCGCCGCCTTGGTGACATTGGGAAGCTTGGAAAGTTCCAGTACTGGATCCGAATCGTCCTTGTCCGGGGTTTCCTTGCTCACCGTGACCTTGTTGTCGCCGTCGACCTTGACCTCGGTGGAGCTCTTGTCCTTGAGCTGTACGTCGACGTCATAGCCGGTGCGGCCGACCTCGATGGAGGTAACGCCCTTCGCATCGGCGGCGGCCACGGCTGCCTGCGCCGCCTTGGTCAGCGCTGTTGCGTCCGATGGCAGTGCGGCGGAGGATGCCGGATCGTCATCGTCGTCGTTCTCCGGGGTATCTGCGACCACCGCAAGGTCTACCGAAAGGTTGACATCGGTGTCCTTGCCTCCGCCTAGATCCACGCTCACCTCGTAAGCCACGCCCTTCGAGTCGCTGCCGGATACCGAGTCGACGGTTCCTCCCTTGGCGTTGGGCGCACCAAGCGCGGCCTGGAAAATTGCGTCGAGCTTGTTTAGGTCGATGACATGGTCGTCGAATTTGTCGTCGGAGGATTCGGTATCTACGGTGGCCGTTCCATCTGCGGCTACGAAAACATCCGTGTCGGTGCCATCTTCCTTCTGCACCTCAACCTCGAAACCGCCGCGTTCGGATTCGATGGAGGTGACACTCTTGGCGCCGGTCTGGGACAGCGCTTTCTCGGCGGCGGTTTTGAAGGCGGCAGCGCTGGTATCCTGCTGAGCCGAGGCGGAGGAAGTCGTCGATGACTGTGCTGATGCTGAAGTCAAGGAACTGGAGCCGGAAGCAGAGGCGCCGGCATCCGAGTCGGAGGAGCCACAGGCACTAAGACCCAGGGCGAGAAGCGCAGCTATGGAAAGGCCAGCGACTTTCATGCCGGGCTTAGGCATGATGGTTTGGGGCTGTCTTTGCGTGAGATCTGATTTCATGGCCTAAGTTTGCCACGACATGTATCTATTTAATCTGAAAAATACCGAAGAAAATTCAGCTTGATTGATGCTGATGGGAAGACCTCGCAGGATCACGGTTGGCTCATGATCCCTTCAGTCTTCGGTGCGGTTTTTGTGCGACTTTGTTACGTATTGCAAGCGACTTAAAGCAAGATATCCTGCCTGCTATGGAAAGCAGACAGGATATCTTGCGATCAAACTAAGGAATGGTGATGACCTGGCCTGCGTAGGACAGGCCGCCACCGAAGGCGAACAGCAGCGCCTTGGAACCCGAAGGCAGCGGCTCGTCGGAAGCCATCAACTTTGACAGGGCCAGCGGCACCGAAGCGGCCGAGGTGTTGCCGGAGTAGACGACGTCGGTGGCGACGCGGGCATTCGGTGCGCCGATCTTCTCAGCCAGCGGTTCGATGATGCGAAGGTTTGCCTGGTGCAGGATGATGCCGTCGATTTCTTCAGGCTTCAGGCCCGCGCGGTCGATGATCTTCGAGGCGATCTTCGGCAGCTGGGTGACGGTCCAGCGGTAGACGCTCTGGCCGCTCTGAGCGAACTTGGAATTGTTCTCCGCCTCGATGCGCACGGCGTCGGACAGCGAAGGAACCGAGCCCCACACCACAGGGGAGATGCCGTCTTCTTCCGAAGCGGTGACGATCATTGCGCCTGCGCCGTCGGCGGTCAGCACGCAGGTGGTGCGGTCGGTGAAGTCGGTGTAGTCGGTCAGCATTTCAGAGCCGATGACCAGTGCCTTGGTGGCGCTGCCGGTGGCGATGGCGCCCTGGGCCAGCGCCAGCGAGTGGGCGAAGCCCGAGCAGGCGGTGTTGACGTCGATGGTGGCAGGACCCTGCTCCATGTTCAGCGCGTTGGCAACACGGGCCGCCATGTTCGGCGAACGGTCGGTGGCGGTGCAGGTGGCAACGATGACCATGTCGATGTCGCCGGCGTCGATGCCTTCTGCGTTCTCCAGCGCCATCTTCGCTGCCTTGATGGCCATGGAATCCACGGTTTCAACACCGGTGCCCCAGCGGCGCTCCTCGATGCCTACGCGTCGCACGATCCATTCATCGCTGGTTTCAACGAGCTTTTCCAGCTCGGTGTTTGGCACGATGCGCTCTGGCTGGAAGTGGCCAAAAGCGACGACTTTGCTGCCGGTCATGGATTTTGCTCCTTGGTGGATTCAATACTGCCTCTATCAAGATTAGTCGTTTTAACGCCTACTTGCCGTTCACATACTGCAAATGACATATTTCGGCGCCCGATGTTCGGAATGCGAATGAGCGCTGTTGATGCGAACTTCATGAGTTGTCGGCGAACTGTTCACCTGTTGTCCAAGAGCGTGCAGTGCAATGGATCCAACGAGCAGTCATGGAAGGGCGGGACGATGGACGATGGATTGCATCTGGTGCATCTAAGCGACACCCACCTGACTGCCGGGGGCAGGCTGCTGCCGGCGGGCATCGATCCGTGGGCCAAGCTGGCCCTGGCGTTGAGCGCCGCCGGAGAGTACTCGCCGGACGCTGTGCTCATCACCGGAGACATCGCCGACCGCGGAGATGCCATCCACGCTGATGCGGCGAAAATTCTGGCCGAGGCCCAGTTCCGGCTGGGCTGCCCGATCATCACCATCCCCGGAAACCACGACCCCTCGGGTTCCATCGACGCGCGGTTCAACACGACCCGCATCTCCACCGGTCCGCACCCTGCGAACACCGTCCATGAAATCAACGGGCTGCGCGTCATCGGGCTGGACAGCGCCGGATTCCAGCAGGCCCAGGGCGAACTGGACGCGGCCCAGCTGCAATGGCTGCGCCAGCTGCTAACCGGCCCCGCGCCGCAGGGCACCTTAGTTTTGCTGCACCATCCGCCGCTGGAGTCCTTCTCTCCGGTACTGGCAGGCCGCGGGCTGCGCAATGCCCAAGAACTGAACTCGGTGATCACCGGCAGCGACGTGCGGGCGGTGCTGTGCGGGCACTACCACCAGCTCGGCGCCAGCCAGCTGGCAGGCACTCCGATCTTCATGGCCCCCTCCACCGCGTTCAACATGAATCCGCTGTCGCCGACGCAGATCGTGGAGCAGCCTGACGCGTGGTTCTCTGCGCTGAAGATTACTGCCGATGCGGTGCTCTCTGTGCCGGTATCAAGCAGCTACGCGCACTCGCCCAGCGCAGCTGCACAAGCCTACTTATCCCTGCGGCCCAGCTGAACACGTCAGCAGGCCGATGAATGAAGGCCGCCGGACACAATCTGGCGGTGTGGAATGAAAGAAGAAGAAAATGAACGCCTCAAAAATCATCCTCGTCCGCCACGGACAGACCGAATGGAACAAGGCCGGACGCCTGCACGGACGCAGCGACCTGCCGCTGAATGAGACCGGAATCCAGCAGGCCCACCTGCTGTCCATGGAGCTGGGCACCGGCGGACCGCTGGACGCCGTATATTCCTCCCCGCTGTTCCGCGCACTGCAGACCGCGCAGATCATCGCCAAGAACCTGCAGCTGCCCAAGGTGCAGGAAAACCCGGAGCTGAGGGAACGTGAATTCGGCGAATCCGAAGGCAAGCTCGTCAAGGACCTGGACGAAGACCAGCGTGCCCTGCTGATGAACCTCGGCGAGACCGAGGAACACCTCATCGAGCGTGCAGTCAACGCACTGTTCAAGATCTCCGCGCAGCACCCGAACCAGCGGGTGCTGGTGGTCAGCCACGGAGCATTGATCCGCAGCGTCATGTCCCACCTGACCGGCATCGACCAGCCGGATGTGGCCAATGCCCAGGTCTTCGAGCTCGATCCGGCGCTGCTGGCCAACCAAGTGGCCCGCCAGCCGCTGTGGCATTAAGATCCTCCACCAAAAATGCTGTCGGGCTGCTGGTTTCAACCAGCAGCCC
>NZ_BJNY01000001.1 GCF_006539925.1 Glutamicibacter uratoxydans | reverse complement strand
GCCGGATCTACCATGTAGATCCGGCCCGCGGCATTTAGTGGGCGGTGCCCCCAGAACCGATTTAGATGCTGCGGATAGCAACGACGGCGTTGTGGCCGCCGAAGCCGAAGGAGTTGTTCAGAGCAACAATGGTGCCTTCAGCCGGCAATTCGGCTGGCTTGCCGGTGACGACCTTCAGCGGAATCTCCGGATCCTGGTTGTCCAGGTTGATGGTGACCGGTGCCTTGCGGTTGTAGATGGCCAGGGTGGTCAACACCGACTCGACGGCACCGGAAGCGCCCAGAAGGTGGCCCATCTGCGACTTGGTGGCAGATACCCACACGTTGTCCAGCTGGTCGCCCAGGGCAGCCTTCAGCGCGGTGTACTCCGGCTTGTCTCCGACCGGGGTGGAGGTGGCATGGGCGTTGACGTGGACGACGTCCTCTGGCTGAATGCGGCCGTCGAACATCGCTGCCTTGAGCGCGCGAGTGGCACCCAGGCCCTCAGGGTCTGGAGCGGTGATGTGGTAGGCGTCGGAGGTCACAGAGGTGCCTGCCAGTTCGGCGTAGATGCGTGCTCCGCGGGCCTGTGCATGTTCCTCGGACTCAAGCACCAGCGCGCCAGCGCCTTCACCCATGACGAAGCCGTCGCGGTCCACATCGTATGGACGCGAGGCGCGGGCTGGGTCGTCATTGCGCTTGGACAGCGCATGCATCGACGCGAACGCGGCCAGCGGCATCGGGTGGATAGCAGCCTCGGCGCCGCCGACCACGACCACATCTGCCTTGCCTGCACGGATCAGCTCCATGCCGACATGCATGGCCTCGGTGCCCGAAGCGCAGGCGGACACGGGGGTGTGCGCGCCGCCAGCGGCGCCCAGGTCCAGCGAAACGGCAGCAGCTGGGCCGTTTGGCATCAGCATCGGCACCGTCATCGGCAGCACGCGGCGCGGGCCCTTTTCCTTCAAGGTGTCCCAGGCGTTGAGCAGGGTCCAGACGCCGCCGATGCCGGTAGCGAAGGCTACCGAGAGCTTGTTGCGGTCGATCTCGTCCTTGTTCAGACCCGAATCCGCCCAAGCCTCGCGGGCGGCGACAACGGCGAACTGTGTCGACGGATCCATGCGTTTGGTTTCCGGACGGGAGAGCACCTCGGCAGGCTGCACTGAAGCGCGGGCGGCGAAGGTCACCGGCAGGTCGTACTCTTTGACCCAGTCGTCTTCCAATGGTGCGGCGCCTGAAACGCCTTTGAGGGCGTTTTCCCACAGGGTGGGGACGTCTCCGCCGATCGGGGTGGTGGCTCCGAGACCGGTGATCACTACTTTGCGCGCCATCATCAAACTCTCTACTGGGTGATTGAAACACTTGCTAAAAATTATGGGGCCGGCTTAACGTACCGGCCGATGTGCGCGGCTTGCCCGCACAACGGATGCCTGCGGAGAAATGCCGCAGGCGATGCCAAACTAGGCCTGTGCGCCGGCGATGAAGCTGACAGCGTCGCCAACGGTCTTCAGGTTCTTGACTTCCTCGTCCGGAATCTTCACGTCGAACTTCTCTTCAGCCTCGACGACGATGGTCATCATCGAGATCGAATCGATGTCCAGGTCCTCGGTGAAGGACTTGTCCAGCTGCACGTCTGCTTCGTCCAGGCCGGTCTCGGAGTTAACGATTTCGGCGAGGCCTGCCAGGATTTCTTCGTTGCTAGCCATGGATGGCTCCTTTTCTTGTGGTGCCGGAGGACTCCGGTCATTTTCTGGATCTGCGTGCCACGTGTGTGGAGCACGATCCGCCTGATCGAAACTCTATCCGCGCGCCCCGTGGAGCTGCAGGCAAAGTTTCACCGCTTAAAGCTTAGGCTAGGTGGCCCTCACCGTTGGCGTGGTGACGCGTCAAGCGGGAAAAATTTAGTTGGCGCTGTGCTCGGCGATGAATTCGCGGGCCGCGTCAAGGTCTGCAGGGCTCTTCAGGGCCAGGGTCTTGGTGCCCTTCAGCCCGCGGCGGGCCAGGCCCACCAGCGTGCCGGCAGGAGCCAGCTCCAGGATGCCGGTGACGCCCTGCGCCGCCAGGGTCTCCATGCACAGGTCCCAGCGGACTGGGCGCGAAACCTGGGCAACCAGCGAAGCAAGGTTCGCGGCGCCGCCGGCGACAACCTGTCCATCGAAGTTGGAGAGCAGGGTGTGGGCAGGATCAGCCGGGGATAGGGTGTCTGCCAGTTCCTGCAGCACGCCCACGGCCGGGGCCATGTGTTCGGTGTGGAATGCGCCGGCGACCTTCAGCGGGATGACGCGGGCCTTGGCCGGCGGGTTCTCGCCCAGCGCCGCCAGCTGCTCCAGGGTGCCGGCGGCAACGGTTTGTCCGCCGCCGTTGGCGTTGGCCGGGGTCAGGCCCAGTTCGGCCAGGCGGTCGAAGACCTCCTGCGGGTCGCCGCCCAGAACGGCGGACATGCCGGTGGGGGCGGCCGCCGCGGCGTCGGCCATGGCGTTGGCGCGCACGCGGACGAAGTTCATTGCATCGTCTTCGCTCAGTGCGCCGGCCAATGCCGAGGCGGTGATTTCGCCGACGGAGTGGCCGGCGAAAACGGCGTTGTCCGGGAGCTGCGCGCCGAACAGCGCCTTGGCGGTGATCAGGCCAGCGGCGACGATTAGCGGCTGGGCGACGGCGGTGTCCTTGATGGTTTCTTCATCGCTGGTGGTGCCGTGTTCGATCAGGTCGCGTCCGGTGATCTCGCTCAGGGCCGCCAGGTGCTCGCGCACACCGTCGACATTGAGCCATTCAGCAAGAAAACCTGGGGTCTGGGAGCCCTGTCCTGGGCATACGATTGCTAACACTCTTCCAGCTTTCCAAAAATTGCCGTTTCATGGCGCGCGCTCAGGCACCAAGCTCATGGCTAGGGTTTGTAGGTTTCCTACAAAAGCCTAGCGTATGCGGGAGCTAAAAACCCATGTAACCGGCCGGTAGCCTTGATCTGGAACTGTGTGGAACCACTAAAAACCGCTAGCTGTTGGACTCGGCTAATCGTCCGATCACCAACGCGCTTTGCAGTACGAATGCGTCCCGAGCCACCAGAGGATCCCATCCGGTGACTTCCGAAACCCGCTTGAGCCGGTAGCGCACCGTATTGGCGTGCACGAACAGTTCTCGGGCGGTGCCTTCCAGCGAGTGGCCCAGCGCCAGGTAGCTGGTCAGAGTTTCCAGCAGCCCGTTGGACGCCTGCTGCAGCGGCTGGAAGATCTCGGCCAGGAGGTCCTGGCGGGCCAGAGGATCGCCGTTGAAGGCGCGTTCGGGCCAGAGGTCGTCGGCGCCCACCGGATTCGGAGCCTGCGGCCAGGCGCGGGCCGCGGCGAAGCCGGCGATGGCCGCCTGAGCCGCCAGATGCATGTCCTTGACGGTGGGGGCCAGCGGCGAGTAGACCAGCGGGCCGGGGCCGAAGAAGCGGGTGAGGCGCCCCAGGTCCGCCTCCTCGAACTTGGTGTCCGAGAGCATCAGCACCGAGCGTTCGCCCAGCACGGAAACCAACGAGTCCCGTGAGTAGCGGGTGGCCAGCCGGCGCAGCGCGGAGATGAAGCTGGCGGAATTCGACGGGGGAGTGGTGCCCACCAGGATGCGGATGTTGCTCTGGGACTTCCAGCCGATGGCAGCCAGCCGGGAGGACAGCGAATCGTGCCCTTCGCCGTGCAGCACCGCATCGACCACATGTGCTTCGAGCCGGGAGTCCCAAGCGCCGCGGGTTTCGGCGGCGCGGGCGTAGACGTCGGCGGCGGCGAAGGCCACCTCGCGGGAGTAGCGCAGCACCGCTTCGCGCAGGGCGGCCTGTTCAGCTTCCGGGGCGATGTCCGGGACCTGTGATTCGACGACTTCCACGATGGTGCGCAGCAGCCCCAGCGCCTTTTGCAGGGAGATGGAGCGGGTCAGCTCGGTGGGAGCGGCGCCGAACATGTCGGTGACCACCCAGGACGGGGTGGAAGAGGGGTCTTCGTACCAGGTGACGAAGGTGGAGATGCCCTTCTGGGCAACCAGGCCCAGGGCGGCGCGCTCATTGGGCTCCAGAGAGCGGTACCAGGGCAGCTGCTGGTCCAGGTATTTCAGCGCGGTGGTGGAGAGCACGCCCAGGTGGCTCTTGAGCCGCTTGACGGTTTCTTCGCTCGGGGCGCTGCGGGTCAGGCGTGGCTTCTTGGCGTTTGCTGCTTCGGGTTCTGGCACCATGACTTCCAGCTTAGCCAGTTCTTAGCCCGCCGCGCGCGGCCGCCGGATAATTCCGCCTAGCCGGAGAGGGCGCTGTGCTGGATGCCGGATTAAAAGGCAACTGCCCTACCTGAAGTAAATCAGGCAGGGCAGCTGCGCTAGTGCGAGGTGAACTCCACCGGTTTAGGCGTCGCCGCCTGCGTTGCCGGAGGTGCCGGCGTTCGGGTTGTTCAGGTCGTACTTGGCATGCGCCTTGATGGCGGTGTCAGCAGCGATTTCTCCACGCTCGACCAGCGACTGCAGGGTCTGGACGACCAGCGAGTGCGCATCGATCTTGAAGAAGCGGCGGGCCGCCGAACGGGTGTCCGAGAAGCCGAAGCCGTCGGCGCCCAGGGTATGGAATTCACCCGGAACGTATGGACGGATCTGCTCAGGGACCGCACGCATGTAGTCGGTGGTGGCGATGAACGGACCGGTGGCCGAACCCAGCTTCGCGGTGACGAATGGGGTGCGGCGGGCGGCCGATGGGTTCACCAGCACCTCGTCGTCGGCGTTCTGGCCGTCGCGGGCCAGCTCGTTCCACGAGGTCACGGACCAGACGTCGGCGGAGACGCCCCACTCTTCGGCGAGGATCTTCTGCGCGTCCAGAGCCCATGGCACTGCCACGCCGGAAGCCAGCAGCTGAGCGCGCGGGCCGTCGGTGGTGGCTTCCTTGAGCAGGTAGATGCCCTTTTCGATGCCTTCGATGTCCACGTTCTCCGGCTCTGCAGGCTGCGAGATCGGCTCGTTGTACACGGTGATGTAGTACATGACGTTTGGATCTTCGTGCTTGCCGCCGTACATGCGCTCCAGGCCGGAGCGGACGATGTGGCCGATCTCGTAACCGTAGGCTGGATCGTAGGTGATCACTGCAGGGTTGGTCGAGGTCAGGATCGGGGAGTGGCCGTCAGCGTGCTGCAGGCCTTCACCGGTCAGGGTGGTACGGCCGGCGGTAGCGCCGATGATGAAGCCACGGGCCATCTGGTCGCCGGCAGCCCAGAACTGGTCGCCGGTGCGCTGGAAGCCGAACATCGAGTAGAACACGTAGATCGGAATCAGCGGTTCGTTGTGCGTGGCGTAGGAGGTGCCTGCTGCGGTGAACGCAGCGACGGCGCCTGCCTCGTTGATGCCCGGGTGGATCAGCTGGCCCTGAGGGGATTCCTTGTAGGCCAGGACCAGGTCGCGGTCCACAGACAGGTAGTTCTGGCCGCCAGGGTTGTAGATCTTGGCGGTCGGGAAGAACGCGTCCATGCCGAAGGTGCGGGACTCATCAGGAACGATCGGCACGATGCGGTGTCCGAATTCCTTGTCGCGCATCAGGTCCTTGAGCAGGCGAACGAAGGCCATGGTGGTGGCTGCCTGCTGCTTGCCCGAGCCGCGCTTGGCGATGGCGTAGGACTTTTCGCCCGGCAGGGTGATGGCGACATCGGAGTCGCGGCGGCGGCTAGGAACGGCGCCGCCCAAGGCTGCGCGGCGTTCCATCATGTACTTGTACTCGGCCGAATCTTCGGCTGGGCGGTAGTACGGAGGCAGGTATGGGTTTGCCTCAAGCTGCTCGTCGGTGATCGGGATGCGCAGGTGATCGCGGAAGCCCTTCAGGTCTTCCAGGGTCATCTTCTTCATCTGGTGGGTCGCGTTGCGAGCCTCGAAGTGCGAGCCCAGGCCGTAGCCCTTGACGGTCTTGGTCAGGATGACGGTCGGCTTGCCCTTGAACTCGGTGGCTGCCTTGTAGGCTGCGTAGACCTTGTGGTAGTCGTGGCCGCCGCGCTTCAGGTTCCAGATCTGGTCGTCGGTCAGGTCGGCAACCAGTTCCTTGGTCTCCGGACGCTGGCCGAAGAAGTGCTCGCGCACGAACGCACCGGACTCGGCCTTGTAGGTCTGGTAGTCGCCATCCGGGGTCTGGTTCATGACGTCGACCAGGGCGTTGGTCTTGTCGGCTTCGAGCAGTGCATCCCACTCGCGGCCCCAGACGACCTTGATGACGTTCCATCCGGCGCCGCGGAAGAATGCTTCCAGCTCCTGCATGATCTTGCCGTTGCCACGCACCGGGCCGTCAAGGCGCTGCAGGTTGCAGTTGATGACAAAGGTCAGGTTGTCCAGCTTTTCGTTGGCTGCCAGCTGCAGGAAGCCGCGCGACTCCGGCTCATCCATTTCGCCGTCGCCAAGGAAGGCCCAGACGTGCTGGTCCGAGGTGTCCTTGATGCCGCGGTTGTGCAGGTAGCGGTTCAGCTGTGCCTGGTAGATCGCGTTGGCCGGGCCGATGCCCATGGACACGGTTGGGAATTCCCAGAAGTCCGGCATGGAGCGTGGGTGCGGGTAGGAAGGCAATGCGTGGCCTTCCTTCGACTTCTCCTGGCGGAAGCCGTTCATGTCCTCTTCGGACAGGCGGCCTTCCAGGAAGGCGCGTGCATACATACCTGGGGAGGCGTGGCCCTGGAAGAAGACCTGGTCGCCGCCACCTGGGTGGTTCTTGCCGCGGAAGAAGTGGTTGAAGCCCACTTCGTACAGAGTTGCTGCACCTGCGTAGGTGGAGATGTGGCCGCCGACGCCGATGGATGGCTCCTGGGCGCGGTGCACCATGATTGCGGCATTCCAGCGCATGAAGGCGCGGTAGCGGCGTTCGATGACTTCGTCGCCTGGGAACTCTGGTTCCTGGTCGACGGGGATGGTGTTGACGTAGTCGGTGGTGGTCACCATCGGGACGCCAACAGACTTGGCGCCCGCGCGCTGCAGCAGCGAACGGATGATGAACTGGGCACGCTCGGTGCCCTGGGTCTCTACGAGGGAGTCAAACGAGTCCAACCATTCCTGGGTTTCCTCGGGATCCCGATCGGATAGCTGGTAAGTCAACCCACTACGGATCTGGGAGATGTGTTCCTCTACAGCCACGGAAGCTCCTTGATTGAAATTGCGGCTCCGCTGCGGCGCAAGCAGTTACCTGCCTTGCAGCGGGATGGGACATCGGGTGCGCAGTCCACGGTGTGACGTGTTCTGCTCGGTTCACTGCCTACTCTAATGAATAAATCCACCCGGAAATGACGAGATTTTTGGGCAAAATAGCATTAAACCTGTTTTATTGAGTGACTTGCACAACATTGTGCAGGAGCTATTATCTAGTTACTCCTGTCACTGGGTTGTGGCTCACGTGGCAGCGGTTATTTTTTATTCGGCGTGTTATTGCCTTAGCGCTTGAATGGAGCGACGAAACCGTGTTTCGTTGATACTAACGCTTTGCACCATCAGGAGGAATGAAGTGAGCGACGCCGTATCGGCAAATCTGGAGCCCGCCAAGAAACTGGGTTTCAAGAATGAAGACCTTATTCAGGAACTGGGTTACGACGATGACGTAGACTACGACCTTCGTGACTCGATCGAGGACCTGATTGGTTCAGAGCTGCTCACCGAAGAGGACCACGACGTAGTCGACGCAGTCGTTTTCTGGTGGCGCAATGGCGACGGTGATCTTGTCGACGCCCTTATGGATTCTCTGAACTGCCTGGACGAGGGTGGCATTGTATGGCTGTTGACCCCTAAGCAGGGGCGCGACGGGCATGTTTCGCCAGCGCTGATCCAGCAGGAAGCGCCAAGCGCTGGATTGCATGTAACAACCACAGAAGGTGTCTCCCGGGACTGGTCCGCCATTCGCCTGGCACCTCGTAAGAAGAACTAATGATTCAAGCAGGTTCACCCCTGTTCGAATTCTCGCTGGAAAATCAATACGGCGAATCGATAACCAGCTCCGACCTTTCTAGGGGTCGGGTGCTGGTTGTCTTTTATCCATGGGCTTTTTCGCGCGTATGTGGTTCTGAGCTCGCCGAACTGCAGCAGAACTACCAATACTTTGTGGATCGACAAGTTCGTTTGGCGGCGATTTCCGTTGACCACAAGTTCACTTTGCGCAACTATGCTGAACACCTTGGCATCGAGTTTGATCTGCTCGCAGACTTTTGGCCGCATGGTGAAGCTGCCCAGCTGGCTCAAGCCTTTGACGCGCAGCGGGGAGTTGCCACGCGCTTAACGCTGTATATAGTCGATGGCATCGTGCGCGAAGTGTTCAGCAGCTCCATGACTAAACCGCGCGAATTTGATGGCTACGTTCGTGCGGTCGAGGCAAGTCTGCAAGCGGAATAGGGTCGGAATTGTTGCGATTTGCATCAACCGCGAAAACTCTGTAATGTATTTCCTCGTTGGCCTTCAAAAGCCAATGTGGTTAGGGCCTTTAGCTCAGCTGGTAGAGCGTCACGTTTACACCGTGAATGTCATCGGTTCGATCCCGGTAGGGCCCACCAAAGAAAAGTCGCTTCAACCGTGTTTCACGGTCGGAGCGATTTTTTTATTCCGCGATCCGGTCTTGCTCCTGGCTTCTTTTTGCGACTGGTACTAGGTGCTAGTCTGTACCTCCCAATCGAGTGAAGCCGGCTGTAGGGTTCTCCTATGAGCAGGCATCGGTTGAATTCCCTTCCAGATCGGTCGGCGGTCCCTGAGGTGGCAAGAACTACTTCGGTTGTCGGTATGCGATTGAACAAGCCCTTTGCAACTGGATTTCTCGTCGTCGGTGGTGGGCTTGTGGCCATTGCTTTGGCGATGGTGTTTCTCTCGCTGTCCTCGGTGCTGATGTCGATTACGCCTTCATTGTTTCTTGCGCTCGGAATGATGCCAGTCATTAACCAGCTCAAGAAACGCGGCCTTTCGCACCTTGTGAGCGTGTTAGTGGTCGTTGTCCTCTTTGTGCTTGTCGTTGCCGGCCTTCTGGCAGCGGTCATTCCTGCGCTGGTGCGACAATTCAACGACCTGATCGCCGGGGTGCCCGCAGCACTCTACGCAGTGCAACAAACCGAATGGTATTCATGGATTTCGCAGCAATTCGGGATCAGCGTTACCGATCAAGCTCTCAAGTCTATTGAGAATTACGTAACAGCGGAAAACCTTATGGCGATTTCCGGCGGCATCCTCCATGTGGGTTTCGGCGTCGTCAACGGCATCTCGGCAGGTTTCCTCATTGTTGTACTGACTTTGTACTTTGTGTCGACATTGGATTCAATCAAAAGCGCGCTGGTCCGTTTGATTCCTGCCTATCGGCGCCCGGTCTTCACGTCGACGCTGGAAGACATCATCTATACAGTAGGTCGCTCGGTTGCCGGCTCTGTCACCTTGTCGGCTATCAATGCCGGCGTTGTTTTTGTCCTGTTCTTGCTTCTGGGGTCAAAAATCACAATTCTCTTGGCTATTGCAGCGTTCTTTATCTCGCTGATCCCGATGATTGGATCGGTCCTGTTCCTCTTCATTGGGACGTTCGCTGGATTGCTGATGGGCCCAAGCCAAGCAGTAGTGTTTGCGCTGTCGTATTTCATCTACATTCAGCTTGAGGCTTATCAAGTAACTCCGCGGGTTATGGGGAAGGCAGTCAATGTGCCAGGGATCCTGGTGATCATCGCCGCCATGGCGGGCGCGGCGTTGATGGGCCTGCTTGGCGCACTGCTCTCCATACCGGTGACTGCGTCCATGCTGATCATTGTGCGGAAACTGGTAGTTCCAAAAGCTGATTCCCAAACCGTTGCCCCATCCCATAACTTCTGACTGACTTGGGATATCCACGAGATGTAAGTCACTGACTTTGGATTTGTACTCAACGCAAAGCTCAAGTAAAGTTATTCTCTGTTGGCAAGGAGAACTTCTCCAAACCGGCAAGGTTAGGGCCTTTAGCTCAGCTGGTAGAGCGTCACGTTTACACCGTGAATGTCATCGGTTCGATCCCGGTAGGGCCCACCAAACTAAGATCCGCACTTGAAGTTAAGTGCGGATCTTTTCTTTTGCCGACGCTTCGATGCTAAATCGGCGTCGTTGCAAGTTCGCCGTCGTAGGCCAGGAGTGCTGAATGCGAACCGGAGTAGAATTCTCCATTTATCGCTGACTGCGGTATAAACTGGAATTGGTGAAGGCGGTGCAGATCTGCGGCTTTTGGGGAAGCCGAGTTGTAGCGCTTATGATCTGGGGTCCAGGGGGATGCGATGCCAGATCTTCAGTCGCATCGAGAACATCACCGAGGCTGGCTTCGGGGGTGTTCTCGATCTTTGTTTCCCTGCACTCCGCCTCCTCTGCTCATGATTTGAAGAAGCATTGACTGACATGGTGCAACATTGTCATGCGGAACACACTTAGTGTGACAGCATTGATAGCTAAGACCTATCCATGGATCTTAGGAGAAATAATGGCCCAGCCCACGGCATCAACCATGAAGCTCATTGGAGAACTCGTCGCCCTTGACACCACCAGCCGCGATTCAAACCTGATTCTTATCAACAAGGTTGTGGAATTGCTCGATGAGCATGGTGTGGAATCGGTTCTAATTCCGAATCCTGAGGGAACCAAGGCGAACCTTTTGGCGACGATCCCGGCCTCTGACGGAACGAGGACCGGGGGAGTAGTCCTCTCTGGTCATACTGACGTCGTGCCGGTTGACGGCCAGAGCTGGAGCAGCGAACCATTCTCTGCACAGGTTCGCGACGGAAAACTATATGGCCGAGGCACCTGCGACATGAAGGGCTACCTTGGAGTGGTCCTGGCGAAACTGCCGGAAATGCTCAAGGCTCCATTGAAGGAGCCCATCCACTTGGCCTTGTCCTACGATGAAGAAATCGGCTGCGTGGGAGCTGTATCGCTAGTGGAACGCATTGTCGCTGAGGGGTTGGCTCCCCGGGGCTGCTTCGTCGGAGAGCCAAGCAGCATGCGGGCAATTCGCGGACATAAGTCCATGAACGTGTTCAAGGTGTCCTTCCATGGCGTGGCTGCGCATTCGTCGCTGCCACGTGAAGGGCTGAATGCGATTTCCTATGCGCTGCGATTCGCATCGTTCGTCGAGAAGGTATCCGAGGAGCTGCGAACTCAGGGACCGTCGGATCCAGCGTTTATCGAACCGACGACCACGATGAACGTCAACCGAATTGACGGCGGCATTGCTGTGAATACGATTCCTTCCGAGTGCGTGGTGTTTTTCGAGTATCGCTCATTGGCAGTGGTTGACCGGAAGGCGCTGACTGAGCGGATTCGTCTTCATGCACTGGAACTTGAAGCGCAGATGAAAGCCGCAAATGCTGCCGCTTATGTTCTCTTTGAACAGCAGTCGGGCGCACCGGGACTTGAAACGGATGCGGAGGAGCCTTTCGTTCAGTTCGCTTCTGCGTGTGGTGCGATTGCCACGGATGAGAAAGTCACCTACGGCACGGAGGCGGGCTTGTTCTCCTCGGCCGGAATTCCCACTGTCGTCTGCGGTCCTGGCGACATTGCGCAGGCCCATGCTCCTGATGAATTCATCGAACTGGATCAGATCGTTGCGTGCGAACAGTTCATCGACAACCTCGTGAAGGAACTGTCCCGCTGATCCGCACGTAGCCGTGGGCGGCAGACAGAAGAAGGTGCGGACTAGATTTTTGAAATTCTGGTCCGCACCTTCTATGTATTTTTCCGGTTATCGGATGGCCACCAGCAGCACTGCAGTCCAGTGGCATAGGAAGGCAACGATGGTGCATGCATGGAACAGCTCGTGAAAACCAAAAATTTTCGGCAGGGGGTTGGGCCGTTTTGTCGCATAGAAGACGGCCCCAACGGTGTATGCCAGGCCGCCGGCCACAATGAGTATCATGACCGCCGGGTTGGCAGCCCAAAAGGCTGGAAGATACATTACTGCGCCCCAGCCGAGCAGGATGTACAGAGAGACTCCGATCCAGCGAGGAGCCCAGGGCCATAATGCCTTGACGGCGATTCCGGCGAGCGCTCCGGTCCAGATGATGCCAAGAACGATCATTGCCTGCTTCGGAGCCAAGGTCAGGGCGGCAACAGGTGTATATGTTCCAGCGATCAGCAAGAAGATGTTTGCGTGGTCGGCACGGCGGAACAGCCCCATGACTTTCTCGGTCCAATGGCCGCGGTGGTACAACGCGGAAGTCCCGAAGAGGGTGATGGAACTCAGTGCGAAGACCGCTGTCGTCCATTCTGCCAGGCGGCCTTCGGCCAAGACGATCAACAGAATCCCCATGACAATGATCAGGGGTGTTGACCATGCGTGGATGAGCCCGCGCCACCGGGTCCGCTCGGTGCCCTGGGCATCGAACTTCTTCAGTGGATGGCGCGCCCGCTTGCTGCCAGGCAGAGTCGAGGAGGTCATGTAGTTCCTTCGGTCCATCGGGGAAAGGTGCCCCAGTAAGTTGAAGCTTACGCCACGACGCTGGTTGAAGACTGTGCTTGACGATGGGGTGGGGAAAATGGCGCTGGTTCTATTGCTGACAAGGACTCGGCCTGAAACCGGCAACGAGTGCGGCTTCAGGCCGAGTCCTTGTAGCTTGTGGGTGGCTAGGCTTTCTTCTTGGTGATCAAGCCCCAGATGAACAGGACGATCAACGAACCGAGAATTGCCAGGAGCCAAGAGGATAGCGACCAAAATTCACTGATTTTGGTATGGAAAATTGCGGTGCCCACCCAGCCGCCGACCACTGCGCCAATGACGCCGAGGATCAGCGTGGCAAACCAGCCGCCGCCTTGGCGCCCAGGAAGGATCAATTTGGCGATGGCGCCGGCGATGAGTCCAAGAATGATGAATCCGAAGAAACCCATGGTCTTCCCTTCTGTCTAAGAGTCATGAGTGGCCTGGGAGGCCACTACTTTGGGAAGAATACCCCCACGGCAAGCGCTGAATCATGGGCTCTCGACAGGTTGCCAGCTACCTGTCAGAAAGCGATTGTAGATCGGTGATCCTCATGAGTTTTTACGTGCTGAAATGCCGTTGACATGGGCGGGATTTAGCAGGATGTTCGAGGTTGCCAGCTGGCCTTGACACCATGAAAAGCAGTCCTTAACCTAATAAATATGATTTTATGAACGACGGGTTATCTAAAATCAGATAACAGTGTTCATGCACAACGGAGTGACACATGACTGAACAGATTCCGCCCATTGTAGTTATGGGCGTATCGGGCAGCGGCAAGTCAACAATCGGGGACTTGCTGGCGAAGGGACTTCATCGCGAGTTTGTAGACGGCGATTCCCTACATCCACAGTCCAATAGGGACAAGATGGCTTCGGGCCACGCGCTCAATGATGAAGACCGCGCCCCGTGGTTGGAGAAGATTGGCCGCACCTTGGCCGATTCTGCCCGCCAGGGCCGCCCCATTGTTCTAGCCTGTTCAGCCCTCAAGCGTTCCTATCGCGACTTGATTCGCGCGCATGAGCCAGCTGCGCTCTTCGTGCACCTGGCCGGTGGAAAATCGCTGATCGGCGAACGCATGGCGGCGCGCAGCCACGAGTTCATGCCGCCGTCTCTGCTGACCAGCCAGCTGGCGACGCTTGAAGAGCCGGGCAGCGATGAACATGTGCTCACCGCCGATATTTCCCAGACTCCCGAGCAGATTGTTCAATCGCTCATGGATGCACTGCTGCCAAAAAGCAACTAAAACTTCCGTCACACGACGCTCGAATTGATCAAGGACGACAATGACAACTGAGCTTGTACTGAAATGGACGCTGAGTACGCCAGCGCTCCTGGGCCTCGCGGCGGCGGCAATTGCCCTGCTCCTGATGCTGATTATCCGCTTCCGGGTCCATGCATTCCTGGCGCTGGTGGGCACCAGCCTGCTGACTGCGATTGCAGCTGGCATTCCCGCCGGCTCGGTGATTACGACAATGACTTCCGGCTTTGGCAGCACGCTGGCAAGCGTGGCACTGCTGGTGGGCCTGGGCGCGATGCTCGGGCGCATGCTGGAGACCAGCGGCGGCGCGGACGTGCTGACGAACTGGCTGATTGAAAAGTTCGGGGAACACCGCGCACCGCTCGCGCTGTCAGTAGCCTCGCTGCTCTTCGGCTTCCCGATCTTCTTCGACGCCGGCCTGGTAGTGATGCTGCCGATTATCTTCACTGTTGCCCGCCGACTGGGTGGATCGCTGCTGTACTACGCAATTCCTGCGGCAACTGCATTCTCGGTGATGCACGTCTTCGTTCCTCCGCACCCGGGACCCGTGGCCGCGTCGGGCCTGCTCAACGCCAACGTCGGGCTGGTGCTGCTGCTGGGCCTGCTGGTAGCGATTCCCACCTGGTTCTTCTCCGGCCACCTTTTCGGCAAGTTCATCGGCAAGAAGTTCGACGTTGCAGTTCCCAACATTCTTGATGCCGCGCTCGGAGTGAGTTCCGATGGGCAGAAAGATCCATTCAAGTCCTCGCCGTCTGTCGGAACCGTGTTCAGCCTGCTGTTGCTTCCGCTGCTACTGATCTTCATGAACACCGGCCTGAATATGCTCGGCTCGGCCGGCGTGGTGGATCCGAAGGCCGACTGGGTGCAGTGGCTCCGCCTGCTCGGCGAAACCCCTGTGGCCTTGTTGATCACCGTCTTCTTGGCCATGATCCTGCTGGGCTTCCGCAAGGGCAAGTCCAAGACGCTGATCGAAACAGTGGTGGATTCCGCACTGGGCCCAGTGTGCTCGATTATTCTGATTACCGGCGCCGGAGGCATGTTCGGCGGTGTACTGCGCGCCAGCGGCATTGGCAAGGCGATCGCCACGTCCTTGGAGTCCGTGGGAATGCCGCTGATCATCGCCGGCTTCCTCATCGCGGCGATCGTGCGCCTGGCCCAGGGATCCGCGACCGTGGCATTGACTACGGCGGCCGCCATTGTGCAGCCTGCGGTGCTGGCCGACGCCTCGCTGAGCGCGTTCCAGGTGGCCACCATGGTGCTGGCCCTGGCGGCGGGTTCGGTCTTTGCCGGACACGTGAACGACTCGGGCTTCTGGCTGGTTTCGCGGTTCTTCCAGATGGATGTTTCCACCACGCTGCGCGTATGGACCGTCGGCCAGGCGCTGGTGTCGGTGGTCGGCTTCATCTTCGTGATGGTGCTCTACGCGGTGGCGACGATGCTCGCCTAGGCGGCTGGCGGAATGCCGCGATCCCGTCGAACGCTGGATTTTCCAGCATTCGACGGGATCGGTGTCGTTAAGCGGCGAGTTGGCCGCCTTCTGTCTATGGGTGCGCGGCCTACTTGGGCTTGGATGCGTCGACGAAGAGCCGCTGCTCGTCTTCCCAGAGTCCCGAGATTTCATTGTGAGTGCGGCGCATGATGCTTTCCATGTTGCGCCGGGCCGCGGCTGGATCCGCGTTGGAGATCGCGTCGGCCACGGACTGGTGCCAGAGCAGCGCCTCCTCGTGGGGGCGTTCGGGCATCAGGCCCAGATCGGTGCGGCCACGTAGGATCGCTCCGATGGGTGTGGCGAGGTTTGCGAACATTTCATTGCCGGAGGCCGCGAGGACCGCGGCGTGGAAGCGGATGTCCAATTCAAGGAAACGACGCAAATCGCCCATGCGGCCATAGTGGTTCATCTGGGCCGAAAGGAGCATGAGTTCCTTGCGCAGGGCCTCAGGGGCGACCTCGGCGGCCAGCTCGGCTGCCATCGGCTCCACCGCAATGCGCAATTCTGTCAGCGAGCGCAGCTGGGCGCCGCGGTGGTCGCTGGCCAGGCGCCAGCGGATGACGTGGTCGTCATAGGGGTTCCAGTGCTCGGCGCTGAGGACTCGGATGCCGACGCGCTTGGTGCTGTTCACGAGGCCGCACTGGGCCAAAACGCGCACCGCCTCGCGGATGACCGAACGGGAAACTTGAAGTTTTTGCTCTAGGTCGGCGGCCAGAATGATGGAGCCACGGGGGATTTGTCCACTGACGATGCGAGAGCCGAGATGCTCAACCACATGAGCGTGCAGACTAGTTGCCATACGGCTAGTTTAGTCACAGTGTGCCAGAACCGGAGAAACTTGATGCTTAAACAACAGATTAAAATCTGATTTATTTGGGCCTCGGGTCTGGGAATCGCCCGGCGAATCCTAGTAGGATGGAATGGTCACGTTGTCGTGATCAGGGACCGTGACTACCCCGGTCTCTATTGCGCCTCAACTCCCCGTAATTGATGGAGACTTATTTTTATGCCTGCACAGATTGGTGTCACAGGTCTGGCCGTGATGGGCGCGAACCTCGCACGGAACTTCGCCCGCAACGGTTACACCGTAGCCCTGCACAACCGTTCGGTCGCCAAGACCGACGCGCTGCTTGCGGCCCACGGCGACGAAGGCGACTTTATCCGCACCGAAACCCTGGAAGAGCTCGTCGCCAACCTCGAGTCCCCGCGCCGCGTCATGATCATGGTCAAGGCCGGCGGACCGGTGGATTCGGTCATCGACCAGCTGGTTCCGCTGCTGGATGAGGGCGACATCATCATCGACGGCGGCAACTCGCACTACACCGACACCCGCCGCCGCGAAGCAGCTCTGGCGGAAAAGGGCCTGCACTTCGTCGGCGTCGGCGTTTCCGGCGGCGAGGAAGGCGCCCTGCTGGGCCCATCGATCATGCCCGGCGGCTCCGCCGAATCCTACAAGGCCCTGGGTCCGCTGCTGGAGAAGATCTCTGCCAAGGCCGATGACGGCACCCCATGCTGCGCCTGGATCTCCACCGACGGCGCCGGCCACTTCGTGAAGATGGTCCACAACGGCATCGAATACGCCGACATGCAGGTGATCGGCGAAGCCTACGACCTGCTGCGCAGCGCCGCCGGCCTTGAGCCTGCTGCCCAGGCGGAAATCTTCTCGCAGTGGAACGAAGGCGAGCTCTCCAGCTTCCTGATCGAAATCACCGCCGAGGTGCTGGGCCACGTAGACGCCGCCACCGGCAAGCCGCTGGTGGATGTCATCCAGGACTCCGCAGGCCAGAAGGGCACCGGCCGCTGGACCGTGCAGTCCGGCCTGGACATGGGCTCGCCGGTCTCCGCCATCGCCGAGTCGGTCTTCGCCCGCTCCCTGTCCTCGCAGCGCGAGATCCGCGCCGTGGGCCAGCAGGTGCTCGCCGGCGAAACCACCGAGGTCACCCTGCCGGAGAACTTCGTCGAGGACGTGCGCCAGGCATTGTTCGCCTCGAAGCTGGTTTCCTACGCGCAGGGACTTGACATGCTGACTTCCGCCGCCGGGGAATACGGCTGGGAGCTGAAGCTGGATGAGATCGCCGGCCTGTGGCGCGAAGGCTGCATCATCCGCGCAGCGCTGCTCAAGGACATCATGGCCGCCTACAAGGGCGACGCCCAGCCAGCGAACCTGCTGTTCACCCCTGCCTTCTCCGAAGCGATCGCCAAGGCGCTTCCGGCATGGCGCCGCGTGGTGGCTATCGCCGTGCAGCTGGGCATCCCGGCGCCGGTGTTCTCCTCCTCGCTGGCCTACTATGACGGCCTGCGCCGCGACCGCCTGCCTGCAGCTCTGACTCAGGGCCTGCGCGATTTCTTCGGTGCGCACACCTACCGCCGCACCGACAAGGAAGGCACGTTCCATACCCTATGGAGCGGCGACCGCACCGAGATTGCTGCTGAAGATACGCACTAATCTCCAAACTCCATGACGGCTGGCGGCACCTGCGGGTGCCGCCAGCCATTTTTATGCCTTCAAAGCGCCGGGCGCCCAGGCTATTGATGCTCCATGCGTGCAAGCTTCTGCGCGGCGTGAATGAGCGAAACCGCCTCGGCCTGGCTGATGCGCACCATGGTGAAAGCCGCGATGACCAGCCCGGTGACCGAGTCTGCAATGAGCTGCTGCAGTCCGGCGGGAAGTTCCGGGCTGGCTGCCTGCAATCCGCGGGAGAACGCTGAATGCAGTTCGGCCCGGTAGGCGGAGATCGCCTGCGTGACCTGCTCATCGTGGGCAATTGGCGCGGCTGCGCTGTTGATCAGCAGGCATCCATGGGCGGCTGGAAGCGATTGGGGCTGTTTGAAGGCGCGGATGATTGATTCCAGGTAGTCATCGAGGGCTGCAGGGGCAACCTCGGGACCGAGCAGCGGGCGAAGCCTGGGGCGGATGAGCTCCTCAAGGTAGCTGTCCACGGCGGCGTCGAACAACCCGCGTTTGGAGCCGAAGGAATTGTAGATGCTCGACCGGCTCAGTCCCGTGGCGGCTTCCAGCTCGGGAACCGACGCTGATTCATAGCCGCGCGACCAGAACACCGCGCGGGCCTGGCGAATGACTTCCGCTCGATCGAAGGCCAATGTTCTTGGCATCACAACTCCACTTCTTTCTGTAACGACTATTTCAGTATATATTGGAATGGTCATTACAGATACATGCCGTGGGAACGATCCCACTGACCGAAAGCGGTGGCCATGCTTGTTGCAGCTCAAATTCTCAGCCTGATCGCAGCACTCATCCACGTGTACATCTTCCTCATGGAGTCCCTGTGGTGGGAACGGCCGCAAACCCGCAAGGTCTTTGGCACCAGCGAACAGGAAGCCAAAAGCACCAGTGCGCTCGCATTCAACCAGGGCTTCTATAACCTGTTCTTGGCGATCGGCGCCCTGGTGGGGCTGGCATTCTTTATTGCCAGCCAGCCGCTGATCGCCGCAACGCTGCTGTATACGTCCCTGGGTTCAATGGCCGCAGCGGCCGCGGTGCTGATTATTTCAAGCCCCGACAAGGCTTCCGCGGCCGTCAAGCAGGGGGCCGCGCCGCTGTTAGGGCTGATCGCGCTCCTGCTGGCTCAGGCGCTATGAGACTGTTCCTGTGATGACCCAAACCTCGAATTGATCCTCCTGAACTAAAGGACCGCCTTGACCCACCTAAACAGCACCCAGATCCTACTCGCCTCCCGGCCCACCGGATGGCCGACCGGTGAAAACTTCGAAGTGCGCACCGTTCCGCTGGCCGAACTCGCCGACGGCCAGGTCCGCGTACGCAACGAGTTCATCTCCGTCGACCCCTATATGCGCGGACGGATGAACGACACCCGATCCTATGTGGCGCCGTACCAGATCGGAGGACAGATCAGCGGCGGCGCCGTTGGCGAAGTAATTGAATCACGCGCCCCCGAACTGCCGGTCGGAACGCTGGTCCTGCACCAGCACGGCTGGTCAGACGTGGTGCAGGCGGACGCCGCCGCCTTCAGCCTGGTGCCGAAGATCCCCGGCGTTCCCAACTCACTGCGGCTTCACATGATGGGCATGACGGGGCTGACCGCCTGGGTCGGCCTGAAGGTGGTCGCCCAGATGAAGGCGGGGGATACTGTGTTCATCTCCGGCGCCGCCGGTGCTGTGGGCACTGCGGCAGGACAAATTGCGAAGCTGCTCGGCGCTAAGCGCGTGATCGGCTCCGCAGGCAGCGATGCCAAGGTGCAGCTGCTTAAGGACAAGTACGGATACGACGCAGCCTTCAACTACAAGAACGGAGATATTTCCGGCCAGCTTCACGCACTGGCCCCCGAAGGGATCGACGTGTACTTCGACAATGTGGGCGGGGAGCACCTGGAAGCGGCCCTGGACGCCTTCAACGACGGAGGACGAGGCGCACTGTGCGGGGCCATCTCAAGCTACAACTCCACGCAGCCGAGCCAGGGGCCAGGGAACCTGGCGAATATGATCACCCGTGGCCTGAAGCTCCAGGGCTTCACCCTGGCCAACTATCTGGAGCACGCCGGCGAATTCTCGTCCCAAATGGGCCAGTGGTTTGCCGAAGGCAAGATTGCCTATGACGAGACCATCGTCGAGGGCATCGAGCACACCGTCGAAGCATT
This sequence comes from Glutamicibacter uratoxydans, assembly GCF_006539925.1. GTDB lineage: Bacteria > Actinomycetota > Actinomycetes > Actinomycetales > Micrococcaceae > Glutamicibacter > Glutamicibacter uratoxydans. Next base: position 342,767 of record NZ_BJNY01000001.1, on the reverse strand, counting down.
CATCCAGATGATGCAGGGCAAGAATGTCGGCAAAATGCTGGTGCGCATCTAGCCTGGTGAAGAAGCCGGCGCCAGAGGCATGAGACACTGTAGGCCATGAACGGACCTACAGAAAACAAATGGCTGGCCGCCGTCCGCGAGAATCCGCAGCATTCGCAAAAATTTGCCCAGCGCTGGCACGCCCTTCAAGCAGACGGCGTGGACATCTACGGCGAAGCCAGAATGGCCGATGCCATGGTTGAGCGGCGCAGCCGCATCCTGGATGCAGGATGCGGCTCGGGGCGGATCGGCGGCTGGCTGGCCCGGCAGGGGCATGCAGTGGTCGGCGTCGATATCGATGCTCATCTGATCGATGTGGCCCGAGATGACTATCCCGAGGCGCAATGGGTTGTGGGAAGCCTTGCCGATTTTGAACTTCCTTCTGCCGATTCAACGGAGCAGAAGGAATTCGACCTAGTCATCAGCGCCGGAAACGTTCTCACCTTCTTGTCGCTGTCCGAGCGCGTTCCATCGCTGGCCCGCCTGCGCGATGTGCTGGCACCGCAGGGCAGGCTGGTGGTGGGGTTCGGCGCCGAACGGGACTACGACTTTGAGCAGTTCCGCCTCGATGCCCGCAGCGTCGGGCTGGCCATCGACAACGAGTATTCAACCTGGCAGATGAATGCTCCCAGCGAAGAGTTTCTGGTGGCGGTGCTCAGCCGCGGGTAGTCAGCCGAGGCAGGCTACTTCGCCGGCTCAGCGTCGAAGACTGTCAGCCAGGCCGTTTCGCCTGGTTCAATCTGAAGCGTCGCAGTTTCTACGGAGTTTCCCGCGGCCACATCAAACACCGTTGCCCCCGAGTGTCTTTCGTTGCACTTGCTGCTACCGGATATTCCGGATTTCTCCAGCGTCAGATCCCATGTGGCGCTGCCGGTACAGGTAATGGCAATGCCCAGCCGGGTCGTTGTCTCTGGCTGCTCCTTGATCTGGTGGCTCATTGGCCCGTTCTGCTTGATGCTCCCGATAATCTGCGCTTTGGGGTAGGTCGCCAGAATCTCCTTGGCCTGCATTGCATAAACCTGCTTCGAGTTCGCATCCGGAGCTTCGGTCTCTGCTGGAGTTTCCGCCAGCGTTTCCTCGGCAGTGGGCGGGGCCGATTCCTGCGAGGGCGTCGGGCTGGCCGCCGGAGGATCAGCTTCAGTGCAGCCCGATATTGCGAAAATGGCGATGGCGACAGCCGCTGCCGCAACGAGTCGTTGTTGGCTCTTCATAGCTGAATCCTAGCCTCACTAGTAGATAAAAAATAGAGCGGCGATAGCCTGAAGAGTTGATCGGATTCATATATAGAACACGCAGGGCAAACAGGGGCACCACAGCAGCCCGCCAGAAGATGGAATAGTCCAAGAAATTCGTCCACCCGCGACAAGGAATATTCCGTGCGTTCGACCTCCCGCCTTAGGGCCGCACTGGCAGCGGCAGCGCTGGTGCTCGCCCTGTCACTGGCGGGCTGTGTTTCAGATCCGGCGCAGACCGTCGCAGACGTCACCGGCAGCAACACTGTGCAAAGCGAAGCGCTGACGATCGAATCGCCTGACCACAGCTTTGTTCCGCTGGGCAAGGTCAAGGAAGACACCGGATTCGTGCCGGCGGACTTGGCTGCGGCTTCTGGGCCGGAAACCAGCATTGCCCTGCGCAATGACGGCACCACCGCCCACGGGCAGCTGGCCGACTCCGTCCGCAACACGGGAAACACCGTCACCATTACCCGCGGCGGAACCTACAGGATCAGCGGTTCGCTGCGCGCGGGCCAGTTGCGGGTCGACGCAGCAGACGGCACCCCGGTCAAGCTGGTCTTCGACGGGCTGCGCATCGAGTCCGTCCAAGGCCCTGCGGTGAAGATCCAGCACGCCAGCAAGGTGGTACTCGAACTGGCAGAAGGAAGCAGCAATTCCCTGTCCCACAGCGCGCATGCCGCCAGCAACCAGCCGGCCGTGCAGGAGGCGGTGCTGTCCTCGCTGGCGAACTTGGCAATCACCGGCAGCGGGGCACTGGATGTCAGCGCGGAGTACGGCGAAGGCATCCGCAGCGCCCAAGGCCTACTGCTGGCCGGCGGGAAGGTGACGCTCAGGGCCGCCGGCGACGGGCTCTCGGGCCAAAAATACGTCGCCATGCTCGGCGGAAACTATGCACTTACCTCCGCCGCGAACGCGATTCATGCCGCAGGCACCACGGCGCAGCCCACTGGATGGTTCCACCAATATGCCGGGCAGCTGAGCATCTCCGCATCAGCCAGCGGCATTTTCGCGGCCGGCAAGCTGGAGATCAGCTCGGGCAGCCTGCTGATCAGCGAATCGATGCAGGGCCTGCACAGCCCCGCCATCCAGATTTCCGGCGGCCATCAAAGCATCTTCGCTGACAAGCAAGGCATCGTCGCGCAACAGCAGCTGTCCCGAACCGCCGGCGCGGTGCTCAAGAACAAGGACGCCGCCCCTGCAGTGCCGCAGGCCTCGGCCACCGTAAGCGGCGGGGACATGTCAATCTTCAAGGCAGCCACAGCCATCGACAGCGATGGAGACATCAGCCTGGAAGGCGGGCAGATTGTGGTGGCAGCCGCTGACGCGGCCATCGGCCAAGTGCTGCGGGCTCCCGGCAAGATCAGCATCAACGATGCGGTGCTGGCGGTGGCCGGGCCCCAGGACGAGGCACCGGTTCTGTGGCCGGATACGGGACAGAACACCATTGACGCGCACTTCGATGCCGCGCCGCCGATCGGCACATCCGTGCTGGTACTCGACTCTGCCTCGACGGTCATCGCCTCGCTGCCGGTGGGCAGATCCGTCAACCAGCTGCACGTCACCAGCGGGAAGCTGAAAGAGGGCGAAAGCTATCAGCTCTATGCCGGCGCACCGCATAGGCCCGGCAGCACACTGGACCTGGAACATGCCGGCGCGCTGATCCATCTTGGCGCCGACGCTGCCCACCGCTAGCAGACGCCGTCCGGCGCGCGGGTGGAGCAGGCACTAGGCGCCGCGTACCATCCGGGCGTCGATGATCTCCGGGGCGTGCGGGTCGCTGACTTCCTCGCCGTCGAACTCGAAGCCGTTGCGCAGGTAGAACGCGATGGCCCGGGGATTCTCCTTGGCGACCCACAGCACCGCCGGATCGCCGCCGAGCACCTCGTCGAGCAGCCGCTGGCCCAGGCCGGTGCCGTGGTGCTCCGAGAGCACATACAGGCTGTAGAGCTGCAGGCCGGCGGCATGCACCGCGCCGCGGTGGGCATTGGGCGGGCCGGCGAAGCCAAAGCCGAGCAGCGCTCCCGAATCATCCTGCGCCACCTTAAGCCGCAGGGCCGGGTTGTCGTCGGCGAGCGCGCGGTTCCAGAAAGCCAGGCGGGCAGCATAGTTCTGTTCGCTGAAATATCCTGCAGGCAGCAGGCTCGTGTAGGTCTGCTGCCAGGTGAGCCAGTGCAGGTCTGCCAGCGCCTGGGCGTCGTCTGGTCCAGGGGTGCGCAGGTCCACGCCCATGCTAGTTCCCTTCCACGTACTGGCTCAGGTGCACACCGGTGAGCGAGCCGGCCGCCGCCAGCTGGGCGGGGGTTCCCTCAAAGACGACGCTGCCGCCGTCGTGACCTGCGCCGGGGCCCAGGTCGATGACCCAGTCGGCGTGCGCGATGACCGCAAGGTGGTGTTCGATCACGATCACGGTGTTGCCCTCGTCGACCATTTCATCCAGCAGCGCCAGCAGGCGCTGGACGTCCGCAAGGTGCAGGCCGGTGGTCGGTTCGTCCAGCACATAGGTTCCGGCACCCTTGCCGAGGTTGATGGCCAGCTTCAGGCGCTGGCGCTCGCCGCCGGAGAGGGTGTTCAGCGGCTGGCCGAGCTTCAGGTAGCCCAGGCCCACCTGGTTCAGCCGCTCAAGCAGGGCGGCTGCCTTCTTGATTTTCAGCTGTCCCAGGGCCTGCTCGATGCTCAGGTCCAAGACTTCTGCGATGTTCAGGCCGTCCAGGGTGTAGGCGAGCACCTCGGGCTTGTAGCGCTTGCCTTCGCAGATTTCGCAGGGCAGCGCCACCCCTGCCATGGACACCAGGTCGGTGTAGGTGAAGCCGACGCCGCCGCAGTGCTCGCACGCGCCCTCGGAGTTGGCGCTGAACAGCGCCGGCTTGACGCCGTTGGCCTTGGCGAAGGCGGCGCGGATGGGGTCCAGCAGTCCGGTGTAGGTGGCAGGGTTGGAGCGGCGCGAGCCGCGGATGGGGGACTGGTCCACCACGGCGACGTCCTCGCGCTTGGCGATGGTGGAGTGGATCAGCGAGGACTTGCCGGAGCCTGCCACGCCGGTGACGGCGCACAGCACCCCGGTCGGGATGTCCACGCTGACGTTCTTCAGGTTGTGCAGGCTGGCCCCGCGGATTTCCAGCGGCGCCTGAGGTGCGCGCACCGAGTCCTTGAGCGGGATCCGGGTGGAGAAGTGCCTGCCGGTGGCGGTTTCGGATTCCAGCAGGCCTGCCACGTCGCCCGAATACATCAGGGTGCCGCCGTGCACGCCGGCCCCGGGGCCCAGGTCGATGACGTGGTCGGCGATCTTGATGACCTCCGGCTTGTGCTCGACCACCAGCACCGTGTTGCCCTTGTCGCGCAGGTCGGCCAGCAGGTGGTTCATGCGGGTGATGTCGTGCGGGTGCAGGCCGATGGTCGGTTCGTCGAACACGTAGGTGACATCGGACAGGGCGCTGCCTAAGTGGCGGATCATCTTCACGCGCTGCGCCTCGCCGCCGGAAAGCGTGCCAGCCGGGCGGTCCAGGGAAATGTAGCCGAGGCCGATCTGCACCATTGCTTCGAGGACCGCGCTCAGGTTGGCCAGCAGCGGGCCTGCGGCCGGGATGTGCACGCCGCCCAGCACCTCCAGCAGGTCGGAGACCTGCAGCGCCGTCATGTCTGCGATGCCCAGTCCTGCCAGCTTCGAGGCGCGGGCCTTTTCGCCCAGGCGCGAGCCGCCGCAGGCCGAACAGGGGGCGGTGGTGGAGATGCGGGCGATCCAGTCGCGGATGTGCGCCTGCTTGATCTCGCGGCCGGAGTGGATGTAGGTGGTTTTGATGCGGGTGATCAGCCCGGAGTAGCTCATGTTGGCGCCGTTGAGCTTGACCTTGCCCGCCTCGGCATAGAGCAGCCGGTCCAGCATGTCCTTGGGCATGTCCCTGAGCTTCACGTCCAGGTCTGCCTGGGTGCCGGCGGTCAGCGTCTGCCAGAGCCAGGCGCCGGGGGCGAAGTTCGGGGCGTTGATCGCTCCCTCATTCAGGGTCTTGTCCCAGTTGAGCAGTTCGTCCAGGTCGATGCTAGCTTCGGTGCCGAACCCTTCGCAGGTGGGACAGGCCCCTTCGCCCAGGTTGAAGGAGTAAGCCCCGGCCCCGCCGGCACTGGGCGTGGAGTAGCGGGAGTAGAGCACGCGCAGCAGGGAGTAGGCGTCGGTGGCGGTGCCCACGGTGGAGCGGGAGTTTGCGCCCATGCGCTCCTGGTCCACCACGATGGCAGCCGACAGGTTCTCCAGCACTTCGACATCGGGCCGCGGCATGGAGGGCATGAAGGTCTGGACGAACGACGTGTAGGTTTCGTTGATCAGGCGCTGGGATTCGGCGGCGATGGTGCCGAAGACCAATGAAGACTTGCCGGAGCCGGACACTCCGGTGAATGCGGTGATGCGGCGCTTGGGAATGTCGACGTCGACGCCTTTGAGGTTGTTTTCCCTGGCTTGGCGGACGCGGATGGTGTCATGGGTGTCGGCTGGGTGCTGGCTCATGGTTCCAAGCCTACGCAATGCGCCGCGCCGCGGTGGTGAACAATTTGCGCCGAGTCCCAGATCGGCAGGGAATTGCGCGACCAGCCGACTCCTGCCCGGCCGCACGGCTGCCACAAGTTTGCCAAGCCGCCCAGATCCTGTAAGCGATGGATCGGTAGAGGAAAATTTTTTCCGGCGGCCGTCGGCGAACAGCAGGCAAATATTCGGTTAAACCGTAGAACCGCTAAGGCCGCTTCTGACCAGTGTGTTCCTTCACTATGGAATCGTCGACGCGGAGTACAGCCTCTATAAGAAACATTTGCTTCATTTTTTGGCGATTCATTGTGCGCTCATAGGATTTCGGTGTAACGCAGGTTACGCATATCATGGACAAGTCGTGCGCTGCGACACAACCCGCAGCCGCGATAAGACGCTCTCAGAACTCGTACCCATAAGGAGCTCCATGAAGCTGCTGAAATCCGTTCCCCTGCTTGGTTGGATCATCCTGGCCATCGTGCTGGGAATCCTGCTTGGTCCGGTCATGCCCCTATGGCTCGGAAGCGCATTCCTGACCTATAACTCGATTTTCTCCGGCTTCCTGGGCTTCGTGGTTCCGCTGATCATCTTCGGCCTGGTAGCTCCGGCTATCGCCGAACTTGGCAAGGGCGCTGGCAAGTGGCTGGGCATCACCGCGCTGATCGCCTACGGCTCCACCATCGCCGCTGGCCTGCTGGCCTACTTCGTCTCGCGCTGGCTGTTCACCGCTCCGCTGTCCGGCGGCGGCGTCGAAGCCATCGGCGAGGGCGAAGCATCTGGCTTCGAACCATACATCACTCTGGTCAAGGCGGCCGGAGATTCGGCCACCGAAATCGTCATGCCTCCGGTCCTGGATGTGATGTCGGCACTGGTGCTCGCCTTCATCATCGGCGTGGGCATCACCTCCTTCCACTCCAAGGTGCTGTTCCGCGGCGTGGTCGAATTCCGCACAATCATCGAAGCTGTCATCCGCCGCATCGTGGTTCCGGCGCTGCCGCTGTTCATCTTCGGCATCTTCATGGACCTGTCGGCCAGCGGCTCGGCAGTCACCGTGATCACCAAGTTCCTGCTGGTTGCCGTGGTCTCCTTCGTGCTGACCCTGGTCGTGCTGCTGGTGCAGTACTCCATTGCCGGCGCAATGAACAAGCAGAACCCGCTCAAGTCGCTGTGGAACATGCGCGACGCCTACTTCACCGCGCTGGGCACCTCATCCTCGGCCGCAACCATCCCGGTGACCCTGGCTTCCACCAAGAAGAACAAGGTCTCCGACGCGGTGGCAGGATTCGTGGTGCCGCTGTGCGCCACCATCCACCTCTCCGGCTCGATGGTGAAGATCACCTGCTTCTCCATCGCCGTGCTGCTGCTGACCGGCGGGGACGTCTCCTTCGGCGCCTACTTCCCATTCATCCTGATGCTCGGCGTCATGATGGTCGCCGCTCCTGGCGTCCCTGGCGGCGCGATCGCAGCGGCCGCCGGCCTGCTGGTGCAGATGCTGCACTTCGGCGAGGTCGAGGTGGGTCTAATGTTCGCCGCCTACATCGCGCTTGACTCCTTCGGCACCGCCACCAACGTGACCGGCGATGGCGCCTTGGCGATGATCATGAACAAGCTGACCCGCGGCAACCTGGGCACCCAGGCACAGGATCCAGAAGACGAGATCGTCGAACTGGCCGACGGCACCGAAACCGGTTCCGGCGCACTGGCCTAAAGCATCTAGCTGACAAGAAAGAGACGCACAATTGTGCGTCTCTTTCTTAGTTTAAGTGCTATGGAGCTAGATGCCGGCGGCGTCGAAGACCACGTCCGGGTGGGTCCACAGCAGCGCCCCGCCGGCCTCGGGAAGCACCTGGCGGTCGGCGCCGGGAATCCGCGAGGCAAGAACCGCTCCGTGATCGGGCGAATGCACCTGGTCTCGGGCACCGAAGAGCAGGTGCACCGTGATGTTGAGGGCTCCCAGATCGAGCCCCCAGCGGTCTGCCAATTGAGTCGCATCAGGGGATCCAAAAGGGAAGCAGTCCGAGAAACTATGCCCTTAACCAAGAATGGAGGGCGCCTCCACAGCGGGAAGCGCCCTCCAAAATAGGTTCACCGATTAGATCCACATGGCCGGGTCGATGTACTCGGCTGGGTCGACCGCAGGCTGGCGTTCTTCCGGCTTGCGCGGACGGTTCTGCGCAGGAATGCCGGTGACGATCGAGCCTTCTGGAGCGTCCTTGACGACCACAGCATTTGCACCCACCGCCGAATCGGCCCCGATGTAGATCGGGCCGAGCACCTTGGCTCCGGCGCCGATGACCACGCGGTCGCCGATGGTCGGGTGGCGCTTGACCTTGGCCAGTGAGCGCCCGCCGAGGGTCACACCGTGATACAGCATGACGTCATCGCCAATCTCAGCGGTCTCGCCGATCACGATGCCCATCCCGTGGTCGATGAAGAAGCGGCGTCCGATGGTCGCCCCGGGATGGATTTCGATGCCGGTGATGGCCCGATTGGCCTGGGAGAGCAGGCGTGCAGGCCACTTCAGCGACGGGTTCTGCCACATCTTGTGGGCCAGCCGGTGAAGCCAGATCGCATGCAGGCCGGAATACACGAAGAAGTTCTCGACATCGCTGCGGGCAGCTGGATCGTGCGTTCGCGCATTGGCGAGGTCTTCACGTAGCCGGGAGAAAAAACTCATGAGTACTACCTTAATGGTTGGTCGCAACATGTGCGGAATATTGAGTAGTCACACAACAAATCGGCGCGAGCTGCACCGAGGGGTTCTCATAAGTCCCAACGGTGGCTCGCGCCGATTTATTCTCTGCAGGGCGGATTATTTTCATAATTCTGCGCCCTGCAGGGACTGCTAGCCGCGAATGTCGTCGAAGAGCAGGGTAGAAATGTAGCGTTCGCCGAAGTCTGGAACGATAGCGACGATCTGCTTGCCGGCGTTTTCTTCGCGGGCTGCGATCTGCAGTGCGCCCCAGACGGCTGCGCCGGCGGAAATGCCGCCGAGGATGCCTTCCTTCACGCCCAGTGCACGGGCGGTGGCTACAGATTCTTCCAAGCCTGCGTCCAGCACTTCGTCGTAGAGCTCGGTGTCCAGAACCTCAGGGATGAAGTTCGCGCCCAGGCCCTGGATCTTGTGCGGGCCTGGCTTGCCGCCGTTGAGGATCGGCGAATCCTTGGGCTCCACTGCAACGATCTGCAGGTTGGCGTTCTGTTCCTTCAGGTAGCGGCCGGCGCCAGTGATGGTGCCGCCGGTGCCGATGCCTGCAACCAGAACGTCGACCTTGCCCTCGGTGTCTTCCCAGATCTCAGGGCCGGTGGTGTCTGCGTGCACCTGTGGGTTGGCCACGTTGGTGAACTGCTGTGCCCAGATGGCGTTCTCGGTGGTGGCCACGATCTCCTTGGCCTTCTCCACTGCACCGCGCATGCCGTCGGCGCCCGGGGTCAGCACGATTTCCGCACCGAAGGCGCGCAGCATAACGCGACGCTCGGTGGACATGGTCTCAGGCATGGTCAGGATGACCTTGTAGCCGCGGGCTGCGCCGACCATGGCCAGGGCGATGCCGGTGTTGCCGGAGGTGCCTTCGACGATGGTGCCGCCTGGCTTCAGCGCGCCGGATGCCTCGGCGGCGTTGACGATTGCTACACCAATGCGGTCCTTGACCGAGTTGGCCGGGTTGTAGAACTCCAACTTGACGGCGACGTTGCCTGGCAGGCCCTCAGCGAGGCGGTTCAACTTGACCAGTGGGGTGCCGCCGACGACCTCGGTGACGTTGTTGTAGATCTTGCCCATCTTGAATGCAATCCTTACGTGGCTTAGCGCCCTCGCTTGGAAGAAGCGAGGTGATTCTTGTGGAGGAGCCCCGGCGGTGGCCCGGGCTCTCCGATTGGTTCGTATCTAACCCTAGTATCCGGAATTCGGGCTCAGCCCTCGTTTAGCCATTCAGCGTAATATTTCCTGATCTTTGCGAGCTTTGGGTCGATGATGACGCGGCAATAACCGACATCTGGGTTCTCAGAGTAATAATCCTGATGTATTTGCTCTGCTGGGTAGAAATCTTTCGACTCCTCAATTGTCGTCACCAGCGGATTGGGATATATTGCGCCGAACTTTTCCAAGGCCGCGGTGAACTGCTCACGCTGGTGCTCATCGAGCGGGAACATTGCCGAACGATACTGGGTGCCCACGTCGTATCCCTGGCGGTTGAGCGTCGTCGGATCGTGCACCGTGAAGAACATGTCCAAAATGACCTCTGCGGGAACAACGTCCTGGTCGAAGATGACGGTGGTCGCTTCCGCATGGCCGGTCGTACCGGTGCAGACCTCCCGGTAGTTCGGATCCTTGGTGTGCCCGCCGATATAGCCGGAAATCACCGCGGCGACGCCCTTAGTGCGCTGGTAGACGGCGTCCAGGCACCAGAAGCAGCCGCCCGCCAAGACGAACGTGGTCAGCTGCTTCCCGTCGACGTCCAATGACGGGGTGAAATGATGCGGGGATTGAATGCTGAGAGTACTCACAGTGTTCATAACGTTGCGGCGTTGCATTCTGTTCCATAGACACAGCCAGCACGTAGTCTTGGAGTATGCAGAGCAAGGCAAATAACTCGCAAGATCTACAGAAGACGCAGTCTTCTGCGGAACCTGCTGCGCTCAAGCCGGTCGGCGACCCCGTTGCCGAGCCACTTGTTGAGGACTCGACGCAGACTGCTGCCACATTAGGCAACGTGCTCGAAGCAGCGGAGGAACTCTGGCCAAAGTCCTTGGCCGAAGACTGGGATGCCGTCGGACTGGTGACAGGCCGCACGGGTCAGGAAATCAAGAAGATAATCTTCGCCGTCGACCCGACGCTCGAAGTGATAGAAGACGCGATTTCCCGCGACGCTGATCTGCTGATCACGCATCACCCGCTGCTGCTGCGCGGAGTGACGCAGGTGGCAACCACGAATTTCAAGGGCGAAGCGATCCACCGGCTGATTGAAACCGGCACCGCACTGCTCACGGCCCACACCAATGCCGACAGTGCCATCGGCGGTGTCAACGATGCGCTCGCCGACGCCTTCGGGCTCAAGGACTGTGTTCCGCTGGTTGAATCCAAGGACGGCCTGCCCGAAGAGGGACTGGGCCGAGTCGGGTTCCTTGAGAAGCCGATGAAGCTTGAAGACTTTGCCCAAAGGGTCTTCACCGTTCTGCCCGCAGTGGCCGGCGGGGTGCGCGTGGCAGGCGACAAGCACGGACTGGTGCGCAAGGTGGCATTGTGCGGGGGAGCAGGCGACTCCCTCTTCGACTCGGTGCGAAGCCACCAGGCTGACGTCTATGTGACTGCCGATCTGCGCCACCACCCGGCCAGCGAAGCGAAGGAAGCGGCCAATGGAGGCTTCCCCTACCTGATCGACGTCTCGCATTTCGCCTCGGAATGGGTCTGGCTGTCTGCCGGCGCCAAGGCCTTGGAGAACGTGCTGCGCGATTTGGGGCATGAGGTGCAGGTCGAGGTGTCCCAGGTGAATTCCGACCCGTGGGATTTCGTCCTCACCCCATAGCGGCAGGTGCGCATGCTCCACCACATTGAACTATGGGTCGCCGATCTGGCCGCCAGCACCTCGACCCTGGGCTGGCTGCTGACACAGCTGGGCTTCGAGATCGACTCGACGTGGCCGCAGGGCACCAGCTACCGGTGCGCCGACTTCTACATCGTGCTCGAATCCGGCCCGGATGTTCTTCCAGCGCGCCATGAACGCTGCCGGCCGGGCTTGAACCACCTGGCCTTCACCGCTGGCAGCCGGGAAGACGTCGAGCACCTGGCGGGGCAGGCGGTGCAGCGGGGCTTTGAACTGCTCTTCCCCCAGCTGCATCCATTCGCCGGGGGAGCGCAGCACTATGCCGCCTATCTTGCAGATCCTTCGGGATTTGAAATCGAACTGGTGGCACGGGACGACAAGCAGTAGAACTAGAAAGCACGCCATGCTCTGGGAAAAATCCCGGAGCAGGGCGTGCTTTGCCATCCGGTCCTAGGCGGCTGTGTCCACCTGTGACTTGTTCACCGTCGTGAACTTGTGGTCCTCGGGCAGCAGGATGTTCAGTGCCGTGCCCTTCTTGTCCTGGACCAGGCTGGCATCCCAGCGCGTGCTGACCAGATCAAGCAGCTCCTGCGGCGAAGCAGGCTCCGTGTCCTGCTGCAGCAGGAATCGGGCCACCTCCCCGCGGGTGTGCTTGGCGAAATGGGACACGACCTTAGGAACGCCGTTGCGCAGCTGGAAGACATTGACCGCTACGGTGTTGCCGTTCTTCGGCTTATAGGCGGCAGCATAGGTGCTCGACCGGGCATCGATGATCAGCTGGTCTCCGGCGGCCTCATCCAGTACTGGAGTCAGGCGCTTTTTCCACCAGCTGGCCAGCTTTCCCAGCGGTTCAAGCTTCACCGACATGGACAAACGGTACGGCGGAATGCGATCGCAGAAGCGCACAGCTCCCCACAGCGCAGAGATGACAATGACGCTGTCATCCGCGCGCTGCTGGGCGGCGGCGTCCAGGGATGAATAACCTAAGGCTTCGAAGAGGACGCCCGAGTAGACATCATGGGCCTGGGCCGCAGGCTCGGTGTGCAGAGAAATATTTCGGCTGACTTCTTGGGCCAGGGAAGCGCCGACGCCCAGCAGCTCCATGGCGTCCGGGCGGGCGGAGATTTCCGCCAGCGATTCCAAGACCAATTGGCGGTCCTCGCTCAGCTGCGCAAAGCCCAGCGCATTGATGTCAAACGGCGCACCATGGGCGTGGGCGGTTTTACCTTCTGATGGGGGCAGCAAAATAAGCACGCCTTCAAGCATATCTTCCGGCCCTGCGACTTTAGCCGAAGAACACCTGCCAGAGGCAGCCTGCCCCTGTACCAGCGGCATCCGGCTCACTACGCTGAAGGCAGGTTCGAGTACCGAAGAAACCACTGAGCCTAGGAGTGCAGATGCCGAATCCAGATCCTGAAAACACCGACTTTGACGTGATCGTGCTGGGCGCCGGGCCGGCTGGGGAAAACGTCGCCGACTACTGCGTCCGCGCAGGCCTGAGCGCCGCCATCGTGGAATCAGAATTGGTGGGCGGAGAATGCTCCTACTGGGCCTGCATGCCCTCCAAGGCGCTGCTGCGCAGCGGTCAGGTGTTGGACGCCGCGCGCCGGGTGCCCGGTGCACAGCAGGCAGCCACCGGAGCCATCGACGCCGCAGCAGTGTTCACACGGCGCGACTACTTCACCAGCGGCTGGAAGGACGCCGGCCAAGTAGAGTGGCTCCGCTCTGCCGGCATCACCCTGCTGCGCGGGTACGGACGACTGGCAGGGCCTGGCAAGGTCAGCATTGCCGGCGCGGTCCACACGGCCCGGGCCATCGTCGTCGCCACCGGCTCACGACCGGTGCTTCCGCCGATCCCGGGCCTGGCAGAAGCCCAACCCTGGGATACCCGCGACGCCACCTCGGCCCAGCAAGCGCCGCCGCGGCTGATCATCATCGGAGGCGGCGTGGCAGGCGTTGAAATGGCAGCAGCCTATGCCTCCCTCCCATCCACGGTTACGATTCTCGCCCGAGGAAAGCTGCTGAGCGCAGAAGAACCTTTTGCCGGGCAGCTGGTGGCCGAATCGCTGCGCTCCCATGGCGTCCAGGTACACCTCGATACGACGCCGGTGAGAGTGGACCGGGACAAACAGGGGATCGTCCAAGCAGCGCTCGCCGACGGGCAGGTGCTGCACGCGGAGCAAATCCTGGTGGCCACCGGCCGCCGCGCAAACACTGCCGATCTGGGTCTCGAAGCGCTTGGGATGGATCCGGAGTTGCTGCGCCAGGTCGACGATACGCTGCTGGTGCCCGGCACCGACTGGCTGTATGCGGTGGGCGATGCGAACTCCCGCAGCCTGCTCACCCACCAAGGCAAATACCAGGCCAGGGCCGCGGCCGCTGCGATCGCGGCACGGCTGAACGGCGGAGCCGCGGACACCGCGTCATGGTCCGCAGCCGTGGCCAGCGCGGACCATGTTGCCGTGCCGCGTGTGGTGTTCAGCGACCCGCAGGTTGCCGCGGTGGGCCTGACCTCCACGCAGGCAAAGGACCATGGCTTCGATGTTGTGGTGGTCGAACACGATCTGGGAGCCGTGGCTGGAGCCAGCCTGCACGCCGATTGCTATGCGGGCCGGGCTTGCCTGGTAGTGGACACCTCGCGTTCGGTGCTTCTCGGCGCAACCTTCGTGGGGCAGGACGCGGCTGAGCTGCTGCATGCGGCCACCATTGCCATCGTGGGCCAAGTGCCGCTGCAGCGCCTGTGGCATGCGGTGCCGGCTTATCCGACGATCAGTGAAATCTGGCTGCGGCTGCTGGAAGACTACTTCTACCCGCCGAAGATGTGAGCGACCCTGCACGCGGTGTGCGCGGTACCGCCTGTCAACGCATTAGAATGGAAGCGAATGGGATGGCTAGACGGTCGCGTGGCAAGTAATTGTCCCGAGGAACGTCCGGGCTCCACAGAACTGGGTGGTGGGTAACGCCCACTCGGGGTAACCCGCAGGCTAGTGCCACAGAAAGTAAACCGCCAGGCTTCCTGGTAAGGGTGAAAGGGTGGTGTAAGAGACCACCAGCATCCTGGGTGACCAGGATGGCTAGGTAAACCCCACTCGGAGCAAGGTCAGACAGACTGCGTCATGAGGGCTGTTCGCCCCAGCAGTCGGGTGGACCGCTAGAGGCTGTCGGCAACGGCAGTCGTAGATAGATGACCGTCACCGTCTTGGACGGGACAAAACCCGGCGTATCGGCCATCCCATTCATCACATTGTCACGGTGAGATGATTCACAATAATCGCTCTCCGTAAAATCACAGCACCGACTAGAATAGAAGACGTACTTACGGGGATGATCCTGCTACCCCGTGCCACCGCAAAAGCAATGGTGCTTCTCTCGGTGCCAACCGGCTTCATGGATCTGCGAGCCGGCTGAATTGGAAGGATTCTCTGTGACCCAGCAGTCTGTCGTTGCCCAGGAAGAATGGAGCGGGCGCGAAGAGCTCGCCGAGGCCATGATTCCACAGATCGGACGTCTTAACCGCAAGAACAACGTGGTGACCTCGATCTACGGCCGCAAGCTGATCAACCAGTCCGCTATCGACATCATCAAGGCACACCGCATTGTGCGCCGCATCGAAGGTGCCGAGCTGGATCTGAACGCCACCAAGGCAATTCTGGACGTTGTCGAAGAGCTGAACGTCGGTTCTGTTTCTGTTGACCTGGGTCGACTGAACAAGAAGTTCGTCGAATCCGGCGCTGCAGACCTGAAGGAGTTCGTCGCAGCTGAGCTGGGCGAAAAGGTCGGCCAGGCTGGCGCCACCGACGCTGAGCCACAGGACGTCGTCCTCTACGGCTTTGGCCGCATCGGCCGCCTGCTGGCCCGCATCCTCATCGAGCGCGGCGGCTACGGCCTGCGCCTGCGTGCCATCGTCGTCCGTAAGGGCGCAGCCAACGACCTGGTCAAGCGCGCTTCGCTGCTGCGCCGCGACTCGGTGCACGGCAAATTCGACGGCTCGATCACCGTTGACGAGGAAAACAACACCATCCTCGCCAATGGCACCCTGATCCAGGTCATCTACTCGAACGACCCATCCACCGTCGACTACACCGAATTCGGCATCGACAACGCGATTGTCGTTGACAACACCGGCATCTGGCGCGACGAGGCTGGCCTGTCCAAGCACCTCGAAGCCAAGGGCGTTTCCCGCGTTCTGCTGACCGCACCGGGCAAGGGCGACCTGAAGAACATCGTCCACGGCATCAACGATTCCTGGATCACCGCAGATGACAAGATCCTCTCCGCAGCATCTTGCACCACCAACGCCATTACCCCGGTCCTGAAGGCCCTGAACGACAAGTTCGGCGTTTCCCACGGCCATGTTGAGACCGTTCACTCGTTCACCAACGATCAGAACCTGATCGACAACTTCCACAAGGGCGAGCGCCGCGGCCGTTCGGCGGCGCTGAACATGGTGCTCACCGAGACCGGTGCTGCCAAGGCTGTTGCCAAGGCCCTTCCGGAGTTCGCTGGCAAGCTGACCGGCAACGCCATCCGCGTACCAACCCCGGATGTCTCCATGGCGATCTTGAACCTGAACCTGGAGAACGAGACCACCAAGGAAGAGCTGAACGACTTCCTGCGCGAGACCTCGCTGACCTCCAGCCTGCACAAGCAGATCGACTACATCGATTCGCCTGAGGTTGTCTCCACCGACTTCGTCGGCTCGCGCCGCGCCGGCATCGTCGATGGTCTTGCCACCATCGTTTCCGGCAAGAACGCCGTCGTCTACGTTTGGTACGACAACGAGTTCGGCTACTCCTGCCAGGTAGTCCGCGTGATCGAAACCATCGCCGGCACCCACCCAGCAGCTGTTCCAGCACTGAAGGCCGAGGCTGTCAACGCCTAAGCGTTCGCTAGAGCCAAAGCGAAGGACCCCAACCGCAAGGTTGGGGTCCATCGCTTTAAGCACCCCCTTGTCAGCGGGTTGATAGTGATGGAATACTCGGCCACAACAAGCTGTAACGGTGCGAGGCGAAGGCGGGGCGGCCAATGAGAATTCCGGAAGGTTCAATTCATCCGTCGTCATGGCCGCAATCGATGTCTCTTCAGCTCGATGGGCTGCCACACCACATTCTTGAGCTGCTGTACCTGCGCAGGGCGTGGGGCATCGCCGCGGACATTGCACTGCCCGGGTTGGATCCGCTGCCCCAGACCGGGGCCTCGAAACTTCCCTGCGACCCTGAGAAGTTCCTCTGGGAAGTGCGGTGGAAAAAGAAGTGGAAACAGGTATGGAACGCACAGGTCGCTGGCCAATTCCGGGTGCCCGGCACTGCCATCCTGTCTACCGGCAGCGGCACCGGAAGATACCCCGAATTCTGGCGGGCTGAATTCGGCGTCTCCGGGTTCGACCAGGAGGCCTTCGAAGGCTGGGAACAGCACATCCACGAATCTTCTGGCCGGCAGCTGCTGCAGGCCGCACATCACGAGCAGGTCGAGCCGGTGATCATCGCCGCCTGGGAACGCGGACTCAAGCACGTGACAGCACTGCCATGGCAGGGACAGATTTCCCTGCGCCTAGGCGAGGGCCACCTGGTGACCACCTTGGGCACACTGGATGACGCGCAGCAGTTCCGCACCGCCTTGGCGCAGTGGATCAAGGACAAGCCGCTATGAGTATGCACCGCGGCATTGTTGTCAATGACGTCGACTATCCGATGTTCCTCCTGCTGTACGTGCGGGAAATCAAATCGCTGGCCAACGATATCCAGCTGCCCGCTCTTCACCCAGCGCCGGGCCCGGAACAGCTCCTTCCCGCCGCTGAAGAACACGTCCATGCGCTGAGCGCGATGTGGAGAAGGCTGTGGCTCCAGGCTTGGTCTGCCAGCAGCGGCGAAGCGGCCGCCGTGCCGGGGACGAACCAGAAGAGTGAGCCATTTTCACAGGCGATGGCCGACGGGGAACCTACCCCTTGGCTGTGGCCCTCCGGTTCCCCGGAAGAAGCGGTCAACATGGCGGCCTTCGAACAATGGTATGACCAGGTCTTGTCCCAGCGCCGGCTGGTCAATTGGCGATCACTGGGCGCCGTGATGGACCAGGCCTTCGATGCCGGGCTGGAGACGGTGTACGTCCTTCCCTTGGAAGGGTTCTACCAATTCAAGGTCAACCGGCGGTGCCTGGTGGTTTCAGCCCAGGTGCTCGGCCGGCAGGAATGGCTTGAGCGTGCGCTGCGCCAATGGCTGGCCTCCGAATAGCAGGGGGCGGGGATGACGAGCCGCAACGAGGTGTCCGGGCTGCTGCAGTGGCGGATGCGCAGCCAGCTGCTGATAGAACCGGCAGGAACCATCAGCGCCGCCGTCAGCAGGATGCTGGCAGTCCAGTCCCAAGACCTTGCCGCCGGGAGGTACGCGGTGGCGCAGCGGGCCTCTAAGCAATGCACTCGTGCTGAGGTTGACGCCGAATTCAACGCAGGCGCCATCGTCCGAGCATGGACGATGCGCGGGACACTGCATATCTGCGCGGCAGAAGACTTCCATTGGCTGATCGCCGCGACACGGGAACGCACCGTGGCAGCCCTGGCTTCCCAGCGCGGAAAGCTGGGCATCACCGCCACAGATAGTGGCCGCGCCGAAAAAATCATCGGCGAGCACCTGCAGGAGCACGGCTGCGCGAGCCGGAGCGAACTGCTGCGGCAGCTTGCGGATCACGGGGTCAACGTCGAAGCCCAGCGCGGCTACCATCTGCTCATGGCGGCAGTACTGGACGGCTTGATGTGCCTAGGCCCGGTCCCTGCGGCATCCGGGCTCAGCGCGCAGAACTTTGTGCTGGCAGATGCCTGGATCAAGCACCCGCGCACGGTGGCCTATCCGATCCAAGAATTGGTCATGCGCTATCTGGGCGGGCATGCTCCCGCCAGCGCCAGGGACATCGCGTGGTACACCGGGCAGACGCTGACCAGCATTCGGCAGGCAATTGCCCAGCTGGGAGACCAGCTCGCCGCCGCGGCGCACAACGAACGTGGCGAAGAGCTCTACGCCGCCGCCAGCCAGACGGAACTCTGGGAGGCGCAGAAACAGCACAGTCTGGGGCAGCTGCCGTTGCGGCTGCTCGGGCCCTTCGACGAGTACTACCTGTCCTATGCCGACCGGAGCCCCGTGGCCGATGATGCTGTGCGCTCACAGATCGGCCCTGGCAGCAACGGAATGGTCAAAGCCTTCTGGCTGCGCCAAGGCCGGGCTGCCGGTCCTTGGAATGCAGATGCAGCGCCAACCGATCGACTCGGTGCGGCGCTGCATCAGCGGTATCTGGGTTTCAGGACCTAGTGGCCGAACGGATCCTCATCGGTGCCCGGCAGCCAGGTATTGCCCGGCACGCCCCATCCCAGCGACTTCTTTGCCTTGTTCCACCGCTTGTCCCAGCGCGGCTGCAGCTTGTCCACATACAGGAAGCCGTCCAGGTGGTCGTACTCGTGCTGCATGATGCGCGCAAACCACCCATGGGCCTCGAAGGAGACAGGATTGCCGAACTCGTCGAAGCCTTCAACCTTGGCATAGTCCGCGCGCTTGAGCGGATAGTTCAGGCCTGGCACCGACAAGCAGCCCTCAGACTCCTCGTCGACGTCTGCAGGAGCCTGGGACACCTTGGACAGGGTCAGCTTCGGGTTGATCACCACGCCGCGTTCCGGTGCGTCATTCTGGTCCGCGTAGACGTAGGTGAACAAGCGCAGCCCGATGCCGATCTGCGGCGCGGCCAGACCCACGCCATGTGCGGCGTCCATGGTGACGTGCATGTCGGCGACCAGCTGGCGCAGCTCGTCGTCGAACTCGGTCACCTCCAGCGCGCGGCGGTGCAGTACTGGTTCTCCGTAAACGGTGATCTGCCGGATAGGCACGTGATCGAGTCCTTTCAAAAGTGCTTAGAGTGCTCGTCCAATAGTTTCACGCATGATCTCACTTGTGCCACCGAAGATGGTCAGCAGGCGTGAAGCGGTGAAGGATTGGGCGATCGGGTACTCCATGATGTAGCCGTAGCCGCCATGCAGCTGCAGTGCCCGGTCCGTGAGCCTTTTCGCGCTTTCACTAGCCCAAAGCTTGACCTCCGCTGCTTCTGATTCGCTCAGTTCGCCGTCGTTGAACGCCAGCACCGCACGATCGACAAATGACTGGGTGACATGCGACTCAGTCTTCAGATCGGCAAGTTCAAAACGCGTGTTCTGGTACTCGGTCAGCGCCTGGCCGAAAGTTGAACGATTCGAGGCATGCTCATGGGCCTGCTCAAACGCCGCGGTGCAGATTGCAGAAGCTGCCACGGCCAGAGCTAGGCGCGCCTGCGGCAGCTGCTCCTTGACGTACCTCAGTCCCTGGCCGACCTCGCCAATGCGGTCGGCATCAGACACTCGTACTTCGTCGAAGAACAGCTCTGCAGTGTCGGATGCGCGCAGCCCCATCTTGTCGAAAGGCTGGCCGTTCGAATAGCCCTCGGAACGTTCCACCAGGAACAGGCTGAAAGACTCGGCTCCTGCCCGCGAGGTTTCCCCGTCGGTGCGGGCAAGCACCAGTGCTGCATCGCCGTGGGCGCCATTGCCGATGAACGTCTTCTGGCCGCTGATCAGCCAATCCTCGCCGTCGCGCATCGCCTTGGTGCGGACGCCGCGCAGATCCGAACCTGCTCCGGGCTCGGTGAAAGCACAGGAGGTAATGGTCGATCCGTCAACGAACCGAGGGAGCCAGCGGGACTTCAGATCCTGCGATCCGTAGGCCAAGAGGTAGGGCAGTACCAGGTCATCATGCAGGTGCAATGCCAAGGCCACCGCCAAGTGGCCCGAACGCACGAATTCTTCATCCAGCACTACGCGGAAGCGGTAGTCGTCAATGCCCATGCCGCCGAACTCCTCCGGCACGGCCAAGCCCAGCAGGCCGTTCTCACCAGCAGAACGCCACACCTCGCGAGGAATCTGGTGGTCCTTCTCCCACTGTGCGTACTTACCGGAAATCTCTCGTGAGTTGAACTCCGCAGCCAATTCGCGGAACTGTTCATGGTCTTCTTCAAAAAGCGCGCGCTTCACCGGTCCGTACCTTTCGGGGTCTGAATGAGGGACACTGCCACCTGGAACAGCGGCAGCTCAACAATCGCTATGCGGGTCGATAGCCTGCTGACTTAGTACATCCCATTATGGTCGCAACCGGCCACCGACGCCTATTTGCCGAGAATCATCCCCAATCCGCGTCATTTTTACGCAGAAAGTCTCAAAAAACACGGGGCTAGACCAAAACCACAACGCCATTCGAATATAAGTTCGAATATGGTTCGCCATGTAGCGCAACATAACTTAACGACAAAGTGCCAGCGCTGAACGCTGGCACTTTGAATGTATCGGTCAAGAAATCAATGAATCCATGCGAGTGAAACAAAGAATCAATCCATACGTCGCCCGACCGCTACTGGGATCCCCCCAAGAACCCCTTCGCAGAGCATTGGCCGAACAAAGCCAGTCTAATTCCCAGAATCATCCCAAACGCAGAAAAATGCCTCTATAGGTAGTGCCCTATCCCAAATCAGGTATTGAATCCGGTGCAGGCATCGAAGCCAGTAACGGAATCAACTGCCGGCGATCAACAATCCCCAATTTCGCATAAGACTTCTGAAGGTGCCCCTCCACCGTGCGGGTAGACAAAAACAGCTTCTGAGAAATCGCCTGATTGCTCGCACCCTGCGCTGCCAAGATGCACGAAGCATATTCACGCTCGGTAAGAACCGTAGGATCAATGCGGCCGCGACCCAGGGCAAAAGTATTCACCCCCACGAGGGGGCGCGCCAGCTCCACAGCCATGTTCAACAGCTGCGCCGCCACCGAACGCCTTCCCAGCGCTCTAGCCCGCGACGCTGCACTATTGGCAAACTGCGCCGCCAGCAATACATGCTCCGCCTCCATATGCCCGCCAACTACCGCTCCTGCTGACAGCTCAGTAGGATCAGACAACACTGGAGCATAGCTTTCAAGAAGCCGAGCCAACGGACCTTGAACCACAGAAGCAGACTGTGAGAGCACGCTTGCATCCTGCAACAGCCCACACTGCCAAGCTTCCAAATGCAGCCTCATCACCAAGTAATGACGTCCAAAACCCTGTGCCTGGGACAACTGGCGCTCATACTCCTGCAGGGCGCAGTCCTGGCCCTCAGCAAAGGACAAGACCGAAACCAACCCAACCATCGCCGCCGGCCGAACAATCTGACCAGAAACATCAGGCTCTGAACGAAACAACTCCAAATAACGCAGGACTCCGGCCCTGTCGCCGAGCAAAGCCGAAGCCTTTGATGCCAAGAGTGCAACAAACCCCTTCAGCAGGTACGTATCGTTCACAGCAAAGTAGCTCAACGCCTGCTCAAAAGCCTCCAAGGCCTGTACCGCCAGACCGCACTCCAACAAGCTCAACCCGGTGCTGATCATGACATTGCCCTGATTGGGCTTCAACTGCTCAGCTCCAAAGTCACGGGCTGCGCCAAGCATGGAAGACGGCGCGACCCCTACGGCAAAAGTCAGCGAAGGCAATGCAAAGAGCAGCTCAGACCGAGCAGATGCAGGCTCCCTCGAAAACTGCGGGTCCTCGGAATAGCGAAGGAACTCCGCCATCGACTCCTCGGCACGACCGCAATAAGCCTGTTCAATAAGAACATGCGCCAAACACGCCGCACGCCCCTCCGCACTCAACGCTGACGACCCAGCAAACTCGCGCAAAGCGGCAACATCCGCCACCTGATTACTCCGCGACCTAATCAACTGCAGGTAAGCGCCCACTGATTCAGGATCGCCCGGCCGAGGAGCAAGAATCTGCTCAGCAACCTGAGTCCGGCCCAAACTCGCATACACGATCTTCGCTGCAACAAACCGAAGCTCAGAATCTCCCATCTCCAAATACGGCTGCAACAGCTCAAACGCAGCCTCAGGCTGACGAAGCTCATACAATGCATCTGCCCGAGCCACCAGCAAAGACTGAAAACACTCCCACTCATCAACACGGCGGCGATCAAGCATCGAAGTCAAGGCAAGCACCCGGCTAAACCGCCTGGCCTTTGACGCTTCCAAAGTGTCTGCCAGCAGCTCCTGGCTCGGAACCGGCAACCCCATCTCCAGCCGATGGCGGGTATATCTGCTTCGAAACTCAGCATCAAACCGATCCCACGGCAATCGCTGCTCAATAGCAACCAAATGCCGACGCAACGTCATCGCATCAAAAGTGCTCAAAACCAACTGCGGAGACAAACCCGCACCCAGCATGACCAGCGACAAGCGCTCGCCGGTAGCTGGGTTTTCCGAAATCACGTTGAGGGCGGCGAGCCCGGATTCCACGGCATCAAATACATTGCTGCCCATGAGTTCGATGGCCATGCTGAGTTCTAGAGGCCCTGTCACTGCGAGTAGTTCAATGCTCTCGCGAATGTCTTCTGACTGATTGCCCAGCCGGGTGGCGACGAGATCAGAGGTTCGAGAGCCTCGGGGGATCCAGTTCATGTCCAGAGTCCAATAGCCACCGTGTTCGGACAGGGCACCGGCCGACTTGGCATCCAATGCCAGCTCGTGAAGATGAAGCGCGTGCCCCGTAGACATTTCCAATAGCCCGGTTGCCGCGCTCGGATTAATTTGACCCTCAAGGACCTCGGCAAGCAGCATCTCGGCATCGGGCAAAGTGAGCGGATTCAAGTCCACGCGCAGCGAGTCGTGCAGTGACAACAAGGTGAGAAGGTCGTGCGGCAACGATCTCACCGAGGAAGTGGAAATGAGCAAACGAATGTTTCCCGACGCCTGCAGCTGCTTCAAGACGGCAGCGCTCTGTGCATCGACGTACTCGGCATGGTCGAGGAAAACGGCCACGTGGGAATTCTGGGTAGCTTGCCCGATTCCCTGAACTAGTTCAATTGAAGATGCTCCCATTGGGTCGCCGGGAATTTGGGAAGCCAAGATGCCCAGTGTCGA
Organism: Glutamicibacter uratoxydans; assembly: GCF_006539925.1. Lineage (GTDB taxonomy): Bacteria > Actinomycetota > Actinomycetes > Actinomycetales > Micrococcaceae > Glutamicibacter > Glutamicibacter uratoxydans. The sequence continues at coordinate 319,496 of NZ_BJNY01000001.1, read as the reverse complement.
AAAGGGCACTTTGCTCAATGCAGGAGAGCCGATCAACCGGTGAAATTTCTGTTGCAGCCGCTCTAGCAGCTGCAGTCCGAATGTAGTCCGGCCTGTACCCATATCGCCGACGATAAAGACTGTTCCGCCGCGTTCTGAAGTTGCGACGGCATCGTCGAGCTGCTTCTTCCGCGACGGAAGAATCGATTTGGGCGGGGGAGCGGAACCGGTCATGGTTCTAATAATCGACTCTTCTGATGACAGCGGTCAAGTATCGAACACACGTAAAGCAGGTAGGCGAGGGTATTTACCTTGGAGGCCAGCAGATGAATAATACGCTCGTCCACCAGCCTCGTGGAGGTTGCTGCTGGACCCTGAGAATGGGAGGACGTTGGCCCGGCCTACTCAGGCAGTGCCACGTCCCATGTGCCGAAAGGGCTGAACCCGCAGCGTGCGGCAAGAATCAGGGATGATTCATTGTCCAGTTGGCAGCGGTATTGAGGCTCTAGGCCGTGCTCGGCAATGTGGAGAGAGATCGCTTGTACGACCTTTCGGGCAAAGCCACGTCCACGAAAGTCGGGCAGGGTGATGACCCCAATATCGGCCATGCTCTCATTGCGGCTGAATGGGTAGGCGCTGCCGATCGCGGCCAGCTGACCGTCGTGGAACGCGCCGAAGACTGCCCAATGTTCAAGCTCAACGTAGGCTTCGTCAAGATCCGCTTCCGGTGCTCGTGCTGTGAAGTCATCGAAGAGGTCCCGGTCATCAGACCGCAACTGCCGGACATCGTGCGCCGCCGGGTCTGAGCGGAGCATTTCCAAGGCCTGAGGGCTCAGGAAGAACAGCTGGTCCGCTCCGTTCATTGCCAGACCTGCCGAAATGAGGGCGCGCCGCAAGTCAGATTCATTGCGGGCGTTGTGAACCAAGGGGTCGGTTGAAAGATCTTGGGAGACTAGTGCCAGAACTTGACCCGGCAATTCGAGAATTTGCGCAGGGAATTCCGGAGCTGCTTCTTCTTCAATCCCAACCCGCAAACCAGGAAGATCTACCAACGTGCTGCCAGAGGAGAATGGCTCAATCCATGCTGCATCAACCTTTGGTCCAAAATCCTGCATTCGGCTTCCTCCTCCAAGATCGGCACAATTGCCTCAGCTACTTTTATCTGACGCTACCGTGGGCGACAGCCAGCTAGAGCATCTCCAGCGGCGATTTGCGTTGAGGCGCAGAAAATACCTCGTCAATAATCTGAAGGTGATCAGTTGAAAGCTTCAGCTGGGCTGCCTGCGCATTTTGCTCAACGTGGGCCAACGACGAGGATTTCGGAATCGCAATCGTGTTGCCGTCGCGGATGGCCCAGGCAATGAGCACCTGGGAGACGTGAAGGTCCAGGCTTTGGGCAATCTCTTCAAGCGCAGGATGGCGCAGAAGCCGGCCTTGTTCAAAAGGGGAGTAGGCCATGGTTGTAATTGCAGGTTTGGACGCGGCATGCATTGGGAGCAGGTCGTATTCAACGCCACGGCGGCTCGGGTTGTAGAGGACCTGGTTGACCAATGGAGTCGACGGAAGTGCTGGAAGCTCATCGGAATCGAAATTGCTCACGCCCCATGCACCAATCAGGCCGCGCTCAATGAGCGTCTCGAATCCGCGGACGGTTTCTTCCAGAGGATGTGAACCAGGCCAATGCAGGAGCAGGAGATCGATGAAGTCGGTTCCCAGACGCTCAAGCGAGCCCTGGCAGGATTCAATGGTTCCACGATAGGAAGCTTCGTAGGGCAGTACCTTGTCCACCAGGAAGACTTCGTCGCGGAAGGGGGCAATGGCCTCTCCGACGAGTTCTTCGGCTAGTCCGTCGCCATACATGGTCGCAGTATCAACGAGCGTGAGACCGAGTTCGATGCCTCGGCGCAGCGTGGCGATCTCTTCTTCGCGAATGTTGGGATCTTCTCCCATGTACCAGGTGCCCTGGCCGATGGCTGGGACCTGTACGCCGTTGGCTAGCTCTATCTGTGGAATGTTAGGCATGTCCGAAGCCTAAAGCACGAATGACTTGGCAGTGAACTTCGTTAAGCGGGCCAGTTCGGGGGCTAAGCATCTAATCACAACCGACGTAGATGATTTTGCGTTCGAAGACTTTTCGATGCATGGGATGAGCGCGGTCAATCCGGACTACTTCATGGCGTCACGATTCACCGGATGTTCGGCCGTAGGCATCCCCACCTCACCGGACGGTTCGCAGATGCCTACGATACGACACCGACTCCGGCTGATCCTGACCAGCCGCGTACGATCTACCGGGGTGGCCTGCATCCTTTGTATGGTGCTACTTGACCAGTAAGACGGCGTGAAGCGCGGATTGTTCTCGAAGCACGTGGGGCTCTGACCGATCCAATTTTAAGGGACCGCTGGTTGTACAGGAAACCGGTGCAAGGGGTTGCAACTACGCTTGAGAATCAGATGGTAATCAGTGGTTCTAGCGGACGCTCTTCTGGAATTCGCGGGATATTTCTTGGTGTGGGTGGAGCTGCTGCGGTTACAACTTTGATGTCCAAAGAATCATTTTGCGCGTTAACCGGCTCGGGCTCAGCTGCTTCTCTTGGCCAGGCCGTCTGGTAGCGGGATTACTTCCTGCGAACTTAATGAATTACTCGCTCAATTTTTAGGAATCGGTGTCGTTGCCTGCTTCAGCGAGTTCTTTAGTGGCTGTAGTTGCCGAAACTGCCGATGACGTCCTTTCGGAGAGAATGGCGGCCAAGCTCTTAATGTCTTCGCGAGCCGCCGAGTCCGGGAACATCCAGTGCAGATCGTGATCCACTGTAGCCACATCGATGGTGGGTCGGGTGTTCTTCCCATTGTGTGAGCGTACTCGGACGTTACGTACCTTATCCAGGGAGTAGACAGGTCCGATTTCACCACGTTTGAGGAGATTTCCTGGGGCGGCGGTGATGATCCGCCGATTGGTGACCGCTATGAACGCGCTCGGCGCGAGCTTCTCAACGAGGGCACTGGCCTTTCGTGGTGCAAATGCGTCCCAAGTTGCATCAACTCGTTTAGCAAGAACCGCTGGCAGGACTCCAGTGAAGTTGTGAGGTCCCACTTCGTACGGGAAGGCGATGCTGCGAAGTACTTCGCCTTCCTCAAGGAACCACCGAACGATTTTCAGATAAGGGTCTAGTGCTAACCCCTCGGGTGCGCACACGGCCTCTGGGGCTTCTGTTATCTTGACAGCTTGCTGGAGCTTATCGGCAATAGGCTCGATGACTTCGAGGAGATACTGGCATGTGAACTCGGATGCCTTTGCGTCCTTCCGCTTCTTCGTGAGGGGCGCAGTGGCGCGTCCGGGGAGTTCGGCGATGATTCGCAACTCGCGCACGAGTGACTGTGTGAGCTGCTTGATCTCGCGAAATGACCGGTCGATTTCTGTCGAGGTTTTCTGCGTGATCTGCTCGAAAATCCGTGCCTCGCTTTCGTCGTTCGCGCTTCGTACTCGGGCCCGCGACGCCCGAAGCGATTGGTACTGCGCGTACATCTTGAGTGAGCTCAGCAATGCATGTGAGTCAAAGATGATTGCTTGAGCGTTCGTTTCAAGGTATTGCCGGCGCGCGTGCCCGTCCAATTTTTTAAGTTCCTTGACGTGTGCATCCACGTTGCCTCGGTATAAATGCTGCTTCTCATCAATCTCGGTGCCCACGTGGGAAACGCGATCCCATACGGATTCGTTGACGGTGCCAATTGCGATCGCTTCTTGGAAGGCGCCGTCTACAGTCTTTACGAGCGCCGTGAGCTTTGCCCACTGCTCGCTTCGAATAGTTGCGAGCGCCTGCGTCGTGAGTTGGATGTTAGTGCGAACGAGTCCAGAGATCTCACCGAGCTGCATTTGGAGAGCGATCATGGCGACGGCCGGGCCAATGGATGCGAGCGCGGAGCCGACTGTCATCGAAGCGGGGATAAAACGAGCCTGTGCGACTAGTTCACCGTTTTTGAAGATCGCTCCGAGCTTGGCACCGTCCTTTGCAGCCATCTGTCCACCGCTCCGTAACAGGGACAGTGTTGCCTCATTGACACGGAAGAGACCTTGTACGTTCGATGCGGCTTCCGTGAGGTTTCCGACGATAGTTCCCGCGTTGCCCAGGGAGTTGAGAGCCGCTGAGAGCTCGGTACGGTCAATGGGCGGCATCAGATCAAGACTGATGGGTTCTAGCCCGTCGGGAACTTCGCCGAATACGGCTGCGACACCTGATGCTACCTCAACCAGGGTTGTGGAAGGTGTGCATTCAAGCGCCTCCGACCAGCTGTGGTTATCCTCTCGCGCCTGCGTGCTGACGACCTCATCGACTTCGCGCTTGTCGCTCTGGTCGTCCATAGGGGTTCTCCTTCTCGCAGGGACTGCTTCGTTGATTTGTTCAGCTGCTTTATTCAAGTATGTCAGCCACATCCGACAGCGGCCGGAAGATACACAACAGCTCGTTTCACTGCTGTGAAGGAGGCTGGCCTTGTCAACGTTCGGATATCCCGCCGCCGAAGCGTTCGGGACTCTTCAATTGCTGTCACTACCGTGTCGCACAACTGATAAGACGTCGCAGTCAGAGTAAGGAGCGTCGTGATGTAGCCCCTGAAACGCAGTTGCCACAATGACTGCCTAATCGGACTATCGATGATCGGGCCAGTGGCCGTGGAAACAGGAATATTCCTATGTGGCGAAACGAAAACGAGGTTCAAACTTTCGATAAGAGTGAAGACTCTTATCGAAAGTTTGAACCTCGTTCAATTGGGGTGAGTAACGGGGTTTGAACCCGCGACCTTCTGGACCACAACCAGACGCTCTACCGACTGAGCTATACCCACCATGTGCGACTTGAACCAAGTCAAATGCTATTTATGCAATTGGCTCGTTTCCGGCAACGAGAAAAACTATACACTATTTTTTGTAGTGAAAGCCAATCGGGAATCTTTGGCGAATTTCCCTTCTGATCGCGCCCAGTTTCCGGCAGGGGACTGAGCTGCGGATAATGCAAAAAATCCGGTTGCACGCACTGCATGCAACCGGATTCTTATTCCGGGTGAGTAACGGGGTTTGAACCCGCGACCTTCTGGACCACAACCAGACGCTCTACCGACTGAGCTATACCCACCATGTTCGCTTAGATCCTAGTCAGAAGCATCTCTGCTTCAGATTTCGTATCTGGCAACGAGAAATACTATACACATACTTCGCTCAGGAATTCCAACTGAGCGCCCCTCGCGGCACTGTGGGGTGCATCACCCAATGCCGCGAGGGGAAACTCCTACTTGAACTCCGGTGAGGAAATCGACGCGGCGATCTTCCGTGATTCATCGGTGGTTGGGCCCGGAGCAGGAACCATAATGGCCGCGCGGTAGTAGCGCAGCTCATCGATGGAATCCTGGATATCGCCCAATGCGCGGTGGTTGCCGGTCTTGGCGGGGGCCGCGTAATGCGCCTTGGGGTACCAGCGCCGGCTCAGTTCCTTCAGCGTGGATACGTCGATAATCCGGTAGTGGAGGTGTTCGATGACTTCCGGCATGTCCCGCATCAAGAAGTTCTTGTCGGTGCCCACCGAGTTGCCGCCCAGCAGCGCCTTCTTGGCTTCTGGGACGTGCTTCTTGATGTAGTCCACGACGATGCGCTGCGCCTCGTCTATGGTGATGCCGCCGTCGAGTTCCTGCAGCAGGCCGCTGACCTGATGCATATTGCGCACGAAGTCGTCCATTTGGGCCACGGCCTGGGGTTCAGGCTTGATGACCACCTGGATTCCCTCGTCAACCACATTGAGTTCGGAGTCGGTGATCAACACCGCTACTTCGATCAAGGCGTCATTGACCAAATCTAGTCCGGTCATTTCGCAGTCGATCCATACGATCTTTTCTGAATTACTAGCCACGCCCCTAATCTACCGCCATCGGCGTTGTGGTGCAGTCCACTGCCAATTCCCGGCTGTGCCGGACGGTGTCTTCTGACTCCCTTATGGAGGTCAATGCTAAAATCGAGGGAGATTTTAGGGCTCCCAGTATTCAAAATTCTGTTGAACTGACCGTTGTGTTTTGAGCTCTGACTATGATTTTCGTTCTCGATTCCGTGAGGTGTGATGGTGTCCGCTAAAAGTCTGGGGGCGCAGGAGACTGTACATATACCCGGCGTTTCCGTGACCTTGCTCAACGGCATCATCGGCTCATCGCTCATCCTCTTCGGCTCATTCGGCATCGGCTGGCTTGCCAGCGTCTCGCCGCTGAACCGCGATGCGTTCTTCATTGTGATGCGCACCGAGCCGGTGGCAGTGATCCTTTCCTCGGTCATCCTGTGCTTGGGCTTCTGGGTGCTCTTCAGGGCATGGTGGGTCCTTGGGCAGCTGCTGAAAAAATGGGAGGACGGAACCCTCCGGGTGGTTCGCAAGGCAGTATGGCTGTGGAGCATTCCGCTGCTGGTCACCCTGCCGATCGTCAGCCGCGACGTCTTCGCCTACATCGGGCAGGGACGGCTTGTCGAGGCCGGCCAGGATCCCTATGTGGACGGCATCTCCTCGCTGAACAACTGGTTCCAGCTGGGCACGGACACCATGTGGGCCCAAGACGGCACCCCGTACGGCCCGCTGTTCCTGACCATCGAGTACCTCGTGGTCAAGGTCACCGGCGGCTCCACCGACGCGGCCATTCTGTTCTTCAGGGCGATCGCATTCATCGGCGTGCTGCTGACCCTGCGCTACCTGCCCAAGCTGGCGCAGCTGCATTCGACCAGCGGCGCAAAAGCCGCCTGGGTCGTCGTGGCGAACCCGCTGTTTCTGATCAACTTCGTGGCCAGCGCCCACAATGATTCGCTCATGGTGGGACTGTCGGTATGGGCCGTCTACCTGGCCTGCAAGCAGAAGGGCATCATGGCGGTGGTGGTGCTCACCGCATCCATCGGCGTCAAGCCCATCACCCTGGTGCTGCTGCCATTCATCGGCCTGTTGTGGGCCGGCAAGGATGCGAGCTGGCCTCGGCGGATCCTGTACTGGTTCTATTCGGGAATGATCCTGCTGGTGCTCATGGCGCTGGTGGGCATGCTCAACGGATACTGGTTCGGCTGGCTGAAGGTCATGCTGTTCACCGGCACCGGCTTCTCGGTGTTCGCGCCGGTGGGCATGATCGTGATCCTTGCCAGCACCTTGGTGTCCTCCATTGGCATGGGCACCGACTGGATCCTGCCGGTGGCCAAGCTGCTGGGCCGGCTCATTGGCGTGGCACTGGCCTTCGTGGTGATTTTCCGCGGCAGGTACGAGCGCCTGGTGCTACGCCTGGCGGTGGGCTTCTCCGCCATCGTGGTGCTCTCGCCGGTCATCCAGCCCTGGTATCTGCTGTGGCTGCTGCCGTTCTACGCGGCGGTGGGCATCAAGGAAAACTGGCAGATGCTCTGGGTGTACGTGACCACGATGTTCTTTGTCGCCTACCAGGCGGCGGACCAGCTGTTCATCTGGCAGTTCCTGCAGGAGGACCTGGTTCCCGCGGTGCAGCTGATCTCCTGGACTGTCTCTGCGGCGTGCCTGCTGTTCCTGCTGTTCGTTGATCCGAAGACCCGCCGGATCATCCCCGAGCTGCTGTTCTCCATTAAGTGGGTGCGTGAAAAGTGGGGCAGCTTCTCCAACCGCAAGAAGCAAGCCTAGTGAAACGCCGCGGCAAACCGGGTCTGACTGGACGGCTGGGGCTGCACCCGCTGGCCTGGCACGGGTTTTTCGCGTCTGCCCTGATTGCTTTCGGCTCCTGGGGCGTGGGCTGGTTCCCGCGCAACCAGCTCTCCGCGCTGGCGCGCTCCGGCTTCTTCGTGCAGTTCCGCACCGATTTGTTCGGCGTACTGTTATGCATTGCCGCCATGGCGGCAGGCATCGTCTGGCTGATGCGCACCTGGCTGCTGGCTCGTCCCTGGGTGGGCGGCTCGGCCGACCTTGACGCCAAGCAGCAGGGCAAGCTGATCGCCATGTGGGCGGCTCCGCTGATGCTCAGCTACCCGATTCTCTCCAGGGACGTCTACTCCTACCTGGCCCAGGGCCGGATGCTGGAGGCCGGAAAGTCCCCGTACACCTCCGGCATCTCAGTGCTGCCCGGCTGGTTCGACGGGGGAGCGGACGGGCTGTGGGCCCAGTCCCCGTCGCCCTACGGCCCGTTCTTCTTAGTTTTATCCCGATGGATCTACGTCGCCTCCGGCGGGGTGCCGGAAATCGGCATTGGCCTGCTGCGCATTGTTGCAGTCATCGGCGTCATCGGCTGCTATTTCTTTACCGTCAAGCTCGCCGCGAAGCTGAACCACAACACCCACTGGGCCGTCTGGGCAGTGGTGGGAAATCCGCTGTTCCTGCTGACCATGGTCGGAGGAGTGCACAATGACGCGCTGATGATCGCCGGGGTGTTCTGGGCGTTCCTGCTGGCCTATGAGAAAAAGCCGATCTGGGCTACCCTGGCCCTCGCGCTGGCGGTGTCCATCAAGCCCATCGTCCTGGTGCTGCTGCCATTCCTCGGCCTGGCGCTGATCGGCGCCCAAGCCGCGATGCGCCAGCGAATCATGAACTGGGTGAAGATCACCTGCTACAGCGCCCTATGGCTGCTGATCATCGGAGCGGTGACCAATTTGTGGTTCGGATGGTTCCCGGCGATGTTCACCGCCGGAGACGCCGCCTTCCCCTACGCCCCGGTAGGGCTGCTCGGCTGGAGCCTGGGAAACCTCGCCCAGGTGCTCGGTGGCTCCTTCGCGCTGACCCAGCAGGTGGTGGTGACGGCATTCCAGCTGCTGGCCCTGGCGCTGGTGGCAAAGTTCGCCCTGGCCAAGGACACCTCCAATCCGCTGCGCCTCTCCGCATGGGCGCTGAGCGCCGTGGTGCTGCTTTCGCCGCTGATCCAGCCCTGGTACGTGCTGTGGCTGATCGCGCTGTTCGCCATGTCCAAACAGCTCTCGGCCGGCTCGGAGCGCCTGATGATCTGGGTGACCTCCGCCATCTTGGTTGCGGTATATGTCGACCAGCTCTCCATCGAGCAGTGGTACACCGTGTGGCTGCTCAAAGCGGTCGCGGCGGTGCTGATCATCGGATTGATGCTGGCGATGTACCGCTTCGACACTCGGGTGCGCTGGGTGCTGCGCCTGGAGCAGGAGCCGCAGTCCAAATCGCACTGACGAATTTCACAGCGCCGGCGATGGAAATAGCCTGGCTGGATGCACTTAGATTGGGAACATGAACAGTGTTACCTGGCCCGGCGCCGTCGCGATCCTCGGCAGCATCCTCTTCCTCGGCGTGGCAGGGGTGTTCCTGCTGGCCATCCAGTACCGGCGGCACGGCAGGCTTTCCTGGCGCAGGACCATCACCACGATAGCCGCGGCGGTCTACGGGTTCGGCCTGTTCAGCTACACCATGCTGCCGCTGCCGGACTCGCAGAAATTCACCTGCCGGGCGACGCAGCTGGACCTGGGGCACTTCGTCGGCGACTTTGCCAGGGCCTATGAGCATGGCCTGCGCAGCTTCCTGACCGGCTCCACGCTGTGGCAGGTGCTGTTCAATATCATCCTGTTCATGCCGCTGGGCATCCTGGCGGTGCGCTGGCTGCGCGGAAACATCTTCACCGGCGTCGTGCTCGGCTTCGCCGCCAGCCTGGCCATCGAGCTGACCCAGTACACCGGCATGTGGGGGCTGTACCGCTGCGCCTACCGCGTGGCCGACGTCGACGATTTGCTGATGAACACCCTCGGCGCGCTGCTCGGCGCGGTCATCGCTTACCTTCCGATCTTCGCGTTCCTCTCTGGACCGCGCGAACCGCGGGCCATTGATGCGCCGGCTCGTCCCGTCACCCGCCGCCGTCGCGCGCTGGCAGACTTCTTCGACTCTTCCTTCGCCGGGGTCTCGGTGTTCATGCTTGCCGCAGTGCTGCAGCTGTTTGCCACCATGGGCGACTATGAGGTGGACCCGCGGGTCCTGAATTTCGTGCTGCCTTCCATCGTCGCGGTAGCGGTGTTCGTCATTCCGGTGCTGGCGCCGGGGCGGGCGACGCTGGGGCAGCGCTGCGCCTGGATCCAGATCACCTCCGCGGACCGCAAATTCGTCCCCGCCTGGAGGAGCCTGCTGCGTACGGTGCTCGGCTTTGGCGGCATCACCTTCCTCTTCCAGATTTCCACTAGCCTCAATGAAGCACTGGACCTGCCGTGGCTCGGCGCGTTCGCCGCCCTTTACGCGCTGGCCAGCGCGCTGTGCTTCTTGATGGTCCCCAAGACCCGCGGCCTGGCAGGTGTGCTCACCGCCACAGGCTTCGCCGACCGGCGAAGCTCATAGCAGCGCGTTGCACACAAGTGCGGGCGCTGAGGCTAAAATAGATCTGGTGCCTGGTGTTCGGACAACGCTGGAGGGCCCAACTCGCGTCAACCGTTCATCCCCATATTTACGAGAGTAAAGGTCTGCAACGCAGCATGGAAGAAAACAAGCCAGTAGTCCCCAACGAACCGCACAAGGCAGTCCTTGGCACCGCTGTCGGCGCGACAGTCATCATCGCCATCGGCGCATTCATCCTCTCGTTCGCAGCGTTGACCGACCTGGCTGAGCGTTCGGGCATTGATTCCAGCCTCGCCTGGATCTGGCCGATCATCATCGACGGCATGATCGTGGCGGCCACCGTCGCCATTGTCGCGCTCAATGGCTTCAACCGCCGTGCCATGGTCTACCCCTGGTCGCTGCTGTTCTTCGGCGCCATCGTTTCCACCGCCGCCAACTCCACGCACGCGATCTTGACCGTGGACTCCATTGAAAACGGTGTGCCGCCGCTGGTCTCCGCGCTGGTGGCCGCCATGCCGCCGATCGTGCTTCTCGCCATCACGCACCTGACCGTGCACATGTACCAGAAGAAGTCCGAAGCCGCGAAGATGCGCGCCGAGCTGGAGTACGACGAAGAGCGCGAGAACGCCGAGAAGTACGGCGTTGCCTACGACGACGGCTACAACGCCGCGCTGAGCGACGCGAAGACCGCCGAGGACGAGCGCTTCGCCCAGCTGGAGCAGGAGCACCAGGACGACCTGGCCCGCGCCCGCGCCGAGGCTATGGCCGCGGCCCGCAATGACTCGAAGGTCACCCCGATCAAGTCCGGCGGCTCCCAGGCGCCAGAAGCCAAGAAGCCGGTCAGCAGCAGCGAAGACAAGACCCCGCTGTACGAGGACATGGCCAAGCAGCGCTTGACCCGCCCATAATCCTGCGTGATCCCCATGACGGGGGTCGCCTCACGTAAAGTCAATCCCGAAGGGGCGCGGCCCGCGGGCCGCGCCCCTTCTCGGCTCTTTTAGCGGTTGAGCACCGCACAGTGCTGTCGAAGGAGGCATCTGAAGATGGATTCACCCAAGAGCGCCAAGGACGATGAGTTCTCTGAGCAGATCTCTGCCGCCGTGGCCCAGTACGGCAAGGTCACCGGCGAGCTGAATACCGTGCTCTCGGCGATGAAGGCAAAGATCCGCCGCCTCTTCTCCCATGCCGAGGTGCAGCCCTTGTTCATCACCGGGCGGGTGAAGTCCAAGGAATCATTCCAGGCCAAGGCCTCCCGCCGGCTGCAGGAAAATCCCGACAGCGCCCCGGTGCTCGAATTTCCCAACCCGCTGCGCGAAGTGCACGACATGGTGGGCCTGCGCATCATCGTGATGCTTCCCCATGAGATCCAGCAGGTGGCGAGCCTGATCAAGTCCCATCGCGAAGTCTTCGACTGCCGCAGCGACAGGGAGAAGGACATCGGCTCGGTGGAATCGGGCACCTACGGCTACTCCTCGCGCCACCTGCTGCTCAAGACCCGCAATGAGCCCACCGTGCGCAAATTCCAGGAAGCACTGGGCAAGTCGGTGGTGCCCAGCGGCAACTTTGTCTTCGAGGTGCAGATCCGCACCATTTTGCAGCATGCCTGGAGCGAAATGGAACACGACATCCGCTTCAAGCACCCCGGCGAAGCGGCCTGGAACCCGCAGATCGACCGGCACTTCACCGCCACCGCCGCCATGCTTGAAACCGTGGAAGACTACTTCACCGACATCGACGAGCTCTACCACCGGCTCAACGGATACCACGATGAATCCGGTGCGGGAGCCGAAAAGCTCAGCGGCGAAAAGATCGGCGAAATTTGGCAGACCCTGCTGCCGCACGTGGACCGCAAGCGCGACGACGACTGGTCCTGGGCGGCCGAGCTGCTGGACGCCCATGGCATCGACCAGACGTGGCAGCTGGCGGGGCTGCTGGATGCGGAAGTGGTGCGCGAGGTGCGCGCCGCGCTGGACCACCGCTACTCTCCGGGACCTGACCGGCTGCTCGACGATGTGCTGTTGTGGCGTTTTGGCAAGGACCACATCGAGAAGACCAGCGGCTCGGACCTGCGCCGGCAGGGCTCGCTGCGCCGCCGGCTGATCCAGATGAACGACTACCGGTCCAAGCACGAGCTGTGAGCCTGCGGCGCTGTCGAATCAAACACAGTGTTCTTCATAACGCCGTTTTCACCGATAAGATAGATGAGTTGCCCATTTTTGGGCACCTCTGATTGATCTGCACCCGTGTGAAAGGGCCACCACATGATTTCCGTAGCCAACCTTGAGCTACGCGTCGGCGCCCGCCTGCTGATGGACGAAGTGAACTTCCGCATCGACAAGGGCGACAAAATCGGATTGGTGGGCCGCAACGGAGCTGGCAAGACCACCATGACCAAGGTGCTGGCCGGCGAGTCGCAGCCGACCGTGGGCGAGGTGACCCACAAGGGGTCCATCGGGTACCTTCCGCAGGACCCCAAGACCCCGGACATGGAACAGCTGGCCCGCGACCGCATCCTGGCAGCCCGCGGCTTGGACGAGGTGCTGAACAAGCTGGCCAAGGCCCGCGAGGACATGGCCAGCGAGGACTCGGCAGTCGCCGCCAAGGCCATGCGCCGCTATGACCGCCTGGAAGCTGAGTTCATCGCCGCCGGTGGCTACGCGGCAGAATCGGAAGCCGCCGCCATCTGCTCGAACCTGGATTTGCCAGAGCGCATCCTGAACCAGCCGCTGCGCACCCTTTCCGGCGGCCAGCGCCGCCGAGTGGAACTGGCCCGCATCCTGTACTCGGATGCAGAAACCCTGCTGCTTGACGAGCCGACCAACCACCTGGACGCCGACTCGATCATCTGGCTGCGCGACTTCATCAAGAACTACGCCGGCGGCGTGCTGATGATCAGCCACGACACCGGGTTGTTGGATGCCACCGTGAACAAGGTGCTCTACCTGGACGCCAACCGCGCAGTGGTGGACGTCTACAACATGAGCTGGAAGCGCTACAAGGTGCAGCGCGAAACCGATGAGCGCGCCCGCAAGCGCGAACGCGCCAACATCGAGAAGAAGGCTTCGGTGCTGCTGGCTCAGGCCAACAAGATGAAGGCCCGCGCCTCTGGTGCCTCCGCAGCGCAGTCCATGCTCAAGCGCGTGGACCGCATGCTTTCGGGCCTGCAGGAGGAGCGTGCCAGCGACAAGGTCGCGGCGCTGCGCTTCCCGGATCCGGCGCCGTGCGGCAAGACCCCGCTCATGGCCGAAGGGCTGTCCAAGGCCTACGGCTCGCTGGAGATCTTCACCGATGTGTCGCTAGCCATCGACCGCGGCTCCAAGGTGGTCATCCTCGGCCTGAACGGCGCCGGCAAGACCACCCTACTGCGCATGCTGGCAGGCGTCTCGCAGCCTGACACCGGCAGCATCATCCCCGGCCACGGGCTGAAGATCGGCTACTTCGCGCAGGAGCACGACACCCTGGATCCCGAGGCCACCGTGCTGGCCAATATGCGCCGCAATGCCCCTGACCACCTGGGCGACGCGGATGTGCGTTCGATCCTCGGTTCCTTCCTGTTCGTCGGCGACGACGTGGAGAAGCCTGCCGGCGTGCTCTCCGGCGGCGAGAAGACCCGACTGGCCCTGGCGACCATCGTTGCCTCCAGCGCGAACGTGCTGCTGCTCGACGAACCGACCAACAACCTGGACCCCGCCTCGCGCGCCGAGGTGCTCGGTGCACTGTCCACCTTCCCGGGCGCAGTGGTCATGGTGTCGCACGATGAGGGAGCCGTCATGGCGCTGAAGCCCGAGCGCGTGGTCATCCTGCCGGACGGCGACGAGGACCTCTTCAGCGAGGACTATCTGGAATTGGTCAGCCTGACCTAGGCCAGAATTCTGCGAGAACACCGGCTGCCAAGGGATTTTGCCTTGGCAGCCGGTGTTTTTTAGCGCCTGCGGGATACGATGATCCAAGATGCCATTCATTGATGAAGCGAGGACTGCATGCGCTGGGCCCGAAGGAAAGTTCACTGCGCGCTCCTGCTGGCGCTGCTTCCGGCCTGTGCGCTGAGCGCCTGCGCGGCGAATCAGGGCAATGAGCATGACGGTCCGACCCCAAACGCGCTGTGGGCTTTCATGGACCCCGGCGCCGTCACCGTTGACAGTACGGTACTGGACATCGGCGTGCAGCGGTCCGGCTGCGCGGACGGGTTCACCGGCGAGGTCGCCGATGCGCAGGTTGTCTACGAGCAAGAACGCATCGTGGTGAACATGAGCGTCGAACCCATTGATGCCGGCCCCCACGACTGCCAAGACAACGAAACGGTGCCCTACCAGCTGAATTTGGAGGAACCGGTGGGCAACAGGCAGTTGGTGGACGGGGGATGTGCGGATTCATCGCTGTCCGGGGCCACAGCCTGCAGCGACGGGGGAGTCCGCTGGAAGCCTGGGGCGGGAAGCTGAGCCAAAAAGTGAAGCCGATGAACGCGGTGCGTTCATCGGCTTCAACCGTATTTGCTGCGGACTAGCTGCCCGGGTGGGATGAGGACTTTTCCTCTTCCCACATGGCGTCCTCGATCGCTTCGTCGGTCAGTGAACCGTCGCGGCGGTACTTCTTCGCCTCTTTCTGGCGGACCTTGCGCACCTTGTGCACCGGCTCCTCAAAGCCCATGGCCTGGGCCTCAGCCAATTCTGCGGCGTCTTCAGCGTTGATCTTCTTCTGGGTGCGTGCCGCATACCAGAATCCTACGAAGGCCAAGACGCCGAAGATGTACCACTGGATTTCATAGGACAGGTGCGGGCCCTCGTCCATGTCCGGCGGATCCAACTGCTGCGGTGCATCGGCCGGGGCAGGGCTTTCTTCGTACATGATGCCGTAGGCGCCTTGGGCGACAGGCTGCCCGGTCGCATTTTTGAAATCTTCAAGGTTGATCGTTGCCAGCTGCCCGTCGGGTGCGCCTCGGTCCAGGCGGACTTCGCCGGGCTTGAGCCTTGCCTTGAGCGTCACTTCGCCGGCAGGCGCCGCCGGCACAGCGTCTGGCCGGCCGTGTTCGTTGTTGCCGATCGGGAGGTAACCGCGGTCGATGAGCACCGTTTCGCCTGCGCCGGTGGTGAATGGCACCAAGACCTCATAGCCAGGCTGGCCGCTCTTAATGCGGTTGCGCACCACCAAGGTGTCATCCGCCGCATAGCGGCCGGTCAATTCAACCGTGGTCCAGGTCTTTGCTTCGGGAAGATTCTCGAAGTAGCCGATGGCTTCTTGGCCCTTCAACGGCGCGGCAAAGTAGTTCTGGTTGACGCGGTTGATGCCTTCGAGGACCTCGGTGCGCCGGTTCGACTGCCAATTTCCCAAGGACACGCAGGCGACGGCGAAAACGGCGACCAGTGCCAGCCATCCGAGCCACCGTGAACTAACTAGAAAACGATACATCTAGTCGCTGGCTCCTTGAATGGATTCGAAGGGGACTGTTTCCTTGTACAACAGGCGCTCCTTGAGATAGGTCTCAAGCCATTCGCGGTGTTCCGAGCAGGCGAGCCAGATCTTTCGGCGGTCGGGGGTGTGGATCTTCGGGTTGTTCCACAAAATCTGGAAGTCGGCATGGGCCTTGCAGCCCTTGCGCGAGCATTGGACGGGTGCGGGCTGCGGCTGGGCCGGGCCGCCGAGTGATCCGAGCAGATCCATGGTCAGCTCTCCTTCGAATCATTTGGCTTGCCGTCGTCATCGCTCTGGGCGCGCGGTGCATCGGCGTCTTCGGCATCCGAACCGTTGGCGTTGTCTTCGACGAGCGAGCCGTCGATCACTTCGGTGCTGGCCGGGTGCTCCATGGGATCGCCGGGATTCAACTGCGCCGCCTCGGTGGGCTTGTAGAACTCGGCAGGCGGTTCGCGCTTTGAAAGATCTGCACCGCCGTTGGCAATGACCACGGCGACATATGGCAGGAACACCGCTCCGATCAGCAGCGCCCAGCGCAGCCAGCCGGTTGCGAGGAAGGCCAAAATGAAGCAGATCACGCGAATCGTCATGGTGATGGTGTATTTGCGTATGCGGACATCGCGCTCGGCGGTATGCGATTCGCGAGCGTCGGTAATGCGGTGCACCTGAGGTTCATTCGGCTCAGAGTGCGCATGGTGCTGAGACATCGAGTGTTTCTTCGCTTCATGGACGGAGGTTCAGCTCTAATTATCTCACTCAAGGCCTGAAGAATCGAATTTCTACACTTTGTCGAAGCGGTAAAACCCGGTGGTAACAAATAGGATTGATGACGGAGTAGCTACTTACCTAAGTAAAGTGCGCGTGATTTGGCTGCCCGGCACTGGCCGCGGCGGCAGGAATGGCGATGCACGAATGGAGATTTACATTGACTACTGAATCATCGACTGGCCGCAGCGTCCTGGTCACCGGCGGCAATCGAGGAATCGGCTTGGCTATTGCCCGGGCCTTTGAAGCAAACGGCGACAAGGTGGCAATTACCTACCGCAGTGGCGACGTCCCCGAAGGGCTGCTGGGCGTGAAGGCCGATGTCACCGATGCCCAGTCCATCGACGAGGCATTCAAAGAAGTCGAAGCGGCGCATGGCCCGGTCGAGGTCATCGTTGCCAACGCGGGCGTGACAAAAGACACCCTGCTGCTGCGCATGAGCGAAGACGACTTCACCTCGGTGATCGATACGAACCTGACCGGCGCCTTCCGCGTGGTCAAGCGTGCCGCCAAGGGCATGCTGCGCCTCAAGCGCGGCCGCGTCGTGCTGATCTCTTCGGTGGTCGGGCTGTACGGCTCGCCGGGCCAGATCAACTACTCGGCCTCCAAGTCCGGCTTGATCGGCATCGCCCGTTCGCTGACCCGCGAGCTGGGCTCGCGCGGAATCACCGCCAACGTGGTGGCCCCGGGATTCATCAACACCGAGATGACCGCTGTGCTCCCGGAGGAGACCCAGAAAAACTACCTGTCCACCATTCCTGCGAACCGTTTTGCCGAGCCTGAAGAGGTAGCGAATGTTGTCCGCTGGGTTGCCAGCGACGAGGCCGCCTACATCTCCGGCGCGGTCATCCCGGTTGACGGCGGATTGGGAATGGGCCACTAACGGGCCCCGAAGAACCAGGCTTTACGCGGGCTGGCCCACAGGCCGGCCTGCCCCAATTTTCAACAGAAGGAGTAAGTGAAGTTGAGCGAATACAAGGGCGCAATTGTCACCGGTTCATCGCGAGGCATCGGCTCGGTGACCGCACAGCTGCTGGCCGAGCAGGGCATCGGCGTAGTGATCAACTACCGTGCCAAGGCACCGCGCGCGAACAAGATCGTTGCGGCGATCGAGGAAAAGGGCGGCAAGGCTGTAGCCGTCGGCGCCGACCTGACCACCGTCGAGGGCCCGCAGGCGCTGGTCGACGCGGCCATTGAGAACTTCGGCTCGCTGGACGTGCTGGTTCTGAACGCTTCGGGCGGCATGGAGACCACCCTGGGCGAGAACTACGCTCTGCGTTTGAACCGCGATGCCCAGGTAGCGATGCTCCAGGCGGCGCTGCCAAAGCTGAGCGAGGGCGGACGCATCGTGTTCGTTACCAGCCACCAGGCCCACTTCATCCACGAGGTATCCACCATGGATGCCTACGACGCGGTGGCCAAGTCCAAGCGCGCTGGCGAGGACGCGCTGCGCGAATTCATCCCGCAGCTGGCTGAGAAGGGCATCAAGTTCGTCGTGGTTTCCGGCGACATGATCGAAGGAACCATCACCGCTACGCTGCTGAACCGCGTTGAGCCAGGCGCCATCGAGGCCCGCCGCGAGGCTGCCGGCAAGCTGTACTCTGTCGAGGAGTTCGGCGCAGAGGTTGCCAAGATGGTCTTCGCCGACGTGGAGTCCGGCCACACCGAACTCGTCGGCGGCGCCGAGGACTTCCTGAAGCAGGCTGGCAAGTAGCAGTCCGCGCACAGCACGAAGGCCCCTTCCACAATGGAGGGGGCCTTCGCTGTGCCTGGAGATATTACTTGTTATCGCAGACGATCTTGTTCCATGGGCTGTAGGTCCAGGTCTTCGTTTCGGCCGGAAGCTTCTTCGAGCCGTCGACCGTCTCGCGGTAGCGCGTAACGTCGATCGTGAAGCCCTTCTTTCCGCCGGACTCGGAGATGCACTGCTTGGCCTTGTTGTGCACGGTGGTCGGGTTGGTCTGGTTGTACTTGCCCGAGGAATCCTGGGTGACCTTCCAGTACTTTGTCGACCACAACCGGGTGTGGACCCGGTCGCCGGAAACCCAGGCCTGAATCATGACGCCGTAGGGAGTGTTGTTCTCCCAGATCATGTCCACCTGGCCTTCCCACAGGGTCGCTTCGCGGCCTGCAGGGTAGCGGTCGAACCAGCGTGAATGCGGCTTGTGGGTGATGTCGTCGTAGCCGGCCAAGAAGCCGACGTTGTACATCTGGGTGGAAATCTGCGACAGTCCGCCGCCCACAGCCTCGGCGCTGAAGCCGTTCTCCACGACGCCCGAAGAGTAGTAGCCGTTGGCAGTGGTGATGGGGCCCAGTGCCTGCAGCAGGGAGAAGCGTTCGCCCGGCTTGACGATGATCCCATTGACCCTGGCCGCACCGGCGCGCAGGTTCTTGGTGCGGACGGTGTCATAGGTCGGGTACGGGGTGGAGAAGTCGACGATTTCTTCCTTGATCCCCAGCTTTTCGGCATCGGCGGTGCTGAAGTCGGCTTCCGACTCGGTCATGGCAACCTCGGCCTTGCGCTCTTCGCTCTGGCTGGCGGCCAGGACCTTGGCTCCCAGATCCTTGGTTTCAAGGGAGACGCCCTTGACGGAATCCTGGATCGTCGGCTTGCCGTTCTTCAATACGATCTTGGCATCTTTGGCGGTGCTGGAAAGATCTGAATTCTTCGTGGCGGCTTTGTAGAGCTTTTCGTCGTCGAGGCTGATGCTCGGGGCATCGTCCTTGATCTCAAACTTTGCCGCCGCGGCAATGGATGCGGGGGATATTGACGCAGTTTTGTCGCCAGATACCAGGGTCACATCACCCTTGAGCAGCGACACCACCTCGCCGTCGTAGAAGTCCTGCAACTTCTCTTCGGAGACCTTCGGCTTGGCGACGTCAGCTGGCAGTTCGATGGCAGGACCGGCAATCTTCCAATTTTCAGAAATCTCCGACGCCGAGGCATCGATGTCAAGCGCCACGCCGTCGACAGGCTTGTCCAATGCCGCCTTGCCGTCCTTGAAGGTAATGGCGCCTTCCTTGACGCTGCTGTCGGTCTTCTTGGCAAGATCTTCCAGTGCCGACTTCAGCTTGTCGTGGTCAACGTCGATGGCGGCCGCGGCAGTCATGTCTCCGGTGAGCTTTTCGTAGAGTCGCACCGGATTGACTTCAAAGCCGGTGAGGTCCTCGACGGTCTTGTCCACGTTCAGGCTCAATCCTGCCTGTGCCGGATCAATGTCATAGCTCTTGCCGTTGACGACTGCCTCGATGGGCTTGTCCAGCAGGGGAATTACCTGCTCCTGAAGTGCCTGGCGGGCCTGATCCTGGCTCATGGACCCAATGTTGACCCCGGCGATGGCCGCGTTCTGCGGCACCTGAGAGCTGACGTAGGCAGCCCCTCCGAAATATGCGGCGGCGAGAGCTACAACGCAGGAACCGGTGATAATCCACGGCTTGGCGCTGTTCTTTGGCTTTCGCTTTTCTGGAGAGGGGCTCGGCGAATAGGGATTCGACCCAGTCGACGAGCTATCTGGTTTCGGGTTCTGCACAGGACTATTGACTCTTTCAACAAGCGGTCAGTTGATGGCGCCATGACCAGACTCCCGTCAGGGTCAAAGATAGCGTCAGTTGAAATACTATCCGCTTGAACAACTGAGAAAATGCAGGAACGGCCCAAACGATCGAATCGTTATCTAGTTGTTGGAATTCATCTAGCTCAAATCATTGAGGACTAGGTCGGCGATGACATCCAAACGTGAGAAATTAATCTGTGCATCTGCCTGCTCCCGCAGCGCCGGCTTGGCATTGAAAGCGACGCCTAGCGCCGCTGCGGTGACCATGTCCAGGTCATTGGCTCCGTCTCCGGCGGCGATGGTCGCATGCATGGGAATTCTATGCTCTTCGGACCAGGCGCGGAGCATTTTTTCCTTGGTGCTGCGGTCGACGATGTCGCCATGGACCGTGCCGTCCAATACTCCGTCGCTCATGCCCAAGGTATTGGCCAGTGCATGGTCGAGGTTCAGCTCGGCAGCCAAGGGGTCGAGGATTTGCTGGAACCCGCCGGAGACCACGCCGACCTTGTGCCCTGCGGCGTGGAAGCGTTGCACCAGTTCGCGGGCGCCGTCGGAGAAGATGATTCGTTCGCCGACTTCAGCAAGCACGCTAGCAGGCAGGTCCTTGAGCGTGGCTACGCGTTGAATCAACGACTGTGCGAAGTCCAGTTCTCCGCGCATCGCCGCTTCGGTGACCGCGGCGACCTCTGCCTCGCGGCCCGCATGGGCGGCGAGCAGCTCGATGACCTCTTGCTTGATGAGGGTTGAATCCACGTCCATGACCAGCAAAAGCTGCGGGGCCTGCGCCAGAGAGGCATCGATGACAGCGGCGCAGATATCTGACTCGTTCAAGGTGCCGGCGGCAGCCATGGCAGCCACTGCCTCGCGTGCCTCCTGCGACAGGATCTGGGTGTCGGCATCCCTTGCCGGAGCCTTGGCCACCAGACGGTCCGAGCTGCGCTGGATGGTGAACTGGGCGCCGGCGACCAGCAGCTGCTGCACTGCGGAGCTGTCCAGCAGAGACTCGAAAATGCTTGCGGGCAGCGACGGGCGGGAAACAAAAACAAGGGTTGAGGCCATGGGTACATCTTCTCGTTTACGCTGCTGTGCTACCAAACATGACGGGCGCCAGCGGGGTTGATGCGACTCATAATGTGGTGTCAATTAGTGAATCAGGGGTCAAAAGTCTAGGCTTAAATACCATGAGCGAAGTGCTATCTTTCAACGATGTCAGCGTGGTGCGCGGACGTAAAGACCTGCTAAAGGACGTTTCCTGGGAGGTTAACGAAGGCGAGCGGTGGATCGTGCTGGGTCCCAACGGGGCCGGCAAATCAACCCTAATGAACATTGCAGCGGCTCGCTTGCACCCCACCCGCGGAACTGCGCAGATTCTGGGCGAGACCATGGGACGAGTGGACGTTTTCGAACTGCGTCCGCTGATCGGCTTGAGTTCTGCACTGGTGGCGAATTCAATTCCAGGCCGCGAGACCGCACTGAACGTGGTGCTGACCGCAGCCTATGGCATGACCGGGCGCTGGCGCGAAAAGTACGAGAAGCTCG
Source organism: Glutamicibacter uratoxydans (assembly GCF_006539925.1). Taxonomy (GTDB): domain Bacteria; phylum Actinomycetota; class Actinomycetes; order Actinomycetales; family Micrococcaceae; genus Glutamicibacter; species Glutamicibacter uratoxydans. The sequence continues at coordinate 297,955 of NZ_BJNY01000001.1, read as the reverse complement.
ACGAGCGCCGCGCCTTCGGCCTGCTCCACGAATGGGGCATGTCGACCTTCATGAACCAGTCGTTCGACAAGCTCTCCGAAGGCGAGCGCAAGCGCGTATTGATTGCCCGTTCGCTGATGACCGACCCTGAACTGTTGATCCTCGACGAACCTGCGGCAGGTCTTGACCTTGCAGGGCGCGAAACCCTCGTGGCCAAGCTCAGCGAGCTGGCCGCCGACGAGTATGCTCCGGCCCTGGTGCTGGTGACTCATCACCTGGAAGAAGTTCCCGCCGGGTTCACGCACATCTTGATGATGCGCGACGGACAGGTAGTAGCCGCTGGCGAGATCGAGAAGACCCTCACCGAAGAAAACCTTGAAGCAACCTATGGCATGCCGTTGGCGCTGCGCAGTGAAAACGGACGCTTCTCAGCCTTCGCCCGCAACTAGGAAACTGCGACAACTCTAAGGAAAGTATCGAATAGTGATCGAATTCTGGCGTGAAGCCCTCGTCTTCCTCGGCGGACTCTGGGCTGGAACTATTAACACCGTTGTCGGCTCCGGCACCCTGGTCACTTTCCCCATCCTGGTGGCGCTGGGAATTGCCCCGGTCAACGCGGTGGTATCCAACGCCATGGGTTTGGTCGCAGGTGGATTCTCCGGAGCCTGGGGATACCGGCGCGAAGCTGCCAGTGTCAAGCGCACGCTGCTCAAGCTGGTGCCGGTCTCCCTTGCCGGCGGCCTGATCGGCTCGCTGCTGCTGCTGAATCTGCCTGATTCGGTATTCGGGGTCGTCGCCCCGATCCTGCTGGTTTGCGCACTGGTGCTGGTGATCTTCCAGCCTCGGCTCGCCAAATGGGCCAAGACCAGGCAGGCAGAATGCGGAAGCACCGACCCGGATGACGCGGACAAGGCGAAGGTTCCGCTGATCCTGTACATTCTGGTGTTCGTCATCGGCGTGTACGGCGGCTACTTCACCGCGGCCCAGGGCGTGCTGCTCATGGCGGTGTTCGGCGTCTTCTTGCAGGCTTCGCTGCAGCAGTCGAACGCGATCAAGGTGATCCTCTCGCTGATCGTGAACCTGGTTGCAGCGGTTATGTACCTGTTCATCGCTCCGGAGCGCATCCACTGGATCATCGTGCTGCTGATTGCAGTGGGCTCGCTGATCGGCGGGTTCATCGGCGCCAAGATCGGCCGAAAACTTTCGCCGGGCTGGCTGCGCACAGTCATCGTCATCCTCGGCCTCATCGCGCTGGCCAACATGCTGTACAAGCTGATGCCAAGTGCCTGAGCCAGTGGACACCATTTTCAACCCGGAACGGATCCTGCAGGTAGCAGACCTTGAGGATTCGCGTCTGGATGAATACCTCAGGCTCTCCGAAGCCCATCTGCGCATGCGCACCGACGTGGAAAACGGGCTGTATATCGCTGAAAGCACCAAGGTGGTGCAGCGCGCGATCAACGCCGGACACCAGCCGCGCAGCTTCCTGCTGGCTGAAAAGCATCTGGGTCAGCTTGTTGACGAGTTCAACAGGTTCCCGGACGCCCCCATCTTCGTCGGGGACGACCGGCAGCTAGAAAACCTGGTGGGTTTTCATCTGCACCGCGGCGCCATGGCTGCGATGAACCGCCCGGAACCGCTGGACCTGGAGCAGGTGCTGGCTGCCAGCTCGCGCATTGCCATCTTGGAAGACATCGCCGACCATACCAATCTGGGTGCCATCATCCGCTCGGCTTCCGGGCTGGGAGTCGACGCGGTGCTGATCACGCCGAAGTGCGTTGACCCCTGGTACCGACGCAGTGCAAGAGTCTCCATGGGCACCGTCTTTGACCTGCCCTGGGTGCGCTTGAATTCTTGGCCAGAAGATCTTGCCACGCTCAAAAGCCACGGATATCGAATGCTTGCCATGGAATTGACTGATGATGCGGTTCCGCTGTCCGACGTCGAGATTTCCGCGGGCGAAAAGGTGGCGATGATCCTAGGTAATGAGGGACGCGGCGTCACCTCGGCTGCCTTGGAAGCGGTGGATCAGACGGTCATTATCCCGATGTACCGCAATGTCGACTCCCTGAACGTGGGGGCTGCCAGCGCCATTGCCTTCTGGCATTTGTGCTCTTCGCCACGCTAAGTCGTTTCATGCAATCCGCATGTTTTTGATAGGATGGAATGTCTGTGTGTTCTGGTCCATGTGACCGGTTGCTGCAGGCGCAATTTTCCGAGTACGTAGCTGCTGGCAAAATCCAGTGGCCATAAACAATAAGGTGTAAAGCTATGAAGGCTGATATTCATCCACAGTACGGTCCAGTTGTCTTCAACGACCTGGCTTCCGGCGAAAAGATCCTGACCCGTTCGACCGCAACTTCGGACAAGACCATCGAGTGGGAAGACGGCAACACCTACCCAGTGATCGACGTCGAAATCTCGGCTGCATCGCACCCGTTCTACACCGGCAAGCAGCGCATCATGGACACCGCTGGTCGTGTCGAGCGCTTCAACGCCCGCTTCAAGGGCTTCGGCGGCAAGAAGTAATTCTTCGCTCCTAGCAAGCTTTCGCGGCGTGTCTCCACTTCGGTGGCGGCACGCCGCTGCTTCTTTAAGCAAGCACTGTCACAGCATCGCTCTGCAGGGCCCGGGCTAGAATAAAGTCATGACGCATCACGGTGAATACAAGGTAGTCGGTGGCAAATTAGTCGTAGTAGATCTTGAGGCTGAGAACGGGGTGATTACCCAGGCGTCGCTGAACGGGGACTTCTTCCTTGAACCAGATGACGCGCTGGAAGACCTGAATGCGGCCATTACCGGGCTACCCACCGATGCAACCCACTCCACGATCCGCGATGCGGTCACCAAGAACCTGCGCGAGGGCGCAGTCATGTTCGGCTTCGACGCTGATGCGGTAGCCCGCGTTGTCCGCCGTGCCCTGGGCCATGCGACGAAGTGGGAAGACCACGAATGGGAAATCCTCGGCCCGCAGATCATCCCGGTGGCCGAGCAGGTCGCCCTGGATGAAGTATTGACCCGCCAGATCGCCAAGGGCACACGCAAGCCGACCATCCGCTTCTGGGATTGGGATGAGAGCGCCGTAGTAATCGGCTCCTTTCAGTCCTTGAAGAATGAAGTGGACATGGAACAGGCAGAGCATTACGGCATCAAGGTCGTCCGCCGGATCTCCGGAGGCGGAGCCATGTTCATGGAAGCCGGCAACTGCATCACCTACTCGCTATACGCACCGGAATCACTGGTCGACGGCATGAGCTTTGCTGATTCCTACCCGTTCCTCGACGAGTGGGTCATGCAGGCGCTGGCAAAAACCGGAATCCACGCCCACTACAAGCCGCTGAACGACATTGCCACCGACGCCGGGAAAATCGGCGGCGCAGCACAGAAGCGGTTGGCCAACGGAGCCATGCTGCATCACGTGACCATGAGCTACGATATCGACGCAGAAAAGATGACCCGGGTGCTGCGCATTGGGCGCGAAAAGATTTCAGACAAAGGGATCACTTCGGCGGTCAAGCGCGTTGATCCGCTCAAATCGCAGACCGAGCTTGGGCGCATCGAGATCATCGAGGTGATGATGCAGACCTTCGCCGAACGCACCGGTGCAACGCGCGTCGATCTGGACGAGGAAGCACGCGCCGAGGCCCGCGCTTTGGCTCAGAAGAAGTTCGACACCGAAGAATGGACCGCCCGCGTCCCATAGCCACACATAAAACAGAAAAATGCTCTGCCCCCAGCGTTGGAGGCAGAGCATTTCTTGTCTGGGCTTAGCGGCTGTTGCGGCTGTGCGCCTGGGCCGCGAGCGAACGCTGCAGCGAAGCGCGTTCCTCAAGCATGATGCGCTTGAGTGCGCCCGGCGCCCCCTCATGGCGTTCAAGCCAGGTGTTGGCAGCGTTCAGTGCCTTGTTGTCCTCGGCGGAGCCTTCCAGATCCTGGGCCTGCGGGTACAGTCCGCGGATCACGCGGGTCGCGAACTCCATGCTCATGGTCTCGAAGACCGGCAGGATCGCCGCCCAGTAGCGCTCCTCGAAGCCGGAGAGCAGCGCGGCCGAACCCATGGTGAACCCGGCGGCGGTAGCCGACAGCGCGTCATTGGACAGCGAGCCGTGCTCGTCGCGGGCCATCAGCACGGTGTCAAAAGCCTGCTCCTTGACCTGGGCGTCGGGCAGGGCGGCCATTGCGGTGCGCACAGCATTCTGCGCAACGCTGGTCGGATTGGCCTTGGCGGCTTCGTGCATGCCCGCCCGGGCCGCCTCGTCCAAGCGGCCGGAGGCCGCCAGGGCGATGTAGGAATCCCAGAGCAGCTGCTCATCCACCGGAACCTGGTAGGAGTTCTCGCCGGCGATGAACGCGTCGATGACCTCGCTGGCAACACCGGCGCGTGCCAGACGGGCCAGTGCGCGTGCGGTTGTCATCTGCTGGTCGCTGCCGGCCTCGAACTGGGCCAGCCAGCCGGTCAGCACCGAGGAGGCGCGCAGGCGCAGCTGTTCACGCAGTTCCGGAGCCGCATAGAACGAGATGCTGTGCAGCAGCTGGTCGGTGAGGACGGTGAACACGCCGGCATCGCTGACGGTGTGGGCGTGGTCCAGGATGGCGCCGATGTAGCTCTGCGCATCCAGCGTGGCCGAACGCACCGCGTCCCACAGCGAGGCCCAGCAGGTGGCGCGCGGCAGGGAATCGGTCAGGCCGGAGAGGCTGCCCAGCAAGGTGGCGCGGGATGCCGGATCGAATTCGATAACGGCGTAGGTTTCATCGCCGTCATTGGGCAGGATCAGGGCAGGAACCGGCTTGCCCACCAAGAAGTCCAGCGAAATGCTTTCGCCGGTCAGCTCCACGGAGGCAACCTCGGTGCGGGCCAGCTTGCCCTCGGCCAGTTCATAGGCGCCGACGCTGAGCACATGCGGGCGCAGGATCGCTTCGCCGGTGATCGGGTCGGTGCCGAACTGCACCAGGGAGGCCTCGGTGATGGTTCCTGTCTCGTCCGTCGTGTAGTCGACGCGCAGCTTCGGCACGCCGCTGGTCTTCAGCCAGGCGTCGGCCCACTGGCTCATATCGCGTCCGCTGGCAGTTTCCAGCGCCTGCAGGAAGTCGTCCAGGGAGGTGTTGCCATAGGCGTGCTTGCGGAAGTAGGCGCGCGCGGCATCCCGGAAGGCTTCCTCGCCCACGAAGGCCGCCAGCTGCTTGAGCACGCTGGCGCCCTTGGCATAGGTGATGCCGTCGAAGTTCTGGTCGGCCGCCAGCAGGTCGGGGATGTCTGCCACGATCGGGTGGGTTGTCGGCATCTGGTCGGCCACATAGGCCCAGGCCTTGCGGCGGGCCGCGAAGGTGGTCCACGCGGTGGTGAAGTCGGTGGCCACATCGTTGGCCAGGGTGCCGATGTAGTCGGCGAAGGATTCCTTGAGCCACAAGTCGTCCCACCACTTCATGGTGACCAGGTCGCCGAACCACATGTGGGCCATCTCGTGCATGATGGTGTTCGCGCGCTGCTCATGCTGCGCTTCGGTGGCATGCGAGGTGAAGACATAGCGCTCGGTGAAGGTCACCAGACCCGGGTTCTCCATGGCGCCCAAGTTGTATTCCGGCACGAAGGCTGAATCATACTTGCCCCATGGGTACGGGTAGTCGAATAACTCGTGGAAGTAGCTCAGGCCGCGGCTGGTCAGTTCAAGGATCTCTTCGCTGTCGAAGTGCTCGGCCAGCGAGGCGCGGCAGGTGGCAGCCATGTCGATGACCAGCTCTTCGCCGTCGGCCAGTTCCTGCACGTGCTCGCCGCGCACCACATGGTACGGGCCTGCTAGCACCGCGGTGATGTAGCTGGAAATTTTCGGGGTGGGGGAGCAGACGACGGTCTTGGTGCCGTTCTCGTGGAAGACCTCGTCCACGATCGGCTGGTTGCTGGCAAGATGCCATGCCGATGGGCCGGTCAGGGTAAAGCGGTAGCTGGTCTTCAGGTCCGGCTGTTCAAAGCAGGCGAAGACGCGGCGCGCCTCGGATGGCTCGAACTGGGTGTAGAGGTAGGTCTCGCCGTCCTGCGGATCGACGAAGCGGTGCAGGCCCTCTCCGGAGCGGGAGTAGATTGCCCGGCCTGTGACGCGCACGGTGTTGGCCGTGTCGGTGAGCAGTCCGGTCAGGTAGATGCGGGAGTCGAGGACCGCTTCGTTCAGGTCGATGGGGCTGCCGTTGACCAGAACTTCCTGCACCGACTCATGAATGAAGTCCAAGAAGGTCTGGCCGGAGGCAGAACTGAAATTCAAGGTCGTCACCGATGGATAGCTCGTGGCATCCTGATCGGCGGCGTTCGACAGGTCCAGCTGTACCTCGGCAAAGTGCCAGGTGATGTCGGCAGCGCGCAGGGCGGCTTCATCTCGCCGGAGATTTTCATTCGGTGCATAGCGTTCTAGTGTGTCCACCATCCCAGCTTAGCTGTGAAACGAATGTTTGAGACTATTTGATTCAGTCTTTTTATCTCCTCGGCGGATATCCGCCATGGCAGACGCGAATTGGGAGGAAGATTTCTTCTCGAATAGGCTTGGAGACTAGCACGGACGACGAAAAGCAGGAGAGCAGGCAATGGATACATTCATCAAGGGACCGTCGAAGCGCGATGTCGCGGGTATGAAGGCTGCATTCGGTACGGTGGCTGCCTCCGATATTATTTCGGTCCTCTACAAAACTGTTCGCTACGGAAACTTTTTGGTGACCGGCACTGCCCACGCCACGGTGCTGGATGACCTGATGGTCGGTGGTTTGAATGCGGCGGCGGCTGCAAAGAAGGCCAAGGGTTCCGATGGCGAAGAAGTAATCCAGCGCCAGCCAGACAAGGATGTGCGAGCATTTCCTGCCGAATTCGACGGCGAATTCACTGCGGTCGACATCGAAGCGGGAGAACTGAAACACGGCGATCTGGTAGCTGCCAGCTTCAGCCAGGAGCCTTATGGCGATTTCCTCATTACCGGCGTCGTCACCGAGTCGGATGACGATTCTGCCTATCTGATGGTTGGTCCTTGGCTCATCCACGACCAGAACGGCAACGCCGACCGGTTGCTGGAGATCAAGCTGATCGCCGCCAACGGAGCGCATATCGCACCCGTTCCAGCCAAGCGCTCGTGGGACGATCCAGAAAGCTAGATTCATAGCGAAGGCCGCGAATTCAGGCGAGAATTCGTGGCCTTTGTCTATGCGCTGTAGCCCCAGAGATAGTGTTCAGAGTAATCAGCCGACGGGAGAATCACATGCAACTTCACCACGTACAGCTGTCCATGCATCGAGGCGAAGAAGACGCCGCGCGCAACTTTTATCAAGAGGGCTTGGGGCTGGAGGAAGTTCCGAAGCCGCCTGCGCTTGCTCCGCGGGGCGGGTGCTGGTTCCGCTCGCCTGCAGGGAGCGGCGACCGCGTCGAGATCCATTTGGGAGTGGAGGACGGTTTCACGGCTTCGGCAAAGGCGCACCCGGCTTTCGTCCTGAACAGCCGGGCCGAGCTCGACGCCATGGCCGAGCGCATTCAGCGGCTGAATATGGAGGTGAGCTGGAAAGAGGAGTTCACCTTCGAGGGCTACAGCCGTTTTCATGCCAAAGATCCATTTGGCAATCGGCTGGAATTCCTTGCGGTAGCGGAGCGGTAGTTTTCCCATGAGGGGCATCCAGCACGCTGTACGTCGGTGATAACTGTGAGGCTGATTATCTTGGAGCCAAAGCTGCCGGGCTGTAGGCGCTGCATCTCGACCGTGGCGGCGAAGAGAACCAGTGGCGCACCAGTTCGCTGCATGCGTTGGGAGTCGACCGGCTCGGCGGCTACTGCGGCTGATTGAACTGCTCGCAGAGCCTGGTTTGATCAACGGACTTGGCCCTAGAGCCGATTGCACTACGCGTCGCGAAGGTCGAGCTCCACCAGTGTCAGACTGCGATTCTTATTCAAGATCTGGAAGCCCAGATTAGTAAAGGTGCTGAGCACTCCTGTGAAGAGTCCGGCACTGTCTTTGGCGGTGATGGAGGTATCCGTGGGCCGTGCCCTAAGCACCCGTGCACCGTTGCTTTGGGCGTGTTCTACAGCGGCCTCCAGCAGAGACGCGGCAATTCTGCGACGGCGAAATCCTTCTTTGACCACAAAGCAGGTGGCAACCCATACGCCAGAATCTACAAGGTGGCCACGAGGTTTGAAGCGCGGAAAACGTGCAGCGGGGCCTACCTGAAGCCATCCTGCTGGCTGATCGTCCGCGTAGGCGATCAGTCCTGCCGGAACACCGTCGGAACACACCTGTTCTTCCAGCGCTGCTTCATTCGCCGCCGCTCCTTGATTCCACTGTTCATCGATGAAGTACTGGCATTTGCACCACGATGGATCGCCGGTGGAGCCGAAAACTTCTAGGACATCCGGCCAGTTTTCCGCCTCTGCTGGGCGCACTTGGATCTTCATGCGGACCGTTGCTTCCCTTCATTTCCCGTCAATGCACTGTTGCTACGGCCAACCTCGGCGTAGCATCCGGGGCAGCGGCAATAGGAAACCAATTATGCGCAAGGAGCGGTGAGATGCCAATGGTCAAACGCCTGGACCATGTCGGTGTGACGGTTTTGGACCTCGATGAAATGATCAGGTTTTTTGAGCTTTTGGGGCTTGAGGTCCAAGGCAGGATGGACGGATTTGAAGGAGAGTTTCTCGACACTGTCTGCGGGATTCCCCATTCCAAAACGTCTATTGTCATGCTTGGCATCCCCGGAACGGATGTCGGGATCGAGCTTTCAAGCTTCGAAAGACCAACTGGGGGTTCCATTCATCCTGACTTGATGGCCAATGACCCTGGACTGCGTTCGCTCGCTTTTGAGGTCGAGGATCTCGAAGCGCTTCTGGATGTTCTGAGCGAACAGGGACATTCACTGATTGGGGGAGTGGGAGAACACGAAGGCGTCTGGAAGATGGCCTATGTACGTGGGCCCGAGGGAATCATCGTGGCATTGGCACAGCGGATCGACGGTGACCGGCTGTAGCTGCGTACTCCTGGGGCATGACAGCGCGCCCCGCCAAATTTGGCGAGACACGCTGCAGGCAAGTTCTTTGGACTTAGGGCTTCCGGACCTCAAGGACGTATCCATTGCCGCCGAAGCTGTTGCCCCATTGGCAATTGCGTACGACGACCGCTGTGTGGACAGTGGCAGAAATGGCCATAACCCGAGTCGTTAAATTCACTTGGCAGACCAGTTTGTCTTTGAACACCTGCTCTGTCCAGCCGCCAGCCTGCGCAGGAGCTCCGACTAAGAGATTTGCCGCGAGCAGTGCAGTCACGCCGGCAGAAGCCGCGATTCGCTTGGAATTCTTGAACACGGCTATCTTTCAATGTGAACTGTAATTGCAAGTCAAGTTAAAACAGCTGGGGGTGCGCGCATCGAGTCGATGCACGCACCCCAGCCGCTGGCAGCGCCTAGGCGCGGGACTTGGCCTTCTTCAGCGACTTCTCGCTGATTGGGGCGTTGTCGCTGGCGCGCAGCTTGCGGAAGTATTCCATTGCCTCGTCCTGGCGTTCGGCTTCGCCGCCCGAAGAGATGTCAGCGCGCAGGTGGTCCTGCGTGTAGCCGAAGGCATCCACCAGATCCTGGGCATGAGGACGCAGTCGAGCCAGCAGGCGGTTGATGTACTCCGGCAGGGTGCGGGCGCGCTGCATGGACAGGCGGCCATTGGCCAGGTACCAGCCGAGGTCGTCTTCGATCACTGTCAGGGCGAAGACATCGCGCAGCCAGGTCAAGACCTCGCGGGTTGGCTCGTCGGCAGCTTTTTCCAGGGCGGCGGTGAAGGCTTCCCAGCGCAGCAACTGGCCGTGGTCGCGCGCGGCGGAGATCAGCAGATCCTGATTCTCATTGAATGCGGCGGCGGCCTTGGCAGGGTTCTTGCCGGCCGCGCGCAGCGCGTTGGCGACTTCTGCCACCTTGGCGTTGATGCGGTCGGTCAGCAGCGCCCGCTGGTTGGCGGGATCCTTGAAGAAGTTGGCGCTCTTGCGTTCATCGGAGACATCGGCGAATGCCTGGCCGGCGCTGCGCAGGCCGAAGCGGTTCAGTGCGGTGGTGCCGACCTGCTTGGCAACATAGCGGGCCATGGCGCCGGTATCCAGCTTGCGGAACTCGGATGCGTAGTCGGTCAGCAGGCGCTTGCCCACCAGCTGCAGCAGCACATTGTTGTCGCCTTCGAAGGTGACGTAGATGTCGAGGTCCTGGTACAGCTGGGTGAAGCGGTTCTTGGCGATGAAGCCGGAACCGCCGCAAGCTTCGCGGGCTTCCTGCAGGGTATCCAGCGCATCCCAGGTGCTCAGCGGCTTCAGCGCTGCGGCGAGGGTTTCTAGGTCCTGGCGGTCCTCGTCGGTGTCTTCGCGTCCAGAGAAGACCGCGTCGAACTTGTCTAGCAGTTCGTCGTGGGCGAAGGAGGCGGCGTAGGTGCGGGCCAGCCGGGTGATCAGGCGGCGCTGGTGGCGCTGGTAGTCGAGCAGCGTGGTCTCTTCGGTGTCTGAGGTGCTGTTGAACTGGCGGCGCTGGTTGCCGTAGGTGATGGCGATCTGCAGGGCGATCTTCGAGGCGTTGGTGCTGGCGCCGTCCAGCGAGACGCGTCCCTGGACCAGGGTGCCGAGCATTGTGAAGAAGCGGCGGCCAGGGGAGGCGATCGGGGAGGAGTAGCTGCCGTCGGCCGCCACGTTGCCGTAGCGGTTGAGCAGGTTGGTGCGCGGGACGCGGACGTTGGTGAAGTGCAGGCGGCCGTTGTCGATGCCGTTCAATCCGCCCTTCAATCCGTCGTCTTCGCCGCCCACGCCCTCAAGGAAGTTGCCTTCCTCGTCGCGGATCGGGACATAGAAGCAGTGCACGCCGTGGTTGACGCCCTTGGTGATCAGCTGGGCGAAGACGGTGGCAGCCTTGCCGTGCAGCGCCGCATTGCCCAGGAATTCCTTCCAGGCGGCCTTGAACGGGGTGTGGATGACGAATTCTTCGGTGGCCTCGTCGTAGGTGGCGGTGGTGGCCACCGCCGCCACGTCGGAGCCGTGGCCGATCTCGGTCATGGCGAAGGCGCCGGGGGTTTCCAGGCTCATGGCGGCCGGGAGCCACTTGGCGTGGTGCTCTTCGGTGCCCAGATGCAGCACGGCGCCTGCGAACAGGCCCCACTGCACGCCGGCCTTGATCTGCAGCGAAGGGTCGGCCGCGACGAGCTCCTCAAAGGCCGCCAGCGATCCGCCGTGGTCGTCATGGCCGCCGAACTTCTTCGGGAAGGCGCGCTGGACGGCCTGTTCGTCGACCAGGATGCTCAGCTGGTTCAGCACGCGTTCGCGGTGCTCGTCCATGCCCAGCAGCGGGTCGCGCTGCAGTTCGGGACGTGCGGCGCGGGCACGGGAGGCCTTGCGGATTTCGGCGTAGGGGCCGAGCAGCTGCTCCGACAGGGCGTTGACGTCGATGCGGTTCTCACTCATGTCTTTACCTTTCAATCACTGCGTAAATTGTTGTTTCTAAGCTTTGGGGGTGGCGGCGATGCCATAGGCAAGCCAGCTGGTGAGTTCATTGGCCAGCTGCTCAAGGCTCGGCTTGGCCTCGGTGTCTGGCTGGCGCAGCCACTGTTCGCCGGCGGCTCGGACCATGCCCAATGCGGCGCGCGGCCAGAGGTTGATCGCTGCGCTGGAGGCGTTGGCGGCGTAGAGCCTGGTGATCCGCTCGCTGATCAGCCCGGTGACTTCCTCGAAGAAGTCGTTCAGCGCGCCGACTGATTCGTCTTGGATCGCCTTGGCTCCCGCCGCTGCTCCGAAGGCCGCTTCGGGGCGAACGGCGGTGACGAAGAAGTACAGGTTCGGGCTGTTGGCGGCCAATTCCAGATAAGCGGTGACCATCGCATGCAGCGCGCTGGCCTCGTCGTCCTTGGCCAGTCCTGCGGCGATCACGCGGCGGCGGAAGTCGTTGATGACCATGGCGCCCAGTGCCTGGCGCAGCCCTTCCTTGTCACCGAAGTACCTGTAGTACACGGGTTTGGAAGTCTTCGCGTGGTTGGCGATCTCTTCCATCGAAACCTGGGGGCCAAGCTTGTGCACGGCCTTGCGGGCCAGCTTCAGCAGTTCCTGGTTGCGTGCGGTGCGGTGGGCTTCCCAGCGCGCCGCACGGCCATCGGTTGCCGTGTCGAAATCTTCAGTGAGCTTGTTCACGTTACTCACAGTATCATGTACTCTTGGTTACAGTAATACTTCTCACAGCGAATTCTTTTCAGGAGTCATAGCAAGATGAGCCAGCCCGCAGTGCGCAATGCAGTGATCATCGGTGGAAACCGAATTCCCTTCGCCCGTTCCAACACCGCCTACGTCAACGCCTCCAACCAAGACATGTTCACCGCAGCGCTCGAAGGCCTGGTGGCCCGCTTCGGCCTGCAGGGCCAGCGCATCGGCGCGGTCTCCGGCGGCGCGGTGCTCAAGCATTCCAAGGACTTCAACCTGATCCGCGAATGCGTTCTGGGCAGCTCGCTGGATGCCGCGACCCCCGCCTACGACGTGCAGATGGCCTGCGCCACCGGCATGGAGGCCATTGGCTCGCTGGCCAACAAGATCAAGCTGGGCCAGCTGGAATCCGCCATCGGCGGCGGCGTGGACACCACCTCGGATGCGCCAATCGCAGTCTCCGAAGCGCTGCGCGGCATCCTGCTCGAGCTTTCCCGCGCCCGCACCACCAAGGCCAAGCTCGCAGCCCTGGCGAAGATCCGCCCTGCCCACCTGGCACCCAGCGCTCCGGGCACCGGCGAGCCGCGCACCGGCCTGTCCATGGGCGACCACCAGGCCATCACCACCAAGGCCTGGGGCATCACCCGCCAGGCGCAGGACGAACTGGCCCTGGCCAGCCACAAGAATCTTGCCGCCGCCTACGACCGCGGCTTCTTCAACGACCTGATCACCCCGTTCAACGGCCTGTCCAAGGACAACAACCTGCGCGCGGACTCCACCATGGAGAAGCTGGGCAAGCTCAAGCCTGCCTTCGGCAAGAACCTGGGCGACGCGGCCACCATGACCGCCGGCAACTCCACCCCGCTGACCGACGGCGCCTCCGCTGTGCTGCTGGGCAGCGAAGAGTACGCCAAGGACAACGACCTGCCGATGCTAGCGAATTTCGTCGACTTTGAGGCCGGTGCTGTTGATTTTGTCCACGGTGCTGAGGGCCTGCTCATGGCTCCTGCCTACGCCACCGCGCGCCTGCTCAAGCGCAACAACCTGAGCCTGCAGGACTTCGACTTCTACGAGATCCACGAAGCATTTGCAGGAACCGTGCTCGCCACGCTCAAGGCTTGGGAGGATGAAGAGTTCTGCCGTGAGAAGCTGGGATTGGACGCACCGCTGGGTGCGATCGACCGCAGCAAGCTCAACGTCAACGGTTCGTCGCTGGCTGCCGGACACCCATTCGCCGCCACCGGCGGACGCATCATTGCAAGCACCGCAAAGATGCTGCATGAAAAGGGTTCGGGCCGCGCACTGATTTCGGTTTGCGCTGCTGGCGGCCAGGGAGTCGTAGCGATCTTGGAGGCACGCAACTAATGGCAGACAAGTACATGGAACTGGTCAACACCGGATTCACCAAGAAACTAGCAAAACTTCTCGGCTTGCCCCGCCCTCCGCGCCTGCGCCGCTATGGGGCCGACACCCCGCTGCTTCCCGGCCCGGTGCTGGTCCTGGGCCAGTCGCCCAAGGCACAGCAGCTCAGCGACACGCTGATCTCCTGGGATCTGGACGTCCGCCGCCACGATGCGGGGGACACCAAGCTCGGCGGCATCATCCTGCTGCTCGACGAGTTGACCCACCCGGAGCAGCTTTCCCCGCTGATGCTCGCCGCCGGCAAGGCACTGCGCAACCTGGTGCCAGGCGCCCGTGTCGTCTCGTTTTCGCGCCAGGCACTGGACAGCGACAAGCCGGCCGTGGCTGCGGTGCGCCAGGGCATTGACGGAGCCATCCGCTCGCTGGGCCGCGAGATGCGCGGCGGCGCCACCGCCAACGGCATCGTGCTGCAGGAAGGCACCGAAATCACCAGCCCGAGTGCCATTGGCGCGCTGAACTTCTTCCTCTCCGGCCGCAGCGCCTATGTCGACGGCCAGTTCCTCACGGTGAAGACCACCGACGGCGAGCTGCCGGAAGACTTCCACAAGCCACTGGCAGGCAAGGTGGCAGTAGTCACCGGCGCAGCCCGCGGCATCGGCGCGGCAATTTCCCGCACCCTGGCCCGCGACGGCGCCCAGGTGGTTGTGGTGGACATGCCGCAGGCCGGCGAATCGCTGGCCGCCGTCGCCAATGAGATCGGCGCGACGACCCTTCAGCTGGATGTCACCGCCAAGGATGCCGGACAGCAGATCATCGACCATGCAATCAAGCGCCACGGTTCCCTGGACATCGTGGTGCACAACGCCGGCATCACGCGCGACAAGCTGCTGGCGAACATGGACGAGACTCGCTGGGATTCGGTGATCGCAGTGAATATCGCCTCGCAGCTGCGCATGAATGAGATCTTCCTGGCGGCCAAGCTGCCCGGACTGCGCATCGTGTCGCTGGCCTCGACCTCAGGCATCGCGGGCAATCGCGGCCAGACAAACTACGCCGCATCCAAGGGCGGGGTGATCGGCATGGTGCATTCATCGGCCAAGCTGTTTGCCGCAGCCGGAGGCTCCATCGCGGCCGTGGCCCCGGGGTTCATCGAAACCGAGATGACAGCTAAGATCCCGCTGGGCACGCGCACCGTGGCACGCATGGTGCTGCCGTCGCTGATGCAGGGCGGCCTGCCCGAAGACGTGGCAGAAGCCATTGCCTTCCTCAGCTCTGATGCCGCGGCAGGCCTGAACGGCCAGGTGCTGCGCGTATGCGGACAGTCGTTGGTGGGAGCCTAGGTGGGGGCAGAGCTCGTAACGCAGATCCCGAGCATGGGGTCGATCTATGCCAAGGCAGTCACAACCCTGGGGCGCAAGCCCAAGGACCCGGTGCTGCCGGAAACCGTGCTGGTCTATCAAAGCGCCATGGCGGATCCGGCCAAGCTCAGCGAGTTCCGCCGGGCCGTCGGCGCGCCAATGAACGGCGTGCTGCCCAGCCTGTATGTGCACACTCTGGCGTTTCCGCTGGCCATGTCGCTGATGCTGCGCCCGGATTTTCCGCTGCCGCTGCTGGGCATGATCCACTTGAGCAACTCGGTCCGCGTAGATGAACCGCTCAAGGAAGACGAGGCCTTCGACATCGAGGTCAAGAGCGAGAATCTGCGGGCCCATGACAAGGGGGCAACCTGCGACCTGGTGGTGCTGATCGTGGTCAACGGCCAGAACCGGATGGAACTTCGCAGCACCTTCTTAGCCAAGGGAGTCAAGCTGCGCGGCGAAGAGCCGGTGAAGAAAGCCCATGAAGCATTCGCAGCCCCGCTGCGCACGGCTTCGTGGAAGCTTGATGCTGGGACCGGGCGCCGCTGGGCTGCAATTTCCGGTGACTACAACCCGATCCACCTCTCCGGGCTCAGTGCCAAGGCGCTGGGCATGCCCCGGGCGATTGCCCACGGCATCTACCTAGCGGCGCGCGCCCTGAGTGGAATCGAGCCGTCGAGCGGTTCCTACGAATGGAATATCGAATTCAAGACGCCGGTCGTGCTGCCCGCCTCGGTGGATTTGGCTTTCGACGCCCAGCCGGACGGCTATCGGGTCCAGGCATGGAATGCCCGCAAGGGCAAGCCGCACTTTGACCTGGGACTCAAGCGCAACTAATCCTGATGGCAAAGCAAAAGGTGGATCGTTCAGAACGATCCACCTTTTGCTTTGCCTCAGCTGTTAGCGCTGGGCGAGGAATAGTCCTACGGGCACGCTGAGGATCACGACCAGATAGATGATGCGAGCGCACCACGCCAGCCCGGCGCGTTTCGCGCCCTTGGTGTGCAGCAGAGCCAGGACCAGCACTGCAATCAAGGCGAGACCGCCGATGAGAATAAGCGCCTGGAACTCCAGGAGTGCGCCGGTAAGGACCATGATGTTTCCGCCGGTCCACAACAGCGTTCTAGCCCACAGGGACGAATTGTTGCGCGCCGGTGCTTGGAGGAAGCGCTCCTGCATGGAAATAACGTACTGGACGAGTCCTGCCACGAGAACCAGATAGGCCGCAGTCCAGCTGCCCTTGGCCAAATCCAAAGGTCCGGTCACGGCGGAAACTAATCCGCCGGCGACAATGCAGAAGAAGCCTATGGCCACTCCTGCCTTGACGGCATTGGGCACCGGTTCTGGAGCTGCTGGTGAGTTCGACAGTGTTGAATTGAAGCTTGAACTCATTGATGTTCTTTCGTTATTGCTATTCGTCGCCATACGCCACCTGTATCGAAATGGCGGCACGGCGGGAAATACGAAGCGGCAAAGGCTGGACGCCAGCCTTCACAATCCACGCTATCACCGCTAGTTATGGATCTGATTTGAATGCTGATTGGCGGGTTAAAGGACTTCACCTGCTAATTAGCCGAGCAGCGCAGATTGGGAAATCCGGTAGCTGGCCAAAGTCTCCACCGCCGCACGCTCCCAAGTGAAAGCGCCCGAATGCTCAAGCGCATCATGTCCTGCTTGAGTCACGATTTCCGGATGCTGTGCCAAGTGAATAAGCTTCTGCGCCCACAATGAAGAATTTGGCTCCGGGATGAGCCAGCCGGATGCTCCATCGTTCACGGCATAGCTCAGCCCGCCCACTGCATTGGCAATGACCGGCGTACCGCAGGCCTGGGCCTCGGCAGCTACCAAGCCGAAAGTTTCAGACAGCGAAGGCACGGCAACGACATCGGCATTCGCGAAGACTGCTGCCAACTGTGCAGGCTCCTGGGGACCGAAGAAGCGCACCACGTCTTCGATCCCTTCACGCTCGCAGAGCTGATCGAGGTCGTAGTCGGCGCTGCCGGAAGCCGCACCGAACAGGGATGCGGTGATCCTCAGTTCCGGATGTTGCCTGCGGGCTGCTCCGACGGCTTTGAGCAGCAGGTGCGCACCCTTCAGCGGCTGGAGCCTTCCGGCATACACCAGATGCAGGTCATCTGCGCCCAGCGGCCTGCAGAGCTTGTCCTGATCCGGGTGGAATACTCGATGATTTACGCCCGGAAGGACGACGTCGAGATTCGACTTGTCTACGCCGTAGAACTTTTGCAATTGCGAGGATTCCACCGGCGTATTAGCGACAATTCTGTTGGCCTGGTTGAGCAGCAGGGTTTCAGCGTCCTTGCGCAGTGCTGGCTCGGCGATGCCTGATTCATGCTCTTTAGCTGCGGCCGAAGTATGCATCGAAACGATCAACGGTGCATGGAACACTGTTGCGAGCTGGAGCCCCACCATGCCTGACAGCCAATAATGTGCATGGATGACGTCAATCTTGATTCCCTGCAGATGCTCGGCGATGGCGGCAGCTGCAGGATCGATGATCTGCGGCAGCTGCTCCTTGCTCAAATTCTGGTTTGCGGCGACCTGGACATGGTGCATCCATACGCCTTCGGCAACTTGCTGCGACTCTGTTGGTCCAGCGCTGCGAGTCACCATGTGCACTTCATGGCCCAAGGCTCCGAGGGCAAAGGAGAGGTTTTGAATGTAAACATTCATGCCCCCTGCATCACCAGATCCAGGCTGCTGCATGGGGGAGGTGTGGAGGGAAAGCATGGCGATTCGCATCGAAGCTCCGAAGAAATTGAAACTGTTGGCTATGGCGGCTTGTTCAGCCCTATTTGATGCTACCAATTCGGAACCAGTGGAGCCCTCTTGCGTCCTAGGGGGAATTTCAGCTTCAACCACCCACAGGCGCATGAGCTAGGTCTGCCTCTCGACCTTTTAGATTCAGATAGCAAAAACCCCTGAAAGACTCTAGTCAATCAGGGGTTTACCTGTGCGCGAAAGGGGACTTGAACCCCTACCCTCTAAGCGAGGACCAGCACCTCAAGCTGGCGCGTCTACCTATTCCGCCACCCGCGCAGGTTGTTTGTTGTTCGCGTTGTTATCGCTGGCAACGAAGTAAAACTTTACCATCGGATTCTCTCGAATACCAATCGGCTGCCACTGGATGGATCGAGGGCATTTTTCCCGAGATTACGCGGAAAATTGGAGGTTGATTAGTAGTTACGCACATTTTTTCTTGATTTTCGTGTTCAGTGTCACAGAATTTTGTTCAGCCTCACAGAATTTAAGGAAGATTCCGTTGATGTCTTGGGAGGCGGGCCACAGAATATCGAAACGCCGGACAATGGAAACCTGGGAAGTTGCAATCTAGACGATAACCAATTGCATCTACGTCCGTGTTAAACGCTCAAGTTCCTCGTAGCCCAAAACCTCGTTGAACACCGGGCCGCCAGGTTCCAAGATTCTTCCTGCCTTTAGCGACCGCAAAACGAGGGGTCTGAAACCCAACCGTTTGGTCAACTCCGCAACGAGCTCAGCCGCAGCGCTATCATCCGAAGCGACGGCCAAGGCGCGTTGTCCGGAAGTCCTCGCAGTGCGGTCAGCGTCCAGATCCCAATGGCTGATGTGATTGAACGCCTTGACCACGCGGGCGGGGGAGAAGCGCAGCGCAATGACTTCGCTGCTGGATAAGCCTGAGGCTAGACCTTCTTCGAACCACTGCGGCAGCGGTTCTTCCTGCCAACGGTTGGTGGCGTCAATCAGAATGCTCTGACCGAACGACTCTGCGTCAACGTCATCCAGTTCCTCTTGGGGCACCATTAGAACTACTGCATCAACTCCGGAAGCAATCTCTTCGGCAGATACGGCCCGGGCCTGCGGTGCATATTGGGCCAGATGGTACTTCATCATTTGGGGCGTCCGAGTAGAGGCAATGTTGACGTCGATTCCGCACAGTGCGGCCACTCGCGCCAGCGCGGTGCCTGCCCGCCCGGCTCCGAGAATACCAATTCGTTGAATCTGCATGATCTCATTTTCGTCGGCTTTCATCCCGCTGGAAAATCGCAAAAGAACGGCAGCCGGTTTCCACTCGTTTGGTGTGGAAGCCGGCTGCCGTTCCTCTGACTTATGAAATTTAGTTAGGCGAACAACGGCGCCACTGCCTTCCACAGCTGCTGCCCGCCGAGAATGATGAACAGGATCGCGGTGATGGCCAGCGCGATGTTTGTATGCAGGCGGTTGGCCCATTCCTTCGGAATGCGACGACCATTAAGCAGTCCAAGCAATGTGACTGCCAGGAACGGCATGAACAATGCACCCAGTACGCCGTAGGCCAGGATCAGTGCGATCGGCTTGTCCAGCAGGAACAACACCATTGGTGGGAAAGTCAGCCACAGGACATAGAACTTGAAGTACTTTCCGCCGGTCATGGTGTCCGGATGGTTGGCAGGCTTCTTGCGCATATGGCCCCAGAAGTCGGCAAACATCAATGACACGCCATTCCACACGCCGATGATCGAGGAGAAGGAGGCGGCCCAGAAGCCAACCAGGAATCCATTGCCGACCACAACTCCGTAGCGCTCGCGCAGCACATCGGCGAGCTCCAGCAGGCCCTTGTCGCCGCCGGAGATGGCAACGCCGGCGGCGCGCACCACTTCGGCGCCGACGATCAGCATCGCGATCACAAAAATACCGGTCATGACATAGGCCATGGTGTTGTCAATGCGCATCACGCGCATCCACTTCGGGGTGTACCAGCCCTTTTCACGCAGCCAGTATCCATAGGCCGCCAAGGTGATGGTTCCGCCCACGCCGCCGGCCAGCGCCAGGGTGTAGACCACGCCGCCTTCGGGGATCATCGGGATCAGGCCCTTGAACATCTCGGGGATATTGGGCACGGCGATGAACGCCAAGCCGACCACGGTGACGAACATGATGCCCACGAGCACTGCGGTGATCTTCTCGAAGAAGTTGTACTTTCCAAACCAGACCAGCACGAAGCCTAACAGGCCCATGATGACAGCCCAGATCTTCAGATCCAGTGCAGGGAACAGCGCCGCCAACGGCATGGCGGCGGAGCTCATTGCGGTGGCGCCATACACGAAGCCCCAGATGATGATGTAGGGGCCGAAGTACCAGGTAGTCCAAGGGCCCAGGGTCTTCCAGCCCTCGAAAATCGTCTTCCCGGTGGCCAAGGTGTAGCGTCCGGCGCCCTCAACGAGCACGATTTTCAGGATAACGCCGAGAATCACCGCCCACAGAAGCGCGTAGCCGTACTGGCTGCCGGCAACGAGAGTCGCAACCATATCGGCTGCGCCAACACCGGTTGCCGCCACCACAAGGCCGGGGCCGACAATCTTCCACTTCGGAGGCCGGCCCCCGTCCCTGTCAACATTGAGCTGCTGAGTTGTCTCAGACATTTTCCATCCTCCACGATGCGAGTTTGGCAGGCATCCTTCGCAGAGCCGCCATATATTCTCCCGGCCGGCTGGCTCGTCATCGAGCAGGGCGCGGGGCAAGTACTCCTTCGAATCTATGGGTGACGTGCATTACTTCCAAGCCCGGTGCGGAGAACTAACACTGTCTTAGGTAAGTGCGAGAAACACTGAAGACTAGGACTATTAGACTGTTAGCGTTAGTTCGATGAAGGCCCCGGAAAACCAAGGATGTACTCGTGCAGCTCATGATCATTGAAGATGATGACGCAGTGGCAGGCGCCCTGGTGGATGCGGTAACGGCTTCTGGACACCAGGCGTTCCGGGTTGCGCGCGGAGCGGATGCACTGCTCCAGCATCAGGCGGCCCAAATGATCCTTTTGGATCTTGGGCTTCCAGATCTTGACGGGCTTGAGGTGCTGCGCAAGCTGCGTCTGGTGACCGATGCGCCGGTGATCATCTTGACCGCCCGAAACGATGAACGCAGTGTTGTGCGCGGTCTGCGCCTCGGCGCCGACGACTACCTGATTAAGCCCATCGGCCTGGCAGTTCTGATGGCGCGGATCGAAGCGGTGGCCCGCCGGGCACTGGTGCAAACCGAAGACGCAAACAACCTGCAGCTGGGGCAATTGCGCATCGACGTCGACAAGCGTGAAGCATTCATCAAGGAACGCAGCCTCGGGCTCACTGCCAAAGAATTTGATCTGCTCACCCTCTTGGCGCGACATGCAGGATCTGTGGTGACTCGCGAACAGATTCTGGATTCGCTGTGGGGCGACGCATTCGTCGCGGTTTCCAGGTCGCTGGATGTCCACCTCACCGGCCTGCGGTCGAAGCTTGAGACCCCCGGGATGATCATCAACGTTCGAGGCGTCGGCTACCGTCTAGAAGTTCCCAGCCCATGAGATTGCGCGTCTTGGCCGTCCTAGGCGCCTTGCTGTGCTTTATTGCGGTAATTTTGTCGGTCTTGCTGCTGCGCAGCATCAGCAGCACGACTACCCAGGACGTTCAGCTTTCCAGGCTTGCCGCAATGAACCGATTCGTCCAGTTGGCAAGCTTCGACAACGATCCCTTGGATATCGGCGCGCTTCAGCTGGAGATGGACACCTATAGCGAACTGTTCAATGAAGGCCTGATCATCAACATCGGCGGAAGACAGCTGTCCTCGGGGAATATCGATCCGCTCGATCCGGTGGTGAGCACCGCCATGCGGGATGCGAGCATCAATCTGGAACAGACCGAACTTCAGGACATCAGCCCATTCAGCAGCTCTACGGCAGTGCTTGCCAGGCCGTTTGGAGACGCAACACAAGTACTTGGCTCCGTGATTCTGCAAGCCAATCTGGAGCCGGCTCGAAGCACCATCCTGCGCGGCTGGTCAATTGTTGTCATCGCGACGCTCAGCGCCTGCGCTGGACTGCTGCTTTTGGCTGACCGCCTTTCAACCTGGGTATTGCGGCCCGTCCAGCAGCTGATCCGGGCAGTTTCTGAATTGGCTCGCACCCAGAAGCCCCGCCCGCTGCAGGCAGCCGGCCCGCCCGAGCTGAGGGCGCTGTCGCGCTCCTTTGGCCAGATGGCGCAGTCGGTCACCGACAGCTTGGAGCAGCAGCGGGAACTGATCGCTGAGACTTCCCACCAGCTGCGCAATCCCATCGCCGCATTGAGGCTGCGCGTGGATCTGCTGAAGATGCGCTTGGGAGCACAGGCTCTCAGCGGCGAAGTCGCAGCAGTCGAGAAAGAGCTGCGGAGGATGGAAAACTTGATTGATTCTGTGCTGCTTCTGGCCAGCGCCGAGCATCGGGTGTCGGAAGCAAACTCGTATTCCAACGCACAGACTGTAGAAACGCAGACGGCTTCGTTGCCAGCGGCGGCCATGCTGAGAGATGAGATCGAGCGGCATACCGCTCGGGCGGCTCAGCTCAAGACGCCGCTGCTGCTCAAGATTCCACAGCAAGAGCCCGACGAAATCTACGTTGAATGCAATGAATATGAACTTCAAATGATGCTTGAAGAACTGATCTCGAACGCACTGAAATATGCCGCCGGCGCTCCCATAGAACTTGAATTGACGGCTGCTTCTCGAACCGTAGAAATTGCGATTCGCGATCACGGGAAGGGCCTGCCCGAGCCAGACCTTGCCCTGGTCTCGCGAAGGTACTGGAGAGCCGAGCCAGCCGGGCAGATCGCGGGCACAGGACTTGGCATGGCTATCGTTCAGAGTTTGGCCAAGGCGAATAAGGGAACGCTGAGCGTCGAGAATGCTGTTGGCGGAGGACTGCGCGCAGCCCTGCAGCTTCCACGGGGCCAAGCGTCTGTTGCGGCGGGAGCAAACGATGAGTAGCTCGAAACTGTCCCGAAGGACCGTGCTCAAATGGTCGCTGGGACTGCCGCTTGCTGTGGCCGCTCCTGTTGCCTTCGGCGGATGCAGCGCCCATTCAGCGGACGAACTGAACATCGCGGCAGGTGAAGAAGGTGGAGTCTATTTTGAATTCGCGACCCTATTGTCGCTGGCTCTCGTTCGTCACGGAATCGCGAAAACTTCACGGGCCATCGCCACTGAAGCGAGCGTGCAGAACCTGAATATGCTGGCCAGCGGCGACGCCCAGTTGTCATTGGCATTGGCGGACACCGTCGCGCAGTATCGCCAGGATGGCCATGGCAGCAAGCCGGTGGCCCTGGGCAGGGTGTACCAAAACTACTTCCACTGCATTTCCCGTGCCGAGTCCAGAATCTTCACACTTGATGATCTGGCTGGACGCCGCATCGGAACTGGAGCGGCAGGGTCCGGGACCTGGGTGACAGGGCAAAGGATCCTCAAAGCGGCCGGGCTGCCCACCGCCGCCAGGCCGCCGGAAGAAGTCAAACTCGGCTATGCCGATGGATTGGAGGCCTTGAAAAGCGGCGACATTGATGCGCTCTTCCTTTTCGGTGGCATGCCGGTACGTGGAGTCGCGGAGCTCGCCCGGCACGTCGACCTGCGGCTGATGAATCTCAACGACGTGCTCCAGTCTTTGCGCAGAAGCTATCCAGGACTGTACGACCACGTGACGATCCCCGGCGGCACCTACCCCCGAGTTCCGGAGGCTTCAAGCATCGGCGTTGCCAATCTGCTGATGGCGTCCGAAAGCCTGGACGAAGATCTAGTAGGAAGAATTGTCCGCATGCTGGTGGAACATGCGCAGGAACTGATCCCGGAACAAACAGCCGGCATGCAGTTCCTGAGCCCGCAATCGCTGATCAGCACCGCAGGGCAGCCGCTGCATCCTGGTGCCAGAACCGCTTATCGGCAGCTGCACGGCTAAGGTTGAGAACAAACATGTGCATCTTCGAAAAAGGACGCTGATCAATGGAAATGGCTCACGCGCTGGAACAGATGGAAAACGAAGCAGTTGAGATTTGCCAGCGGCTGATTCAGATGGACACATCCAACTTCGGCAACAACCAAGGCAATGGCGAGATCGAAGCGGCAAAGTATGTGGTTGCACTCCTTGAGGAAGTGGGCCTGTCGCCAAAGATCTACGAATCTGCACCCGGCCGGGCGAATGTCATAGTGCGGATCCCCGGGAGCGATTCCTCGCTTCCGGCACTGATCGTGCACGGCCATTTGGATGTGGTGCCCGCCATCAAAGAGGACTGGAGCGTCGACCCCTTCGGCGGCGAGATCATTGACGGCATGATCTGGGGCCGTGGTGCGGTGGACATGAAGAATATGGACGCCATGATCCTCGCGGCAGCCAGGCACATCGTGCGCGAGGGGATCGAGGTTCCTCGGGACCTGATCCTCGCCTTCTTTGCCGACGAGGAAGCCGGGGGTGAATATGGCGCCGAATGGATGGTGGAGCATCATCCGGAAGTATTTGCCGGAGCATCAGAAGCGATCAGCGAGGTCGGCGGTTTTTCTGTTGAGATCAACGGAAAACGCGCCTACATGCTTCAAACAGCTGAGAAGGGCATTGCCTGGATGAAGCTGACCGCACGAGGCACTGCAGGACATGGGTCGCAGATCAACACCGAAAATCCGGTGACCCGTCTGGCATCTGCCGTCGGCAGAATCGGGGAGCACCAGTGGCCGTTGTCCTACACGAAGACCACTCGCGCCCTGCTGGAAAGCGTCGCAGAAATGACCGGGCTGTCCTTCGACGAGCAGGATCCAGCTCCGCTGCTGCATGCCATGGGAAGTGTCTCGCGATTTGTCGGCGCCACGCTGCAGAACACCGCGAACCCTTCGGTTCTCGACGCAGGATACAAACACAATGTCATCCCCGGACAGGCAGAAGCGCTGATTGACTGCCGGACACTGCCCGAGGAACATGCGGCCACTGTCCAGAAAATCAAGGAACTGGCCGGAGAGCACATTGAATTGAGCATGGTTCACGAGCAGCTTTCGCTGGAGGTTCCGTTTGCCGGAGCGCTTGTCGATTCCATGGTTCAAGCACTGCTGTCTGAAGATCCAGAAGCGGTGGTGCTTCCGTATATGCTTTCCGGCGGCACCGACAACAAGGCGCTGGCACAGCTTGGCATCACCGGCTACGGGTTCGCACCCCTGCAGCTGCCGGCCGATCTCGACTTCACTGGCATGTTCCACGGTGTCGATGAGAAAGTCCCCGTGGACTCCATTAAGTTCGGCGTGCGCGTACTGGAAAAGCTGCTGCGCAGCTACTAAGAACTTCAAAAGTGACATGGCAGTGAAAGGATTAACCGAATTGTCTATTGAATCTGTGCTCAGTGATGAGCTGCTGGAGCGATTCAGGAAACGCGCTGGCGGCTACGACGAGGCCAACAGCTTTGCGCATGAAGACTTCCAGGAGCTGGTTGAGCTTGGCTATCTCAAGGCATTGCTTCCCCAGGACCAAGGAGGACTTGGATGGTCCTTTGAACAGCTGGCCTTGGCGCAGCGCAGGCTGGCTACCGCCGCGCCGGCCACCGCCTTGGCTGTGAACATGCATCAGGTGTGGTCCGGTGTTGCCTACTTGCTGGTGGCGCGAGGCGACCACCGCCTGGATATGGTTTCCCAGTGGATCGCCGAGGGAGAGGTTATGGCCTTCGGCATTTCGGAGCCGGGCAATGACGCGGTGCTTTTCGATTCGAAGACCACTGCGCAAACTCAGTCGGACGGGTCGGTAATTTTTACCGGGACCAAGATTTTCACTTCGTTGTCTCCCGCGTTTACCCGCTTGGGGGTCTTCGGCAAGGACCAAGATACCGACGAGCTGGTCCATGGCTTCGTGGCCAAGGGCGAGGGAGTTGAATCACTGGGGGACTGGAACACCTTGGGAATGCGTGCAAGCCAATCGCACACAACCAAGCTTCGTTCAGCGCTCGCTCCGGCAGCGTGGGTTCACAGCAGGCTGCCCGTAGGACCC
This sequence comes from Glutamicibacter uratoxydans, assembly GCF_006539925.1. Classification (GTDB taxonomy): domain Bacteria; phylum Actinomycetota; class Actinomycetes; order Actinomycetales; family Micrococcaceae; genus Glutamicibacter; species Glutamicibacter uratoxydans. The sequence goes on along the minus strand of NZ_BJNY01000001.1, from coordinate 272,318 downwards.
ACTGCGGACCTGTTGATCTTCGGAATTTTCGCATCATTCCTCACACTGACCGCAAGCGTTTATGCGGGCATTGCAGAACGCGCAGTTGCCCTGGGTGCAGACGCCATGAACAAGCGCAGCCATCAGGACGGCAGCAAGTACTCGCAGGATGTTCGGGCCAGGGGCATTCTCGCCGACGCCGCAATGCGGATGATCGCCCTTGACGCACTGCAGCGATCGGTGAGCCGAGACCTCGACGAACTGGTGGACCACGGCGCCGAATGGTTCCCCCGCTTGGTAACCTTCAGAACCCTTGCCGGAGACACCGCACGGGACAACGTCCAGTCGGCTGGCCAATTACTTGGCGGAGGTGCGTACTTCAGAGGCAGCGAATTCGAGCGGCTCTACCGCGATGTCCAGGCCAGCTGGTACCACCCGTCAAATGCGGCATCTGCCGCCAACACGGTGGCCAGCTGGCTAGTCGGGCCGTTGGACGACTAGACAGCTGAAACCAATGGCAGACCGGAGGGCAGCAGCGAGTACATGTAAAGGTCCCGGCGCTGCCCTCCGATAGTCCGGAAACTGCGAAGCAGTCCTTCACGTTGGAAACCGCAAGCTTCGGCGGTGCGCCAAGATCCTTCGTTCCACGGTTCGACGTACAGTTCCAGCCGGTGGATTTGTGGAAGCGACAGGCCCCAGGTGGACAGTGCGACCAACGCATGAGCGGCTATTCCCCGCCGCCTCTGCTCTGGATCAACCCAGTATCCGATGGAGGCAATGCCGTTGTCCTGGTTTTGCAGCCACAGTCCGATCTGGCCCACAGCGTGGTTAGTGGCTGCGTCGGCGATGGCCAGAGAGTAGCCTGTGCCGTCCCGCAGCCGTTGCTGCTGCCGCAGGATGAACGCGGCATGGTCTTCTGCCGTGCCGTCAACCGGCACCGTGGTAATCAAGGGAATCAGCGGATCTGCACCCGCGCGCGAAATTAGCGGTGCATCGGCAAGCGAAAATTCACGCAGACGATATGGTCCGGCATCGATATTTGGCGCCGTGAGCGGCGCGGCAGCGAACTGGTCCATTTGCCCCTGACTAGACGTCAACTATTTCCAGTGTGCTTTTCACCCGCATGACCCGGCGGCGAAGCCAGTATTTATAGGCGCCGCCCTCATAGCGGCAGGTGCGGACCAGCTCCCATTTGCCGTTGTCTGCATGTTCGCGCAGCGCTGCGCGGGCGACATGCTTCGGTTCACCCGGAAAAGATGTAATGATCATGTACTCGAATCGAGTATCGTTTTCCTGGTGAAGCGGAGCCTTGATGAGTTCCTGAAGCATTGAACCCCCTATCGAAATGAAAGATTCGGTTGTACCGTGAGTCCATGAGTACTGATCCGAGCTACGCCCTGCGGACGCTGATTGCGCATTTGGAACAACATCTCGCCGTCGTTTCTCAAAGCAGGGGAGCGGCTGATGCCGCAGTTGACGCGGCATTTGGTTCGCTGGCCGATGCCTTCGAAGACTACGAAGATGCGTTGTACGAACAGTATTCTGAACTTTTGCCCTTCACAATACCCAATAACGACCAGTGACTACGACCACGGGCTGATTTTTAGCCGTCATGGTGTTTTTGGTGCGTCGTAGAACCTGAACGTGAAGTAATGTCAGTGTGTGAATTGGTTTGAAGCAGCTTTCCTCGGCCTGATCCAAGGCCTGACAGAGTTCCTCCCGATCTCGTCCTCAGCACACCTGCGCATCGTTGGCGAATTACTGCCGAACGCCCAGGATCCAGGGGCGGCGTTTACCGCCATTACCCAGCTTGGTACCGAGACGGCAGTGATCGTATTCTTCTGGCGCGACATCGTGAGAATCATCGGCGCCTGGTGCAAAGCCATCGTGGGCAAGGTTCCGCATTCGGATCCAGACGCCAAGATGGGCTGGATGATCATCCTCGGTTCCGTTCCGATCGGCATTCTCGGTCTGCTGCTGGAAGACTACATCGACACGAACTTCCGCTCGCTGTGGATTGTGGCAACCATGTTGGTGGTCTTCGGCCTGATTCTGGCCATCGCTGACCAGTACGGAAAGCAGACCCGCAAGCTGGAGGACCTGACCGTCAAACACGGCATCCTCTACGGCTTCGCCCAGGCCCTGGCCCTGATCCCGGGCGTCTCCCGCTCGGGCGGAACCATTACCGCCGGCCTGCTCATGGGATACACCCGTGAAGCCGCGGCCCGCTATTCATTCCTGCTGGCGATCCCGGCGGTGTTCCTCTCGGGGCTCTACAAGCTGGTCAAGTCCTTCTCCGAGCCGGGTGTCTACACCTTGGCCCAGACCGGCGTCGCAACGGCCGTAGCCTTCGTCGTTGGATTCTTGATGGTTGGCTGGTTCCTGAAGTACGTGTCCACACACTCCTACAGGTTCTTCGTCTGGTACCGCATCCTGCTGGGCTTCATCCTCTTCGTCGCATTGGGCTTCGGTCTGATCAACGCCTAAATTTGCCTCTGCAAAGTGTCCGTGAACTTTCCCACGGACACTTTGCTGTTAACGGGAATATTCCAAGCCACCCCAAGCTTGGAGTTAAAGGAACAAAATCATCGCATCTGCGAAAGGACGTACTTAAGTGCACGCGTGGAAATCTCCGGAAGTACCGCATATTGTGGGCTCCGCACCGATCCTGGAGGTCTTCGACACCTCTTCGAGAGCCACCCGAGCCACTGCTCCAGCAGATAAAGCCAATGCTCCGGCTAGCCTTTATGTCTGCGGCATTACTCCCTACGATGCCACCCACATGGGGCACGCGGCCACCTATGTAGCCTTCGACCTGCTGCACCGCACCTGGCTGGACAACGGACGCACGGTCACCTACACCCAGAACGTCACCGACGTGGACGACCCGCTGCTTGAGCGCGCGGAAGCCACCGGGGTGGACTGGCGCGACCTTGCCGAGGACCAGGTCCAGCTGTTCCGCAGTGATATGGAAGCGCTGAACGTTATTCCGCCGCACCACTACGTCGGAGCCGTGGAATCCATCGACTGGCTGGTGCCTGTGGTCGAGCAGCTGCTGGAAGCGGATCTTGCCTACCGCGTGCCTGCCGGCGAAGACGGCGTCGAAGGAGACATCTACTTCGACGCGCTCGGCGCGCAGAACGATGCTTGGAAGCTCGGATCGGTATCCGGCTATGACCGCGAAACCATGCTCGGCTTCTTCGCCGAACGCGGAGGCGACCCGCAGCGCGCTGGAAAGCGCGATGCCCTGGATCCGCTGCTGTGGCGTGCCGCCAGGGCATCCGAACCTTCCTGGGACGGCGGCAAATTGGGCGCTGGACGCCCGGGATGGCACATTGAATGCTCGGTGATTGCCCGCAAGACCCTGCCTGCACCCTTCACCGTGCAGGGCGGCGGATCGGACCTGATCTTCCCGCACCACGAATTCTCCGCATCGCATGCCGCCGCCGTCGACGGCAAAGCCCTGGCGCAGGCCTATGTCCACACCGGCATGGTCGGCCTGGACGGTGAAAAGATGAGCAAGTCGCTGGGCAACCTGGTGCTTGTTTCCAAGCTGCGCCAGCAGGGCGTCGAGCCGGTGGCGGTCCGCGCCGTGCTGCTTTCCCAGCACTACCGCAGCGAATGGTTCTGGAGCGGCGAGCTGCTCGAACAGGCGCAGCAGCGCATTGCCGCCTGGCGCGAGCGCATTGTGGGCACCGGCCTGGCCGAAGCCACCGCGCTGATCACCCGCATCCGCGCCCGGATGGCCGACGACCTCAATGCCCCGGCAGCGCTGGAAGCAATTGACCAGTGGGCGGCGACCGAGGCTGAAGGCAGCGGCGAAGGCAGCGAGCTGCTGCTGAACGCTTTTGACGCCCTGCTGGGCTTGAAGCTGCAGTAGCGTCGGCGCGAGCACGCCGTATCAGGGGCCGGGCTTTGAGATTTCAGATCTCGAAGTCGGGCCCCTGCCCGTCCGAGCGGTAGCGGCCGCGGCGGCGCAGGTAGCGTTCGAATTCCCGGGCGATGGTTTCTCCGCTGGCTTCGGGAAGCTCGCTGGCATCGGTGGCCTCTTCGAGCTGCTTCACGTACTTGGCGACATCCGGGTCCGAGGCTGTCAGCTCATCGACGCCATGGCGCCAGGCCTGGGCGTCCTCGCGCAGCTGGTCGGTGGGGATAGCCAGCGGGAGCAGCTCCTCCATCACCTCGACCAGCGCCAGCTCCACGCGCGGGCTGGGAGCCTGGGCCACATAGTGGGACAGCTGGGCCCACAGTGACGCGGTGGGAATCCCAGCGGCTTCCAGCTCCAGGCCGAGTACCGAGGGGATGCCGGTGGGTCCCTCGTAGGTCGAGGCCTGCACCTTCAGGTAGTCCTGCAGGCTGGGGTTGTCGCTGGTGAAAATCGTTGGCACCGGCCGGGTGTGCGGGACGTCGGCCAGCAGCGAGCCAGCCGTCAAGGCCAGCTGCACCTGCTGGTCCTTGGCCAGCTCGATGATCTGGGCGCAGAATGACTGCCAGCGGAAAGTCGGCTCGACGCCGAGCACCACCACCAGATCAGCGGCGGCCTGGGGCAGCTCCACCTTGTACATGTCGGTCTTCGGCCACTGAACAATTCGGCCGTTCGGGGTGAGCTTCGTGGTGGGGCGGGTGAATTGGTAGTCGTAGAAGTCATCGAGCCCAATGCTCGCGATGTGCTGCGCCTGGGTGGCCCGCAGAATTCGGCGCACCGCGTCGCTGGCGGCGGACCCGGCATCGTTCCAGCCTTCGAAGGCCGCCAAGAGGATTGACGGCCGCTGGGCGTGTTCGCTTTGCGCGATGAATCCATCGAACGTCGGCGCGTGATACTCGCTGGCCACTGACGACTCCTTAGCGATACAGGACATATTTTCAGCAGGTTCGCGCGGCTGCGCCGAATCAGCTTAGACCCACTCTTCCATCTAGAATGGACTCATGCCAAGCACCAGTTTTGCCTTTGACACAAATAGCCGCCCGCATCCCATACAAGCTGTTCTCTGGGACATGGACGGCACGCTGATCGATACCGAACCGTATTGGATCGCAGCGGAGGCGGAATTGGTGGCGGTCCACGGCGGACGCTGGTCCGATGAGCAGGCCCATGCACTGGTCGGCTGCGCGCTGCCCGACGGGGCCAGGGTGCTGCAGGAAGCCGGTGTGAAGCTCTCCGTCCGCGAAATCATCGACTGGCTCAGCGAACGGGTGGCCAGCGGGGTGCGCCAACATATTCCGTGGCGTCCGGGCGCCAGGGAACTTCTGTCGGCGCTGAACGAGGCGGGAATTCCCCAGGCGCTGGTCACCATGTCCGAACGCAGTGTGGTCAGCGACCTGCTTGAGCGGATTCCCCAGGGCACCTTCCAGGCAACCGTGACCGGCGAAGAGGTTGAGCGCGGCAAGCCTAATCCGGAACCCTACCTGAAGGGGCTGCGGCTGCTCTCTCAGCATGTTGGAGCAGAACTTGACCCGGCCTATTGCATTGGTTTCGAGGATTCAGATCCCGGCATCCGCGCGGCCAGCGCCGCACAGCTGCACGCGGTGCTGGTTCCCAACGCGACTGATCCCGGCATCGGTGCCTGGCGTCGGGTGGACGGCCTGGAAAACGTTAATATTGAACTCATGTCCGAGTGGTTAGTACAGGTAGATGCGTGAGCGAAACAACTGAAAAAGCACCCGGTATTAAGCTGGGAACCATAGGCGGCGTCCCCGTCTACCTCTCCAGCTCCTGGTTCATCATCACTGCGGTGATCACCATTTCGATGGGAACCCAGCTTTCCCAGAGTGCGCTGGTGCCGGCAACCTCTGCGTTCATGCTCGGCTTTGCCTGCGCCGTGGCCATTGCCGTCGCCGTGCTGGTCCACGAGGTCGCCCACGCCATGGTCGCCCGCGCCTTCAAGTGGCCTGACGCGCACATTGTTTTGACGCTGATGGGCGGTCACACCCAGTTCGGCTCCTTCAAGGCCACCCCGGGCGCATCGCTCTGGGTGGCTTTGGCTGGACCGGTTTCCAACTTTGTCCTGGCTGGCATCGGCTGGGGGCTGCTCCACGCACTGGACCTGAACATCTACCTGAGCCTGCTGCTGAACTTCTTCATCTACGCGAACCTGCTGCTCGGAGCCTTCAACGCCCTGCCCGGGCTTCCGCTGGACGGCGGCCGTCTAGTCGAGTCCGCGGTCTGGAAGGCGACCGGATCCCAGTTCAAGGGCACCATCGCCTCGGCGTGGGTGGGCCGCGCCATCGCTGTGGCAGTGGTTGTCTACTTTGTCATTTGGCCCTACGCCACCGGCCAAAACGTTGAAATCATCACCGCCGTGGTCGGCGCGATGGTGGCAATCTTCATGTGGCAGGCCACCACGCAGCTGATTGCCCACTCGAAGATGATGCTGAACCTTCCCAAGGTGGTGGCATCCGATCTGATGCAGCCTGCCAGCGCCATGGTGTCCCAGGCGACGGTGGCCGACGTCTTCATCCGCCGCAGCGAGCGCGGGGGCCAGATTGTCCTGGTGGACCCGCGCGGCATGCCGGTGGGCGTCATTGACGAGCAGGCCATCGCCCGCGTGGATCCCCAGCACGCCAGCGGCGTTCCGGCCTTGGCGGTTTCACGGGCCCTGGGGCAGGGGGCCGTGGTTGCCGAAGACTCCGACGGCAGGGAGCTGATCGACTACCTGGCCAGCGTGCCCACAGCAGAGTATGCGGTGATTTCCAGCCGCGGGGTCGTGGTGGGAATCCTGCACCAGCAAGACATCATCAATGCGGTAATAGGCCGCAAGAACTAACTGATTCAAGAACAGATCAAAGGACGACTAATAGTGAGCCAGACGCCTGAACCACAGCAGAGCACAGCGGCGCCGCACGGCGCCGACGCCCGACGCGGCCCGTTCCGCGTGGGAGACCGCGTGCAGCTGACCGACGAAAAACGCCGCATCAACACGATCACCCTGCAGGAGGGCGGCGAGTTCCACACCCACAAGGGCGTGCTGCCTCATGAAGACATCATCGGCCTGCCCGAGGGCTCGGTCATCGAGAATGTCGACGGCTTCCGCTACCAGGCGCTGCGTCCGCTGGCCAAGGACTTCGTGCTTTCCATGCCCCGTGGCGCCACCGTGGTCTACCCGAAGGATGCCGCGCAGATCGTCCAGTTCGGCGACATCTACCCCGGCGCCCGCGTGGTGGAAGCAGGCGTCGGCTCCGGCGCGCTGTCCATTTCGCTGCTTCGTGCGGTGGGGGACGCCGGCTACCTGCATTCCTTCGAACGCCGTGAAGAATTCGCGGACATCGCCCGGGGCAACGTCTCCACGGTCTTCGGCGGCGAGCACCCGGCATGGCAGATCTCCATCGGCGACTTCCAGGACAAGGTTGTCGAGCTGGAAGAGCCCGGCAGCATCGACCGCGTGGTGCTGGACATGCTCAGCCCGTGGGAATGCCTGGATGCAGTAGCCACCGTCCTGGCTCCGGGCGGCGTATGGACCAACTACGTCTCTTCGGTGACCCAGATGTCGCGCGTGGTGGAAGCGATCCGCGCTTCGGGCCAGTTCACCGAGCCGGAGTGCTTCGAGACCCTGCTGCGCGGCTGGCACGTCGACGGCCTGGCAGTGCGCCCGGACCACCGCATGGTCGCGCACACCGCATTCCTGATCACTACCCGCCGCTTGGCCGACGCGCAGGACGGGATTCCCAAGGCCAAGCGCATCAAGGAGCACGGCTACTCGGCCGAGGACCTGAGCGCCTGGACCCGGGACCACGATGAAAACGAGTGGACCGCGCAGGCGCTGGGCGAGCGCGGGCTGTCGGACAAGAAGTTGCGCCGGGCCGCCCGCGACGCGAACCAGTCGGTGCGCGTCCGCGCCGCCCACGAGGATGCCCAGGGAAGCGAAGAAAACTAGCCCCCGCATCATCAAGTGACCAGATATTGAGATAAAACGTCTCAATAATCGGACATGTGACCCTGTTGACACGCGTTGCAGGGTCATTTTCCGTACTATGGAATTGCAGGTTCCCACCTGTGCTTCTTTGCGCTGCGGCGCGGGGCGGCGCCGGTGGATCGAGGCAGCACGCGCTGATCAACCGCCTGCCTGCTAGTTAAATGTTGGGAGAACAACGTGAGCGAAAGCTTCGAAGCGCAGCAAATGGCTGAACGTTTGCAGATGACCGAGCGACAGGTCAACGTGCTGCGTGACAAGAATAGGAATCTCGACAAGCAGCTGGCGAGCATCAGCGGCAACAACCAGCGTCTGGTAGCACTGCTGGAAACCACCCGCGAACAGATCATCGGGCTCAAGTCGGCCCTGGAAAAAGACGGCGACGCGCCCTTCAGCTACGGCACCATCATTGCCAAGCACCCGCGCCGCCACCCGCAGCCCGGCACCGCCATCGAATCGACCGCCATCCAGGCGGTGGATGTGGTGTATTCCGGGCGGAAGATGCGCGTGGGCGTCAGCCCGCTGCTTGACTTCGACAAGCTGCACGTCGGCCAGCAGGTGCTGCTCAATGAGGCGCTGGTGGTTATCGCCGCGCTGGGCTATGAGGAAACCGGCGAGCTGGTGACGGTTAAGGAGCTGCTCGAAGACCACCAGGCGGTGGTGATGGCCCGCGCCGACGACCAGCGCGTGATTACCCTGGCCCAGCCGCTGCGCGAGGAGCACCTGCGCGTGGGCGACCAGCTGACCATCGACACGAAGACCGGGCTCGGCATCAAGCGCGTGCAGCTGACCGACATGCAGTCGCTGGTGCTCGAAGAAGTTCCGGACATTGCCTACTCGGACATCGGTGGCCTGAATTCGCAGATCGAAGCCATCAAGGATTCGGTTGAACTTCCGTTCTCTCACCCGGAGCTCTACCGCGAACACGGCCTGAGCGCTCCGAAGGGCATTCTGCTCTACGGCCCTCCGGGCTGCGGCAAGACGCTGATCGCCAAGGCCGTGGCGCATTCCCTGGCCCAGCGGGCCACCGCCAAGGCCGGGGGAGAAAGCACGCGCAGCTACTTCCTGAACATCAAGGGTCCGGAGCTGCTGGACAAGTACGTGGGAGAAACCGAACGCCACATCCGCCTGATCTTCGCCCGCGCCCGTGAAAAGGCGCTGCACGGCGATCCAGTGGTCGTCTTCTTCGACGAGATGGAGTCGCTGTTCCGCACCCGCGGCACCGGCGTATCCTCCGACGTGGAAACCACCATCGTCCCGCAGCTGCTGGCGGAGATCGACGGCGTGGAGCGCCTGGACAATGTGATTGTGATCGGCGCGTCGAACCGCGAGGACATGATCGACCCTGCCATCCTGCGCCCAGGCCGCCTGGACGTGAAGATCAAGATCCGCCGTCCGGATGCCGACGGCGCGGTGGAGATCTTCAGCAAGTACTTGACCACTGAACTTCCGATCCACGAGAGTGAACTGGCCCAGGACGCCAATGCGCAGGCTACCGTGAACAGGCTGATCGAAGCCGCCGTGCAGGCCATGTACTCCACGGACGAGATCAATGAATTCCTGGAAGTCACCTACGTCAACGGCCACTCCGAAATCCTGTACTTCAAGGACTTCGCCTCCGGCGCCGTCATCCACAACGTGGTGGACCGCGCCAAGAAGCACGCCATCAAGGCCCTGATCACCACCGGTGAACGAGGCCTGAAGCAGGAGTACCTGCTACGGGCGGTGCGCGAGGAATTTGCCGAGCACGAGGACATGCCGAACACCACCAACCCGGATGACTGGGCCCGCATCTCCGGGCGCAAGGGCGAGCGCATCAGCAATATCCGTTCGCTGGTCAGCCAGAAGGCGGCCAAGTGAGCGCCCGTCGGCTGGTCGGCCTGGAGACCGAATACGGCATCATCCGCCCGTCCATGCCCAAGGCCAATGCGACGGTGCTTTCCGCACAGGTCGTGGACTCCTACGCGCAGCTGGTTGCGGAAACCAATTCGCAGGTGCGCGGCGCCCGCTGGGACTACGCCGATGAGTCCCCTCTGCAGGATGCCCGCGGCTTCACCGTGGCCCGCGACCAGGCCCACCCCACGCAGCTGACCGACGTCGAACCCGAGGTGGATGCCGGCATCTGGACCGCGGAGTCGGTGGCGCTGGACGGCAACGACGCCCGCGTCGGCTCCACGCTCTACCAGGAGAAGGACTCCACGGACGTGGTGATGAACATGGTGCTGGGCAATGGCGCGCGCCTGTACGTCGACCACGCTCACCCGGAGTATTCGAGCCCCGAGTCCACCACTCCGCGCGCGGCAGTGCTGTGGGACCAGGCAGGTGATGAAGTGATGCGCCGCGCCATGGACACGGCCGCACGCCTGGGCAGTGGGGAACTGCTGATGTACAAGAACAACACCGACAACAAATCGGTGTCCTACGGCGCCCACGAAAACTATCTGGTGCCGCGTTCTGTGGAATTCTCGTCCCTGGTGCAGGGGCTCACGCCGTTCTTCGCCACCCGCCAGATCTTCTGCGGTGCGGGCCGGGTGGGCAAGGGCATGCTCGGCCAGCGCAAGGAATTCCAGATCTCCCAGCGCGCCGACTTCTTCGAAGCCGAAGTGGGCCTGGAGACCACGGTCAACCGCCCGATCATTAACACCCGCGACGAGCCGCATTCGAACTGGGACAAGTACCGCCGGCTCCACGTGATCATCGGCGACGCGAACCTGGGGCAGATTTCAACCCTGCTGCGGGTGGGCACCACCAATCTGGTGCTGAGCTTGATTGAAGCAGGTGCCGCGCCGAAGCTGGAGCTCGGCGACCCGGTAGCTGCGCTGCAGCAGATCAGCCATGACCCGAGCTTGAAAACCGCAGTGCGGCTGCGCGACGGGCGCAAGCTGACAGCCATCGAAATCCAGCGCGAGTACTTGAGTGCGGCACAGGACTACTGCCAGTGGCAGGGGCACGATGATCCTGACACCGCTGAGATCCTTGAGCGCTGGGCACAGGTCCTCGACCTGCTCGAACGCGATCCGCTGCTGGCGGCCGACCAGATCGACTGGATCGCCAAGTACAAGCTGATCACCTCCTTTGCCCAGCGGCACAACCTGAGCCTGGATGATCCACGCGTGGGCATGCTGGATCTGCAATGGGCCGACCTGCGCCAAGACAAGGGGCTGTACTACCGGCTGGCGGCCCGCGGCGCTATTCAGACGATTTTCAGCCAGGAAGAAATCAACCGTGCGGTCACCGAACCGCCGGAGGACACCAGGGCCTATCTGCGGGGAAAGACGCTGCAGCGCTATGCCCCCTATGTGGTCGCCGCGAACTGGGACGCGCTGTCCTTCTCGGTGCCCGGCGCCAGGAAGATCAGCCGGATCTTCCTGCCAGAGCCGTTGGATGGAACCCGCCGCGACGTCGGTGAGCTCTTTGACGCGCAGCTGGAAATCGATGAGTTCATCGACCAGTTGGCGCGCCGCGCGTAGAACGCGCAGAATTGAATCAGCACAGGTGCGCAGGACGATGCACCGCCAAGGTCAGGAGTAGAAAATGACACAGGAAAGCTTCTCGGCTCGCCGCCAGAGCGAAACCCAGGACGCCGCCGAGCAGATCCAGGTCAACACCACCGGGCAGTCGGCAGGAGTCGACGACCTGCTTGATGAGATCGACTCGGTTCTGGAATCGAATGCAGAGGAATTCGTGCGCGGCTTCGTGCAAAAGGGCGGACAGTAAGCTGGCTTCGCTGCACTAGAAATTTAAATAGACGGCGCCGCTGCGGCGCCTGAGCTGAGGGGAAGTAACTTCGCGTGGATCGCAGAATTTTCGGTCTGGAAACCGAATTCGGACTGAACTATGTGCCATCCGATGGGCGCAGGCTGACCCCCGAGGACGCCGCACGCCACCTGTTCCGGCCCATCGTGGCCTGGGGCAGGAGCTCCAACGTCTTCCTGGAGAACGGCTCGCGGCTTTATCTCGATGTGGGATCGCATCCGGAGTACGCGACAGCCGAGTGCGACCAGCTATTGCAGCTGATTGCGCACGACCGCGCCGGCGAAGCCCTCATGCTTGACCTGGTCGACCAGGCAGAGGACCAGCTGATGGAAGAAGGACATGAAGGAAAGATCTTCATGTTCAAGAACAACGTGGATTCCGCCGGAAACTCCTACGGATGCCATGAGAACTACCTGATCCCGCGCAAGATCGAATTCAAGCGCCTTGCAGACATGCTTATTCCCTTCCTGGTCACCCGCCAGCTGCTGTGCGGCGCCGGCAACCTGGTCCAGGTCGGGGAAGAAACCAAATTCGTCTTCTCCCAGCGCGCCGATCACATGTGGGAGGGCGTCTCCTCGGCGACCACCCGTTCCCGCCCGATCATCAACACCCGCGACGAACCGCACGCAGACGCCGAATACCACCGCCGCCTGCACGTGATCGTCGGCGACTCGACCATGAGCGAAACCACGCAGCTGCTGAAGATCGGCGCCACCGATTTGGTGCTGCGGTTGATCGAATCAGGGGAGATCTACCATGATCTGCGCCTGGAAAACCCGATCCGCTCCATCCGCCAGATCTCCCACGACTTCACCGGACAGACCGTCGTTCGCCTGATGGGCGGGGACGAGCCCACCGCGCTGCAGATCCAGTGGGTGCTCCTTGACTCGGTCAAGCAGTTCATCGCCAAGCACGGCGCGCACCATGACCGCGTCGAGCAGATCATCGAGCTGTGGGAGAGGGTGCTCAACGCGATCGAGGCCCAGAACTTCTCCGCCATCGACAAGGACATCGACTGGGCGATCAAGCGCAAGCTGCTGCTGGGCTACGCCCAGAAGAACTCTCTGGAGCTCTCCTCGCACCGGCTGGCCCAGCTGAACCTGACCTACCACGACATCGATCCGTCGCGCGGGCTGTTCCATCTGCTGCGCAAGCGCGGGTTGGCGACGTCGGTGGTCAGCGACGCGCAGATCCGCGATGCGATCTTCAACCCTCCGGAAACCACCAGGGCAGTGGTGCGCAGCAAGTTCATCAAGGCAGCCCGCGCAACAGGCCGCCGCTACAGCGCCGACTGGGTCCACATGAAATACGAGGAAGGCCAGGGCGGCGTGGTGCTGTGCAAGGACCCGTTTGCCACACAGAACGACCAGGTGGATGAACTCATCGAAATCATGAGCAAGCCTGTTTAGGGAGCTGTCGGAAAGAAATTTCACAGCATCTGGCTTTAGGCTGGTCTTTAAGCGCGTTCAGCTGACAAGCTGGTTCGCCATTTGGTTTTGTAATTTCAAACGAACGAAAGAAGATTCGTGCGCAAAGTTATGGCAGCAGCCGCCACCGCATCAATTCTCGCCTTGGCAGCCTGTGGCTCGACCTCCGGCAGCAGCTCTCTTTCCGACATCAAGGTCACTCCAGGCAAGGATGCCAGCGCAGCACCTGAGGTCACCTTCGACACCCCGTTCCTGACGGAAAAGGACGAAGCAGTCAACGTCGTCAAGGGCGACGGCGCCGAGGTCAACCCCGGCGACACGATCAAGGTCAAGTCGGGGCTGTACAAGACCATCGACGGCAAGCTCACCAACGAAAACTTCACCGGTGAAGCCACCTCGATGACCCTGGATGACCAGTTCAAGCAGTCCATGCCAGAACTCTACGAAACGCTGATCAACTCCAAGGTCGGCGACTGGGTTGCCTACTCGGCCATCGAGGGAACCCAGCAGGCCAACGGCTCTACCAGCAAGCCGGAAGCCGGCACCCGCGCCGAGCGCATCATCCTGATCGACATCGAGGGAACCACCCCGGTCAGCACCAAGCTGTCGGACGACGAGGTTGCCAAGCTGAAGAAGGAAAACAAGCTGCCGACCGTCAGCTTCAAGGACGAGCAGCCGACCATCAACATTCCGAAGGATGTTGAGGCGCCAAAGGGCCTGGTCGTGGACGTGCTTGAAGAAGGCAAGGGCACCGAGGCCACCGCCGACTCGAAGGTCACCGCCAAGTACCTGGGCGTCACCTACGCCGACGGCAAGAAGTTCGACGGCAACTTCGACAAGGAGCCGACCACCTTCAGCCTCAACCAGGTCATCAAGGGCTGGACCCAGGGCATGACCGGACTGAAGGAAGGCTCGAAGGTCATGCTGACCATCCCGGCTGACCTGGCCTACGGAGAGACCTCGCAGCAGGGGTCCCCAACCGGAACCCTGGTGTTCTACGTAGAATTGACCAAGGTAGAAGCCCCAGCCAGCAAGTAGCTGGTTGACACACGACTAACGAAAGGCCGTGAACATGTCGTTCGGAGAACGCAACTACGACCGCACCAAGCCGGAAATCGACTTCCCAGGCACCGACGCACCAACCGAACTGGTCATCACCGACCTCGTTGAGGGCACCGGCGCCGAGGTCACCCCAGGCACCACCGTCCAGGCCCACTACGTCGGCGTCGCCTGGTCCACCGGTGAAGAGTTCGACTCCTCCTGGGGCCGCGGACAGACCCTCGACTTCCCAGTGGGTGTCGGCATGGTCATCCAGGGCTGGGACCAGGGCCTGCTGGGTATGAAGGTCGGCGGCCGCCGCCGTCTGGACATCCCATCGCACTTGGCTTATGGCGAACGCGGCGCCCCCGGAGCCATTGCTCCGAACGAAGCGTTGATCTTCGTCGTCGACCTGATGGGCACCAAGTAAAAGCCTGATTGGTAGCAACACAGCTGCGGTCCCGAGAATCGGGGCCGCAGCTGTTTTGAATCAGCAACAATTAAGAAAAATGATTAGGCTGGTGTCGTGAGCACAAAGCAATCTTCAGGCCCGAGCAAAGCTGAGCGGCTGACCAGTCTGATCTATGCGCTGGCAACTACTTCCAAGAAGTTCACTTCCTCCATGATCGGCGAGTATCTGACACCGGATGGAAGCGACGCAGCGAAGGAAAAGTCGGTTGAGCGGCTTCGTGAAGATATCCGCAACGAGTTCGGGCTGCGGCTGATCTCCGATGACGTTGACGGGACGATCTACTACAGCATTGATACCAGCGACTGGTTCCTGCCAGCCATTGAATTCACCGCTGCAGAAACAGCAATCATTGCCTTGGCCGCAAGCCTCTGGAAAGACAGCAAGCTGCAAGCACTCGGCCTGAAAGCGGCTGCCCGCATCACCGGCGGCGAACTGGATGAAGCAACCGTCGCGCCGATCGCAGGGACGCTGCTGCCTCGGTTGTCCTTGGACGAACCGAACTTCCGCGAATGCGCCCTGGCGGTGTTCAACCGGAAAACCGTCAAGTTCACGTACACCACCGCGCAGGGCGTCGAATCGGAACGCGAAGTCGACGTCTGGGGGATCGGCCAGCGCTTTGGCAACTGGTACTTCGCCGGGTTCGACCACACGCGCAATGCCAGCAGGGTGTTCAGGCTCTCGCGCATCAAGGGCAATCTGAAGACGACCATCCGCCGCCAAGGTCCAAGCAGCAGCGGATATCAGCGGCGTCCGGCCGACTTCAACATGACCCAGGTGCTTCTCGACTTTGACTCAAAGAATCCCGGGCACCTGGCAACAATTAAGATTCTTGACGACGCCGGTACGCCGCTGATCGTCAGGTCAATCAGCGGGGACCAGGGCGGCAAGCTGTTCAAGGTCGCCTACTCGGACACTGAATCATTTGCCTCGGAACTGGCCGCCTACGGACCGGCGGTCAAGGTTGTGGAGCCGCAGGAGCTGGCATCCAAGGTGAAGGACGCGCTGTCCACCGCGCGAAGGGCCCAGGATGCCTTTGCTGACCCGAAAGTCCTGGACGGCGTTAATTTCCGTGCCCACCGGGCCACAGGCCGAGGGACCACAGCTGCGCAGGTACTGCGCAACATCGACATGATCCAATACGTTGTGTCCCAGGGCGTTGTGGAGATCAAGGAACTCTCGCGGCGCTACCAGATGCCGGTGGAAAAGGTCCGCGAAGAGCTTGCGATGATCATGATGTGCGGCGTGCCCAATGGGCAGCACGATGAGCTCATCAATGTCAATGACGGCGACATCGATGCGGATACCGTCACCATTTCCAATGCAGAGCTGCTTGCATCGCCGCAGAAGCTTGCCCCGCTGGAAGCTGTCGCGGTGCTTGGCGGCCTGAATGCGCTGGAAAGCATCCCGGAGTTTGAACACCGGGACATCCTGCAGTCAGCGCTCTCGAAGATCAATGCGGCAGTAGCCCGTTTCGAAGGTTGGAACGGCGCTCTGGGATTTGCCCTGTCCCAGGTCCAGGGCAACGACATCCCGTCGAAGCTCATCAACGCGATCCGCACACGAAACGTCTTGAGCATCGATTACTTCTCGGCTCGTTCAAACAGCCATAAGATTCGGGACATTGAGCCGCTGAGGCTCGTTGAAGACGGTCCGGTGCAATACCTGCGAGCGTGGTGCCGCACTAGAGAAGACATTCTGACCTTCCGAGTCGACAGGATTCTCGATGCGCGGTTTACCGACGAAACTTTTGACCTGGGCCAGCGACACATTGATGATCAAGAGCTTGACCTGCAGTATCGTGGTTCTGCGGAGGATTTGCAGGCTACAGTTTTCGTAGATGAAGAGGTACTTCCGGCGATTGAAGCGTTCCACCCCACACAGTGGTCCAGCGCTAAGGTCGGCAGCGGGTACCTGGCGCAGATCCAGTTGTCTTATGACTTGGTGCCTGCGCCGCTTGTTTCCAGATACGCCGGTAAGATTGCAGTAGTCTCACCCGAGTCGACGCGTAGTTGCGTCAACGATTGGTTGGATCAAGCTATCCGAATGTATGAGGGTTTATAAATGCTTCCTTGGTGGTTCTGGGCACTGTTATGGACGGTGCTCGTGTTGGCTGCTGTGCTTTGTGCGGTTCTTTCGGGCATCCGACTGTTCCGGCAGGGGATGGGCGTTATGGATTCGTTGGGAGCTGCTTCAGAGAAGCTCAGTGATGAATTTTCTCAACCCGGTACCGTGGTCGAGTATGCTCCGGTGGCCCGCCGTTATCCGCATGGTACTGCTGCCACGCATGCGAATCCGGAGAAGATCAAGAAATTGCGTGAAAAGGGAAAACTTGAGCGCATCGAAGCGCGCAGGGTAAGAAGAGTCACCCGTCGTGCAGAGCGCGGACAGGCTCAGAACATGCACGACTTGGGCCTTTTCTAACGTAGACTTAAAGACAAAAAGAAGGGAATCCTCATGGGTGGATTGCAGGGATGGCACCTGATCATCATTATCGTTTTAGCCTTGCTGCTTTTCGGAGCTCCGAAACTTCCAGGGCTTGCACGATCGATGGGTCAGTCGTTGCGTATTTTCAAGTCTGAAGTTCGTCAGATGAAGGACGACGATACCAAGTCGGAAACTATCGACGGTACCGTGAATGAGAAGTCCACGGACGACAAGAACAACTCAGAAGAAAAGAACAACCAGTAGCCTTTTCAGTGGTAAAGAATAAAGACAAGACTCCGCGCAATAAAAAGAAGCGGGTCAAAAACGACGAAGGCCGGATGTCTCTTAAAGAGCATCTAGTTGAGGCGCGCAACCGACTGTTCAAAGCGCTTTTGGCGCTTGCAGTCGGTACTGTCGCAGGATTCTTCGCCTATGACTGGCTGCTGCAGATACTCATCTCACCGGTGATCAACGCTGGCGGCACAGTGATGTTTACCGGTGTCCTATCGCCCTTTGACATCATGATCAAGGTCGCAATCTTCATCGGCTTCATTATTTCGTCGCCGGTATGGATCTATCAAATCTGGGCCTTTATCGTCCCGGGCTTGAAGAAAAAAGAGCGTCGCATGTCGCTGGCTTTCGCCGGCGTCGCAGTTCCGCTGTTCCTTTTCGGCATCGCCATGGCCTACTTCGTCATGCCGTTCGCACTGAAGTTCTTCAGCAGCCTCACTCCTGATAACTCAGACCTTAATATCACCATTGACAGCTACCTGCCGTTTGTCTTCCGGCTGCTCTTGGCCTTTGGCTTGGCAATGCTGGTTCCGGTCCTCATGGTTGGCCTAAACATGATCGGCATTCTGCCGTCAAAGGTCATCCTTAAGCACTGGCGCATTACCGTCTTCTTGATTGCCTTGGTCGCGGCCATGGCAGCCCCGGGCGGCGATGCAATCACCATGTTCGCGTTGGCCGGTCCATTGTTCCTGACTTTCGCCGCAGCAACCTTGTTCTGCTACTTGAACGACAAGAAGCGCGCCAAGAATCAGAAGGCCCAGGACGCAGAAAACGAACGTCTAGCCAGCGGCGTAGCCACCGATATTGAAGCTCCTTCGAAGATTGACGATCCGAACTCGCAAATCTGACGAGCTAATCGCAAAGTTGCTTTCAATTCTTGCTCTTCGGTGCTCAGAAAACCGCACCAGAAAGTGAACGTACTCAAGTGAGTTCCGCTGCGGAAAACTACGCTAATGCCAAAGCACGCCAGATCGAGGTGGGTACGCACCTGCCGGATTTCCGGGCAAGCATTTCCTTCGACCTCGATGAATTCCAGAGCGAAGCTTGCAGAAGGGTAGCTGTCGGCAATAGCGTGCTCGTCGCCGCACCTACCGGTGCAGGCAAGACCGTGGTTGGAGAGTATGCGATTTTCCAAGCCATCCGGGAGAACCGCAAAGCCTTCTATACGACGCCGATCAAGGCGTTGAGCAACCAGAAGTATTCTGATCTGGTCAAGCAGTACGGCTCGAGCAAGGTCGGCCTGCTCACGGGGGATACCTCGATCAACTCCGAGGCGCAGATCGTTGTGATGACCACCGAGGTGCTGCGCAATATGCTGTATGCAGACTCGCAGACCCTCGATGGCTTGGGCTACGTCATCATGGACGAAGTGCACTACTTGGCGGATAAGTTCCGCGGAGCTGTGTGGGAGGAAGTGATTATCCACCTTCCTTCCAATGTGCAGATCATCTCGCTTTCGGCAACCGTCTCAAATGCCGAAGAGTTCGGCGGCTGGCTGGATACCGTTCGCGGCAACACCGACATCATCGTTTCCGAGGTCCGTCCCGTGCCGCTATTCCAGCACGTGATGGTCGGCCCTAATCTTGTCGACCTCTTTGCCGAGGATGTGGCATTCGACAAAGTAGCCGACGGCGACGTCAAGGCCAGCGTCAACCCCGAGCTGCGCAAGCTGGTCCGCAGCCAGAGTCCCGGCGGCAGGGTAGCCCGAAACCGCAACGCACGCGGCTACCGGGGAGCATCCCGGGCGCCGCGCGTAGGCCAGCGCGTCAGCCGCTCGTCGGTCATTGCCAAACTCGACAAGGCGGGGCTGCTTCCCGCAATTTTCTTCATCTTCTCGCGCAAGGGCTGCGACATGGCAGTCCAGCAGTGCGCCATGGCAGATCTCCGCCTGACTACCAATGAGGAAGCTGCGGAAATCGCCCAGGCGCTTGACGAGGTAGCCTATCGGATCCCCAACGAGGACCTGGACGTCCTTGAGTTTTGGAGCTGGCGCGACGGGCTGACCCGCGGCTTTGCTTCACACCATGCAGGACTGCTGCCGATCTTCAAGGAGATCGTCGAGGACCTCTTCGCGCGTAATCTGGTCAAGGTGGTTTTTGCGACCGAGACCTTGGCCTTGGGCGTGAACATGCCTGCCCGTTCGGTCGTTTTGGAAAAGCTGGTCAAGTTCAACGGCGAATCGCACGTCCAGATTTCTTCGGGGGAGTACACCCAGCTCACCGGCCGAGCAGGCCGCCGCGGCATCGACGTCGAAGGCCATTCGATCGTCCTGTGGAACCCGGACATGGAACCGGAATCGCTGGCAGGCTTGGCCTCCCGCCGTACCTACCCGCTGAATTCCTCCTTCCGACCTACCTACAACATGTCCACCAATCTGCTGGCGCAGTTCGGCCGCGAACAGACCCGCCAGATTCTGGAAAGTTCCTTCGCCCAGTACCAGGCCGACCGTTCAGTGGTCGGCATGGCCAGGGAAGTGCGCTCCAAGGAGGAATCGCTGGCCGGGTACGCCAAGTCAATGGAATGCCACCTCGGCGACTTCGCCGAATACCTGAAGCTGCAGCGGGAACTCGCCGCGTTGGAGAAGACCGCAGCGAAGCAGCGCAAACACCACCGCCGATCCGCCGCCGAACGCTCCCTGCAGTCGGTGATCCGCGGCGACGTCGTCGACCTGCCCGGCGGGCGGCGCTTCGGCCGGGCAGTGATCATCGCCCTGGACACCGCCCTGTACAACCCGCGCCACACCGTGCTGACCGAGGAAGGCCAGCTGCGTAGGCTGTCTGCAGAAGACCTCAACGGGCCGCTGCAGATCGTTTCGCGCATCCGCATCCCCAAGGGATTCACCGGCCAGACGCCCAAAGAGCGGCGCGACCTCGCCTCCTCGCTGCGCAACGCGATCTACGACCACCGCCCGCCGCGCCAGGACGCACAGAGCTTCGACTACTCGGGCAGCGACACCTTTGAACGACAGATCCAGGAACTGCGCCTTGCCCTGCAGGACCACCCCTGCCATGCCTGCTCCGAAAAGGACGCACACATGCGCTGGGCTGACCGCTACTGGAAACTGAAGAAAAGCGCTGACAAGGCCCGCCGGCAGATCCGCGGACGGACCAACTCCATCGCCACCCAATTCGACCGCATCTGCAATGTGCTGGAACAGTTCGGCTACCTGCACTCGGATGAGAAGACCGAAGAGTTCACCATCACCGATGCCGGGCGGCGGCTGCGCCGCATCTACGGCGAACGGGACCTGCTCTCCAGCCAGGTGCTGGAAACCGGCATGCTGACAAGCCTCAAGGCTGAAGAGCTCTGCGCAGTGGTAGCCTTCCTCGTGTACCAGGGCCGCAGGGACTACGACCGCCCGGATCCGAACATGCCGACCCAGAAGGTGTCTGAGATCTGGAACAAGACCATCAACATCTGGGGCAAGTTGTCGGACGCCGAAGAAGCCGCCAGCCTGGAGCCGACGGCCCCGCCGGAGTCCGGGCTGATCTGGCCGATGTACAAGTGGGCCCGCGGCTCCAGCCTGAACAGCGCCCTGCGCGGCACCGACCTGGCGCCGGGCGACTTTGTCCGCTGGGCCAAGCAGGTCATCGACACCCTGGACCAGTTCGCCAAGAACACCGACCTGCCGCCGCGACTGGTGCGCAACTCATACCAGGCGATGGACCTCGTCAAGCGAGGCGTCATCGCCTACTCCAACGTGCTCGACTAACACCTAGCCGCGCCTGACATCCTACGCCCGGGCCACCGTAGGGCGTATGACAAGAAAAGGAAGTTAGCTCATGGCAAAAACGCTGTACCACAACGGCTCTGTCTATTCCTCGGCAGACCCCTTCGCCACCGCAATCGTCATTGACGGGGACACCGTCGCCTGGCTTGGCGGCGAAGAAGCGGCAGAGCGCCATGCTGAAACCGCCGACCAGGTCATCGACCTGAACGGCGCACTGATCACTCCCGCTTTCGTCGAATCCCACACCCACCTGGCCGCGCTGGGCCGCGCCCTGTCAGGGGCGGACCTCTCCGCGGCCGGCAGCGCCGGCGCCCTGCTGGAACTGGTCGCCGCCCGCGCCGCAGGCACCGAGGGCTTTGTCACCGCCCAGGGCTGGGACGAGAGCGCCTGGGACCGGGCCGAGCTGCCCAGCGAAGCGGAGCTGACCGAGGCTGCCGGCGGCAGGGGCTACTACCTGGTGCGCCGCGACGTGCACAGCGCGCTGGTCAACTCCCAGCTGCTGGTGCAGTTGGGCCTGGGGCACATCGCTTCCGGCCAGGTCCGCGGGACCGAGCACGACCAGGTACGCGCGGCACTCGCCGCCGCCAACCCAGAGGGCACCGACTACCAGCAGCTGGCATTGCGGCACTATGCGCAGCGCGGATTCGGAACCGTCGTGGAAATGGCGGCTCCGCAGCTTGAAGGACGCGAGGCGCTTGATGCGCTGCTGGCAGCCGATGATGCTTCCCTGCCTCAGGTCTACGCTTTCTGGGGCGAACTGGCCGCCGACGGCGAACAGGCCAAAGACCTTGTGGCCAGCTTCCCGGCCGGACGCATCCTCGGCCTAGGCGGCGACCTGCGGGTCGACGGCTCGCTGGGTAGCCGCACTGCGTACCTACGCGAGGACTATGCCGACGATGCAGGCAACCGCGGACAGCTGTACCTGAGCGAGGAGCAGATCACCGCCCATCTGGTCTCCTGCAGCCAGCAGGGCATCCAGGCGGCGTTCCACGTCATCGGCGACGGCGCATTGGACCTGCTGCTCGACGCGTTCGATGCTGCCGCCGAACAGATCGGCGTGGCCAAGCTGCAGATGTGCCGCCACCGCATTGAGCATGCTGAAATGGTGGACGATGCAAGCCGTCAGCGCCTGTTGCAGTATTCGATCATGGTTTCGATGCAGCCGCAGTTCGACGCCCAGTGGGGCGGCGAGCAGGGCATGTACGAGGCCCGGCTGGGCCAGCGCGCCGCAGGGATGAACAACCTCTCGGCCATGCTGTCCTCCGGAGTTCCGCTGGTGCTGGGCTCCGACGCCCCGGTGACCGAAGTCGACGGGTGGAAGATTGTCCGCGCGGCCATGAACATGTCCAGCCCTGAAGCGCGGATCTCTGCGCGGGCGGCATTCCTGGCCCAGACTCGTTCGACCTACCGCGCGATGGGCCAGATGAACCCCACCGCGGGACAGCTGGTGATCGGAGCGGCTGCGACCTTCGCCATCTGGAGCGCCTCCGAGCTGGCCGTGCAGACTCCGGATGTGAGAATCAGCTCGTGGAGCACCGATGCCCGTGCTGGCACCCCGATGCTCCCAGTCGTCGATGAGCATATCCCAAACTGCCTGCGCACCGTACGCGACGGTAATATTCTGTTCGACCGTTTGGATCCTGCTTCCATCCGCACCGTGTAGCAATCCGCCGAGGAATCCGAATCAAGTAATTGACCTGCAGATTCTCGATGAAGGTTCTGGTCATGAACTGGTTGACAGAGCAGGTGGGTCAAGCATTAGGCTGTACTAAGCGCCTCTTCGTGATGCACCTCGCATTGTGTTTGAAACGACGCAAGTGAATAACGATCCCCAGTGACCTTAGATAACATTTCGTATGATTTCAGATCATCCGGAATAGGGCCGAAGTCACTGGGGATCGTTGCGTTTGGCTGTGTCCGTGAAAGATCAGGCCCCGTCGGTTGCGTATACTTTGAGATTGGGCTTCATTTAATCCAAGGTCGGAAACTGTTCATTTTCCCGCCATTGAACCTTGGGCCCGCCGATGCTGTCTATGAAGAAAGGTACCGCCGAGTGCGCGTCATTACGATCATTCCGACTTACAACGAATTGGAATCGCTGCCGCTGACCGTCGGAAGGCTCCGGACTTCGGTTCCAGATTCGGATGTCCTGATCGTCGACGACAACTCACCGGACGGAACCGGCGAGCTGGCGGACAAGATGGCCGCCGAGGACAGCAACATCCACGTGCTGCACCGCACCGGCAAGGACGGGCTGGGCGCCGCCTACATTGCGGGCTTCGAGTGGGCCCTGGCCAAGGACTACGACGTCTTGGTGGAGATGGACGCCGACGGCTCGCATATGCCAGAACAGCTTCCACGCCTGCTGGAAGCCAGCGCAGCCGGCGCAGACCTTGTCATCGGCTCCCGCTGGGTCAAGGGCGGTGAAGTGGTGAACTGGCCGCTGATCCGCAAGATCATCTCGCGCGGCGGCTCCTTCTACTCGCGGACCCTGCTGGGCCTGCCCCTGCGGGACATCACCGCCGGCTACCGCGCGTTCAAGCGCGAGACCCTTGAAGCAATCAACTTCGACGACATCGAATCGCGCGGCTATGGCTTCCAGGTGGATATGACCTTCCGCGTCGCCATGATGGGCAAGCGCATCGTTGAGGTCCCTGTAACCTTCGTCGAGCGCGAACTGGGCGCATCGAAGATGAGCGGCAACATTGTTGTTGAAGCAATGTGGAATGTCACCCGGTGGGGCTTGGGCGCCCGCTGGAAGAAGCTCACCGGCAAGAAGTAGCCTGAACTTTTCTGCTGCGCGGTCCTGGAACTGGTTTCCACGGGCCGCGCAGCATTTTTATCACCGTTATTAAACAAGAGCGTCCGCGGCCACCAGAAGGTAGCCGCGGACGCTTGCGTCTTGCTGCGCTAGACTGCTTCGCCGCGCGAAGCGCGAAGCTGAGTCAGGCGGTCAGCCAAGATCTTTTCGAGTTCTTCTTCGGAACGACGTTCAAGCAACATGTCCCAATGGGTGCGCACCGGCTTCTCGCTGGCTGCTTCCTCGGCCTTAGCCTCGCCGTGCACCAGCTTGGCTTCCTTGCCGGTCTTGGTGTGCCAGGTGGCAGGAATTTCTGCTTCTGCAGCAAAGACGATGAAGACGGCCTCGCCGTCCTCGGTACGGTATTCGACGCGCTGACGGGCAGCCGGCTCCACACCTGCCTCAGATTCCATGCTCTGTGCACCCAGGCGCATGCCTCGTAGGCTGCGATCGCTCATGTTTTCCCTCCGCGATGTCTGTTTTATTCGCTACACGTACCAACGTTCGGCGCCTTGAACTAATTCCATCAAATGCTGCGGAATCCGAAATCAGGCGCCAAAACATCCATTATACGCGCTTGCGGCGAGGTGCAAGAGATGCACCTCGCCGCAGTGTGACGTGGTAGTCAAGAATCAACTGGACGGACTAGATGCCGTCGGCCGATTCGGGAGCCTTCGGGCTCTTTGGGGGATTGGTTCCGCCCAAAGCGCCGCCGATGCCCTTCAGCGCTTCGGTCAGCTCGCTGGGGATCACCCACAGGGTGTTGGAGGTGCCTTCAGCAAGCTTTGGCAGGGTCTGCAGGTACTGGTACGCGAGCAGCTCATGGTCCGGCTGGCCGGCATGAATTGCATCGAACACCTTCTGGATGGCCTGGGCTTCGCCGTCAGCGCGGAGGATCGATGCCTGGGCGTCACCTTCCGCCTTGAGGATCGCTGCCTGGCGTTCACCTTCAGCGGTCAGGATGTCTGACTGCTTGGTGCCTTCAGCGGTCAGAATTGCTGCACGGCGGTCTCGCTCAGCGCGCATCTGCTTCTCCATGGAATCCTGGATGGACAGTGGAGGATCGATGGCCTTCAGCTCGACGCGGGAGACGCGAATGCCCCACTTGCCGGTGGCTTCGTCCAAAACGCCGCGCAGCTGGCCGTTGATCTGGTCGCGGCTGGTCAGAGCCTCTTCCAGGTTCAAGCCGCCGACCACGTTACGCAGGGTGGTGGTAGTCAACTGCTCCACAGCTTGGATGTAGTTGGCGATCTCGTAGGTCGCTGCCCGCGGCTCGGTGATCTGGAAGTAGACCACGGTGTCGATGGAGACGACCAGGTTGTCTTCGGTGATCACCGGCTGCGGCGGGAACGAAACTACCTGTTCGCGCAAGTCCAGCAGCGGAAGCAGGCGATCCACAAATGGGATCAGGATTGTCAGGCCCGGGTTCAGGGTCCTGTTGTACTTGCCGAGGCGTTCGACAATGCCAGCACGCGCCTGGGGCACAATGCGGACACTGCGTAGTAGCACGACGATCACGAAGATCGCCAGTACGACAAGGACGATGGTCAAGCCAAAACTGTTACCGTTCATGGTTTGTACTCTCTTTCCTTGTGCTTGAGTGATTGATGGACGTAAAGCTAGAGGCGATCCTAGGCTTCGGGCTTCTTGGGTGCGTTCTCCAGGAAGGCAGTGGCGCCGTCGATGCGGCTGACCACCGCATAGGTTCCAGGCATCATGGTCGGCACATTTGCTTCGGCGCGTGCGGTCCAGATTTCGCCCTGGATCTTTGCAGATCCCGACAAACGCGAAGTTGGTTCAAGAATCAGCGCATCCTGGCCGATGAGCCGGTCGATATTCGTGCGGAAGCCGTCGGGAGATTTCCTCAGGTGCCTGACGGCGACTGGTCGAACCAGCAGGATCATGAGCAGCGAAATCACGCAGAAGACGACAACCTGCAACCATACCGGGCCGTTGCCCAGCGCCACGGCGACGCCGCCCAGGGCGCCGACGCCGAGCATGATGAAATACAGGTCGAGCGACAGCATTTCGATGATTGCCAACAACAAGAACACTGCGAGCCAGATGACCCACGCGTTGCTGACGATCCATTCTGCCGTTGTCATGGCATCCACCTTTGTTCTATTCGATCAAAAGCCCGTTGCGAGTGGCCTTTGCTCTTATTCTGCCGTACTGGGAGACAGAAAGAAGTAGTCATTTGTGGGTATTTTCTAAGGCTGGAGGGCGAACAAATGTACGTCAAAGGATGCGTTGACGTCCCGCTGCTGCAGTGAATCGGTAGCCCTTCGAAGTACCTCGGGATCCAAGTGATGTCCTGCCGGTCCCATGAATGCCAAATTGAAGAGGTCCTCGCTGTCCAAGGCCATTGAGTAGTTCAGGTTCTGCGATCCTTGATGGACCAGCCCTGCGGCCGCGAACTTCTCCACGAGGCTTTCCTGCTTGCCCTGGGCAATGTTCAGCATGCCCAGTTCTGTGCGCACCTGCTCCAGGTGATCAGGCGCGCCAGTCACCACAATGCACAAGCCTCCAGGGCGCAGTATTCTGCGGAACTCGGAAGGGTTATGCGGTGCAAAGCAGTTCAAGACGATGTCCCGCGAGGCATCGGCCGTGGGCAGACGGCGCCAGACATCCCAGACGATTGCCGTCGTTGCAGGCAGCTTGGCGGCCCTGCGCATGGCATAGCGTGAGATGTCCACAGCGATCGCATCCTGCTGCTCGGACGGGTGGCCGCGCAGGATTTCCCCGAGGTAGTACCCGGTTCCAGCCCCGGCGTCGAGAATGTCCAAACGTGCACCGTGATGATGCTCGCCGGCTAGATCCGCTAGGAGGCCCGCCAGTGCCGCGTAGTGTCCCCGCTGTTGGAATGCTTCGCGGGCCATGACCATGGCCGCGGTGTCTTCCAAAAAATTGGTTCCTTTTCCGGTCAGGAAGTTGAAATAACCCTGCTTGGCCGCGTCGAAGCGGTGGCCTTCGGGGCATTGAAGGCTGCGGCCTGCAGTGCCGGCGCGTTCCAGCTGCGCTTCGCACACCGGACAGGTGATGCTGGTGGCTTCGCTCATCAGAATTCCAGCGCCTTCTTTGCCGAGGCTACGGACAGGCCGTCATGGCGCCATAATTCTGTTTCGGAGATCAATGACCGGGTTTCCGCCTTGTCGATGTAGACGGTGCCGTAGAGATGGTCTGTTTCATGCTGGAAGATGCGAGCCTGCCAGCCGGAGAACTGTGCAGATATTTCATGTCCGCTGCGATCTTCATAGCGGACGCTGATATCAGCGGGCCGGGTGACGACGCCCTGGAAGCCATCGAATGACAGGCAGCCCTCATAGAACTGGGCCGTGCGGGTTCCTACGGCCTCATAGGAAGGGTTGAAGATCTCCAAGTACTCAAGAGGCTGGCGTTCACGCTCAAGGGCCATGTCTTCAGGAATCTGGTAGAGGTCCTCGAGCACTGCAATCTTCAGGGGAATGCCGATCTGGGGCGCGGCCAGGCCCACCCCTGGCGCATCGTACATAGTTTCGCGCATGACCTTCAGGAGCCGCTCCAACAGTACGCCGGGCAGCTGGCCGGCATATGTCTGTGCTTGAGTGCGAAGCACCGGGTGGCCAAGTTGAACGATTGGCACAATGTCCTCGGTAGCGGATTCCAGGATGGTGGTGACCAGTTCGGTCAATTCTTCGGGGGAGTAGGCGGTGCTCATGGCTGGCTAGTTCGTCCGTTCAGCGTTGTTGTAAGTCAATTGGGCAAGTCGGGAGACGAGCCGGTCTTTCTCGGTGTCATGGAGCATATGGCCAAGGTGCTTTAGATTGTCTTGCGTGTACAGATGCAGTTCGATGTCTTGGTCGTAGAAGATGTCCAAAAGGTTCGCCAGGCGGCGTTCCTCGTCCATTGGCAGCTGGGCGCTGGGTGGGATCTCCATAATGTGCCATTTGCTATAGCGGCGCGCCAATTCCAGGTAGTCAGCTGTGTTTCTGCGGGTGCCGCACAGTTGGGCGAAGCTGATCCACAGAGCCTGGTCCTGTATGTGGGCTGGGCCGATCTTGTCATAGCCTATGTGGATCATCACCGGCTCAATATCCGGGGGAGTAGCGGTGCAGTTGACTTCCATGCTGCCGGCCCGATACCCGCAGGCGAATGCCCCGCTATCAGCGGCAAGTGTCCGGTAGTCGATCTGGTGATCCAGCTCGAAGATGTGGAAGGAGGTCTCAATGGTGGTAATTGTCGGCTGCACCAGATGATGAAAGGCGTCATCGTCCAAGAGGTTGTCCGGCGAGTAGTTCGATGTGGTCACAATGAAGATTTTGTGTTCCGTGCAGTATTTGACGAGTTTCGCCATCAGCATGGCGTCCCCTGGCTCTGTGCAGTGGAATTCGTCAAAGATCAGCAGTTTCAACCCGTTGAGCTCTCGTTCTAGCCCCTGGGTGAAGATGGACCCGAGCCGTTGGCCGGGGACGCGGTTTTTAGGGGAGTTCAGCGTGTGGAAGAACTCGTGAAAATGAAATCTTGCGATGCCTTCCTTTGGTAGTACATCTACAAGGGCATTGATGATTGCTGTCTTGCCGCGTCCCGGTGGGCCGTAGACATAGATTCCCTTTGCGGTCCTTGAAGGGCCGCTGCGAAGCACTTCGCTGAGCAGTCTGACCAAATCCAGCTGAACAGGATCAGGCTCGATCTGCTGGTCCTTGAGGCGGTCGATCAGCTGTGTACACAATCCGGCGATCGATGGTTGAGTCGTTGACAGCGAAGACATGCTTAAATCTTCCCATCTGCTTGCATGTTGGCCAATTTCACCCCGTATTGCAGGGACCGGAGTTGCTCAAGGCGAGCGTGGACTGATCTGATGATTGAAAAGAAACGCTAAAAGGATGATTTATTGAGGGGAGTAGGTCCACGATTTCATGCTGGGGCATCTCTGAGTTCTTTTCAGGTCCACTGTTGCTTTGAAAGCAGCGGTGCGCATAATGGTCTCACTTACCAATCAGTTGCGTGCTTCGGCACCGAGAGCTTCCAAGGGGCGTGCGTCACGATGAGTGAATCAGCTATCGAGCCGATGCGCGATCAAATAATCGACAACGACCTGCTGGATATGTCGGTGTTGGTGCTCAAGACGCTTTCTGACCCTGCGCGATTACAACTGCTCTGGGCGCTGAGCTTGGAAGATCGAACGCTATCCGAGTTGGCGCAGCTGGTCGGCGTGACTCCGAATGCCGCGAGCCAGTTGCTCACGAAGCTCAGGGCATCCGGCGTGCTTCAGGCACGCAAGGACGGCCGGCACACAATCTATTCGATGCATGACGAGCGCTCCAGGCAGTTTGTTCGTCAGACATTAGACTTCGCAGAGTATCGGCTGGCCCTGGAGTCAGAGAACAGTTAAGTGTGATCATCAGAGGCGGAACGTGTTTGCTCGGTGATAACGCTAAAAACCGCGGATCTACAAGGATTATCAAAGAGCCGATAATCTACATTATGTAAAGTAGTGTAAATCTGCAGGTCCCCCCAGGCTGGTTCCTATGTGTCTAATCTGGCGCAATCAACGAGCGGTCAGCTGTGGGCAACTTTGCTGAAATAAACCAGCCGGTGTCGGGTTGTGAGATCTTCGCAGGCTGCAGTTCAGCGAACCTTAACTTTTTCGTTGGTTTTCGTCAGCATCGCTTTCCCGGTCTGATCCGAGGTATTCATGTGCGTCAATGATGCCTCGACGGACGGCGGCCCTGACGACGCAATACAAAATATAAAAGAAGATCGCTGTAAAGGCTGCCAATAAAACCATTGAGTTCAGATCGGTTACATCCATGCGTGAAGCCTAATCGATTTGCTAGATGCGGCCTAGGGCCAGCGCGTTTTTGCGATGCCTGCTGGAAATCCAATTTGGAGGATCCTGAAGACTGCAGTCCACTCCCCTATAGATAATCCAATTAATGGTTTGAATGTTCGTTTTGCTGCTATTTAGCCAGAGATTGGCACCAGTTTCGGAACCAGCCTTGTGTATGCGAGCATGCCGATGATCTCCACGATGGTCTGGCAGACAACAACTGCTGGCACGAATTCATACCCCGGTGGCATGGCCAATGCCAGTGGCAGCACGACCAGGGAATTTCTGGTGGCTCCGGAAAAGACTACGGCACGCTGTGCGCGTGGTTCTAGCTTGAACAGTTTGGCAAGCCATCCACCCAGCACGCCCATTAGAGCCAAGAACGCAACGTAGATTGGAACCACAAAGGCCAACTGACTCAGCGAAGTGCCAACACTAAATACCTGTGAAGCAATGACCAGGAAAAGCACGAGCATCATGAACGGAACCATCAGCAGATCCATGACATCCTCGATGATTGCAACCGGCATGAAACGTTGCGCCAGGATTTGCACTAATGCCGCCGCCAGCAGCGGAATCAGAATAAGAACTGTAAATGCTTCAACGAATGGTCTCAGATTCATCGAGGTGAGCAGATCTCCCCCGGTAAACCAATTGAGGTACAGCGGCAGAAGCAAGATCTGCAGCAGCATCAAAACCGGTGTTGCAGTGAGAAGCTGTTCATGCGCTCCCCCGGCGGCCCGAGTGAAAACAATGACATAGTCCACGCACGGTGCCAAGAGGACAAGTAGTACACCCACAACCAACACCGAATGCGAAGAAATGAATCTCGTCAGAAAGAACGCGATGACTGGTACCAACAGGAAGTTCACGAAGCAAATTGCAGCCAAGAAGCGGATATTTCTGAGAGACTCCCACAGCTTGGCCAGTGGGATTGCGAGAAATGTAGCGAACAGCAGCAAGGCTAGGGCGGGCGTGACGCCGACGGAAAATGCCGCAGAAGCGTGAGGGAAAAGGATTCCCATAATTAATCCGAGACACACTGAGCCCAGGTAGAACCCGACTTGTCGTGCCTGCAAAAATTGGCTGTATCGCTGCAACTCTAGATCGCATCTTTCTTGATAGGCCGCGGAAGCAGCTTTGAATAGGTTCTCCCCCGAAAGCCTGGCACACAGACCCCGGACGCTGGATTCGTGGGGGTGCCTGATGCTGTTTAGGATAAGAGCATGATGTCAAATAATCGTTCATGGCCTCTCTGGGCCGCAGTAGACATTCTGCTTATTATTCTCTTCGCACTGCTCGGTCGCCGCGAACACGAGCACGGGCTGGACCTTGGTGGAATACTCTGGACCGCGTTGCCATTTATCATCGGCTACCTGGTCATGCTCGCAGTGTCGCGTCCGTGGAAAACCATCAGCAGCCTCTGGCCAACCGGTGTTCTGGTTTGGCTGGGCACTGTCGCCCTGGGCATCGCAACACGCCTCGCACTGAATTCGACGGCTGCGATTTCCTTCGTCATGGTTGCAACCATCGTCCTTGGCCTGTTTCTTATGGGTCGCCGGGCGATCACCTACTTTATCGCCAAGCGATCAGGTCAGCAGCAAGCCTAGGCCGTAAGCTCCCGCAGCCACCAATCCGCTGGAGAAGGTTCCCAAAATGAACTGCTCCGCGGCCTGGTGGTTTTTTAGTTCGGCAAACCTGCCCAAGCCCTTGACCGCCAGAACCACTGCTATGCCTTCTGGCCATGAAGCCCAAAGACTTGCCACAATTGCTGTGCGCTCCAGCAAGCCGATCCACAAGCCGCCCCGAAGCAAGGACGGCTCAGCGTCTTTTGCTGCCGGTGTATTGCTGCGCGAGGCCAGACGGAACACGAGCTCTGTCACCGGCCCGCCAAAACTGATTGCGAAGGCAACGCTGACGGCAACTGCCAAGAACTTGGGAACTGTTGCCGCACCGTCATGGAGCGAAGCGACGGTGGAAAGGATAAGGGCAGCTACCGCGAGTGCTGTCGCCGCCACGGTCAACGACGTGCAAATTTTCACGCGTGGAACCGCTGATACACCGATAGCGGCAGCTCCAGCAGAGAGCGCCACCGCACCTATTAGTAGATACCAAGCAAGCCAGAGCATCAGGGCTGCTCCCCCAGCATTTGAAGTTGGCGGGCCAGAGACTTGGCTGATTCATCCATCATTCGGTTAGCTTCAAACCACAAAGCTGCAGAGAGCCTGGAAGACACCGCCTGCTGTGTAATGCCCAGCTGTGCAGCAATCTGCTGCTGAGTCATTCCCTCATCTGCCAAAGTTCCAGCTTCCCACGCAGTCGCCCGGCGTTTCGCAACGATGCATGCGGTGAGTTGGAGTTCGGCCTCTAGGCGTGTTGCCTCGGTTGATGGTCCATGCACAGCGATATGAGCGTTGGTGTTCTTAGCGCGCTCGACTGCCACTCGTGCAAACTCGAATGCAGGGCCGCGTCCCGCTCTGGTCTCCTTCGGCAGCGGCGTTTCGACCTGACCAAAGCCGAGCCCGACACTCCAGTCCCCCGATGCCGCCATCATGACGGCAAGGCGAATGGCTTCAGAAGCATTGTCGAGGACGGCCTGGACTTCGTCCCCGGCGGTTCTTTGGAACGGGCGTACTACAGGTACTGTTGCATTAGCCTGCTTGACTAGAGCTTCTACCTTGTCCTCAGACGAGCGCGAGCGGCGCTGGTCGATTGTCAAAACGATCATGAGACAATGATAAAACATTGTTTAATTGATTACAAAGTTTTAGTCTGGTAATTGATTGCGCGGAGTGGAGAAGTTTGGCTGGATTGAGTCTCGCTTCGACTAGAGTTGTCAATAAGAAATAGCCCGAGAGAGTCGGGCCGGCAATGTTGAGAGGTATCAATGGTCACCGCATTTGTCATGATTCAGACAGCCACCGACAGTATTCCAGAATGCGCGCAGCAGATCTCCGAGATTGATGGAATCCGCGAGGTGTATTCAGTCGCTGGAGATTGGGACCTTATTGCGATTGCGCATGTGCACAAGCATGAGGATCTTGCTGAGGTCATCGCCAATCGTCTTTCGAAGATCCCGGGTATTCGGGGCACGCAAACACATATCGCATTCCGCGCATATTCAACCCATGATCTGGACGCAGCGTTCTCGCTGGATCTCGGCGAGTAGTCCCCCGAACAAAAATCAGGGCTTTGGTTCATTGCTTGTATAGCAGTAAACCAAAGCCCTGATTTGTTTTAAGAAGATGTTCCGATGAGTTAGCGCCCGACGATGTTAAGAGTTGTCGTCGACCAGGTATCTAGGACCTTTGCGGCGGCGCCGGAATCGATCGATTTCGTTGCCTTCTCCAATGCTTCCTTCATGCGCTGCTCGAATGGTTGCTGCGCTGATTCGTCGAATGCCACGATTCCGGCTGCGGCGTTCACAAGGACTGCGTCGCGTACCGGGCCAGTGGCGCCGTTGACGATGTCCTTTACAACCTGTGCGTTGTGTTGAGCGTCGCCGCCTCGCAAGTCGTCCAGCGTCGTGCGGGCAATGCCAAGGCTCTGCGCATCGAAAGTGAACTCGGAAACCTTGCCGTCGCGGACTTCCCATACACGGTTCGATGTCGTTGTGGTCATTTCGTCCAGTCCGTCTTCGCCGCGGAAGACTAGGCCGCGTACGCCGCGGCTGGCGAGTACGCCTGCCATGATCGGGGCCATGACCAGGTCAGAGCAGCCAATTGCTGACGCGGATGGCAGGGCCGGGTTGGTCAGTGGGCCCATGAAGTTGAAAGCTGTGGGAACACGCAGCTGGCGGCGTGCGGCGGCCACATGCTTCATTGAAGGGTGGAAGATATTCGCGAAACAGAATGCAATTCCAACCTTGTCGTAGACCTCTACAAGGCGCTCGATTGGTACATCGAGTCGTACGTCCAGGGCTTCGAGAACGTCGGCTGATCCCGACGACGATGAAGATGCACGGTTTCCGTGTTTAACTATGTTGACTCCGGCGCCTGCGCAGACCAGCGTAGCCATGGTGGAGATGTTGACGGTGTTCTGCCGATCGCCGCCGGTTCCCACAATGTCCAAAGTTGGTGAATTGACGCGTAGCGGCTTCGCGTTGGCGACCATTGAGTCGACGAGGCCGGTTAATTCGGCGACAGTCTCCCCCTTGGCGCGCAGCGCAACTAAAAAGCCTGCGATTTGTACATCGCTGGCTTCGCCGTTCATGATCTCATTCATCGCCCAACCAGCCTCGGACCGGCTAAGATCACCGCCGGAAATCAAGGTGGCCAGCAAATTCGGCCAGGTCGGGAACTTTTCGTTTTCAAGGCTCGTTGACACGTGTACAAGCCTATCGAGATCGCCGGAGTCCAACCCAATTCATTTCTTAAGATGATGTGGTCCAAGTCGCTGTTTTTCGGGAGAAATCAGCAGATAATTACGTCATGGGCTTGTTGCATAAATGAATATTGCGCGTGACGCGCCGATCCTCGCTCTACGAATTGTAGAAAGAGTTTTATTCAAACTTCCGCGTGTTTCCGCGGTTGTTTCCGAGGTGTGGCAGAAGAAACCACTGTCAGACCCCGTTTGCATTGGTATCTGAGGCCTATTTAGAGACATAATGTCAGTGTGACAACTGCGACTCATGCCCCAAATACGACGGCGCCTCATGCGCCGAACCGCCCAAACATGGTGTCGGTGGGAACGATGGTGTGGCTCTCCAGCGAGCTCATGTTCTTCGCCGCCCTCTTCGCCATGTACTTCAGCATTCGTGCTGCCGCGCCCGAACTCTGGGCGACTGAAACTGCCAAGCTGAACGTACCGTTCGCGCTGGTTAACACCTTGATTCTGGTGTCCAGCTCGTTTACTGCTCAGATCGGCGTATTCAAGGCCGAGGCCTTCAAGCCTCGCCGTTCCGGTGGAATCTTCAACCTCAAGGAATGGGGAATGATCGAATGGTTCATTCTCACCTTCTTCCTTGGGGCTATCTTCGTTTCCGTCCAGGCCTTTGAATACGTAACCCTCGTTCACGAGGGTGTCTCCCTGAACTCCAACGGCTACGGCTCAGTGTTCTACATGACTACTGGCTTCCACGGACTTCACGTCACCGGCGGCCTGATTGCGTTCTTGCTGATCATTGGTCGTGCAATGCTCGCGAAGAAGTTTGGTCACTTCGAAGCAACCGGCGCCATCGTCGTGTCCTACTACTGGCACTTCGTTGACGTTGTCTGGATTGCTCTGTTCGCGATCATCTACTTCCTGAAGTAGGCAACTAACATTCACCAGTTGCCTCCACAGAAGTACGGCAACACCACACCAAGAAATTAAGTGAGGAACCAGCAAGTGAAGGCTCTTTCAACAAAGCGCCGCCACCCGCTCGCCGCTGTGGCCCTGCTGTTATTCGGATTGCTGGTCACCGGCAGTCTTTACATTGCAGCGGGCAGCATCAGCGAAGCAAAGGCTGCAGAGACCACTACTGCATCTCAGTCGGACATCGACGAGGGCGGCAAGCTCTTCGTTGCTAACTGCGCAACCTGCCACGGCCTGAAGGCACAGGGCAGCGACTCCGGCCCATCGCTGATCGGCGTTGGCGCCGCAGCCGTTGACTTCCAGGTCGGCACCGGCCGCATGCCAATGCAGATGCAGGGCCCACAGGCTCAGGCCAAGCCAGTGCAGTTCAATGACGAACAGATTTCCCAGCTGTCGGCATACGTTGCCAGCCTCGGCGCAGGACCTGCTATCCCGGATGAGGAAAGCCTGGATACGACCAAGGGCGATGCAGCTCACGGCGGTACCGTGTTCCGCGTGAACTGCGCAATGTGCCACAACGCGGCAGCTGCCGGTGGTGCACTGACCCGCGGTAAGTTCGCACCGACCCTGGTTGGCGTCAGCGAGAAGCACATCTACGAAGCGATGGCTACCGGTCCGCAGAACATGCCAGTGTTCAACGACTCGAACATCACCCCGGATGAGAAGCGTGACGTGATCACCTTCCTGAAGACCATTGAAGCCAATGGCACTGCCGGCGGTATTGCTCTTGGCTCGCTGGGCCCAGT
The DNA here is from genome assembly GCF_006539925.1 of Glutamicibacter uratoxydans. Taxonomy (GTDB): domain Bacteria; phylum Actinomycetota; class Actinomycetes; order Actinomycetales; family Micrococcaceae; genus Glutamicibacter; species Glutamicibacter uratoxydans. Next base: position 236,644 of record NZ_BJNY01000001.1, on the reverse strand, counting down.
GGCTGAAGGCCTGTTCATCTGGACCGCTGGTCTGGGTATCGTAATCGCCTTCACCATTTGGTTGACCTCGCGTCCTTCCTAAGGCACCCGCGGCTTAGCGCCGCAAACATCACTACGTACAAAAATTCCTAACAGAAGGATGAGAGAGAAACATGGGCGACCATAGTCACGGCAGTCCCGAAGGTTCGGGCACCGTTGCTAAGGCTGACGATGTGGCTCAGGATCGCTTCCCTGATCCAGGACTACCGCCGCACCGTCCGCGAATCGCAGACAGCGACCCGCGCGCAGCCAAGCGACACGAGCGCCAAGTAGCGCTCCTATTTACCATCTCCATCATCGGCACGCTGTTCTTCTTTGTGTCTTACTTCGTCCTGGGCCACCTGGGCGACATGACCTTCGCTGAACTCCGCGTTCAGAACGCCGCACTGGGCCTGGGCACCGCCTTCGCGATGCTCGGCATCGGCGTTGGCATTGTCCACTGGGCCAAGACCCTGATGCCGGATCACGAACTGGTGGAAAGCCGCCACGAGATCCGCACCGAAGAAGACCGTCAGGATGCAGTCGAGATCATCGACACCATCATTGACGAATCGGGCATCAAGCGCCGTCCGTTGATCCGCAACACCCTGATTGGCGCCATTGCTTTGGCACCAATCCCAGCGATCTTCATGTTCCGCGACCTCGACCGCACCGGCAACACCGCGCACCAGATGATCGAATCCCTGAGCCACACCATGTGGGACAAGGGCGTTCGTCTGACCCGCGATCCTTCCGGCACCCCGATCAAGGCCTCGGACGTACAGATCGGTTCGGTCTTCCACGTCATTCCCGAGGGTCTGAACGAAGCCGAGAACGTACTGAACGAGAAGGCCAAGGCCGTTGTTCTGCTCATGCGCATGGATCCAGCCGAGATGAACATCTCCGAGGGCCGCGAAACTTGGAACGTAGACGGCATCGTCGCCTACTCCAAGATCTGCACCCACGTTGGCTGCCCGATCGCTCTGTACGAGCAGCACACCCACCACCTGCTGTGCCCTTGCCACCAGTCGACCTTCGACCTCGCCAACGAGTGCAAGGTTGTCTTCGGTCCGGCAGGTCACGCACTTCCGCAGTTGCCAATCACCGTGGACGCTGAGGGCTACCTGGTAGCTCAGAGCGACTTCCACGAGCCTGTTGGCCCAGCCTACTGGGAGCGTGGAAAGCACTAATGACGACTACTAATGAGTTCACCGCATCGACCAAGACCGGCCGCCTGGCCGACTTCGTCGACTCCCGCGTCGGTGCTTCCGGCATGGTCAAGGAATTCGGCCGCAAGATCTTCCCAGATCACTGGTCGTTCATGTTCGGCGAAGTGGCAATGTACTGCTTTGTACTGCTGCTGCTCTCCGGCACCTTCCTGACCTTCTTCTTCGATCCTTCCATGGCCCACGTAGTCTACGAAGGCTCGTACGTTCCGCTGAAGGGTATCGGCATGTCGACGGCTATGGCCTCGACCCTCGATATCTCCTTCGACGTCCGCGGCGGCCTGTTCATGCGACAGGTACACCACTGGTCGGCACTGCTGTTCGTTGCTTCCCTCTCCGTGCACATGCTGCGCGTGTTCTTCACCGGCGCTTTCCGTCGCCCGCGTGAACTGAACTGGGTTGTCGGCGGCGTGCTGCTGATCATGGGCCTGGCTGCTGGCTTCACCGGCTACTCGCTTCCAGATGATCTGCTGTCCGGCAACGGCCTGCGCATCATCGACGGCGTCATGAAGGCCATCCCTGTTGTAGGTACTTACCTGTCGATGTTCTTCTTCGGCGGCGAGTTCCCAGGCGAGCACGTGATCCCGCGTCTGTACTCGCTGCACATCATGATTGTTCCTGCAGTCATCATCCTGCTTCTGGTCATCCACCTGTTCATGGTGGTCACCCACAAGCACACCCAGTACCCTGGCCCAGGCCGCACCAACGACAACGTCGTCGGCTTCCCAGTTGGTCCTGTGTACGCTGCCAAGGCTGGTGGATTCTTCTTCATCATCTTCGGCATCATCGCGATGATCTCCGGCTTGGTTCAGATCAACCCGGTGTGGAACTACGGTCCATACGATCCGTCACCAGTTTCGGCTGGTACCCAGCCTGACTGGTACATCGGTTTCGTTGACGGCGCGCTGCGCCTGATGCCAGGTGTTCTGGGCAACTTCTCCTTCGAGTGGAACATTCCATTCCCATGGGGCTCTAACACCCTGGTGCTCTCGGTTCTGCTTCCAGCTCTGGTTCCTGCAGGTGCCTTGTTCGCGGTCATGTTTGCATGGCCATGGATCGAACGCTGGGTCACCAAGGACAACCGCGAGCACCACCTGCTGGACCGTCCACGTAACGCTCCATTCCGTACCGCAATGGGTGCAGCCGGCGTTGTCTTCTACTCCGTGATGTGGGCAGCTGCCTCGTCCGACTTGATTGCAACCCACTTCCACGTGGCACTGAACGACGTGACCTACTGGCTGCGTACGCTCTTCTTCCTCGGCCCAATCATTGCCTTCTGGTTGACCCGCCGCATTTGCCTGTCGCTGCAGCGCAAGGATCGCGAGATCGTGCTGCACGGCCGCGAAGCTGGCATCATCCAGATGTCTCCTGAAGGTGGCTTCTCCGAGAAGCACGAGGAAATCGACGTCTACAAGCGCTACCTGTTGACGAGCTTCAACGACAACAAGTACATTCCGGCCCAGCCGGATGCAGCAGGACACATCTCCCGCAAGGAGAAGCGTCGTGCAAAGATCTCGAAGTTCTTCTTCGAAGATCGCGTCGCCCCGGTAACTCCGTCGGAGCTGGAAGCTGCTCATGCAGCTCACGGTCACCACGAAGTTGAAGGCGACAAGCAGGACTCGATCGAGAAGTAATCTCGACTCGCATTAGTCACAAAACGAGGGACATACCTGAGGGTATGTCCCTCGTTTGGTTAAGCAGTATTTCTACGCCTCTGTGAGCCTGCTGCAATCGCTTGTTGTGGATTCTTGGCGCCTGTCCCCCAGAGAATGTCTTCTGAACGCCCAGCGAGCCCTGTGAGGCGTTGTCCACTGTTGCCGCCTGCGCCCCGTGTGCTGCCATGTGTTGCTTCAGGCGTCTGTGCGAATGGCGAGTGGCGAATGGCGCCCTGCCCGGCCTCGGAGCCGGCAACGCGGCAACTGTAGCCGTACAGGTAGTGAACTACTGTCGGTCAGCAATTAGTGGTCACCGTGGGCATTGAGCAGCAACCAGCGCATGTTGCACCACGGCGGCTCTGTGAGTCGAGAACCCTCCGTGCTTCTACCGGCTCACCAGTTTTATCCATCGCAGGACGCAGGAAGCTGCAGACGCGAACTCAGACTGTTCGGGTTTTCCCACACATTTGTATTGTGAGCCGAGAACTGAGGCGGTTTGCCGGATGCCCAGCGTCGGGGATTCGCCGACAGCCGGTTGTGGGGTGCAACTACACCCAGCGACCCGCAGCGAAATAAAACTGCCGTCTACGCGGGCAGTTCTGGCAGTATCCGGGAAGCTGATGGGTCGCCGGCGAGAAGAACATCACCTGCCGGCAGTCGTAGAAAACCTTTGCCCCCGCGATTTTGACGGCTGGGCAGTCATGAATTTCCACGAAGGCGCGGCCCAGCCTGTTGCGAGTCAGCGGCGCCTGGCAGCTGCCAATCTAGGACTCGTGGCGTCGTGGCTGCGTTGCCGCACGTTCGGCTGGCCTAGATGTTCTCCGTGTATCGCGGAGTGCGGGTTCCAAGCCGCTGCAGCGGCACAAAGAGCTTGTACCGGTCAGAGCGGTAGAGCGAAACAGAATAGTCGGCCAAGCGTTCGCCCACATAGGCGTAACGGGTAATCTGCAGCAGCGGGAATCCTGGCTCCACGCCCAGCAGGCGGGCCTGCTGCGTACTAGCAGCCGTGCTTTCGACCTGATCCTCGCCCCACTCCAGAAGGATGCCGTAGCGTTCGTGCAGCGCCTGGTAGAGCTTTGACGGCGGTTCTCCGTCAACGAATCCCGGGACCAGGTCCGCCGGCATGTAGTTCTCATCGAGGCTCATGGGAGTGCCATCGGCCAGAAGCAGGCGCTTGAACTGCACAACGGGCTCGCCTTCTTCGATCATCAGCTGGGAGGCGAGATTTGCATTGGACTTGATCTCAGCGAATTGCAGTACATGTGCGTCGGGAACCATGCCGCGGCGCATCATGTCCTCGGAGTATGAGTGGAGACGTACGCGCAGGTCGAGCTTTTCAGGGACTACGAACGTGCCGATGCCGACCACGCGTTTGAGCACCTGTTCATCGACGAGCGCGTCGATCGCCTGGCGAATCGTTTTCCTGGCCACGCCGAAATGTTCAGCGAGCACCCGTTCAGGTGGCAGGCGGTAACCTGGCTTGCAGTGTTCTCGAGCATGGGTTCGGAGGATTTCGCGGATCTGGCGGTACTTGCTCAGGCTGCTGCTAGGGTCTAGCTGCCCGGTGACTGCCGGCTGAGGTGAATGACGCACCTGTACTCCCCCGAAAATGCAACCGGTTTCAGCTGCGGTTGCAGGTGATATTGCTGATTAAAAGACTAGTGGGGCGGCAAGCAATTTCTTGCTTGCCACCCCACTAGCTTAGTGCTTTAGTGTGCGTGGTCTCCACGGCTGTATTCGTAAACCCAGCCAGTCAGGCCGATAACGGCCAGGCCTGCGCCTACGTAGAATACCCACCAGCCAACTGCAATTCCCAGGAAGGAAACTGCTGCGGCGGCTGCCAATACCAATGGCCACCAGCTCCAAGGCGAGAACATTCCGATGTCACCGGCGTTCTCGTGGATTTCGCCGTCAACGCGGTCCTCTGGACGAGGGCCGACGCGGCGGGCCGTGAACAACAGGTACCAGCCAACCATGGCGGAAAGGCCGGCGAGCATCAGTAGTGCCAGGAAGCCAACCCACTCTTCCCAATTGGTCATGTAGCCGTACACGATACCTACTGGGATGAAGAAGAAAACTCCACCAAGGAAAATCCAGGATTCAACCTTCATTGATTACACATCCTTCTGATCAGCAGGGCCGAAGATCTTTGCGGCTGCGGCTACCGGAGTATGGCGGCCACTCAGTTCTGGGTGGTGCAGATCCAGTGCTGGGCGCTCGGAACGGATACGTGGAATCGAATGGAAGTTGTGGCGTGGTGGAGGGCAAGAGGTTGCCCATTCCAGCGAAGCGCCAAAGCCCCATGGATCGTCAACTTCAACCTTCTTGGCGGTGCGGTGGGTGATCCACACGTTCCAGAACCAAGGGATCATCGATGCACCCAAGATGAATGCGAAGACGGTGGAAACCTGGTTCATGTTAGTGAAGCCATCTTCAGGCATGTAGTCGGCGTAGCGACGTGGCATGCCCATAACGCCCAGCCAGTGCTGGATCAGGAAGGTGCCGTGGAAGCCGATGAACAGCATCCAGAAGTGGATCTTGCCCAGACGCTCGTTGAGCATCTTGCCGGTCCACTTTGGCCACCAGAAGTAGAAGCCGGCGAACATTGCGAAGACAACGGTGCCGAAGACTACGTAGTGGAAGTGAGCCACAACGAAGTAGGTGTCCGAAACGTGGAAGTCCAGGGACGGAGCCGACAGGATAATACCGGTCAGGCCGCCGAACAGGAAGGTGATCATGAAGCCGATGCTCCAGAGCATCGGGGTTTCAAAGGTGATCGAGCCCCGCCACAGCGTACCGATCCAGTTGAAGAACTTCACACCGGTTGGAACGGCAATCAGCATGGTCATGAAGCCGAAGAATGGCAGCGCGACCGAACCGGTGACGTACATGTGGTGTGCCCACACCGAAACAGACAGAGCTGCAATCGAGATGGTTGCGAAGATCAGGCCCTTATAGCCGAAGATCGGCTTGCGTGCGAACACTGGGTAGATCTCGGAAACGATGCCGAAGAACGGCAGCGCGATGATGTATACCTCTGGGTGGCCGAAGAACCAGAACAGGTGCTGCCACAGGATGGCGCCACCGGTTTCTGCATCGAACACGTGAGCGCCGAAGCGACGGTCAGCACCGAGTGCGAACAGTGCTGCAGCTAGCGGTGGGAAGGCCATCAAGATCAGAATCGAGGTGATCAAGGTGTTCCAGGTGAACACCGACATGCGCCACATGGTCATACCTGGCGCACGCAGGCAGATGATGGTGGTGATGAAGTTGACTGCACCGAGGATGGTGCCGAAGCCCGAGAGCGCCAGACCGAAGACCCACAGATCGCCGCCAATGCCTGGGGAGAAAGTGGTGCTGGACAGCGGTGCGTAGGCGAACCAACCGAAGCTGGCAGCACCCTGAGGGGTGAGGTAGCCAGCCAAGGCGATGGTGGAACCGAACGAGAAGAACCAGAAGGCCAATGCGTTCAGTCGTGGGAACGCCACATCGGGCGAACCGATCTGCAGCGGCATCATGACGTTTGCGAAGCCTGCGAACAACGGGGTTGCAAACATCAGCAGCATGATGGTGCCGTGCATGGTGAACAGCTGGTTGTACTGTTCCTTGGTCTGCAGAATCTGCATACCTGGTTCGAACAACTCTGCACGAATCAGCAGCGCCATGACGCCGCCGATGCAGAAGAAGACGAACGAGCTGATCAGGTACATGTACCCGATCTTCTTATGGTCGGTCGAAGTAATGAAGTCGACGAAGAGGCGACCCTTGGACTTCGGCACAACGGCTGGGGCAATCGACTTGATGTCGTCAGTTGCGTATTCGAACGTGGTCATCGCGATTACTCTCCTTCCCCTGCGTGCTCTACGACAACGCTGTTCACTTCATCAGGAATGCGGTCGTACTCTTCACCAATGTGTCCATCTTCCAGCTTCGCCATCTGAGCCTTGAACTCGGACTCGGAGACTACCTTCAAGTTGAACAGCATTTCCGAGTGGTACTCGCCGCAAAGCTCGGCGCACTTGCCATCGTAGGTGCCTTCAACCTGTGGGGTCAGGTAGATGTGATTGGTCTTGCCCGGGATCATATCCAGCTTCTGCAAGAAGGCTGGTACCCAGAACGAGTGGATAACATCGCGGCTGTTCAGCTGCAGGTCAACCGACTTGCCTGCTGGCAGGTACAAGGTTGGCAGGGTTTCCTGCGCACCTGGCGAGCCATCGGTGTTCAGGTGAGCCTGGGTGCCTGCGTAGTACTTCTCGGTGCCACCATCAAAGGTGTAGTTGAAGTCCCAAGCCCACTGCTTAGCGCGAACATCCACGGTGATTTCGGAATCAACAGGCTTATTGATGCTGTTGACCAAGTTGTTGTTAAAGCTAAAGAAGACCAGAACAAGGACCAGCGGAATGGCCGTGTAGAAGATCTCCAATGGCAAGTTGTAGCTCAGCTGGCGCGGGTAGCCAGTGTCAGTCTTGCGGCGACGGTAGGCAATGATGCACCAAAGCATCAAACCCCAGGTAAGTACACCGATGACAATTACAGCAATCCACGAGTGGACCCAGAAATCCTGAATCGCAGCAGTGTGGTTGGTGGTATCGCGGTCCACGTTGGGGAGCCAACCGCGTTTGACCTCCGCTGAACATCCCGTCAACAGCAATGCACTGGTGCCAACTAAGGCCAGTACTTTGGCCTTAGCAGTACCGCGACTGCCGGTTCGGTCTTGCGAACTCACAGACGGCCCTTCCTCTTTGTTGGTGCAGAATGTGGTCTTCATAAGTCACCTCGCAATTTACGAGATGCACGGTGAGGTGGCTCACGAAGCGAAACATAGTTTTACTACTTAATGTAGAGCTTACCCTCTTCGGGGTCAGAATGCCGAAAAACGCCGCTGTTCAGACGAGAAATTTCTTCAACGAATGAACAGCGGCGTTAGTTCCCGAGGGCCTAGTGGAACGAATCTCCACAAGCGCAGGAGCCGGAGGCTGCTGGGTTGTCGATGGTGAAGCCCTGCTTCGAGATGGTGTCCTCGAAGTCGATGGAAGCGCCGGCCAGGTAAGGCACGCTCATCTTGTCGACGACTACCTCGACACCGTCGAAATCGCGAACTGCGTCGCCTTCGAGCATGCGCTCGTCAAAGTAGAGCTGGTAGATGAGGCCGGAGCAGCCGCCTGGCTGTACGGCGATGCGCAAGCGAAGGTCGTCGCGGCCCTCCTGCTCAAGAAGCGAACGAACCTTGGCTGCTGCAACATCTGAAATGTTGACTTCGTGGGTTGGGACCTCGGTTGGATCACCCTTGGTCTGGTCTACGGCTGCAGTCATGATTTCCTCCCAAACTGCTCGTTGTGGCACCAAGCTACACCTTTGTGGTGCGGGCTTGAAGCCCTTTTGTTAGTTCTATCCTACGTCCGGCGGCTTTGGAAAGCCCCCTCTGAGACGGCGTGTATGACGCGGCTCATAGGCCTTCTGCGTTGATGCGAGCCAACAGCAGAGCTTCGGCCTCGATCGCGTGCTGGAAGTCGCCCAAATGCAGGGATTCGTTGGCTGAATGCGCTCGGGAATCAGGATCCTCGACGCCGGTGACCAGAATCTGCGCTTGAGGGAAGATCTCGGACAGATCGGAGATGAATGGAATCGATCCACCCAAGCCCATATTGACCGGTACAACTCCCCAAGCTTGTTCCAAAGCCCACGCTGCAGTTGCATTTGCCGGTGCGTCAAGATTCGCCTGGTAGGAGCTTCCAGCTTCGATTGGCTTGAACTCAACTTCGGCCCCACGAAGGTCCACGCTTTTGACGTGGGCTTCGAATGCTTCAAGGGCCTTGGCAGGGTCCTGTCCCGGTGCCAGACGCATCGAAACCTTGAAACGCATCTGCGGGATCAAGGTATTCGACGAATGGCTGACGCTGGGCACATCCATTCCAATCACACTCAGCGCTGGTTTATTCCACAAGCGATCGGTGATCTTCCCGGTGCCGGCCAAAGCGAAGGAATCGGAGACGCCTGAATCGACGCGGAACTGCTCTTCAGTGAAATCGACATCGGCCGAATCATGCGACAGCAAGCCCTGGATCGCAACATCGCCGTTCTCGTCGTGGAAGGTGGAGATGAGCTTCGCAGCCAGGATTGGGGCGTCCAGGATTGGTCCGCCGAACATCCCGGAGTGGACCGCGTGCTTCAGCGAGCGGACGGTGATTTCCGCGGCGCACATGCCGCGCAGCGAGGTCGTCAGTGCTGGAGTGCCGACAGCCCAGTTGCCCGAGTCGGCGACGATGATGACGTCAGCGGCGAGCTTGTCCTGATGCGCTTCAAGGAAATTGCGGAATGACGGCGAGCCGGCTTCTTCCTCGCCTTCGAAGAAGTAGGTGACGCCCACGCCGAAATCTTCCACCGAATCCAGCACAGCGCGCATTGCCGCAATGTGGACCATGATGCCCGCCTTGTCGTCGGCGGCGCCTCGGCCGAACAGCCTGTCCCCTACGCGGGTGGCCTCGAAGACAGGAGTATTCCAGTCGGCCTCATCGCCTGGAGGCTGTACGTCGTGGTGTGCGTACAGCAGCACCGTTGGTTTGCCTTCGGCCGCCGGGCGGTGGGCGACCAATGCCGGCGCCCCCATGGCGCCGCTATCGGTTGGCTCGCGCAGGATCTCGATGCTTTGCATGCCTGCAGTTTTTGCAAGCTCTGCGACTGCCTGGGCCGACTTTTCTAGGTTTGCCGGGTCGAAGGAGTCCCAGGCAATGCTCGGGATTGCTACGAGCTCGGTCAACTCTGCGAGGATCTTCTCGAAGTTGCTCTGGATATGACCTTTGAGCGCAGTTACGTCTACACCGTGTGCAGCGGACTGCTGGGTTGAATCTGATGTCATGCAATCAGCCTAGCAATTCTGAGGTTGTCAATGTCACCCTGAGTATCAATCCCCGCTAGGATAGAGGGGTGTTTGGACGTAAGAAGGATGAATCTCAATCCCAAGTAAATGTGGAGCCTGCAGAGCAGACCCCGGAAACTAGCGACGGTCGCAAGTCTGGCCCGACGCCCAAGCGAAGCGCGCAGCAGGCGAACCGCCAGCGCCCCTTGGTTCCTACCGACCGCAAGGCGGCGAAGGAAGTTGAACGCCAGCAGCGCATTGAAGCCCAGAATCGACTGCGTATCGCCAATGAAACCGGCGATGAGCGCTACCTCATGGCCCGCGACAAGGGCCCGCAGAAGCGTTATGCGCGAAACTTCATCGACGCCCGCTGGATGATCGGCGAATTCATGATGTTCTTTGTGCTGGCGTTCTTGATTATTTCGCTGACTTTCAGTGGAAATATCAATATCCAGGTCGGCGTGCAGACTGGCCTGTGGGTATTGATCGCCATCATTGTCATCGAAGCGATTATCACGAGCTCAATCCTGAAGCGCCGCTTGGTCGCAAAATTTGGCACCATCGACCGCGGCGTTCGCATGTATGCGACGATGCGCGCACTGCAGTTCCGCAAGCTGCGCCTGCCAAAGCCGCAGGTGAAGCGCGGCGAATCGATCGACTAACGGTCACATAAAGCCTCGGGGCGGATTCTGCGGAATCCGCCCCTTTTTATGTCTTCAACTGACTGGGAGCACTTATTTCCGGGCCGCCGTGGGACAAATGTGACAAGTGTTTATCCTTGTGTCGATCAGCTCCTATGGCGGCGGGTCTGGGATCTCACAAGATTAATGGCTTGTGTCGGTGAGGCTTCTTGGGCAAAGCCGGAGAGCTTAGCCGTTGCCTGCAATGTCGGCACCACCTGGCCCTCTGCCAGAGGCCGGCGGCACAAGCATGTTCACCGACCTCATTCTTTGTAGGGTCAAATACAAGCCTGGACCCGGGGAGTCCTAAGTCGAAGGATGCTCCCCCATATGCCTTGTTCGCAGGACAAAAAACTATGGCCTCGATCCGCCCGAGTTGGGCGAAGCGAGGCCATGGATCATCGACTTCCATGAGGAAGCTGATGAGAGGTTAGAGGATGCGTTCGAGCTGGCGGTTAATGCTTCGCGCCCAGAACGGGCCCTCGTAGAGGAATGCGGTGTATCCCTGAACCAGGTCGGCCCCGGCGTCCAGGCGGTCCTTGACGTCCTGCGCGGTGGTCACTCCGCCGACGGCAATTAGCGCCATGTCTGCAGGCACCATTGAGCGCAGCTGGCGCAGCACCTCCAGGGACCGCTGCTTCAGCGGAGCCCCGGAAAGTCCGCCGGCACCGATTTCTTCGACCTTGGCCGCGGGGCTGGTCAAGCCGTCGCGACCGATGGTGGTGTTCGTTGCAATGATTCCATCCAGCCCCAGCTCGGTGGCGAGCTTAGCCACATCTGCAATATCTTCATCGCTCAGATCCGGGGCGATCTTGACCAACAATGGAATGTGCCGGCCTGCCGTGTGGTCGGCTAGTTCGCCGACTTCGCTGAGCAACGGGCGCAGGGATTCGACGCTCTGCAGCAGGCGCAGTCCAGGAGTATTCGGGCTGGAGACATTGACGACAAGGTAGTCGGCGTGAATTGCCAACTGTCGGGTTGACGCGAGGTAGTCCCCCACCGCGTCCTCCAGTTCAACAACCTTCGTCTTGCCAATGTTGACCCCAAGCACCGGACGGGTTCCGGAGTAGTCGGCCTTGAGCTGCTGGCGCGACTGGGCGACGCGTGCTGCAACAACTTCAGCGCCCTCGTTGTTGAACCCCATGCGGTTGATGACCGCGCGGTCCTCCACCAAACGGAATAGGCGTGGCTGCGGATTGCCTGGCTGGGCTTGTCCAGTGACCGTGCCGATTTCCACATGGCCAAAGCCGATATCGCTAAGCGCAAGAATGCCGGTGGCTCCCTTGTCAAAGCCTGCGGCCAAGCCGAAGGGCGACGGGAAGTCGATGCCCATCACGGTGCGCTTCAGCTTTGGTGCAGGGGCAAAGAACTTGCGCGTGGCTTTGGTCAAACCGACCTTCTGCGCCAGCTTGATCGCGTCGAAGGCAAAGTGATGGGCCTTTTCAGGATCCATCTTCGTGAAAAAGTGCTTGAAGACCAAAGGATAAATGCGCATGGTGTTAATCTTCCCGTGAAGAGGTGCTTTGAGACAACTTGAGATCGGTAAGCTACTTGCATGAGGGGCAATGAAATTCTTCCCACAGAGCAGTGGCCGCAGTTTCTGCCGTCCAGCGCTCCGGGCCAATGGCTGCCTGATCCCCTGGGCCCAGGCTTCGAATACACCACCTTGGATTTCGGGGCCGATGCTGAAGGGCCGCTGGTGGCAACGGTGGTTCGATACCTCCCGCGCCAGCGTTTTGGCTGGCTGAACTTCAAGAAGTTCAAGGGCGTCGTCCTGTCGGTGCACGGCTGGAGCGACTACTTCTACAACCGGCAGCTGACGGAGTTCTGGCATGCGCAGGGCTACTGCTTCTACGCGCTGGATCTGCGGCACCACGGACGCAGCCTGCGCGCGCAGCATGAGCTGCCGGGGTACATCGAGGACCTGAAGGCGCTCGACATGGAACTTGATGCGGCGATGGAACTGGTGCGAAAGGCGCACCCGGGCCTGCCGGTAGTTGCGCAGGGGCACTCCATGGGAGGGCTGATCCTCAGCTTGTGGATCGAGCGTACGCACGCCCCGATCCAGGCGCTGGTTCTGAACGCGCCGTGGCTGGAGTTCCAGGGCACCGCATTCCTGCGCATACCCATCAACGGGCTCATGGAAGCTGTGGCGCGGAGCAATCCGCGCCGTAAGATCCTTGCGACCCAGTTCGACCACTATTGGCAGTCTTTGAGCGAAAGCGCCCAGGGCCAATGGGACCTGCACCCGATCTGGCGCCCTGCCTACGCCTTTCCCAGCACTGCCGGCTGGCTGCACACCATCCTGGAAGGGCACGCCCAGGTGGCCAAGGGGCTGAACCTGAGCATCCCGATCCTGCTGCTCACCTCGAAGGAATCGCATCTGAGCACCACCTACTCAGCGGTCATGCAGCACGCGGATTCGGTGATCGACGTGAACCAAACCCGGCTGCGGGGGCTGAAGCTTGGCAGCTTCGTCACCCTTTCGCAGATCGACGGGGCCATGCACGACGTGTTCTCCTCGGCGGAGCCGGCACGGGCCACCGCATACCGGGACCTGAGGCTCTGGCTGAAGATGCTCCGGGACTAGGCCTTGGGCTTGTCCACGGCTCCGCCGTAGCGACGGTCGCGCTGGGCATACTGCTGAACCGCGGTGAACAGGGTGCGCCGGTCGACATCCGGCCACAACTGGTCCAGGAAGACCATCTCCGCGTAGGCGGACTGCCACAGCAGGAAGTTGCTGGTGCGCTGCTCGCCGCTGGTGCGCAGGAACAGGTCCACGTCCGGAAGCTCCGGGGCATGCAGGTATTTTCCGATGGTCTTCTCCCCCACGGCCGAGGCGCGCAGCTTCCCCGAGGCAACATCCTTGGCGATGGCAGCCATCGCGTCGCCCAGCTCCGCCCGTCCGCCGTAGTTCACGCACATGGTCAGCTGGCAGCCCAGGTTGTCGCGGGTCAGTTCTTCGGCGTCGCGTAGTTCGTTGATGACCGACTTCCACAGCTTGGGCTCGCGGCCCGACCATCGGATGCGCACGCCCCAGGAATTCAAGGTATCTCGCTGGCGGCGCAGCACATCGCGGGAGAAGCCCATGAGGAAGCGCACCTCTTCGGGGCTGCGCTTCCAATTCTCGGTGGAGAATGCGTAGACCGAGACGTACTTGATGCCCATTTCCACGGCGCCTGCCATCACGTCAAGCAGGGCAGCTTCGCCGGCGCGGTGGCCCTCGGTGCGCGGCAGCCCGCGCTGGTTGGCCCAGCGCCCGTTGCCGTCCATGACGATGGCCACATGCTCCGGGATCAGCTCCTTAGGAATCTGCGGCATCACCGGATTTGCCGGGTGGGCAAAGGGCGCCACCGGCCCAGCCTTGCCGGTGATCTTGGGAAGCTTCTTCATATTCTCTCCACATGACGTAGGGACTTTACAGCACGTTCCAGGTGCCATTGCAGATAATTCGCGACGATGCCTGCCGCCTGCTCGCGGGCGCGCGGCCCGGCCAAGGCGACCGTGTCCCAGTCGCCGTCGAGCAGGGCCTGCAGGTAGCCGATCGTGACAGGGTGCGGCGCGAGCGAGCCGGAGGGCCGGCAGTCGGCGCAGACCACGCCGCCAAGCTGCACGTTCAGGGCTGCATGCGGCCCGGCGGCGCCGCAGCGCACGCAGTCGGTGAAGGATGGAGCCCAACCGGCTACCGCCAAGGCCCTCAGGATATAGGAATCGAGCACCGCGCCGGGGACCACTGCCTGCTTCGAAAGCAGGGCGATGGCCCCATGCAGCAGCCGGTACTGGCGCATGGTCGAATCCCCGTCGGCCTCCAGCAGCTTTTCAGCGATCTCCACCATGGCGTTGGCCACCGTATAGCTCGGGTAGTCCGCGACCAGCAGCTGGCCATAGGCATGGCGCAGCTGGGCCTGGGACACGATGTCCAGGTTGCGGCCCATCACCAGCTGGGCGTCGACTTCCATGAACGGCTCAAGGGTCGCGCCTAGGCGCGAGGAGGTGCGCCGCACGCCCTTGGCCACCGCGCGCACGATCCCATTGGGGGTCAGCAGGGTGATGATGCGGTCTGCTTCGCCAAGTTTATGGGTGCGCAGAACGATCCCGCGGGTGCGGTAGCTCTTGGAGGCGAAACCTGATCGTGACACAGGGTTAATTCTCCCACTGTTCACCGACAGCTACGAACAACGCCACGTCCGGCATGATGCTGCCGGACGTGGCGTTGTGCTGTGCGGATGATGCTACTTGGCGTCGCGGATCGCGCGGTTGACCGCCGAAACCACTGCCTTCAGCGCCGCGATGTTGGTGTTGGTGTCCAAACCGACGCCCCACAGGATGCGGTCGCCGACGGCGCACTCGACGAAGGCCGCGGCGCGGGCGTTGCCGCCCTCGCTCATCGCGTGCTCGGAGTAGTCGAGCACGCGCAGGTCCACGCCGTCTTCGTTCAGCAGGTTGACCAGCGCGGAGACTGGGCCGTTGCCGCTGGAGCTGCGCTCCTGGGCGACGCCGTCGTTGATCAGCTTGGTGTCCAGGCGGAAGCTGCCGTCCTCGTTGGAGGTGGCGGTGGCCGAGGCGACCCGGTAGTGGCCCCAGGCGTTCTCGTCGCCCGCGTTCTCAACCGGCAGGTACTCGTCCTGGAACACGTTCCAGATGTCCTGCGAGGAGATCTCGCCGCCCTCGGTGTCGGTCTTGCGCTGGATGACCCCGGAGAACTCGATCTGCGCGCGGCGCGGCAGATCCAGCTGGTAGTCGTTCTTCAGCAGGTAGGCCACGCCGCCCTTGCCGGACTGCGAGTTCACGCGGATCACCGCTTCGTAGCTGCGGCCGATGTCCTTTGGATCCACCGGCAGGTACGGCACGGCCCAGATCAGGTCGTTGACGTCCTTGCCGGCGGCCTCGGCCTTGGCGTCCATGGCCTCCAGGCCCTTCTTGATCGCGTCCTGGTGGGAACCGGAGAAGGCGGTGAAGACCAGGTCGCCGCCATATGGGCTGCGCTCCGGGACCGGCAGTTGGTTGCAGTACTCGACGGTGCGGCGGATGTGGTCCATGTCAGAGAAGTCGATCTGCGGGTCAACTCCCTGGCCGAACATGTTCATGCCCAGGGTGATCAAATCCACGTTGCCGGTGCGTTCGCCGTTGCCGAACAGGCAGCCTTCGATGCGGTCGGCGCCGGCCAGGTAGCCCAGCTCGGCGGCGGCCACGCCGGTGCCGCGGTCGTTGTGCGGGTGCAGCGAGAGGATGATCGAGTCGCGGTTGGCCAGGTTGCGGTGCATCCACTCGATGGAGTCCGCATACACGTTCGGGGTGGCCATTTCCACGGTGGCAGGCAGGTTCAGGATCATCTTGTTTTCCGGGGTGGCTTCCAGCACTTCGGCCACTGCCTCGGAGATGCGCTTGGCGAATTCCAGCTCGGTGCCGGTGTAGGACTCCGGCGAGTACTCATAGGTGATCTTGGTGCCGGTCAGCTGCTCTTCGTACTTCTTGCACAGCCGCGCGCCGTTGACCGCGATGTCGACGATGCCGTCCTCGTCCTGGCGGAACACTACCTCGCGCTGCAGGATCGAGGTGGAGTTGTACAGGTGGACGATGGCCTGCTTGGCGCCTTCCAGCGCCTCGTAGGTGCGCTCGATCAGGTGCTCGCGGGACTGGGTGAGCACCTGGATGGTGACGTCCTCAGGGATGCGGTTCTGCTCGATGAGCTGGCGGACAAAGTCGAAGTCGGTCTGCGAGGCCGAAGGGAAGCCGACCTCGATCTCCTTGTAGCCCATCTGCACCAGCAGGTCGAACATCTTGTGCTTGCGCTCGGGGCTCATCGGATCGATCAGCGCCTGGTTGCCGTCGCGCAGATCCACTGCGCACCAGCGCGGGGCCTTGGTGATGTACTTATCGGGCCAGGTGCGATCGGGCAGGTTGACCTCGATCTGGTCCTGGAAAGGAACATACTTGTGGATCGGCATGTTCGAAGATTTTTGCATGTTCTGCATTTCGGTTGTCCCCTAGACAAGAATAAGTGCGTATTGGGGGCCGGACATGAGCAACTCCGCGGCGAGGGGTCGGCCGAAAGACCACTAGCGGTCCGTTGGATCCTCGCAGCGGCTAAGTAGTAGTAGAAGCTCGAAATGCACGTGTTGAGCATAACACCGGGTTTTGTGCCCCATGCAACATGTTGCGCGATTGTGTCACATAGTGGACACCCGGGCCCAGGCGCGGCCAGCCCAACGCCGCGGGGCCGGCGCCAAGGGACTCATCATCCCCCGGCCCCGGCCCCGTCGTCAGGCTTTGCGGCACTGCGCCTAGGCGCTAGAAGCCCAGTCGGCCCAGCTGCTTTGGATCGCGCTGCCAGTCCTTGGCCACCTTCACGTGCAGGTCAAGGTACACCTTGGTGCCCAGCAGCTTTTCGATGCCCTTGCGGGCGTTGGAGCCCACTTCGCGCAGGCGCGATCCGCCGCGGCCGATCACAATGGCCTTTTGGCTGGAGCGCTCGACATACAGCGAGACGTGGATGTCCACCAGCGGGTTGTTTTCGCTGCGGCCCTCGCGCTGCTGCATTTCCTCCACGACGACTGCCAGCGAGTGCGGCAGCTCGTCGCGCACGCCCTCCAGCGCCGCCTCGCGCACCAGCTCGGCGACCATCTTGGCCTCCGGCTCGTCGGTCAGCTCGCCGTCCGGGTACAGCGGAGGTCCCACCGGCAGGTGCTCGACCAATACGTCGGCCACCTCCTCGACCTGGAACTCCTTGACCGCGGAGACCGGAATGATCGCGGCGAAGCCATTGGGGCCGAAGTTCTGGCTGCCCAGCTCGGTCACGGCGATCAGCTGCTGCGCGAGCTGCTCGCGGTCCACCAGATCCGCCTTGGTGACCAGGGCGATGATCGGCTTGCGCTGCAGCTGCGCCAGCTGGGTGGCGATGAAGCGGTCGCCCGGGCCGATCTTTTCGTTGGCAGGGATGCAGAAGCCGATGGCGTCCACCTCGGAGAGGGTTTCGGCCACCAGGTCGTTCAGGCGCTGGCCCAGCAGCGTGCGCGGGCGGTGCAGGCCGGGGGTGTCCACGAGCACCAGCTGCGCATCCTCGCGGTGCACGATACCGCGGATGGTGTGGCGGGTGGTTTGCGGCTTGGCGGAGGTGATGGCCACCTTCTGCCCCACCAGCGCATTGGTCAGCGTGGACTTGCCGGCATTCGGGCGGCCCACAAAGGAGGTGAAGCCTGAGCGGAAGCCTTCAGGCCATCCGCCGGTTGCCAGCAGTTTTTGGTTCTCACTCATCCGTTGAGTCCTCGTCGTTCTCTATATGGTCGGAAGCGCCGGTTTCGCAGCGCTCTACATGGATTTTGCCGATGCGGTTGCGCCGCCCTGCCAGGGCGACGACGGTCAGGCGCAGACCGAACACATCGGCGGTGGAGCCGAGCACAGGCACGGACTCCAGCGCTTTGGAGAGCAGGCCGCCGACGGTGTCGACGTCCTCCTCGTCGATGAGCACATCGAAGTGATCTGCCACATCGTCGATCGAGGCGCTGGCCACCGCAATCAGCGAACCGTCTTTGTTCTCGACGAGCTCGGTCTTGCTGCGGTCGTATTCATCGTCGATCTCGCCGACGATCTCCTCGATCAGGTCCTCCAGGGTCACCAGCCCGGCCGTGCCGCCGTATTCGTCGACGACGATGGCCAGGTGGATCGACTCCTGCTGCAGTTCCTGGAGCAGTTCGGCGGCGGACTTGGATTCCGGCACGAAGCGCACCTGCCGGGACAAGTCTGCCAGATTCTCCGCCTGCTGCAGCCCGTGGATCTCGTTGATCAGGTCCTTGAGGTAGATGATGCCGCGGATGTCATCCGAGTCTTCGCCGATCAGCGGGATGCGCGAGTAGCCCGAGGCCATGAACAGATCCAGCGCGCTGTGGAAGGTGTGATCGGCATCCAGCACCACCATGTCGGTGCGCGGCACCATCACGGCGCGCACATTGGTCTCCTCCAGGTCGATGACCGAAGAGATCAGCTCGGCGGATTCCTCGTCCAGGTCCTCGCCTTCGCTGGCCCGGTCGACCAGGTCGCGCAGGCGCTCCTTGCCCAGGTATCCGTCCTCGTCGCTGCCCCCGGGGCTCAAGGCGGCGGCGATGGATGCCAGCCAATTGGCCAGCGGCCCCAGCGCCTTGCGCAGCGCGCGCACCAGCGGCGCAGTGGATTCGACCACTTTCTGGGCGTTGGAACGCCCGAAGCGCCGCGGCGAGACGCTGACCAGCACGAAGCCTAGGGCCGCCATGGCCACGGTGGAGAGCAGGCCGGTCAGCCAGATGTTTTCCACCCAGCGCGAGACCAGCAGCGCCACGGCCACCGCGGAGGCGGTTTCAAACCAGATGCGCCAGAACTTGATGGCCTGTGCGTGGGATTCCGGATCGTCCAGGATGGAACTGAGCGACTTGGAATCAGACTCGCTGCGCAGCCTTTCGGCGGCATGGCGGGACAGTGCGTAGAAGGCTGAGTCTGCGGCCGTGAGCACCGCCGCGCAGGCGATGAAGACGACGGCGAGAATCAGCAGAAGTATCCCCACGTGCTATTCCACCGTCTCCTTGGGCGCCGGGCGCCCGGTGTAGGACTCCAGCAGCCTGCGCTGCAGGGTGAACATCTCTTCCTTTTCCGCAGGCTCCATGTGGTCGAAGCCCATCAGGTGCAGCAGGCCGTGGGTGGTCAGCAGCAGGATTTCATCATGGGTCGAATGCCCGCCGGCCTTGGCCTGCGCTTCGGCAACGGTCGGGCAGATCACGATGTCGCCCAGGATGCCGTTCTCCCCCGGCGCCTTTTCGGTGCCCGGGCGCAGCTCGTCCATCGGGAAGCTCATCACGTCGGTGGGTCCTTCGAGATCCATCCACTGCACGTGCAGCGCGCTCATGGCCTCCTCGTCGATGAAGACGATGGACACCTCGGTTTCCGGGTGCAGGAACATCGCGCTCATGACCGATTCGGCGAGCTTGTTCACGTCCTGCAGGTCGACGTCGAATTCTGTCTCGTTGTTTACTTCAATGCTCATCTGGCTGCTCACTTGTTGCGTCGTGGCCGTTGGTGGTCTTTGCGCCGGGATTCGTCCCAGCGGTCGTAGGCGGAGACGATGTCCGCGATCAGGCGGTGGCGCACCACGTCGCCGGCATCCAGCCGGCGGATGGCGATGTCCTCGATGCCTTCGAGCACCTCGCTGGCCATGCGCAGCCCGGAGGTCGTGTTCCCGGGCAGGTCCACCTGGGTGATGTCGCCGGTAATCACCATCTTCGAGCCGAACCCTAGGCGAGTGAGGAACATCTTCATCTGCTCGCCGGTGGTGTTCTGCGCCTCGTCCAGGATCACGAATGCATCGTTCAAGGTGCGTCCACGCATGTAGGCCAGCGGGGCGACCTCGATGGTTCCGGCCTCCAGCAGGCGCGGGATCGAATCCGGATCCACCATGTCGTGCAGCGCGTCATACAGCGGGCGCAGGTACGGGTCGATCTTCTCGGTCAGCGAGCCGGGCAGGAAGCCCAGCTTCTCCCCCGCCTCCACCGCAGGCCGGGTCAGGATAATGCGGTTGACCTGCTTGTCCTGCAAAGCGGCGACCGCCATGGCCATGGCCAAGAAGGTCTTGCCGGTGCCTGCCGGGCCGATGCCGAAGGTGATCGTGGAATCCTCGATGGCGTCCACATAGGACTTCTGGTTCACGGTTTTCGGCCTGATCGAGCGGCCCCGGCCGGAGAGGATCTTCAATCCCAGAACGTCGGTGGGCGCGTCGGGGTTGCCGGCGCTGAGCATCTTGATGATCTGCTCGATGGTCTCAGCGCTCATCCGCGAGCCGCGCTGGGCCAGCGCGCGGGCTTCCTCGCATACGCGCTGGGCCTTGCGCACCTGTACCGGATTCCCCACCAGGCTCAGGCTGGAGCCGTTGGGGCGGAACTGCACGTCCGGATAGGCCCCGGTGAGGATGCGCAGCAGTTCATCGTTGGGGCCCAGGGTTGCGATCATCAACTCTGGAGTCTCGAAGGAAATGGTTAGCTCAGCCGAACCGGAATCGGTCGGCTGCTGGTGTTGTTCAACCTGCATGCAGTGCTTCGTGCCCCTTTGAGCTTGATGAAATGAAAACTGTAGGTTTCCAGTCTAACGAGTGCCTTTGCGCCTGCGCGAGACATGGCGCTTAGCCCTGCGCTGAAAATGCGGCCCGCGACGTCAATCGGAGCCTATCGGTCCAGATCGCAAAGGTATAGATTTGGTTACGGATTGGTAAGTTAGCTCGTTTTCGAGCCGAATCTACAAGTTGATGTGTCACGCTATATGAGCGCACCGAACTTTCTCTGCTTCGGTCAGCGTTCTTTTTGCCTCAGCGTTTCAATGGGATTGGTATCAAGTGCAGCATTGGTTTACACGTCGCGTGCCGCGTCGAATCGCGGCAACGTGTGCCATTGTCTGCGTTGGCCTGGCCGCCGGATGCGGACTGACCCAGGGCGAAGACAGCTATCAAATGCCTGCCGAATCATCGGCCGCGTCCTCCTATATCCCACGGGCCAACGACTCCGTGGAACGTGCGGGCGTCGGGCAGAAGATGCCCGTCTACTGGCTGGACAACACCGATTCTGGGGTGTATTTGTACCGCGAGTACGTGCAGGACACCCGCCACCAGGAGCCGATCAGCGATGCCATCGCCTATCTGCTGGCGGGCAAAGCGGCCGATCCCGGCTGGTATACGCACCTGAAGCCCAGCGAAGACATCGGTGCGTCCATCGACAATTCGAACCTGATCACGCTGGACCTGCCTGCCAAGGTATTCAGCGCGCACCTGGACCGCGGCCTGTCCGAACGCACGGTGCAGCAGCTGGTGTTCACCGCTACCGCGGCCGCTGCCAATTCGGGAATCCTGGTGGGCAATACCCCTGCCACGGTCAGGATCCTGGTGGACGGCAAGCCCAATGAAGTGGTTTTCGGCGGCTACGAGCTGCAGGATGTCTACGAACGCGACACAAGGTTCATGGCGCCGGTCTGGGTGATCGATCCGCAGTTCGGTTCCGTTGTTGAATCCGGATCGGTGAAGATTACCGGGCGCACCTCAGACTTCACCAAGGGAACCTACTACCAGCTGAACGCGAAGGGTTCTGCCGCGGCCAGCAAGTCCGCCGCCGCGCCGAACAAGCTGGCTGACAAGTCGATCGAGTCCGACGGCTCCTTTGAGCTGACCACACGCCTGGCCCCGGGATCCTATGAACTGCAGCTGTGGGGCGAGAACAAGGCCAGCAAGGAAAAGATCGGCTTGACCACCTCCGAATTCACGGTGAAATAGCCGCCGCAACTAGGTTTAACCGCCGATGGCGCCGCAGTGATGCGGCGCCATCGGCGGTTAACAGGGACTTCGCCCAGCGCTGGGCTACAGGTCTGAGGCCAGGTGGCGGACCAGGACCAGTGCCGCAGGACCGGCGGTGGAAGCGCGCAGCACGTGGCGCCCCAAAAGTCCGGCCTGGGCCCCTGCCTGCTGCAGCGCTTCTAACTCGGCATCGCTGATCCCGCCTTCGGGACCGACGATCAGCACGACGCCGGCGCCCTCTGCCGCGCCGTCGATCCATGCGGAGCACACCTCGGCCACCGATTGCTCGGCCTGCTCGTGGAGCACCAGCACCAAATCGCCGGCTTGGACATGGGACCTGACCTGCTGTACCAGCGCCTTGGTGCCCATCGGGTCGAGGACCGCAGGCTCAAAGCTGCGGCGTGACTGCTTCTGCGCGGCGCGGACCAGCGAACGCCATTTGGCCATCGCCTTATCCACCTTGCCGGCGTTCCAGCGGACGATCGAACGGTCGGCCTGCCAGGGGCGGACCGAAAAGACGCCGAGCTCCACGGCGGACTCCACCGCCTGCAGATCGCGATCGCCCTTAGACAGGGCCTGGACCAGCGTGACCGGATGGGCCGGCGGGGCCTCCTGGAGCACTTCAAGCACGCGCACGGCCAACAGGGCGCTGTCCGCCGACACTACCTCGACCACGAGCCGCAGCCCGTTGCCGTCCAGCAGGTCCAGGTGCTCGCCTGCTCGGGTGCGCTTGACCGCTACGGCGTGGTGGGCTTCGGGGCCCGTCAGCTCAAGGCTGTCCCCCACCGCAGCAGTTTGGGCCTGCTGCGGGTCGATCACAAAGCTGTGATTGCTCATGGTCAGCGCTGGTTCAGCTTATCGCGCAGGCGGGAGAACATTCCGCCGGAGTGCTCTACACGCCCGGAGGTCATTTCTTCGCCGCGTAGCTTGGCCAGCTGCTCCAGTAGGTCGCGCTGGGCGGCGTCGAGCTTGGTCGGGGTTTCCACCTGTAGATGCACGATGATGTCCCCGCGCTTGCCGCCGCGAAGGCGCGGAACGCCCAGGCCCGGCAGGGTGATGGTGTCCCCGTCCTGGGCGCCGGAGGCGACGTTCAGCGGCTGCTCTCCGTCGAAGGTCTCCAGATTCAGTTCGCAGCCCAGGGCCGCGGCGGTCATCGGGATGGTCATCTTGGCATGCAGATCGTTCTGCGCGCGTTCGAAGACCTTGTGGCGGCGGACGTCGACCTCGACGAACAGGTTGCCGTTCGGGCCACCGCCCGGTCCTGCCTCGCCCTGGCCGCGCAGCTGGATGCGGGTGCCCGAATCCACGCCTGCCGGAACGTTCAGCGACTTGGACACGTGTTCGCGCACGCGGCCCTCGCCGTTGCATTCGAGGCATGGGTCGGGAATCGTGGTGCCGTAGCCGCGGCAGGCGGCGCAGGTTTCCACTGTCATCATCTGGCCCAGGAAGGAGCGCACCGGACGCTGCACCTGGCCTGCGCCATGGCAGATGGTGCAGGTCACGACGCTGGTGCCTTCGCGCACGCAGCTGCCGTTGCAAGTCTTGCAGACCACAGCGGTTTCCATCTCCAGCGGGTAGACGGTGCCCTTGACGGCGTCTTCCAGGTCGATGGTGATGGTGATCAGCGCATCGCGGCCCGGCTGGGTGCGGGAGATTGGCCCCTGCGCCTGGCCACCGCCGAAGAACTGCTCGAAGATATCGCCGAAGCCGCCAAAGCCGCCGCCGCCGAAGCCTGGCTGGCCATTGCCGTTCTCATCGCCGGTCGCGTCGTAGTTCGCGCGCTTCTTCTCGTCGGAGAGCACCTCGTAGGCGCGGGTGACGAGCTTGAACTGTTCGGCAGCGTCCTCGCTGGGGTTCACATCCGGGTGGAGCTTGCGCGCCAGCTTGCGGTAGGCGCTCTTGATTTCCTGCGGGGTCGCGTCCTTGGCGACGCCCAGCGTCTCGTAATGCGAGCTCACGATATTCGCCGTGTCCTTTCCTTAAAACTTTTCAGTTCACAAGTTGTTGGTGCATGCTGCGAAGCTAGTTCGCCAAAATTTTCGACAGGTAGCGGGCCACCGCCCGCACCGAGGCCATGGAGGTCGGATAGTTCATTCGCGTCGGCCCCAGCACCCCCAGCTTGCTGCGCTGGTCGTTGCTGTAAGTGGTCGCGATGACCGCCGCATCCGACAGCTGCCCGTAATGGTGCTCGGTGCCGATCGCCACGGCCATGCCGTGCGCATCGGCCTCCAGCTCGGAGAACAGCTTGAGCAGCACCACCTGCTCCTCCAGCGCCTCGAGCACCGGGGTGATGCTCAACGGGAAGTCTCCCTCGACACGGGCCAGGTTCGCGGTGCCTGCCATGACGATGCGCTGCACGTTCGCCGCCTGAGCCATCTCTTCAAGCCCCTTGAGCACGCCGGCAACCAGCGCATCCTCGCGCTGCTCGGGAACCAGCCCGTCGCGCTGTAGCGGGCCGACCAGATCTGCCAGCTGCTTGCCGCCGAAAGCCGCCAGCAGCCACTGCTTGAGAGCATTGAGCTCTTCGTCGGAATAGAGCCTGGCCACGGCCAGCATGCGCTGGTCGACGGTCCCGTTGGAGGCGATCATCACCATCAGCACCTGGCTGCTGCCCAAGCCCACCAGGTCGAGGTTCTTCAATGACGCGGTGTCATAGTGCGGAACCTGGATCATGGCAACCTGGTTGGTCAACCGCGCCAGCAGGCGCACGGTGCTGTTGAGCATTTCGTCCAGGTCCTGGGAGCTGTCCAAGATCTTGTTGATGGCATCGCGTTCAGCGCGCGAAAGCGGCTTGAGCTCCCCGATTTCGTCCACGAATCGGCGGTAGCCCTTCTCTGTGGGAATTCGGCCGGAGGAAGTATGCGGGGCGGCAATCAGGCCCTCTTCTTCCAGCAGGGCCATGTCATTGCGGATCGTGGCCGCGCTCACGCCCAGATTGTGGCGGTCGAGCAGGGCCTTGGAACCCACCGGCTCCCGTGATTGCACATAGTCTTCAACGATGGCGCGCAGCACATCGAGTCGACGCAACTCGCTCACGAATACACCTCCCGGGACCTTCGGCCAGAAAATTGGCACTCCAACCTGTCAAGTGCCAAGTCTAGTACGTCGAGCTGTTGCTAGCATGGGATTTCGAGCGTATTCGATCACAGCGAAAGGCAGTGCGTGTCTAATTACTCCTGGGGACCGCAGGACATCAGTGCTCCGGCAGCGAAAAAACTTCGCCAGGTGCCGGTAGAACGCGGCATGATCCTTGAAGACGCGATCTCCGGCTGGGTCGGCGAAGTGGTGCGCACGGAGAAATCGGGCGGCATGCGGGTCATCGTTCTTGAAGACCGCCACAATCGCACCAAGTCGTTCCAGGCGGGCTTCGGCTTCCTGCTGGAAGGCGAACCGGTGGAGATCGTCGAGCCGGTCGCCAAGAGCAGCAAGTCGCAGACGCTGATCTCAGCCTCGGGATCGCGGGCGGTCAGCGGGCACAAGGCGCGCACCGCGCGGGCCAGCCGCATCTGGGTTGAAGGCAAGCACGACGCCGAGCTGGTGGAGAAGGTCTGGGGTCACGACCTGCGCGTCGAAGGCATTGTTGTCGAACCGCTGCACGGCGTGGATGACCTGGCCTCAGCGATCAAGGACTTCGCCCCGTCGCCCACCCGACGCCTTGGCATCCTCGTCGACCACTTGATTTCCGGCACCAAAGAAGAGCACATCGTCAATGCCGCGATGAAAGTGCCCGGCGCCGCCGGAAACGTCTTGATTCTGGGCCACCCCTATATCGACGTCTGGCAGGCCATCAAGCCAGAAACCTTGGGGATCAAGGCGTGGCCGGTGATCCCCCGAGGGACCGATTGGAAGACCGGCATCCTCAAGGCCTTTGGATGGCCGCATGCAACTGCTGAAGACATCGGCCTTGGATGGCAGCGCATCCTGTCTACGGTGCAGCACTACGGCCAGCTTGAACCGCAGCTCTTAGGAAAAGTTGAGGAACTAATCGACTTTTTGACAACGGAAGATTACGGTTTCCTAACGATTGACTAAGATTTGGACTTTTTGGGCGCCGATGCATAGGTCGCCGTTGCAAGCTAGATATCATTGGACTAAGCCGCACTGCAAGACAAGGATTATCCTGTGACATCTCACCAAGTTCCATCCTCTGAGGATTCGCGTTTCGAAGGATCAAACGTCTCAGCCTTGCCGCTCTCCCCTTCGGAAGACCGCCAATGGGCTATGCTCTCGCATTTTGGTGCAATTCTCGGCTGCATTCCAGCCGCGGTGATCTATGCAGTGTTCCGCGACCGCGGCCCGTTCACTGCACAGGAATCCAAGGAAGCGTTCAACTTTACCTTCCCGTTGACGGTGCTGGCGATTGTCTTGAATATTTTGGCGCTGCTGCCGGTCGTCGGCTGGATCTTCGCGATCATCGCGGTGGTGCTGTGGGTGACGATGACAGTTGTCGGCGCGTATGCCGGTATCCAGGCCAACAAGGGCCGCCCCTACCGCTACTTCATCAATCTTCGACTCATGAAGTAGCGGCCCGGGCATCCGCCCCGCTGAAAAATCCAGCTTAGAAATCCAAGAGTTCTCGCACTACGAGGTCGGCTAAGAGCCGGCCTCGCTGCGTTAACACGATCTTTCCGCCGAACGCCTGCTTGGCATCGATGAGTTCATCGGCGATCAGCCCGGCAACCTTTTTCCGACCAGTTTCGTCGAGCTCGCTGATCGGCAGCCCGGTATTGATGCGTGTCAGCAGCATTGTGCGCTCAAGCTGCACCGCTGCGGCATCCGGGAATTCACGTCCGTGACCCGGGGAGATTCCCCCGTCGATGCGCTGCTGGTAGGCCGCAGGATGCTTCACGTTCCACCAGCGCAGCCCGCCGACATGCGAGTGGGCTCCGGGTCCGGCTCCCCACCAGTCGCCACCCTGCCAGTAGGCGAGGTTGTGGCGGCAGGCATGCTCCGGGGTGCGAGCCCAATTGCTCACTTCGTACCAGGACAAGCCGGCGGCGGCGAAGAGCTCGTCGGCCAGCTGGTACTTCTCCGCATGGTCGTCGTCGTCAATATTCGGCACCTCGCCGCGGCGGATCTGCGCGGCCAGCTTGGTGCCGTCCTCGATGATCAGCGCATAGGCAGAGATGTGGTCAGGCTCGTAGCTCAGCGCCGCCTCGATGCTGGTGCGCCAATCCTGAAGTGACTCCCCCGGAGTTCCATAGATCAGATCCACGCTGACATCCAGGCCTGCTTCGCGGGCCCAGGCGACCACCTGCGGCACGCGTGCCGGATCGTGGGTGCGCTCGAGGACCTTGAGCACATGCGGAACCGCCGACTGCATGCCGAAGGACACGCGGGTGAAACCGCCATCGGCCAGCTCCTGCAGGCTTTCTCGGGTCACCGAATCGGGGTTCGCCTCGGTGGTGACCTCGGCGCCCGGCTTGATGCCGAACTCCTCGCGGATGCGGCCCAGCACCGCAACCAGGTCGCCGGCAGGCAGCAGCGTGGGAGTGCCGCCGCCGAAGAAGACCGTGTCGATCTGGCGGTGCGGAACCCCGGACTTCTCCAGCACGCCACGGGCGAAGCTGACCTCCTGACTCACCGTGGCGGCATAGGTTGCTTGGCTTGAGCCCGAACCCAGCTCGGTGGCCGTGTAGGTGTTGAAATCGCAGTAGCCGCAGCGCACCGTGCAGAACGGAATATGGACATAAAAGGACATGGTCCGCTGCCCTGCACCGTGCGCACACGATGCAGGCAGCAGACCATCGGCCGGAGCCGGATCGCCGTCAGGCAATACTGAAGGCATTAACGCTACTTCTTCTTTGGTTCTTCGGTGGACAGCGCTGCGATGAATGCTTCCTGCGGAACCTCCACGCGGCCGACCATCTTCATGCGCTTCTTGCCTTCTTTCTGCTTCTCAAGCAGCTTGCGCTTGCGGCTGATGTCGCCGCCGTAGCACTTGGCAAGCACGTCCTTGCGGATCGCGCGGATGTTTTCGCGGGCGATGATGCGCGAGCCGATCGCGGCCTGGATCGGCACCTCAAACTGCTGGCGCGGGATCAGCTCGCGCAGCTTCGAGGTCATCATGGTGCCGTAGTTGTAGGCCTTGTCGCGGTGGGTGATGGCGCTGAACGCGTCCACCTGGTCGCCCTGCAGCAGGATGTCGACCTTGACCAGGTCGGCAACCTGCTCGCCGTCGGCCTTCCAGTCCAGCGAAGCATAGCCGCGGGTGCGGGACTTGAGCTGGTCGAAGAAGTCGAACACGATTTCCGCCAGCGGCAGGTGGTAGCGCATTTCCACGCGGTCCTCGGAGAGGTAGTCCATGCCGCGCATGGTGCCGCGGCGGGACTGGCACAGCTCCATGACGGCACCGATGAACTCGCTCGGCGCGAGAATGGTCGCCGCGACCATCGGCTCGTGGACTTCGAGGATCTTGCCGTCCGGGAATTCCGAAGGGTTGGTCACGGTGATCAGCTGCTTGTCTTCGCCCATCACTTCGTACACTACGTTCGGCGCGGTGGAAATCAGGTCCAGGTTGAACTCGGACTCCAGGCGCTGGCGGGTGATCTCCAGATGCAGCAGGCCCAGGAAGCCCACGCGGAAGCCGAAGCCCAGCGCCACGGAGGTTTCCGGCTCATAGATCAGCGCGGCGTCGTTGAGCTGCAGCTTGTCCAGCGCATCACGCAGCGCGGGGTAGTCGGTGCCATCCAGCGGGTAGAGTCCGGAGAAAACCATCGGCTTGGGCTCTTCGTAGCCGCCCAGCGAGTCAGTGGCAGGATTCAGCGAGTTGGTGACGGTATCGCCGACCTTGGACTGGCGCACGTCCTTCACGCCGGTGATCAGGTAGCCTACCTCGCCCACGCCCAGGCCCTTGCTCGGGACCGGATTAGGCGAGGAGACGCCGATCTCCAGCAGCTCGTGGGTGGTGCCAGTGGACATCATCTGGATCTTCTCGCGGGGCTCCAGCTTGCCGTCAACCACGCGCACATAGGTCACTACGCCGCGGTAGGTGTCGTAGACGGAGTCGAAGATCATGGCGCGGGCCGGCGCATCGGCAACGCCGACTGGCGCTGGAAGCTGCTTGATGACCTCATCCAGCAAGGCCTCGACGCCTTCGCCGGTTTTGCCGGAAACCTTGAGCACGTCTTCCGGTTCGCAGCCGATCAGCGACGCGAGCTCAGCGGCGTACTTCTCAGGCTGGGCGTTGGGAAGATCGATCTTGTTCAACACCGGGATGATCGTCAGGTCGCCTTCGATGGCGAGGTACAAGTTCGCCAGGGTCTGAGCCTCGATGCCCTGGGCAGCATCCACCAGCAGAATCGCGCCTTCACAGGCGGCCAGCGAGCGGGAGACCTCATAGGTGAAGTCGACGTGGCCCGGGGTGTCGATCATGTTCAGGGCGTAGGAAACCCCGTCCTGCTCCCACGGTATGCGCACCGCCTGGGATTTGATGGTGATGCCGCGTTCGCGCTCAATGTCCATGCGGTCCAGGTACTGCGCCTTCATATCGCGCGCAGCAACGACGCCGGTGAGCTGCAGCATGCGGTCGGCCAAGGTGGACTTGCCATGGTCGATATGCGCAATGATGCAGAAGTTACGGATGAGCGACGGATCGGTCGCGGCAGGCACCGGAGCGGTGCGGGCCAATGGAGACACCTAAACAGACCTCACTAGAGACAAGCAAACAGAGTTGAATTAGCTTCCATTCTGTCATGGTTTGCGGGTCACCACATATTTCTGACACCCCGCACTGATAGTTTGTGGTTCATGGCATTGAACGCACAGAAGGTCTTCGACTTCCTTTTCAAGGCAGTCAAG
Source organism: Glutamicibacter uratoxydans (assembly GCF_006539925.1). Lineage (GTDB taxonomy): Bacteria > Actinomycetota > Actinomycetes > Actinomycetales > Micrococcaceae > Glutamicibacter > Glutamicibacter uratoxydans. The sequence continues at coordinate 207,113 of NZ_BJNY01000001.1, read as the reverse complement.
GTACTGACATCCTCCAACACCAAAGACGGCGCTACTTCCCGGGGTCAAGCCGAGAAGCCCGCGCCATCCGCGCGGCGGCACGCTCCCGCTCCGAGCCCTCGCCGCGAAACCCCATCGGGCAGCGGGTCCTATCCCGGCGACTACCGCGGAACCGTCCGCTACGAATACAACCCGAGCCGAGACGGCGATGCAGATCCAGGCGAAATCGTCTGGGGCTGGGTGCCTTTCGAAGAGGACTACTCCCAGGGCAAGGACCGTCCAGTGCTGATCATCGGCCGCGATGGCCAGTGGCTGCTGGGTCTGATGCTAACCAGCAAGGACAAGAACAATTCGGAGCATCGCAACCCGAACTACCTTGACATCGGCACCGGAGAATGGGACAGGGAGCGCCGCGACAGCGAAGTGAAACTAGACAGGATCATCCGGGTGAACCCGAGTTCGGTGCGCCGCGAAGGGGCGATCCTCGACCAGGCCCGTTTCAAAACTGTGGTGAACGCCCTAAACAACCACGGCTAAACGCTCGCTGGATACTCGCGATTCTGCTAAAGTTAACTCTTGTGTGTCGCGCAGGTTGGGCGACACGCCCCCTTTAGGTCGCCATAGGTGCCCCACACCGCTCAGTCGATGGCCTGAAGGATGAACCCTCTACCGACCGTATAAGACGATAAACGAGAGAGTTTATTAAGTGGCAAACATCAAGTCCCAGAAGAAGCGCATCCTCACCAACGAGAAGGCACGCCTGCGTAACGTAGCTGTCCGCTCCGAGGTTAAGACCGTCATCCGCAACGTCAACGACGCTGTAGTTGCCGGTGACAAGGAGAAGGCAACCAACGCTCTGCGTTTGGCTGGCAAGAAGCTGGATAAGGCTGTTAGCAAGGGTGTTCTGCACAAGAACAACGCTGCTAACCGCAAGTCGGCCCTGGCCAAGAAGGTTAACGCCCTCTAAGCGCAGCTAGACTTCTTCAATTCCCTCGCATCCATTGGGTGCGGGGGTTTTGTTTTACCCGGCGAATTTTCCGAGCAAAGAACATAATGACGATGCCCAGGACCTTGGGATCCCGGGCATCGTCATATTGTCGATGAGCGTGAAAGCCGGAGCTATCGGCGCGGCGCCTTGCCGGCGATGAACAAAATCGCATGTTCTAGCGCATAGCCCGGCGACTTCCCGCCGCCCTTGACCATGTGGTCGGTCTGGGCGATCGTCTCCACACAGGCAGCCACGTCGCTTCGCTTCCACCCGCGAGCCTGCTGCTGTGCCTGCTGAACTTGCCATGGCGCCATGCCGAGTTCGGAGGCCAGCTGCGCCGCCGGTTCATTCACGCCCAGCACCTTGGCTAGCTGCCGGACCTTCATGGCCAGCGTGGCGACAATCGGAATCGGGTCGGTGCCTGTGCCCAATGCGTGGCGCAGCGTGCGAAGCGCCAGCTGGGCGTTGCCGGCAATCGCCGCATCGGCCACCTTGAAGGCCGTCGCTTCAACCCTTCCGCCGTAGTACCTGTCGACGACATCCTGGTCGATGGCTCCCGTAGTGTCCTGGATCAGCTGCGAGCAGCTTGAGCCGAGTTCGGCGAGCGAACTGCCCACGGCGGCCACCAATGCCTTGACTGCGTCGTTGGTGATCCTCCGCTTGGCCGCCTTGAACTCTGCGGTGACGAACTCGATCTTTTCTGCATCTTTTTTCAAGGGCTGGCAGTTCACGATGACTGCGCCGGCGCCCTTGATCGCGTCGATCAGCTTCTTGCCGCGAGTTCCGCCCGAATAGTGCAGGATCAGCACATTCTCGGGGGCCGGATCCTTCAGGTAGTTCAGCGCATCCTTCAAGAAGTATTCGTTCATGCTTGCCAGGTCATGGACTTCCACCAGATTAGCGCTGGAGAACAGCGAAGAGCTCGTGGCGAGCAGCAGTTCGCCGGGCTCATACTTCTGGGCATTCAACCGGGTCTGCTGGATGTCTTCCCGCCCGGAGGCCTGGTGCCGCAGCAGTTCAAAAGCCCTGGAGGCAAGATATTCCTCGGTCCCCACAAGCAAAATCAACGGCGCAGGGGTGACCTGCCGCCAAGAGATCCCGGGGTTGGCTTGGGCGCGTGCCATCGAACTCCTTAGTGCCGCGTACTGTACCTCTAGCCTACCGAATCGGCGCACCCAACGATGAGGTGTGCACGCCGTCAGCGGCGATGGAAAGCAGCACAGTTCCCTGCTGGTCGGTGCGCAGCACCTGTGCCCCGATGCCGCGCGCCGCGTCGATCACCGCGGCATTGGGATGCCCGTAGGTGTTGTCAGCTCCCACCGAGACTAGAAATACGGCCGGGTGTATCTTCTGGATCAGTTCCACCCCGCCGTTGCGGGCGCCATGATGCGAGGCCTTCAGGATCGCCGCCGGGGCCTGCGGGTGTTCTGCCAGCAGCCGGTGCATGGCCTGCTGCTCCATGTCTCCCGCGGTGAAGAAGTCGACCGTCCGGTCCCCTGCGGCGAAGCTGAAGCGCAGCACCAGCGAGGTGTCATTGGGTTCGGCGTATTTGATCCCCTGCGGATCAGGACCGATCACCGTGTAGCCCAGCGCTGCATCGCCTCCGCCGTCCCCGGGATTCAGCACCTGCGGATCCTTCCAGAGCTCTGCCGGAAAGCCGGCGGACACCAGCCGCTGGCCGATCGGGATGCCGGAGCCTTCCAAGGCCTCCAATCCCCCGCGGTGGTCGTTGTCCGAGTGGGTGATGAACACCTTGGACAGGCTCTCAACTTGCAGCTGGCGCAGGCACTGAAGCAGCGGCGCGCCGGGCGGCCCGGTATCGATGAGCCAGGCATCCGCGCCGCTGGTGCGGATGACCAGCGCATCGCCCTGGCCGACGTCGCACATCGCGATGTTCCATGCGCCGCTGTCAGGCGCCGGCCACCACAGGGTGGCGGGAACCACCAGCGCGCCGAGGAAGACTGCCAAGACGCCCAGACCGAGCTGGGCCGTGCGGCGAAGCTTGAAGGCCTGCACCTCGCGGTGGGCGATCACCAGGATCGTGAAAACCATGCTGATGCCGACGGCCAGGGCGACCCCGGACGCCCCGTGCGGCCAGGGGCGGGCGGCTCCTGGCAGCTGGACCGCCCACTGCGCGATGCGCCCGATCAGCTCGGCAGGCCAGCTGATTAACCAGCTGATCGCGAAGGCCGCCGGCGGCGCGGCGGTGCACAGCAGCACCGCTGCCACTCCGAGCAGCGTGATCATCGGCAGCAGCGGCGCCACCAGCAGGTTGGCCGGCAGCGAGTACAGGCTGAAGCCACTGTTCAGCGCGATTACTACCGGCAGGCAGGTGAATTGCGCGGAGCAGCAGATCGCAGTCATTTCCGCCAGGCTGGAAGGCAGCAGGTTGGCGAACAGGTCGGTCAGCGCCGGGGCAAGCATGATGATGCCTGCCGTGGCCAGCACCGAGAGCGCGAAGGCGGGGTCCGCGGCCAGGCCGGCGTCGAAGAGCAGCAGGGCGCTGGCGCAGAAGGAAAGGATCCCCAGCGAACCCTGGCCCCGCCCGGTCAGCAGCGAGATGGATGCCACCGCGCCCATCAGCCCCGCGCGCAGCACGCTCGGATCCGTGCCGACAAAGCCCACGAACCCTGCCAGCACGAGGAGCAGCAGCACCGTGCTGAGCACTCGCGGAATGCCCAGCAGGCGCAGCAGCAGCATCGCCATCGAGCCGACCAGCGCAATGTTCGATCCGCTCACGGCAGTCAGGTGGCTCAGACCGCTGCCCTTCATCGCCTCCTGGAGTTCTTCGCTTTGCGCGCTGCGGTCCCCATAGAGCATTCCCGGCAGCAGCCCGCGGGCGTTCTGGGACAATGGTTCGAGCTGGGCGCTGAACCTGGCTTTGAGGTTCTGCGCCGGGCCGGGGCGCTGCCACCCGGTGGCCTGTGCCGCCGTATCCAGCCGCACCCACCATTGGAAGCTTCCCGAATCCTGGGCTGGGCGCAGGGTGGCGATCGCCGTGAAGCCTGAGGCCTCCGGCGGCAGCTGCTCGCGGCTGCTGATATAGGCGTCTAGCTGGCAGCTGTGCCAGCCCGCCGGGTCCTGGTAGGACAAGATTCTGCCGGCGCCGGAGAACTGGCCCTGGGCGTCGAGCTCGGCGGGCTCGTCGAAGGCCACCTGAATCCGGCGCTGCTGTTCGCCCTGGTCCGGAAGGGTGCATTCGGTGGCGCCCAGTGCGGAACCGGCGGCGGCCAAGGAAGCGAGCAGCAGCAGGAGCGGTCCGGTGAACCACGGGGCAGCGTAGGAATGCTCGTGCTGGTGGCGCAGCAGCAGGGCGAAAAGCAGGGCGAAGAGCACCAGCACCGCCAGCATGACAGGCCACCCCGGTCGCAGGTAGGCGGTCAGCCAGACCCCAGCCAGGAACCACAGGCCGCGAAAGTCGGTGCGCATTACCGGCGCCTCATGGCTCGGCCAGGCCTTCGAGGTTCGCCAGGATCGACGGGCCGATTCCGGAGACGGCATCAAGGTCTGACAGCGAGGTAAAGGGGCCGTTTTTGGTGCGGAATTCGATGATCCGCGCAGCCAGCGAAGGCCCGATGCCAGGCAGCTGCTGCAGTTCCTGCGCGTCGGCGGTGTTCAGCGAGACCTTTGAGCCTGCGCCCGGCGACGCTGAGGACGGCGGCTGCCCCACGTCGCCCCCGGCGGCTTTTCCGGCGCGCGGCATCACCACCTGCTGCCCGTCGGTGAGCGGGGCTGCGAGGTTCAGCTGCTCCGGGGCGGCCTTCTTGGCCATTCCGCCGGCCGCTTCCACCGCGTCGATGATGCGCGAGCCGGGGGCCAGCACATAGACTCCCGGCTTCTTCACAGCGCCGACCACATGAACCGTCAGTGCTCCGGCGGCCGGCTGGGCCGAGGCCGGCGGCGTTGATCCCGGAGGGCTGGACTGCCCCGGAGGCGAAAGTGGGGGCGCAGCCGATGGCTCGGAGACCAGGGGGACGGTTTCAAGCTCGGTGCTGCCCGGCGGCGGGGCGAGCAGGATGGACAGCCCAATCCAGGCCAGGACGATGAGCACCAGCACAAAGACCGCCACGCGGGTCACGGCAAAGCGGAGCCGCGACGGGCGTGGCGCAAATCTGCTGAAGAAGTCATGGCGCCCCATGGGCACCAGTGTGGGCTAGCTCTTGGAGGCTGGCGGTGTCTCAGGTCCAGACTGTGGATACAGCGGGGCGACGCAGACGCCCAGCACGCCGATGCCGGTATGGGCGGCCAGCACCGCCGGGAGCGACTCGATGAGCACCGGGCCGTGCGCATAGGGGCCCAGCTCAGTGGCGATTTCGGCGGCCAGCTCAGCGGCCCCGAAGTGCATCACGCCGATGCGCGCCGGGCCCTGCACCGCCTCGGCGTCCCGCCGGGCCAGAGCCACCAGCCTTGCCTGCGCCCTGGCGAAGGAGCGCGGCTTCTCGATTGGGGAGATGGCCCCGTTGACGATGCTCAGGATCGGCTTGACGTTCAGCAGGTTGCCGAACACCGAGGACACGGCGCTGATCCGGCCCCCGCGGCGCAGAGTCTCCAGGCTGGGCACCGCAAAGTAGACGGTGTTCGCCGCGGCCGCCGCGGCAATCTGCTCCAGCATTTCGCGTGGCGCGCCGGCCGCTCTGGCCTGCAGCATGTCGGCGATCGCGTAGCCCTGCGGCATGGCCACGGTCTTCGAATCCACCACGGCCACCGGCACCGGAGCGTCGGCGGCGGCCAGCCGGGCGGCGTCGGCGGTGCCCGAAAGCCCGGCCGAGAGGTGGATGGAGATGATCGAATCGCAGCCTGCGGCGGCCAGCTGCGCGTAGGCGCGGGCGAACTCGCCGGGGGCCGGACGCGAGGTCTTCACGCTCTTGCCCATGGCCAGGCCCATCATCAGCGCGGTGACGTCCTCGCCCTGCACGTCGTTGTCCACGATGATCGGGATGCCCAACTGGATGAAGTCTTCGCTGCCGCGCAGTGATTCGGGCAGGCAGGAGGCGGAGTCGGAGACGATGCCGATCCGGGCGCGCGAAAGCCCACGCGGAGCCAGCCACTTGGGCAGCCACCCTCCACGTGGGCTTTTTGCACGTTCACTCATGTAGCACAGCTTACGGCACGCGCGATGCGCGGCGGCAAACCTACGGGGCCGGAACCACGTTCACGAGCTTCGGGGCACGCACGATGACCTTCAGCGGGGCCTTGCCGTCCAGCATGCGCACCACTGCCTCATGGGCTAGCGCCTGCTCGCGCAGCTCGTCCTCGGTGATGTCCACGGAAACCTCAAGGCGCGCGCGCACCTTGCCCTTGATCTGCACCACGGCGGTGATGGTGTCATCCACCAGCAGCGACTGATCCACCTGCGGCCACGCGCTGTTCGCGACGCTCGGCTCATAGCCCAGCGCCTCCCACATGTCCTCGGCGGTGTACGGGGCGAACAGGCTCAGCAGCTGGGCGACGACGGTCGCGGCCTCGCACACCGCAGGATCCGCGGCGCCTGCGCCGGAGTCGATGGTCTTGCGGGTCGCGTTGACCAGCTCCATGGTCTTGGCGATGACCACGTTGAACTTGCCCGAATCAAGCAGCTGGGCCGACTCGTGCACGGTGCGGTGGGTGACCTGGCGCAGCGCCTTGTCCCCCGCCGCGTAGTCCACGCCGGCGGCGCTGTCGGTGTCCTGGGCCAGGCGCCAAGCGCGGGCCAGGAACTTCTGCGAACCGGCAGGCGAGACATCGGCCCAGTCCACGTCGTCTTCCGGCGGCGAAGCGAAGACCATGGTCAGGCGGATGGCGTCTACGCCGAACTTGTCCAGCTGCTGGCCCAAGTCCACGCCGTTGCCCAGCGACTTGCTCATGGCCTTGCCGCCGTTAAGCACCTGGCCCTGGTTCAGCAGCGCGCCGAAGGGCTCCGAAGCGTCGATCAGGCCAAGGTCATGCACGACCTTGGTGAAGAAGCGCGCGTAGAGCAGGTGCAGGATCGCGTGCTCCACGCCGCCGACGTACTGGCCCACCGGCATCCAGTCGCGCACAGCCTTCGGGTCGAAGGGGCCCTCGGTGTAGTTCGGCGAGGTGAAGCGCAGGAAGTACCAGGAGGAGTCCACGAAGGTGTCCATGGTGTCGGTGTCGCGCTTGGCGTCCGCACCGCACTTCGGGCAGGCGACGTTGACCCAGTCCGCAGCGGCGGCCAGCGGGCTAGTGCCCTTCGGCGCGAGCTGCTCGCCGCGCAGGTTATCCGGCAGGCGCACCGGCAGCTGGTCCTCGGGCACCGGAACCTCGCCGCAGTGGGCGCAGTGGATGATTGGGATCGGGGTGCCCCAGAAGCGCTGGCGGCTCAGCAGCCAGTCGCGCAGGCGGAAGTTCACCTTGTGCTCGCCGGTGCCGGCGGCCTCAACGATTTCGATGGCCTTGGCGATCGCCTCCGCCTTGCCCAGGCCGGTCAGCTCGCCGGAGTTCACCAGCTGGCCCTCGCCGGCGGTGGCGATGCCGGTCTCATTCGGGTCTTCCAGCCCGGTGTCTACGACCACGCGCACCGGCAGGTCGAAGGCGCGGGCGAAGTCAAGGTCGCGCTGGTCGTGCGCTGGCACTGCCATGATGGCTCCGGTGCCGTAGTCGGCCAGCACATAGTCCGCTGCCCAGATCGGCAGCTTTTCGCCTGAAAGCGGGTTGATGCCATAGCGGCCGGTGAACACGCCGGTCTTTTCGCGCTCGGTAGACTGGCGCTCGATCTCGGAAAGCGCCTTGACCTGCTCCTGGTATTCCTCCAGGGCGGACCGGTGTTCGTCGGTGACCAGCTCGCCGGCCAGGTCCGCGTCGGCGGCGACCACCATGAAGGTGGCGCCGTACAGGGTATCGGGGCGGGTGGTGAAGACCGGGATCTTCACCGCAGGCAAGGCATCCTGCGCCTCGATTTCGAAGGTGACCTGGGCGCCCTCGGAGCGGCCGATCCAGTTCTTCTGCATCAGCAGCACGCGCTCGGGCCAGTGGCCCTTCAGCTGCTCCATGTCCTCGAGCAGGCGGTCGGCGTAGTCGGTGATCTTGAAGTACCACTGGTTCAGCGACTTCTTGGTCACCGGGGTGCCGCAGCGGTCGCAGACGCCGTTGACTACCTGCTCGTTGGCCAGCACGGTCTGGTCCTTCGGGCACCAGTTGACCGGGTGGTCCTTGCGGTAGGCAAGGCCCTTCTCGTAGAACTTGGTGAACAGCCACTGGGTCCAGCGGTAGTACTCCGGATCTGAAGTGTGCAGGCGGCGGGACCAGTCGGCGGAGATGGCGTAGCGCTTAAAGCTGCCGGCCTGGGTCTCGATGTTCTTGTATGTCCATTCCTTCGGATGCTGGTTGTTCTTGATCGCAGCATTCTCTGCAGGCAGGCCGAAGGAGTCCCAGCCGATCGGGTGCATGACATCATAGCCGCGCAGGCGCCAGTAGCGCGCGACGACGTCGCCCATGGCAAATGCCTCGGCATGGCCCATGTGCAGATCGCCTGATGGGTACGGGAACATGTCCAGGACGTAGCGGCGTTCACGCGAGCCGTCGTCGGCGGGCTTGAACACCTCTAGCTCGTCCCAAACCGATAGCCACTTGGACTCGATGTCCGTGAAGTCGTAGGTTCTGGTCTCGTTCGTCGATGATGTCACTGAGCTCTTCTCACACGCTTGCGGAAAAATTTCCTGACGGAAAAACTTGTATTTGTATCCGGACACAACAAAAGCCCCCAAATTTCCACTCGGGGGTACGGCCATCGGCCGTGCTTAGACTAGGCTGCTCGCTGGATGCATGCCCCGATTCTACCGCAGTTCTGCCAGCACCCGTGCATCGGTTAAGCCGACGCGTCCAGCAGCCGGCGATGCTCGAGCAGGTAGCGGTGCACTGCCGCCCAATGTTCCCCATGGCCGGTGCTGAACATGCTCCCCCACGGCTCGATGCCCGCCTCGTGCGAGCTGCGCAGCAGCTGGTACATTGCCGCCACGCGTTCGATCATCGCCGGCACCAATTCCCTGAGCAGCGCATCATCGGGGCCGAAGCCGCGCAGGAACGCCTGCAAATCCCCAGCCGCCGCATCGGGCGGCGCCCCTGGGTTGTTCACGGCAAAGCTCTGCGCCGCATAGGCCAGATCCCACAAACGCGTGCTTGGAGCGGCGGCATCCCAGTCGATGAACACCCAGTCTGCCTCGCCGACCACCAGGTTCCACGGTGCCAAGTCGTTGTGGCACATCAGCTCCTGCCCCGGCGCGGGGATTGGCGAATCGAATTCATCCCCGGCATTCCAGGCGAATCCCGCACTGGCATCGTGCAGTTCGCGCACCACCTGCCCCACCCGAACCAGTTCGGCCCGCGCCAGACGCGGGCGGTCCATGGCAAGAACGCCGTCGACGAACTCCAGCTTCTGCCGGCCGAAGGAATCAAGCCCGAAATGCCGCGGCACCCGCAGGCCACGAGCACCCAAGAACTGCAGATAGCGCCGCACGACCTTCGTGGCGGCAGTGGCCGGCTTGCGCACGGTGTTGCCTTTGCGCACCACGATTCCGCTGGCATTTCCTCCGGCAAGCTCTTTTTCCTCCATGCTGCCAGCCTAGGTTATCCACACCCCGCAGCCTGGCTGTTCAGGGTGCCGCGCGCCGGGCGCACCCTTGGATCATGAACATTTCGGCATTTTCCAACGCGCTGCACATCCTGTGCGCCACGCCCTTGCATTTGGGTGCTGAGCTCACCGGCGCCATGCTGCTGCGCCTTGCCGACATGTGCCTGCAGCTGTTCACAGCAATTGGCGAACTGGTGCACCGCGAAGCCGACCCCCGCTTGAGCCTCGGATTCGTGCAGCTCGTGGAAGACTTCGCCCGACGGGTGCACCGAGAACAGCTTGCCACCGCTCTGGACCTGGAAATCACTGGAGCCAATGCCTTGAGTCTTGAGGTATTGGACCAGATCAAGGCTGGGACCAGCGATTTTGACGGCGAGGCGGAACGCTGCAGCGGCAAGCCCTGCTACCGCAGTGCCGAAGACCTGATCGCCTCGTGGCTGAACCTGAACTACTTCACGGCCGCCGGCAGGATCTCCGACGCGCATCTGCTGGTGGGCCGGCGCACCGCCCAGGGAACACGCGCCCCGGCGCGCATGCCGCACCTGGCGGAGCTCTACGCTTCAGGGGCCGCAGATCCCGACCAGCTGGCCGCTACTGCGCGCAAGCTGGCCAAGCTGGAACCAAAAGACCAGATATTCGAGGGCACGCCGATCGAGCTGCAGGCCCGAAACGACGACGGGGAGCTGCTCGAAGAGCGCTTCGCCCGCTTCCTGGACACCCTCGGGCCCCGCTCGGCCCGCAAGCAGGTCAATACTGAACTCGCCAGTTATCGCGACAAGCACAGCGAAGAACTGCCGCCGCCGCGCGGGCTCTTCGTTGGCCCGGTGAAGCAGGGAGTCCACGAATTCAAGCTGCGCACCAATGCCGCGCAGGCCCAGATCCTGCACTCGATCATTGCCCAGTCCGCCTCACGCAGGACCCAAGCCGGCAAGGAGGCAAGAAAAGAACAGCAGCCGGATACAGTACCGGTTCCCGATTGGCTGAAAGCCGATGCGCCGCTGCCTGAATGGGCCCAAGCCCAGGACAGCTCAGAACACGTCGACGGCGGCGCCGCGGATCAGCAAGCCGACCCCGAGGACGGCCAGGGCCCGCAATCCTGCGGGAACAGCGGCGCCGCTGACGCCAATGACTCGGATGCAGAGGTCGACCCGGCGCTGCGCAAGCTCAACGCGCTCATGGCGGTGCTTGGAACCAGCTCCGCGGGGCCGGGGTCCGCAAAATGCATCACCCCGCAGGTTGTCGTCTACATGTGGCTGCACGATCTCTACCACCTGTCCAGCTCCCACGGCATCACCTCCAACGCAGTGGACATTCCCCCGGGCGAACTGCGCAGAATCCTGGCCGAAGCAAATATCATCCCCATTGTCCTAGGCGGTAACAGCCAGCCATTGGATGTGGGTCGATCCCAGAGATTCCACACCGGCGCCATCCGCACCGCGATCATGGCCAGAGACCGCGGCTGCATTGTTCCCGACTGCACCACGCCGCCTGACCAGGTGGAGATCGACCACTACCAGCGCGACTGGGCCGACGGAGGGATCACGAGCGTGGCTTCCGGGGCGGCGATGTGCACCGACGGACATCACAGCAGGCATGTGGGGCATATCAGGGTCGTCGACATCGACGGGCTGCCGCATGTGATCCTGCCGCCGCATATCGATCCGGAACAGATTCCGCGCCGCAACACCTATTGGGGCGGCCTGCAATTGGGCGACGCTCCGCCGGATTCCGATGCCGCCGGCGATGAACCCGCTTGATGCAAAAGTCCTGAAGTGGCCCGGAGACGGCAAAGGCCCGGCAGCTATCAAGCTGCCGGACCAGTTGCTGGACAAATTGCCCGTGCAGAATTTCTAGGCCTTGGTGTCTTCGTCCACCCAATCGAAGGTCCGGGTGACCGCTTTCTTCCACAAACGGAGGCTGCGTTCACGCTCCTCTTCGCCCATGGCAGGAACCCAGCGCTTGTCCTCGGACCAGTTGGCCTCCAGCTCGCCAAGGTCCTTCCAGAAGCCGACGGCCAAGCCCGCGGCATAGGCCGCACCCAGGGCGGTGGTTTCTGTGACCTTCGGGCGGACCACTGGAACGCCGAGGATGTCTGCCTGGAACTGCATGAGCTGTTCGTTGGCAACCATGCCGCCGTCCACCTTCAGTTCGGTCAGCGGAACTTCGGCGTCAGCGTTGACTGCGTCGAGCACCTCGCGGGTCTGGAACGCGGTGGATTCCAGCGCAGCCCGGGCAATGTGGTGCTTGTTCGCAAAGCGGGTCAGGCCGACGATGGCGCCGCGGGCGTCGGAACGCCAATACGGGGCGAACAGGCCGGAGAAGGCAGGGACGATGTAGACACCACCGTTGTCTTCGACCTGGTTCGCCAGTTCTTCGATCTCGGGGGCGGTGGCGATCATGCCGATGTTGTCGCGCAGCCACTGCACCAGCGAGCCGGCCACGGCGATCGAGCCTTCCAGTGCGTAGACCGGAGCCTCATCGCCCAGCTTGTACGCCATGGTGGTGATCAACCCGTTGGTGGAGTTCACGATCTCGGTGCCGGTGTTGAAGATCAGGAAGCAGCCGGTGCCGTAGGTATTCTTTGCGGTGCCTGCGGTGAACGCCGCCTGCCCGAAGGTCGCGGCCTGTTGGTCGCCCAGGATGCCGGCAACAGGCACCTCGCGCAGCAGCTGGTTGGAGGCGACGGTGCCGTAGACCTCGGAGGAGGACTTGATTTCAGGCAGCATGGACGCTGGTACGCCGAAGTCGGCTAGGATCTGCTTGTCCCAGCTCAGCGTCTTCAAATCCATGAACAGGGTGCGCGAAGCATTGGTCACGTCGGTGACGTGCACGCCGCTCTCGGGGCCGCCGGTCAGGTTCCACAGCACCCAGGTGTCGGTGGTGCCGAAGAGCAGGTCGCCAGCTTCTGCGCGTTCGCGAGCGCCGTCGACGTTGTCCAGGATCCACTTGATCTTGGTGCCGGCAAAGTAAGTGGCCAGCGGCAGGCCCACCTTTTCCTTGTAGCGCTCGATGCCGCCGTCGGCAGCCAGCGCGTCGACGATGTCCTGGGTGCGGGTATCCTGCCAGACGATCGCGTTGTAGACGGCTTCGCCGGTGTTCTTATCCCAGACCACGGTGGTTTCGCGCTGGTTGGTGATGCCAACGGCCTCGATGTCGTGGCGGGTCAGGTTCGCCTTGGACAGCGCAGTGCCGATCACTTCGCGCACATTGACCCAGATTTCCTCCGGATTGTGCTCCACCCAGCCGGCGGCGGGGAAAATCTGCTCGTGTTCTTTCTGGCCCACCGAAACAACTTCGCCGGCGTGGTCGAAGACGATGGCTCGGGAACTGGTGGTTCCCTGGTCAATTGCGATGACGTACTTCTTGCTCATGGTCAATCAACTTTCTCTATTTCGATGGGTACTACAGCAGCCCTGCGACGGCCACGCCGCCCACAGCGCCGCCGATGAGTGGTCCAACAACTGGAACCCAAGAGTAGGCCCAATCAGAGGAGCCCTTGTTGGGGATGGGGAGGACTGCGTGCGCGATGCGCGGAGCCAAGTCACGGGCTGGATTGATAGCGTATCCCGTCGCGCCGCCCAAAGACAGACCGATGGCTACCACCAGCAGGCCGACTGCGAGCGGGCCGAGCTGATGAGGGGTGCTGCCGAAGCCGCCGATCACGAAGACCAGCACGAAGGTGCCGATGATTTCGGAGACGAGGTTCCAGCCGTAGGAGCGGATGGCGGGGCCGGTAGAAAAGACGCCAAGTACGGTGCCGTGGTTCTGCTCGTCGTCGAAGTGCTTTTTGTAGGCCAGCCACGCGGTCGCAGCTCCCAGGAAGGCGCCGATGAATTGGGCTAGGACGTAGAGCAGCGCGTTGGCAGCGGTCTTGTCGACGCCGGGAGCCAGCTGGGCTGCATCAGAGTTGAGCATGAGCCCGAGGGTGACCGCCGGATTCAGGTGCGAACCGGAGGGAGCAGAGACCCAGACGCCGCAGAATACCGCTAGACCCCAGCCGAAGCTGATGGAGATCCATCCGGCGGCGCTGCCGAGGGTGCCTTTCATGGCGACGTTGGCGCAGACACCGGCGCCCATGAGGATCAGGACAAAGGTTCCGATGAGTTCGGAAAGAAACACATGAGTGGACAATAGCGACCCCTAATGATTTCGTCATCTGCCGGCGGCGACTTGCCGCCGGCCGTAGTGCGGGGATTAAGCCAGGGTGACTCCATGGCTTTCCGCGAGAACCAGGATCGAATGGTCGATCTCGGCTTGGGTCTGGGAATTGTCCCAGCCCATTGGACCGGCGAGGTGTTCAGCCACCTCGACGACCAGGTCTTTGGTTACCAGGCCGCGGAAGGCCAAGTTGGTGCGGCGGATGAAAACGTCGATTAGCCGGCCGACCTGTTCGTTGGCGGCCATATAGGCGATTTCCTGCGCCGAAAGTTCGGTGGTGCTGGCCAGCAGGTCGTCCTCGCCCAGCTGCTTGAGCACGGCGTCGGCACCGGTGCCGTAGCGTTCAAGCAGCACGCGCAGGCGTTCACGGCCGGCCAGGTGCTCACGGGCCGCGAACCAGGCGGCCAGCTCGCCCTCGTTCTTCGGGAAGTTCTTGCCGCCACCGATGGCTACGCCCACGGTGCTCGCGGTTTCGCGCTCGCCTAAGAACTCCAGCGCCTTGCCGCCCAAGTTCTCGCTCAGCGCGCGGAAGGTGGTCCACTTGCCGCCAATCAGCGAGAGCATCGTGGTCTTGTCGGTCAGACGGGTTTCCTTGACCTGGTAGTCGCGGGAGACGAAGCCAGGAGCGGTGTCGTCGTGGTTTGGCAGCGGACGGACGCCGGAGAACTTGTAGACGATCTGCTCCTCGCTCACGCGGATGCCCGGGAAGACATGGTGCACCAGCTCGAAGAAGTAGTCGACTTCTTCGTCGGTGCAGACAGCAGGCTCACGCATGTCGTGCTCGAGGTCGGTGGTGCCCACCAGCACGCGGCCGAGCATCGGGTAGATCAATACGATGCGGCCGTCCTCGTGTTCGAAGAAGATCTCCCGCCCGCCGGTGGCGGCCAGCAGCTCCGGGTGGTCGAGCACGATGTGCGAGCCCTTGGTACCGCCGGTCCACTTGGTGTCGCGGCCCAGCTCCTTGTTGGTCATGTCCACCCAGGCGCCGGTGGCGTTGATGATCACGTCGGCGTCGAAGTCGAAGCTTTCGCCGGTGAGGACATCGCGCAACTTGGCGGTGCCGCCGTTGACGCCGGTCAGCTCGACGTAGTTGCTGGCCCGGGCAGCAGTGTTGGCCTTCAGCCCCTCATGCAGGACATCCAGGGTCAGGCGTTCGGGGTTGTGCACGGAGGCGTCGAAGTAGGTGGCCGTGTACTTCACGTCATCGCGCAGCGCTGGCAGGTCCTTGCGCGCAGCCTTGCCTGCCTTGAAGTTGTGCCATGGGGTGTTGCGTCCGCCGACGCCGGCGAACACGTCGTACATGATCAAGCCGGCTTTGATCAGCGCGGCGCCGCGCTCGGTGGGCTTGCCCGACTTGTGGGTCAAGAAGCGCATTGGCGCGGAGAGGATGCCGGAGAAGGTGGAGAAGATCGGGATGGTGGTCTGCAGCGGCTTGACGTAGTGCGGCGCGATATCCAGCAGGGAATTGCGCTCCTGCACCGACTCGTGGACCAGGCGGAATTCGCCGTTTTCCAGGTAGCGGATGCCGCCGTGGATCATGTGCGAGCTGGCACCGGATGCGCCCTGACAGTAGTCGCCGCGTTCGATAAGCGCCACGTCGATCCCCTGCATTGCCAGATAGCGGAACGTTGCGACGCCGTTGATGCCTCCGCCGACGACGAGGACGCGCGCCTGTGGTCGTTCGCGCAGTTTGGCCAGCTGTTCCCGAGTCACGATTTTCTGCCCCTTTGTAACGTTGGAGTGGTTCTACCGGTTAGTGTTGTCTCAGCGCAGATATGCGGTCAAATGATTTGCACAAACGTGCAGAAATGGTCTGAATGATGTCGAAACCACCGACCGGCGGCCCCTACAGGCGCCCCCTACTTGGCACATCCGTGCAGAGCACGCCCAAGGCGAAGGACGCCCTGCGCGCCGCGCAGCTGTACTACCTGCAGGACATGAAGATGGAGGTCATCGCGCGGGAACTGGGCACCTCGCGCTCGACTGTCTCGCGCCTGCTCAGTCATGCCAAGCGCACCGGCATGGTGTCCATCAGCATTTCCCCCAGCGCCAACATGTCGGCCCTGCTGTCCAACCAGCTGGCGGAGAACTACGGCATCGCCGCCCACGTGGTCCCCACCGACGGGCAGATGGACGACGCCGAACTGCTCTCCCGCGTGGCGGCCCACGCCGCGCACCTGCTGGGTACGATTATTTCCTCGTCGATGACCGTCGGCGTGGCGTGGGGCTCAACCATGCAGGCGGTGTCCTCCGCGCTCAGCCCGCACCCCACCCATGACACCGTCATCGTCCAGCTCAACGGGGCGGCCAACCCGGTGACCAGCGGCGTGCGCTACGCCAGCGACATCCTCACGCGCTTCGGCCAGGCCTTCACCGCCCGCACCGAGCAGTTCCCGGTGCCTGCATTCTTCGACCGGGCCAGCACACGGGAGGCAATGTGGCAGGAAACCTCGGTGCGCCGCGTGCTCAAGGTCCAGCACGAGATGAACCTGGCGGTGTTCTCGCTTGGGGCCGCCAGCTCCGCAGTGGCCTCGCAGGTCTACCGCGGCGGCTACCTCTCCCCCGCCGAATCTAGGGCGCTGCAGAAGATGGGCGTGGTCGGCGACGTTGCCACCGTATTCTTCGACAAGCACGGCGACAGCAGCCAGATCGAAATCAACGCCCGGGCCACCGGGCCGAATCTCGACGAGCTGCGCAAGGTGCCCCAGCGCTTCTGCGTCATTTCCGGGCGAGGCAAGCTCGATGCGCTGCGCGGCGCATTGAACGGCGGGCTGATCACCGATCTTGTGCTTGATGAGGGCACCGCATTGAGGCTGCTGGACGGGTAGGATTCAAGGCATGAGCATTGCGCGCGAACTTGTCGTATCCACCCACGTGCTTGCCGGATCAGAGCTGAAGGTGTTCAGCTACCTGCCGGCCGGCGGCGAGAGTTCGGGAGTGGTCTTCGCCGTGCATGGTTTCCGCGGCGACCACCACGGGCTGGAGCGGATCATCGAGCAGCTTCCCGGGTACACCATCGTGGTCCCGGATCTTCCGGGGTTCGGCGCTTCCAGCTCGATGACCCAGCTGGAGCATGACGTCGACGGCTACGCCGGGGTGCTGATGATGCTGCTCGACGAGCTGTCCTTGGGCGCTTCCACGCATCTGCTGGGGCATTCCTTCGGGTCAATTGTGGCGGCCAAGCTTGCCGCGCTGCGCCCATTCGCCTCGTTGAGCCTGCTCAATCCGATCTCCGAACCGGCCCTGGAATCTTCGCAGGCGCTGTTGGCGAAGCTGACTAGTTGCTACTACTGGCTCTGCGCGAAGCTTCCCGCCCCGGTGGGCGAGCCGGCGCTGCGATCGCGGCTTTTTACCGACGCGATGAGCATGGTGATGACCAAGAGCAAAGACCCGGACATGCGCCGGTATGTCCGCGACCAGCATCGTGCATACTTTGGCGGATTCCATTCGCGAACGACGCTGGTGCAGGCCTATGATGCCTCGATCAGCCATACCGTCGGCGAGTTCTCCTCGCAGATCGCCATTCCCACGCTGCTGATCGGCGGAGTGGACGACGAGCTGGGCAGCCCGCAGACCCAGGAGGCGCTGCGCTCCAGCTTCCCCCAGGCCCGATTGGTCATGCTGGAGAACGTGGGGCACCTGATCCACTACGAAAAGGCAGAACAAGTCGCCGCACAGCTGGGCGCATTCCTAGAGGAACAGCACTAGCACCGCCCGGGTTCTGCGCCTTGGCCACGGGCCCAGGATTCGCCTGAATCACCGCCCTTGGCGCGCCGTGCAAGGAAACGCCCTAGGCTACAGCACCTGGTCTGGATCCACTGCGATGTTGACCACAGGTTCCTTGGCTGCCGACATTTGCGCCCTGGCACCCCGCAGGGCATCGGTGACCTGCGCTCCGTCCGAATAGCTGAAGAAGAGGACGTAGCGGTGTTCGAGCGGCGGCCCGTCGATGATCGTCGGGCCATGGATCTGCAGCAGATTGCGGATGGCTGGATCCAGCGCGGCGATCAGGCGTTCGGCTCCCGCGCCCGAAATGACAGCAGAGCGCACCGCCGGGGGCAAGCCAATCTCGCGTCGATCGGCCAGCTCGCGTTCGGCGAAGCCTGCAGGGTCCCATCTCACCAGCGCCGCCCCGGCGGCACTCGGGTTTCCGGTGAGCACCACGACGCCCGAACTGGAGGCCATCGCGGCGGCATTGAACCACCGGGCCAGCGTCTGCTCGGTGTTGCGCAGCGAATCATGGGCCAGCATCCTGTCTGCGTCCAAGAGCAGAACCGCAGCATATCCCCCGCCGACTGCCGGCTCCACGCCCGGAGTCGCGACGACAAGCGCCGGTTTGGCAGGAATCTCGTCGATCGGTTTGGCCCCGGTGGACCAGAGCACCGGCACCTTGGAAAAGGCCTGGCCAAGCTCCTCGGCGGTGCGTTCGGCGCCGATGCTGGCAGCGCGGATGCGCGGCGATCCACAGTTCATGCAGCGGTAGTTGTGGAACTGCTCGCCACACCATTTGCAGCCGATGACTGCTTGGGCCCCCGACAGCTGCAGCGGTCCCTGGCAGATGCCGCAGCGGGCCAGGCTCCGGCAGTCCTGGCAGGCCAGCGCAGGCATGAAACCGGTGCGCGCCACCTGGACCAGCACCGGTCCGGTTTCCAGGGCCGCGGAGGCTTCCTTCCACGCCAGCGACGGGATCCGGGCACGGGCAAGGAGCGGATCGCGCTGCAGCTCGAAGTCATTGGTTGTGGCCGCTACCCGCGGAGTGTGGGCGCGCAAGGCCGAGCGCTGCAACTTCAGCTCCGTGGCCCAACCGGTGGCAACCAGGCGCTGGGCTTCCACGGAGCGCGACGGGGCCGCCAACAGCACCGAAAAGTCTTCGCTCGAGCTGCGCAGCAGCGCCACTTCGCGGCTGTGCTGGTAGGGGGCGCGCTGTTCGCGGTGGGACTGGTCGGCATCCTGCCAGATGATCATCAATTCCAGGTTCGGCACCTGGCACAGCGCGGCCGAGCGGGTGCCAACAACCAGCTGCACATGTCCGCCGATGGCGCGCAGAAAGTTGCGGTAGCGCGGCGTCGGGCCGTCTTCGGCATGCAGCCTGGCATAGCTGCCAGCGCCGAATGTCTCGTCCAAGTGCGCGCACAGGCGGTTCAGGTCGCGGGCATCGGGAACAAGCACCAGCACGCCTGCGCCGCGTTCAAGCACCGGCCGGGCGGCGTCGGAAATGAAACCGGGCCAGGATTCGTAGTAGTTCGGGACCCAGGAGGCCACCGCGCGGTGCACCCTGCCCTCGGCCCAATCGGCCAAGACTTGTTCGCCGTGTTCATAGTGCGAGAGCTGGTTCGGCGCCTCGGGCAGCACCGGCGGCACGGTGTCCAATTCTTCCTTTTCCACCTTGGCGGCGCGCGTGGGCACCGCCAGGCGCACCACGTCCCAGATGGTCCCGGCATAGCGTGCGGCGACCAGCTCGGCTGCCCGGTATACCGGCGGATGCAGCACCACCTGGGAGCTGACGACTTTGCCCAGCGGGCGCAGCTTTCTGCTCGGCAGGTAGTCGTCGAGCAGCTCGATGATGAATCCTGCCAGCTGCTGGGCGCCGAACGGCACCTTGACGCGCACGCCGACGGCGGCATCGTCCATCATCGATGCGGGGACCTCGTAGTCGAAGAGCCGGTCCAGATGAGGGACTGAAGAATCAATCAGCACCCGGGCAACCCGCTTGAGGCGGGCCGGCTCGGGTGCTGAAATCAGGGCATCTTGCTGCACGCTGAGCAGTTCCTAGGCGTTGAACCAGCTGCGCAGCGCGTCCACGCGGTCCAGCTTCTCCCAGGTGAAGTCGTTGTCCTCGCGGCCGAAGTGCCCGTGCGCCGCAGTTTTGCGGTAGATTGGGCGCTTGAGGTCCAGGTCTTCGATGATGCCCAGCGGGCGCAGGTCGAAGACCTCGTTGATGGCGGCGGTGATCTTGGCCGGGTCAACGGTCTCGGTGCCGAAGGTCTCCACATACAGGCCCACCGGGCGGGCGACGCCGATGGCGTAGGCAACCTGCACCTCGGCGCGGCTGGCCAAACCAGCTGCGACGACGTTCTTGGCCACCCAGCGCATTGCGTAGGCTGCCGAACGGTCCACCTTCGATGGGTCCTTGCCGGAGAAGGCGCCGCCGCCGTGGCGGGCGAAGCCGCCGTAGGTGTCGACGATGATCTTGCGCCCGGTCAGGCCGGCGTCGCCAACTGGGCCGCCGATGATGAACGGGCCCGATGGGTTCAAGATGACCTTGGTCTTCGAGGTATCTAGTTCGGAGCGTTCAAGGATCGGGGTGACGACCTCTTCGAGCAGGTCGGCCTTCAGCGTCGCCAGCTCGTATTCGGCGGCGTGCTGGCTGGAAACCACGACGGTGTCGACGGAGACCGGCTTGTCGCCGTCATAGCCGATGGTGACCTGGGTCTTGCCGTCCGGGCGCAGCAGCGGCATGCGGCCGTTCTTGCGCATCTGGGTCAGGCGTTCGGAGAGGCGGTGCGCCAGGAAGATCGGGGTCGGCATCAGCGACGCGGTCTCATTGGAGGCGTAGCCGAACATCAGGCCCTGGTCGCCGGCGCCCTGCAGGTCGCGCTGGTCCTTCGCGGTGCCTTCGCGCGACTCCAGGGAGTTGAAGACGCCGTCGTGGATTTCCTGAGACTGCTGGCCGATGGACACCGAGACGCCGCAGCGTGCGCCGTCAAAGCCGTTGGCGGAGGAATCGTAGCCGATGTCCAGGATGGTGCGGCGCACGATCTCGGGGATTTCCACGTAGCCGTTGGTGGTCACCTCGCCGGCGACGTGGACCAGGCCGGTGGTGGTCAGGGTTTCCACTGCCACCTTGGAGTCTGGATCCTGCTCCAGCATGGCATCGAGAATGGCGTCCGAAATCTGGTCGCAGATCTTGTCTGGATGGCCCTCGGTAACCGATTCCGAGGTGAAAAGACGTAGTTCAGGGGTTGTTGAAGTCACCTTAGTACTCTATCTGGTCGCAACGACCGTTTGGCAGTTCTTGAGACGGTTCGTGACCTGCACCTTCGTGGCGCAGCTCACTATGCGTCGGTGGTGTGACCGTTTATTTCGGCCGCAAGTTCTTGGATGACGACGCGCGCCACGTCAATTTTACTTCCGGAGGCGGTTGCGCTGGGCCTGCCGTCTGCGAAGAGCACCTGGATGGTGTTGGTGTCCTGGCCAAAGGTCAGCGAGGCGCCTACCTCGTTCACTACGAGCATTTCACAGCCCTTGCGCGCGAGCTTTGCCTGGCCGTATTCAAGAACGGTTCCCTGCTCATCGCCGGTTTCAGCGGCGAATCCCACGATGACGCCCGGCAGCTGTTCATTGCTTCGCCTTGCCTGCACCAGTTCGGCCAAGATGTCTGGGTTTCGCACCAGCTCGATGACCGGCGCTGAATGCTCATCGCGCTTCTTGATCTTTGAGTTTTCGACGGAGGCCGGCCGGAAGTCGGCAACGGCCGCGTTCATGATCAGCGCATCGTGGCCCGGCGCATGCTCGAATACTGCGTCGCGCAGTTCCAAGGCGCTGGATGCATGGATGACATTGACGCCGTGGGGCACAGGAACTTCCAAGTGGGTGGCGATCAACGTGACTTCGGCTCCTGCATCCCTGGCGGCCTGGGCCAGTGCCACGCCCTGGCGTCCCGAGGACCGGTTTCCGAGGAACCGCACCGGGTCCAAGGGCTCACGGGTGCCACCGGCGGTAATGACCACCTTGCGGCCGGCGAGAACGGGTTCGCCCAGCAGGTCTTGGATGGCGGCGAAGATCTCTTCCGGTTCCGGCAGGCGGCCTGGGCCCGAATCCTTGCCGGTCAATCGTCCCGATGCCGGCTCGATCACGCGAACTCCGCGGTTCCGCAAGGTCGCGACGTTGGCAGCAGTTGAAGGGTGCTGCCACATTTCGGTGTGCATTGCCGGTGCCATCACCACTGGCGCGCGCGTCGCCAGCAGCGTTCCGGTCAGCAGGTCATTGGCCAGCCCTGCAGCCGCGCGCGCCAGGATATCGGCGGTGGCGGGCACGACAAGCACCAAATCTGCCTGTTGTCCCAGGCGCACGTGGTTGACGGTGTCTACTGCGTCGAAGACATTGGATGTCACCGGGTTTCCGGAGAGCGCTTCCCAGGTGGCGTTGCCTACGAAGTTTACGACGTTGCCCGTGGGGATGACATCAACGTGGTGTCCTGCCTCGCGCAAGAGCCGCAGAAGGAGAACTGATTTGTAGGCGGCGATCCCAGCTGAGACGCCCAAGACGATACGCTTCACGCGGTGGTTCCTTTAGTGTGCTTGATCCGGCAAAGTGATGTTCACCGCATCGGCCGATACGAGGCCCGAAATCGGCGGATTTGGGTGTTTAAAGAAAAAGAAGGCGCCCGCAGATGGGGCGCCGTCTTCTTCAACTAGTCCTCGGTGACCTCTGCTGGGGTGACCTTCAAGAGACCTTCGTCCAGTTCGCGCAGTGCGATGGTCAGCGGCTTCTCGTTCAGCTTGGTTTCCACCAGCGGGCCAACGTACTCGAACAGGCCTTCGTTCAGCTGTGCGTAGTAGGCGTTGATCTGGCGGGCACGCTTGGCCGAATTCAGTACGATGGCGTACTTCGAGTCGTTCGTCTCAAGCAACGAGTCGATCGATGGGTTAATGATTCCCTCTAGGTTGGACACAAGACTCCCTTTAGTCATTTTTCAGCCCCATGAGGGCCACAAGCTCTTCGGCGGCACGTGCCACATCGTCATTAACGATGGTCACGTCGAATTCTGATTCCGCCGCAAGTTCTAGTTTAGCGGTTTCCAGGCGGCGCTGCTGTTCTTCCGGCGATTCGGTGCCGCGGCCGATCAGCCTGCGCACCAATTCGTCCCACGATGGCGGAGCCAAGAAGACGAACTTTGCGTCAGGCATCGACTCCTTGACCTGTCGTGCACCTTGCAGGTCGATTTCCAGAAGAACCTCTTTGCCGTTGGCTACAGCGTCCTCAACCGTTGAACGGATCGTTCCGTAGCTGTTCTGGCCGTGAACCACTGCCCATTCAAGCATTTGGCCTGCCTCGACCAGCTGATGGAACTTTTCGGAGCCCACAAAGAAATAGTGGACGCCGTCTTGTTCCCCTGGCCGAGGGTCGCGAGTGGTGGCCGAAACAGAGAGCCAAACATCTGGATAATTGTCGCGGATGTAGGTGGAGACAGTGCCTTTACCTACAGCCGTGGGGCCGGCTAGAACAGTTACCGACGCAACGGTCATTGACTACACTTTCGTTTTGGGCGGGCTTTGCTTGAAGTGTTCGGTGATTGCCGTACGCTGTTTGCGCCCAAGTCCGCGCAAGCGGCGGGATGGGGAAATTCCAAGGCGTTCGAGCAAGTTTGCCGCACGTACTTCACCGACGCCCGGCACCGATTCCAGAAGATCCATGACACGCATGCGTCCCACGGCTTCGTCTTCGTATACCAAGTCTAGTACTTCGGTGATAGTAATTTTGCCGGCACTGAACTGGGCCTTGATTTCAGCACGACGGGTGCGGGCGGCAAGTGCCTTGGCGCGTGCCCGGATGCGGTCTTCGTCAGAGAGTTCTCGCAGAACCATCGTTCAGCCATCCTTCATGTGTAGTGGACTAAGGCTATGAACAGAACATAACCATCTAACGCGCGTTTGGCAAGACTAATCGCGTTGTGGCTACTAGAAACACTAATAGCCACAACGCGATTCTGTCACTAATTTAGTTGCTACTGCTTGGCTGCGAGCAATTCATCGCGAACGCTCAGGGCCTTGTCACGCAGCGCCTGTACGCTCGGTCCGGCGCGCAGGATATCGCGGCTGCTGGTTCCAAGCACCTGGCCGTAGCTCGATGCGAAGGATTCAGCGATGTCCTGTGCGGTCGCGCCCTGGGCACCGAGGCCCGGAGTCAGCAGCGGAGCCTTGGAAGCGGTCAGGTCAATCCCGAGTTTCTCCGGGGCGTCGCCGATGGTTGCGCCGACGACCAAACCAACATGACCCAAATCTATGGCAGCTACATTATCCGCTGTGACCTGGTCAATGATTGATTTGGCAACTGAATTACTTCCGCCGACATGCTGTACCGAGGGACCTTCCGGGTTGGAAGTCAGCCCGAGGACGAACACTCCCCTGCCGGTAGACGCTGCAAGGTCGATGGCAGGGCGCAGCGACTCGTAGCCCAGGTATGGGCTCAGGGTCACAGCGTCGGACGCCAGCGGCGAGGAGTCGTCGAGCCAGGCGGTGGCGTAGGCGGCCATCGTCGAGCCGATGTCGCCGCGCTTCGCGTCGGCCAGGGTGAGCAGGCCGGCGGCCCTGGCCGCAGCCAGGGTTTCCTCCAACGCCGCGAATCCTGCCGAGCCGAAGCGCTCAAACAGCGCCACCTGGGGCTTGAGGATTGCTGCGGCGCCAGTCATGGCTTCCACCACGGTCAGTGAGAAAGATCGCACGCCATCGGCCGAATTTGGCAGGCCCCAGGCTTCCAGCAGGGCCGGGTGGGGGTCGATTCCCACGCACAGCGGGCCGGAAGCATCCATCGCGGAGCGCAGTCGGGTGCCGAAGTCCACAGGCTTAGCCATTAGCGCGGGCCCCTTCAAGGTGTGCCTCGTGTTCCTGCAGGCTGGTGACATCCCATGCGTATTCGCGCAGGGCGTCGATGGCCTGGACCGAAGCGCCGAACTCGGCCACGGTGGTGATCACCGGGGTGCCCACCGAGGTGGCCGCAGCGCGGATCTCGTAGCCGTCGCCGCGGGCGTCGGAGCCCGATGGGGTGTTCAGGATCAGGCCGATCTGGCCGGCGTTGATCAGGTCGACGATGGACTCGCCACCCTCGTGCAGCTTGCCGACCACCTGGGTCTTGATGCCGTTGCGGCGCAGGACCTCGGCGGTACCGCCGGTGGAGATGATCTCGAAGCCGTTGTCAGCCAGGTGCTTGACAGGCATCACGATCGAGCGCTTGTCGCGGTTGGTGACCGAAACGAAGATCTTGCCGCCGGTTGGCAGCGGGTTGTTCGCGGCGGCCTGCGACTTGGCGAAGGCGGTATCGAAGTACTTGTCGATGCCCATGACTTCGCCGGTGGAGCGCATTTCTGGGCCGAGCAGCGAGTCGACGACCTTGCCCTCCGGGGTGCGGAAGCGGGCGAATGGCATGACTGCTTCCTTGACAGCGATCGGTGCCGAGTCAGGCAGGTTTGCGCCGTCGCCGGTGGCCGGAAGGTAGCTGCCGCGCAGGTCGGCCAGCTTCGCGCCCACGCCGATCAGGGCAGCGATCTTTGCCAGCTGCACGCCGGTGGCCTTGGAGGTGAACGGCACGGTGCGCGAAGCACGCGGGTTCGCCTCGATGACGTAGAGCACGTCGGAGGCCAGCGCGAACTGGATGTTGATCAGGCCTCGCACGCCCACGCCCTCGGCGATGGCGCGGGTGGCTTC
Source organism: Glutamicibacter uratoxydans (assembly GCF_006539925.1). GTDB lineage: Bacteria > Actinomycetota > Actinomycetes > Actinomycetales > Micrococcaceae > Glutamicibacter > Glutamicibacter uratoxydans. The sequence continues at coordinate 181,999 of NZ_BJNY01000001.1, read as the reverse complement.
CTTGACCCGAGCGCGCACGTCCGGGCCCAGAGTGATCGGAGGAAGGGTGCAGGCCGAGTCGCCGGAGTGGATGCCGGCTTCCTCGATGTGCTCCATGATGCCGCCAACGTACAGGTCGGTGCCGTCGAACAGGGCGTCCACGTCGATCTCGATCGCGTCTTCGAGGAAGCGGTCGACCAGGACCGGGTGGTCCACGGTGATTTCGGTGGCGTTGGTGATGTAGCGCTCCAGGGAGGCCTCGTCGTAGACGATTTCCATGCCGCGGCCGCCCAGCACGTAGCTTGGGCGCACCAGGACCGGGTAGCCGATGGAGTCAGCGATTTCCTTGGCCTCCGGGAAGGAGACGGCGGTGCCGTTCTTCGGTGCGATCAGCCCTGCGTTGTCCAGCACGCGCTGGAAAGCGCCGCGGTGCTCGGCCAGGTCGATGGCCTCCGGGCTGGTGCCCAGGATGTTCACGCCGGCCGCCTTCAGCTCTGCTGCGAGCTTGAGCGGGGTCTGGCCGCCGAGCTGGACGAACACGCCCAGCACGCCGCCGGTCTCCTCTTCGGCGTGGATGATTTCAAGCACGTCTTCCAAAGTCAGCGGCTCGAAGTAGAGGCGGTCGGAGATGTCGTAGTCGGTGGACACGGTCTCCGGGTTGCAGTTGATCATCACGGTCTCGTAGCCTGCGTTGCGCAGCGCCATGACCGCGTGGACGCAGGAGTAGTCGAACTCGATGCCCTGGCCGATGCGGTTCGGACCGGAGCCCAGGATGATGACCGACTTCTTCTCATGTGCGGTCAGCTCGGTCTCTTCGTCGTACGAGGAGTACATGTACGGGGTGAAGGCCTCGAACTCGGCAGCGCAGGTGTCAACGGTCTTGTAGACAGGGCGGACGTTCAGCGCGTGGCGCACGCCGCGCACCACAGCCTCGGACTTGCCGGTCAGCTTGGCGATCTGGGCGTCGGAGAAGCCGTGGCGCTTGGCCTCGCGCAGGGTTTCCTCGTCCAGGTCCTTGTTGGCGGCGATCATCGCGGCGGTTTCGTTGATCAGCTCAAGCTGGTCTAGGAACCATGGGTCGATCTTGGTGGCCGCGAACAGGTCCTCCACGCTCTTGCCGGACAGCAACGCGCGCTGCACCAGGCCCAGGCGGTCGGTGGAGCCCTTCTCGATCTTCGTCATCACGGCGTCGAGCTCCTCAGCCGGGATCGGGTCGAAGGAAAGCTCCGAGCCCTTCTGCTCCAGGGAGCGCAGGGCCTTCTGCAGCGCCTCGGTGAAGTTGCGGCCCAGGCTCATGGCCTCGCCCACGGACTTCATGGTGGTGGTCAAGGTCGCGTCGGCGGCCGGGAACTTCTCAAAGGCGAAGCGCGGAACCTTCACTACCACGTAGTCCAGCGCCGGCTCGAAGGAAGCAGGGGTCTTCTGGGTGATGTCGTTCGGGATCTCGTCCAGGGTGTAGCCCACGGCCAGCTTGGTGGCGATCTTCGCGATGGCGAAGCCGGTGGCCTTGGAAGCCAGCGCGGAGGAGCGCGAAACGCGCGGGTTCATTTCGATCACAACGACACGGCCGGTGGCAGGGTCGATCGCGAACTGGATGTTGCAGCCGCCGGTGTCCACGCCGACCTCGCGGATCACTGCGATGGAGATGTCGCGCAGCTTCTGGTATTCGCGGTCGGTCAGGGTCATGGCAGGGGCCACGGTGATCGAGTCGCCGGTGTGCACGCCGACCGGATCGAAGTTCTCGATGGAGCAGACCACGACGACGTTGTCGTTCTTGTCGCGCATCATCTCCAGTTCGTACTCCTTCCAGCCTAGGATCGACTCCTCCAGGAGCACCTCGGTGGTCGGCGAGTACTGCAGGCCGGCGCCGGCAATGCGGGTCAGGTCCTCGGCGTTGTACGCCATGCCCGAACCCAGGCCGCCCATGGTGAAGGACGGGCGCACCACGACAGGGTAGTTCAGCTGTTCGACGGCGGCGAAGGCCTCGTCCAGGGTGTGCACGATGACCGAGCGGGCGGATTCGGCGCCGCAGCGCTCCACCACGCCCTTGAACTTTTCGCGGTCCTCGCCCAGCTCGATGGCTTCGATGTTCGCGCCGATCAGCTCGACGTTGTACTTCTCCAGCACGCCGTTCTTGTCCAGCGCGATGGCGGTGTTCAGCGCGGTCTGGCCGCCCAGGGTCGGCAGGATCGCATCAGGGCGCTCTTTGGCGATGATCTTTTCGACCACCTCGGGGGTGATCGGCTCCACGTAGGTAGCGTCGGCGAACTCCGGGTCGGTCATGATGGTGGCAGGGTTGGAGTTGACCAGGATGACCCGCAGGCCCTCCTCCTTCAGCACGCGCAGCGCCTGGGTGCCGGAGTAGTCGAATTCAGCGGCCTGGCCGATGACGATCGGGCCCGAACCGATGACGAGAACTGAGTTGAGATCGGTGCGCTTAGGCATTACTTGGCATCCTTTTCTGCGGACTGGGCGGCGTTGTCCATGGCGGTGACGAAACGGTCGAAGAGGTAGGCGGCATCGTGCGGGCCGGAGGCTGCCTCAGGGTGGTACTGGACGGAGAAGGCCGGGATGTCCAGGCAGGAAAGGCCCTCGACCACCTTGTCGTTCAGCGAGAAGTGCGAGACCTCGACGGAACCGAAGCGCGCCTCAGGCGCGGTGAAGGTTCCATCCAGCGGGGCGTCGACGGCGAAGCCGTGGTTCTGGCTGGTGATTTCCACCTTGCCGGTGGCCTTATCCAACACCGGCTGGTTGATGCCGCGGTGGCCGAAGCGCAGCTTGTAGGTGTCCAGGCCCAGGGCGCGGCCCAGGATCTGGTTGCCGAAGCAGATGCCGAAGTATGGGATGCCGGCGTCCAGCACCGAGCGCACCAGTTCCACCTGGGTGGTGGCGGTGGCAGGATCGCCCGGGCCGTTGGAGAAGAACACGCCGTCGGCGCCGGTGGCCTTGATGTCCGCCAGGGTGGCGTTGTACGGCAGCACGTGCACGCGCAGGCCGCGTTCGGCCAAGCGGTGCGGGGTCATCGACTTCATGCCTAGGTCGATGGCGGCCACGGTGTACTTGATTTCGCCCTCGTAGCCGTGCTCTGCAGGCTCGACGATGTAGGCCTCGTCCACCGAAACCTCGGCGGAGATGTTGCGGCCTTCCATGGACGGCTGGGCATTGACGGCGGCGATGAGCTGCTCGTCGGAGGCCGCGGCGTCGTCGCCGGAGAAGATGCCTGCCTTCATGGCGCCTGCGTCGCGCAGGTGGCGGGTCAGCGCACGGGTGTCGACCCCGCGGATGCCGACGATGTCGTTGGAGATCAGGTCGTCTTCCAGCGTGCGCTGGCTGCGCCAGTTGCTGGGGCGGCGGCTGGCGTCGCGCACGACGTAGCCGGCGGCCCACATGCGGGTGGACTCGGCATCCTCGTCGTTCACGCCGGTGTTGCCCACATGCGGGAAGGTCTGGGTGATGATCTGGTGGGCGTAGGAGGGGTCGGAGAGGGTTTCCTGGTAGCCGGTCATGCCGGTGGTGAATACTGCCTCGCCCAGGGTGGTGCCGACCTTGCCGTAGCTGCGGCCTCGGAAGATGCGGCCATCTTCGAGGACCAATACGGCCGGAAGGTTGCTCAAGGAATTCACTTGTTTGTCTCCTGCTCAGCCGCGCCGCCCTGATGCGACGCGAGCAACTCATAGATCTTGGGTGTGTCCGCTGCGAAGCGCGGACGGAATCCGGTGTCGAAGGTGAAGCCGTCCTTCTCCCAGCTGACGACGATCAGGCCGTTCTTTTCCACGAACTTGCCGATCATGCCGCTGGAGCGGACCACGCGCTCAAACGCGGTCCAGGGGATGTGCACATCCCGGGTGCCTGGGCGCAGAATATGCAGCCCCTGCTCCCCTACTTCCAAACTGGCATTGCTGCGGACGCCCAGGTCGTGCACGGCGATCCGGTCCAGCCAGTCTTCGAACTTTGTGGTGGCCACGTACATGCCCGGATAGCTGGGCCCGATCGAATCCTCGAAGGGTTCGAAAGGCTCCGGGATGTCCGACTGCCGTGCTTTGAGGTTGCGCCAGCCGATGAATATTGCTGCACACCCGGCGATGACCACGAGAATCGTGATGATCACCGGGAGGATGGCTTCCCTAGGCATCCACGCGCCTCGGAGTGGCAAGTTCGCCGTCGAGCACCGTGGGGTGGCCGTGGAAGAAGGTGGCGCGCACCGAGCCCGGCAGCTCCATGCCGGCGAACGGCGAGTTGCGGCCCTTGGTGGCCATCGCCGACGGGTCCACAATCCAGCGCGCGGCCGGGTCGAGAAGGGTCAGGTTGGCAGGCTCTCCCACGGCGATCGGGCGGCCCTGATCGGCCACGCGGCCAATCTGCGCCGGCACGGTGGAGGTGATGCGGGCGACGTCCTCCCAACCCAGCAGGCCGGTGTCGACCAGGGTGTGCTGCACGATGGACAGCGCGGTTTCGAGGCCGGTCATGCCCATGGCCGCCGCGCCCCATTCGCACTCCTTCGCCTCGGAAGGGTGCGGCGCGTGGTCGGTGCCGATCACGTCGATGGTGCCGTCGGCTACGCCGGCGCGCAGCGCCATGACGTCTTCCTCGCGGCGCAGCGGCGGGTTGACCTTGAAGACAGGGTCGAAGGTGCGCACCTTTTCATCGGTGAGCAGCAGGTGGTGCGGGGTGACCTCGGCGGTGACCTGGATGCCGCGGGCCTTGGCCCAGCGGATGATCTCCACCGAGCCCGCGGTGGATACGTGGCACACGTGCAGGCGGGCGCCGACGTGTTCTGCCAGCAGCACGTCGCGGGCGATGATCGATTCTTCGGCCACAGCCGGCCAGCCCGGCAGGCCCAGGATCGAGGAGACTTCGCCCTCGTTCATCTGGGCGCCCTCGGTCAGGCGCGGCTCCTGCGCGTGCTGGGCGATGACGCCGTCGAAGGCCTTCACGTACTCCAGCGCGCGGCGCATCAGCAGCGGGTCGAAGACGCAGATGCCGTCGTCGGAGAACATCTTCACCGCTGCGCGGGAGTCTGCCATGGCGCCGATTTCGCTCAGCTGCTTGCCGGCCAGGCCCACGGTGACCGCGCCCACCGGGCGGACGTCCACCCAGCCAGCCTGGCGGCCCAGCTCGTAGACCTGCTCCACCACGCCGGCGGTGTCTGCCACCGGGGTGGAGTTGGCCATTGCGTGCACCGCGGTGTAGCCGCCCTTGGCGGCGGCGCGGGTGCCGGTCTCCACGGTCTCGGCGTCTTCGCGGCCCGGTTCGCGCAGGTGGGTGTGGGTGTCGACCAGGCCTGGCAGCAGCACCAGGTTCGCCGCGTCGATGACCTGCACGCCCTCGGCGGCTTCAACGGCGCCGATCTGGGCGATGACGCCGTCTTTGATCAGCACGTCCTGCTTGTCGCCGCCCAGGATGGAGGCCTGTTTGATGAGGTAGTTCATGAAGGGTTCTTCCTTAGATCAGGTCGCCGGACAGGAGCATGTACAAGCTGGCCATTCGCACTGCCACGCCATTGGTGACCTGGTCCAGCACGGTGGAGCGCGGCGAGTCCGCGGCGGCCGAGGAGATTTCCAGGCCGCGGTTCATCGGGCCCGGGTGCATGATCAGGGTTTCGGCCCCGGCGGCATCCAGCGCGCCCAGGCGTGCGTCGTCCAGTCCCCAGTAGCGTGAGTATTCGCGCGGGTTCGGGAAGTAGGCGGCCTTCATGCGTTCGCCCTGCACGCGCAGCATCATCAGCGCGTCGACGCCTTCTTCGATGACCGCGTCCAGGTCGTAGCTGATCTTGCACGGCCAGGAGCCTGCGCCTACCGGCAGCAGGGTCGGTGGGGCCACCATGGTGACCTCGGCGCCCAGGGTGTTCAGCAGCCAGAGGTTTGAGCGCGCCACGCGGCTGTGCAGGATGTCGCCGACGATGGCGACCTTCAGCCCGTCCAGGCCCAGTCCGGTCGGTGCGGTGCCGTTGCGCAGCGCCAGCTGGCGGCGCAGGGTGAAGGCATCGAGCAGCGCCTGGGTGGGGTGCTCGTGGGTGCCGTCGCCGGCGTTGATGATCGGCAGGTCGATCCAGTCGGTGGCCGCCAGGCGGGCCGGCGCGCCGGAGTCCGGGTGGCGGATGACTACGGCGTCGGCGCCGATGGCCAGCAGGGTCTGGGCGGTGTCCTTCAGCGACTCGCCCTTGGACACCGAGGAGCCCTTGGCGGAGAAGTTGATGACATCCGCGCTCAGGCGCTTGGCTGCCGCTTCGAAGGAGATGCGGGTGCGGGTGGAGTCCTCAAAGAACAGGTTCACCACGGTGCGGCCGCGCAGCGCCGGAAGCTTCTTGACCACGCGGGTGCCGGTTTCGCGCATTTCCCCGGCGATATCCAGGATCTGGATCGCTTCTTCGCGGCTCAGGTCGGCAGTGGACAACAGGTGTTTCATTCACCTGCCTCGATTTTTACTTCGTTGATTCCATCGATCTCTGCCACGTGCACGCGCACTTTCTCGCTCTTGGCGGTGGGCAGGTTCTTTCCTACGTGGTCTGCGCGGATCGGCAGTTCGCGGTGGCCGCGGTCTACCAGCACCGCCAGGCGCACGATGCGCGGGCGGCCCCAGTCGGACAGGGCGTCCAATGCGGCGCGGATGGTGCGGCCCGAGTACAGGACGTCGTCCACGAGCACCACGACCTTGCCGTCGATGCCGCCTGCTGGCAGCTTGGTCGGCTCAGGTGTCCGGGTGGTTGAATGCCGCAGGTCGTCGCGGTACATGGTGATATCGAGCTGGCCAACCAGAGCGGTCGGGTCGATGGGGGCGTCTGCGGCTGCGGCGATGCGGGCCGCCAGACGCTGCGCCAGTGGGAAGCCGCGGCGCGGAATGCCAAGGAGAACAAGGTCGTCAACGCCCTTGTTGGCTTCAATAATTTCGAAGGCTATGCGAGTCAGTACGCGCTCGATGTCCTCGCCGGTCAGAACCGTGCGGGCGCCATCGGGCACAGAAGTTTCACTCATGATGCACACCAGTCCCTTCTCCGCCTCACTGGACGGGAATTAAAGGAATATTGCTACTTCAAATTATCACGGGCCTGACAGGATTCCTAGCGAGAACCTATGCATCACCATGAATACTGAGTGTTTTAGCTCACTGGCTGCCGCGGCGTCGCTGCCGGCCGCGGGGAATTTCCGCATGAACCCGCGATAAATCGCCGCAGGGCTTGCAGTTTCTGCGTCCTGTTGGCTTTGCCACATCCTCTTTTGAGCGCTGCGGGCAGGTAGCGGTGGTATGAGCGTGCCCGAGGAACCATGGGCCCCTGCGTGTATTTATGCATGCTCCCCCGCCCTGCTGGCGGCCGGCGGGGATTGCAGCAGGTGGATCGAGGGCGGCAAAAAAGCCGCAGATCAGAACCGGGTGGTTCCAAGCTGCGGCTTAGCTGCGAATCGAGGCTAGTCGACTAGGGTGTCCTTCACGCTCTGGATGCGGCCCAGAACGCCGTTGACGAATTCAGGTGATTCATCGGTGGACAGCTCGCGAACGTTGATGACTGCTTCGGAGACTGCAACAGCATCCGGCACATCGTCGTTGTAGAGCAGTTCCCATACGCCGATGCGCAAGGCTGCACGGTCAACGGCCGGCATGCGGTCGATGGTCCAGTCCTTCACATAGCTTTCCAGGACCTCGTCGATGCGATCCAGATGCGCCATGACGCCTTCGATGAGGGTCATCGAATACTCATTGAGCACGATGTCCGAGTTCTCTCGGCGTGCAATGGCAACTTTTACCGGATTGACATCGCGGGCCTCAGCCTCGAAGAGGAATTCGAGGGCGCGACGACGGGCTTTGGCTCGGGCTCGCACTAGTTGACACGACCCAGGTAGTCGCCGGTGCGGGTGTCGACCTTGACCTTGGTGTTCTGCTCAACGAACAGCGGCACCTGGATTTCCTTGCCGGTCTCCAGGGTTGCCGGCTTGGTGCCGGCCGAGGAGCGGTCGCCCTGCAGGCCCGGCTCGGTGTAGGTGATTTCCAGAACCACGGATGCAGGCAGTTCCAGGTACAGCGGGCTGCCGTCGTACATGGCGATGGTCAGCTCCTGGTTTTCCAGCATGTAGCCGGCTGCATCGCCGACGGTGGTGCCGGAAACGGTGATCTGGTCGTAGTCGTCCAGGTTCATGAAGACGTAGTCTTCGCCGTCCTGGTAGAGGTACTGGTAGTCGCGGCGGTCGACGGTGGCCAGCTCGATCTTGGTGCCGGCGTTGTAGGTCTTGTCAAGCACCTTGCCGCTGATCACGTTGCGCATCTTGGTGCGGACGAAGGCGCCGCCCTTGCCTGGCTTCACGTGCTGGAATTCGATGATGGTCCACAGCTGGCCGTCGATCTTGATGACCTGGCCGTTTTTAATGTCGGTTGTATCCGCCACGGTTCCTCAATCCTCTATTTTCGCCCGCGCTTAATGCGGGCATTATCAAAAATCCATCTATCAGTTTACCCTATGGCCGCCATGCGGCGGCAGGGTTTTGCAGGTGGCGCGCGTTACGTGCCGGCTGCCGGGGTGGTGCTTCAGGCGTTGGCGCGTTCTTCGGCAATCTGCAGGCAGACGCTCGAGGCGTTGATCAGGTAGGCGTCGTCGTCCATCGCGATGCGCTGTTCCATGGCCTTGCGGAAGCGGGTTGCCGCCGCCTTGAAGTCGCCCTTGGCGAAGAAGCTGAAGCCCAGGTGGTGGTGCATCAGCGGTTCGAACTCGGTGCCTGCGAACTCTTCGGCAAGCTTGCGCAGGCGGTTGATTGCCTGGTCGAAGTCGCCCTGCATGCGGGTCAGCTCGGTGTCCAGTACGCGCAGGTAGGCATTGGTCGGGTCGGTGAAGCGCGACTCGGCGATCAGCTCGCCGGCCTGGGCCAGTTCGCCGCGGGCCAGCAGGATCGCCACCTGGTCGGTGGGCGAGCCCACCTGCATCTGGTGGCTGGCGGCAGCATCGTCGGCGATATATGGCTTGAGCGTGGTCGGGTCGATCAGCACGCCCTGGATGGAGGTGCCGACGCCTTCGCGGTTGACCGAGGCGACATCGATGGCGTAGGTGGTGTAATTGCTCATGCCTACTCCCCGATCTCCTGGTAGGCGGCGAAGAGCAGCGAGTTGTCAGGCACCTCGTAGATGCGCGGCTTGCCGATTTCTTCCAGCACCACGAAGCGCAGCTGGCCGCCACGGGACTTCTTGTCGCGCTTCATGCCATCCAGCAGGGCCGCCCAGCGGTCGTTGCGGTAGGTGGTGGGCAGGCCCAGGGACTTCAGGATGCTCTGGTGGCGTTCGGCCACCTCATCCGAGGTGTAGCCCACCGAGCGTCCCAGCTCAGCTGCGAAGCTCAGGCCGATGGCCACCGCGGCCCCGTGGCGCATCTGGTAGCGCTCCGCCAGTTCGATTGCATGGGCCAGGGTGTGGCCGTAATTCAGGAATTCGCGTTCGCCCGATTCCTTCAGGTCGCGGGATACCACCCCGACCTTGACGGCGATGGTGCGCTCGACCAGCTCGCGCAGGCGTGCGCCGGACGGGTCGATCGCGTCGGCCGGATCCTCTTCGATCAGCTCAAGGATGCGCTCGTCGGCGATGAAGCCGGTCTTGACGACCTCTGCCATGCCGTTGATCAGCTCGTTCTTCGGCAGGGTGGCCAGCGCGTCCAGATCCACCAGCACTGCTGCCGGCGGGTGGAAGGCGCCGACCAGGTTCTTGCCTTCGGCGGTGTTGATGCCGGTCTTACCGCCCACTGCGGCGTCGACCATGGCCAGCAGCGAAGTGGGAATGTGGATAACCTTCACGCCGCGCAGCCAGGTGGCGGCGACGAAGCCTGCAAGGTCGGTGACGGCTCCGCCGCCCACAGCGACGATGGCGTCGGTGCGGGTGAAGTCGTTCTTGCCCAGCACCTCCCAGCAGAAGGATGCCACCTGGATGTGCTTGCCTTCTTCAGCGTCGGGGATTTCGGCGGTGAGCGCCTCGAACCCTGCACCGGCCAGGTCGTCGCGGACCAGATCGCCGGTGGCGCGCAGTGCACGCGGATGGATGACCAGAACCTTCTTGACAGTCGCTGAGAGCAGTTCGGGAAGTTGGCCGAGCAGTCCGTTGCCTACCAAGACCGGGTAGGACTGTTCCGGAGTGTTTCCAGTGACCTGAAGTGTGGTTGGTGCCAAGGGCATCAGATTGATTCCTCCTGATGGTGCTGATTTTTCCAGCGTAGCTGTGAGTTAGCCCAGAAACCTTATCTCGTGGCACTAATCACATTGCCGGCAGCTGTGGCAGGATTTCTTCGACAATTTGTAGAACGCTCTTTTGGTCCACCGAAATGCGCACGTCAGCAAGGGATTCGTAGATGGCACGCCGCTTCCGGTACAGCGAGATCCAGGAAGTGAGGGCTGCGTCACCTGCCAGCAGCGGGCGGCTGTTGTCCCCCTTGAGCCGCGATGCGGCAGTGGCCTCGCTCATTTCCAGATAGACGACGGTGCCGGTGCGCAGCACCTTGCAGTTCTCCTCGCGCAGCACCGCACCGCCGCCGGTGGCGATGACTCCCTGCGGCACCGAGGCCAGGGTCTGCTGCTCCAGATCGCGGAAGCGCGCTTCGCCATGGGCGGCGAAGATCGAGGCGATGGAGCCGTGTTCGGCCACAACCAGCGCGTCGGTGTCGTAAAAGTTCATGGACAGCACAGTGGCCAGTGACTTGCCCACGGTGGACTTGCCACTGGCCATCGGGCCAATGAGATAAATCATTGAGGTGGTGTTCTTTCCCCCGGTGCCTAGACGCCGGTTGATTCCAGGCTGGCAGGGATGTTAGCCAGGTAGGTTTCGATGTTGCGCTTGGTCTCGGCGACCGAATCGCCGCCGAACTTCTCCAGCAGCGACTGTGCCAGCACCAGGGCGACCATGGCTTCTGCGACCACGCCGGCGGCCGGCACGGCACAGACATCCGAGCGCTGGTGGTGCGCGGTGGTGTCCTCGCCGGTGGCGGTGTCCACGGTGCGCAGGGCGCGCGGGACGGTGGCGATCGGCTTCATCGCGGCGCGCACGCGCAGCACCTCGCCGATGCTCATGCCGCCTTCGATGCCGCCGGCGCGGTTCGAGGAGCGCTTAATGGTGCCGTCCTCAGCATGGACGATCTCATCGTGGGCCGCCGAGCCGCGGCGGGCGGCGGTGGCGAAGCCGTCGCCGACTTCCACGCCCTTGATGGCCTGGATGCCCATCAGGGCGGCGGCTAGGCGTGCGTCGAGGCGGCGGTCCCAGTGCACGTAGGAGCCGATGCCCGGAGGCAGGTTGTAGGCGAGGACCTCGACCACGCCGCCCAGCGTCTCCCCTGCCTTGTGCGCGTCGTCGACCTCCGCAACCATGGCCTCGGACGTTTCCTTGTGGAAGCAGCGCAGCGGGTCGGCGTCCAGCGCCTGAACATCCTCAGCGGTGGGCAGCGGCGCGTCGGCGGGTGCCGCCACGGCGCCGACGGCGGTGGTGTGGGAGACCAAGGTGATGCCCAGGTCATTCAGGAAGCGGGAGGCCACCGCACCCAGCGCAACGCGGGCCGCGGTTTCGCGGGCGCTGGCGCGCTCGAGCACCGGACGGGCGTCGTCGAAGCCGTACTTCTGCATGCCGGTGAAGTCTGCGTGTCCGGGGCGCGGCCGGGTCAGCGGCGCATTGCGCGCCAGCGAGGCGAGCTCGTCGAGGTCCACCGGGTCGGCGTTCATGACGCGCTCCCACTTGGGCCATTCGGTGTTCCCGATTTCAATGGCGACAGGACCGCCCTGGGTCTTGCCGTGGCGGACGCCGCCCAGGAAGGTGACCTGGTCCTTTTCAAACTTCATTCGCGCGCCGCGGCCATAGCCCAGGCGGCGCCGTGCCAGCGCATCGCGCACTGCTTCGCTATCCACCGAAACACCGGCGGGTAGTCCTTCAAGAATTCCAACGAGAGCCGGGCCATGTGATTCGCCCGCGGTCAACCAACGCAACATGTCCCCCATTTTGCCATGACCTGCACGCATTAACCGTGTCGATGAAGCCCCAAGGAGTTATACATCGCATTTGTGACGTTTTCGCGCGTGTCGGCATCGAAGTCGATCCCGGTGAACAGGCGGGCCTGCTCCACCGCCTGGTGCACCAGCATGTGCAGCCCGGAGACGACCGGGCCCTGCCATGCGGCGGCCAAGGCCGAGGGCCAAGGGTCGTAGGCCACGTCCAGCAGCACGCCTTCGCAGGGGCCGAGCGCTTGGACCCAGGAGTCGGCGGCGCGCGGCGGCAGGGTGGAGAAGACCAACTGCTGACCGGCCAGCGGATCGCGTTCGGCCAAAAGCTGGTCGATCTGCACGACGCTGGCTTCAAGGCCCAGCGCGGCGGCGAGCTGTACGGCGCGGGCGCTGCGGGAGGCGTCGCGCACAATCAGCTTCACCCCGCGTGCGCCCAGGGCTGCACAGGCTTCGATGGCGGCCAGCGCGGTATTGCCCGAGCCGAGCACTGTGGGTTCCAGGACCTGCCGCACTGAAAAGTCATGCAGCGCGCCCACCAGGCCGGCGACGTCGGTGTTCTCCCCGAACAGGCTTCCGTCCTGGCGCACCACGATGGTGTTCAGCGCGCCCAGGCGCTGCACCCGCTCGGAGACCTGATCCATCAACGGGACGAAGACGTCCTTGAGCGGCATGGTCACCGAGCACCCGGCCCAGGATCCGTCGCGCAGCCGCTGGGCATGCTCGGGAGCCTGGGAAGGGTCGAGCTCAATGGCCTGGTAGCTGATCGGCGCGTCGAGCAGCTGGTAGGCGGCGCGGTGCAGCACCGGGGATTTTGAGTGGCCGATGGGCTTGCCCAGTACTGCCGCCTGCAACATGGTGATCTAGCTTTCCCTACTGCGCGGCGCCGCTGGCAGCCTGCGCGTGATTGACGTGGTTACTTGCACACATCGGCGTTCTGCTCGCACCACGAGCGGAACTGCGCCTGGTTCTTCTGGTGCTCGGCGTAGGTGGAAGCGAACTTCGTCTCGCCGGTCTGGGTATTGACGGTGACCCAGTAGTAGTAGTTGTTCGACTCCGGGTTCACCGCGGCCTTGACGGCGTCGTCGCTGGGCGAGCCGATCGGGGTGGGCGGCAGGCCGGCATGCACGTAGGTGTTGTACGCATTGGACTTGTCCTTGCGCTCGGCGGAGCTGAACTGCAGGGTGTAGCGCTCAAGGCCGTAGATCACCGAGGAGTCGACCTCTAGGCGGCCGCCGGTTTCCTTGTTGCTCGGGTGCAGGCGGTTCTCAATGGCGCCGGCCACGGTGGCGTAGTCGTTCGGGGTAGCTTCCGCCTGCATGATCGAGGCGATCTTCAGCGCGCGGTAGCCCTGCTTCAAATCGCTCTGGCCTGCATCCTTGAGCGACTTCTTGGTGGCGTCGACCAGGGTCTTGAGCACTTCTTGGGCGCTGGTGTTCAGCGCGAAGCGGTATTCGCCCGGGTGCAGCCAGCCTTCAAGGTTCTTGACCTCGCTGGGCAGGCCGAACTTCTTCGGGTCGTTGGCCAGCTTGGTCAGCTCCTCGAGCTTGAGCCCGGAGCCGTTGGAAATTTCCTTCAGCGCCGCGTCGATGCGCAGATTCGCCTTCAGTGCCACGTAGAACACCTTGTCGGGGCGGTTGTTCATGAGCTCGTCCGCGGCGTCGGCCGCTGGCATCTGCTGGCGCAGCAGGTAGGTGCCGGGGTGGATGACCTTGCTGGCGGAGGTAGAATCCTCCACCGCCTTCGAGAAGAGCTTGTCGTCGGAGACGATGTCTGCCTCTTCGAGCTTGCGCGAGATGACCTTAACGCCCCAGCCGTCCTCCACGGTGAACTCGACGGTGGCCCCGCCGGGGCCCGGGTAGTCGTCGGGGCTGAACTGCTTGAGCAGGGACTGCACGGTGAGCACCGAGCCGCCAACGACCAGGGCGAAGACCAAGACCACGGCGAGCATGACCCAGTTCCGCCTGCGCTTGCTGCGTTTGCGGCGCTGCTTTTTGTTCACGACATCGTCGGCCAGGTCCTCAGGCTCAAACAGCGCCGCCGAGTCGACGGCTGCGGTGGCCGAGGGGAACGCGGCGGCGTCCTCGCCGGGCTGCTCCTGCTCAGGTGCTGCTGGATGTGCCGCATCGGCTGCCTGCGCGGTAGCCGCCGGGACGGAAGCCTGGCCACCAGGCTGTTCGTGCTGGATCTGCGGAAGGAACTGGGTGTGGGCGTCGCCGCCGGCGGGATCGGCGTCCTGCGGCTGCAGCTGGTAGTACCCGAGACCTGAAATTTCAGGGGATGAAGGCTCGACGGCAGGGCCGCCCTGGCGAGCGGCGAACCGTTCGTAGAGCGCCTGGCGCCTGGCGCGCTGCTTGTCGGCGCGGTCTTCATCTCGCATTAACACTCATTTCTCGGGTACTTGCCGGCGGTGCGTCAGTGGTTACTTCAGCACCACGCGTTGAGCCTGGATGCGCACATTGTTGCGGCGCATTTCCAGGACCTGCTGCAGGATTTCGGTGGCGGCCACCTGGTCGACCACCTGCCGGTGGTCCTGCATCTTTCTGCCGGAGGCGTGCAGCGCACGGTGGGCGTGGACCGTGCTCAGCCGCTCGTCGACGAGGAAGATCTCCACCTCGATGCCGGCGGCGCCGGCTTCCTCTGCCAGGGCGATCGCGTAGTCGCGGGCCATCCTGGTGGAATCGGTGGTGTTGCCGGCCAGGGATTTAGGCTCGCCGATATACACTTCTTCGACGCCGCGGTCGCTGATCATGCGCAGCAGCATGCGGCGGTCCGAATTCTTTTTGGCATCCCGCCGCAGGGTCATGACCGGGGTGGCGAGGATGCCTGAAGGGTCGGACACGGCGACGCCGACGCGGGCCAGGCCCACGTCGACGCCGAAGGCGATACTAGGCATTGGCCAGCGCCGCGCGGATTGCGGACAGTGCCTCGTCGATGCGGGTCGCATCCTGGCCGCCGCCCTGGGCCATGTCGTCCTTGCCGCCGCCGCCGCCGCCGAGCACGCCGGTGGCGGTGCGCACCAGGGCGCCGGCCTTGAAGCCGTTGGCGCGGGCTTCCTCGTTGGTCACCGCGAGTACCAGCGGACGGCCGCCGGAGACGCCGATCAGTACAACCACTGCCGCCTCGGAGCCGAGCTTGCCGCGCAGGTCAAGGGCCATGGTGCGCAGCGCATCGGCAGAATCGACCTGGCCGGCGTTGTGCGCCAGCAGTCGGGTTGCGCCGATGATCTGAACCTTTTCCAGCAGGGCCGCGGACTGGGCCAGCATGGCCGCGGCCTTCAGCTCCGCGATCTGCTTTTCGGCGGCCTTGAGCTTGGCGACGGTGTCGTTCACGCGCTCGGAGACCTGGGAGGACGGCACGCGGAACAGGCCCGAAAGCTCGGAAACCAGTGCACGCTCGGCAGCGCCATGGCGGAAGGCTTCCATGCCCACCAGAGCCTCGACGCGGCGGTTGCCCGAGCCCACCGAAGCCTCGGAGAGCAGGGTCAGCTGGCCGATGCGGGCGGTGGAGTCCACGTGGGTGCCGCCGCACAGCTCGCGCGACCAGGCGCCGTTCATCTCCACTACGCGCACGTCGTTGGAGTACTTCTCGCCGAACAGGCTCATCGCGCCCAGCTTCTTCGCCTCTGCCAGGGCCATCTCATTGGTGATGACCTGGTGGTTGGCGGCGATGGCCAGGTTGACCACCTCTTCCACTTCGCTGCGGGCGGCGGCGGAGAGCGCCTCAGCCCAGGAGAAGTCAAAGCGCAGGTAGCCTGCCTTGTTGAAGGAGCCTGCCTGGGTGGCGGTGTCGCCGAGCAGTTCGCGCAGGGCCGCGTGCACCAGGTGGGTGGCGGAGTGGGCCTGCTCGCCGGAGTGGCGGCGCACCGCGTCGACCTGGGTGCGTACCAGCGCCTCGGCAGGCAGCTCGCCCTCGCGCACGATGACCTTGTGCACGTTCAGGCCTTTGACCGGCGCCTGCACGTCGGTGACCTCCAGGACGAAGCCGTCGCCGGTGATCAAGCCGACGTCGCCTGCCTGGCCGCCGGACTCGGCGTAGAACGGAGTCTCGTCGAGCACCAGGTCGATTTCCTGGCCCTGCTCGGCGAACGGCACCACTGCACCGTCGCGGATGATGCCGCGGATCTTCGACTCGCCCTCAAGGGTGTCGTAGCCGGTGAAGTGCACGCTGCCGGCCTCGGCCAGCTTGGTGTACAGCGACAGGTCGGCGTGGCCCGACTTCTTGGCCTTGGCGTCCTTCTGGGCGCGGGTGCGCTGCTCGTTCATCAGCTCGCGGAAGCGGGACTCGTCGACGCTCAGGCCTGCCTCGGCGGCGATCTCCAGGGTGAGGTCGATCGGGAAGCCAAAGGTGTCGTGCAGGGTGAAGGCGTCGTCGCCGGAGAGGTTCTTGCCCTCTTCCTTGGCGTGGCCCAGCGCCTCTTCCAGGCGGGTGGTGCCCGAGGCGATGGTGCGGCGGAAGGCGCGCTCTTCGGCGTAGGCGATGCGGGCGATGCGCTCGAAGTCGGCCTCCACCTGCGGGTAGACGCCCTTCATCGCGTCGCGGGAGACCGGAAGCAGCTCCGGGAGCACCTCGGTGTCAACGCCCATCAGGCGCATGGCGCGCACCGCGCGGCGGATCAGGCGGCGCAGCACGTAGCCGCGGCCCTCATTGCCCGGGGTGACGCCGTCGGAGATCAGCATCAGCGAAGAGCGGATGTGGTCGGCGATCATGCGCAGGCGCACATCGTTGGCGTGGTTTGGATCCTCGGGATCCTCGGTGGAGGTGTAGGTCACCGAAGCAAGCTCCGCTGCCTTGTCCAGGACGGGACGGACCTGGTCGGTCTCGTACATGTTTTCCACGCCCTGCAGGATCATCGCCAGGCGCTCCAGGCCCAGGCCGGTGTCGATGTTGCGCTTTGGCAGTTCGCCGGCGACGTCGAAGTCGGTCTTGGAGCGTACAGCCGAGAGGCGGTACTGCATGAACACGAGGTTCCAGATCTCGATGTAGCGGGTCTCATCGACGGCCGGGCCGCCCTCGATGCCGTACTGCGGGCCGCGGTCGTAGTAGATCTCCGAGCAGGGGCCGCCGGGACCCGGCTGGCCGGTGTTCCAGTAGTTGTCTTCCTTGCCGGTGCCGACCACGCGTTCGCGCGGCATGCCGATCTCTTCTTCCCAGATGCGGCGGGCTTCGACGTCCTTTTCATCGCCGTCCTCGTAGACGGTGACCCAGAGGCGGTCCTTGTCCAGGCCGTAGCCGCCGTCTTCGAGGCTGCTGGTCAGCAGCTCCCAGGCGAAATGGATGGCGTCTTTCTTGAAGTAGTCGCCGAAGGAGAAGTTGCCGCACATCTGGAAGAAGGTGCCGTGGCGCACGGTCTTGCCGACTTCTTCGATGTCGCCGGTGCGGATGCACTTCTGCACCGAGGTGGCGCGGGTGTATGGCGGTTCTTCACGCGCGGTGAGGTATGGGATGAAGGGGACCATGCCGGCCACCGTGAACAGCAGCGACGGATCGGACGAGACCAGCGAGGCGCTGGGCACCGCCGTGTGGCCCTTAGAGACGAAAAAGTCGACCCACCGACGGGCAATTTCCTGCGTTTTCATCGTGTTACGGATGATCCCTTCACTTGGTGTCGTTCACGCCGAGGGCGGAACGCAATTCTTCTTCGCGGGTGCGCATTCCGGTTCGGAATGCGTCCGCAATTTCCGCGGCGCGGTCGGCATATTTACCGACCTGGCGGTTCAGCGCCGCCCCGGATGAAACTTCGGTGTACTTCTTGGATGCCAGCACGCCAATGCCGACGCCGATCGATACCCACAAGAGCTTTTTCATTCTAGTCTCCTCGCCCTAAGTTCATGAACTAATTAGCCGTTGGCCAACATGGCAGTTTGGTGCCAGTTTCCGCACAGCCCGCTTGGATCAGCGGCTGCGGCGCGCCTTGCCCGATGGCTTGGAGTTCATCGCCGACTTCACGCCTTCGGTGAAGGCGGCGACCTTGATCAGCGGCTTGCCGACAGTGGCGGCGACAAGAGAGGACAGCGCCGAGACATTGGCGGTGGCGTCGGAGACGTTGGTGGTGATGGCATCCACCTTCTTGAGCTGGTCGTTGGTGGTGGCCACGGTGTTGGTCACCTCGCCGATCAACGGGGTGGTGCCGTCGGCCAGGTCCTTGATGGAGCCGCGCAGCTCGTCGAACACCTTGCCCAGCTTGATGATGGGCACCGCGAGGAATGCCACCAAGATGACAAATGCTCCTGCGGCGATAAGCCCTGCGATATCCGAACCCGACATGTGCTTCCTCTTCTGCTTGGGTTTTTGGTGCCAGTCCACCTTATCGAAATCTTCGCTCCGACAGGTAGTTAAGCCAAAGGCCCGCAACCGTGTGCCGGTTGCGGGCCTTTGCTAGCGCACGGTTTAGCGTGCGTAGTACTCGACCACGAGGTTCTCTTCGCAGGTCACTGGGATCTCAGCACGCTCTGGTGCACGCAGGAAGGTTGCCTGCAGGGATTCCAGCTTCACGTCCAGGTAGGCTGGAACGGCTGGCAGCACCTGTGCGTGCTCGCCGGCTGCTGCCATCTGGAATGGAACCATCTTCTCGCTCTTCTCGTGAACGTGGATCAGCTGACCCGGCTTCACGCGGAACGATGGGCGGTCAACACGCTGGCCGTTGACCAGGATGTGACGGTGCACAACCAGCTGGCGAGCCTGCTGGATGGTGCGGGCGAAGCCGGCGCGCAGAACAAGTGCATCCAGGCGGGACTCGAGCAGAGCCAGCAGGTTGTCACCGGTCTGGCCGCCAAGGCGCTTGGCTTCCTTGAAAGCGTTCAGCATCTGAACTTCGCGGATGCCGTACTGGGCGCGCAGACGCTGCTTTTCGCGCAGACGCACAGCGTAGTCGCTGTCCTGCTTCTTGCGGGCGCGGCCATGCTGGCCTGGACCGTATGGGCGGCGCTCCATGTACTTTTCAGCTTTTGGAGTCAGGGCAAGGCCGAGGGCACGCGAAAGGCGTACGGTACGGCGGGCACGGGCGTTAGCCATTGATGTGTCCTTTTCGTTTAGCGACGGGTATCTACTGGCCTCCAGGTCGGAGAGTGTGTGGGCGTCGCGTCCCGCTAATCACTGCAACCGTGAACGAGCACGGCTTGCCAGCCAAGTTTCAAGTTTACACGAATCAGCCGCCATGCTGTGTGAGGTTTAGCCCACATGCTCTAGCGTTTGCGCCGCGGATCCTTGGCGCGGATGATTTCGCGCAGCCGCGCCAGCCGGGAGCCGATGGTCTTCTCCGCCCCGTTGGCGGTGGGCGTGTAGTAGTTGGTGCCGACCAGGTCGTCGGGCAGGTACTGCTGGGCGGCGATGGAATGTGGCGCATCGTGGGCGTAGATATAGCCGATGCCGTGGCCTAGCTGTTTGGCGCCCGGGTAGTGGGCATCGCGCAGGTGGTCGGGAACCAGGGATCCCTTGCCTTCGGCGACGTCGGCCAAGGCCGCGTTGATGGCCATATAGGAGGCGTTGGATTTGGGCGCGGTGGCAAGATGCACGGTGGCCTGTCCGAGCATGATCCGTGCCTCCGGCATCCCGGTCAGTGCGACGGACTGGGCGGCGGCGACCGCCAGCGGCAGTGCGGTGGGATCAGCCATGCCCACGTCTTCG
The DNA here is from genome assembly GCF_006539925.1 of Glutamicibacter uratoxydans. Lineage (GTDB taxonomy): Bacteria > Actinomycetota > Actinomycetes > Actinomycetales > Micrococcaceae > Glutamicibacter > Glutamicibacter uratoxydans. The sequence goes on along the minus strand of NZ_BJNY01000001.1, from coordinate 162,452 downwards.
CTCGCGCTGATCATCAGCCGGCGGGCGATGAAGCGCGGGTCCTCCCCTGCCGCGAGCATGCGGGCCAGGTAGTGCAGGGCCGCGTCCACGTCGGAGCCGCGGATGGATTTGATGAACGCGGAGATGATGTCGTAGTGCTGGTCGCCGTCCTTGTCATAGCGCTGCACCGCCTGGTCCATGGCCAGCTGGACGTGCTCGGCAGTGATTTTCACCGGCGGTTCGACGTCTTTTCCAGCGGCGTTCCAGGCCACCGCGCCGGCGGCCTCCAGGACGGTCAGCGAACGGCGGGCATCGCCCTGCGCCAGGCGGACGATGGCGTCGCGCTGCTCGGCGTCGAGCTGGACTTGGGCATTAAAGCCGCGCTCGTCGTCCACCGCACGGTCCAGCAGCTGCGCCAGGTCCCCGTCGGTGAGCGGGCGCAGGGTGAGCAGCAGGGAGCGCGAAAGCAGCGGCGAGATCACGGAGAAGGACGGATTTTCGGTGGTGGCCGCCACGAGCACCACCACGCGGTTCTCCACCCCGGGCAGCAGCGCGTCCTGCTGGGCCTTGTTGAAGCGGTGGATCTCGTCGAGGAACAGCACCGTGGTCACCCCGCGCAGATCGCGGTCGTCCTTGGCCTGCTCAATGACTCGGCGAACGTCCTTGACGCCGGCGGTGATGGCGGAGAGCTCCACGAATTTGCGGTCGGTGGCCCGGGCGATGACATGCGCGATGGTGGTTTTGCCGATGCCCGGCGGACCGTAGAGGATCACGCTGGCAGGACCGGCGGGCCCGGTCTCCGGGTGTTCGGCCAGCTGGCGCAGCGGGGATCCCGGCCCGAGCAGGTGCTGCTGGCCCACCAGCTCGTCCAGGGTGCGCGGACGCATACGCACGGCCAGCGGAGGGCGCGGGCGGTTGATGGAACCTCCGCTGCGCGCGGAGGCAAAGTCATCGTCATCCAGGGCATCGAACAAATCGCTCACCCATCCAGCCTAGCGATAGTCTGGATGCCGGGCGCGTTCTGCGCGTCCCGTTCGTCACAGGCTTAGTTGAAGGATCCCATGCGCGCAGTAGTTCAGGTTGCGTCCACCGCCCACGTCGAGGTCGAGGAGCACATCGTCGGCGAGCTGCCCTCGCCGGGCCTGGTGATCCTGCTGGGCGTCACCCATGACGACGATGAAGCGGCCGCGCGCAAGGTGGCTGAGAAGATCTGGCGCCTGCGGATTCTGGAGGATGAAGCCAGTGCCGAATCCACCGCTTCTCCCCTGCTGGTGATCAGCCAGTTCACCCTCTATGGCTCCGTGCGCAAGGGCCGGCGCCCGTCCTGGTCCAATGCCGCGCCGGGTCCGGTGAGCGAACCGCTCTACGAGTACTTCGTCTCCTACCTGCGCGAGCTTGGAGCGCATGTTGAAACCGGGCGCTTCGGCGCGATGATGGAGGTCCACTTGGTCAACTCCGGACCGATGACGTTGATCGTGGATTCAGCAGACTTGGCATAGCCGGAACGGGCGCAGGACTTAGCTACCGGCCAGTTTCGCGAAGTCACTGAAAAGCCGCTTGTGGTCGGCAAGTTCTGCGCGTCCAGAGCTGGTCAACTCATAGACCTTGCGTCCGGGCCCGCCCTGGCCCTCCTCCCAGGTCGTGCTCACCGCCCCCGACGACTCGAGCTTGGCCAGGGCCGGGTACAGCGTCGCTCCCTTGAACGGGTCAAATCCCCTGCTCTCAAGTGCCTTGGCAATGGCATATCCATGGGCGGGGCCGGCTGCGAGTTGGTCAAGCAGCAACAACGGCAGCACAGCGCGCTGCCAGCTGGCCGGAAACCGTGGTTTTTCAGTCATGCTCAGCTTTCCAGCCTTGTAAAGTCAAAGCTTGTAAAACGTTCTACAAGCATTAGATATTGTCCTGCATTGATGCTACTGCGTCCGCGGATTGCTGCAGGACCAACTGCTTTTCCTGGACTTGCGCGTCAAGTTTCGACGGAAGAAGCCTGGTCGCATAGTAAACGATCAGCAGCAGGCACAGGATGCCCAGGCCGGTGTCCCACCAGGAGAACCCGTCGGTCAGCAGCAGTTCGACGCGTCCGACCAGGTAGAAACCGAAAAGCACTATGAAGGCGCCGTTCACCATGATTCTCCGCCGCCGCATGGCCGCGGTATTAGTCGGGGCTAGCTGGATGGAAAATTCATTGGGGGTTCCAAGTTCTGAGGTGATGCCCATCGATTGCCCGGCGGCTTCAGCGGCCTGCCAGTCCCCCTTGGCATCTGCAAGCGCACTGTCTGCCTCTCTCCGACTGAACCCATAGCGGCCGCGCAGAATTCTTCGCGCTTGAGCAAACCACTGCAGTGGATCTCGGTACTCAGCTGCATTACCTCCTTTGGCGGCCGACGCATTTCCCGTTTCGGGCAGAAAAAACACGCCGACAGCAAGGACAAGGCCCAGCAGCGGAGCCACGAAGTTCCACATGGGGATTACTTCATCTTCCCCTGCCACCATGAGGATCGGCGCCACAACGAACGCCGTGACAGGAAGGCCGATCAACAACAACCGCCACGCGTGGCTGAAGCGAGATGCCATGCGCAGGTAGACGAAACCCGTGCCAATCAGGGCAATGGACCCGCCGGCGATGAAGCAGGCCAGCTGCCAGTACAACCAGCTCTGATGCATCCACCCATCCCTGATGGCAATCCAGAGGCCGAAACCGAGCGCCATGGCGCCCATGAGGAGCCCGAAGCCTTGAACCAGGGTGCGGAAGCTGTCTACCGGCAATTCATCAAGCGCAAGCTGCTCTGGACTTTTGATTTCACGCACTCGCTGCTTGCCAAAGAGCCAGCCGCTGCCCAGCAGCTCCTCGGCACCCTGCCCGCTGGCCTGAATGGTTTCGAGCTGCGTAGACAATTCTCGAGCGCACTGTTCCTCGGAGGCATTGGCCAATATGAGCGCTGCATGAAACTGCTCCGCCCAGTCACGATCGTCGGGTGAATAGGCGTTGATGATCCGAGCTGATGCGCTGGTGTCCTGATGTGCGCTCATTGGGTGTTCCCTCGCATTGCGTTACTAGGTCAGTTTTCAACCTAGTTTATTTTTTGAGGCAATGCAATAAAACACCGGGCCCGGCGTGGAATATTGGATACGCAGCAAGTTGATACCGCTTAGCGAACTCAAAATGTGGTTCAAGCTCGTTGTTGCATACTGGCAGGGCACGAACACGCCGGAAACCCGGCATATCCAATCCTGTGTGCTGGGCCAGCAGATTGGCGGAGGCGAGCCAAGGGATGCGAAAGGGCCGGGAACTCTCCGTGATGGGAGTGTTCCCGGCCCTCTGGCGAAGGATGGGTCAGATGCTACTTGGCTTCTGCCTCGGCCTTGTCGTTCTCTTCGGCCTTCTTCTTTTCAGGCTTGAAGTCGATGCCGGCTTCCTTGCGCTGCTGCGGGGTGATCGGTGCAGGAGCCTGGGTCAGCGGGTCGAAGCCGCCGCCGGTCTTCGGGAAGGCGATGACGTCGCGGATAGACTCGGAACCGGTCAGCAGCTGAAGCACGCGGTCCCAGCCCAGGGCGATGCCGCCGTGAGGAGGTGCGCCGTACTTGAAGCCCTCGAGCAGGAAGCCGAACTGGGTGTCGGCCTGCTCCTGGGTCACGCCCATGACCTTGAAGACGCGTTCCTGTACATCGCGCTGGTGGATACGGATCGAACCGCCGCCGATCTCATTGCCGTTGCAGACGATGTCATAGGCGTAGGACAGCGCCGAGGCAGGATCAGTGTCGAAGGTGTCCATGAACTCAGGCTTCGGGCTGGTGAATGCGTGGTGCACTGCGGTCCATGCGCCGGCGCCCACTGCCACGTCGCCGGAGGCAACGGCGGCCGAGGCGGCCTCGAACATCGGTGCATCGACAACCCAGACGAAGGCCCAGTCGCCTTCCTTGATCAAGCCGGTGCGGTGGCCGATTTCCACGCGGACCGAGCCGAGCAGTGCACGGGACTCGCCCTTAGCGCCGGCGGAGAAGAAGATGCAGTCCCCAGCCTGGGCGCCGGTGGCGGCGGCAAGGCCTGCCTTCTCCTCGTCGGAGAGGTTCTTGGCGACTGGGCCGGCCAGCTCGCCGTCTTCCTTGATCAGCACGTAGGCAAGGCCCTTGGCGCCGCGCTGCTTGGCGAATTCCTGCCAGGCATCCAGGGTGCGGCGAGGCTGCGACGCGCCGCCGGGCATGACCACTGCCCCGACGTATTCGGCCTGGAACACCTTGAAGGAGGTGTTGGCGAAGTACTCGGTCATCTCGGTCAGCTCGAGGCCGAAGCGCAGGTCCGGCTTGTCCGAACCGTACTTGGACATGGCCTCTGCGTAGGACATGCGGCGGATCGGGGTCGGGACCTGGACGTCGATCAGCGCCCAGAGTTCCTTGACCAGCTTTTCGCCGAGCTCGATGATGTCGTCTTCCTCAACGAACGACGCCTCGATGTCCAGCTGGGTGAACTCAGGCTGGCGGTCGGCGCGGAAGTCCTCATCGCGGTAGCAGCGGGCGATCTGGTAGTACTTCTCGAAGCCGCCGACCTGCAGCAGCTGCTTGAACAGCTGCGGGGACTGCGGCAGCGCGTACCAGCTGCCCGGGGTCAGGCGTGCAGGCACGACGAAGTCGCGGGCGCCTTCCGGGGTGGAGCGGGTCAGCGTCGGAGTCTCGATCTCGATGTAGCCCTGATCGTGCAGCAGGTTGCGTGCCACGCGGTTGGCCTCGGAGCGCAGGCGGATGTTGCGCGCAGGGGTCGGGCGGCGCAGGTCCAGGTAGCGGTGGCGCAGGCGCGCCTCCTCGCCGACCTCGACGTGCTCATCGACCTGGAAAGGCAGCGGGGCTGCGGTGTTCAGCACGATGACCTCATCGGCGATCACCTCAATCTCGCCGGTAGGCAGGTTCGGGTTCTCGTTGCCTTCCGGGCGGCGCTCAACGGTGCCCTTGATCTGCAGCACGAACTCATTGCGCAGCGGGTGGAAGTCCTCTTCATCGCGGACAACAACCTGGGCAACGCCGGAGGCATCGCGCAGGTCGAGGAAGGCAACGCCTCCGTGGTCGCGGCGACGGGCTACCCAACCGGTGAGGGTGACCTGCTGTCCAATGTGCTCGGCGTTTAGCACGCCCAGCTGATGAGTGCGTAGCACTACGATCCTTTCGGTCGATCGAAAAAATATGGGTTGATCTACCCACAAAGTTTAGTGCACCAAAGCCGGTGCTGTTTTAAGCGACTGTGTTGTGCAGGTCCGATGCAGGCGGTGCCCAGCTGGCAGGATCCGCGGAAACCTGCTCGCCGGAGCGGATGTCCTTAACCTCGTGGGTGCCGTCGTCGTGGGTGAACCAAACGAACGGAATTCCGCGGCGATCTGCGTACTTAATCTGCTTGCCGAACTTCTCTGCGCTGGATGCCACCTCGCAGGCGATGCCGCGCTCGCGCAAAGCGGAGGCAACATCCTGCGCCTCGTGCCAGGAATCATCGTGCGCCAGGGTGACATAAACCACCGACGGCACGCTGCGCGCCGCAGTGACCAGCTCCTCGGCCAAGATGCGGGAGACCAGGCGGGTCACGCCGATGGACAAGCCCACGCCCGGGTAGTTCTTCTTGCCCTTGGAAGCCAGCGACTCGTAGCGCCCGCCCGAGCAGATGGAGCCCAGCGACTCGTGACCCACCAGCACGGTCTCGTAGACGGTTCCGGTGTAGTAGTCCAGGCCGCGGGCGATGGACAGGTCTGCCATGACCTTGCCTGGGGCGCGCTTGGAAGCGGCGGCGATGACCTGCGAGAGCTCGTCCAGGCCGGTGTCCAGCAGTTCGTGCTCAACGCCCAGCGCACGGACTTCTTCGACGAAGCTGGTGTCAAGGGTGCGGATCTTTGCCAGCGCCAGGGCGGCGGCCGCCTGGTCAGCAGTAGCGCCGACCTCCTCAACCAGGATCTTGGCGACGGCCTCGTCGCCGATCTTCTCCAGCTTGTCGATGGCGCGCAGCACCGCATCCGGGTCCTCGAGGCCCAGGCCGCGGTAGAAGCCCTCGGCCAGCTTGCGGTTGTTCACGCGCAGGCAGAAGTCCCCGATGGGCAGTGCGGAAAGGGCGTCGGCGATGGTCAGCGCCAGCTCCACGTCGTAGCTGAACGGCAGGGTGCCGTCGCCCACCACGTCGATGTCGGCCTGGGTGAACTCGCGGAAGCGGCCGTCCTGCGGGCGTTCGCCACGCCAGACCTTCTGCATCTGGTAGCGGCGGAACGGGAAGGCAAGGTGCCCGGCGTTCTCCACCACATAGCGGGCGAAGGGCACGGTCAGATCGAAGTGCAGGGCCAGGGCGTTGGGATCGTTCTTGTCATCCTCGGCGGACAGACGGGACAGGCCGTAGACTTCCTTGTCAATCTCGCCCTTGCGCAGCAGCTGCGCCCGGGTTTCCACGGCGCGGGTCTCAATATTCGCGAAGCCGTGCAGTTCAAAGGTGCGGCGCAAGGTGTCAAGCACATGCTGCTCGACCACCCGCTCGGCGGGAAGCCATTCGGGGAAACCTGAAAGGGAGGCCTTGCGTGCCATGAAACTCCTTGAACGCGGAAAAACTTCGGTGCTTTTGGCGGCGGAAAAACACGCCGCCCATCCATCTTATAGCGCTGTGCGAAAGAAACCTGCGCACGTCGGCTTACAAAGAAGCCGAGCTCAAAGGTAGAGTTACCTCTTAGCAAGTGAAGCGTTAAGTGAAAGAGTTTCAGCGGTGACCACCAGTCAGCAATCCGACGACAGCCAGAAGACCCCTTCGCCGCAGGCCGTAAAGCCTGCCGCCAAGCCGGTCGCGGCGCAGACCGTCGCACACACCACTCCCCTGGAAGAAGCGGCGAAGTTCGCCCGCGTCACCGAGGACGGCCACGTCTTCGTGATCATCGACGGCGCCGAGCACCCAGTCGGCCAGTACCCGGATGCCAGCCAGGAAGAGGCCCTGGCCTACTTTGTGCGCAAGTATGACGACGCCTTCTCCCAGCTGCTGCTGCTTGAACAGCGCGTCGCCGCCAAGGCCCCGGCCGGCGAGATGGGGAAGAACATCGACGCGTTGGCCGCCCTGGTCACCGAACGCCACATGGTCGGCGACATTGCGCTGCTCGAGTCCCGCCTAGAGACCGTGCGCGCCGCCGCGCAGAACCTGGCCGCCGACCAGCGCAAGGCCAACGAGGCCGCCCGCGCCGAGCAGCTGGCGCTGCGCGAGTCGATCGTCGAGCAGGCCGAAGCCATGGCCGCCAAGCGCCCGGAGCAGATCCAGTGGAAGACAGCTTCCGCTGCGATGAACGAGCTGTTCGAGAACTGGAAGAGCACCCAGCGCTCCTCGGTCCGCCTGCCGCGCGCCACCGAAGATGCCCTGTGGAAGCGCTTCCGCGCGGCCCGCACCACCTTCGACCGCCACCGCCGCGCCTACTTCTCGCAGCTGGATTCCACCAACGCCGCCGCCAAGGCAGTGAAGGAAGAGCTGATCGCCCGCGCCGAGGCACTGCAGACCTCTACCGACTGGGCAGCTACCGCCGCCGAGTACCGCAAGCTCATGGACGAGTGGAAGAAATCCCGCCGCGCCTCGCGCAAGGACGACGACCAGCTCTGGGGCCGCTTCCGCGCCGCCCAGGACGTGTTCTTCCAGGCCCGCGCCGCGGCCAACGCCAAGATCGACGAAGAGTTCGCCGCCAACCTGGTCGTGAAGGAGGCGCTGCTGGAAGAAGCCCGCGCCCTGCTGCCGATCCAGGACCTGGCCACCGCCAAGGCCAAGCTGGACTCCATCCGCGACCGCTGGGAAGCCGCCGGCAAGGTGCCGCGCGGGGACCTGCAGCGCATCGAGTCCGCGTTGCGCCAGGTGGCCGACGCCGTGAAGGGCGCCGAGGACGAGCAGTGGCGCCGTTCCAACCCGGAGACCAAGGCCCGTTCGAACTCGATGCTCTCCCAGCTGCAGGACACCATTGCAGCGCTGGAAGACGATCTGAAAGCGGCCGAAGCCAAGGGCAACGCCAAGCAGATCGCGGCCGCGCAGGAAGCACTGGATGCCCGCCGCATGTGGCTGAGCACCCTTGAAAAGTCGGCAGCCGACTTCGAGTAAACAACTGGAGTAATCCACAGTTCGCCAGAACACCGCCAACGCGGCGGCGCATGCTGGTTCAGTAGCCTTATGGACACGATTCATACACAGGCTGCCGGACGGCGCGCCGCCGCGTTGCGTATTCCGGAGGATTTGTTGATTGCCGGCGAGATGTTCAGCCGCAATGAGCTCGGCGCCATGGCCGGGCGGGGACTGGTCCGCGAGGCCATGGGCAACTGCTTTGTTCCCGCATTCTTCAGCTACGACGCCGCCGTGCGGGCGCGGATCGCCGCCTTTGTTTCAGGCAGGCAACTGCAGCGGCAGGATGTGATCTGCCGGGAGACTGCCGCGTGGGTCCACGGGCTGTTGCCCTTCACCCTGGCGCTGTGCATCGCCAGCCCGGGCTACCGGCGTCCCTACCGGCCGGGCAACGGGCTGCAGGTGAGCTTCACGCAACTGCAGCTGTCCAAGGACGAGGTGGTGACCCGGCATCGGGTCAAGGTCACCAGCGAGCTGCGCACCGTATGCGACTGCGCGGCCTTCGACCCGCTGCCCACGGCAAGCGGGGTGCTGTCGGAAGTGGTGAGGCGCAGGGACCCCGAACTGCAGCTGGGAATGATTGCCCAGGCCCTGGAGGCCTATCCCCCGCAGCCCGAGGTGAGCAGGGCGCTTCGCCTCGTCGGCTCCTTCAGCCAGCAGGCGGCGGACGAACACTATCCGCGCGCCGCCTAGCCACGCTGGAGCGGCCAGCCGGCCTGTGCGCCCTAGCGGCGGCTTCCCGCGGTGGTGCGGTACACGTCATAGACCCCGTCGATCCTGCGCACCTGGTTCAACACGTGGTTCAGGAACTTCGGATCGCCCATCTCGAAGGAGAAACGGGAGAGCGCAACGCGCTCCTTGCTGGTCTGCACCGAGGCGGAGAGGATGTTCAGGTGGTTCTCCGAGAGGATGCGGGTCACATCCGAGAGCAGGGACTTGCGGTCCAGCGCCTCCACCTGGATTTCCACCAGGAACACGCCGTTGTGCTTGGCGGCCCAGGAGACGTTGACGATGCGGTCAGCTTGCTCGGCCAGCTGGGCGAGGTTCAGGCAGTCGGTGCGGTGCACCGAGACGCCGGCGCCGCGGGTGACGAAGCCCTGGATCTCATCGGGCGGCACCGGGGTGCAGCAGCGGGCCAGTTTGACCAGTACGTCACCGATGCCCTCCACGATGACGCCCGCATCGTTGCCGGTGCGTTGGGTCGGCGCATTGACCTTGACCTCCGGCTCTTCGGCATCGGCTGCAGGCTCTTCCGGCTCGATGAGCGCCGTCAGGTGCTCGATGACATTCTGTGCGCTGGTGTGCCCGTCGCCCACCGACTGGTAGAGCGCTGAGATGTCCGAGTGGTGCAGTTCGCTGGCCACCGCGGCCAGCAGGTCGTGGGTCATCAGCTTCTGCAGCGGCAGCTGGTTGCGGCGCAGCTCCTTGGTGAGCTGCTCCTTGCCCTTCTCGATGGACTCCTCGCGGCGCTCCTTGGAGAAGTATCCGCGGATCTTTGCCTTGGCGCGCGGGGACTTGACGAAGTTCTGCCAGTCCTGGGACGGGCCCGCGCCTTCTGCCTTGGAGGTGAACACCTCCACGACGTCGCCCTGCTTGAGCTCGGTGTGCAGCGGAACGAGCTTGCCGTTGACGCGCGAGCCGATGGTGCGGTGTCCGACGTCGGTGTGGATGGAGTAGGCGAAGTCCACCGGGGTGGCGCCCACCGGCAGGGACATGATGTCGCCCTTGGGGGTGAAGACGTAGACCTCGGCGGAGCTGATGGTGTAGCGCAGACCGTCGAGGAACTCCTCGGAGTCCGTCGCATCCGCCTGCCATTCCATCAGGGAGCGCAGCCAGTCCATGTTCTGCTCCGGGGAGAGCATGGAGTTGGCGTTCGCCCCGTGCTTGTACTGGAAGTGCGCTGCCACGCCGTATTCGGCGCGCACGTGCATGTCATGGGTGCGGATCTGGATCTCCACCGGCTTACCCTCGGGGCCCATCACGGTGGTGTGCAGGGACTGGTAGAGGTTCAGCTTCGGGATCGCGATGTAGTCCTTGAAGCGGTTGGGCAGCGGGTTCCACTGGGCATGGACCACGCCCAGCGCGCCGTAGCAGTCCTTCACCGTGTCCACCAGGACGCGCACGCCCATCAGGTCGTGGATGTCGTCGAAGTCTTTGCCGCGCACGATCATCTTCTGGTAGATCGAATAGTAGTGCTTGGGGCGCCCGGAGACCGTGGCGGCGATGTCCACGTCGCGCAGGTCCTTGTTCAGGGTTTCGCGCAGGCTTGCCAGGTACTTCTCGCGCTCGGGGGTGCGGTCCCCCACCATGCGCACGATCTCCTGGTACACCTTGGGGTGCAATGCGGCGAAGGAAAGGTCCTCCAGCTCCCACTTGACGGTGTTCATGCCCAGGCGGTGGGCCAGCGGCGCGAAGATCTCCAGAGTTTCCTTGGCCTTGCGCGAGCTGGACTCCGGAGAGACGTAGCGCCAGGTGCGGGCGTTGTGCAGGCGGTCCGCGAGCTTGATCAGCAGCACGCGGATATCGCGGGACATCGCCACAACCATTTTGCGCACGGTTTCGGCCGGGGCCGCATCGCCGTAGGTGACCTTGTCCAGCTTGGTGACGCCGTCAACCAGCATGGCTATTTCTTCGGAGAACTCCTTGGTCACCGCTTCCAGCGAATACTCGGTGTCCTCCACGGTGTCGTGCAGCAGCGCGGCGGCCAGGATGGAACCGGTCATGCCCATTTCCGCGAGGATGGTGGCCACCGCCACCGGGTGGGTGATGTACGGGTCGCCGCTCTTGCGCTTCTGGCCCTCGTGGTATTTTTCGGCGACCTCATAGGCATGGACCAGCAGGTCCAGATCCGCCTTGGGGTGCTTGGACTTGACAGTGCGCAGCAGCGGTTCGAGCGTCGGCGACGTGCTGGGCGTGCTCCCGCGGCCGGCAAAGCGCACCAAACGTGAGATCGAGCGTCGTTTTGAGTTGTTCAGGTTTGGCGTGTTGGCCATGCCCCGCTCCTTCCACGTTCGCCATCCAACGAAGAACGGCGTCGCACCTGGCAGGGTTTCTGCCGGGAGCCGACGCCGGTCAGTGCGTTCGGACGGGATTGGTGCCGCCGCGCCAAAACTGCCGCGGCTTCAATTTTTACACGTTCTCCAGTTCATTCGTTATAGCACGTGAACGCGGTGTCTACTAATTGACCGCTGTCATGCTTAAGCGAAATCGGCGCCCGCCGGCAGGTGCGGCGGACGCCGATCAGGCATCGCAGAGAGTTCGGAAATGGGTCCTAGGAGGATGCCATTTCCAGCTTCTTGGTGTGTGCGACAATTTCAGGCTCGTTGCGGCGCAGCCAGTTGTACAGCGGAGCTGCAACGAACAGGGTGGACAGCGCGGAGACGATGATGCCGACAAACAACGCCAGCGACAGGTCCTTGAGCGTACCGGCGCCCAGCAGGTAGGAGCCGATGAACAGAATCGCTGCCACCGGGAGCACCGCCACCACCGAGGTGTTGATCGAGCGCACCAGAGTCTGGTTCACCGCGAGGTTCACCTGCTGTTCGAAGGTGCGGTCATGGCCCAGGGCGAAGTCCTTGGTGTTTTCACGGACCTTGTCGAAGACCACCACCGTGTCATACAGCGAGTAGCTCAGAATCGTCAGGAAGCCGATGATCGCCGAAGGGGTGATCTCGAAGCCCGACAGCGAGTAGATGCCCGCGGTAATCACGATCACCGCGGCCAGCCCCATGATGGCGGCCAGCGACATCTTCCAGGTGCGGAAGTAGGCTGCCATCAGCAGGCCGACCAGCACGATGAAGACCAGCAGGCCGACCAGTGCCTGGCGGGAAACATCCTGGCCCCAGGTGGGGCCGATGAAGTTGCTGGTTACCTCGTCCTTGCTGACCCCATAGCCTTCGGCCAGGGACTTGGCGATGGACAGGGTCTGGTCATCGGACAGGCGCTCGGTCTGGACGCGCATGGTGCCCGGAGCGATGTTGGTGACGGTCGCCTGGGCTTCCGGCGCCACTGCCTTGACCGCCTGCTCGCCGGTGGAGGAATCGGTGTGAGCGGTGTTGGAGACGGTGAACTCGGATCCGCCGCGGAAGTCGATGCCGAGGTTGAAGCCGCCCTTGACAACGGGAACCAGGATGGAGAGCACCACAAGGATGCCGGCCAGGGTGAACCACAGCCGGTGCTTGCCGGTGAATGGGTAGGAGCGTTTGCCCGTGTAGAGCTCGTTGCCCCACTGCGCAAGCTTATTCATTGCTCTCCTTCGATGCCGAGTCCTTCGCTGCAGTCGATCCAGCATGCGACGATGCCTGGGCTTCGGCGCGCCGGCGCTCGGCAATGGTCATGCGCTTGGCAGCTTCGCCGCTGGCCTTCTGGTTCTTCTTGCCGCGGTTCACTTCAGCGTTTTCGTTGAAGTGGCGGACGCGTCCTGCGCCGCGGTACAGCGGCACCGCGCCGAGCAGCGACGGGTCAAGGCCGGAGAAGCGGTGGCCGTCGGCGAAGAAGCGGGTGCGCGAAAGCATCACCAGGGTCGGGTGGGTCAGGCCGTAGACGACGATCAAGTCGATGATTGCGGTCAGGCCCAGGGTGAAGGCGAAGCCGCGGACGTTGCCCACAGCCACGATGTACAGCACGATGGCGGCCAGCAGGTTCACTGCCTTGGACGCCAGAATGGTGCGCTTGGCGCGGCTCCAGCCCACGTCGATGGCGCTGGCCAGCGGCCGGCCGTCGCGCAGCTCATCGCGCACGCGTTCGAAGTACACGATGAAGGAGTCGGCGATCAGGCCAATTGAAACAATCAGACCTGCCACGCCTGCCAGCGACAATCGGTAGTTCATGCCCCAGCCCAGCAGCACGAGGGCCAGGTAGGTCAGGAATCCGGAGGCGATCAGCGAGGCGATGGTGACAAAGCCCAGTGCGCGGTACTGGAAGATCGAGTAGATGAACACCGCGATCAGACCGATGAGGCCTGCGATCAGGCCGGCCTTGAGCTGGTCGGCGCCAAGGGTTGCCGAAACCTGCTGTTCGGACTGGATGTCGAAGCTGATCGGCAGTGCGCCGTACTTCAGCTGTTCGGCCAGCGCCTGGGCGCTTTCCTGAGTGAAGCCGCCGGAGATCTGCGGACGGCCGTCGGAGATCACCGCGTTGGTGGTCGGCGCGGAAATGGTCTTTCCATCCAGTACGATGGCGAACTGGTTGCGCGAACCCTGCAGCGAGATCAGGCGCTGGGTGGTGTTCGCGAAGGTCTTGCTGCCTTCGGAATCGAACTCGATCACGACTACCCATTCGCCGGTGACCGATCCGTTGACGCCTCGCGCCAGCTGGGCGTAGGCGTTGGAAATCTGGTCGCCCGGGATTTCGCGTGGGCCGAGGATGTACTTGGCACCGACGCGCTTGTCGCAGGAGATCATCGGCTTGGCCGGGTCGTGGTCGGTAGAAGAAGTGTCCTTCTCCTCCGCGGTGCAGTCATAAGCCTCGAACTGCTTGTACAGCTCCGGGGTGATCCAGTTGGTGTCCGAAGGGTTGTCCGGCTTGGCGGTCGGCTTCGGAACGTCCTTCTCGGGAGTGCGCTGGTCCTTGGGCACTGCGTCGTATGGACCGGCGATCAGCACCGGGCGGAATTCCATATTTGCGGAGGCCTGGATCAGGTCGCGGGTTTCCTGGGACGGCACGCCTGGCATGGAGACCACAACGTTGCGTCCGGACTGGGTGGTGATCTCGGATTCGGTCACGCCTGCGCCGTCGACGCGCTGGCGGATGATTTCCACCGCTTGGTCGAGCTGTTCCTGGGTGATCGACTCGTTGCCCTGAACGCGCGGAGCCAGAATCATCTGGGTGCCGCCTTCGAGGTCAAGCGCCAGCTTCGGTGCGAAGCTGGTTTTGCTTGCCATGACACCGCCGACCAACACGCCCGATGCGATGATGACGACCACGAGCAGCCACAGCAGCGCTTTGCGTGCCTGCTTAACAGGTCTGATTGATGACATCTAATGTGCTTTCTCGTCTAGGCGGTCCGTGGTAGCGGCCGCCGCGATTCTGCCTGATTTAGGCGTTGCGATCGTCCTTGCCCTCGTCGTTCAGACGGCGAAGAGTCTCTTCAGCGGTTTCGCCCGCAGGAGTTTCGGTTGCTGGGGCTGCTGCGTCGCTGGCTGCTGCAGGCGCGGCGCTCGCTTCGTTGTCCAGGAAGGTGGAGATTGCCTGGCGGTGCAGGGTGAGGACTACGCCGTTGGCGACCTCTACCTGAACGCGATCTTCAGCGTCGATGCCCACAACGGTGCCGAAGATGCCCGAGTTGGTCATCACCTTGGCGCCCGGAACGGTGTTGGTCTTCAACTTTTCCTGCTGTGCTGCCTGCTTCTTGCGGCCGCGGAACATCATGAGGATGAGCACTGCGAACAGCGCAACCATCAAGATCAGTGAAGGGTTGAAGCCACCGCCGGCGGCCTGTGCGATCACGGGGAAGTTCACGTAATTACCTGCTAACAATTTGTTGCGATTGCCAAAAATTCGGATGCTGCGCGCGCAAAAAGCGCGTGAAAACAGCAAAGACGCCTGTTTCCACCCAATATCGGGCAGAGGTCAGGCGTCTTCAGTCTAATGGCTACCGGTGCGCAGGCGAACTATTTTCGCAAGAAGTGAAGGATTGCTTTCCTAATCCTCATCGTTTTCATAGCTTTGTGCGCTGGCGAAGATCGCATCCTTGGGCATTGCCAGTCCCAGGTGCTGCCAAGCACTGGGCATCGCAATTCGCCCGCGCGGGGTGCGCCCCATCAGTCCTTCGCGAACCAGGTACGGTTCAGCGACGGTTTCGACGGTTTCGGTCTCTTCTCCCACCGCGATGGCGAGGGTTGACAGGCCTACCGGTCCCCCACCGAACTTCAGACAGAGTGCTTCAAGCACCGAACGGTCAAGGCGGTCCAGGCCGCGGGCGTCAACCTCGTACATGTCCAATGCGGCGGCCGCTGACTGGTCGTCGATTTCTTCAAGCTTGTGCACCAAGGCCCAGTCCCGCACACGGCGCAGCAGTCGGTTGGCAATACGCGGGGTGCCCCGCGAGCGTCCCGCGATTTCGGTGAATGCTGCGGAGGTGACGCGCAGGTCCAGCATCATGGCTGAACGCCGCAGCACCAGTTCAAGTTCCTGAACCGTGTAGAACTCCAGGTGGCCGGTGAATCCGAAGCGGTCGCGCAACGGGCCGGGCAGCAGGCCGGCGCGAGTGGTGGCGCCGACGAGTGTAAAGGGCGGCAGATCCAGCGGAATTGCTGTCGCGCCTGCGCCCTTGCCCACGACGATATCCACGCGGAAGTCTTCCATGGCCATGTAGAGCATTTCCTCGGCGGGCCGGGACATGCGGTGGATCTCATCGAGGAAGAGCACCTCGCCCTCGGTCAGCGATGAGAGAATGGCCGCCAGGTCGCCGGCATGCTGGATCGCGGGGCCGGAGGAAATGCGCAGCGGAGCGTTCATCTCCGCTGCGATGATCATCGACAGGGTAGTTTTTCCCAGCCCCGGAGGGCCCGAGAGCAATACGTGGTCGGCGCTGCGTTCGCGGATCTTCGCGGCCTCGAGAACTAGGCCCAGCTGCTGGCGCACACGCGACTGGCCGACGAAGTCATCAAGGTTTCGCGGGCGCAGCGCGGCTTCCAGCGCGCGTTCTTCCGGCTCGCTGCCGGCGTGGGTCAGTTTGGTGGAATCAGACACGGTGCAATCCTATCGGGCGCGATTGGCGCTGGACATGCTGCGCAGGGCCGCACGCAGGATATCCGCGACGTTGCCGGTGGCCACCACATCCGGGTCGGCCTTTTCCAGGGCCTTGAGCGTTGAAGTGGCGTCCTTCTCGCTCCAGCCAAGGCCCGTCAGCGCCTCGATGACCTGAGGCTCCCACACGGACGTCGGGCTGGAGGCGGAGCTGGCACTTGGAGCGCCGGTAGGGACCAGCTTGCCGTTGAGCTCAAGCACGATCCGGCTGGCGCCCTTCGGGCCGATGCCTGAAACTTTGGTGAACGCCGCGGTGTCCTTGGTGTTGGCGGCAATGCGCACCTCTTCGGGGGTGTGCACGGCCAAGATCGCCAGACCGGTACGCGGTCCGATCCCCGAGACGCCGATGAGCACCTCGAAGACGTCCCGCTCGTCGACACTGGCGAATCCGAACAGCGTCATCGAATCTTCACGGACCACCATTGAGGTGTAGACCGTCGCTTCGCGCCCTTCGAAGAGATGCGACAGCGTGGCGGGCGTGGCGTTGACCAGCATGCCGAATCCGTTGACGTTGATGACTGCGGTATTCAGGGACACTGCTTGGACGATGCCGGTCAATGAGCTGATCATGCCACTCCTTGGGAAATATGTTCGATCATGCCCAGTCTATCGAAGATAACTACGAATTTCGATGAACCCTGACCGAGACGCGGCGTTATCGTCGGGCTGCGCGGTGTTTTGCTGAGGCTTCAGCTGCGATCCAGGCCTGTTGCGCTGCGGTGAGCTGTCCTGCTCCCCCAGATGTGGCTGCCGAAGCCGAAGCATTGGATCCTGCCGCGGCTCCTCGCCATGCGTGGGCGATTGCCAGCGCCACCGCGTCGGCGGCGTCTGCTGGCTTTGGCGGCTCATCGAGCCGGCAGATCTTGGCAACCATCTTGCCGATGGCGTTCTTGGTGGCCTGTCCGGAGCCGGTGACCGCCGCCTTCACCTCGGTGGGAGTATGCAATGCCACCGGGATTCCTCGGCGGGCCGCTGCGGTGATGACAATTCCAGTCACCTGGGCGGTGCCGATGACAGTGGAGACGTTGACTTGGGCGAAGACCCGTTCAAGCGCCAGGACATCCGGCTTGTGTTGGTCGAGCCAGGCGTCAATGGCGTTGGCGATGGTCAGCAGCCGCGCATCCAAAGGTGTTCCCGGCGGGGTTCCGGCGACGGTGACGTCGACCAGTGAAACTTGGCGGTTTGCAGCGACGTCGACCACGGCAAGACCACATCGGGTCAGGCCGGGGTCGACGCCCACGACACGAAGGGACAAACCCCTAGTTCTCCCCTTCCAAGGCTGCCATGACCTCTTCGGACAGGTCAGCGTTGGTGTAGACGTTCTGCACGTCGTCCAGTTCTTCCAGCGCGTCGAAGAGCTTGAGGAACTTGCGGGCGCCTTCGACGTCCAGCTCCACCTTCATCGAAGGCAGGAATTCCATTTCATCCGACTCGTAGGCGATCTCGGCTTCGTCCAGCGCGCTAGCTACAGCGCGCAGGTCGGTTGGCTCGCAGACGATGGCAAAGTTATCGCCCTCGTCCAGGATTTCATCTGCACCTGCATCAAGAACGACCATCAGCAGGTCGTCTTCAGTCAGCTCGCCCTTTGGCAGGCGGACAACGCCCTGGCGGTTGAACAGGTAGCTCACCGAACCCGGGTCTGCCACAGAGCCGCCATTGCGGGTGATGCCTACGCGGACCTCGGAAGCGGCGCGATTCTTGTTATCGGTCAAGCACTCGATCAGCAGTGCCGAGCCCTGCGGGCCGCGTGCTTCGTAGATGATTTCGGTGTAGTCGACGACTTCACCGGTCAGGCCGGCGCCGCGCTTGATGGCGCGGTCGATGTTGTTAACAGGCACAGAGTTCTTCTTGGCCTTGCTAACTGCCAGTTCAAGTGCTGGGTTGCCGGAGAGGTCTGCACCGCCTGCGCGTGCTGCGACTTCAATGCCCTTGATGAATTTCGCGAAGGCCTTGGCGCGCTTGGCGTCAATGGCTGCCTTCTTGTGCTTAGTAGTTGCCCATTTGGAGTGGCCTGACATGCTTTAAGCGTCTCCTCGCGTGATATTGATGAAAAATTCGTGGATTGCAGCATTGCCGGAGACTTCCGGGTGAAAGCTGGTTGCCAGCAAATTTCCTTGGCGTACTGCAACAATTCTACCTTGTGCATCGCCCTCTACGCCGGGTACCCTGCTGATCACCTCAACCTGCGGGCCCACTTCAATGGCTTCAGGCGCGCGAATAAAGACTGCTTCAAGGTTCACGCCATTGAAGTCCAAGTGGTTCTCGAAGGAATCAACTTGGCGTCCGAATGCGTTGCGGCGCACCGTCATATCGATGCCGCCGAAGGTCTGCTGGACCGCGCCATCGCGGGCAACTGCCGGATTCTCAAGGCGATCTGCGAGCATGATCATTCCGGCACACGAACCATAGGTTGGCATACCGGCAGCGATGCGCTCCTTGATGGGTTCGGCCAGCCCATAGTTTCGGGAGAGCCGGTCGATGACCGACGACTCGCCGCCGGGGATGATCAGCGCGTCGACACGGGCTAATTCTTCTGGAGTCCTCACTGCTATCGCTACTTTGCCAAGCTCGTTGAGCGAAGCCAAGTGTTCGCGGAAATCCCCCTGTAGGGCTAGGACGCCAAAGAGCGACATTCTTCTACCTTCACTATCGTTGTCAATTGCCTGCGCAGAAGGATTTACATAGTCCATGTCTGCGGCAGGAAGACGCTCTGACTATGCATGAAGCGCCGGAATAACGTTATTCCCGCCAAGAAGTTCAGCGCGGATTTATTACCCGGTGTGTCGCAAACATTTGCTTCAAGGTTCTCGTCAGTAATGACTCGGCCCGTAGGCCAGCTGTCACGTGACTTCAATTTGGGGTCGATCGAATGAAATGCCGTCGTCGGACCTAGAACTCATATAGGACGGCCTGCCACTTATCCACAGATTCCGATAAACCTCTGCCATTAACTAGAAGACGGGCATAGGATGGCGCCAACGACGACATCCCCCACTTTGACGGAGAGTTCAAATGAACACCCGAAAGTTTGTCAATGTTGTACTGGTAGCAGCCTTTTCAATTGCCCTTGCAGGTTGCACTCTAGGATCGAGCGAGTCAGATCCGTCGTCTACAAGCAGCACGACGCCTCCCACAGCTTCATCAGGGATTGCAGCATCATCAGACGGGACTACGAAAACTGAGGATAAGCCAAAATATCGTCCGGCTGATGAAAAGGGCCCTGCGGAGAACGTTCCGTTACCGAAGATGCCAGATGAAGCAAAAAAGAACTCTCCATCCGGTGCTGAAGCTTTCGTAAAGTACTACGTCGATTTAATCAACTACGTGTCCGAAACCAACGACACGAAGGAAATCAAGAAAGTTACATCAAGACACTGCAAAGAGTGTGCCATCTCGATCATCGATCCAGCTGATTATAGTAAGAAGATCAACGAGTGGCAGGTAGGTGGAAAATACAAATTCACCATAATTGATACCTATCAGCCCGAGAAATCAAATGTAATCATAACAACAATTTTCACCTCAACACCATTTAGGACTTACCAGAATCCCAAAGAGGTCATTGGTGAATATTCCAAAGTTTCGCCAACGTATGGAACATTCCAAGTCAGGTTCAATGATGGTTGGAAGGTGACAGAATTTTTAGTTACGGACAATAAGTCATGAGGACGATCCATGCCTTATTTATCGTAGGTCTCATGCTCGTGAACAATGGCACGCAGACCAATGAAGTTATGTTGCAACCAGCTGCAGAAAGCGTATGTTTCCAGAAAAAGAGTTCCGGGCATCGATCGGTTGATATCGCATGGGCGCTATGCAACAAGGACGGAGGTCCAAAAGCCGATTCGTTCTTTATTTCCGACGAAAAAGTTAAACGCACGAATGATCCGAAAAAAGTAAAAATTAGGGACTACGATACCTGTAGGACAGGATTCGAGAAAGTTGCAGGGTGCAACTCGAATCCCGACATCAAGCCTTGCAAGGATCAGTCGCTGCCAATTATTCGGCAGGTCATCAATGCAAAAGATGACTCAGTTCTTCGTTCATTCTCCGTTTGCCCGGAGGATCCGAAAACTGAGCTTCCAAATAATACCAAAGTCGTAGATGTAATCAGAATCACCACTGAGCAATTTAGGTCTTTTCCTCTGAAGGCTTCGCGCGTTAATAGCGACCCTTCAAATTTCTCTCTCAGAAACGGGTTCACGCATTTTTGGGCTTCTTCGAACAAGCAGTACTTTAAAGTAGATATCGCTGAATCGAAAGTTTCCATTCGGGCCATTCCTGTCCAATGGATCTGGAACTATGGTGACGGCACGACCAGACGATTGAACTACCCGGGAGAACCAGCGCCCGAGCACACGTTGCATGATAAAACTGATACCAGTCATGTGTACCAAGAAACCGGCAAATTCCAAGTCGTTGTGACGACCCTCTACCGTGGGGAATTCAGTGTCGACGGAGGTCCTTGGGAACCAATTCCAGGTCAAGCGTCAGTCCCAAGTGAACCGAGTGTGATGGATGTCTGGCGC
Organism: Glutamicibacter uratoxydans; assembly: GCF_006539925.1. Classification (GTDB taxonomy): domain Bacteria; phylum Actinomycetota; class Actinomycetes; order Actinomycetales; family Micrococcaceae; genus Glutamicibacter; species Glutamicibacter uratoxydans. Next base: position 142,100 of record NZ_BJNY01000001.1, on the reverse strand, counting down.
ACAAAGAAAGAACTTATTGCAACCGACTAGATTTAGCATTAGCAGCAAGAGCTATGGAAGTTGCCATGAAGTGAGCCCGTCTTCAAAAGCACCAAAAGCATTGACAGTTTCTTGAGTCCTCTTGAGTGATGCCTTCGCATCTTTTGTAGGCACGCAGGTAGGTTCCGTAGCAACTTCGCACCATTTGACTGGCGCCTTGCTTAGCTGATGAGGAACATACTGCAGCTTTGAAACGGACCATCCCTCATCGCCTTGTTTGAACGTTGCTTTGACGCTGATACCTTCACGATTCAAGATTGTCGGGGTGGCATGTTTCGCCACGGAATTACCGACGCCGTATACGATCCACTTTCCCTCGTACTTTTCAATCGGCAAGACGGAATGGGTGTGGTGCATATAGATGAAGTCAAAGGCGCCTGATGCGGCCAAGGTGCGGCCCAGCTTGCGTTGTGAAGCGGTGGGACGAGTGGAATATTCCGAGCCATTATGCACGGCCGCAACGACGATATCCGCACCAGCATTTCTGGCCTGCTTAGCTCTTTGGATGAGTCGATCCGCGTTGACACCGGTATCAACACGCCAATCAGCATCTGCCTTCATCCCGTTGAGTGAGTAGGTACTGGCGATAATGCCAAGCTTCACCCCGTGGGAGTCAAGAATTGGCGGAGCCTGCTGTTCGGATTTGCTTCGGTAACTTCCCGTGGTGAACAAGTCATTGCTTTGCAGGGCGTCCAGGGTTCGAACAGCCCCTTGCGTACCATCATCCATTGTGTGGTTGGACGCCGTGGTACAGCCGTCATATCCGATCACAGCAAGGTCGTTGGCAATTTGCGCTGGGACCGTAAATATTGGATACCCGGAATACGGAGGCTTGCCAATAGGTGTTTCCATATTGCACAGCGCCACATCGGCATCCTGCACGTAAGGCTTCAAGCCCTTCAGGAGCGGTTGGAAGTCAAAGTCTTTACCGTTGCCACCGGATTTTTGCGCAGCGGCAGCTGCCTCATCTAGCAGCTGCGGGTGCAGCAGAACATCGCCGCTAACCATGAGTGAAAACTCTGAGCTCTGAGCTGACGGGTCAGCAATCGAAGGCTCGGCTGATGCCGACGATTTCGATACTGAAGCTTCCGATGATGCAGGCGTAGTCTTAGACGGCTCAGGATTTGGTGTGTCGGTGGTGCTGCATCCAACGAGAAAAGTCGCAGGCAGAAGTACAGATGCAGCTAAAGCGGTTAGTCGCGGCATGCGGCGATGAGTCATATTCACCAGCCTACAGTCCATCCTCGGCGGTTCGCCCTTGGCGAGAGATTGAAGCAAATGCAAGATAGGTCACGTTGACTATGGGAACCTAGTCACATGTCGAACCCTCTTTTCTCCCCCAGCACCAAGCCTTATCAATGGCCAGCCTTTGACCAGATCACAGCCGAGCACTACCTATCAGCCGCCCGCCAGGGAGCGTCCGACCAGCTGACCGAGATCGAGGTAATCGCCAGCAATGCAGATTCCGCATCATTCGAGAACACCTTCCTGGCTCTAGAAGCTTCAGGACAGTTGCTTCGTCGAGCACTCATGACGTATTTCTCGGTCTTGTCGGCACACGGCACTGAAGATTTGCGTGAAATCCAGAGCGAAATGTCGGCGATCATGACCCGGCAAGAAGACGCAATCTACCTAAATGAAACCTTGTACTCTCGTTTACAAGAGGTTGATACCAGCGGTCTGGAAGGCGAGGATGCACGTCTTGCCGAGCAGACGCTCATCAATTTTGAACTTGCAGGAGCGGCGCTGGACTCCGAGTCCAAGGCAAAGCTTTCCCAGCTCAATGAAGAGCTCTCGGATCTGTCGAGTCAGTTCTCAAACAGGGCACTGGAAAACCAGAATGCCCACGCCGTGTACTTCGAAAACGCAGATGAGCTGGAAGGCCTCGACGAATCTGCCGTGGCCTCTGCCGCCCGTGCAGCTTTGGAAGCGGGGCATGCCTCCGGCTTCCTGTTAACCCTGGTTTCCCCAACGCAGCAGCCGGTGCTGTCCCAATTGGCCCGCAGTGAATCGCGCCGCAAGGTCTATGAAGCTTCCGTCACCCGTGGCTTGGATTCAACCGTAGAGATCGCTGCCAAAATGGCTGCGCTGCGCGCTGAGCGTGCAAAGGTCTTAGGGTACGCGAACCACGCTGAGTCCGTGCTTGCCGATGCCACCGCACCCAATACCCAAGCGGTTGCAGATCGATTAGCTGAGCTGACGAGGCCAGCTGTACGCAATGCACTGGCCGAAGCAGAAACGCTGCGTGAGCTTGCTGGAACCTCTATCAATCCTTGGGATTGGCAGTACTACTCGCAGAAAGTTCTGCAGGAGAAATTCGCGGTGGACTCCGCCGCAGTACGTGAATATTTTGAACTGGACAGCGTACTGATCAACGGCGTTTTTGCTACGGCGACCAAGCTCTACGGAATCACCTTCGAGGAACGCTTCGATTTTCCTACCTACCACCCAGAGGTGCGAGTTTGGGAAGTCTTCGACGCGGATGGCACGGCGATGGCTTTGTTCACCGGCGACTACCTGGCGCGTCCCACCAAGAAGGGAGGCGCATGGATGACTTCGCTGCGCGACGGCGCTTCCTTCTTGAACGAGCGTCCGATCGTGACCAACACGTTGAATATTGCTCCGCCTGCCCCTGGCCAGCCGGTCTTGCTGACCTTGGATGAAACCAACACCGTGTTCCATGAATTCGGGCATGCGCTACATGGCATGTTCGCCAACGGCAAGTATGCATCTCTGGCTGGAACCTCAGTCCCCCGCGACTTCGTCGAATTCCCTTCACAGGTCAATGAAATGTGGGCGCTGCATGAAGACGTCGTCCCTGGCTACGCCAAGCATCACCTGACGGGCGAGCCATTGGATCCCCAGGTGCTCGACAGCATCCGCGATGCCGAGTTGTGGGGTCAGGGATTTGCGACGACCGAATACCTGGCAGCCAGCGTGCTGGACTGGGCTTGGCACACCTTGGACGCGGGGACTCAGATTGATGATCCTGCGGCCTTTGAGCAGCAGGTTCTGGTGCAGTCAGGATTCGATCCTGCGCTGATCGCGCCACGCTACCGCACCGGCTATTTCCAGCACATTTTTGCCAACGGATACTCCGCTGGCTACTACTCTTACATCTGGAGCGAAGTGCTGGACGCCGACACTGTGCAGTGGTTCGCCGAAAATGGGGGCCTCATGCGGGAAAATGGTAATCGGTTCCGCGAGGAGCTGCTCTCGCGCGGAAATACGCGCGATCCTTTGGAGTCCTACAAGATATTCCGCGGCCGCACCGCTGAGGTTGAGCCTCTGCTGCGCCGTCGAGGATTGGTGAACGCAGAATAATGACGACGATTGCCTCCGCACAGGAAGCACTTAGCCACTGGCATCAGGCGCTTGCCGTTGCCACCGGCGGCAAGATCTTTACTACCCATGGCTGCTCGTGGGCCTGGCAGCCGGTGCGCAAGCGGCTAGTCCTGCTCTTCCCCGAGCATGCTGAAGCTGCCGGGCTCAGGCCCGCCTTGGCTGAGGGCATGCGTTTGGGCGCCCGCAGGGTGGAAGCCTGGGTAAACTCGGGCGCGAACGCCTCGGAGCTCAAGGCAGTGGGCTTCAGCGACAACGCCCAAGTATCCTGGCACGCCGGTCCGCTGGCGATTCCGATGGACCGCTGGGATGGAAAGATCCGCTTGGGCAACAATGTGCCGGAGGCCGTCGGCGCCGATGCCGCCGAGCTGGCAGTGACGAATTTGTGGCGCGAAGTGGATACTCCGCTCTCCAGCGGCCACCCTGCGCTGCGCCGGGTGGAACATGCTGTAGCGCGGACGGACGACGGAGACATCGTTGGCCGAGGCTTTGCCCAGCAGGGTTTGGGCGGCCAGTTGATGATCCATGCCCTAGCCGTAGGCCGTGATTACCGCCGCCAGGGAATCGGCACCGCGTTGCTGCACGGATTGTCCCGTTCGATGGTGAACCCGCTGGCTCCCGATGAAGAGGTTGTGCCAGAGCTTCTGGCGGCGGCGACTCCTTCGAGCGCCGAGTTCTTCAGCGCCAACGGCTTGAAGCTGCTGGGTCGCGGACGTCATATGGTGCTTCGCTCCTGGAAGCCATAGACAACTAGACATGTGCGCTGCCGGGGCTGGTCTTTCAGTCCCGGCAGCGCACGTTAAAACTCAGTGTTTGACCCGATAGACCAATCGGGCGAAGGGGCCAGCCTGTTTCGCTTGGATCAATTCCAGTTGCTCGCTACCGATGTTCCGCGGAAGCAGCGCTGCTCCCCCGGCCAGTGCGGCCGGCGCAATGGTCAGGGCCAGAGTATCGAGCGCCCCATGGTCTAAGAACTGGCCAAGAAGTTCCCCGCCGCCCAGGACCCAGATATTTTTATCCCCGGCAGCTTCGCGGATCTGCGGAAGCACCGTTGAGATATCTCCAGAGACGAAACGCACGTCTGCCCCATCGGGAACCGGCAAATCGCGGGTGGTGAACACATAGGTGACGATGCCTGGGTAGAATTCCTGCCATTTTTCCGGGTGCGCCAGCAAGTCTTCATTTTCCAGAAGCCACTGATAGGTATTCGATCCCTCGACGTGGACGCCGACGTTGGCCGGCAGCAAGTCTGGATCAGGCTCAGCCGCTCCTGGAACCTCGAATAGCCAAGCAAGGCTGTGCTTTTCATCGGCCAGATAGCCGTTGATCGTGACCGCCGCATCGAAAATGATCTCTCCCATGAATACAGCCTAATGTGTCCTTAGAGATGTAGGTTGACCGGGGTGAAGACCGGCGGCTCTCCCGTGCGCATGATGCCGATGCTTCCAGTCGGAATTTCGATCCACGTATGCCTGCTCCAATGAAGTTCCAAGGGCTCAGAGACCACTAATTGTGCGTCGCCGGGCAGCGTGTCATTTTCACCGTCGACAGTAGACAGGATTGTAGGCCCGGCAGCATGGTAGAGGCTGGGCGCTTCAGCACCCTCGACATCTGGGCTGACCCAGCGCAAAACCACCAGTTGGTGGCCATCTGACGCACAGATCGTTGCCCTGAATGGAGCATCGATCCGGTGCTCTGTCCTAGAGTGTTCGATCCTGGCTACCATCTTGGATAGTGCCGCGACAGGGTCTTGGGCCAGTCCATAGGTCAAGGCTAGGTAGAAGCAGACTTCGGTGTCGGCATTGCCCAGAATGTTTGGATAGAGGTCTTCGGCTACTTCGAAGGTCAGTTCTCTTTTGATCTTCGCGAAGTCCGGAACAGTTCCATTGTGTTGAAACATCCAGCCTCGATCTACGAAGGGATGGCAGTTCTGCTCAGCGATAGTTCCGCCTGGAGCTGCGCGAACGTGGGCGAGAATGCAGCCAGATTCAATCTGGGCGGCAAGATGGCGCAAATTTTGGCTGTCCCAGGCGGGACCGGTCTGCCGATACTGGCCCAATGTTCCCTTGGTTCCGGCCCACGCCATGCCGAACCCGTCTCCATTGGTAGGGAATGCATGGTGGGCAAATTGCGAAGCCATTGGGTCACGCGGCAGGTAGAGCTCGCGTGCATGCAGGCTTTGGTCAATCAAAGAATGGTTCGGGCGCACCAGAATGTCTGCGATCTCGATCGGAGAACCCAAGTAGGCAAGCCATCTGCACATCATTCCTCTTTACGCCGACCGTATCCGTGCTGTTTGTCCAACATAGGCACAACGACAGACTTCAACAAGTGCGTTGTCCATAAATAATTCGACGCCCACTTGATGGACTGCCGAATACGTTCCGAATAAATTTGAGGCATGCTTGCAACGTCTGAACCCCAAACGCGGATACGTCGTTCCTCTGACCTGAGCAAGCACTCGGCCAAGGTTTTTGCGGAAGCTGAAGAACACCCTGTTACTTAAACCCGCCGAGGTGGCGAAGCCCTGGTTTTGATGTCACAGCGCGAGGCGGAGGGACGCACACTCTTGTTGAAATTCGCGGCGCAGTTGATCACGGTAACACTCGATGATCGCTAGCCGAACGTATGACCAGGACCTATCCTTGGATGCTGGGGTTATCACCCGCCGATCGTGAGTCCTGCGCGGAAGAGCTTGTCGATGCAGCACGCTCATCATTTACAACCAACCAGCCACATCTATCTATCGCAGCGTTGACGTCATGGAAAGAAACCGCTTCAGCTCTTGCGGCAGGCCTTGGCGGTGCCGATCTGGCACTGCACGGATCTGGCTCTGTGTAGATCACCGCACCATCTACCTGGAGCACGTGCACGCTAGCCATCCGAACGAAACGAAGTGACTAGAACAATTCAAGTTCTAGCTGGCTATTTTTGCTAGCGACAGCAATGGCCCCACGCCTCCGAAATCGGTGGCGTGGGGCCAGCTTTGCTTAGAGCCTAGGGCTTACCAGCCGCGCTCTGCCAGGCGGTGAGGCACTGGAACGTCGGTGACGTTGATGCCGACCATGGCTTCGCCCAGACCGCGGGAGATCTTGGCCAGCTCGTCTGGGTTGTCGAAGAAGGTGGTTGCCTTCACGATGGCTTCTGCGCGCTGCACAGGGTTGCCGGACTTGAAGATGCCGGAACCGACGAAGACGCCGTCGGCGCCCAGCTGCATCATCATTGCAGCGTCGGCTGGGGTGGCGATGCCGCCGGCGGTGAACAGTACTACTGGCAGCTTGCCGGTTGCGGCAACTTCCTTGACTAGTTCGTAAGGAGCCTGCAGTTCCTTGGCGGCTACGTACAGCTCGTCTTCTGGAAGTGCGGACAGCTTAGCGATTTCAGCGCGGATCTTGCGCATGTGGCCGGTAGCGTTCGAAACGTCGCCGGTGCCTGCCTCGCCCTTCGAGCGGATCATTGCGGCGCCTTCGTTGATGCGGCGCAGGGCTTCGCCCAGGTTGGTGGCGCCGCAGACGAATGGAACGGTGAATGGCTGCTTGTCGATGTGGTTCTCGTAGTCAGCTGGGGACAGAACCTCGGACTCGTCGATGTAGTCGACGCCCAGGGACTGCAGGATCTGCGCCTCAACGAAGTGGCCGATGCGGGCCTTGGCCATGACTGGGATCGAGACCTCGTTGATGATGCCGTCGATCATGTCTGGGTCGCTCATGCGCGAAACGCCGCCCTGTGCGCGGATGTCTGCAGGAACACGCTCCAGAGCCATCACTGCAACGGCGCCGGCGTCTTCGGCGATGCGGGCCTGCTCAGGAGTGACCACGTCCATGATGACGCCGCCCTTAAGCATTTCGGCCATTCCGCGCTTGACGCGATCCGAACCGACGACGGAGTTCTGGGAGTTAGACATGGGAGAACTGGTTTCCTTTCGACACAGCATAATTGCCGCCATGAACCCCGGCCTACGTTGATGCAGTGCCGGTTGGCGGCGAGGTAGTACTCAATAATCGTAGGATCTGCCTACTTTGTTACCTCATGTGTGTCGTAACATTGTTGCGATAGTGGATTAGTCCTCTAATTGACCAATTCTGCGTAACATTCACTGTAAAGCGTTTTACCTAATCAGATCCGGTAATCACGGCAAATGCTAGTAGTTGTACCCCGGAGGGAAATTCCCCTTGTGAACTACCTTTCCTGCGCCGGAGTCCCAGCTGTAGGTCGACACCGCGCGCCCTGAGGCGTCCGCGTTGCTCTCGGCTCCCCTGTTATACGTATAGGTCACCTTCAAGGTGCTGTCATTGATGCGCTGCACCTTCGGGAAGAAACCAAAAGTCACCCGCGTGGCAACGCCGATGTACTTTCCTTCGTGGAAGAGTGCAATGATGAACGGCGAGGAGCCGGTGGCGCCTTCGATCGGATAGGTGACCCATGAAAGAGCCGCGCAGGGATCGTAGGTGGCAGTGTCCGCGTAGTCGGCATCCCACTCCCAACCCATGACAGTGCCTGAGGAATCCCTGGCTGGCGGCATCTTTCGCGTCAGCACCTCGAAGTCCGAGTCCCCCAGTGCTGTTCCGCAGGCCGGCTCAGCCGAGGTTTTGCTCGGCTTTGAGGTGAGGCTTGGAGTTGCAGCTGGCGCCTGGCTGGATTGGGCTTCCGGTGACTCGGTGGCCTTGACTGTTTCTGTGGCGGTCACTGTGACAGTTGGAGTTGCGCTGGGTTCGGCGGTGGGCTGGCTGCTGCTGCAGGAGCAGAGGCCCAAGGCAATGACTGCGCAGAGTGAAATTCCGGGAAGCGGATATCTCGTTGCCATCGTGTCCTCCATGAACGTCGCATCAATGCTTTAAGTAAACACGCTAGCCCAATAGAAGTCAGCACCGTGCAGCGAAGGATCTGCGCCGTGAACTGCCCACAGCAATGGGGCGGCGAAACTTGCCGGTGTTTCGCCGTCCCACAGCCGTCGTTGAGAACCTGTGAACCTAGTCCGCCAGCACATCACGCCGGCTGAACCGCGCCATGCCGGCTGCAGCAAATACCAGAGAGAGCAACAGCAGAACCGCCAATGGGGTCCAACTGAACTCTTCCGCCGGCACGCGGGGAATGGCGCCAAATGGGGTGGCGCGGATGACGTCGTCCGAGAGCGAGAAGAGCCCGCCGAACATCGCCGCCATCATCGACAAGCCGTACACTGCCCACGTGAGAACCGTGGAGAACCGCGGAACATAGCCGAAGGCCAGCAGCTGTACGCCGAGCATCAGCAGCACCGCCGGCCAGTAGGCCAGGCATGCACCTGCCAACTGGCCGGGATCCGCCGATCCTTGGGAAGACAGTCCGGTGAGATAGCCGGCAAGCAGCAGCATCAGCCCAGAACCCAGCACTGCGACCGCCAGATGCGCACCGAGCCAGGAACTGCGGGACAGCGAACCGGCCAGCTGCTGTTCCAGACGTCCGCTTTCTTCTTCGCTGCGCGCCGCGCCCAGGCACTGGATGGCGAAGGCTCCAGCCAGCAGGGCGTTGAACAGCATGAAGATTCCCAGCACGCCGTCAAGCATGCTGTGTCCGGTGCCGACGAAATTTCGGGCAAAGGGATTGTTCGGATCCAGCAAAGAGCTCATCGACTGGGCCACCGAGCCAAAGAACAGTCCGGAAACCGTGGCGCCGACAAACCAGCCTATTAGCGAGGAGCGCTGCAGTCGCAGGGTTAGCCCCAGCGTTGTGGCGGTGAACTTTCCTGCGGCGGCCGGTCCGCGACGTTCTGGGAGCATGCCGGCGCCGAGGTCACGTGTGCTTTCAAGGCGCAGGGCCAACAGGCATCCAGCGGCGGACAAGGCGAGCAAGGCCAGCAGCGGCCACCAGTTGTCCTCGCCGAAGGCTCGCATGTTCAGCGCCCAGCCGATCGGCGACAGCCAGCTCAGTGCGCTGGGATTCGCGCCGTCGGCCTGCAGGTCGGCTCCGGCGCGGATGAAGTAGAACAGCCCGATCAGCGCCACGCCCAGCGAATTTGCTCCGCGGCTGGTAGAAGCCAGCTGCCCGCAGATAGCCGCTAGGCCGACGAAGGCCAGGCCAGTGCCAGCGATGGAGGCGCCCATGACCCAGCTGCCGTTGCTGGGCAGGTTCACCGACAGGCACAGCAGACTGATCATGAGTCCCGTGACCACGCAGAGCCCAGCTGACACGAGGTAGTTCGCCGCCGAGTAAGCGTGGCGGCCCAAGGCAGTGGAGCGCAGCAACTCGGTACGTCCGGTCTCTTCATCGGCGCGCCCATTGCGCGTAATCAAGAAGACGACGGCAAAGGCCAGGGCGACCGCGAGCGTCATCCAGATCTTGATGACCAGGATGCCGCCCAGCGAGCCGGCGGCATAGGGCAGGCCCGTCATGGCCGCCACTGCCGGGGTGTTCGCCACCTGTGCATAAGCGTCACGATCTGCCTGCGTAGGGAATGCCTGCTGCTGCGAATCAAAGACGATGGGAATCATCGAGGCCAGCACCAGGGCCCAAATGGCCAGCCTCAGCCAATTGCGGCGAAGAATGAACCGGGCCGCGGTGCCGAGGCCGGTGAGCGTTCCGGTACGGCCGGCTGCGGCTGCCGAGGGCAGGGTCTTCTCTGCCAGTACATGCCGTCCATGCGTGGTGCCGGTGCTCATCGCAGTTCGCCTCCCCGGGCAGTGACAGGGGTGCGAGCCTCATCTGAGTAATGGCGCAGGAAAAGGTCCTCCAGCGACGGAGGGGCGCTGACCAGGTTGCGCGGCGCATGGCTGGCCAGGGCGGCCAGCACCGCGGGAAGCTGGGCCGGGTCGACGCTGAAGCTTGCGACGGCGCCGGAGACCTTCAGGTCCTCGATGCCTGCAACAGCGGACAGCTCGTAGGGGTCTGTCGATACTTCTACCGTGATCTGGGTGCGCTGCAGGTGGCGCAGATCGGTCAAGCGGCCCGCCTCAACGGTCTGCCCGTCGCGAATGATGGTCACCGTATCGCACAGCTTCTCCACCTCGGCGAAGATGTGGCTGGAGAGCAGCACGCTGCGCCCCTCGTCGGCGGCCTCGCGGATGCAGGAGGTGAAGACCTGCTCCATCAGCGGGTCCAAACCGGAGGTCGGCTCGTCCAACAGCAGCAATTCGGCGCGGGAGGAGAGCGCCGCGACCAGGGCGACCTTTTGGCGGTTGCCCTTGGAGTAGCTGCGTGCCTTCTTGGAGGGGTCGAGGTCGAAGCGTTCAAGCAGCTGGCTGCGGCGCTGTTCGTCGACCTGGCCATGCAGCTTGGACAGGATGCTGATGGCCTGTCCGCCGGTGAGGTTGGGCCAGAGGTTCACCTCGCCGGGGACGTAGGCGACGCGCCGGTGCAGGGCCACAGCATCGGCCCAGGGGTCGGCGCCGAGCATCCGGGCGTGTCCCCCGTCGGCCTTCAGCAGGCCGAGCAGGATGCGGATGGTGGTGGATTTTCCTGCGCCGTTCGGTCCGAGGAACCCGGCGACTTGGCCGGATTCAACCCGCAGGTCCAAACCCGACAGGGCGGCGGTGCGCCCAAAGTTCTTGTGCAGTCCGCTCACTTCAATGGCCGGAATGGTGGTGGCCATGGCGTACTCCTTTACCGAGATTCGGCAGTTCCCGCGGATCCCGCGGGCGGGACATCGGCTGTGCCGGCGGCCAGGTACTCGTTGAGATAGGCCGGGTCGGTGAACAGCCCTTCGGAGAAAAGCTCCAGGGTGGGCAGGGCAACTTGTGCGTAGTATTCCTGCATCACGGTGGCGAAGTCTTCCGGGTCCTGCGGCGGGTTCAGCGCGAAGTGCAGCACCAGCGCGCCGAGGGACTGCAAAACCAGAAAGCGTGCCCGGGCCGGTTCATTGCGGCTCGGGACGATCAGCCCGCGTTGAACGGACCGGTCCAATAGGTTGAGCGCTTCTTCGATCAGCTGCTCGGTGAATTGCGTGCCTGCCTGGGCGCCGTCGCGCACCGAACGCAGGATATACAGGATCAGCACTCCGCCCTCGCGGGAGCTGGGCAGGTGGTTGAAGACCTGCTGGGGGCTGGCCTCCAGGGAGTCTTCCTTCATGCGGCGGTAGCGCTCCAGCACCGTCGCGTCACACTCTGCGCGCAGCGCTTCTTTGGAGCCGAAGTGGTGGCGCACCAGCCCCGCGGTGACGCCGGCGCGGGCGGCGATCGCCCGCAGGGAAACATCAAATCCCTGCGCGGCGAAGGCCTCGATTGCGGCGTCGCGCAACCTGGCCCGTCCTGTTAAATCCTGCTCGGCTGTACTCACGTATAGGAGGCTACTCCGCTGTATAGCCGTTGGCAATGGATTTTTCCGAAGAGTTTCAGCCCGCCCTGGCCGGCTGCAAAAACCCGGTTTAAGCGTGCGCCGCGGCGTTGACTGCCGAGAGCGACAACCCCGCCTTCACCAGGCGCTCTGCACAGTTTACGGTTGCCAGGCCGGCGGGAAGCGCGCCGGCGAAGTGCCAGTGCTGGGCTTCTGCAAGTTCTTTCAGGTTTCCCAGGTTGCTGCGATGCAGGAGAGTGGGATTCTTCGGATAGCTGCCCAGGATAAGCGAGCCGCTGGTGAAGCCCCGGCTGGCCGTGGCTTCCAGGGTCAGGGCGGTATGGTTCAGCGTTCCCAGATCCGGGCGGGTGACCACGACCAGCGCAGCATCCAGCGCCGCCGCCAGATCTGCGATCGTCTCCCCTGCAGCGGTCAGCTTGACCAGCAGTCCGCCGGCGCCTTCTACGAAGACCGTGTCATGGGCCACCGCCAATTCTCGGATGCGCGCCAGATGTTGTGCAAGCGTTGGAAGCGCACGGACCGCGTCCATGCCGCCGGCGGCCAGGGCCGCGTCCACCGGGGCCATCGGTTCACGCAGCCTCACGCCTTCCGCGATGCTGAGTTTTTCGGGACCTCCCAACCACGCGGCGATATTCTGCGCGTCGCCGAACTCGCCGCCGGACACCCCCGTCTGGGTGGGCTTGTAGACAGCGGTGCTGTGGCCGGAATTCAGCTCGCGGGCCACCAAGGCTGCGGTGGCCACGGTCTTGCCGACATCGGTATCGGTGCCGGTAATGACGTAGATCATGAGTTGTTCCCTCCCGATGGTTGTGACCGAACGAGTACACGGTCCGGTGTTTGGAATGAAACCAGGTGCCGCCAGCCAGGGGCGCGGTAGACCAGCTCGATGTCCGGCAGCGCCGCGGCCGCCGCATGCAGCACCATCTCGGTTTCCATGCGGGCGAGTTTGGCGCCCAGGCAGCGGTGCAGGCCGAAGCCGAAGACCAGCGAGTCGTCCCCCAGTTCTGCGTTCTGCCCGCCGGAGAGCCGGAGCACCAGTTCTTCGCCCCGGCTGAAACGGCGGCCAAGCACCTTGGCGTCCTCTTGGGCGATGCGCCGCCAGGTCGGGACGGACGAGGCGTTCAGCAGCACCTGCGCCACCACCTCTTGGCTGCTGTCCCTGCCGGTTTCCGCCGCCGCGCAGTCGGCCCAGCGGCCGTCGTGCAGGGCTGAAAGCAGCGCGCTCTGGATGAGCATGGTGGTGGTTTCCTGCCCGGCGATGCCCAGGAAGTAGGCAAGGGACACGATCCTTGCCCGGTCCACCCCGCCGCGGTGCAGGGCCGTATAGAGGTTTTCGTCCCCGCGTTGCAGCGCCTGATCCACGCTGCCGCGCAGCCAGGCGTGGTACTGCACCGCGCTGCGGGCCAGCACCTGCTGGCGCTGTTCGTCGGGCCAGCCCCAGAAGAGCTCCAGCGAATCCCTGCTCCAGGCTTTCAGCTGCTCAGTGGGCGGGGCAGGCGTATTGGTCATCCGGGCCATGACCTCGGGCGGGATGGGCGCCGCCAGCTCAACGGCGAGGTCCAGCTGCTCCCCGTTCGCGAGCCGTTCGCGCAGCTGCTCACACAGTTCGCTGGTGCGGCGCGCAATGAATCCGCTCTGCGCCTGGACCTTGGCAGGGCTGAAGAACCCTGCGACGATGCGGCGCACCGCCAGGTGCTCGGGCCCGGAGGCGCTGGCAAGCACCGGCGGCAGGGCGAACCGGCCGCGGGCGAGGATGCGCAGGGTCGCCGGTGCGAGGCCCACCGCGGCATGCAGCGCATTGGCCGGGGTGAATTCCTGGGCCCTGCGCAGGATTTCGCGGACCATCTCCGGGGCTTCAATGCTGCTGTAGCGCTGGTTGACCACATCGGGGAAGGCCTGTTCCAGCGGCTGGGCCAAGGGGGCGCCGGCGATGCCCGAAAGCTCTTCGGGAGCCAGCGTGCCGGCATAGGGACAGCTCATGCTTCAACCTTCCTGATGGTGCGGGCCACCGCCGCCAGCGCGGAGGCAAGTTCGTCCTGCTCATGGCCGGCGTGGGCCGTCAGGCGCAGCCGCGAGATCCCGTCCGGGACGCTCGGCGGCCTGAAGCAGCTGACAGCGATCCCCTGCTCGCGCAGTTCGGCCGCCGCCTGCACCGCCTGCTGCGCGGATTGCATGAGCACCGATTGCACGGCCCCGGCGTCTGCCTGGATCCGGGAAGCGAGCTGATCCTGAGCGCCGAGCACCGTGCGGATCAGCTGCGCATTGGCCGCCAGCTGGCCGATGCGCGCCTCGGTGGCCAGGTCCAGCGCCGCATGGGCCGCGGCCGCCGTGGCAGGTGCCAAGGCGGTGTCGAAGATGAAGGTGCGCGCGGTGTTCAGCAGGTGCTCGCGCCACAGCGGCGCACCGGCTCCGCCCAAGAGCACTGCACCGCCCTGGGATCCCAGCGCCTTGGACAGCGTGGCGGTGGCCAGCACGTGGCCGGCCTGGGCCAGCCCGGCGGACTTGAGCGCAGACCCGCCGGGCACCGCCGCCAGCGAGTGCGCCTCGTCCACCAGCAGCAGCGCGTCGAACTGCGCGCACAGCACCGCCAGTTCGCGCAGCGGCGCGGCGTCGCCGAGCACCGAATAGATGGATTCGGCCGCCACCAGCACCCGGGGCTTCGGCGCGGCGCTTGTAGCGTTGGCCGCCAGCAGCGTGCGCAGCGCGTCGAGGTTGTTGTGCTCGAAGTACTGCACGGCGGCGCCGGAGAGCTTCGCGCCGTCGATCAAACTGGCATGGGCGTGGGCATCGAGCAGCATCAGGCTGCCCGGCCCGCCCAACGCTCCGAGCACGCCCAGATTGGCGGTGTACCCGCTGGAGAACACCAACGCCTGGCTGCGCCCGGTGTAGCCAGCCAGCGCGGCTTCCAGCTCTCGGTGGACCTGCCAGGTCCCGCCGGCCACCCGGCTGGCTCCGGCCCCGGCCCCCGCGCTGCACACCGCGTTGATCGCGCCGTGGCGGACCTGCGGATGGCTGCCCAGCCCCAGATAGTCGTTGGAGGCCAGATCGAACAGGGTTTCCCGCGAGGTGTCCACGCGCTGCATGTCCCGCGCGGCGCGCACCGTGGAGCGGGTGGACAGCCAGCGCTCCCAGGCTGGATTGGTCGTGGCAAGCGTTGTCATCTCAGCCTCCATAGACCTGGTTGACGGCTCCGGTCATCGCGGCGCCGAGCTGCTGGAGCTGGGCATCGGTGCAGATATATGGTGGCATCACGTAGACCAGATTCCTGAAGGGCCGCACCCATGCGCCGCGTTCAACCGCCGCGGCGCTCAGCTGGGCGACGCCTGCCGGTTCATGCAGGGCGATGACTCCGACGCCGCCGAGCACCCGCACTTCCCGCACCGCGTCAAGGGCGCGGGCCGGGGCCAGCGAGCTGCGCAGCCCGCGTTCCAGCCGCGCTACCTGCACCTGCCAAGGGGCCTGTGCAGGTTCGATGCCCGCGCCGCCTGAGCCGGTGAGCAGGTCCAGCGAAGCGCAGGCAATGGCGCAGGCCAGCGGGTTGCCCATGAAGGTCGGGCCGTGCAGCAGCGCCGACGGGGCGCTCCCTGTCCCGGTGCGCAGCGCCTGGGCTACGCCGGCGATGCAGAGCATGGCGGCCAGCGAGAGATAGCCGCCGGTCAGCGCCTTGCCCACGCACATGATGTCAGGCTCTATGCCTGCATGCTGCACGGCGAAGAGCTTTCCGGTGCGCCCGAAGCCGGTGGCGATTTCGTCGGCGATCAGCAGCAGCGCGTGCTCGTCGGCAATCTCGCGCAGCACCCTCAGCACGCGCGGCGGGTAGATGAACATGCCGCCGGCGCCCTGCAGCACCGGCTCGGCGATGATTCCCGCCAGGGAGCCTGCATGTTCGGCGGCCAGGCGCCGGGTCTGGGCCTCCCAGATCTCCAGCTCCTCTTCGTCATAGAGCCAATCGCCGCCGACGGTATGCTCGGCGGCGGGAGGGCGCGGGGCGAAGACCTGCTGGCTGCACAGCGGCGCGAAGGCCGAATGCATGCCGTCCACCGGGTCGCAGACGCTCATCGCTGCGAAGGTGTCTCCGTGGTATCCGCCGCGCAGGGCCAGGAAGCGCTGGCGTTCCGGGCGGCCCTTGGCGTCCTGGTACTGCAGGGCGAGCTTGAGCGCCACCTCCACGCTGATCGAACCGGAATCGGCGAGGAAGACGTGCCGCAGGCTCGGCGGGGCCATGGCCACCAGCCGTTCGGCCAGTTCTACTGCCGGCTGGTGGGTCAGCCCGCCGAACATGACGTGGCTGAACTTTTCGATCTGGGCATGGGCCGCGGCGTCCAATGCCGGGTTGCAATAGCCGTGCACCATGGACCACCACGAGGCCATGCCGTCAACGACCCGGTGTTCGCCGCCGTGCGCGTCCTGCAGCAGCAGCTCTGCGCCCTGGGCCTGGGCCACCGCATACAGTGCGCCCGAATCCAACGATGCGTAGGGGTGCCAGAGCAGCCCCGCATCCCTGTCCAGCAGGGATTCTGCTGCGGTTTTCATGCGTTCGGGTCTTCCTTGGTGCCGGCCCCGCGGCGGCGCAGCACGGGCTCGCGCTGGGCGCCGGATCCGCACCCGGTGGAGCAGCCGGTGCCGCAGCCTCCGCCCGCTGCGTCGGGAGCAGCTTCCTGGTGGCCTGCGGCATGGGCGGCTTCCTGCAAGCGGCGGGCCACCTCGGCCGGGCTGGAAGCTTCCTGCCCCAGCACCACGAAGCCTGCGTCGGCGATCATCTCCAGATCCTTCTTGGCACCCTGGCCTTCGCTGGTCAGGTAGTCGCCCAGGAAGATCGAATTGGCAACTTCCAGCGCGGTGGACTGCAGCGAGCGCAGGTGCATTTCGCGTCCTCCGGCGATACGCAGCTCCTTGTCAGGGCAGGCCATGCGCACTAGGGCGAGGATGCGCAGGCAGGCCAGTGGGGTCAGCAGCCAGGTGCCTTCCATGGGGGTGCCGTCAAATGGCATGAGGAAGTTCACCGGGATGGACTCCGAGCCCAGCTCGCGCAGCGCGAAGACCGCCTCCACCAGCTGCTCGGGGGTTTCGCCAAGCCCGACGATCAGGCCGGAGCAGGAGGAAAGCCCGGCGGCTTGGGCCTGCTGCACGGTGTTGACGCGGTCCTGGTAGCTGTGCGAGGTGCAGATTTCGGGGTAGAGAGATTCGGAGGTGTTCAGATTGTGGTTGTAGGCGTCGGCTCCGGCGTCCTTGAGTCGGGCGGCCTGCCCGTCCTTGAGGATGCCCAGACAGGCGCAGACCTCGACCTGCGGGTGCTCTTCCTTGAGCTGTTCGACCATGGTGGCCACGCGGTCCACATCGCGGTCCGTCGGCCCCTTGCCGGAGGCCACCATGCAGACTCGGGAGGCGCCCCCGGCGATGCCGTACCCGGCCTGGGCTACAGCTTCATCTGCCTTGAGCCAGGTGTACTTGAGGATCTCGGCCGTGGAGCCCAGGCGCTGGGAGCAGTAGGTGCAGTCTTCGGGGCAGAGGCCCGATTTCAGGTTGACCAGGTAGTTGACCTTGACGCTATTGCCGAAGTACTTGCGGCGCAGGGTGCCGGCGGCGCCGACCAGCGGCAGGGTGGCGTAGTCGGGGGTGGCCAGGATTCCCAGTGCTTCAGCTTCGGTGAGCTTGTGGCCTTCCAGCACCTTGGCGGCGAGCTCTTCGGCGTTGACGGGGGCCGCCGAGGAGGATTCGGCGGCGGCTGCGATGTTCAAGGTCATGGGTGTGCCTTTCCAACTGGGACGCCGTTGCCAAGACCTTCTGTGCGCAGTTGAATCTGGCTGCCAGAAGTTCTTGAACGGTGTTCAATGTATGTTGTTTACAGACAGTACACCCATCTCAGGCCATTTTTGAACACTGTTCAAGCGCGTGTCCGGAAGCCACTCTTGCCAGCCCGGGAAATCAGCGCTAGGCACGGCCGTCGCCAGGCAGGCGGCTGCCATCGGCGCTGAACTCGCCTAGAATCCCCAGCATGTCGGGAAAAATTCGAGCCGTTGCACGCGGCTTGAGAGGCAGATGCTGGACCCGCCGAACCCGGGTTGATTGGTGCCGCGGCACTTACCAGCGCAAGGAGCCAGTGGCGCGGGGCAATCACCCCTCCAGCCTGCGCTGATCACCTGGCCCATGGTTTTTGGGCAGCAAAAAGCGCGCCGCCGGCCGGTAGTGATACCGGTCGGCGGCGCGCTTGAGCCTCCTGTGCGTCAGCCGTGCTGAAGCGGCGAAAGAGCGGGGCTACTCAACTTCGTCCCAGACCTCGGCGATGGTCTCGCGCACCTCGGAGAGGGTCTGCGGGATGGCCTTGGTCTGGGCGATGATCGGGAAGAAGTTCCCGTCGCCGCCCCAACGCGGCACCACATGCTGGTGCAGGTGGGCCGCGATGCCGGCTCCCCCGGACTCGCCCTGATTCATCCCCAGATTGAAGCCGCTGGGGTTTGATACCTTGCGCAACACCCGCATTGAATGCTGGGCCAGCGCCGCCATCTCCGCCGTTTCCTCCAGCGTGATGTCCGTGTAGTTCGGCACGTGGCGGTAGGGGCAGATCAGCAGGTGGCCGGGGTTGTACGGGAAGAGGTTCAGGATGACGAAGCAGGTCTTGCCGCGGTGGACAATCAGTGCTTCTTCGTCGGTGCGGTTCGGCCCGGCGCAGAAGGGGCAGGTTGCCTCGTCCTTGACCTGGCCTTGGCCGCCCTTGATATAAGCCATCCGGTAGGGAGTCCACAAGCGCTGGAACGAGTCCGGGACGCCGGCGAGTTCAAAATCGTCGGTGACATTCTCGTCCTGTGAATACTGCATGCTGGTGGACTCCCTGGGCCGGTGTGCTTAGTTGTTGTTGTCGCGGTTCTTGATGGCGGTGACGATGCGCTCTACTGCTTCGTCCACAGGAACCTGGTTGTCCTGGCTGCCGTCGCGGAAGCGGAAGGACACTGCATTCGCATCGGCATCCTCGCCGCCGGCGATGAGCACGAACGGAATCTTGTCCTTGGACGCATTGCGGATCTTCTTCGGGAAGCGGTCCGAGGAATCGTCCAGCTCCACGCGCACGCCCTGAGCCTTGAGCTTGGCGACGACCTCTGCCAGGTAGTCGTTGAAGGCCTCGGCCACCGGGATGGCGCGGACCTGCACCGGCGAAAGCCAGGCAGGGAACGCGCCGGCGTAGTGCTCGGTGAGCACGCCCAGGAAGCGTTCGATCGAGCCGAACTTGGCGGCGTGGATCATGACCGGCTCCTGGCGGGAGCCGTCGGCTGCCTGGTATTCAAGGCCGAAGCGTGCAGGCTGGTTGAAGTCGTACTGCACGGTGCCCATCTGCCAGGTGCGGCCGATGGCGTCCTTGGCCTGGACCGAGATCTTCGGGCCGTAGAAGGCAGCTCCACCCGGGTCGGCAACCAGCTCAACGCCGGACTCGGTGGCCACGCGCTCCAAAACCTCGGTGGCTTCCGCCCACTGCTCATCGGTGCCGATGAACTTGTCCGACTCTGGATCGCGGGTGGACAGCTCCAGGTAGAAGTCGTCCATGCCGAAGTCCTTGAGCAGGGAGAGCATGAAGTTCAGCAGGTGCTCAACTTCCGCAGGCGCCTGCTCCTTGGTGACATAGGAGTGGGAGTCGTCCTGGGCGAAGCCGCGCACGCGGGTCAGGCCGTGCACCACGCCTGACTTCTCGTAGCGGTAGACGTGGCCGAATTCGAACAGGCGCAAAGGCAGTTCGCGGTAGCTGCGTCCGCGGCCGCGGAAGATCAGGTTATGCATCGGGCAGTTCATGGCCTTCAGGCGGTATTCCTGGCCCTGCTTGGTGATGTTGCCGTCTTCATCGCGCTCTTCGTCGATGTGCAGCGCAGGGAACATGGTGTCCGCATAGTACGGCAGGTGGCCCGAGGTGTGGAACAGCCCGTCCTTGGAGATGTGCGGGGTGCCCACGTACTGGAAGCCCTCTTCCACGTGGCGGTCGCGCACATAGTCTTCCATCTCGCGCTTGATGATGCCGCCCTTGGGGTGGAACACCGGCAGGCCCGAGCCCAGCTCGTCAGGGAAGGAGAAGAGGTCCAGCTCGGCGCCGAGCTTGCGGTGGTCGCGGCGCTCGGCCTCGGCTAGGCGTTCCTGGTAGGCCTTGAGGTCTTCCTTGGTCGGCCAGGCGGTGCCGTAGATGCGCTGCAGCTGCTTGTTCTTCTCGCTGCCCAGCCAGTAGGCTGCGGCCGAACGGGTCAGCGCAAACGCGTTCTTGATCAGCTTGGTGTTCGGCAGATGCGGGCCGCGGCACAGGTCCTTCCAGACGATGTCGCCGGACTTGCGGTCAACATTGTCGTAGATGGTGGTTTCGCCGGCGGCGACCTCGACGGTCACGCCCTCGCCGGAGGTGTCGGCGGAGTCCGCCTTGGCCAGCAGTTCCAGCTTGTACGGCTCGTTGGCCATCTCTGCCTTGGCCTCATCCGGGGTGACCTCGCGGCGGCCGAAGAGCTGGTTCTGGTTGACGATCTTCAGCATCATCTTTTCAAGCTGCTTGAGATCTTCAGGGGTGAACGGTTCGGCGACGTCAAAGTCGAAGTAGAAGCCGTCGGTGATGTATGGGCCGATGCCGAGCTTGGCATCTGGGCGCAGCTGCTGCACGGCCTGGGCCATGACGTGGGCTGTCGAGTGGCGCAGCACCTCCAACCCCTCCGGGTCGTTGATGGTCACACGGGTGACGGTGGTTCCGGCTTCCAGTGCGCGGGACAGGTCGCGCAGCACGCCGTCGACGTGCATGACAACCACGTCTTTCTGATCGGCGTAGTGCTGTAGACCGGTGGTTCCCGCGTCAACCTGTACCTGCTCGCCGTCGATGGTGAGAGTCAGCTGCTCGCTCATGAGATCGGGTTCTACCTTTCAATCTGGGATGGCTTCATAGCTTGTGGCATACCTTGGCCACAGCCAGCCAAAATCCAGTTTAGTTCAGCGCCCGGGCATCCGCCGTGTTCACTTCGGGTTTTAGGCGGATTGATCGCCCTGGTGTGATCCGTTCAACAGTTCGTCGGCGGAGAGCAGTCCTGAATAGTGCCACAGCTTTCGCTCATTCAGCGGCTGCGAGCTGGGAATCTTTCCGGCTTTCTGGTCGGCCCTGAAGCCAGGGATCACCGCGTCGAAGCGGCGCTGCAGCTCCTGGCGCTCGTCCTCGGTCATCATCAGGTTGCTGGTGCTCAGCTGGGCCAAGTCAATGGGCGCCTCCCCCGCTTCATACCAGCGCTGCGCGTGCTGCAAGGTTGCCTCAAGCCGGCGCTGTTCGTCATGGATTACCTGCCCCAGGTAGGCGTTGATGGCGCTGGGCGACTCGTCCCCGCGCCGCTCCTCCGGCTGTCCAGTTGTATATGCGGCGGCGGCGGGCTTCCAGACGCGGTCTCGCTTGTCGCGTGCCAGCTCCGGTGCCTCTTCGATCATCTGCGCCTTGGCCAGTTCGCGCAGGTGGAAGCTCACCTTATTCGGCGCAATGCCCAGCAGCTCTCCAATGTCCGCAGCCCTGCCGGTTTGCATAGCGCCGAGCGCATCGAAAATCTGGCGTCGCAGCGGGTTGGCCATCGCCTTGAGCATGGGGGTGGTCAGCGTGACGTTGGACTTGGCTTGAGTCATATGCACAGCATAACAATCCCCCAAAAAATATTGCGCAAGTTCTATTGCGCAACTTTATTTGCGAGTCTATGGTTGATGCATGACCACGAACCCAGCCCCGGCGGCGCAGCTTGATAACGTCAAGCTGCCTCCCCTGCGCCGCCAGCGGAACTACCGCATCTGGTGGCTTGCCGACTCTTCGGCATTGATGGCCGGCGGCATGTACAGTTTCGCACTGCCGCTGATCCTGCTGGCCGTCACCGGCTCCCCTGCGCAAGCGGGCACTTTGTCCGCCGTCGGGCTGGCGGCCCGCGCAAGTTTGACGCTGGCAGGCGGTTCCAAAGTGGATCGCTCCGACCGCGCGCGAATGATCCTGCTCGGAGGCCTGTGCGGAGCCGCCTTGACCTCCGCGCTGGCGCTGGCAAGCTTCACCGGCTCCTTGAGCGCGACGCTGTTGTGCATTGCCCACGTGCTCATGGAGCTGCGCGGCGGCTACTTTGGCTCGACAACAGATGCCGCACTGAAAGACATTGTGCATCCCCAGCAGTTGGGCCGGGCCATGGCGGCGAACCAAGGCAGGGATTCGGTGCTGATGCTGGGCTCCGCTCCCCTGGCTGGAACGCTGCTCGGGTTGGGCGCTGGCGCAGCCCTGCTGGTCGTCAGCGGCCTGCAGGTGCTGGGAGCGGCTTGCGGCCTTGCGCTGCGCCGTCCACTGCGGGCGGCAGAAGAGGAAACCAGGCAGCGCCGCGAAAAAGCGGACGGCCAAGAGAACCAACCCGTGGCTCATGGAATTATGGCAGGCATGCGCTGGTGCTTCACCAAACCACAGCTGCGCAGCCTGCTGATACTTGTCACAACGATCAATGTCGGCTCCAACGGAATGATGACCACCCTGACCTACGGGCTGCAGCAGCGTGGTGAGCCTGCTTGGGTCATCGGCCTGGTCTCTACGTTCATGGGGCTTGGCATGCTCGCAGGATCATTGGTTTCAACACCGCTGATCGACAGGTTCCGAACCGGCGTCCTGGCATGCACCTGCCTGTGCGTTCTTGGCGGATCCATCATCCTCATGGGCGCGAACACCAGCCTCTACTGGCTTGGGGCCATGCTTTTCCTTGCCTTCTTCAGCGTGCCCGCGCTGAATGCAGGGGTCGGCGGATACTTCATGGCAGTCATCCCCCGGGAGATGGCAGGCCGCGCAAACTCCTTGATTGTTTTCATGGCGTTGGCAGCGCTGCCGCTGGCGCCGCTGCTGACAGGATTCGGCCTGCAAATCTTCCCCATGGGCCCCATCCTGGTCTTCTTCGGCTCGCTGGTTGCGGTCTCAGCGATTGCAGCGTGGCTGTCGCCGCATATCCGCAGCATCCCTGCTCCGGCCCAGTGGGTCGAGCAAACGCGGGATTCGGAAAACTCCTAGTTTCCCGGCACCTATCAGAAAGGAGGATCCGGCATGTTCAAACAGACTGAAATTCGTCGTCAATTTAGTACACAGCAACGGGAGCACCACCTGCCATTCAACGCTCAAGACAGCTCGGCGAAGCTTGTTGAACGCAAGCGTTCGACGACGCGCAACGAACAATGGATTTTCCTGTAAGGCCCCTTCGCGGCAAAAGGCACTTCACTCAAGTGGCCTTTTGCCGCGAAATCCTGGGCCGGCCTACCCGTGGAAACCGCTTTCGCTTTCCGGCTTTGATGCATGGCGCATTCGAACCACGCCGGTTATGGCAATCACAGCCATTGCTGCCGGCGATATCCTGACCAGATAGCTGCCGACAGTTGAGCCATCGGTGGAATAGAGTTCACCGACCCCAGCCGTCATGGTGCTGATCGACAGTCCCAAGTAAACGAAGAAGCGTTCGCCTTCACGATAGAGGCGCTGTGCGTTTTCATCTGTCACTCTTGCTGGATAATCCATGATCTGCGGCTTTTTGGAAGCCCAATACATCGCCAGCTGAACGAGGATGATGCCGCACGCCACTCCGAGAACGACCATCTTGTCGCCATATGCATCTGGTTGCCCTGCCGCGTCGAAGTGTATTGGTACTTCATTGGGCATCTGCGGATAGCCGACCAGCAGAAGCGCAGAAGCCGTCAGCGCTACCGCCAATGAGAACCATCGAAGCATCCGAGTGACCGCGCCGGTCTTATAGGTACGCTCTGGACGATGCCTAGCCTGCGGCTGCATGACTTCCTATCTGCTCGCATGGAGTTGAACTCCAACCCTAGCAATCGCTTCTCGGGGTACTTAGGCTGAAGCCATGAACAAGCCAGCCCCGCCAACCATCAGCGCCATCACCCTCGGTGTTCGTGATGTCGACGCTGCCGCCAAGTTCTACACCGAAGGACTGGGATTCGAGTTGATACAGCCAGCCCACCCCGAGATCGCCTTCGTCCGCGCCGGGCACGGCCTCATGCTAGCGCTGTGGGACGTCAAGCAGATGCCCAGCGAGTACGGCAATGTCGGCCATGGAACACTGGCCCCGCCGATCTCCCTCGGTCACAACGTCCACAACGATGAAGAAGTCGAACACCACTACCGGCGAGCGCTGGATGCTGGTGCTACGTCGATTTCTGCGCCGACGGTGCAGCCGTGGGGTGGGATGAGCGCCTGTGTGGCCGATCCCGATGGGTTCCGTTGGGATTTTGTGCATAATCCGTCGTTTGTCATTGATGCCGACGGACATGTTTCATCCGTCTAATCTGCTCGCTGCATCACTTTGATGATTTCAGGAGCTTTTCGATGCAGTCGGCAATTTCCTCGATTGGTGCTTGCGAGTCGAGTTCTAGGGTTGCGCCTTCTCTAAGCAGGGGTTCAATGGACTGTTTGTATGCGGCAATTTGCGATTGTTGTTCTGGTGTTTTGCCGTAGCTGTTGTTCGTTCTGTTCCTGACGCGTTCAAGGAGTACATGTAGCGGCGCGCTCAAGAGGACGATGTGTTCGAAGCACTGGTAGAAGTTGCCTTGGTTTTCTACTGTTCCGCTGACGATGACGTTTTGTTCTGTAGCCAGGAGCTCGGTCATGCGTTGTTCATCCCATGTGCCGTCGGCCAGTGTCCAGGTCCCGTAGTCGGTATCTATGGTTTCGTATCCTCGCGCCTGCAATGCGGCGAGTACTGTGCTTTTGCCTGCCCCAGACATTCCAGTGATGAGTACCTTGGCCATGTATTGAAGATAGCAAGCGCTAGCGGTTTCGCCTGAGGGTGATGAAGTCGGTTTTCCCGTTCAGGTAGGTGCTGCGATTGCTGCCGTTCTGCTGAACGAGGAGTTCCTTGAGTTCTTGATAGGCTTCCCGGTCTGAGGGATTGCCTCGCAAATGGTTCCTGAAGCTGAGGTAGTGTTCCCATGCCGTGTCCCCGTAGGTGATCACATGGACGTTGACGAGCCTGATGTGTGGTTCGATTTCGAATCCGTACATGGTGTCTGGCCGGATGGCATCGGTTTCGCCTCGGTAGAGGAAGCCTTCGCGGGTCAGCCAAGTGTGGATTTCGTCCGGGTCAGCGTTTTCGGCGGTGCCGATGGCGATGTCCATGATCGGCTTAGCATCGAGCCCTGGCACTGCGGTGGAGCCGATATGTTCGATGGCTTGCACGTTTCTGGGTTTGCTGGCGTTGAGCACGGCACGGACTTTGTTGAATGCAGGTTCCCAGTGCGGCGAGTATTTTGCCAAGTGTACCGCTTCCCTGCGCAACCCTAGGTCCGCTTGCTGCAGTGCACTTACGAGGGCTGGGTTCAGCGTCAGTGGTACATCGGTTCGCTGTCGCTGGAACGGTTTTTGTGGATCTGTGTCCATGCCATTCAGCCTAGGTCATGCACCTCTCTGGTCCAATCCTTCGGCGTTCATGCGCTGGGCGAGTTCTGCGACGCTTTCTTTTCCTGGTATTGCGTTGCCGAGTTTTGGGCGGTAGCTGGGCTGCGGGCGTGAGGCGTTGTCTAGGTAGCCGGCGTGCGGCAGGGTTTCTGGCTGGTGCAGGTCCCAGGCGTTCAAGGCCTGCAGCGAGATGCCGCGCGGTCCGGTGCGCCGGGTGACTCCGTGGATGAGGAGCATGCGTGTGGAGAAGAGCAGCGGGCCGGTGCGCTGCTGGGTGTCGTCGAAGAAGGTGGCGTCGATGCAGCCGGTGCCGTCATCTATGGAGATGAAGACGACGCGCTTGCCTCCGCGCATGGGCGGGGTCTGGGTGGCCACGCGCACCCCGGCCACAAGCACTTCGGCGCCGTTGCGCAGGTGCAGCAGTTCTATTGCCTGGGTGATGGGCAGGTGGCTGAGGAGTTTTTGGTAGGAGCTGATCAGGTGTTCGGTGGCATCTAGGTGCATGAGGTCTAGTTCTGTGCGCACTACTTCTGCCGGTTCCAGGATGTTGCCGGTGTTTTTGATGGGTTCGATCTGCCCCAGGTCGAAGGTGAGCTGTCCGGGGCCGGGCTGGTATTTGGCGGGCAGGGTGCTGCGGGCCATGGATTGGGTATGTGCGATGGTGTCTGCCCTGGTGGTTCCGGTGAGCAGGGAGTCGAAGGCTCCGAGGGCCGCGAGGTTTTGGTAGGTGCGGCGGGACAGGCCTGCGCGGTCGCGGATGTCTGCGAGGGAGTCGTAGGGTTGGCCGGCGACAAGGCGTTCTACTTCGCTTTCGCTCATTTGGTGGATGTCGCGGAAGGCCAGGCGGATGCCGTAGCGGCCTGGGCGCTGGCTTCCCGGGGCGCGGGGCACCACAGGTGCCGCCGGCTGCGCGTATTCGAAGATGCGTTCGACTCGGTAGTGTCCGGTGGAGCGGTTGATATCCAGCGGGAGGATGGGAACGCCCATGCGGCGGGCTTCGGAGACCAGCAGCCGCTTGGGGTACATGCCCGGATCGTGCTCCCAGATGCCGGCGAGGAAGGCTTCGGGGTGATGGGCCTTGAGCCATGCTGAGTGGTAGGTGGGTACGGCGAAGGCCGCCCCGTGGGCTTTGCAGAAGCCGAAGGAGCCGAAGCCTGCGAGCACTTCCCAGGTCTTGTCGATGACTTCTTGGGTGTATCCCTTCTCCGCTGCTTTGGTGCGCACGATGTTTTCGACGATTGGTTCTTTTTCCGGATTGCCCAGGTGCCGGCGGTAGACATCTGCCATGCCCAGTCCGCAGTCGGTGAGGGTGTCGATGATCCGCAGCACCTGCTCGTGGAAGACGGTGACGCCGTGGGTTTCGGCGAGCGCCGGGACGAAGTCGCGGTGCAGGTAGCGGGCCGGAGCGAAGCCATGTCGGTGTTCCAGGTAGGGCTTGACCATATTTGACTGCATGGGCCCGGGGCGGAAGAGGGAGATGTCAATGATCAGGTCGTTGAATTCGCGGGGTGCCAGCTTGCCCACCAGTTCGCGCTGTCCCGGGGATTCGATTTGGAAGCATCCCAGGGTGTGGGTGGAGCGGATCAGGGCGAAGGTCGCCGCGTCATCCAGCGGCACCTTGGACAGCTCGATGTGTCCGTCTTCGTTGATGTAGCCGGTCTCTTGGTGTCCTCCTGCGCGGGCGACGGCCGGCTTGTCTCCATGGATGCGGGCGATTTCTTCCAGGGTGTAGGCGATGGCCGACTGCATGCGCACGCCGAGCACGTCAAGTTTGATCAGTCCCATGAGGTCCATGTCGTGCTTGTCGAATTGGCTCATGGGCAGCCCGATGCCCGAGGGCTGGACCGGGGTGCGGTTCAGCAGTGTGGCGTCGGAGAGGATGACTCCGCAGGGGTGCATGGAGATGTGCCGCGGCAGCCGGTCCAGGCGTTCAGTGGCGTCGATGAGGATGTCGAGCTGGGAGTCCTCGGTGATGTTGGAGGCCAGGGCCGCGAGTTCGGGTTTTTCGGCGAGGGCTTCGCGGAAGGATGAGGCGGAGAAGCGCCAGAGCTGTTTGGCGATCTCGTCGATCTGGGTCTCTTCTATGCCCAGGGCGGTTCCCGCGTCGCGCACTGCTCCGCGGGCGCGGTAGGCGTTTTGCATGCTCATCAGGCTGACGCGTTCTTCGCCGAAGCTGGTGAAGATTTTGCGGTAGATTTCGTGGCGTCGAGCCGATTCCACGTCGATATCGATATCCGGCAGGGTGGTGCGGGTTTCGGAGAGGAAGCGCTCAAAGACCAGGTCGTGCTGCAGCGGGTTGACCTGGCTGATGCCCAGCAGGTGGTTGACCAGAGAGGAGGCGCCGGAACCTCGGGCGGCGACGCGCACTCCCATGCCGGTGATGATTTTGACCGTTTCCGCCACGGTGAGGAAGTATCCGGCGAAGTCCAGCCGGTTGATGGTTCCCAATTCCAACGCCAGGCGTTCTTCCACTAGGCTCGGGTCTTCATTGGGGATGAGTTTGGGCACTGCGCTGTAGACGCGCTCGGTGAGTTCTTGCATGGCTGGACGGTGCAGGCCCAGCACTGTGGCTTCCGGGATGACCGGCTGTTTCCAGCCCAGGTCGGTGAGGGGGTCGAGGGCTGCGAAGCGTGCGGTGGCTTCGGTTTCCTTCAGCAGTCGGTGCTTCCATGAGCGTTCGGTGGCGCGGGAGATGGCGGCGGCGAGCTGCTGCATTTCCTGCGGGGATTTGAGCCACCCCTGTCCATTGGGCTGGAAGGAGTGCAGGTCTTTGAGCTGGTGCAGGGCCCGGGCTGAGTCGAGCAGGTCTGCGGTGACTGCCCCGTCGGGATCGGCATAGCGTACAGCGTTGCTCAGTACAGCGCGCAGCCCCAGTTCATCGGCATAGCGCAGCATTTTTCCCGCTTCGCCCAGGCTGTAGCGGGCTCCGGGGGCTGAAAGGTGGGTGGTGATTTCCACGCGCAGCATCCTGCCGATGTGGTGTTTCCAGTTGGCCAGCAGGGCTCTGGCTTGGGCGTAGCGCCCTTGGGCCAGGGCCCTGGCGGCGTCCGACTCACCGCCGACGAGCACCATGAGGTTTCCGTCGGCCGCCCGGTGGGCGATCTGCCGCTGGGTCAGCCCGATGCTTCCTCGTGATGCCTGGTTGGCCAGGGTGATGGTTCGGCACAGGGCGGCGTAGCCAGCGCCGTTGCTGTGTCCTCGCGCCAGCAGGATGATCCGCCCGGTGCTCTGCCCGCTGTCGTCCAGCACTGCAAGGTTGACTCCGAGGATCGGCGTGATGCCCTCGTCCCGGCATGCCGCCACATGCTTGACCGCGCCATACAGCCCATCTCTGTCGGTGAGCGCAAGCATGTGGGCGCCCTGCGCTTTGGCCGCCGCAGCCAGCACCGCAGGGTGCGAGACGCCATAGTGGGCGCTAAAGGATGATGTGACGTTCAGGTGGGTGAAGCTCATGGCAGATTTTCGAAAGTATGTTCGTTTCAACCTTTCATTGCGCGGTTTTTAGGGTTCGAACATTTTTCCGAAGCGCTAGGCGCTGCGGGCAAGTTCCACGTGGATGCGCACCAGGCGCCAGCGCTCTGACTGCGGATCGAAACTCACATCCACGCTTTGCGGGGCACCGCCGCCCGTGGCGGGGGCCAACTGCAGCCTCCACATCTCATAGTCGGCCATTCCGGCGCCGATTCCCCGCGGGATTCTCAGGTTTTCATCCCACCACTTGCGGCGTTCGAACCAACGCTCAGGCTCGGCCACGAGTCGATACTCCCGCCCCCGCCATTTCACGCGCAGCGGCATTCCATTCGCGGCGCGGGAAACCTCGATCGACTCGGTGAACATGCCCATGGGTGAACTCCTTACTTGCAAACTCATTCTATTCGAATCTATGTTCGAACGATAGTTACACTAGTCATCGCAACAGACAGTTTGCAGACAGGCCGCCTTGCCGCTGGCGGCCGGGCATGAAAAGGCGGCTCCGTCTCAGCGCAAACTGAAGCGGAGCCGCTTTTCTGCATTGCCTGCACCCCGCCGGAATGCCGACAGCATGCCCGGGCATCGGAGGCTGGCGTGGAAAATTTACCCGAGGGCGGCAATCAGTGCCTGAGCCAGCTTTTTGGATGACTGGGGATTTTGCCCGGTGTAGAGATTTCCGTCGACCACTACGTGCGGCCGCAGAGGAATAAGCCCCTTGCTGTATTCCGCGCCCAGCTGTTTCAGTCGATCTTCCAGCAGCCAAGGAGCCTTGCGCGCAAATAAGTTCAACAGCTCCTCCCTATTCGACAACCCGGTGAGCTTGCGGCCGGCGAAGGCTGAAACGGAGTGCTCACTTTGGGTTGCCAGCAGGGCGGCCGGCGCGTGGCACAGCAGGGCCAGCAGCTTTCCGGATTTCAGACGCTGATTAAGCTTCTGTCCGGAGATCTCGTCGACAGCGAGGTCTTCCATGGGGCCATGTCCGCCAGGATAGAAGACTAAGTCGTAGTCCAAAATATCCACCGCGTGCAGATCCACTGGATTTTCAAGCTGGTGCGCCAGTGCTTGCAGCTGCCGCCGGTACCGTTTCGTTGTCCATGGCGCACCGCCAGCCACTCCCAGGCTCAACTGGTCCACTATGGGAACCTTTGCCTGTGGCGTAGCCAAAGTGACCTCGTAGCCGCTGGCAGTGAACTGCTGATAGGGCACCAAAAATTCCTCGGCCCAGAAGCCTGTTGGATGCTTTTCGCCGTCACTCAGCGTCCAAAATCTTGCTGCGGAAAGAACCATCAAAACACTTGTCATTTTCACCTTGCTCCTTGTCAGTTCTTAGAGGCCCTGCAGTACTGCGCTAAATGAGCTCCTGACTCGCTCATCAACTTCCTGCACCGTGGAGTAGGAGAATTTCCCATCCATGTGCAGCGAAGCCAAACCGTGGGCCATGCTCCATAGGGCTATGGAGAGGGAGTCCGCGGCGCCCGGCCCTAGTGCGGCCTTGACGCCTCGGCTCAAAAGTTCGCTCAGTCGCGCGGCGGCCAGCACGCGCGCATCGTTGGAATCATCGCATTCCTGCCCGAACATGAGCCCGAAAACCGCCGGGTGCGCAAGCGCAAAGCGGACGTAGATGATGGCAAATGAAGCAATGTCGCTTTTAGAGCATGCCGCATCAACCGCAGGCTCCAGCTCCCGCGCTAGTTGTTCAAACCCGGATACCGCAATGGCTGATTCCAATTGCTCGCGGTCGCTGAAATGGCGATATGGCGCCGCGGCTGAGACCCCCACGGCGCGGGCGACCGCGCGCAGCGAGAAGCTCTCTCCGCTTTCTAGAATCTTTGTTGCGGCGCTCACCAGCGCCTCGCGAAGATCGCCATGGTGATATGACCTGGCTTCCCGTCCCTCGCTCATAGCCCACTCCTCCTGCCGGCATTCCTGCTGCCGCCAAATCAATGTTGACGATGTTTACTTTATAGCCTAGCCTCAAATGTAATCACTGTAAACATCTGGTTGCCCAGATGGGCTCAACCAAGGAATGGAAAGATCATGCAGACAATATTGGGAAGCGGGGGCCAGATCGCCAACGAGCTGGCCCGTGAATTGCATCGCAGTTTCACCACAGACATCCGCCTTGCCAGCAGAAACCCGCAACGCATCAACCCGGGCGATGAGCTAGCCTCCGCCAACCTGCTGGATCTGGACCAGACCCTCGCGGCGGCAAGTGGCAGCGAGGTTATCTACTTCACCGCCGGCCTGCCGGCTGATACTGAACTGTGGGAGCGGCAGTTCCCCACCATGCTTGACAATGCACTGACCGCCGCACGATCAGCCGGAGCAAAGTTCGTATATTTCGACAACACCTATATGTACCCGCAGGATTCCAGGGTGCAGGATGAGCAAACCGCCTTTGCCCCCGCTGGAAGGAAGGGCACAGTTCGAGCCCTCATGGCGCAGATGGTGCTCGAGGAGATGCAGCGCGGCGAGATCCCCGTACTTATTGGCCGGGCGCCAGAGTTCTACGGGCCGGGGCGCACCCAGAGCTTCACCAATGCCTTGATCCTCGACAGAATCGCCCAAGGCAAGAAGCCCTTCATTCCGGTGGCCGACCGGTATCTGCGCTCGTTGATCTGGACCCCGGACGCCAGCCGCGCCCTGGCAACCTTGGCCAATACTTCCACCGCCTACGGACAGACATGGCATCTGCCCACTGACCCAGACAGGCTCACCTACCGCCAGTTCGCCAGCCTCGCGAACGAAGTTTTCGACAGCAATTCACGCCCCATGATTCTGCCCCGGTGGGTGCTGGCAGCCGGCGGTCGGATCTCTGCGCGCATCGCAGAACTTGATGAGCTGCTGCCCCGCTATGCGGCGGACAACATTTTTGACTCGACGAAGTTCACCACGCACTTCCCCGATTTCAGCATCACGAAATACCGCGAGGGACTGGAAATCATCAAAGCCGAACGTGAAATCACCTCGCAGCACGCCTGATCCCGCTGAGATCTGCTGACCAACCCTGCCTTATATGGAACATTGCACGCGTAGGCTAGATTCCAGCGGTCTTCCCCGATAGCATCGTGATGACCTACAACTCATATATTTCAGCAAGGGGACACGAAACAGATGCCTCATAAGGTAAAAGCAGTTATTGCACGCGCCAAGAATGCAGACGTCGAGCTCGTCGACATCATTGTGCCCGATCCGGGCCCGGGAGAGGTCGTGGTCGACGTACTGACCTGCGGCGTCTGCCATACCGACCTGCACTACAAGCTGGGCGGCATCGGCGACGACTACCCCTACCTGCTGGGCCACGAGTCCACAGCGGTAGTCAGCCAGATCGGCGAGAACGTCACCAACGTCAAGGTCGGCGACCGCGTGATCCTGAACTGGCGCGCCGTGTGCGGCCAGTGCCGCGCCTGCGAAAAGGGCCAGCCGCAGTACTGCTTCAACACCGCGAACGCCACCCAGAAGATGACCCTCGAGGACGGCACCGAGCTCTCCCCTGCACTGGGCATCGGGTCCTTCGCCGAGAAGACCCTGGTGGCCGCCGGGCAGTGCACCAAGGTGGACGAGGACGCCGACGCAGCCGCCGTAGGCCTGCTGGGCTGCGGCATCATGGCAGGCATTGGAGCGGCCATGAACACCGGCGAGATCAAGCGCGGTGAATCCGTGGCAGTAATCGGCTGCGGCGGCGTAGGCGCCGCCTCCATCGCCGGCGCTCAGCTGGCCGGTGCCACCACCATCATCGCGGTAGACGTGAACCCAGCCAAGCTTGAAAAGGCCAAGGAACTGGGAGCCACCCACACCGTAAACTCGGCCGAGGTCGACGCGGTGGCGGCGATCCAGGAGCTGACCGGAGGCTTCGGCGCAGACGTCGTCATCGACGCCGTGGGCCGCCCCGAAACCTACAAGCAGGCCTTCTACGCCCGCGACCTTGCCGGACGCGTGGTACTGGTGGGCGTACCGACCCCCGAGATGAAGCTCGAGCTGCCGCTGCTGGATGTCTTCGGCCGCGGCGGATCGCTGAAGAGCTCCTGGTACGGCGACTGCCTGCCAAGCCGCGACTTCCCGATGCTCGTCTCCCAGTACAAGCTCGGCCGCCTGGACCTCGACGCGTTCGTCACCGAGCGCATCAAGCTCGACCAGATCGAGGAAGCCTTCCACAAGATGCACGAGGGTACCGTGCTGCGTTCGGTGGTTGAGATCGCATGAGCGTGAGCGTAGAAAACGTCGTCACCTCCGGCACCTTCAGCCTCGACGGCGGCACCTGGGAGGTGGATAACAATGTCTGGATCATCGGCGACGAGAACGAGGTCATGGTGATCGACCCGGCCCACGATGTGGCAAAGATCCGCGAGGCGGTCGGCGAGCGCGAGGTGATGGCAGTGCTGCTCACCCATGGACACGACGACCATATCCGGGCCGCCGCGCAGTTCTCCGACGAGGTGGACGCGCCGCTGTTCTTGAATCCTGAAGACCAGATGCTGTGGGATGCGGTGTATCCGGAGCGCGAGATCGACGCCGAGATCCACGAGGGCGACAGCTTCACCGTGGCAGGCACCAGCTTCACCGCGCTGCACACCCCTGGGCATTCGCCGGGTTCCACCTGCTTCTATGCAGAAGACCTCGGCGTGCTGTTCAGCGGGGACACCCTGTTCAACGGCGGGCCGGGAGCCACCGGCCGCAGCTACTCCAGCTTTGAGACGATCATCGAATCGATCCGCACCAAGCTGCTGACGCTGCCTGCCGACACCGTGGTGAACACCGGGCACGGGGATTCCACCAGCATTGGCGCCGAGGCGCCGCATCTGCAGGAGTGGATCGACCGAGGTCACTAGGCACCGCCGCCAGCATGCGCCGGGAGGCCCCACGGGGTTTCCCGGCGCAGCTTTTTAAGCGGCGCCTGTGGAAGAATGTTCCCATGTCAGATTTGCCTCAGCGTCCCCTTGCACCGCGGCTTGCAGGATTGTTCAGCGCTTTGTTCATCGTGGCCGGGGCGGTCCTGCTCTGGATCGACAGCATGAATGAATTTGTCATCTCCACCGGGTCCTCTGAACTGTTGGAGCAGGACACGTTCTACTTCGGCCCTTCGGCGACCCAGATGGTGGGAGAAGTTCTGCTGGCACTGGGAATTGCCGCGCTGTGCGCACGCTTGGGTTTGATCCTGGGGCGGAGAATACGCCAAATGGCCCAGGGCCAGCTGGTCTTCATCGGTTCCTTGGCGTTCAGCATCCTGCTGCTGGCCGCCGGTGTCGGGCTGGCGGTTTGGGATTCAACCCAGGTGCACACCTTCGGGTGGATTGGCGACGCGCCGGCTCCTCCCCCGGCGACCTTTGCGCTGATCGCCGGAAAATTGCTGATCGGCGCCGGCTTGGGCGCCCTGGGCTTCAGCGGCGGGCTGAAGTGGGAATTGAAGGCGCGGGCCGAGGGCTAGAACAGCGACTGGTGCGGCTCGAGCAGTTCTGGGCCGTTATTGCGGACGTTGCCCACTGCCGGGTCCACCTCGTACATGCTCCAGGTGGATGCCACGTCGAAGGCTTCGGCGCGCACCTGCTCGATGAGCTCCGGCGCGTCCTCGTTCTCGGGGTCCAGCCACTGCGCCATGGTGTCGCGGTCCAAGGGAATGGGCAGGCGGTCATGCAGCCCGGCAAGTTCTCCAAGCACGCCCGGTTCCTCGGCAGAGGGCGAATCCATGGTCATGATCGAGGTGGACAGGATCCAGCTGCCGTCCTCGTCCTTCCACCATTCGTAGAGGCCTGCGAAGAAGATCAGCTGGCCGTCCTCGCGATGGACGAAGAACGGACGCTTCTTGCTGCCTTCCTTCTTCCACTCGTAGTAGCCTTCTACCGGGACCGCTGCGCGGCGCTTCTTCACTGCTGAACGGAACGTTGGCTTTCCCGCCGCGGTTTCGCTGCGGGCGTTGAATGCGCGAACCCCGACCGACAGGTCCTTGGCCCAGCCCGGCACCAGGCCCCAGCGGGCCACATGGACTTGGCGGTGCAGCTGGCCGTCGATCAGGCGCTCGAGCACGATCGGCACATCGGTGGTCGGGGCGACATTCCATGATTGGCGCAGCTCGAGGTTTGCGTCGGCTTCGGCTTCTGCCTCGGCCACAAGGTCTCCGATGGCCTTGGCCATAACGTATCGCCCGCACATACTCTCGCCCCTAGAACGTCGGTGGGATTTTTGTACCAGTGTAGCCCGGGGGCATGTGGAATTCAGCGACTCATTGCCGCCTCGATGGGAACAAAGGTACAGGTCGCATGGTTATATGAAGTATGAGTACTGAGCTAAACCTTGAAAAGTATGTTCCTGCTGCCGGCGGGGTCACCATGTTCACCACCAGCTGGTGCGGCTACTGCCGCAACCTCAAGCGCCTGATGGATCAGAAGGGTGTGGCATACACCGAGGTCAACATCGAAGAAGTTGAGGGCACCGCGGAAATCGTCGAGTCGTTCAACAACGGAAACCAGACCGTTCCAACCTTGATCTTCCCTGATGGCACCGCGGCAACCAACCCGCGGATCGAGGAAGTCGTGGAGCGCGTCGGCGCGTAAGACCTCGCAAAAAATGCCTGGCACCTTTGGTGCCAGGCATTTTTTGGTTCTAGCGCACTGGAAGCCCGGAGATCGGGATGTGCTGCTGGTACTCCTCGAGCAGTGCATCGATAAAGGATTCGGTGTCCAGTCCCGGGACCAGGTCGTCGCCGGCGCCCACCGTGGAGGGGTCCATCGGCACTTCCATGGCCTGGTACACCTCGTCGAGCACCTTGCGCAGCGGTGCGGAGTCCTCGACGACGAAGACGCTGGAGAACAGCCACGCGCCGGCTATGACGCGCTGCGCTGTGCCTACAAGTTTCACCGGGTGGGAAATCGGCGAGGCCGCCGTCGGGACGCCGTGCACAGAGTGGTCTCCTGGGCAGTATTCACCGGGAATCGGGCCGACTTCGGCCTGCACTCCGAGGCGGCGGAAGGCATCGGCATAAAGCTTGGCGAAGACTTCAAAGCGGGTTTGGTGTCCCATGACCGCCTCGCTCTGCGCCTCGATATGGTCCACAATCAAGGTCCCCCGGTGGTAGGCCGCTGCCCTGCCGCCGGCTTTGCGGACTAAGGGAGCAAACCCATTGTCTACCGCCGTCTTGCTGGCCGCCTCAAACCCAGGCAGGCGCACATCACGCTGGCCAAAGGCAAGCGTTGGGTCGGGACGGTAGAACCTCAACAGCGGCCCGCGCGAACCGGACTGCACTTCACGCAGCAGCGAGATGCCGCGGTCGAGGTCAGCGCCGGGATCCCCGCTGGGCTCCTCCCAAAGGAATGAAAGAGGCGCATCTGATTGGGGATTCCACAAGCTCATAGTAATGAGTCTAAAACAGGTGAATCTTCGCGACGAATATGTCGGCGATCCACGCGACAGCTATGAGTACGCACTTGGCTTCTTCAAGCAAAAATGTCAGACACTATCAAAGGCGTGCCCTCTTCCCGCATCAAAGGTCCACAAGCTACTGCTAGGCAAAGGAGCCCAAAGCAAAGGACAGCTGGGTTCAGGGAGGCCTCTGCCAGGTGCTTCCGGCAGCAGAATATGGGCGATAATGAAAAGCGTGCCTTCTTCATCCACACCTGTCATTCTTATCGGCGGACCTTCAGGTTCGGGAAAGTCCTACCTTGCTGCCCGCTTCGGCAACCCTCATTTGCCGCTCGACGAGTTCTACCGGCAGATCAGCGAAGACGGCAACCCTGACGACTTTCCGCGTACCGACTACGGCGAAATCGACTGGGACCACCCCGGCACCTGGAACATGGACGCAGCGCTGCAAGCAATCGAAGAGCTGTTATCCCAGGGACACACGATGGTCCCCAACTATTCGATCTCTACGTCCAGCTACAGCGGGCACCGTGAAGTGCGCTGCGAGAACGGGCCGATCATCGCCGAGGGCATCTTCCTCTCGGAAATCCTCGAGCCGCTGCGAGCCAGAGGCATCAACGTTCAGGCCTACTACGTCGATGAACCGGCGTTGGTCACCACCATCCGCCGGTTCATCCGAGATGTTTCAGAACGCCGCAAGCCGCTGCTATTCCTGATCAAACGAGGCTACGCACTGTTCCGAGCGCACAGTGCAGGGCGCGAAAACTACCGTGGCAAGGGCTTCACCATCATGCCAAAGCCAGAGCTCAAACAACTGCTCGCTTCGCTCAACCGGCAAGCCTAGCTAGCGGGAACGGACCGTTAGAATCTGTTCGGCGCGGCCGAACGGCCCGTGCTCATCGTGCAGCACGGAGGAAGTCAGGCCAATGCCGTCATCACCGTAGCTTTGCTGAACATCCAGGCCGAGCCACTCCCCGCTGGGAATCCGGTACATGTGAATCTGCAGATCTAGGTTGGGGAACATCCATGTTCCGTCCCCCGGCTGAACACGCGGTGCTACGCCATTGGCCGTATCCACCAAGCCGATCAAACTGGCAAGCCTCGAAGCATCCTTGAGGTCAACCAGCGAATACGGCGTACGCAGCCATGCGATGCCCCTGCCTGGACGATGGCCGGGGGCAACGCGCATCTCGATGGACCTGATGTATCCCCCTGGCCAGAAACGGGTGATGTCCTCCGGCGCGCACTCGTCCGGACCTGGCACCCTTGCATCTTCAATCCCGTGCACCGAGGAAGAATCACCAGTGATCACTCGCCAGGCCCGGGCAACAATGCTGGTTCTTCCCTTAGCCGTCATCTCCGCTTCAATGAGCTCAATGGTGCGCCCTGGGCGGATCATGCGCGTGGTTACTTCAAACTCGCCCGCATGGATCAACCCATGAATTTCGAAGCTCAACCGGGCAATTCGCATATCGTCGCGGGGCTGGAACTTCTCCAACTCATAGGTCAAGATTCCTGAAGCGGGAGCCATATGCTGCTCATGGGCATTCCATGCACCTTGGGTATGCCACGATGAGCGGTACTTGCCGTCACCCAAAGATTCAAAATAGAAGTCTCCGCTGGCAAGGATCTTGTCCAGGTCTTCTGTGAGCTGGTGCGTCATTGCTGCCCTCCTGGCACTATTTGTGACACGTAGTAGTCCCCAGCGTATCCAACGTGTGAGCCGTAACACCAAATTTCAGCAGCTGGATATTGAACGTCTAAATCATGGCGATGCGCTCGCCGAGTTGTCTTTTTTCTGCCGATTGAGACCTCGGCTGCTCCGGTGGCAGCCCTTAATAAAGAGTGCTTTTTGCCGTCAGTAATCAACATCACGCGCAATTCAGTGATCGTCAATGCTAGGATTGAATGGTTACCTCAGAGTTCTCCGGCGTTTTGATATCACCGAGAACGCGAGCAGTCGGATTTGTAAAACAGTCAGCAAATCGTCTGTAGAACACAAATCGGCAGGCCCAGTCACCGACAAGGCTTGCTTCAATCGAAACGAATTCTTCATCTTCTCTTCTTCACTCAGCACGTCTCGCTCGATGCCGCTCAACGCATCAGCACCTGATTCCTTGCTCTACTCCACTAGCCATGGCTCATTACCGGCTGGTCCCTCGGATTTCTTAGACACTTCAGCTAGTGCAGCGACATCCGTTTTGGCCGATACCGGCAAAATCAGTAATCGATTGACCGTATCGACGGCAGGCGAATCCTTTTGAGAATACTGCCTGAGGTAACCCCAAATTTTCCGATGCGAAACTACGGATCGGTACCTAGGCCACTGTCGTGGCCGACCAATAATAAGGAAATATCATAATGGCAACTGGCACCGTAAAGTGGTTCAACTCGGAAAAGGGCTTCGGCTTCATCGCACCTTCGGACGGCTCCGCTGACGTGTTCGCACACTACAGCGCAATCCAGAGCTTCGGCTACCGTTCGCTGGAAGAAGGCCAGACTGTTGAGTACACCCTGGAAGCAGGTCCAAAGGGCCCACAGGCTACCAACATCCAGGCTAAGTAGTCTGAAATAATGGCGTGTTTCGCATCCATCGTGGATGCGAAACACGCCATTGTCGTACTCGCAGCAAGAACAGTACGGCAGCAACTTTGAGCAGTCGCTCTCGATAGCCCCAACCCACCGATCGACTATCCGCTCCGTCGGTGTTGTTCCACTAACTGTGAATTCTGACCATTCTAGGCATCCACTGGCGTAGAGCTCGACGGCGGCCGAACTATCCCAAGGCCGGTTCCAGGGGTGTCTTGGCCTGCGAAGAACGGTTTACATAGATTACGATGGCTGCCAATATTAGCAGTCCAAGCGCCAGCCCGTGGAAGCCAAAGGCCGCCAGCACGGGACCAGCGCTCAGTCCCCCTGCGGCTCCAGCCAAGTTCATCAGAAGGTCGCTGGCTCCCTGCAGGCTGGTGCGTTCTTGAACTGGCACCGCACCAGAAACCATCGTGGAACCGGCAACGGTAGAAGCAGACCAGCCCAGGCCCAAGAGGCTCAGGGCGATAGTCACCACTACGTGGCTTTCCGGGCTCGACCAGACACTGATACTCGCTGCGATCAGCAAAGCCTGGCCGGACAGCACAACCATTCGGCCGCCGAATTTATCGGTCAGCCAGCCAAAGACCGGCGACAAGGCATACATGCCCAAAACATGAAGCGAAATGGTCAGGCCGATCAAGGTTAATGTCGCACCACCATGCTGCATGTGGACCGGCGTCATGGACATCAGCGACACCATGTATGCATGACTCAACGCCACGGTGATCACCGCCCTGCGGGCTGCAGGGATTTCCTTCAAGAGCCTAAACCCTCCGCCGCGCCTGGGCTTATGTGCGGGAAGCTTCGACCGCCCCAATGCAACCTTCATTGGATCCGGACGCAATCCAGTGAAGTAGATGATCATGCCTGCGCATTGAGCGGTCATCGCGATCAGGAACCCGCCGGTGTATTCAGGGAGGCCGAATGCCCGCGAAATCACTTCGCCAGGGGCAAAGAGATTAGGGCCAATCACAGCACCTATGGTGGTTGTCCAAACAACGAGGGAAAGATCCCTGCCCCGGGTGGCATCGCTTGACAGGTCGGTGGCGGCAAAGCGCGATTGCAGGTTCATGGCAGAGGCGGTGCCGAGCACGAGCATGCCCACAAAGAGCAGGGGAACAGATTCCACGACCGCCGCGGTCACGATGACCGCCGAGCCAAGGGCCGCGATCAGCGCACCGGTCGACAAGGACACCCTACGCCCGTATTTGTGGGCAAGCATTGCCAGCGGAATGGCCATGGCCGCGGCGCCGAGCGTATTCATGGTCGCTGGCATGCCTGCCAGGGAATCAAGTCCTGACAGCTTGACGATCAGCAGCGAACCCAGCGTCAGGGTCGCGCCACCGCCGAGCCCTCCGAGAATCTGCCCCAGTGCCAGCACCGAAATGGAGCGCCGCCGAAACGACTGCACCTGCTCATCGGTATAGGGACTTGCTGGTACTTCAGCCATGACAAGCTCGCTTCCTCGAGGCAAAACTACTACGCCCAAGGTTATTGCAGAACTTCAACTAAACAGATTCCTGGATGCTCTGTGTCATTCCTTCCTCGTGGCAGCCGTCCACAAGGGCACCGCAATTTGATCAACCAGCTGCCTGATGAATTCGTCCTCCACCTGCCCATGGCTGATAAACCGCTGCTTGAAAAGGTCCACCGGCGCACGCAGGGCCAGCGGTGCGGGTGCGGCTTGTAGTTCTCCGCGGGATACGGCCCGGGAGGCGACAGCCTGCATCATGTTTGACCCCATCCCCCACGACAGTTCAGCCATGCTGGGTGCCTGCTGGGCCAGGGAGGCAGCCAGCAGGCTGCGGACCAGCTGTCCGGGCGGCTGGTGAATCTGCGCCGCCATCGATTGGAAGATCACCAAGAAATCTTCACGCAATGACGAAGGCTCGGCTGGCAGCTCAGGGATGTCTGCTTTCTGTGCTGCCGCGGCGCGAACCAAGTCTTCTTTGGTAGGCCACCGCCGGTAGATCGATACCTTGGAAGCGCCCGAACGCCGGGCAACAGCTTCAACGCTCAATCCTGTGTACCCGGATTCCAGCAGTTCGACACTGGCGGCTTGAAGAATAGCATCAACAAGTTCCTGTCCTCGTCGGCGGGTGGCGGGCTTGTGTTCAGGCGTCGCTGGCATCGGATGCCTCGAAGACTAGGCCGCGGTCGCCGTCAACGCGGATTTTCTGTCCGTCGCGCAAAGTGGTTGTGGCGTTCGCGCAGCCCATCACCGCTGGAATGCGGTACTCGCGGGCAACGATGGCGGCGTGCGAGGCAGCAGACCCGTGATCTACCACCACTGCACTGGCCCGGGCGAACAGGGGCGTCCACGAAGGGTTGGTCGCCGGGCACACGAGAATTTCACCTGGCAGAAGCTTGTCGAATTCTGCCGGGCTGTTGATGATTCTTACTGTGCCAACCGCTTGGCCTCCGCCTGATCCGGTTCCGTGAAGCAAGGCGCCGGGTACCGGAGAAAGGTCGTACAGCGTGGCCGGAGAGATCATCGGAGCCGCAGCCAGTTCCTGATTGCGCCGCCGGCGTCCAGCGGCCGTCGCTGCCACCACTGCTGTGCTCAATGATTCAAGACTTGTGGCGTCCAATAGCTGCCGGTAGTTCAGGAACCAAACGTCTTCCGGATCTTCTAACCCTCCGGCCTCATGCAGCCTTCGGCCGATTTCAACGATTGCCGAACGGAACACAGGCATGGTGCGGGTGATTTCGAAGTGCGTATCTTCCCTGACAGAGGTGAACTTCTGAACCAACTGCGCCCAGCGGCGCACCCTCGGGGCAATGAATGGCAGCCGGAGCACTGGAGATTCGAGGATCTGCTCCAGCACGTGGTTTTCCTGCTCGCCGGGCGCATGGCCCGCCGCCAAAAGCTTGATGACGTCAAAGACCGGGGTCGGGTCCGCCCGCCATGTTGGCGCCTTGGGAAGCAGCAGGCTGGCAGTTTCCCTGTGGCCATATTCGGATAGAAATTCATCGACTAGTCGGGCGAGCTCTTCCATGCCCTCCGTGGCATGCAGAAGTTCGAGAGCTTGTTGCCCTGAACTATTCCCAATCAAATCAACAGCACCCGGGACGAGGTTGAACGCCGAGGCTATTGACTGCAGTTCTCGATTGATTCGATGGGTGACGGTGTCATTGGTAATGCTCAGCGCGGAGAATTTCGAAAGCTGCCCACTCAAGGCCAAAGCCGCCAGCATCTTAGCCGCAGCGGGAATCATTGGCCTCAGGTACTTGACCCGCAGCTGCGTCACCAGCTGCATTGCTTCGCAGGCCCGAGCCGGAATGCTCACCAAGCGGGCGAAGGGCAGCTGTCGCAGGTCTTCGTTATCCAGCTCTGCGCATTGCTGAAGGTACTGCTTGTAGAGCGGGTCTTCATTCCACGTTCCTTCCGGTGCCTTCCAGATCAAAGTTGACAGCAGTCTGCCCGGAGTTTGGAGGCTCGGGCGGGGGCTTGCCGGAATGAATTCGGTGATCACTCCGTCGACTCGTTGCAATGATGCCGAATAGTCCACCTGGACACCGGTGATTCCCGCAAGCATTCCGCGGACCAGAGGATTGATGCCAGAATCGATCCATGCTTCGGCCTCCAGGATCGTGGGGCGTAGCGGCATCAGCTCAAAGAGCATCGGAGCAGTTTTGCGTTCCAATACATTGAGCTTGCGCGGGGCTGGAGGCAGCGCAGTCATGGGGCGGGCCTGCAGTATTGACAGCTGCTCCCCGCACACTGCCCATTCAATGTCCATAGGCACGCCGAATCCGTCTTGAATTCTCCTGCCGGCACGCGCAATTTCCAACAGCATGGATTCTGGCAGCTGCAGCGTGCCGTCCCCCTGCTCCGTCACGGTCCCGCCATCGGACTTCAGCCGAATTACTGCACCTGCCTGCCCTGTACGCCGCTCAATGATGCGCCCGTCCTCACCGATCACCGCACGATCGGTGGTGACCATGCCGGAGACGACAGCTTCGCCGAGTCCAAGGTTTGATTCAACCACTGAGCGGTCCCGATACCCGGCTATCGGGTCAGCGGTGAACATCACCCCTGCAAACTCGGCGTCCACCATGGTTTGGACGACTACGGCAATGGAGACATCAGCCTCGTCAATGCGGCGTTCCTGCCGGTAGCTTTGAGCTCGTTCACTATACAGGGAGGCCCAGCAATCTTCGACGGCTTGGATCAGCTCATCTTCGCTGGAGATACCGAGGTAAGTTTCCTGCTGCCCTGCAAAAGCAGCGCCTGGCAAGTCTTCAGCCGTCGCACTGGAACGCACCGCGACCAATGAGCTCTCCAACTTTCGGTAGGCTTCGCGCAATTCGCGGCCCAGTTCTTCCCCCACCACTGCACGATGCGCTCCCTGCTGCAGGGCAGATCTGTAGGCCTGGGTGGTGACAACGAACCCTTGGGGCACGTTCTCCCCAAGCTTGATGAGCTTGTTCAGCCCGAAGGCTTTGCCGCCGACTGCCGCGAGGCTGCCCGCCTCTGCAGAAGAAAGTGCAACCACATCTGGAAGAATCATAAGTTCACAGTAGCGCAATAGTGTACGGTTCGTACACTATTTTCTCGAAGGAAATTTTCTGGATTTTGAATCCACCCAAGGATGATGCATCAGCAAAGTGTCGGGGCCCACTGCTAGACAAGAGCCATGACATTAAGCGAGCACCCCGAGACCCAAGAACTCATCAGCCACCTTTTCAGCGGGCAGTCCAAAAAGTGGGGCGAATACGCGTGGTTCGCTCTGGCAGCCGCAGGCAAGGTTCCGACAGACCTGTATGACCCGGACGAAGACGACTACGTCGACCACATCATCACCATGGCTGCACTGTCAACGCTTGCCGAATGGTTTGACTACGACGACGACCTGTCAGATTTCGAAGCTTCATGCGATATCTTGATGCCGAAAGTCCAGCTGTCTGAATTTGCACTTGGCAGGTATGTCGAGCGCAACGGCATCGACCCCTACGACAGTGACGGGTTTCCCAGCGCTTCGCGTGCCGCCAATGAAGCTGTACTAGATCGCACGAGAGAAGTTGCCCGCGAGCTGAAGGACGCAATTGGTGAATCGACGCTTTTCACCTCCTTGTGGGCCATTGCCAACGACGATTCCATCTCGCTTCCGCCGAGCCGCGAGGATGTGGATCAAGTACTCAATGGAGAGATTAGTTCAGAGTTGGGTTACCGTTTCGACAGGCTTCAAAACCTCTAGGCTTGCAGCTGGCCCAATGTCGCAACTCATACCTTGGGCGCGGCGTTTGGGGTCATGCAAGCCTGCCTGTTGCAAACAAGCAGCAGGCAGGCCGCTTAGGTCTAACAGCCGTCCCGAGAGGCCGCATAACTTTTAGAGAGGCGCAGATTGCGCCGCCTCTATCTCATAGCTCTAGTCGGCTGGCGCGACGCGATTCAGGCCGTCTTCGGTACGGTAGCCCAAGGCAAAACTCGGGCATCGGTCAATTACCTCAACAATTTCATCCACAGAGGCGGCGGCCGGATCAATCCACGGCCGTTCTCCAAACTTGAAGACTCTAGGAAGTCCATTGACGCATTCTTTAGCATGCTGACAGCGTGAAGCTTCCCAGGTAATGACGACCTCCGACGCCGCATATTCGCGAATTTTGCTCTTGTTTTCATTCGCACCCGTTGGCATGTTCTGCTCGTTGCTCACGACTCCCCTTTTCCCGAAAACCGCTCAGGGAATTGAAATCCCATTGAAGTTGTTGCAGTAGATGACACGTCAATTAGTGCGGCGTGGCTCCTAGCAGGAATATAGAGCAAAGCCGCACTGCTGACCAGCACTGAAGGCTCAGCCACGAGGCTGCGTCAACTGGGTATCTATTGAAATGAGAGCCGAAAAATGAACCAGAGCATCCGCACCA
Organism: Glutamicibacter uratoxydans; assembly: GCF_006539925.1. Classification (GTDB taxonomy): domain Bacteria; phylum Actinomycetota; class Actinomycetes; order Actinomycetales; family Micrococcaceae; genus Glutamicibacter; species Glutamicibacter uratoxydans. The sequence goes on along the minus strand of NZ_BJNY01000001.1, from coordinate 97,768 downwards.
TTGGAATCTTGGGAGCAGGAAAAGTCGGTACAGCACTTGCTCGCCTGGCAGTTTCAGCTGGCTTCCGTGTGCTTATTGCAGGTTCAGGCGACCCTGAAAAGATCGCGCTCACCATTGAAATCCTCACCCCGGGCGCCATTGCCGTACACCCGGACGAAGCAGCCCGAGAAGCAGATTTAGTCATTCTCGCGTTGCCCCTCGGCAAATACCAGACAATTCCCGCTGCACTTTTGAAAGATAAGCTCGTCATCGACACCATGAACTACTGGTGGGAAACCGATGGCTTCCGCGAGGATCTAAGCGACCCGCCAACATCCACCAGTGAACTAGTGCAAGACTTCATAGGCAACCCACGCCTCGTCAAAGCATTGAACCACATGGGCTATCACGACCTTGAAGATGAAGCACGTCCTGCAGGAACTACCGGGCGCAAAGCCATTGCCATTGCTGGTGACAGCAGGGACGACGTTGCCCAGGTTTCCGCTTTTGTCGATGCCTTAGGTTTTGATCCGCTGGTGATCGGAAATTTGTCGGCTGGATCCAGCCTCCAGCCTGGAACCCCTGCGTTCGGTGCCAATCTGCCAATTGAGGATCTGCGGGAGATTGTTCCGGCCCCTGAGGCTAAGCGCCCTCTGTCGAACGTGAATGCCTAGCAGACTGCTGCGGCTCGCACTCATATGAAAACAATGGCCCGGTTCTGCGAAATTTCGCAGAACCGGGCCAAAGCCTCTATCTAGACAACCGGATTAGAAGTCCCAATCCTCGTCTTCGGTGTTTACTGCCTTGCCGATAACGTAAGACGAGCCGGAGCCGGAGAAGAAGTCATGGTTCTCGTCGGCGTTCGGGCTCAGAGCCGAGAGGATTGCCGGCGACACGTCGGTCACAGTTGCTGGGAACATGGCTTCATAGCCGAGATTCATCAGCGCCTTGTTGGCGTTGTAGTGCAAGAACTTCTTGACGTCCTCGCTCAGGCCTACCGGATCATAAAGATCGTGGGTGTACTGAACTTCGTTTTCGTACAGCTCGAACATGAGCTCGAAGGTGTAGTCCTTGAGCTCCTGCTTGCGTTCTTCGCTCAGGCCTTCCAAGCCCTTCTGGAACTTGTAGCCAATGTAGTAGCCGTGGACGGCTTCATCACGGATGATCAGGCGGATCAAGTCGGCGGTGTTGGTCAGCTTTGCGTGCGAGGACCAGTGCATCGGCAGGTAGAAGCCTGAGTAGAACAGGAAAGACTCAAGCAAGGTCGAAGCGATCTTGCGCTTGAGCGGATCTTCACCGTGGTAGTAGCTCTCGATGATCTGAGCCTTCTTCTGAAGGTTCACGTTCTCGGTCGACCAGCGGAATGCCTCGTCAATTTCCTTGGTCGAAGCCAGGGTGGAGAAGATCGAGGAGTAGCTCTTGGCGTGCACCGACTCCATGAAAGCAATGTTGGTGTACACGGCTTCTTCATGGGGGGTGATCGCATCCGGGATCAGAGAAACTGCGCCGACAGTGCCCTGCAGGGTGTCAAGCAGGGTCAGCCCGGTGAAGACGCGCATAGTCAGCAGCTTCTCGTCTTCGGTTAGGGTAGCCCATGACTGGATGTCGTTAGACAGCGGCACCTTTTCCGGAAGCCAGAAGTTGTTGACGAGGCGGTTCCACACCTCAACGTCTTTTTCATCCTGGATGCGGTTCCAGTTGATAGCTTCAACCTTGTTGGTCAGCTGAATCTTCTCCGACATGCGTTCCCTTATTTAGCAACTTACTCAGCCGCATAGCAACACCGCCTGCAGCCCTATCTTCGCAATCAACTCTACCCCTAAAAACGTGCTTAACCTACCGTCAAGACGTGTCGGAACACCACAAAGAGGAAGATCACAAACCATATCTGACTAGGCATTTAAATACAACTAGCCGCCAATCCCACGAGGGGTTCGGCGGCTAGTTGCTCAGGCTGACTAAGGTTCTAGTCAGCTCCATTTCTTTGGCATTAAAGCATGCAGGAAACGCAACCCTCAACCTCGGTGCCTTCAAGAGCCAACTGGCGCAGTCGGATGTAGTAAAGGGTCTTGATGCCCTTCTTCCATGCGTAGATCTGAGCCTTGTTGATGTCACGGGTAGTGACGGTGTCCTTGAAGAAGAGGGTCAGCGACAGGCCCTGGTCAACGTGCTGAGTAGCAGCTGCGTAGGTGTCGATGATCTTCTCGTAGCCGATCTCGTAGGCATCCTCGTAGAACTCGATGTTCTCATTGTTCATGTATGGAGCCGGGTAGTAGACGCGGCCGATCTTGCCTTCCTTGCGGATTTCGATCTTGGCGGCCACTGGGTGGATCGACGAAGTGGAGTTGTTGATGTACGAGATCGAACCGGTTGGCGGAATTGCCTGCAGGTTCTGGTTGTACAGGCCGTGCTCCATGACCGAAGCCTTCAGAGCCAGCCAGTCAGCCTGGGTAGGGATCTCGATGCCGTCGAACAGCTCGCGGACGCGCTCGGTAGCTGGAGCCCATTCCTGTTCGGTGTACTTGTCGAAGAACTCGCCGGATGCGTACTTCGAGTTCTCGAAGTTCACGAAGGTTTCGTTGCGTTCGATGGCAATCTTGTTCGATGCGGTCAATGCATGGAACAGGATCGTGTAGAAGTAGATGTTCGTGAAGTCGATGCCTTCTTCAGAACCGTAGCGGACGTGCTCGCGGGCGAGGTATCCGTGCAAGTTCATCTGGCCCAGGCCAATGGCGTGGGACTTACGGTTGCCATCAGCGATCGATGGAACCGAAGCGATGTAGGACATGTCCGACACTGCGCTGAGCGAGCGGATAGCGATCTCCACCGACTGGGCGAGGTTCTTGCCGTCCATTGCCTTGGCAATGTTCATCGAACCGAGGTTGCAGGAGATGTCCTTGCCCACGGTCTTGTAGGTCAGGTCGTCGTTGTATTCGGAGGCCGAGGAAACCTGGAGGATTTCCGAGCACAGGTTCGACATGGTGACGCGGCCTTCAATTGGGTTGGCCTTGTTCACGGTGTCTTCGAACATGATGTACGGGTAGCCGGACTCGAACTGGATCTCTGCCAGAGTTTGGAAGAACTCGCGGGCGTTGATCTTCGACTTCTTGATGCGCGAGTCGTCGACCATCTCGTAGTACTTCTCGGTGACCGAGATGTCGCTGAATGGCTTGCCGTAGACGCGCTGCACGTCGTACGGGCTGAAGAGGTACATGTCCTCATTCTTGCGAGCCAGTTCGAAGGTGATGTCTGGAATGACAACGCCCAGCGAGAGGGTCTTGATGCGGATCTTCTCGTCGGCGTTCTCGCGCTTGGTGTCCAAGAAGCGGTAGATGTCCGGGTGGTGTGCGTTCAGGTACACAGCACCGGCGCCCTGGCGTGCACCCAGCTGGTTGGCGTAGGAGAAGGAATCTTCCAGCAACTTCATGACTGGGATGACGCCGGAGGACTGGTTCTCGATCTGCTTGATCGGAGCGCCGTGCTCACGCAGGTTGGTCAAGGCCAATGCCACGCCGCCACCGCGCTTGGACAGCTGCAGAGAGGAGTTCACTGCACGGGCGATGGATTCCATGTTGTCTTCGATGCGAAGCAGGAAGCAGGAAACCAATTCGCCGCGCTGGGCCTTGCCGGCGTTGAGGAAGGTTGGAGTTGCCGGCTGGAAGCGTCCTTCGATGATCTCGTCAACAAGGTTCTTGGCCAGGTTCTCGTCGCCGCGGGCTAGGTGCAGGGCAACCATGCAGACGCGGTCTTCGTAGCGCTCCAGGTAACGCTTGCCGTCGAAGGTCTTCAGCGTGTACGAGGTGTAGAACTTGAAGGCGCCAAGGAAGGTCTCAAAGCGGAACTTCTTCGAGAAGGCATGCTTGAACAGATCGCGAATGAAGTTCATGGAGTACTGGTCGAGGGTTTCACGCTCGTAGTAGTCGTGCTTGACCAGGTATTCCAGCTTCTCATCGAGATCATGGAAGAAGACGGTGTTATTGTTCACGTGATCCAGGAAGTACTGGCGAGCCGCGTAGCGGTCCACCTCGAACTGGATCTTGCCGTCTGGGCCATACAGGTTCAGCATGGCGTTCAGGTCGTTATAGCTCAGGCCCTGGAACTGGGCTGGGAGCTCTTTTGAGTCCGTCATGGTTTCTGCTGCTTCTGCGACGCTGGTGTCCAAAAGGTTTCTAGCCCTTCCCTAACTCGGAGGACATCTTCAGGCGTCCCCATAAGTTCGAATGTATAAAGTACCGGCACATTACATTTCTCTGCAATGCGCTTGGCCGCGATGCAGTAGAACTCGCCGAAGTTGGTGTTGCCCGCTCCGATGACGCCGCGTAGGTTCTTGCGGTTTTCTTCATACCCCAGAAATTTCATAATCTGGGGCAGGATCGAACGCTTCCCGCGTTCTCCCCCGTAGGTCGGAATCAGCAGGATGTACGGAGCAGTAGTGATGAGCTTCGGCTCGTGCGCGTGAAGCGGGATTCGAGCCGAGTCCATCTGAAGTTTTTCTACGAACCGCGCGGTGTTCTCCGATACCGATGAGAAGAAAACCAACTTCGAATCGGTGAACACCAGCGGTTCATGTGCCTCAGCATATTGCCTGTCGGCAAGAGCTGTTGGTGGCATTGTCTTCGCCTCCACTACAAAGCGAGGGAATTGAATCTATTTTTTAACGCTTGATTAGTTGGCTGGGGCCAGCAGTGCGATCTTGTCTGGGCGGAATCCCGACCAGTGATCATTGTCGGTGACCACAACGGGTGCCTGCATGTAGCCCAGGCCACGCACGTGCTCCAGCGCAGCTGCATCCTGCGAGATGTCGACCTTGTTGTACTCGACACCCTTCTTGTCCAACGCGCGGTAGGTTGCGTTGCACTGTACGCAGGAAGGCTTCGTGTAAACCGTGATGGACATAGTCCCTGATCCCCTTTAAAAAGTCCTTGTTTCAGTTCATCGACCCGCAGCTTTCGCCGCGGGGAGAACCGTCCTTTCGGATGCCTCAAAAATGCTTCTTGAGGTGTTTTCGGCGTTGGTCGCGCCGTCGGGTTCAATACTACATCTTGTGCTTGCCCGGTCAAGCAACCACTACATGATGTATTACCAGTATCTCATTCATGCACCGGCCAGTCCACAGGAACTGTGGATATTCGACCTCGTTTAAACCGCGATTTCTCGCGGAGGAGCCGTGTTTGTCCACAGCTTTGCCGATTGTGCACCGGGTTTAAAAATAGTTTTGTGAGATGTTCGTCGGTGTGTTTTGCGCCCTTCAACTTGTGCCGCGGACACTACCTGTGCCTACAGGTAGTGTCCGCCGAGCAACCGACATTTAGGGCTCGTCCTGCGCAAACTGTGTACAAGCGGAACTTGGGGCTTGGCGCCTATCTGGTACCGGTCCCTCTGAGCTGCGAAGGCGCGCCCAGGGCACGGAGAGCCCCGCCGAGCGGCTTCTAGGCGGTAGTTGGGTATTGCCGCGCGCCGAAGATACCCTGGCCCACACGCACCACCGTGGCGCCTTCCTGAATGGCAAGCTCGAAGTCGCCGCTCATGCCCATCGACAGCTGGGTGAACTGCGCCGGCGCTCCCGCGGCCTGCAGCTCCTCCAGTGTGCCGCGCAGCAGGCGGAAGCTTGCGCGGATGCTCGCCTCGTCGGTGGTGTTGGCAGCCATGGTCATCAGCCCGACCGGAATCAGCCGGTCCAGCGGCTCAATGGCTTCAAGCAGCGCGGCGGCTTCTGAGGCCTGGATGCCCGATTTGGATTCCTCCCCCGAGGTATTGACCTGGATGAAGACTTCCAATCGGCGGTCTTCTGCTTCGAGTCGGCGCTGCAGGGTTTCGGCCAGCTTCAGCGAGTCCAGCGCGTGGAACTCGTCGGCGAACTGGGCAACGAACTTGGCCTTGTTGGTCTGCAGCGGGCCGATCACGGCGTAGCGAAGGTGCGGGTAGTCGGCCTTGAACTCTTCGTGCTTGGCCAGGGCTTCTTGGACCTTGTTCTCCCCCAGCGTGTCGACTCCCGCGGCAATCGCCAGGCGCAGGCGTTCTGCAGGAATGGTCTTGGTCACCGGAAGCAGGCGCACGGTCGACGGATCGCGGCCCACCGAAGCCGCGGCAGCATTGATTCGCTGACGCACAGCAGCCAGATTATGGGAGAAATCTTCGGTGGTCGCCGCGTGTGCCGCGGCAGCTTGCGAAGTCAAAGCCTCTACGCCTCTTTCTGAAAGTTAAAAGCCAATGCTGGCGCCGTTGGCACGGCGCCAGCATTAAGCATAGGCAATTTATCCCTAGAACATCTGGCGCCAGTTGGTTTTGGCCAGATCCAGCAGCTCGTCGCCGCGCCCGGAGAGTACGGTGCGGATGGCGTAGAGCGCAAAGCCCTTGGCCTGCTCCAGCTTGATGGCCGGCGGCATGGACAGCTCCTGGCGGTCGGTGACGACGTCCAGGACCGCTGGTCCGTCGTGGGCCAGGAACTCCTTGATGGTGTCCGGCAGCTGTGATGCATTGGTCACACGGTAGCCCTTGAGCCCGGAGGCGGTGGCCACCGCGCCGAAGTCAGGGTTCTGCAGGTCCGTGGCGTAGGTGACGAAGCCGGCGGCCTTCATTTCCAGCTCAACGAAGTTCAGCGAGGAGTTGTTGAAGACCACCACCTTGACCGGCAGCTTGTTCTGGGTGGCGGTCAGCAGCTCGCCGAGCATCATGGTCAACCCGCCGTCGCCGGCGAAGGCCACGACCTGGCGCTTGCGGTCGACAGCCTGGGCGCCCAGCGCGTGGCACAGGGCGTTGGCCATGGAGCCGTGGTTGAAGGACCCCAGCACCCGCCGCTTGCCGGTCATGGTCAGATAGCGGGCGGCCCAGATCACCGGGGAGCCCACATCTGCGGTGAAGATGGTGTCCTCATCGGCGGCCTCGTCGATCAGCCGCGCCAGGTACTGCGGGTGGATGGCTGCACCGTCGCGGGACGGTGTGGCCAGCTCGTCGAGCTTGGTGCGGGTCTTGCGGTAGTGCTCCAGCGCGTTCTCAAGGTGCTTGCGCTTGGTCTGGGTGGGCAGCATCTCGACCAGCGCGGCGGCGGTGTCCTTGACGGTGCCCACCAGCGGGATGTCCACCCTGGTGCGCTTGCCGATCTGCTCGCCGCGGATGTCCACCTGGATGATGGTCGCCTGCTGCGGGTAGAACTGCTGGTAGGGGAAGTCAGTGCCCAGCATCAGCAGGACTTCGCATTCGTCGATGGCCTTGGCGCCGGAGGCGAAGCCCAGCAGGCCGGTCATGCCCACGTCGAAGGGGTTGTCGTACTCGATGTGCTCCTTGCCGCGCAGGGCGTGCACGATCGGGGCCGCCAGCTTGTCGGCCAGCGCAACGACCTCGTCGTGGGCCCCTGCCACGCCGGCGCCAGCGAGGATGGTGACCTTGCTGGAGCCTTCGAGGACCTCGGCGACCCGGTCCAGCTCCGCCTCGCTGGGCAGGATCCGCGGGTTTGCCTTGACGATGGCCTGAGCCTGCGTCCGCGCCATGTCCGCCAGGGCCACGTCGCCGGAGATGACCAGCACCGCGACGCCGCGCTTCTCAATGGCTTCGCGCATCGCAATGCGCAGCAGGCGCGGCATCTGCTTGGGGTCCGAGACCTGCTCGGCGTAGACCGAGCAGCCGCGGAAGACCTCTACCGGGTGGGTCTCCTGGAAGTAGTTCGAGCCGATTTCCTCGGTGGGGATGTGCGCGGCGATGGCAAGGACTGGGACGCGCGAGCGGTTGGCGTCGTAGAGCCCGTTGATCAGGTGCAGGTTGCCCGGGCCGCAGGAGCCCACGCACACGGCAAGCTCTCCGGTGATCTCCGCCTCGGCCGCGGCCGCGAAGGCCGCGCCCTCCTCATGCCGGTGGTGCACCCATTCGATGTTTCCGTTTTCACGCAGCGCGTCGGTCAAGCCGTTGAGCGAGTCGCCCGGGACGCCGTAGATGCGGCGGACTCCTTGGACATCGAGCTGGTCAATAATGTGTTCTGCAACGTTAGGCAAGGCGTCTCCTGAAATAACGGTGGCTGTAACACTTGTCAGACTACTTGGCTTATTCTCCGCTGGCTACGTGTTCTATCAGATCAACCAGCGTGGCGGAATTCTCACTTTGCACCGCTTGGCTCACTGCGCGAACCCGGGCCAGTAGTGCGAGTCCGGCAGGGCGCGGGCGCCGAAGATCCCCTGGCCCACGCGCACCACGGTGGCGCCTTCTGCAATGGCCAGCTCGAAGTCCCCGCTCATGCCCATGGACAATTCTGCGATGCGTTCGTCCTGTTCGCGCACCGCATCGCGCACCATGCGCAGCTTGCGGAAGCAGCGGCGCACCGCATCGTGGTCGCTGGAGAAGATCGCAAGGGTCATCAGCCCCTTCACGTTCAGCCGGTCGTAGGCGGGCAGCTGGGCTGCGAACTGGGCGGCGGCTTCCGGCGGCATGCCGAACTTCGATTCTTCCCCCGAGGTGTTGACCTGCACGAAGACATCCAGCGTGCGGTCCTCGATCTCCAGCCGGCGCTGCAGCGCCTCGGCCTGGCGCAGATTATCCAGCGCCTGGAACTCGTCGGCGAAGCGGGCCACGTACTTGGCCTTGTTGGTCTGCAGGTGGCCGATCACCGAATATTTCAGCCCCGGAATGTCAGCCAGCTCCTCGGACTTCTGTGCGGCCTCCTGGACCTTGTTCTCCCCCAGCCAGTCCACGCCGGCGGCAATGGCAAGGCGCAGTCTTTCCGAAGGCACCGTCTTGGTTACCGGCAGCAGGCGCACGCTTCCCGGCTCGCGGCCGGCGGCGGCTTCCGCCGCGGCGATGCGGGCGCGGACGGAGGCAAGGTTGGCGGCGAAGTCCGCCTGGGTTTGGGCGTGCAGTGCTGCGGAAGGATGCTGATCGGTCATAAATCCATCCTACGACGCGGCCCGGCGCCCGGCACTGGGATAAATTCGTAGATGATCAGGCAGCATTCCGATTCCAGGAGGAACATTGAACCAGCCGCAGCAGTATCCAGCAAAAATGGCGAACACCGGAGTGCTGGCCGCCGCCACCGGCAACGGCGCGCAGTGGCGCCTTGAACCCGAGCAGCGGGACCTGGACGCCAATGTGATCCATTTGGCGGCCGGCAGTGAGATTGGCGAACACGTCGGAGCAGACCTCGACGTGCTGCTGCACGTCTTCGCCGGCGCAGGCACCCTGCACACCGAAGAAGGGCAGATCCTTCTGGAACCGGGCGACATCATCTACCTGCCGGCGCGCTCGCGCCGCCGCTTCACCGCTGGGGAACAGGGGCTCTCCTACTTCTCGGTCCACCAGCGCAAGAAGACCACAGGCCTGATGCCCACGCTGCACAGATCCTAGCGGTCCGATTAAATGCATGTGCCGCGCCGGGCTGTCATCCAGCCTCGGCACGGCACTGCAACCAGCCGTCAAAGTCCCTGCTTGGGAAATCCGGGCCCCTACTTGGCAGCGGGCACCCAGACGCCCTCGGCCAGGAACTTTTCCAGCGCCGCGGTATGCGGGGCGAGATCCAGACCTTGGGCCTCAAGCCACGCGTCGTTGTAATAGGTGTTGGCGTAGCGCTCGCCGGAGTCGCAGATCAGAGTGACGATGCTGCCCTTCTCGCCGCGGGCCAGCATGCCGGCGATGATTTCAAAGGCCGCATAGAGGTTGGTGCCGGTGGAGCCGCCGGCATAGTAGCGGGTCTTGGCGCGCAGCAGCCTCATGGCCGCCAGCGATCCGGCGTCCGGGACCTGGATCATGTGGTCGATCACGCCAGGCACGAAGGAGGGCTCCACCGTGGGGCGGCCGATGCCCTCGATGCGCGAACCCTTGCCGGTGGCGTAGTCCATGTTGCCGGTGCGCCATCCTTCATAGAAGGAGGATCCTTCCGGATCGGCGATTGCTACCTGGGTGTCGTGCTGCTTGTAGCGCACGAAGCGTCCGAAGGTGGCGCTGGTGCCGCCGGTACCGGCGCCCACGACGATCCAGCTGGGGATCGGGTAGCGTTCGGCGCTCATCTGGGCGAACACGGATTCGGCGATGTTGTTGTTCCCGCGCCAGTCGGTGGCGCGTTCGGCAAAGGTGAACTGGTCGAGGTAGTAGCCGTTGCGCTCCGCGGCCAGGTTTCGCGCCGCCTGGTTGACCTGTCCGGCCTCGTCGACCAGGTGGCAGTGTCCGCCATAGAACTCGATGAGCTCGATCTTCTCGGTGCTGGTCGACTTTGGAACGACGGCAATGAATTCAAGTCCCAGCATGCGGGCAAAGTAGGCTTCCGACACCGCGGTGGAGCCGCTGGACGCCTCGACCAGCGTGGTGCCCTCGACGATCTTTCCATTGACCAGGCCGTAGAGAATCAGCGAACGCGCCAGCCGGTGCTTGAGCGAACCGGTGGGATGCACCGACTCGTCCTTCAGGTACAGTTCGATCCCCCAGCTCTTGGGCAGTTCGAAGCGGTGCAGGTGGGTGTCGGCGCTGCGGTTGGCATCCGCGTCCAGTAGAGAGATGGCGTTGCGGACCCAATGTGCTGTTTGCTTCATCCATCCAGCTTATCGCCTGCGACGCGCCGACAAGCTTTAGCTCACAGCGCGTGGTAGGTTCAGAATCGTCAGCACCGCTCACGTAAAGGGATCTCATGGCCAAGGCGCATCAAAATGTGACGCCACTAGTGTCGATTCTCTATGCCTTGGTGGTTTTCGCGGGCCTCGGATGGGCTGTTTTCGGCACTGGAATCATGCGCGGTTCGCATCTGGGCCCCACCGCCCAGGGGCTGCTGGAACGCGATGCGACGGTCATGTCCATCCCGGTGGCCGGCCAGCTGCCGTGGTTCGGGCTCATGCTGGGCCTGGCGCTCTATGCGCTGTGGCAATGCACGCCCACCGCAAGGCATACCGACGTGCACGGCAGGCTGCGGCCTTGGGTGCTGCTCGTCGTGGTGCTCAATGCCCTCTGGCTGCAGCTGCTGCAGCGCGACCGCATCGGCCCGAGCCTCGTGTGTGCTCTGCTGCTCCTTGCGGTGCTGGTCCTGATCGACGTGATGATCGGCAGGGCCACGCTGCACAACAACATGGACCGCTGGATTACCCGGGCCAGCTTCGGGCTGTTCACCGGCTGGCTGGGGATCATTGTGCTGGCCGAGGCGGTGACCTGGATTGCCGTGCTGGGCTTTGACCCGCACCGGCTCATGTTCAAGGGCGTCACCGCATTCATTCTGCTGATCGCCTGCCTGGTGCTGTGCGTGGCCACGTTCAAGCAGGCAATGGGGATCTATATCAACGCCGGCGCACTGTGGGTGGTTTTCTGGATCACCATTGACCGCATCACCTGGCAGGTTGCTTCTCCCCTGTTCGCCTCGGTCGCCACGATCGCCACCCTGCTGTTGCTGCTGTGCCTGGTCAGCGCGCTGCGCACCCGGCTGCGCTGGCTAGCCGGACGCTGAGGGCTAAGCTCCTGCCCAGCAAGTGCTGAAAGTTCGCTCCGAGCCTCCCGAGTCGTGCTTGAGCGCGGTCATCATGGTGGATAGGGTGGAATTGTGACCCCACAGCGTTCTAATCATGGATGCGGGAAACCGAGAGGAAGAAATGTCGAAGACTAGCAAGAGCTTCAAAGAAGTTGAGAAGTCACTAGCCAAGCTGGCCAAGTCTGCCAAGGAAGAGCTGCCTGCAGAGCTTCGCGAAGGTTGGAACTCCGCAATTTCCGGCGTGAATGCCGAGGCCATCGGCAACGCTGGAGCCAGCCTGATCGAGGGCGTCACCGGCAAGTCCAAGGCGGCCAAGCGCACCCGTTCATCGGTGCAGAGCGCAGTGAAGAATGCGCAGAAGTCCCTGGCGCCTAAGAAGTCGCACAAGTTCCGCAACTTCGTGATCTTCTCCCTGATCGCTGCCGCAGTCGCCGCAGCGGTAGCCAAGAAGAAGAGCGCCTAAGTTCTACAGCGGCAGCTGAATCAGCTCGAGGAGGGAACACCGCCATGGTGTTCCCTCCTCCTGCTTAACGGGTCGGGCAAAAGCGGAGGACAAAGTTCCCCTGCTCACAGTTCATTGCATCCGCGAGCAACCAGGAGCAGACTCTTATTACTAGATAGTAACAAGCATGGTCCGCGGCGCGGCCGCGGCCTTCGGGATATGCCGACATGTGCCGGCAGGAAAGAGCGACATCATGAACTTGAACAACACCACAGTCCTCGGCACCGGCATCCTGGGCTCGCAGATCATCTTCCAAACCGCGTATCACGGGCTGCCAGTGGTCGGCTATGACATCAGCGACGAAGCGCTGGCCGCGGCCGCGCAGCGCCTTGACCTGCTGGTCCAACGCTATGCAGACTTCTTCGACGGCGGGGACCGCACCAAGGCACAGGCGGCCCGCGATTCCATCCGCCTCTCCTCCGATTTGGCCGACGCTGTCAAAGACGCCGATCTGGTCATCGAAGCAGTTCCCGAAGCGCTGGCCATCAAGCAGGACACCTACGAGCGGCTGGCCAAGGTGGCACCTGCACACTCGGTGTTTGCGACGAATTCTTCGACGCTACTGCCTTCGATGATCGCCCCGCATACCGGACGTCCGGACAAGTTCTTGGCCCTGCACTATGCCAACGAGGTGTGGAAGAACAACACCGGCGAAGTCATGGGCACCGCCCAGACCGGCGAGGAAGCTTATGAAGCGGTGGTGGATTTCGCCGAGCGCACCGGACTGGTGGCAATCCGCGTGCTCAAGGAACAGCCCGGCTACGTGCTGAATTCCCTGCTGGTGCCCTTCCTGCAGGCGGCCAGCGGCTTGCTGGTCAACGGCGTGGCAGATGCCCCGACCATCGACAAGACCTGGAAAATCGCCACCGGCGCACCGAAGGGCCCCTTCGAAATCTATGACATCGTGGGCCTGAACACCGCCTACAACATCTCTTCCATGGGAGACGAGACGAACAAGAAGTTCGCGCAGCTGCTGAAGACCGAATACATCGACAAGGGCAAACTGGGACAGGCCACCGGCGAGGGCTTCTACAAGTACAACTAGCTATTACCTAGACCCAGAGCACTCCGTCGTCATCAAGAATTTGATCCGGCGGAGTGTCCTGCGTTCGGCGGCGGGTTCGCTGCGCGGCCAGGGCGTCCACCACTCCCGCCAGCTGGTCAACGGCTGCGCCACTGAGCTTCAGCTCCCACTCCTGGCTGCCGACCTCCAACAGCACAATGTCTTCAACATCTTGGTCGATTCCGCCGGCAACCCCGATCCGCCAACAGGTTCCATTGCTTCCCGGCCCGGAAATGGACAGCCCTCCCAGATGATCTGCGCGGGCCTGCATCTGGGGACCTAGAAGGTCGGAGGCATCTCGTCCCAGCGCCATGAGCCGTCCGTGCAGCTCGGTGCCGATGAATGCTTCCTCAGCCTTGCGGTAGGCATCGTCAATTCGTTGGGACTCTTGAGCGCGGGCCTCATAGTCAACCTCAGACCAGCTGAACGACGCGGGAATCCGCTGCCCGTCGGGCACCTGCAACTCAACGTCCAATTCGTCGCCGTCAAAGTCCATGCTCTGCTTCAGCTGATCCAGCTCAGTCCACACTTCGGCTCCGTGCTGCTTGTGCAGCACACGGATCTTTTCCACCGTTCCCGTCATCGCAACGACGTCTGCCCCGTGCTCGGAACACTGGTCATGATTGTCTTGGATGAGTATCTGGGATTCATCTTCGCGCACCAGCGCTATCGGCCAAGAAACCCGTTTTCCGAGCCATAGGTCTTCGCCGCAGCAGCCGTATTCCCACGCAGCAATGTGCACGTTGATCTTCATAGTCGCGATCCTAGCAAGAGCTGGCGGCAGCCAGTCCAAAGACCAGCTGCCGCCGTTGAGTTGAAGTTGAGTTGAATCTGCCTCTTCGGGTCAGCCCTTGCTGGCGCGCTTGGATTTGACCGCGGCGGCTGCGCCAAGCGCCGCGACCAGCAGACCCACCGGCAGCAGCCACAGGCTGTTCACGCCGGTATCGGCAAGGCCGACAGCCTCGGTTGCGCTTTCTGCCTGGGCAGCTGGATCCGACTCGCCCGACCGCTGCGGCCGTATCTGGGCGGCCGGCTCGGCAGAGAAGGACGCCTCAGCCTTCGGCGACGCCGATGCGCTGGATTCCTCAGCTTCATCGGTGGGCACGGCGTTCTGGCCGCCGAGGGTGAAGACCTCGGACTCTGCACCGAGCGCGGAGAAGACCGTCTCTCCGGTGGCATCGTCGACGCCGTCATTGTCGGTGACCACATAGACCTGCGAGTTGCCGGCCACGGCAAGCCCCTCCAGCTTCTCCTGCGTGCGGCCATGGCCCTGCTCAAGCACCGGCAGCACATCTGCGGCCAGCGTCTTCTCAAGCATCTGCACCCGCTTCGAGGACGCCTCGGGAAGCCGGAACTGGTAGACCGCCTTGAGCTGCGCGTGCTCGCCCACCGCATTGTCGCGTTCAATCACCGCGAAGGAGCCGTCCGACAACCTGGTGATCTCCGACAGCCCATTCCATGTCTGCTCATTGGCAGGAGCTTCAAGCCGGTAGCCGTACCAGTTGAATTCACCGCTGGCCGGCAGGTATTTGCCGATGCGCACGAAGTCCTCGCACTCGGCTTCGCGCTGCAGGGTGAACACCACTTCTTCCGACGCGCAGCTGCCGTAGCTGGCCACTCCTTCAAGCCCCTGCTTGCCCAGCTTGCCGGCGATCTCAGCAGGCAGCGCTACTTCCTGCTGCACGGCGCCAGCGCCGTCGATCCGTACCAACTTGTTCTCCGGGCCCTTCTTGCCTTCGCTCACAGCCCAGAAGCCGCCGTCCTCGCGATGCGAGATCCCCTCAAGGTCAAGCTCTGCGGCCTTGCCCTGGTCGGTGACGGGCATGGACTGCTCAACAGTTCCGCTGGCCGCATCGATGGAGTAGATCATTGGCTCATAGGCGCTGTCGCTGACGGCGAAGAGCTTCTCCGGATGATCCAGATCCGGGCTCAGCCCGCTCAAGGCCCCAAACGGAACCAGCTTGTCGCCACGCGCGGACAGCGTAGGGAACTGCGGATTGTCCGCACCGAAGGCGAACAGGTTGATCGAGGAGCGCACGCCGTTCTCCGCCTCGTCGGTCTCCGAGGAGACCGCCAGCAGGTTGCGCTGCGGGATCGGGAGCACACCCTCCGGCCCATTGGTGGTCGGCAGCGTCTGGAGATACTTGGGCTGCTTGGGGTTGCCCATGTCGTACACCGCGACGAAGTTGCCGCGTTCGGCGGCGACAAACGCATAGTCGACCCCGTTGAACTTCGCCACCGCCAGGCCTTCAGGCTCAATACCCTTCTTGCCGGCGCGCTTTTCAGGGAACAACCCCTGGGACAGCGCCATCTGCTCCAGGCTGCTTCCCGCATCCCATACCGGCTTGCCGGAGTTGGCGTTGAAGACCGTGAAGCCGCGGCTGCCGCCCTTCCAGTCCCCCTCATTGGCGGTGGCAAGGTACTTGTCCTGGATCCATGCGATGGCATCCGGCTCGCGCGGCACGCCGCGCAGCGACCCTGTGGGGTTCAGCTTCCCGTCGTCCTTCGTATCAACGCCGTCAAGGTCGACGCTGCCGGTGCTGAAGGCCTTCTTGATCCTGCCCGAAGGCAGGTCGATGACCACGACGCCATTATTCTCCTGGAGGGTTACCGCCACTTGGTTTTTTGCGTTGATCGCAACATACTCAGGCTCTGGATCTTCGGGGGTGTCGAGTCCAGCCTTCTTCAATACATCAAGCGCCACAGGCTTGGCCGCCGTGCCGCCGGTCAGCGGCACCTCGCGCAGGGACCAATCGGCGGGGGTCTTGCCGATCAGATCCAGAATTGCCACCGCACCGGCAGGAGCCTGCGGCAGGCCGCCGTCTCCTGCATCCTCGTCGCGTTCGTTTTCGATGGCTATCGCCGCGTACTTTCCATCCGGCGACAGCGCAATGGAATCGGGCTGTCCCGACAGCTTGATGCTGCGCACCAGGCTGCGGTCGGCAATGCGCACCACATCCACGCGCCCCGAAGGATTGGAATAGCTTTCCGAGGTATTGACCACCACGAAAACATACTCGCCGAAGGCGACCACGCTGGTCGGCTCATCCTCGGCGCTGCCCAGCTGGTGCAGCGGCAGGCTGCCAAGACCTTTTGGGTGCGCAGCATCGGAAATATCCACAAACCCGACCTGGCGGGCCAGCGCATCGGTATAAACCAAGGTCTTGCCGTCGGCGGAGACGGTGGAGATTTCGGCGGCGCTCACCGCAGACTCGCCCTGCGGATGGTTTTGATACACCGGATAGGTTGCGGTGCGTTCGAAGTACTGGCCGGACTCGGTGCTCGCCGGCGGCGCAGCGGCCGCCGGAATCAACCCGGCCGAGCCTGCCATGATGGCCGCGGCCAGGATTCCCGCTGATTTCTTCGCGGTGTGTAACACGATATTGGTCCCCTAGAAGTAGCGTGCAATGTGCTTGAGACGACCTAGCAACTGTCACAAACTATTCCTGCCGGCTGGTGAACTTGAAGCAACAAGGAGATGAGCAGTTCTTCGTCGGGCACCGTTGCCAGCCAGCAGAGAACTGCGCGGATTTGCACCGCACCGATAGGATGACGTGGTGGCACACATTGACGTTACCGACATCCAATATTTCCTTTCCGACGGCACGCAGCTGCTTGGCGGAGTGACCTTCAAGGTCACCGCCGGGTCCAAGACTGCATTGATCGGACCAAACGGCACTGGCAAGACAACCCTGTTCAAGATCATCGCCGGAGATCTGAAGGCCGACGAAGGCTCGATCAACCGCACCGGCACCATGGGCATCATGCGCCAGTTCGTCGGCCAGGTGCGCGATGATTCGACGGTGAAGGATCTCTTGCTGTCCACCGCCGCGCCCCAGCTTGCGGCCGCCGCGGCCAAGGTGGCGAAGTACGAAGCGCAGATGCTGACCAGCGAGGATGAGAAGGTCCACATGCGCTATGCGGAAGCCATCATCGAATGGGGCGACGCAGGAGGCTACGAGCTGGAAACCACCTGGGACAAGGTCTGCATGGCGGCTCTTGGCGTGGAGTTCGACAAGGCTGGCGACCGCCTGGCCCGCACGCTCTCCGGCGGCGAGCAGAAGCGCCTGGTGCTGGAGGCATTGTTCGAGGGCAACGACGAACTGCTGCTGCTCGACGAGCCGGATAACTACTTGGATGTTCCGGGCAAGCGCTGGCTTGAGGAAACCATGACGCGCTCGTCCAAGACCGTGCTGTTCATCAGCCACGACCGCGAGTTGCTGAACAATGCCGCAACCCGCATCGTGACGCTTGAACCGGGCCACGGCGGAGCTACCGCTTGGGTGCACGGCGGCGCATTCGGTTCCTATGTCGAGGCGCGCAAGGAGCGCAATGAGCGCTTCGAAGAGCTGCGCAAGCGCTGGGACGAAGAACATGCAAAGCTCAAAGAGCTGGTGAACATGTACAAGACCAAGGCGGCGTTCCGCTCCGATATGGCCAACCGCTACCAGGCGGCGACGACGCGCCTTGAAAAGTTCCTGGAAGCCGGCCCTCCCCAGGCCATCCCGCTGGAGCAGAACGTGACCATGCGCCTGAAAGGCGGGCGCACCGCCAAGCGAGCCATCGTTGCTGAAAAGCTTGAGCTCACCGGTCTCATGAAGCCGTTCTCAACAGAAGTATGGTTCGGCGACCGCGTCGGCGTGCTGGGTTCCAACGGCTCGGGCAAGTCGCACTTCCTGCGCCTGCTCGCTTCCGGCGGCAGCGACCCGGACAAGGAGCATCTGCCGGTTTCCGATGTAGTGATAGAGCCGGTGCCACATGAAGGCAGCGTCAAGCTCGGCGCACGCATCCGCCCAGGCTACTTTGCGCAGACTCATTCGCGCCCGGATCTGTTTGGCCGTACGCTGCTTGACATCCTGCACCGAGGCGACGAACACCGTTCGGGCCTTCCCCGCGAGGCCGCGGCCGGTGCGCTGGACAGCTACGGACTGGCGGCACAATCCGAGCAGAAATTTGACTCGCTCTCCGGCGGCCAGCAGGCGCGCTTCCAGATCCTGCTGCTGCAGCTCTCCGGCGCCACACTACTGCTGCTTGACGAGCCGACCGATAACCTCGATCTGCATTCGGGCGAGGCGCTGGAGCGTGCCATCGATGCATTCGAAGGAACCGTCCTGGCTGTCACGCACGACCGCTGGTTTGCCCGCGGCTTTGACCGCTTCCTAGTCTTCGGCTCGGATGGCAAGGTCTACGAGTCGGCCGAACCAGTCTGGGATGAAAGCCGCGTGGTGCGCGAACGCTAAAAGCAATAGTCGATTATGCCAACGGCAGGCATACTAGTGGCTATGCCGAATGGTGCACGAGGTTAAAGCAGAGTGGCGGAGCGCTGTAGCAACTGGATCCGGCAAGACGACAAGGCATCTTTGAATAACTCGTCGAGCAGGCCCGCACACTTCCCTGATTGGTGCCAGATTCTCTTCGAGAGGAAAACGCCGCTTTGGGTGCCTGCAAGCAATAAAGTGCACTGCTCGTGTGCTGATCCATAGTTCGAATGAAAGAAAGCCCTCTTCCCATTGTGAGGAGGGCTTTCGTGATCCTATGCAGACTTTCTGCCAGCTCTTGGTGTCTTTACCCAGCTGAGGTTTTTGTCCTTGAAGCTTTTGGGCCGATCGTACTTTGCTTCGTATTTACGCAGTACGCTTTCAGCAGCGCGTTGAACCTTGACGGACTTGACGGCAAACGGGGAGGCACCCGATGCGTTCTCAGTGCTCTTGGCCATGGTCTTCACCGTCCTGTGGTCGATTAAGTAAATTCTCGTCTTTTTGCGTCGAGTTGTCCACGGCCGTGTTGTGCAGGAGAATTTCCTCGGCGACTTCACGAATCAATGCATCCTCGCGCTTATCAGCGCCATCCAGCAACACTGAAATCGCTTTGAGCCCGACCAATTTTTCTTGTTCTTCTTTCGATAAGGCTAGGCCGATGCCCCATTCGGCTCGATTCCACCATTCTTCCTCTTCGGCATGTTTTCGCGCTGTCCTATTACCTGACCGTGCGGTGGAAAAAGCAACGAAAGCCGCGATGACCGCAAAAAGACCCGCGATGGGTGGCCCGGTGAAAAAGTCTCGCCAGAAGTCAGAATCGAGCACAAATGGAGGAAACATGCGTCCAATAACAGCCCCGGCAATCAGCAGGCCGAGCCCTATTAGCACCAGCTTGTAGTTCGCTTTGAGGTAGTCCCACAAAGTTGGTGTGTATCGGTCCTCAAAATTTGCTGCTTCGACCGGCCGCGATGACTGGTTGTTGCTCATGCTGGAGAATATATCCCCTGCTTCGGACAGTTATCCCATCCGGCCCGCCGAGCTTCATCTCGACGAAATTGAATGCTAGTGGTGGTCCGGGTGCAGTGCAGAGTGAGGCGCATCAACTTGATGCAATAAGCGGTGCACTTCCGGGTGCTCCAAGCGCCAGCGGCGGAACCGCCCGTCTTGTTCCACCTGGACCACGTCGGACTTGTGCAGCGTGGCCAATGCCTGGGAGACGGTATTTGGCGCGAGGCCGGTGGCCTGCGCGATCTGGCTCACCGAAGAATTCGGCGCGGCGTGGAGGGCCACAAGGATCTTCATCCGTGTTTCATCGGCGCACAACGAGAACACGTCGATCCACTCGGGAATCTTCTTGCGCACAGCAGAAACCGCATTGGCAGCGATCTCTTGGCGTTCAGCCTCCGCCATGTCAGCCTCCAGAATCAGGGCACGGTCACTCTTGTCAACAGCTCTTCATCAATTTCATCTGTCTGGTCAGACAGATGTACTGTTGGGATGACGCCTCTCACAGCTCAAACCCCAATTGAAGGACCATTAATGAACAAAATAGTACGACGCACTGCAACATTCGTCGTGCTTCCCATCGTACTTGCAACCTCGGCCTGCCAAGCAAATGTGAACGGCCAAGCACAAGACGATGTGGTGCTATTAACCCCGGCATTGCCGGAAACCCTAAACCCTCTGGCTGGTTTCGATATGAACGGCACAGGAAAGATCAACGAGTCGCTGTTCACCCTTTCCGGCGACGCGCAGGACCTGCCTGAAATTACGCCGCTGCTGGCCGCCGCCGAACCGCAGATTTCGAAGGACGGGCGCACCTGGACGGTCTCGCTACGCAAGGACATTACCTTCACCGACGGCAGCAGCTTCGACGCCGCGGACGTGGTGGCCAGCTACCGGGCAATCATGGATCCAAAGACCGTCTCCCCCATCGCCGCGACCCTGGAAAATCTGAAGTCGGTATCCCAGATTGATGAGCACACGGTGAAGTTCGAGCTTACGGAGCCGCAGACATCCTTCAAAACCCTGCTGCTGATCGGCATCGCTCCCTCCGAACTGATTGTGCCCGGCCAAAAGGTCAGTGACTCGGTGCTCAACCAGCATCCGGTGGGCACCGGGCCGTACACCGTCCAGAGCTACGAACCGACGCAGCTGGTGCTGGCAGCCAATGAACACTACGCCGGCGGCGCCCCCGATGTCGCCCGGGTGGTCTACGAGCAGTCGGCCGATGACAACGCCCGCGCCCAGGCCCTGGCAGGCGGCGGCTACACCGGCACCGTGCTGCCGCCCAAGCTGGCCGACAGCTTTGGCGACAAGCCGGGCTTTGAGGTGCTGAAAGCCACCTCGGCCGACTGGCGCGGCATCTCCCTGCCGGCGGACAACCCCTTCACCAGCGACCCGAAGGTGCGGCTGGCGCTGAACCTGGGTATCGACCGGCAGGCGATGATCGACGCCGTGCTGGCAGGTTCCGGACGCCCCGCCTATAGCTTTGTGCCGCCGCAGTACGGCGATGCGTACCAGCCGGCGGCGGCGTTCGACTACGACGTCGAGCAGGCCAAGGCGCTGCTGGACGAGGCCGGCTGGAAGCTGGATGGCAGCGGCCAGCGGACCAAGGACGGCAAGAGCGCAAGCTTCGCGATCATGTACAACCCCGGGGACACGCTGCGCCGCGACCTGTCGGTGGCGCTCTCGGCCCAGCTTGAAGCCCTGGGCGTGAAAACCACGGTGGAGGCGGCGACCTTCGACCAGGCTGAGCCGCGCGTCGACACTGATGCGATCATGCTCGGCGGCGGTGACACCCCGTACGATGTGGACACCCAGCTGTACAAGATGCTGCACTCCTCTTACCCGGGGGCCGGTTCCTACTGGGACAACCCGAGCCAGTACGCCAGCACCCAGATGGACCAGGCGCTGCACGCCGGACGGGTCAGCACCGATCAGGCAGAACGCAACAAGGCCTACCAAAAGGTCCAGGACCTGTACATCCAGCAGCCCTCGATGCTGCTGATCGCGTTCATCGACCATACCTATGTCCAGTCAAGCAGCGTGCACGAGCACTGGAACACCAGCGGCATGCTGCTTGAACCGCATGACCACGGCACTGCCTGGGGCCCATGGGTCAAGATCGGCGACTGGACCAAGGTCCAGTGAGCCTGACCGCCCCGGACGCCGTGCGCAGGGCACCGCGCTGGAAGGCCGCCGGCAGGCTGCTCGGGCGGCGCATGCTGCTGGGCGTGCCTGTCACCCTCGCCATCACCGCGGTGGTCTTCGCGCTGGCCTCCATTGCTCCCTTCAACCCGCTGGCCGCCTACGTCGGCTCGCGCTACCAGCAGCTGAGCCTGGAGCAGCGGGCCGAGCTCGCAGGCCAGCTGGGGCTGGACCAGGGCTGGTTCGCCACCTGGACGCACTGGCTGACCGGGGCGCTGCAGGGCGACTGGGGCACCTCTATCCTCTACGCGCGGCCCGTCACGCAGGTGATGGCCGAACGGCTTCCCTACACCCTGCTGCTGGCAGGGTGCGGGCTGGCCATCGCCATTCTCCTGTCCATCGCCCTGGCCATCGCCTCCGGCAGGAGGCCCGGCGGCCTGGCGGACAAGGCGACCACGCTGCTGGCCCAACTGGCCCAGTCACTGCCGCCCTTTGTGCTGGCACTGGTTGCCGTGGCGGTGTTCGCCCTGCGCCTTGGCATGCCGGCCTCCGGTGTTGCCGCGCCCGGGCACAGCCCCACCGCCGCCTCCATCGCCTGGCATCTGGTGCTGCCTGCCTGCGTGCTGGCATTCACCCTGATCCCCTGGCTGGTGCTGAACCTGCGGGCATCGATCTTCGAGGCCTTGGAATCCGACGCGGTGCTGGCAGCCCGCGGCCGCGGCGCCGGCGAGGCACAGATCATGGTCCGCGAGGTGCTGCCGCTGGCTCTGCTTCCCTTTGTCACGGTCATCGGCTCCCGCCTGGGCGAGCTGGTGACCGGTGCGCTGCTGATCGAGTCGGTGTTCTCCTGGCCCGGGATTGCCTCCGCCACGGTAGAGGCCGCCAAGGCGGGAGATTTCCCGCTGCTGGCGGCTGTCACCATGGCCTCCTGCCTGGCCGTGTTCGCCGGCAATGCGCTGGCCGATGCCTGCTACCTGCTGATCGATCCCCGGGTGAAAGATGTTTAAGAAACTCGATTCGCGCCGCACCCTGCCGGTGCTGCTTCTGCTGCTGGCCGCCGCCTACGCGCTGTTCGTCCCGGCGCTGAACCCTGCCGGGGTGCACCAGGTGGACCTGGGCTCCGTCTACCAGCCGCCCTCGGCCGAGCATTTCTTCGGCACCGACCAGCTGGGCCGCGACGTGTTCACCCGCGGCGCCCAGGCGCTGCGGATGTCGCTGCTGCTGGCGGCTGCAGCCACGTTCTTCTCCACCGTGCTCGGCGTGGCAGGCGGCATGCTGGCGGCAAGCTTCGGCGGTCTGGTGGACAGGATCATCATGCGCTCGGTGGACGCCCTGAACGCGGTGCCGCACCTGCTGCTCGGTGTGGTGGTGCTGGCGCTGTGGCCGGGCATGGGCTGGGCCATCGTGCTTTCGATCGCGCTCACGCACTGGACGCAGGTGGCCCGCATCATCCGCTCCCGGCTGGTCGCCGAACGTGAAGGCGGCTACGTCAAGCTCGCCAAGGCCTCCGGCGCCTCGGCCCCCTCGATCTGGTTTACTCATTTGATTCCAGCGGTCATCCCGCAGGCTGGCATCGCCCTGGTCCTGCAGCTGCCGCATGCCATCTGGCATGAATCGGCGCTGTCCTTCCTGGGCGTGGGCCTGCCTCCACAGTCGGCTTCCCTGGGGCTGCTGCTGGAAGATGCCCGCGCAGGAATCCTGCTGGGCGCTTGGTGGCTGCTGGTCTTCCCGGCGGCGCTACTGGTGTTGGTCAGCTGGTCGGTGGCGGTCTTCGCTCACAGCCAGCCGCCAAAGTCCCGAAGGGCCGGGAAGCTTGGGCGTTCGAAATCCAGCACTATGGCAGGCCCTGACTCGATCACCAAAGATCACCCCGAGGCCGCGTTGGCAGCCCAAGGGCTGAACGTCTGCAAGCTCGACGCCTCAGGAAATACAGTGCAGCTGCTGCACGACCTGCATTTCAGCGCGGCCCCGGGGAAGATCACCGTGGTCATGGGCGAATCAGGGGCAGGCAAGAGCCTGCTGCTCAAATCGCTGGCGGGCCTGCTTCCCGACACCCTGCACAGTAACGGCAATATATTTGTAGACGGCAAGCCGGTGCCCCCACGACAGCTTGCCCGACTGCGCGGCCGCAACCTGGTGTTCGTGCCCAGCTCGGCCGCTACCGCGCTGAACCCGGTGAAGACGGTGAACAGCATGCTCAAGCAGGAGCTGCGCCGGAATCGCCGGGAGCGCAGCTTCCAGGTCTTGGCCGAGGCCTTGAACCAGGTCGGCCTGGATGCGCAGCTGCTCGGAAGCTACCCGCATGAGCTCTCCGGTGGTCAGGCCCAACGCGTGGTACTGGCCCTGGCGCTCATCTCGCAGGCGCCGGCGATTCTGCTTGATGAACCGACCAGCGCCCTGGACCATGAGACCAGGGACCTGGTGATCGGAATACTTCAGGATCTGGCAGCGGACGGCCGCACCATCGTGATGACCACCCATGATCCGCAGCTCGGCGCCCGGTTTGCCGCCGAGGCGGTTTGCCTCAAGGACGGCAAACTCGTTGCAGGCGGCGGCATGGAAGTCCCAGCGGTGGAGAAAGAACTGTTCCAGGAGGCTGAGTCATGGGCCTAGCACTGCGGAATATCACCCACAACTATGGCGATGCTGCAGGCAACGTCCTGCACAACGTCAGCCTGGAAGTCCTCTCGGGCCAGATGCTGGGACTGGCCGCCCCCTCGGGAGCAGGCAAATCAACCCTGCTGTCCATTGCCGCAGGATTGACCATCCCAGTGAGCGGCGAGGTGCAGGTTGATGCGGCCGCTGAGCGCGGCGCCTTGACCATCGGCTACCTGCCCCAGAGCCCCAGGGCCTACGCGGATCCCCGGTTGACCTTGGCTGCGACCATCACCGCGCCGCTGTCCTTCGCCCAGGGCAGCCTGCGTCCGCGGCCGAAGCGCTTCAGCCGCCAGCTGGCGACCGCCTGCGCACAGGCCGAGCTGGATCCGCGGCTGCTGGGCCGAAAACCGGACGAGGTGTCCGACGGCCAGCTGCAGCGTGCGCTGATGGCACGGACGCTGATCACCGATCCGCTGGTGGTCATCGCCGACGAGCCCACCGCCCAGTTGGACTACGAAACCACCAAGATGATCTTCTCCACCCTCTGTCGCCGCGCCGAGCAGGGGGCTGCGGTGCTGGTTGCCTCGCATGATGTGGACACCCTGCAGGAATACTGCACCAGCGTGGTGGGCTTGGACCAGCTGGGCGGCAGCTAAGGCGCCGGCCAGTTAAGGCACTGGCCCGGCCGCGTTGAACGCGGCCGGGCCAAGTATGCTTCGCGGCGAAAAACCCTAGTTCTTGCGCAGGTTCATCGGCTCCTGGCCGCGCAGCCGGGCGCGCAGGTAGTCCACCACCGACATCAGCACTGCATTGGCCGACTCGGTCGAGGTGCCCAGGGTGCGCACCGCCACCCCGTGCAGGGCGGTGAGCGAAATGCCCACCTGCACCGGGTCGCGCTGCTCGGCAGCCGCCTGGTAGCTCAGCTCGCGCAGCTCGGCGACCATGGCGGCGTCGATGCGCGCATCCACCGCCAGGAGCATGCCCACGTGGGTGGCCTCGTTGAAGTACAGCGAAGAGTCGATGGCCTGTTCGGCAGGTTCGATCCAAAGGTTGTCCAGAGCCGCCAGCTTGCCGTCAACCAGCACTTCGGTGCGCAGGCGCAGCTTGTCGTAGCTGAACTGCCGGCCGTCGGGACTCCACCCGGGGGTGAGCACTTCGCACATGACAAATGATGCGCGCTTACCCATCCTGACCACGGTGTCCTGCTCATAGGTGGCATCGCGGTAGGCGATGAGCTGGTCCGGGATGTATTCCAAGACCGCATCGTCTTCCAGGTCGATCACCATATGCTGCTCGGCAGGGCCCTGCGGGGTCTTGTAGATCTTCGTCGCGGACTGCGTGGTCAGCAGCAGGCTGCTGCCCGAGCGCACGGTGATCTGAATCCCATAGCGGTCAGCCCCGAGGTAGGCGCCGCCCGGGTTGATGACGGTGTAGCAGACCTGCCCGCTGGCATCCAGGTAATGCGGGCGGAAGACCCGCAGGGCGCCGCGGCTGTACTGCGACACCGCGATGTCCCTGCCGGCCCGCCGGCCGATATCCAGCCGCAGCTCCCCCACCAGCTCGCTGGTGAAGGCGCTGCCGGCCGGTTCAATGTAGGTGGATTGGGCTGCCACTAGCCCAGGTCCGTCATCAGCACGTCGTGCTTGAGCCACTCGATGACCTTCTCCAGGCCTTCATCGGTCTTCAGGTTGGTGAAGCAGAACGGCTTGTCCCCGCGGAATTCCTTGGAATCCGACTCCATGATCGACAAGTTGGCGCCAACATAGGGTGCAAGGTCGGTCTTGTTGATGATGAACAGGTCAGACTTGATCATGCCCTGGCCTGCCTTGCGCGGGATCTTCTCGCCCTGGGCCACGTCGATAATGTAGATGGAGAAGTCGACGAGTTCAGGCGAGAAGGTGGCAGAGAGGTTATCTCCGCCGGATTCGACGAAGATGATCTGCAGGTCCGGGTGCTTGGCTTTCAGCTCTTCAATGGCTGCCGAGTTCATCGAGGTGTCCTCGCGGATGGCGGTGTGCGGGCAGCCGCCGGTCTCGATGCCGACGATGCGGTCCAGCGGCAGCACGCCGTTGGCTGCAAGGATCTTGGCGTCCTCGATGGTGTAGATGTCGTTGGTAATCGCGGCCATCGAGATTTCGCCGTCCAGAGCGCGGGTGATGCGCTCCACGAGCTGGGTCTTGCCGGCGCCTACTGGTCCGCCGATGCCAATGCGAATTGGTTCCATGTTTTACTCCCTAAAATTCTTGAAAGTGTGCGCGTCCGTCCGGTTCTAGGACATGAACATGCGGGCGCGCTGGTGTTCGTGGCGCATCTGGGCGATTTCAAGCCCCGGCGCCGCGGCCCCGACATCCTTGAGGTCCAGGGTGAAGATCGTCTCCACCGCCTGTGCCACCGGCCCATGCATGGCAGCGAGCACCCGCTGTCCGGCGTTCTGCCCCAGCGGGATGGCGCGGATGGCGTTCTGGGTCAGGCTGGTCAGCGTGGAGAACAGGTAGCTGCCAAGCACATCGGCCAGCGTCGCCCCGGCGGACTTGGCAGCCAGTGCAAAGCCGATGCCCGGGTGGCCGAAGCAGCGCCCCGAGGCAACGGCCTGGCTGTACTGTTCCAGTTCAGGATTGGAAAAGACCATCTGCGCCACCGAAAGCATCCGGGCGCCGATCTTCACCGCTGCCTCGCGCAGTTCCCGCGGCAGCGCCGACGCGTTGGACAGCTGGTCCAGATAGAAGACCTCTTCCATCTCTACGGCTTCATAGGCCAGGCGGACCACCAGCCCGTCGGTGAATACCAGCGATTGGGCCAGGAAATGCTTCAGCCACTGCTGAAAGCTCTCCTCGTCGCTCACCTGCCCCGCTTCCAGGTAGCTTTCAAGCCCGAAGGAATGGCTGAAAGCTCCCGTGGGCAGCGCCGAATCGGCAAGCTGCAACAGCGTGAGCAGGTGGGCCGAACTAGTGGGTGTGTTCGGCATGGCGGAACGGCACCGGCATGACGCGCTCTTGGCGGTTGTACGGCGCCTGGTGGTGGATCAGGAAGTCCTCGACGGTGTGGTCGTATTGCACCACCATCACTTCGGCCTGGTATTCGGAATCGGCGTCGAAGAACTGGGCCTGCAGGTGGCGGTTGCCCAGCGCATGGGCCACCGTGCCCATCTCGTAGATGCTGCGCGGGGCAATGACCAGCACATCGGTGGGCAGCACCGCGACGGTGATCAATTCGGTGTCCGACAGGTACAGGATGTCCCCGTCGCGCAGGTCCGGGCCCGGAGCCAGGCGCAGGCCCAGCTCGCGGTCGTGGTCGCTGGTCAGCCGCTGGATGCGCTTGACCAAGGCAGAGCTGGGAAGCACCACTTTTTCGTGGTGCCTTCCGGCGTAGGCTTCTTCTGGCATCTCGTGGAGGTTGCCCACGAGCTCTTCGATGATCATTGTCTTCCTTTGAATTACAGGTTTAGAACAGGAAATAGCGCTGCGCCATCGGAAGCTCTTCCGAAGGCTCGCAGGTGGCGAGCTCGCCGTCGACCATGACCTGGTAGGTCTGCGGGTCTACCTGAATGTCGGGTGTTTCCCCGTTGTGCTTCAAGTCCGCCTTGGTCAAGGTGCGGATGCCGTGGCAGGCGCGGATGACCTTGCGCAGGCGCAGGCGCTCGGGTACTCCCTCGTCGATGGCCGCCTGGGACAGGAAGGTGATCGAGGAGTTGTGCACCGCGGTGCCCAGCGCGCCGAAGTTGTAGCGCAGGGTCTGCGGCTGCGGGGTGGGGATCGACCCGTTGGAATCGCCCATCAGCGACTGCACGATCAGTCCGCCCTTGATCACCATCTCCGGCTTGACGCCGAAGAACGCAGGGTCCCACAGGACCAGGTCGGCGAACTTGCCCTCTTCCACGCTGCCGATCGAGTCCGCGATGCCGTGGGCGATGGCCGGGTTGATGGTGTACTTGGCGACATAGCGCTTCAACCGGGCGTTGTCCCCCACCGAGTGCTCGTCCCCGGCCAGCTTGCCGCGCTGGCGCTTCATCGCGTCGGCCACCTGCCAGGTGCGCAGCACTACCTCGCCCACGCGGCCCATGGCCTGGGAATCGGAGGAGGTGATGGAGAAGACGCCCATATCGTGCAGCACGTCTTCGGCGGCGATGGTTTCCGCGCGGATGCGCGAGTCGGCGAAGGCGACGTCCTCCGGGATGTCGGCATTCAGGTGGTGGGCCACCATAAGCATGTCGAGGTGTTCCTCGATGGTGTTCGTGGTGTACGGCAGGGTGGGGTTGGTGGAGGCCGGCATCACATTCGGCAGCGCGGCCATGCGGATGATGTCCGGTGCGTGCCCGCCGCCGGCACCTTCGGTGTGGAAGGTGTGGATGACGCGGCCCGCAATGGCCTCGATGGTGTCCTCCACGAAGCCGCACTCGTTCAGGGTGTCGGAGTGGATGGCGATCTGCACGTCGAACTCGTCGGCGACCTTCAGCGAATTGTCGATCGACGAGTGGGTGGATCCCCAGTCTTCGTGGATCTTCAAGCCGATGGCGCCGGCGCGGATCTGCTCGGCCAGCGGCGCACGGTCGCTGGCATGGCCCTTGCCCAGGAAGCCGATGTTGATCGGCAGGCCTTCCACTGCCTGCAGCATGCGGCTGATGTGCCATGGGCCCGGGGTGAGGCTGGTCGCCTTGGAAGACTCCGAGGGGCCCGAGCCGCCGCCGATCAGCGTGGTGGTGCCGTTGGCCAGCGCCACCGGCACCTGGTCCGGGGAGACGAAGTGGATGTGGGTGTCGATGGCCCCTGCGGTGAGGATCTTGTGCTCGCCGGCGATGATGTCGGTGGCCGCGCCGATGACGATGTCCACGCCGTCGGAGATGTCCGGGTTGCCGGCCTTGCCGATCTTGAAGATGTGCCCATCGCGCAGCGCCACATCGGCCTTGAAAATGCCCGAATGGTCGAGCACCACCACGTTGGTGATGACAGTGTCCGGGACGTCCTGGTCGCGGGTGAGCCGGCCGTTCTGCCCCATGCCCTCGCGGGTGACCTTGCCGCCGCCGAAGACTACTTCTTCGCCGTAGAGCGTGTAGTCCTTCTCGATTTCAAGCAGCAGCTCGGTGTCAGCGAGGCGGATCGCATCTCCGGTGGTCGGGCCGTACAGCTCGGCATACTGCTTGCGGGTGAGTTCAAAACCCATGCTTAGTGCTCCTGCTCATTCTTCTGGCCGCCGTCGGCCTGCGCCTCGGCTGCTTCTTCTGCCTCTGCGGCCAGGCGTGCCTCGTGGGGCTGCGGCGGCAGCGTCTCGTCCACCGGGTCCACGCCGAAGCTGGTACTGAAGCCGATCGAATCGTCTTCCGCCTCGTTGGGCAGGTCGATGTCGTAGTCCTGCACGACTTCTGGTTCGCGGTCCAAGTCGATGCCTGCGGTGCCGCCAATGGCTTCGGTTTCCACGACGGGAACCGGCTTGCCCAGCGGGCCGTTGACGCGGTTCTGGAAGCCGTAGACCTCGCGGGAGCCGGCGTATTCGACCAGGTGCACGGTGCGTGCATCGCCCGGCTCGAAGCGCACGGCGGTGCCGGCGGGAATGTCCAGCCGGAAGCCGCGGGCGGCGACGCGGTCGAACTCCAGGTCGTTGTTCACTTCTGCGAAGTGGTAGTGCGAACCGACCTGGATGGGGCGGTCGCCGCGGTTGACGAGGTTCAAGATGCGAGTCTGCTGTTGTTCGTTGCACAGAATCGGTTCATCGCGAAGGATGTATTCACCGGGAATCATCGGGTCTCCTGGGTGCTTGATTCAGACGTTTTAACGGATCGGATTGTGGATGGTCACGAGCTTCGTGCCATCACGGAAGGTTGCTTCTACCTGAACCTGGTCAATCATTTCCGGGATGCCGTCCATGACATCTTCGCGCTTGAGAATGGTGGTTCCGTAGCTCATCATTTCGGCAACGGTTCGTCCGTCGCGGGCGCCTTCGATGATTTCGTAGGTGATGATGGCTACCGATTCAGGAAAGTTCAGCTTTAGTCCACGTTCTTGGCGGCGGCGCGCTAGATCGGCGGCCACAACGATCATGAGTTTTTCATGCTCACGCGGAGTTAAATACATCGAGAGTCCCCTTGATTAACAGAGCTTTTTGGGTGTCCACATCGATCTTTACAACCGGCCAGAAGGTGCCGGGAAGCCTGTGGCTAAGGCAAGAATAGCAGACGTCACAGCTGATATTTGCCCAAACAGCCCAGGGGTGGTCTAAGATGTCAACCTCCAATCCAGTTCTTCAGTCAAGTGGCGAATTGCTCCCGCACCAAAAGCTCTTTCTGCCCCGGAATCACGCGGATTTTTCAGGATGCCCGTGCAGATTTTCGTTCGGGTCATACAGAAAATCGGTCGGCGTAACAACCCGGAGTATAAGGAGAGCCGAGCCCCGCCACAGTTGGCGGGGCTCGGCCCTCCTTGATCTCAAGATTTTTCAGCACGCTCGCTGGTGGCGGCTACTCCACCAGCTTGCCCTCCTGGGATACTTCGGTCATCAATTGTGCAATCTCTTCAGGGATCTGAGGGATCGCTTCGCGCACGACGCCGCCCTGCGCTGACCACACCAGGTTCACCTGCAGCTGCGGATCGGTCAGCGGGTAGTCGCTGCGGTTGTGGCAGCCGCGGGTTTCGCGGCGCTCCAGCGCGGCTTCCAAGGTGGCCCGCGCTGCCAGTGCCGAGGACTTCAGGTCGAAGGCGTGGCTGAGGTCTTGGAAACCTGCAATGTCAGGATGGATGCCGATATTCTTGATCCGCTCCTCGATCTGCTCCAGCTTGGCCAGCCCCGCCAACAGCCCTGCTTCATCGCGCAGCACCCCGGCGTGTTCGGTCATCACGTCGCGGATGGCGCGCTGCAGGGCACGGACGTTTTCGTGCCCCTGGGCTGCCTGCAGCCCGTCGACCTCATCGCGGGCGGCCGCGACCGCGGCGGCCGAACGAGGCTGGCTGACCAGCGAACGGGAGTAGGCCGCCGCTTCCTGACCGACAATCCGGCCGAAGACCAGCAGCTCGATCAGTGAATTGCCGCCCAGCCTGTTGGCTCCGTGCAGACCGGAGGAAGCCTCGCCAATGGCAAACAAGCCCGGCACCTCGGTGGCATGGGTCAGCGGGTCCACCCAGACGCCGCCCATTGAATAGTGAGCGGTGGGCGCAATTTCGATCTTCTGCTCGGTAATGTCCCGCATCTGCAATTCCATCACCGTCTGGTAGACGCGCGGCAGGCGCTCCATGATCACCTTGCGCGGCAGGTGCGAAACATCCAGCCAGACTCCACCCTTTTCGGTGCCGCGCCCCTGCTGGATTTCAGTGTAGGCAGCCAGTGCGACGCGGTCCCTGGTGGACAGCTCCATGCGCTGCGGATCATAGCGCTGCATGAAGCGTTCACCGGCCGCGTTGGTCAGGATGCCCCCCTCGCCGCGGGCCGCCTCGGAGATCAGCGTTCCCGCAGCATTCTCCGGTTCGATAATGCCTGATGGATGGAACTGCACCAGCTCCGGGTCGCGCAGCCGGGCTCCTGCCTCGACGGCCAGGCGCCATGAGTCGCCGGTGTTCTCGTCGCGCCGCGAAGAGGTGCGGCGCCAGATGCGCGTATGGCCGCCAGCCGCGAGGATCACGGCGTCGGCGTAGATCAGGTAGCCGGTGCCGTCGTTGACGTCGAATCCGTAGGCGCCGAAGATCTTCCCGTCCTCGACCAGTAGCCGGGTCACATACATGGTGTCCAGGATCCGTACGTCCAGCTGCTCGGCCCTGCGAATCAGGGTCCGCTGGATTTCAAGCCCGGTATAGTCGCCGGCGAAGGCAGTGCGGCGGAACTTGTGCGCGCCGAAGAACCGCTGCGAAATGCGGCCGTCTTCTTCGCGGGCGAAGTTCATGCCGTAGCGTTCGAGGTCCTCGATGCCGCGCTGCGCGCCCTGGGCCACCACTTGGACGGTGCGCGGATCCGCCAGCAGGTAGCTTTCCTTCAGGGTGTCGGCGGCATGCTGCTGCCAGGAGTCTTCTTCATCCATGGTGCCCAGCGCCGCATTGATGCCGCCGGCAGCCAGCGAGGTATGGGCGTCGCTGCGCGGGCGCTTGCCTACTGCCAGGACGTCGACGCCGGCTTCGGCCAGTTCGATGGCTGCGCGCAGGCCGGATCCGCCGGTGCCGATGACGAGGACTGATGTGGAAATCTGACGTTGTTTTCTCATGTTGTCCAGCTTCACGCCGCAAGAACAATACGTCCAATGAATAATCATCATGATTTCCATAGCGATATGCTATGCAGTATGAATCTAGAGCAATTGCGGGGCTTTGCCACGATCGCCCGCGTGGGCCACTTCACACGCGCAGCCGAAGAATTGCACCTCACGCAGCCTTCGCTCAGCCGCCAGATCGCCACCCTTGAACACGATCTGGGATCGGAGCTCTTCCACCGTGCTCGCGGCAACATCACCCTGACCGCCGCCGGCCAGGCATTGCTGCCGCTGGCGTCAAGGATGCTGGCCGACGAGGAGTCGATCAGGGTGGAAATGGCGGAGCTGGCAGGGCTTCGCCGCGGACGCGTCAGGCTCGGCGCTCCCCCGACGCTGTGCGTCTCGCTGGTTGCTGAAGTCCTCTCCGAGTTCCGCGGCAGGTATCCCGGTATTGAGCTTCACATCGCCGAGGCAGGCTCCCGGGTGCTGCTCGAACAGCTGTCTGGCGGACAGCTTGACTTGGCGCTGATCGTCACCAGCGAACATGCGGTGAACGAGGCCACCTTGGAGCACACCCCGCTGCTGCGCGAACGCCTGGTGGTGGCCGACTCGCCGGACGGCGTACTTGGGCCAAGGCAGGCAATAGACCTCAAATCGCTCTCCGCGATCCCGCAGATCGCCTTCTCCCACGGCTATGACCTGCGCGCCGCCACCATGGCCGCCTACCGCGAACGCGGCCTGGCGCCGAACGTGGTGATCGACGGCGGAGAGATGGACGCGGTCCTGCGCTTCGTCCAGGCAGGGTTGGGCGTGGCTGTTGTCCCAGCCACCGTGTTGACCCAGAGCACGGCGTTGCGTGCGGTGCAGCTGGAAGATCCTCAGCTGCAGCGCACCATCGGCTTGGCGCACCGCCGCGATGTCACGCTCACTCGGGCCGCAGCGGAAATGCAGGCAATGATCATTTCCACCGCCAGCGAGCTGGCAGGGCGGTTTGCGCAGATCAGTACGTTATCTTGAGCCCGACGTGGACCGCTAGCTGCTCGGCCAGCCCCGAAAGCTGCAAAGAATTGATGCTGGCACCGCGCAGCCCTGGAATCCCGTCCACCGATGCAAAGTCCAGCCCCTGCAGCTCAACGGAATTGAGCTTTGCCTGATGCGCGGCCAGCACCGCGGTGCGGCAGTCGGTGAACCGCACGCGCGTCGCTTCGCCTAAATCCAGCTCGTCGAACTGGCAGTTGCGGAATTCGACATCTCGCAGCTTGGCACCGCGCAGGTTCAGCCAGCCGAACTTGCAGTTCTGCACAATGACCGAATCCCAGGTCGAATCCGCAGCGTCGGCCGAACCAAAGCGGCTGTGGCTGATGCGCACATCGTTCAGGTGCACCCCGGTGCCCTGGAACACCGGTGCATTGACCTGGTTGAGCTCGCACTGGATCAAGCGCGCAGCGCGCAGCGAGAGGGTCAGGGCGTTCAAGGACGTGAAGGCGCAGTCCTCGAAGCGGGCACCATCGGCCTCGAATTCCTGGCTCAGGGAGCTGAACTCCAAGGCGTCGATATAGCCGGCATCCAGCAGGTCCCCGGGCAGGCCAGCGGCAAGCTCCGGCAGGACGAAATGGCGGATTTTTGGTGCAGGCATGGCGCTCCCGTGTGCAGTTCTGAAAATGCTGGCGATCAACTACCAGCCAGCCTACCCAGTGCCCCCGACAGCGCCGGTGCGCAACCCGCCGCCTAGAATTCGTCGATGACGAGCTTCTTCATTCCCATCATGTGCTCGAACGCGTTGGGGCGACTCATCAGTTCCCCCATATTGGAAGGGACAATTTGCCAGCTGACGCCGAATTTATCGGTCAGCCAGCCGCACTGCTCCGCCTCGGGCACCGCCGAAAGCGCGTCCCACACCCTGTCGATTTCCTCCTGCCCGTCGCAGTCCCACTGCAGGGAGACGCCAGGGGTGAAGTTCAGGTCCTGGGCCACGCCCGAGTCCATCGCAGAAACAATGTCCGGGCCTAAGGTGAAATCGCTGAACATGACCGATTGCGTGTTCACCACGTCATTAGCCTGCTCGTAGTTGAACTTCGCCTTGATCTCGCCGCCCAGCAGCCCCGTGTAGAAGTCGATGGCTTCAGCCGCCTTGTTCTGCGCTGCCCCGGCAAACATCAGGTTCGGAATCATCAGCGGTGCAGGTTCTCCTGCAGGGTTGGTGAGCATCAGCTGCCAGCTGACCCCGTAGCGGTCGGACACCCAGCCGTAGCGCGGGCTGAAAGGATACTCGCCCAGCGGCATCAGCACCGTCCCGCCGTCCAGCAGGGCCTCCCACGCGGCATCTAGCTGCACGGCGGCGTCTTCCATGGCAGAAGGATCAAAATTCAAGATCAGCGAGATGGAAGGATTCGGCGAAAATTCGGGACCCGCATTGATCAAGGTCAGCTTGGTGCCGCCCACCCACACCGAGACGGTCAATGCCTGGCCTGCCAGCGGTTGCTGGAAATCGGCAAGCCCTTCTTCCGGGTAGCGCGATTCAACTTCCATGGTGGTCTGCGGAAGCGCTGACGCATAGAACTGCCCGGCTTCCTCGGCGGTGCCATTCATCCAAAGATTAACTGTGAGCTGCTGCATGGCCTTATCCCCTTGATGTGTATGCTGCACGGCTTGCCGAGCACTACGCTACGTCAGCATTGCCCGGCGCGGAATAGGCTTCATCAACTTTTCAGCCGCAGTTAAATCCTTGTTGTCTGCGCTCCGCCGAGACCAGTTTGCTGTGAGCTATCCCATCTTTCTCCATGACATGGGCCACCACCGCCTTTAACGCGAGTTAGCCTTAGAGACAGGGCGCACAATGGCGTGTGTCCTGCAACAAGTAGCGGCAGAGGCTAAGGAGCAAGGCCATGCGCATCGACCAATTGGACGCAGACCTGATTGATCTGCTGACCGAGTCCCCCATGCTGCCGGTGATGGAGTGCGCCCGCCGCCTGGGCGTAGCCCGCGGAACCGTCACCAGTCGGCTGGCAAGGCTCCATGATGCGGGAGTCATCCAGGGAATCGTCCCTCGCATCCAGCCGGCAGGCTTCGGCTACACGCTGGTCGCCTTCTGCGCGGTGGAGATCGTGCAGAAATACGGGCACGACCCGGTGGCCAACGCGTTGGAAGCGGCGATCCCGGAGATCATCGACATGTATACGGTCACCGGCAGCTCGGATCTGCAGCTGCGCGTGGTGGCCCGCACCCCGGAAGATCTCCAGGACATCTTCAACCGCATCAATACGGTTCCCGGTGTCGCCCGCACGTCCTCAGCCTTCGCGCTGCATGAGCACTTCCAAGGCCGGACGCTGCCCCTGGTGGCAGCCTGCGCCAAAGAATCAACAACAGCTATACAGAATGACCAGTAAATCGGCCGCCTGACCCGCAATCGCTATACAGCCTGCACAGTACTGGCGAAAGCGATTGAAACCACAGATTAACGCCATCTAAAGTCATAGTCTGTGAGTCGCGCCACGCGAGCATATGAGCGGGGTTACCCGCACCCCGATTTTGCGCCCATGGTCTTCAGAGAGGAACCCATGACCCTTCACCAGCGCCCATCTTTGCAGTCTGTTCCCGCATACAAGCAGGGAAAGCCTGCGGCCGCTGGAGCCTCGAAACTCTCATCGAACGAGTCTCCACACAGCCCACTGCCATCGGTTCTCGACGCCATCAGCGAAGGCCTAGGCACCATCCACCGCTACCCGAGCATCGCCGCCCCGCAGCTGACCGCTGAGCTGGCAGCCCTGCACCAGGTGGACCCGCAGCACATCACCCTGGGCGCAGGTTCCGTAGAGGTCGCAGCACAGCTGATCCACGCGGTAGCAGCCGAAGGCGACGAGGTCATGTACGCATGGCGCTCCTTCGAGGCGTACCCATCGCTGGTGCGCATTGCCGGGGCAACCCCTGTCGAGGTGCCGCTGGATGCCGACTCCAAGCACGACCTGCCGGCAATGCTCGCGGCAGTCACCGAGAAGACCCGCCTGATCTTCATCTGCAACCCGAACAACCCGACCGGCACCGTGGTCGAGGCCAAGGCCCTGGAAGACTTCATCGCCGCCGTTCCGCGCGACGTGCTGATCGTCATCGACGAGGCCTACGTGCACTTCGACCGCTCGGCAGTGCGCGCCGACGGAGTGGAGCTTTTCAAGAACAACCCGAACGTGGCTGTGCTGCACACCTTCTCCAAGGCCTACGGCCTGGCAGGCCTGCGCATCGGCTACGCCATCAGCCCGCTGGAAGTGGCAGAGAACCTGCGCAAGGTGGCGATCCCGTTCGGCGTCTCCGATCTGGCCCAGCGCGCAGCGGTGGCATCGCTGCACGCAGCCGACGAACTGTCTGTACGCATCAACGAGGTCGTCGCCCAGCGCGAGCGCATGTACGAAGCATTGGAAGTCGCCGGCTACCCGGTAGTGAAGTCCCAGGCGAACTTCGTGTGGATCAACGCAGGCGATGACACCCTAGACATCGAAGCCAAGCTGGCAGACGGCGGCGTCGTAGTCCGCGCCTTCCCGGGCGACGGCCTGCGCATCTCCTCCGGCTCGGAGCTGGACGTGGACCGCGTCATCGCAGCCCTTGCCTCCGTCCGCGAAGGAGCCCAGGCATGAGCGAGTCCACCGATACCCAGCTGCATGCCGGGCTGACCCAGCGCCAGATTTCCATGATGGGCCTGGGCGGCGCGATCGGCGCCGGCCTGTTCGTCGGCTCCGGCCAGGCGATCTCCATTGCAGGTCCTGCGGTGCTGATCTCCTACCTGCTGGCGGGCACCGTGATCATCGTGGTCATGGCGATGCTGGCGGAAATGGTCGCGGCGAACCCGTCCTCGGGCGCGTTCAGCACCTTTGCCCACAAGGCCATGGGACGCAGCGCTGGCAGCACCCTGGGCTGGCTGTACTGGATCCAGCTGGTTGTCGTGGTGGCAGCAGAAGCCACCGGCGCGGCGGCGATCGTCGCCGAATGGTTCCCGAACGTCCCGCAGTGGGGCTGGGTTCTGCTCTTCGTGGTCGCCCTGACCGGCGCCAACCTGCTTGGCGTGCGCAACTACGGACGCTTTGAATACTGGTTCGCTGTCATCAAGGTCGCGGCCATCATCATCTTCCTGGTCTTCGGCGCCCTGGTGCTCAGCTACATCGTTCCCACCGATGCACCGGTGGGCCTGGGCAACCTCGCTGCCCACGGCGGCTTCGCACCGGGCGGCATGTCCGGCATCGCGGCGGCTGTGCTCATCGTGATCTTCTCCTTTGGCGGCACCGAAGTGGTGGCCATCGCCGCTGCAGAATCCGACGATCCGGCCGGCAACATCAAGCGCGTGGTCCGCTCCGTGATGGCACGTATCCTGGTGTTCTACCTGGGCTCCATCCTGGTGATCGTTGCCATCGTTCCTTGGAACGATCCATCCATCCTCGTCGGCCCGTTCGCCGCAGCCCTGGACGTCCTGAACGTCCCAGGCGTCGGCACCGTCATGAACGCCGTCGTGGTCATCGCACTGCTTTCGGCAATGAACGCCAACATCTACGGCTCCTCGCGCATGCTCTTCTCGCTGGGCAAGCGCAAGCTGGCCCCGGTGGCAGTCACCCACGTGACCGGAAAGGGCGTACCGGCCAAGGCCGTGCTCAGCTCGGTAGCCTTCTCCTTCCTGGCAGTGGGCCTGAACTGGATCTGGCCTGACCAGGTCATGCCGATCCTGCTGAACGTGGTGGGCTCGACCATCATCGTGATCTGGACCTTCATTGCGGTGACCCAGCTGATCCTGCGCCGCCGCGCAGACAAGAACGGCGAGCACCTTCCGGTCCGCCTGTGGGGCTTCCCGTACCTGTCGATCGCCACTCTGGTGGTCTTGGCAGGCATCGTGGCGGTCTCCATGACCGACACCGCGGCCCGCACCCAGCTGCTGCTGACCGCAAGCCTGACCGCAGTCATTTGGATCGTCTCCAAGATTGCACTGCGCAACGTGCCTGAGGTCGTGGAGTTCCAGGAAGTTTCCTAGTTCTTCACCCGGCAATGCTCCAGCCCCCTCGGGACTGGAGCATTGCTCTTTAAGTACTCGAATTGCGATTCTCGCGGATCGGAGTACTGTGATTCATGGAGGGGCTATAGCTCAGTTGGTAGAGCGCATCGTTCGCAAGAATAGTTCTTTCCGCGTCAACACAAGGCATCAAGCCTTACTAGTGACCTTAAAGTGTCCACCACTTTCAAGCACGTTATCGAGCCTTCCCACACTGTCCATCAGGTCATCCATGAACAGGCCAGCATAGGTATCCAGTGTCATGGTTGCCGTAGCGTGCCCAGCAATCGCCTGAACCACCTTGATGTTCGCACCAGACTTGATCATCAGCGACACCGCTGTATGCCTGAGGTCGTGGAACGTCATGACTGGTATGTCTACGCCATTGGCGCGTAGGCGTTGGATGGTTGGGCGCAGCGTCCTGGTGTTGTAATTGTTGTTTCGCAGTGGTGGCCCACCCTTCTTGAACGAGAACAGTAGGCCACTCGGGCGTTCCTTCATGACCGCTCGCAGGTCTTCAACGATCACAGCGGGGATTGGCACGCGCCGAGTCGCACCACTCTTAGGCGGCGTCTCGATGTGGTAGCCATCAAGCTCTGATAGTGATCGTTGGACAGTGATGATTCGCTCGCTCAGGTTTACGTCGGAGGCCCGAAGCCCGTTCATCTCACCCCAACGCAGACCGCACAGTCCGCTCAGGAGAATGCCGAGCCGGTAAGGTTCTGGCATTGCGTCATGAAGTGTGAACAGTTGGTCGGCTGTCAGGTAGATGTGTGGCTTCTTCACCTTGGCGACAGGCGTGTAGGTTGATTCGCCAGCCGAGTTGAGTGCAGGGTTGTTCACTACTACGCCCATGCGAGTTGCGTGCTTCATCAGCGTCTTGAACGTGACAGCAACACTCTTGCGACCCGACTCCCCTAGTGGGATGGTTCGCTCGTCGTCTTCAGCGAGCCCGTGCTTGAGCTTGTTGCCAGCGATCAGGTGTGCGCCAGCGTCAACGAACCCGTCAGCCTTGCTGCCACCACTCCGACGCTTCATCCCTGCAACCCATGCGGACACGTCTTCATGCTTGATGAACCCGACAGGTGTTGAACCCCAAACGGGTTCGATGTAGGCGCGCCAGTGGCGTTCGTATCGGATGCGCGCACGGTCAGCCGTAGGGCCACGACCATTCGGCCCAGACGTACGCATGAGCATCTGGAAGTCTTTCCACACGTCCGAAACTGTTGTGCGCTCAGCCGTCTTAGGGTCAACCCACGTGCCAGCGTCACGCTTAGTAAGCTGGTCGCGCTGGAAAGCTTCAGCCTGCCGCTTAGTCGCAAAGGACTGGCGTTTGCGTACGCCGTTGACACGGTAATCGACCCGCCACGGCTTGGACTTTGATGATGTCTTTGTTACTGCCATAACCTAAATGGTAGGTCATTTGACATGTCATGACTAGTCACGTATTGTTGAGATTGTTCAAGAGGAAAGGAACAAAATAGCCCTTGAATTGACGACGCCAAAACGGCGCAGTGTTAGCCAGCTAAGCTCCTACGCCTCGTGCGGTGAAGCTTACCGGCTACAGAGAGTGGCGAGAGCGCCACAAAGACCAGCTGCCTGGTTCACACACGGAAAGGCAGCTCACCACGGGATTGAAGAGTTCGAAAAGAACCGACGAACCCAAAGCAGTAAAGAAATCCAGTCCATCGTGGAGTCCTACTACACGGAAGAGATTGGTAAAACCCGAGAGCAGTGGCCCGACGAGGCGGCTTGGATGGTCGGAGGTCGGAAGTCCGGCTGGAAAGATATCGAAGACCGACTCGGACAAGCCATCTGGCAAGTCAATGACTACCAGCGACTAGCCAAAGAGCACGAAGACGAGTGGCGTGTAATCGCTACCGAGCTTGAGTTCACCATCACCCTTGGCGGTGTTGAAGTCTACGGCTTCATCGACCAGCTAAGAAAGTACCGTGATGGCCGAGTCATTCCGGTCGACTTGAAGTCCGGCTCGAAGCTACCGGGTAACGCTCAGATCCAGCTAGGCACTTACGCTCTAGCGGTCGAGCAGCTTATGGGCATCCCCCGCCCAACCGAAGGAATCATCCTTCACCTTGGAAGGCCAGCCACCGCACATGGCAAAGAGAAGCCTTCAAAGGATCACTCGTACGACCTAACCCACTGGACGCCTGAACGTCTCGGCGCTTTATACGCCCAGATGGACACGGCAGAACGTCTAGGTCTGTACCTCCCTAACCCGACAGCGGACTGCGAACGCACTTGTGGCTTGGCCCAGTATTGCATGGTCAAAGGCCATGTCCCGTCCGCTGAACA
This sequence comes from Glutamicibacter uratoxydans, assembly GCF_006539925.1. Lineage (GTDB taxonomy): Bacteria > Actinomycetota > Actinomycetes > Actinomycetales > Micrococcaceae > Glutamicibacter > Glutamicibacter uratoxydans. The sequence goes on along the minus strand of NZ_BJNY01000001.1, from coordinate 57,297 downwards.
GTACGAAAGGAAAGCATAGAAACATGCCAGTTATTTTGAACGACAACGGTGTTGACGCCCGTTACCGTATCGAGGTCGACAAGGACAACGGCCAGGTCTTGGTGACTGAGGGCACCGCGAAGACCGTTGAGGTCGTTGGCCAGCCGAACCAGACCTTGTTCCTGCGCAACTCTGACGACCTCAAGCAGCGCTTGGAGGGCGAAGGGAACGTGAGCGCTGAGGTAGCCGTGGACGACGATCCAGAGCCGGTGGAGCCGGTGCGCCAGCGTGTGCCCCTAAAAGCAGGCGTCAATCCTTACGTCGACGCCAACGAGGTCTACATCGGGCAGGGCTTCGACATTGAGGATGACGTCCCTGGTGGTGCTGATGGCTACGAGATTGAGAACATCAACTCGGGCGTAACGATCTTCAGCCTTATTGGCGATGGTCGCTTGCATTTGAGCGAAGATGAACGCCTCAAGCTGGCAATCCGACTTCTTTCCGTTGAGCCTTATAGCATTCGTCTCCCTGATGAGACTGGCGTCCGGTTCAAGGCAGAAGACGATGCCGATCGCTCAGGAGGAAAGGCTATCGGCTCTGCAATCTTCCAGCTCCACTCAGTGCTTGAGCAGCGCAAGCATGAGGCCGAAGTTGCCGAGTGGGAGAAGGAGCATGAGGCGTGGAAGGCTCGCCAGCAGGACACGGATGAGGCCAAGGCGCTGCATGAGCTCGTTTACCGCCGAATGCTTGAAGTCTACGAAAACGACACCGCAAAGATTGGCGAGGCTGAGTCAGCGGGCGTTCTAGAAAGTCGCTACTCAGGCGTATATGCGAACTATCGAGCTGTCATCCTGAGTGAGTTGAACGATGCTGGCACCACCGCCACTATTCGCCTCGAAGTTTTGAAGGCCGAAGAGGTCGCCAAGGATGTTGAAGATTACGCACTGGACGCCATTGCCTACAAGTCCCTCGCTGATGACAAGGGCTGGTCATTTGTCGGCGGGGATCTAAATGAAGTGAAGCGCCGGTATGACTGGTCATTCCCACAAGAGCTGGACAAGTCCAAGAAGCTTCTCGACGCTCTGGGTGTCACCGCAGTCAAGTACGTCGAAGCCCACGGCATCGACTACCCGGCCAAGTAGCCACACACAGTTTTACGGGCCGGACGCCCCGCCAAAGCCGTCCAAGAACGAAACCACCGTTACACACGAAAGAGAGTCAAATAACTTTGACCAACGCATTTGTCGCAGCAGCAACCCCTTCTGGCAAGTACGCCAAGTTCAAGACTGTTGGCGACAGCATCACCCTCAAGATTACCGGCAAGGTCACTGAGCGTCAGCAGCGCGAGTACGGCACCAACGAGCCAAAGACCTTCCCGTCGGGTGATCCGATCATGGAGCAGTTGATTCCAGGTCTTGACTTGAACGCCCCTTCGGAAGAAGAAGCCCCAACCGTCCTGTGCGTGGACAAGAAGACCATGCGCGCAGCAATCGGCAAGGCTCTGATCGAGAAGAACGTTGGGGAGCCTCAGGTCAACGGCACCATCAAAGTCACCTTCAGTGGCTACGGTGTTGGCAAGAACCCGTCGAACCCTCCGAAGGACTTCACCGCTGAGTACTGGCCAGCTCAGGCGGCAGCTGGTGCATGGGGTGGCGACAACTAGCCCCTAACCCAACCCTTCATTTGCTTGGCCGTGACGCGTCACTGACATGTCACGGCCAAGCGTTCCAACCCCCTCAAGCTTTTGAAAGGACAAGCCTATGAGTGACGCTTTTGAGGTCACTATCGAGTCTCATGACCCGTTGATCAAGGCGAAGCTGGTCGTGAAGGCTGACACGGTTCAGGCGCTACATGATCGTCTTGTTGCCACCGTAGATGCCGCTAGCTTCTCGTTGATTGGCGCTGCTGTTTCGGCCATGCGTGACGAAGCTGAAGCTCAGCGAACCATTGGCGAACGGTTGGAGGGTCGACCAGACGACGCGCCAATGGACACGCCACCGACCAGTCAGGCTGAGTCAGCCTCACCCGCCGAGAAGCCGTCAAGCAACCCTTGGAGCGACGAACAGTCCGCGCCGAACCTGCCAGCGTCAAGCGCCCCGCCAGCCCCTCAGGGTGGCGACAGTAGCCTCCCACCGTTGCCCAAGTGGGCGCAGTAGGGGTCGCCTAGTTGCAGTCGCTTACTCAGGCGTTACGAAGGAACGCTGCCAGCGGTGAACCAATCATGTCGCCCGTGCAAGCGTTCAACGAGAACGGCGTCCACTTCCGCAAAGGCCAGCTCAGCATGATCGTCGCCGGACCTGGCAGTGGCAAGTCGTACCTCATCCAAGCAATCCTCCACCACGGCGACCGAGGAAGAGCAGTCAACTCCTGCCTCTACTTCAGCGCCGACACCGGCCCAGACGTCATCTACAAACGAGCAGCGTGCCTAGCTACCGGCTACACGTCGTCGGCTGTAGAAGACATGATGGCCAACCATAATACGGAGTCCATTGATCAGGCGATTCACCAAACCGAATCCCACATCACATGGAACTTCACACCCAACCCGAGCGAACAGTACGTCATCGACGAGCTCAAAGCCTACGAGGGAACCTACGGCCACTTCCCTGAAGTGATCGTCATGGACAACCTCAAAGACCTTTACATCGAAGGTATGGAGGCTGACGAGTTCCGCTCGCTCGAAGAAGCGTGCATCTTCCTGAAGAACCTAGCCAAGCTGACAGGCAGCGCAGTCCTCGCGCTCCATCACGCTGGAGGTGCTTTTGAGGATGGCACGGCGATCATCCCGCTGTCTGGTGTGCGAGGCAAAGTCTCGAAGACGCCAGCAGTGATACTCACTCTCGCCCGCTCAGGGTCGGACATGAAAGCCAGCGTCGTCAAAAACCGCAACGGTCGCGCAGACCAGTCCGGTAAGTGGTGGCTACCAATTCATGCCGACCTTGAACGGGGCAAGTTCGAAGGTTAGAAAGGAACATTTTGACCGCAGAAGTAATCAGCATTGTCCACGAGGACAAGTACGCACCAACCTTCGAAGCGTGGCCAAAGACTCCACGACTGAACAAGACCATCCACATCTCGGAGAAGGTTGACGGCACTAACGGCGCAATCATCATCACCCCAGATGGCCGGGTAGCAGCGCAGTCGCGCAACCGCCTCATCACTCCCGGCAAGGCGACCGACAACTACGGCTTCGCCTCCTGGGTTCATCAGAACGCTGGCGTCCTGCGCGACGTTCTCGGCGTCGGACGCCACTTTGGTGAATGGGCTGGCAAGGGAATCCAGCGTGGCTACGACCTGGAAGAACGCACGTTCTTCTTGTTCAACCCGCGTTGGACTGAAGAGGTCAAAGAGGTGGATCGTCTTGAGGTCATCCCCCAGTTGGGCGTCTATGGTCGCTTCGACTCGTGCTTCATTGAAGACACTCTTCAGCATCTCCTGGACACCGGCTCGCACGTAGACGGAGGCAAGACCGCACCCGAGGGTGTGATCGTCTTCCACTCGGCCTCGAAGCAGGTCTACAAGGTGCTTGCTGAACACGATGACATTCCGAAGAGTGTTGCCGAAGCGATGCGCCCCGACCTGCGATTGGTGGGCTAAATGCCGGAAGTTCTCGAAGGCGAAATCATCGAAGACGCCGTACGCGTCCCCTACGAGCTGGACGGCGAGAAGAAGCTTGCGCTCGTTGGGCTTGAGGCTAATCAGATGATTCTTGTTGCGCACGGCCTCCATCTATTGGTGAACGCGTTAGAGCATGAGCCACATGATCCCGACCAGCTTGTTTCGATCAAAGAGTTCTTTCACGGCATGACGACCATTGCGGAAGAGGTGCGGTCGCTATGAGCATGAGCGCAAACCAACTAGAAGAGACCATTGCTGAAGCTCAACGCTTCGTGGCCAAGGCGCAGCATCTTTGCGCCAAGCAGAAGCAGCACGAGAAGGACGTGGCGAACGACGACCTTCATTGGTCGGAGTGGACGGACGTGTCGCCTAAAGACACTGGCGCGGTGCGCAGAGCCTCAATGGACTTGACTCGCTCGCTAGCAGACTTGAGGCGAGTATAAGTAGCACTCTCGCCGTGGCGGGGATTGACCCGTCCTTGAGCGCAACAGGCATGGCATGGCCAGACGGTTCGTTGGAGACGATCAAGACCAAGCCAGCCGATAAAGACTGGCGGCTAGTTGAGATTGCCGACACCTCCGACAACGGATTCATCCACCAGAGCCCAGACCTGGTGGTCATGGAGGACTTGCCAAGGAACGCCATGCACGCAGGAATCACCGGCATGGTTCAGGGCGTCATTAGGGAAAAGCTTCAACGGCATTGCATCCCCTACGCCCTCGTCGTCCCGTCCACCTTGAAGAAGGCGGCAACGGGCGACGGCAGGGCCGACAAGAAGAAGATGCTCGCCCATTACACGCAGGCCACCAGCCTCGTGAACAAGGACGACAACCAGGTAGACGCCTTCTGGCTACGTCAGGTCGGCTTAGCGCTGACCGGGCAAGAGCATCACCTCGCAGACACATCAACCCTCAACAAGGTGAAGGAGCCTGAAGGAATCACATGGCAGCTGTAGAAACCGAGAACATAACGATCAGCCGGGCTGAATACGACCAGCTTCAGCGCGACAGCGATTGGTTGCGCGCTCTAGAGCAGGCCGGTGTAGACAACTGGGAATGGTACGGCGAAGCCCAGGACCTCTACGAGTCATGGCAGCCGGAGAACGACTGCGAGTAACCGTTGTCAGATGCACCTAAGCCGTCCATTGAGTTAGTTCTCGAATACTACGGCGCGGTCATCGAACCGGGAAGGGCATCGGGCCAAAAGGTTCGGTGCCCCTTCCACGGCGAGGACAAGAATCCCAGCGCCGTTTACAACACTGACAAAAACACTTTCCACTGCTTCGCCTGCCCAAGGCGTGGCGACTCGTACCAACTGATCATGGAGGAAGAGAATATCGACTTTGGCGACGCTCAGCGATTCGCGCAGGAACATGAATGGTTCAGCGGTGGAGTCGTATCATCAGCAGCTCTTCAGCGAGAGCGGACAATCAGCTCACCGTTACCTAACGGAAGACCGAGGGTTGTCCGAAGCAACCATACGAGCGTTCAAACTGGGCGTCGTCGCCGACCCCGCATCGGGGCACAGTAACTACCGGGGGCGCATCTGCATCCCCTACCTAGTGCCCAACGGCGACGTCATGAAGCTACGGTTCAGGGCCGTTCCACCCTATGAGGGTAACGCCAAGTACCTGGACGTTGCTGGCGGGTCGCCACGCATGTTCAACACTCAAGCGCTCACGCGTGGTGGGCGAACCATCTACATCACTGAGGGCGAAGTTGAAGCGATCACGCTGACACAGCTCGGATACCCGGCTGTTGGCATCGCAGGAACGCAAGCATGGCAGCCACACTTCAAGCGCATGTTGGACGGTTACAGCCGAATCGTTGTGACCGTGGACAACGACGATGGTGGCGCTGGTGTGGAGTTCGCCAACCATGTGTCCGCTGAGATGGAAGACCACGAAGTTATCCACGTGAAAGCCCCTGAAGGTCACGACATCAACAGCCTCTTCGTCGCGGAGAGTGCTGACGCCGTGAATGACCTGATGCGTCGGGCACTTTCAACCCACTCGTAAACCCCTAACCCGTTCCTTGAAAGGACTAATGACTACTGACATTCGACGAGCAGCATCGAAGCTTGCCATGGACGACGTGCGTTCAGGCTGGCTCAAGCCCAAGAGCATTGTGCAGTCCCGTAAGTTCCGTCTGGCACGTTACTTGACTGGCAAGCCGTACTGGTTGCATTCGATTGAGTGCGACGGCGTGCACATCACAGAGTACTGGTCGACCGACAAGCATCATCTGGTCGAAGCGTCCGTGATTGAAATCCTCGCAGGCGGTAAGAATGCCGGCCATAAGAAGGGCACACGCGGTTTCGAACAGTTGCGCCTTCATGTTGAGCAGTGGGCGTTGAAGGCGTTTGATCACCGCAACTTCGAAGCCTACGGCATGACTGTTGGATCGCTCGTGGAGGTTCGAGACACCAACTACTTCGGTGGCCAGAAGCTCATGGGCGAAGTCACTGAGGTTGACCCGGAAGACGACGACTTCAACGTGTGGGTGAAGTTCCCCGGATTCCCCTACCTAGTGTTCAACCATTCTGAGCTGAAGGTTCGTCAGCTGCCGGTGAAAGTCCCAATGAGTTTGGCGCTCCCCGCAACAGTTTGAGCGAAGACGTACCCGAGTCAGAGGCGTGGTGGCGCGTCGTAGAAACCTACGGCGTGCACCGCAACCGTGGAGGGGTCATGCAAGTTGTGGCGCGTGAGCGAACGCATGGCCCCTACCGGAACCTTGAGAGCGCTGAGCACGCGCTAACAGTGCTTGAGGGCATTCGCGCCCATAGACCCAACCCGAACGAAATCAGCGGCTTGTTCGCTGTTGAGAAAGGAACAATCGTATGGCAGGAAAACTAACCCTAATCGGCCTGACCGGCTACAAGCAGCACGGCAAATCAAGCGTTGCAGACCATCTAGTCAAGAAGCACAGCTTCACTCGCCTTAGCTTCGCTGGCCCATTGAAGGCGATGGCTGACCGCATCAACCCAGTGGTGGGCATTCACGCCTACCAGGATGGTGACGAGTTTGTGGCTGAGCCAATCCACTTGGACGTGGCGCGCGAGCTCCACCCGAATGAGGGCGAGCTGAAAGAGGCTTACCCGCTTTACCGGCTGTTCCTGCAGCGTCTCGGCACTGAGGGGTTGCGCGAGATTGATGATCTGTTCTGGATCAAATTGCTGGACGCGGAACTTGGATCGCTCTACAAGGCTGGCGTAAGTCGTGTCGTCATTGACGATGCTCGATTCCCTAACGAGGGCGAGTACTTCCACGCCGGCAAGGACGAGGGAATCAATGCGTCCCTCTGGCAGGTGACGCGCCCCGGCGCTGGCATCCCCGACGACACCCACGCCTCCGAAGCCTACGTGGGCAGGCTTGGCGAAGAACGCCACTTGAAGAATGCGGGAACCATCGAAGAACTTCACGACCTGGTGGACGCCGTGGTCGCACCATACTTGAATGAAGGGAACTAGCTTGAGCAATTTGCGAGTTATTTACGTAGTCGAAAGCGACAACACGACGCCTCGTCTCGATGGCGTTAGCCTGCCACCTGGTGCGACTTGGTGCTCGCCCAACTATGCGGTTAGGCGATGCGGTGATTCAGGAAGTGCCAACATCGTATGGGTCGTGAGGGGCAGGACGGAAGCTGCCAAGGCAATCCGAGAGAATGGCACTGGTCGCATCAGCACTTACTCAACACCTGACGCGAATGATTGGCTCAAGGAAGTAGCGGACGATCCTGCTGATTGCTCTTCACCTTGTGGCAACATTCTCGCAGTTCCGGCCGTTGGGTTGGCATCGACCGAGGCGGGTCGACGCGCTCAGACTGAGGACGCCTATGGCATCCCAGGTGCCCGACTCGCCCTTGGCGGCAAGGTTAATCCCGAGAAGGTGCAGGAGAGCATCAACCGAGCCATTGCCGGTGGTGGTCTAAAGCTCCCTGAAGAGCCCAAGGCTGAGCCACGCACCACACTCGTTACGCAGGTAGAAGTCATGGACGCTGTTGACCCCATCGGTGACACTCTCCACTACGCGAAAGAAGCGGCAGGCGTTGACCGTGACGCGTTCCCCGAAGACGGCCTCGTCAGCATCCAGTGGACAAAGGTTCATGGGCGTACCAACTTACGCAAGTTTACGATCACTGTCGACTTCAAGGAGTCCAACTAGCTTGTCAGCCATTCTGGCGAATCTAAACCCTTCCGGCGCACGCGTCGACAAGGTTGAAGCAGCCTACAAGGCCTGCACCCCCGAAGAGCAGAAGGCGCTAGCTGAAGCACTCCACTCCCCCATGTTCACGGCGACAGACATTGCTCGTTCGTTGAACAGTGCTGGGCATGAGTTGTCGTCTGCGCAGGTCGTTCATTTTCGTAGAAAGCTTCGTGAAGGAAAGGTGTCCCTTTGAGCCTGTTGGAGGAACTGACGAAGACACGGCAGGTTGCTGAAGAGCGTGCCATCGAGAAGGCCACACCTGCTGGGTGGCGTCCAAGCGTCCGCACAGACGACGGGACAGCAACAGTTGTATCGAAGCCTTACGAGTCTGGCGTTACCCCTGACGAGCGGGAACTGCTGACCGCGCACGGGTTCGATCCAGAACTGTGGATGATCACTGGTGGCGTCCGCTCCACCTCGTGGGACGTCTACATTCCTAAAGGCGCACAGGGCGAGGACGGCGAGTGGAAGGACAAGTTCTATGCTTTCCGCTTCAACGCCGTAGAACGCCCTCAGGGACGCGTAAACGTTGACGAACTGCTGGAAGTCCTTGACCGCGTAGTGGAGCTCCCAGTGCGCCAGTATGCCCATCGAGACGGTAGTGACCGCTCCTACGTTGTAGCGTTCGGCGACCTTCAGTTGGGAAAGGTGGATGGTGATGGAACTGAGGGAACCCTGCGCCGTTTCAATCAGTCTGTCGAACGGGCGAGAGCGGCAATCGCGGACATGCGTGTTGGCAAGCTGGGCCATGTACACCTCGTGTTTGCCGGTGACTGCGTGGAAGGTTTCAACAGTCAGAAGGGCACAAACGCTTGGAGGACTGAACTTACCATCACCGAGCAGGTGCGTGTACTACGCCGACTCATGCTTCATGCAGTCACTCAATTGGCTCCGCACGCTGATCGACTCACAGTCGTCAGCGTTCCAGGCAACCATGACCGAGCCATGCCTGATACTCACAAGACACGTTCAGACGACTCATGGGCCATCGAAGCCCTTGAAGCGGTGCGCGATGCACTTGAACTGTCAGGCAACTACAACCACGTTGAGTGCTACGTGCCAGGCGTTGACGAAGAGGCCGTAACCCTCAGTGTTGGCGGTCGCACCCTAACCCACATTCACGGCCACCAGACCCGCTCACAAGCGAAGCTCTGGGACTGGTGGAAGGGGCAGACGTTCGGCAAGCACGCATCGGGTGACGCGGACATTCTTATCCACGGCCACTACCACCACTGGCACTCAGAGGCTAAGGGCGACCGGCTCATGATTGGCCTCCCAGCCTTGGAGTCCGAGTCGGCATGGTGGCGGCAAACTACCGGCGAGACGGGCAACCCGTCAGGCCTCACCTTCACCCTCATCGACGGCAGCATTGGAGACATTAACTTCGTATGAGCGAAACCCCACGACGAACCACCTTCGAAGAACGCATGGCCTCCTACCTTGAACCAGTAGACGACAAGCCGACAACCTTCGAAGAGTTCCAGCACAAATACTGGGAAGTCGTTCACAACGTCTGCAAGAAGATCGGACGCACTAGCGCAACCGTCGAAGCGGAAGACCTTGAGCAAGACGTCTGGGTTTCCATGCAGGAGAAGGATCACTGGAAGAAGATTCTCGACTATGAGAAGAGCATCCCCGGTGTCCTGAAGAAGCAAGCCGAACGTCTAGCCACTAAAGAGCGTGTCGACTACATGCACTTCAGCGGCTCTTACATGTACACGCCGAAAGATGTGCGTCGAATCTTGTCCGAGTCCGTCTGGTGCGAAGCCGAGAAAGCCCCAGACATTGAAGGGCGCGTCGACGTCCGACGAGAGTTTGACAAGCTCGTTGAAGCGAGACGGCTGGCCATCTACAAGCGGTACGGTCACGGCTTTGACAGCTTCGAACTAACGCGGAGTGAGCAGATGGCTTTCTATCGTGGCATCGACCAGATCACGGACAGGCTGAACATGGCAGCCAAGTTCTACTCGTACAGCTACGAGAACTCCCTGTCGGATGAGCTTGGAGTCGAGTCTGACACTCCCGAGATTAGGCGCGAACGTCGCGCCAACCAAGCAACCAACTTCCTCAACGGAAAGGACTAACAACCCCTTGAAGATTCTCAAGACGACCCTCACCATCCTTGCAGTAACCGTCCTGGCATTGCTGGCCATCGCAGGATTCCTTGCGGTGCAGGCACTCATCATTGCTGGTGGGGCGTGGTTCGCCTTCATTGTTGCTGGATGGTTCGGTTGGTTCGCTGGCGTAGGGTACTCGGTGTACTTTGCGGTTGGCATCTGCTTCTGGGCTTTCACGATTGTGACCATGCTGCCGACTGTTGGCAAGCGCAAGTTCGTGAACGACTTGTACACGGCTCACTTGAAGCAGAAGCGTGCGAATCGTCGTAAGAAGTTTGAAGAGTTTACTGAGGCGTTTGCTGACATGATTGAAGCCCAGTTCAGCGACAAGAAGTAAACACCCTTTAATGTAGAAAAGACCCCCTCGGTCGCATTGACGTAAATGTCTTTGCGACCGAGGGGGTCTTTTCGTGTTTAAGTACTATTCGGCTACATGCGCGCCATGCTCAGCGCCAGCATTGGTTACGTTACCTTCAGCAACCACAAGGCCAAGCCCTGCGCCCGCGAGGGCAATCCACAACTGGGTGGTTTCGCCGTCGATCCAGCCGTACGCTGCCGCAAGTGCGATGCCTGCCAAGATGACGCGGTAAAGGTACTTGCGACCCTTCTCGCTCTTGATGAACTTCTCCATACTGTTTCCTCCTACTGTCCGTTGTTAGCGTTCAACCAGCGCTGAATCGCTTCGTAAGTCATGACGTCTGGCTTGCCGTCCAAGATGCCCTTGTAGTGCTTGCGATCCTTGAGGTAGCGCTGGAACTCGTACCAGAACCAGTAGCCAGGCTTGCCGTCCACGTAGAGCTTCAAGCCCTTTGGGGTCTGCTTGTAGTAGCCGACGTCCTGCAACCAGTTCATGAGGTCGGTGTAGCCGAGACGGCCGATCTTGCCGTCCCACTGCTTGTTCTCGCGGTAGCCCAACTGGTGCATGAGAATCTGGATTGCACCCTGCTCCCACGCCTTGAAGTTGCCATTGATCTTCAAGTCCACGTAGTCGGTCGGGAAGACGGTGGAGCCGTTCGGGGTGTTGGAAGGCGACTGATCTTTGACTGGCTTCACCTTGGCGTCAGAAGGCTTGCCAGACGGTGCGACCTTGCCCAGCCCCCACGAGCCTCCACGCTCAGCAGCATCAGTGTGCTTGATGGACACGTGAATGTGCTTGGTGTGGGCGTTAGCACCCTCATAGGGGCGCCATCGAGTGCCACCCCAGATGCGACGATTCCAAATCACATACGAAACGCGCGGGTCATAGATGACCGCGTTCAGGAAAGTGTCAACGTTGATGCCGTCCTTGTCGACGTCAATCGCGCGAACCACACCACCGGACTTCCAATCGGGGTTGTGGTCAGACACCCTGGCGGCATGGGATACATCGCCCACGGAACCATCGGATGCCTTGTCCCTGTTTGGCCATTTAGCGTTTGTTTCGTTGCGAAGATCGACTAGCGAGGGGGCAGTGTACCAGTTGGGCACAATGAATCCCACCTTTCGTGGTATGATTAACCTAATGTTTTCTTTTGGAGACGACGAGAAACGCCGCTTCTGGACTCGCGTAGAGCAAGGCCCGAACGGATGCTGGATATGGGTGGGCGGCAAGCGTGGCAACGGCTACGGGCAGTTCGCCATCAAGACCAGTGAAGGTAGATGGACTCAAACCACCTCGCACCGCTGGGCGTACGCATCATGCGGTAACGAAATTCCCTCCGGCTGGGAGGTTGACCACCTATGCAAGGTTCGAAGTTGCGTCCGACCTGATCACTTAGAGGCCGTGACGGTTGCTGAGAATAGACGTAGGCGCGACCTGGGGCATCCGCTTGAATGCGACCGAACGATTCGACCACTGCCGGAGATTCCGTCAAAGCCAGAACCGCCAGCAAAACGCGACAGAACTATCGAATGTCGGAATGGCCACTTGTTCGCAATTGTTGGCAAGGTGCGAAACGGGGCCAACTCGTTCACATGCGCCAAATGCTTGTCTGACTGGCAAGCCAAGCGGCGCACCGGAACCCGACATGGCACTGAAAGCCATTGCCCCGCTGGTCACGAATACAGTGAAGACAACACTTACGTTCGAGTGAGGCCTAACGGTTCACGAAGCCGAGAGTGCAGGTCATGCATTCGCAAGCGCAACCGGGAGCGCAAAGCTCAGACTCGCCACTAACCATCCCGCCGAGCGTCACTAAATCCCCGTGACGCTCGGCTTTTTCTATGCCCTACACATGGGAAGTATCCCCGACCCAGCCGTCAGAACCCTTGTCGCGCGCAGGCCATTTGGTGTTGGTTTCAGAGCGCAGGTCGTCAAGAGACTTTGCTAGATGAAAAGACATTTGCATTTGAACCCCTTTCGGGCATAAGAAAAGCCCCGACCAGATGGTCAAGGGCTATGCGAATAATTAAGGCGTTGATTGATACATGATGCGTATCGGCGTTTTCAGCACCTTGCCAATGGCTGGGTACGTCTGCCCCGTCGATGCCGAAATAGTCCTGCTCTCGCTCGTTCCGTCTGTCCACTCGTAGGTGATCGGAGCATTGGCCTGCGGCCGCCATCCCACCGGTACAGCAAATGGAGAACCGCCCGCGTCACCGCCAGTCGTATCGAGTGCAGTAATTTCAAGGATCACGAAGTTATCGCTGAGCTTCGTCACCGTAGCCTCGCCTGTCCAACCGGTACGGAAGGTCAGGCTATTGGGGGGGGGGTGGCAGACGGCCATGCATCATTGGTTCGATACGTCACTTGGAAGCTCAGCAAATCGGCTGTGTTCGCTCCTGAATACCACGTGTTCGGGCCATTCACCTGAATCAATCGCACAATCGGTCCAGCCCCAACTCCGACTGGCACACGTAGCTCCTGCGTGGCCGCCGGGCGAAACCCGACCGGGAACGAGGTGAAGATGTTCTGCGATCCTGAAGTGGCAACGGTGAGCCCCCGAACACTCAGCGTTACCAGGTCACTCTGTCGGCTGACGGTAATCGTCGTGGCAGTTACCCCCGGAAGCAAAAGCCCGGCAAGGCTGATATCACCAGTTGAGCCAGCAATAAGACGCTCAGCGCCAGCGAATGCGTCATATTGGTATGCGGCCCAGCCGACAGCGTTATTGAACCTCGTTGAGCTAAATTGCTCCCACTGAGTAAAAGTTGTTCCTTCTCGATGTCGAATAAGAATCATCTTCGGAATCTGCCCGGTGATCGACCGGCCGAGGATCTTCATTGTCTGCATCACCGAGGAGGAACCGCCCCAGTTCGCCACCTCAATCTCGCACCGTGCACCAGAAGCAGTTACCTGTGCTGCGGCAATCGGTGGATACCCGTTAGCTGGGGTGATGTTGGCTGACGTGTTTTGGTAGTACAGACCTGGCGCGATGACGGTGTCCAGGTGTGTACTACCAAGAGCAGTTCCCGTAGTCCACCCACCAGGGTCACCCTTCGCTCCCTTGAGCCAAGTGATGAAGTCCGCCTCGGTGCCCGTATTCCCCAGCCGCAGCCAAATTTGGTAGGCCGACAGCCCATCGAACGCTCCGGCGGCCGCGTCATCACGGACGGACTGGGCAAGCGCTTCAGCGTCAGCGGCAGACTGCGCCGACTGGGCCGAGGACTCTGCTGACGCCTGAGCGGATGCTTCAGCGCGATTAGCTGCCGCTTCAGCTTGTGGGAGCCCGTAACCCGGCGAGGATGGCACGGGCGCAACCTTCGTCAAGTCCTGCGTACTCCCCGCAGGCAGGAACATATCATGCTCGTTGAGTGCTGGCTGGCCATAGTTAGTCGGCTTGAACGCATACGAAACCTTATACGTCCAGTTCGTCACACCACCGTTAGGGTCGTCAGTGGCGAACAGTCGCATTCCACGCTGGCCAGCTTTCAACGGATCGGACGGGTCAGGCGTGCACAAGTACCCCTCATCATCAAGGATGCCAGTGATAGGTACGCGCAGGACAGTGACCGGCGGTGAGGCGTTAGCGTTCGGTTGATGCCCAATAGTTTGGGTGAAGATGATGCGCCCCTGCGCCGGAATGACGTCAGGGTCATCTCCCACGTCAGGCCCGTCAGCGACCCCGACACCGAAACGGCCTGTCACAAGTCCAGTCTGTAGCGTGTTCTCAACGCTCACCAGCAACCCCCAAGAATCGTTGTAAGCCCATCTGAGGGCATAAGAAAAGCCCCAACAATGTCAGGGCAGTAATGATTGTTTACGGCGCGCACACAGCCATTTGCGACCGTGTGCGCGCCAGTAAGAGCGTGGAGTCTAGACGACCTCCACAGGCCCAGTATTTAGCTCCACACTCTCAGGACGCTTAGGCCGACCCGGTGGATCAGCAAAGCCAGAAGCCTCATAGTCCTCCCACGCCAGCCCCCAGTCCCGATGCTCCAAGTACCCCTTGAACGCTTTCTTCTCACGCTCACGCGAACGGCCAAGGCTAGCCAACGCATCCTCCAACGAGGACTCATACGTGTTCAGCACCTTCTCCATGCGGTCAAGGGGGTCGACGCGCTTGTCAGCGAACGCCTTCAAAAGAAGGAATAGCCCGGTCATGACTGCCACAATAATTGGCGACGTCCATGCGAGCTGTTCCCAGTTGAAATCTTCTTCCAACCTTTTCAACCTTCCGGTTTGTTTAGGCCGCCTCAAGAGCGTCAACACGAGCCATGAGAGCTTCGAGCTTCGCCTCAAGCGACGCAATCTTGTCACGCTGTTTACGCACAATCGGTAGCAACGCAACACCAACACGGTCATAGGCCAGACCATCCACTTCGCCATTAGCGTCGTAGTAGACGAACTGGCTCAGACCAGCTTCTTCAAACTCGTCAGCAATAGCGCCGTAATGGCGCTTAGGCTCCTTAGTCGGAGTCTCAGCCATGTCCTGCGGTAAAGGCTGAAGCGGGCGCTCAGCCTGCCATGCAAGGTAGTCCTGATAGCTTTGCGCCTCAGCCTTATCAACCCACGACTTATGTTCGATACCCAGAAGGGCATCCTCGTACGAGGCGGTGTCGACGGTTTCAACGTCCTGCTTGTACTTGAGCGCTGAGGTGAGCCTACCCATCGTGCCAAGGTCGGTGATGCACATGGTTGGCTGAGACGAATAGGTTCGGTTGTAAGTGTGCAACGAGCGCAGGTAACCGCCCGAACCATCAGTGTTGATGCTGAAGTCCGTTTTAACAGGCTTCAAAGGGCCGTTGGACAGCTCGAAACTGTCAGCCCTGAAATTCATCCCATTGCTGCCGTTGAACAGCACGTCACCCGACGATTCGGTGGTAGACGGATTGAAGTTGACCTGCGACGCGTAGACGTACGCGAACGCACCATTGGGGCGACTAGCAAGGCCAAGCCCAGCGCGCTTAGCACTACCAACGGACGGCGCGGCGACCATCATTGTTCCGTCATAACCACCACTCGGAAGTAGGGTGGCCAGCGACTTTGACGGCCCAATATAACCATTGTTTGCGCCGGATGCGCCTGGCACTTGGAACTGAATGTTGGACGGCGAATCGCTACTACCAACACCAACGCGCACCGAGTAGTTCTCGGGAGTGTTCCTCATGATCACTTCGCCGTTGTTGATCTGCGTAGAAACACCCGCGCTTGTCATGGACTGGAATCCATTAGCCGACGTGATGTTCACACCAGTGCTACTACTTGCCTCAGTGCGGAACGTACCACCAGTAATCGTCGCGCCATTGATGGCACCACCAGTAATCGTCTTACCAGTGATAGCGTCAGCGTCCAGCTTGACAGCCGTAATAGCGCCGGCAGCAATCGTGTCAGCCGTGACAGCGTTAGCAGCAATCTTGCCCGCCTCAACAGCCTTCGCAGCAATCTTATCGGCGGTGACAGCCCCATCAACGATCAGCTCGCCACCGCTCATGCGGGTCACGATTGGCTGCTGGACATACAGTGCGCCACCAGCAGTCGCACCATCGGCTGAGCGCACAATGTAAATGTAAGCCGACTTAGCATTCGCCGGCATGGTGATCACACCGTCATACCAAGACCAAGCCGACGTCGACACAATGGACGAACCCGACGCACCCCTGTCATCGAAGATATTCTGGACGGTGCCATCCGACAGCAGCACCGACGCGAGTGCATAAGTGTTCGCGTCGCCAGCGCTCGACGAGCTGGTCAGGTAGCGGACTCGGTACTTCGCGCCAGACACCACCGGCAGGCGGGCGTTCTCAGCCGAAGCCACCAAACGCAGACGGCCGGTGGCCGTCGACGGATCAACGATAAAGTACTTGAAGCCGTTGTACGCGCTAGTGTACGGGCCACGAGCGTTGGTACTAATGGCAATGCGAGCAGCATTGATCGTCGCATCCTCAAAGTTCTGGTCAGCCACCATGTTGTCGAAACTGCCAACTGCCACCATGTCTGCGGTGATCTTCTTCGCGTGCAAGACGTCAGCCCACAGCTTGTCAATCACCGCGTTACTGAACGTTCCAGTACCAGTCGCAGTCAGGTTCTCGACCTGAACCTTCTGGATCGTCGCATTCTTAGCAGCAATCTCATTAGTGTTGAGACGATCAGTGTTCACCGTGCCAGTAGTGATGCGATCAGCGTTCAGCTCGATCACGTTCGCCACGGACGCCGACAACTCATTGACCTTGATCTTGTCCGCGCCAATAGTGTTCGCAGCAATCTCATTGCCAGTGATCGAACCGTCAACAATCAGCTCGCCACCATACATGCGTGTCAGCTCAGGAGCCTTCACATTCAAGATGGCAGTGCCGCCAGCAAGACGCTGAATGTACGGAGAGACGCCGATAATGTCGTTCGGAACAGTGAACGTCGATTCGCACCAAGTCCACTGAGTGCCGACCGTGAATGTAGAATCTGGAACCAGGATGTTCGTGACAGTGCCAGCAGCGTTCGTGCACGCCATGTAGACGCGAGTCGATGCACGCTCAGTGGCGCTCACGTTCGTCGACGCCTGGTAGCGCATCCGATACGTCATGCCAGGAATGACAATCATGGAACGGTCAGACGCTTCAGCGAACAAACGCAGACGGCCAATCGTGTCCGAAGCGGCAAGCTGGAAATACCTGCGACCATCCACCGACGAAGTGAACGGGCCAGACACATTCGTGCCAGCGCTAACACGCTGAGCATTCAAGATAGGGTCAAGGAACTCGCTGTCAACGATGAAGTTGTCAGAGGAACCGATAGCCAGCATTTCTGCGGTGATGCGCCGGGAGTGAACAACGTCCGTCCACAGCTTGTCGATCACAGCAGAGTCCATAGTCGCGTTGGTGGCGAAAAGATTCTTCACGTCGACGCGCTGGAATGCTGCCGTCTTAGCGGCAATGTCGTTCACGTCCAAGCGTGCGGTAGCAATCGTGCCGGCAACAATCTTGTCAGCGTTCAACTGAATTACCGTTGCGATGCGGGCCGAAAGGTCGTTGACGTTTAGCCGGTCTGCCGAAATCGTTCCAGCCACAATTCGATCAGCGTTCAACTCGATGATCGTTGCCGCCTGAGCGGAAATCTTATTGATCACAGCCGTGTTGATAATCGCCGAACCAGCAGTAAGCTTTCCAACATCAAGATTCGAGATGACGTCGGTAGTGATCTGGGTGGCCTGCCAAGCAGTACCAGTCCAATACCATTCACCAATGATGTTCTTTGACGCATCCTGCCGACGCCACAAATCGCCAACAGCAGTGCCAGTGCCAGACGGCGCAGAGGTCGAATAGAAAACCTTCGACTTGCTACCGGCCATGGTCATTGCACCATCAGCCGTCGACTGCGCGGAGCCCGCAGCGGTCAAAGCTTGCTGAGCCTTAGTGTCGGCAGCAACCGCAGCAGCAGCAGCGTCCGTAGCCGTCTTGTCAGTGACAGCCTGCCAAGTTGTGCCACTAGTCCAACGCTTCGGAGTGTTCGCCCCGCCGGTCGTATCAATCCACAGGGTCTGTGCGTTGCGATCAGCAGCGCCGGGAGCCGTCGACTGGACTAGAACCTTGCCTTTGCCATTGGCAATGCCAGCAGCGGTAGCAGCGTCAGTGAACGCCTGATCAGCCTTGGACTGTGCGGTCGCAGCAGCAGTAACAGCCGACGAAGCCTTACCGTCCGCTGCGCTGATCTGACCGAAAGCAGTTGTAAGGTCGGACTGGGCCTGATCCACTTCAGCCTGCATGGCAGGGAGGGTGGTGTTCTTCAAAGTCCCTAGGTCTGACTTGGCGGTGCTCAGATCGTTTGCGAGGGCCGGGAGTTTCACGTCATTCAGGTCACGGATGGAGCCTTCAGCAGTGTCCAGGCGGCCCTTAGAAGCTGCCAAATCCGACTCGGCCTGAGACAGTCGCGGGCCTAACGATTGAGCCTCAGACAGGGCGCTAGCAGCCAATGAGCGGACGTCAGGGATCGTCACCGTCTCAATCGTGTTGACCTTCGCAGAAGCATCCGCAAGACGCTGATCCAACCCCGGCAACTCAACAGTCACCAAATTGTCAATGCTGTCCTTAGCTGCCTCAAGCTCAGCCTCAGCTTCAGTCAACCGTGTACCAAGCTGACCAGCCTCAGTGATCACACCACCATACTCGGCATCAATACGATCCAACTCAGCCTGAATATCCGGCTCTTCAACCAGAGGCTTCATCATCGCAACAGCAGCAGCAGACCTTGCCGACGAGTTACCCGCGCGATCCAACGAGGACAACGAGAAGTACATGTTTGTGTAGTACTCGCCACCAGACCACATGAACTCGCACGCATCATTCACCGTGCCAATCGCATTCCACGTACCAGCATTGCCGGACGTCGAAACCCAAATGATCGAGAACTTGTAATCAGACGGCTGAGCCACGCCGCCAACACCCAGACCATCCCACTTGATCGTGTACACGCCACGCTTCGCGGAAGCCGTAGGGGTCGACGGGGTTGGTGGAGCAAGCATGTCCCGAGGCAGATCAACCGAAGTCTCAGCAGACCACTCAGTCACCTCACCGTTCGAAAACAGTGCACGCACACGGAACAACCACGCCTGCTCTGTCGGCAGACCAGCCACCTCAGCATCAACCTGCGAAGCTGGACAAGTTGCAAGAGTCGTCCACTCCCCCTGCGGAGGCTTACCCTGAATCTCGTACTGGACAGGAACCACAAGGTCGGGGTCAATAAGCTCATCCGAAGACACGTCGTCAAGAGCAAAGTCAGCTTCAGTCAAAGACCCAGGATCGAGAGTGTCGTCAGTAACGTCCTCAGCGACGGCGAGCGCAAACGCTGCCGGGGCGACAACAGCGTCACCATCCTCCACCGCGTCCCAAGCGTCGTCGGTTGGTGCGCCAGTGGACGCACTGTAAACGTCGCCTTCATCGTCGTCGACCTCAGCGGTCGCTTCGTCCTGCTCAAGCGGAATATAGTTTGGGTTGTCTTCCGCGAACAGAGGGTCAACCGACTGACTATCCTCAATGGACGAGTCAGTCGGTTGCAGTCCTTCTAGTTCTTCCGGTTCACCTTCAACAGGAACTTCGTCAACGACCCCTTCATCAGGGAGCGCAATGTCTGGCGACGAATCAGGTTTGCTTTCTTCGTCAACTGCACCATCTACTTCACCTCCCATCTCTTCGTTCGGGTCTGGGACGTACGTGGACTCTTCATCAGGTAACAGATCAATCGCCAAAGTGACGCCCCTCTTTAAACAGAAAAGCAACCCCCGTCGTGGTGGTTGCTTGAGATTCGATTAAGTTGTTTGCCCCTAATATTCGGGGTTGTTTTCGTCCGGGTCTGTCTCGTCCCCCGGCTCATCATCAGGAGCCATTGGTTCAAAGACGTCCTCGCCCGGTGGCGTCCAGCCCAGCGATAGGATCGTTTCAGACCTGCCGTTTGCCTCGTTGATGCCGACACGAGCGCTGATACTCAACGATGGTGGAGCCCACTTGGCGCGCTCAGGAACACCAGGAGTCGGTGCAGGCAACGCGGGAACAGTGCCGCCGCCAATGGTCTTCTCGTACCCGCCAACAGTCGTCGACATGCTTTTACGGAAGTCCAACGCGGCCTTCAAGAACCGGTCGCCCAGTACGAGGTTGCCGGAGACGTGACCGCCCTGCTCACGGGTCAACGTCACCTGCATGACGCGAACCTTCTGCATGGCCCCGTCCGTGCCGTATACGCGAATGTAATGGCCGGGAAGGTAGTCGTACATTGGGCGTGGGCCATCCTGACGAACCATCAGACCACGAGTCGACTCCAACCGGATTGCACGTAAAGAATCCTTCGCTTCACGCAGAACAATCTTTTTAGCGTCGGCAACCTTCTTTGCGCCAGACGCGGACACCGACTTCTCCCAGGTCCCCCACCCAGTCCTGCGATCAGGATTGCTAGGGCGCATGCCAAAAGACAGGTTGTCTTCGCCACGAACCACAAGGTAGTCGGCGTAGTCGAAGCGGGTCGCCTTGTCAGGCGCTTCAGTCAAGTCCTTGCCAAGGTGCAAGCCCACACGGCTAGACGAGTCGTGGTTGTAGACACCCGGCTTCATCAAGTCCAGCTTGCGTCCTCGAAACTGCCACTCGCACACGCCCATCTCGGTGAGCTGTTGAAGCAAATCCAGTAGGCTCATGCCGATGGTCAAGTCAATGTCGAACGTGGTGCCCCACTTCTTCTTGCCCATCACGCCATCGCGGCCAGTGCTGTACGTGCCGTTGAAGCCACGGTACAAGCCTTTGAGGCGTTCACCGCCACGAGCCTTAGCTTCGTCCCAGTGGCGCTTCATAGCCCAGCCAGCAGTGGTCTTAAGCATGGGGCGCTTACCGCCCTTAGTGGCTTCGCGCGCGTTGAAGATCGCACGATCCATCTTCAGCTTCGCTTGGATCATATTCGCCTCAGCGGTTTGCATGGCCAAGTATGCGGTACGCGCAGAGCCGAGGTAGTTGTTCGCTTCATTCTTTGAGATGCGATACCACTTTGAAGTAGACGACTTGTACCAGTAGAACTTTTGACGGTTCACATGGTAGAGAATCGACTTGTTCTTCGGCTTCACATTCTTCCCACCAGACTTCACCGTCTTAGGGAAGTAAGGGAGCACGTACGTGCCGCCCTTATACCTCATGGCCGATTTCACGTTCGACATGACCGAGTTCATATTCGACTGCCGGGTACGGTGCGTATTCTTCAGAGATTCATACGCGTCCTTTGCTGCTTCTTCAGCATGATTCAGCGCATCATCCCGCTTGCCCTTCATGATGACCTGCTTCGACAGCAGCCACGCTATGCCAGGGCAGGTGAAGCGGATAATGTTGCCTGCATCCGTCACGTCGTCTTCCCACTGCAAAAGCAAGAAGCGACCATTAGGCGGCTCGATCCACTGGTCTTTAGATTTGATCCAAATCTTCACGCCAATCTCAATGCCACGAGTCTTCGTCACAAGCCACTGAGCGCCCGGAGAATCCTTGTGGTACTCGAACACCAGCGACGGCATGTCAGAAAGCGGGAAGGCTACCTGCAAGCTCTGAGGATGCGGTAGCCAGCCAATGGGGCCACCAGCGGCATCGTATGCCACAAGGCCAATGTCATAGTCCTGCAAGACGCCAAGCGCCATTTAGTACCACATCTTTCGAGAACGAATAATGATCTGGGCGTTCGCTGTTGGAGCCCACGCCCACACATAGCCGTAACCGCGTTCAGTGCCGGGAAGGATCGTGAGCGCTGAACCAGTAGGGCGACCCTCAGGTTCGATCAGCCCGGTGAAAGGTTTAGGTGTCCCCCACGCTGTGCCGTTCGTTCCTATGCCGTACTTCCATTGCAACGTGTTCACCATCGCCCACTTGCCAGCGGGAACAACCGCCGACTTGCCTTGCACGCCCAGCTTGAAGCCGACACCAGCCTGGTTCTTAACGCCCATGCGCTGACCCCACTTAGAGTCAAGGGCGTTAGGGCCGCCAGTGAACGACACCCAGTTCTCAACCGATGGCGCAGTGCCAGTGGGAATCTTGATCTTGTAACCCTTATTAGCCACCGGCAGGGTCGCCTTGGTCACGTCAAAGGACGGCGAACCCCACACGCCGGCAGGGATATCAAACATGAGCGTCAAATAGGCATGGTCGCTGAACGCATCAAACTCGGGCTCAGTCGACGACACCATGCGCCCATTCGCCTGACGATAATCAAGACCAGACGCGTAATGGCGTATCGCCACCAAGCCCTCATAGCCTTGACGCGCCAACCCAATCGAATAGAACAACAAGTCAATGTTGTCGCGTAACGCCTTCAAGCGCTCGTATGAGCCACCGCTCACGATCGTGTTCGCTACAGCACCAACAGCGTTGATGCGTAACTTGATCGCCACAGTGGCCGACTCGCCAGGAGCGTACGCAGCAGACTGATTGCCAACCATGCCGGGTAGATCCCAGTTGACCACCTTGCGTCCCGGAAAACTGGGGAGCACCCGAGTGCCATCCACCAGCTCCCAACGCCCTGAAGGGTCATCCATATCAACCCCGGCAACCTTATAGGTTGGATAAACCGCCACGCACGCTCCTAGAAAGTGTTAGTCGTTTGAAAGTCCGGGAATGCTCGCGTACTGCAAAGCCCGATTCACGGTCGTCGAAGTCTTCTCCGCGACCGGGTAATGGTTGGTGATGTTGAACGTAGGCCCAGCCTTGCCGGCCCCGCCACCACTCACGCCGCCATCCTCATAGAAGTCAGCACCAAGCCGACGGCCAGTCTCCTTCCAGATCGCCAACGAACGCTGACGCTTAGACGGCGACAAAGGAATGTACGCCTCGCCACCAGTCTCGGGCTCAGCCCAAATACGGATTGGAGTCGAAGCGGTCGAGCGGCTAATCTGCGCCACATGAGACTCAACGCCACCGTCAGCGAACGCCTTGATGCGCGGAGCCTTGAAAGCGTTGAACCCCGGCCCGGACATGCCCAGGCCGTTAGCCCCGACAAGGCCACCATTCGCCCATAGGCCAGTAGCAGCGCCAACAGCCTTGCCGATAGATTTGAAGACCGCCGTAACCGTGACAGTCTTGCCCTTGATGTTCGAGATGGCACTTCTCAGGCCGGTGTACCCACTTGCGATGAAGTTGCCGAGAATTCGAACAGTCTTGGCTTTAATGTCGTTGATCTTGCTGCGAACTGAGCTGTAAGCGCTCTCAATAAACCTCGCCAAAACCTGAACCGTCTTGGCTTTAATATCGTTGATCTTGGTGCGAATGGCCGTGTAAGCCGTCTCAACGAACTTGGCCAGCACAGTAACCGTTTTACCAACGAACGACTTCACGACAGCCTTAGCGGCAACTACGACAGCAGTCGCGGAGTCTTTAGCCTTCACGTGCGCGGTGCTACTCAGGTCGCCAAAGGACTTGATCTTGCCAGACGCGGAATCAACCTTGCCTGACGCATCATCCTTAGCATCCACTTGAGCTTCAGCGCGAGTCTCGTCAATGATCCTTAGCGCATCACGAACACCCTGCTCCGTGTACTCGAAGCCAGCATCGTCAGCATCAATGGTCGGTGCAACGCTCATAACATCGAAGCCCATCAACTGAGCCAGAACATCAAGCGTCTGGGCGTCAAACTGTGTGGAGTCGATACCAATGCTCGCCAAGTACTGATGGAAGGAAACCCTCTCCATCTCACCCTTGAGAACACGAATTTCCCCGAGGGCGTCTTGAACCTTCGCCTTGATCGTCACGGTCGTCTCAGACTTAGCGCCGTCAGCAGCAGACTTCACTTCGCCCTTGAGGTTGCCCTCATTGAGCTGAGTCTCAATCTCCACAGGGTCAATGCCAAGCCCCTTGAGTACCGCGTTGAACTCGTCCGTGTTCAAGTCCAGGTCGAACTTCTTGTTGAACTCTTCACGCAGGGTAGCCATGCGCTTCTTGAAGTCTTCAACCTTCTCGGCTGGACTGTTCATAGAATCCGCAAACAATGCAGCAGCAGTAACGCCGTCAGTGCTGAACGACTTCATCATGGAACGAATCTCCGAACCAATCCGCGAAGCCGTGTCGACCGTGCCGTCCTTGTTCAGGTACTTCGAGATATCCAGCTCTTTGCCGGACTCCTTCAGCTCATTACGAATCTCATTCAGTTTCGAAGTGATCGTCCGCTTCGTATCATTGAATGCCTGCTCGTAATCGCCAAGGTCAACCTCAACGCCAGCCTTTATGCGCGAAGCATCCATGAGAGCCTTCAAACGTTCAAGACTGTTCGACGCAGAATCGCCCAGCTTGTCCACAGCATCCGAGTACTCCAACGCCCATGAGGCGTCGATACCCTTCATCTCGGCAAGCTGTACAGCCTTCTCGCGCGCTGCCTCCATAGCGTCACGCTGAGCCTCAATCGAGTTCAACACACGATCACTATCAGTCTGGGCGAAGCCAGCCAACCAGCCAGCAAAAGGCGACGTGCCACCGTACGTGGCGTCAACCTCTTGACCGGCAATGTCGATCTTCTTCATGCCCTCAGCAGTGTCACGAGCATCCTTGACAACCCGGCCAGCCCACGAAAGACCACCACCCAGCTTGTCATTGATTCGACCCATAGCATCGTCAGAGCCCAGCGCAGCGTCCTGCAAATCCTCAAGGGAAACACCAAGGCGACTAGCAGCATCAGCGGTCGAACCAGCAGACTTCGAGAAGTTCCACTTGTCACCACTGAACGCCTCGCCAATGATCTTCGCCGTCTCAGCAGAAGCCTTCAGCCCATCTAGCGAGTCGGCGAGCGCATCCACATGAGCCGCCTGCTTAGCGGACTCGGCACCCACAGCAGAAATCACGCCCACAAGAGCACCAATAGCGATACCCCACGGGCCACCCAAAGCGCCAGACAAGCCACCAAAGGCAGCCTTCACGCCAGCAGTAGCCTTGGACGCGCCCTTAGGGAGCTGATCAAGCTTCGCTTTCGCCTTGTCGACCGCACTGGTCACGCCAGACGTCAGAGATGAGAACACGCCAGTGAACTTCAACGAAGCAATCACGGCAAGAGCAGTAGCAACATTCTTGATAGGAGCAGGAAGAGCGTTGAATTTATCCAGCAGGAAACCAAGTCCCGTAGCGATACCACTAATCAGGGGCGTCACAGCGCTTAGCGCGCCACCAAGCACATCAGCAACAGTGCCAGCCAGCCCAGAAAGGCCGGGGCCAATCTTCTGAACCACATCCACCAGAAGCGACGACAAGTCGTTCAACAATGGCGCAACATTCTGGAAGACTGAACCAGCGATTGAACCTAGCGAGCCAATCAGCTTGCCAAGATTCTCGAACGTCGGTTCAAGGTCTTTCACGCCCTTGTTCAAACCATCCACGGCATCCAACAAGCCAGACTGGAAGTCAGCCTGCGCGATAGCACGCGACACGTTCTTGAGGACGTTACCGCCCAGCTCACCAAGGCCAGTCAACAGCTCAGACAGGAACCCAGACGATTCGCCAAGGGTTCGACCGAGTTGCTTCACGCCCTCATTCAAGGCCGTAGCGCCCTCGTTAGCGCCGGAGAAAATCTCAGCCATGCGGGAGCGGAAAGGCTCAGACCGCATCATGCCGCCAATACGCTGAAGCGTGTCAGCGAACTTGGTCAGACCGTCATAGCCAGTCGCCATCTGAGCGGCCTCAACAAGGCCCATAAACATGTCTTTGACGCCAAGGGTGACACGCCCTAGATCCTGCAAGGCGGTAACGCCGTCTTCAATCCAACGGTTGATGTCACCTGCCTCGTCGGCAGCAGTGATGAACTTGTCGAACTTCTTGGCAGCATCAGCCAGCCAAGTACCAAACTTTGGAAGATACTCGGAGCCACGCAGACCCAAAGTGTTGAGCGCATCAATCAGAGGCTCAGCACCCTTGGCAAGATTCTCAAAGAACCCGTCAAGACCCTTGAACATCTTCTTCAGATCACCGTTCAAGGCAATCGTCTTCATCGCCTTAGCGACACCTGCACCAAACTCGCCAACGCCTTCAGCCGAATCGGCAAGACCCTTAGCGAACTGCGGGACGATAACCTTTGCCAGGTCAGCAAGCTCAGTGCCCATGCCCTCCCAGAAGCGCTTCTGCACCGGCTTCTGAATAGCAGTCCACGCGCCCTGCAAAGACTTCGCAGCAGCCTGCGCATTCGGCGGCAGCTTCGCCAACGCTTCAGCGTCACCGTTTACTGCGTCACCAAAGTTCTTCCAAGCAGCAATGTTGATCGCAACAGTCGCACCAAGAGCAGCAATCAGAGCCGGAGCCATAGCAGTCAAGCCCATTAGCTCAACCAGCCCGTCGGCCACGCTCAGCGCCGACGTCAACATGTACGACAGCGAGTCAGTGAGGCCACCCAGCGCCGTCCCCCACGCGCCAGCCTTCACGGTCAACGTGTCAAAGTTGGTGATCAATGATTCGACGCCGCGCCCAGCAGACGAAAGGACGCCCCAACCAGCCAGAGACTGTAGGACGCCCTCAGCGATAGCAACCGAACGCTTGTTGACCCGAGCGAAAACATTGACGAACCGGTCACGCGTCAACCACTTCAAATGAGTGGCAGCACCAGCCGTCTGAGCAACAGCGTCAAGGTCTATTTCCTTGCCACTGTTGTCATCAATAATGTCGTCGATCTGTTTGCGGACATGACGCTTGCCCTTCTCGCCCAGCTTCGCAGTCAGCTCAACAGTCGCATCACTGTTACGTGCCACCTCGTTACGAAGCTCTCGGAAAGCTTCTTTCAGCCCGTCAAGCTCAACACCAATATGAACCTTGGAATTTTTTGCTTCATCCTCAAGCCGACCAAGCTGACGTCGAAACTTGTCCAGATCAACATCAACGTCGACCTCAACCTTCGCGTCAACATCTTTAAGCTGGCGAAGAATCCCAGCCTTTGTTTTGCGCCTGAAGCCACCAACCTCAGGGCGAACCTTTACAGCGACAGCACCAATGATGCGTGTCTCAGCCAATTACTCACCCACCAAAAAAGAATGCGTGCAAACGTTCAGAAACGCTTGCTTTGGACTCAGGCTTTTCGGAGTCTTCACGCCATTCACGGGGGCCAACAATCGAATACTTGGGCTCTTTGCCCTTCTTCCACTTGCCGGCACCAGTGACCATCGTGAGCTCGCGTATGGCATTGATAAACTGTGCGAACAGCAGGCGGTCGCCATCCCAGTACTGGGCATCCATGAACGCCTCAGTCTCAGGGTCAGGGTCGCCCTTGACGCCTTTTTCGCGACGGTCGAAATGGACGCGCACAGTGAAACGTGAACCCTCGGGGAGCTTGCTAATCAGCGACAACACATACCCGACAGAGCCGAACGCATCACCGCGAATCCAAGCCAACAAATCGAACGAGTACAGCTCTAAGAGGTCAGCAATAATCTCTGAGCCGTACTCATCCAGAAGCTCCGCGAGGGCTAAGCTTTTTCCACGTCAATCTGCTCCTGGTAAGTAGCGAACAGATCACGCCACAAGCCAACAGCCTCAGAATCCTCAGGATCAAAACTGGTGAACGCATCATCAAGCAGCTTGAATCGCTCAGCACCACCAACAGTCACCGAAGACAACGCCTCCTTGATCGCGGCCACAAGCACCGAAATCAGATCAGAGTCAGGACGCTCGTCGTCGTCCATCTTGGCGATTTCTTCGACACGCTTCTCAAGCTCCAACGCCTCACCGAAAGCCTTACGCTTCGCACGCGGAACGATCAGCGCGTTCTGAAGAACAATGGTTTCGACCTCGCCGTCAACAGGCACGTCGACTTCGACGGTTTCAAACTTCTTGTTAGCGGACTCAGCGATCTGAGCAACAGTGAACTTAGCCATTACCGGGCACTCCTAAAACCTTTGGAACCGGGCAATGGGTAAAGAAAAGCCCCGCCACCAATGCCCGGTAAAGATTGATGGCGGGGCGCACGCACACTAGGAAGTGGCGGCAGTCTTTCGCGCAGAACGCGCAGGAGCCTTAGCCTTCTCGGCAGGCGCTTCAGACTTGAGTTGAGCAAGCTCAGTTCGAAGAACTTCGACTAGCATTTCCAAGGCCTTCTTGTCCTCAACAAGCTGGCGAACCACGTCACCAAGATCATTGAGCTTCACGGTGAAACCAGGTTCACCAGATACGAAAGTAGGTACGTTCGACATTCAGCCAGCCTTACGGAGTAGTAGTAGGAACCTTCGGTGGAATCCACGACAGCGAATGCTTGTTGTTATCAAGCTGAAGCGGGGTCACGCTCAGAGGCAGAACAGCCAGCGATTCAGTATCAGAAATGGCAATGTCATCCGAGCGGAAGATCGACGCCTTCTCCGCGTACACGCCACCCACAGCATCGCCATCCTCAAAGATGAACAGCCACGCGACCTCAGTAGGCTTCGGGTCGTTCGGAACCTGAACAACACCCTTAGCGGTCACAATCGCATTGGAGCCGTAGTAAAGCTTCAGAGTGTCAGTATCGAACTGGTGAAGCTTGATACCAAACGAATCGGTGCGGGCGGTAGTGAAGACACGATGGTTCTTCACCTGAAGGGTCGAAAGGACCTGGCGCTCGCCACCCTCAGAAGCGGCAGAAAGAATGTCGTCAATGGACGAGTGGCCCATCTCAGTCCATGCAGGCTCAGGAGCCAGGAGGTTAGCTGGAAGCGCAGTGCCGACCGGCGCAGTATAGAACCGGCCAGTACCAAGCTTCAGAGTTGCTTCGTCATTACGAGCCAAAGGAAACTCCCTTAAATAGGAAAGGCCCACACATGGCGTGTGAGCCAGAAAAGAATTAGATGAACCGGTTGACCGGTTTAGAAGAACGCGGTGGGCGAATCAGCAGACGATAAACCGCTTCAAAACGTTGAGCGCCAGCAGGCAGGTTCGCGTACTGGACAACACCAGTGGACGTCTGCCAGTCAGAGACAGCAGAACCGATGATTGTGTTCGTGATGCGATTGATGACACCAACGCCGGGAACCTCAGTCTGGTTCAGCCACGCCTCAACAATCAGCTTTCGACAAGCCTCCTGAAGGTCGTGACAATCAGAGTCAGCATCCGGCCCCTCAGTGATCGTGTTCAGCTCCAACAAAGCAACACGCATCTCACCAATGTCGTGACCAAGAAACGCCGCCTCACCGCTACGACGCGAGATAAGCGGAACAACCGCAGGCAGCTCCATGTCATCCTCGAACCCCGGATACACGTGCACGCCCTTAGCCTTCAACGGCTCAAGAATGTGCAGGAGCAAATCAACCGGGTCACCAAAGTTTGAGATCGTTATAGGATCAGCCAAGGAAACCCTTCATTAGCCATGTGGCAACCCAGCAGCCTTATGAATGATCCATTTGCCAGGAACCCACACTTCTTTGTCGGTCTTAGGAATCTTTGCCATGTGCCCAAACTCGAAACCAACCGCAGAGTTCCACCAGTTACCCTCGTTCGCGTCCGTCAGATAGACGTAGCGGTCAAGCTTCGTGGCAGGCGGCCCCTTAGTCCCAATCGACATGGAGCCAGTCTTGCGGTACATGGAAAGCTCAGCCCGAGCCCTAGCAGCGATGATCGCCTGATGCCGACTTAAGGCGGCATGAACGTCAGCATGGTGCGACACAATGTCTTCAACCGAGCCAGACCCAGACTTGATATCCGGCTGACCCTCGCGTCCATGCCCGTACCATTGAATCCACCTAGCCAGTCTTCTTCGCCCCCAACGATGAGCGATCACGGATAGTGAACTCGGTATGCCTAGACGCCTTGGAGACGCCCGGAGAATGCCGTGGAGGCGCTGTAACGTCGTACTCGATGCCGTTCATCACAACGCGCGCCCACGGCCCTACAGGAGCGTTACGGGCGATCACCCGCA
Organism: Glutamicibacter uratoxydans; assembly: GCF_006539925.1. GTDB lineage: Bacteria > Actinomycetota > Actinomycetes > Actinomycetales > Micrococcaceae > Glutamicibacter > Glutamicibacter uratoxydans. The sequence continues at coordinate 27,671 of NZ_BJNY01000001.1, read as the reverse complement.
TAATGTCCATGTCCAACTGACCCTGAACGTCAGCGGTCTGCGAGCGGTCAACGGCGGTCGTCACGCGCACCCTTACGGGCTTATCAGCAGGCTGGCGCACCTTCGCGCCACGCTTGTTGATCACAACCACTTCAGGGTAAATGTCCATCCACTGTGCGCCGCGATCCAAAAGTTTTGAGCGAACCAAAGTCACTCCCAAGGAAACGGTTTAGCACCCGGCGCATAAGCGATAATGGGAACGTAAACAGTTTTGTCGCAATGCCCAGCAGAACGAGGCACGAAACGGTCAGCGCGAGCGACAGGCATCGCCCCAAAGCCACGACGCTTACCCGCAGCAGCCTCAATACGCTTCACCTCTTCAGGAGTGAAGTCAACGGTGAGCATCCCCTCGTCGCTACGCTTGAGGTTCACAGCGTCAGCACGCTCCGACTCCAAGAAACCAGGATTCTGGAACGCCCTCTGGCAAGCACCAAGGATGACGTTCTTCACGATAGGTGGCACGGTATCCGCAGTCCAAGAATCCGACCCATGAAAACGGGCCTCATCGGACGCCGAAAGAATCAGCTCTTCAGCAGCGCTAATATCCTCCGGCGTCTCAATAGGTTCTTGCACACGAGCGGCTAGGCGCGCCACCTCAACTAACAGTTCGTTAATCATGACGCGCCACCAAACTACGGAGTGACAGGAGGGGTAGCGTCAGCCACGCGAGAGTAGTCGTGCGAATTGCCGGCAGGCAGAGTACCAGCGAACGGCTTGCCGGTGAACACGAGACCAAGCTCGGAAGTAGCAGAAGCGCCCTTGCGCGCACCGCCCACGCCAGCCTTGCCATCACCCGGCAAGAAGCCGTCAGCCTCAGCACCAATCTTGATCTTCAAGCCACGCAAGAAGTACTGCTCAGTACCAATAAGAGTCTGAGTCTTATCAGTGTTGATCTGCTTGAGCATGTCCTGGGCGTAACCCCATGCACGCCAAGTCTTCCAAGTCGAACGGTCAACCTGGTAGCTGGAATCGTAGTCCACGATCCAGGTCATAGCGATACCGTTCTTGTTACCGATAGCACCATGAGCAGCACCCTGAGGCACGCCCGGCGCATAGTTCCAGAACTGGTACGCCGACTTCACGTAGACGATGGCTTCATCGGCAGGCATGTATGGGTCTTCAGTGATCTGGAAACCAGCAATATTGCCAACGTCGTACATCGACAGCGCCTGAGCACCAGCGTCACCATAGGTGCGAGTCAGCCGCTGATTCTGACGCAGAATCGAAGCAACCTCGGAACCGGCGCGAACATAACGCTCGTCAGCCGGGGCGCGAAGCTTATTCAGTACCATGCGCGCAGTATCAAGACGGTTGTAGATGTAGTCACGACCAACATCCATTGCCGCCTTGATATTTGCATCCGACGGGTCAATGTTGACCTGCGCTTCAAAGGTCGCACCTAGCAGATGCTCAAGCGCCTGACGCTGAGTATCCTCAGCAATGGTGTCAGTCTGAGCGTCGGTCAGATCACCAAAGCCGCCCTTCAGATCGAACGCCTTCTGCTCTTCAGTCAGTGCGACCGAGCTGTAGGCATCCTCAATCTGGACGGTCATGTCGACCTTAGTTTCCTTGTACACATCAGTCTGAATCGGCTGACTGCGATCATTACGAATGCCGTAATGGCGTACAGGCAGAGTGCCCTTCACGCGAACACTGATGGTGTCGCCCTGAGCGCCGAGATACTGCTCAGGCGAGAACTTGGTCATGGTGTTGAGGACTTCAACCTTCTCACCAAGAATGTTCAGACCAGTGTCAACAATGAGCTGATCCTTTAGGGGCTCATGTGGAACGTAAGCCAAAAGGCTCTCCTTCGTTCGTTAAAAACAAAAGACACCCCGAAAGGTGTCTAAAGAAAAAGTGTTTGTTAGCGGCGTCGAGCCCGAATGTCATCAGCCATCGCCTGCGCATCACCAACGGGCTCAGCCGGGGTGCGGCCACCAGACGGAGCTAGAGGGGCAGGCTTACGCTTTCCAAAAAGCTCCTGCCATTCCTGCGCCTCGGTTCGTAGAGACTCAAGGTCTTTGCCAGAAAGAGCGGACTCTACCTTCGCAGGGAGGCCAAACTCTCGCGCAACATCCTTACGAGTAATCTCCAGGTCCTTCTCAGCGATAGCCTTCGCGTGATCCTCGACGAGCTTGTTGAACTCTTCAGGAGTCTTAGCCGCTTCAAGCCTCGAAGTCATCTCAGCCAGCGAAGCGTCACGCTCATGGATCGCCTGACGCTTTGACGCGTTCTCGCCACGCAGATCAGACACAACCTTACGAACAGGATGATCAGCAGGGATGCCTTCGAAAAGGTCATCACCCTTCGCCTTCTCAGGTTCGGTCGGGGTTGGATCATTAGTCGGTGCAGGCTCCTGGCCCTCTACCTTGTTTGCTTCTTCAGCCATTGTTTTGTCCTCCTGGGACGTCACACGTCAAAACTTTGCTGGCCATCCGGCATCTTGTACCGCGCGTTCAACCACCGACGCCACGCGTTCAACGCGTCAACACCGTGATAACCCTCAGTAACCTTCGGCCACATTTCTTCCAGAAACGCGTTCAGCTCAGGCAGGTCAGCCTTACCCGTAGACTCCCAACGAGGAATCGCAGTGCACGCACAGTTAGGGTGGTAGGCGCTCACCGAGAAACCAACAGTCCCATCAGACCGGATACGGTCTTTATAGGCCTTCGTTGCAACCTTGGCGTTCTTATAAACGAACCCGCGAGACGCGAGCATCGCACAGAACGAACAAGGCCTCGGGCCGGTCTGCCTCGCCCACGCTTGAACACGCTGATCAACACCAGACACTTTTCGAATAGCGTCAGTGCCAGCCGAGATACCCTGCTTGTGTACCATGCCGGCCAACTTATTGCCAGCATCTTCATGCACTTGTCGCAACTCTTCTTCGCGTCGCTCAGGGTCTTCGCGCTCTTCAGAAACTTTGGCCTTCAATGACCCCTCAAGGTCTGCCAAGTTTCGGCGCAGGTAATCCCCCAGACTGGATTCAATTACCTTAAAATCCGTGTCGGTTGGCCACTCAAAAGGCTCAACACGTACACGCCCATCCACGCCCTCATGATCAAGGAAAGCCTGAATGTATTTATCAAGCTCCACCTGCGACAACGGCAGTCCACGCTTGGACTCAATGTCATCGTCAGGTGAAGCTTTCAACGCCTCGTCGTGGAGGAAACGCGCCAACTCGTCGGCGTCGTCTGCAACCTCACGACCAAGACTGTTTACTTCCAGCAGCTCATCAAGGAACTGTTGACGAAGACGGTTCAAAGAAACTTCAGCGCCAGGCTCAAGCCCCTCAGGAACCCCCAACGTCGCGCCAGTATCCAAAGCGCGAGCCAACTGGTAATAACTCTTTGCAAGCTTGCGGGAGCGAATACGCATCCCGGCAACAAGCTTCACAACAAACGTCGTCCACGCCACACCAGTAGCAGCAGGATTCAGCACGCCCACACTGGACGTAAACTGCATCAAGGCAAGGTAAGCACCAATGAGCCCCAACCTTGCCTGCGCAGCTCTTACAGCTTCTTCAGTAGCCTCAAGCTCATTGCGCGCCATCCAAGCCTCTCAGCTCCAACGGCCCAGACGCTTCACGATTCGTTGCCGCCTCTAACGACGGATCATCGACCATCGCGTTCAAGCCCTGCTCATCAGCAAGCTCTTCCAGCATCTCAACGTCACCCGTAGTCATGCCAGGAATCTTGCCCCACAAGCCACGACCCGGAACGCCAAGCATCTGCACAGCCTTACCCAACGCATCCACGACGGCAGCAAGCGTATTGTCCGACATGTCACGCCAGCGAACCTCAGCCTCATAGTCCTCAACGTCAGCAACAACGCCCTGATCTTTCGCCACCAGAGCGAACAGGTCGCACATCGCGTCACCCCACGAAGTCTTCAGCACATGGCCGAAGCGCAGCGTCTGAGACATTGCCGCCTGCAGCGTCTCTGCCGAAAGGTTCGACATGTTACCCAACAGCGAATGAGGTGGCAGCTGACCCACCACAGCGAAGTGCTTGACGGCCAGCTCGAACGCTTCAATGAAGCCATTCAGTGGCGTCTCGTCCAGCGTGCCCACCTTGGCGGCTGGATCATCAACAGTGATCCAGGTCGATTGCGAAATTGGAATTGGCTTATAGACCTGATTGCCATCAGCATCAATCTTCGGGTCGCCATTCTCGTCAAAGACTGGATCGCCCATCATGCCCGACGCCCAACGCAACTTCCAAGAGCTGAAGCTCTGCGTCATGAGCAAATCAAAGCTTGTCTGATTCACGCGATCCTGCACCGGAATCATCGACTCAATCACGCCACGCGTATTGCCCGCATCATCAGGCTGGCACACGAACCTGACCACCGGACACACGCCCAGACCATGAAAGACCTCAACAGCATTGGTGAGGTTTCCTTCAGTGTCCAAGTCATAATGAATGGTCACGTCTTCGTCGTAGTAAACGGCCCGACCAGGAGTGTCCTCGTCACGAGGATGCGACTTGATCGTGTACGCATACACCGGAAAGCGATCATTCACCGGGTCTTCATAGAACGCCACAGTGTCACGAGTCGACAGCAGATTGAACCGCTTCTTATCCGTCTTCGACTCTTCTTCATACGCCACGTAAGAGACGCCGTAAATCAGAGCGGTACGGAAGATCGTTGTCTGCTTCGACTGCATACGAGAGCGTTTCCAGCACGTCCACTCTTCGGGGAACAACTGCTTGGAACGGCGAAGACCGTCGACAAAACTAATCTGCGACGGAATACCCACAAGCAGCGGAATCAGATTCAGAGTGGAACGATCACGAATCTCTCGAACTTCAGCACGAGCACTCGCTGGAACGTGGGGCAACGCGTGATTGCCATCCAAGTAATCCTTGAACTTGTTGTACGCTTCACGATCATTGCGAATCGCCCACGTCATTTCCTCAATACGCTTCTCAACCGTATTGGTCATATTCGGCGCAACGATGTTACTGCCTTCAAACAAAATAGAATCCTCAGCCCTGCATCATTCGACGCTTGTATTGCTTCTGAGGGCGCTTGCCCTTCTCCAAATAGCGAGAGAGCGCCATGAAGGCGACATACCCAGCAACCATCACGTCGATCTTTCGAGGCGACTCAGGGTTCTCTTTACGAGCGATAAGACCTTTACCGTTATGGCCACGCTTCGCATTCAGCGCGTGAACCCTCAGAATCTTGTCGCCGTTATGTTTGATGGAGCCATCCTTGATAGCCCCGTAGAATGCCTCCCAGCCCCGTGAGATAACCTCACGAGAACCACGCATATCCCAGCCGACAGAAGACTTATCAGTGGCGCGAACCGCCAGAACCTCACGGTAGGTTTCAGACCATTCCATGATGTAGGACTCCCACAAGTTCACGTCCGCGAAGAACGCCCGAACCGTGTAGTCCGCAAACGCGCGCCTAACAGCTTCGTCAACAAGGATGCGGTCAACTTCCCAGTTCTCCCCGAGAGGCCCGTCAGGCTTCTGCTCAACCAGCAGCGGAACCATCAGACGATCCTTGATGCGAATAGCCACCAGCGCGGTAGCATCATCCGTCTTACCGCCGTCGAAGCCGAGAACAATCTCATCGCCCTTGCGCAGGTCTTCAACAGTTCCAAGAGTCGACTCAGCCTTAGCGCCGTCCCACTCGGAAACACTGAAGAAGGAATCCTCGGCGGTGACAATCGCGTTGTACCAGAAGCGCCGATGCTCAGAAAGAGGGATCGACGAATCCTGCATCTCCGACACAACCGTCTTCGTGTCCAACCAATGAGCATCGCCCTTGATCTGGTCAACAATGAACGGAGCCCAATCAATCGTGCACGGGGCGTTATCAGGAGCTTCAATAGAGTCGTAAAGCCAGTCAGACGTTAGCGTCTGCCCAGCCCAATACTTCTCCTGGTCGTTACGAATAACTTCAGCAACAGACTCTTCACCAGGCTCGAAAGCGTTAGTGATAACCAGCAACCGACCTTGCGTCTTGGCAAGGTTACGAGAAGCCGTCTGATAGAACTTTCGGCCACCATTAGTCGGCGTCCAGTGATGAGGCTCATTAGCAACCAGCATGGTCACACGGCCACCCTCATTGGATTTAGGGTTGGCAGCAACGGCACGAATCTTACGACCACCAGGCGCGTAAATAATTTCCTTCTGCACGTCCAACTTGAAATGCTGGATCGTACTCTTCGGCAAAATCGCCGGGTACATGTCGCGCGTGTTCTCAGTCTGAGACAACGAAACAGCAGCCAACTGCACATAAGCAATCGGATGATTCTTACCAACAGGCAAGCCGTTGTCGTCCCAATGGGAAAACTGCGACGGGCCGATAAGCTCGACCAAAGTAATGACCGCCGCTAAGGGGTCATTCACTTACCCCAACCCTTGAGGCGCTGGAGAAATATCTTTCGATACTTGAACTCACCAGTCTCCGTGACAGCGTAGATGTGCAACAGGAGTCGAAGCTGTTCCGGCGTAAACCGCCAAGGCAGCTCATTGCCGTTCTCGTCAGTCTCAGTAGGATGCTTCAGCCAGTCAGAACACCAAGCGGCAATCTGCCAGCCAAGCGTGTACTCGGGAAGAACCCAAGAGCCATCATCGTTACGCGCCCACGATGGGCCAATGTAACTAGGGGGAAAATACTTGCGAGCGTTCTCAACACTCGGCTCAATCTTCGTCAGGTCTAGGGATGGAATAAATCATCACCCCCTCCCCTGATACGCAAAAGGAGCCACCCCAATCAGGCGACCCCTAGCTGCTTTCGATAATCCTCAATAGCCACAACGCCAGCAGACTTGACCTCAGCCACAGGCGCGTCAAGCTCGATATGAATCCGTCGACGCTCACCCTCAGTGATGCCAAGACCAGCCAATGAGCTAATCAGGCCACTGAACATGACCGCACTCTTGCGATCACTCTTCCGATAACCATCGAACTCATCGCAGATCAACCACGCATAATCAGCGTCCGTCTGCTGGTAATAAGCCGCCATGCCCGACTGGCTCAGCGACTCATACAAATTACGAACCGCATCGTCCCAATTTGGATTAGGGGCACGCCACTCATAGTCAAGGGCGACACCCTTCTTGAGGGCGACACCATCTTCGCCGGTCGCGTTACGCCGAGTACGCTCTTCAGAACGCTTCGGCATTGGGCCACGAACTCCCATGTTCCACCCTCCTAACAGGTGTCAGAAACCCTTATGAGCGCGCGGAACAGCCTCGCACTTAGGGATTAGTTTGTGCATTTCAGGCTCACGCCTAATCGAAGCTCGAAGCTTCGCCATGTTCCGCTGATAGCCACGGCCACCCTCGGCAGAAGACTTGCGATTGTGATGCCATTGGCAAAGTAGTTGCAGGTTGGAGAGCTCGTCTCCCCCGCCCTCAGCGTGAGGAATGATGTGGTCTACTTGATTGCCGGAGTCCCAGCATCGACGGCCATCACGCTTACGGGCTTCACAACGCCCACCGGCTCGCCCAAGAACAGCAGCGCGAAGCTCAGGCCAATTCGCCGGCAAAGACTCTTTGCGATTACTTGTCGACCAAGCCACACAACCAGCGCCTAACCTCGAACCACTTCACGTTCAGCCACGCCTTGTAGACGTACCACGGGTAAATCATGTAAATCCCAATCAACTAGTGGCCACCGAATAACCGCGCCTATGTAACTCAGTGATCGTCTTGGCCGTCCACGCGCCAACGAAGTACGCAACAGACTCATTGCCACCATCCATGTGGTCAAGCACAGGCGTCAGCGGGTCACAAGGATTCACCGAGAAGTACTGGTGCATCGCAGCATGAGTCATCTCATGAGCAATGACCTCAACAGTCAGACGATCAACATGAAGCATCACAAGCCCCAGAGGGCCGGGAGTTTCCTCAACCTTGTCCTCACTGAAGCGATACCCGTACGAGTTCATGAGCCCGTCAGCCTCACTGTGATCCTCGCCCGTATGGCGCAACGCAGCCTTGCGAAGAGCTTCGACCGACTCATAGATGTGAACGATCACCTCACGGCGCACACCCTCATCCCTGTGCGACACTCGGAAGTGTTCGATCAAAGTGCCAGCGCCTTCACAATGTCCGGCTCCACGAACAGCTCAGACTTCAAGATCTTGCCCTCAGGCTTGCCATCAAGCTCCATGCCGCGCGAGTAAACCGGCTTACCATCAGCGCCCAACTTCGACATGTTGCTTCGATGAATCTCAGCGCCCAACGTGTCCATCGGGAAACCGTGACGGATGCCAGCACCATTCACGACCACATCAAGATCGCCAACAGCGTCAGCCACAGCCACCAGGTCCGGGTTGTACTTCAATCCGTCAGAGTCGACACGCGGCGCGACATTGACCGATCCATCAAACAACGCATCAGCCAGCTCCTGAAGCTCTTCCGCAATTAACAGAAAAGCCAACCACGCCTCTTGAGAAGTGGGGATGACCTGAGGTTTTAAACGAACCGGATGCCCGAAGGCCTCATGAAATTCCGCGACACGCAGAGATGTATTCAAAGTGTTCCTTTGCAACAGATGACAAGTCATGACACCATAAGTGACATGCAGAAAGATGTTTACGGCCTTGCCGACGAAATCAAAAGGATTCGAACCGACGCCAAGCTCAGGCAAGTAGACATGGCCGAACGAATGGGGGTTTCGTACCGCACCTACAGTCGCTGGGAAACAGGGGTGACAACGCCACCAGACGGGATCATCAAGCGACTCAAGGCAGCTGTGTCGGGCGAAGCGCCAACCATCAAGCGAAATGACCTCCACGACGCCCACGGCGTTGACCTCGGAATGGAAGTCATGGAGCGACTTCGACGCTACGAAGAGCTCAAATACGAGAACAAGCAGCTACTCAAAAAAGTCGACGCTTATGTCCGAAAGTACGGCGACCTTTAATGACGAATAACAAAGTTGCAGTCAAGGGATTGCGCACCGGGAACCCGCAGGAACGATTGCGCGGCCACACTGCCGTAACAACCCCTCGACCAAATCAATCCCTCCACATGACCTAGACGCTCAACCAAAGCCTCAACCAGTACCAGAAAGGAACAAAAGAAATACTGGGAGTCTTAAAGGAGCTCAGGTCAACCCATACCTTCTGAAGGTCATGTGGAGGAAACCCTAAAAGCTTTAAAGGCTTATTTGCTTTTCCATTGGTATGAGTGTGTGAATGCTTCTCAGGAGCACATAGGCCAAATCCAAGTACCAAAAAATTCCTAGACCAAATCCAAAACACCAAGAAGCGACGTATACAGCCTTAAAGGCGTATAGGTCGTTTACGTTGTTAAGTAACCCTTTAGGAAAGGTAAGGATTACTTATAGGATTCGTATAGGAACGTTAAAGTCGTTAAGGTACTTATAAGTCGTTAACACGTTTAAGCGTTTAAGTAGAATCTCTTAAGAGATTCTTGTAAAGGACGTTTAGATCGTTAAAGGCTTTAACGTCTATACGCCACCCCCAAACCCCCTCCATTGGGATAAGGGTGTGCATCCGTCTCAGCGCTTCACTCGTTAGGAAAATCTTTGAAGAAGCTTCTCGCCATTGGTCTTGGTCTGGGCATCCTTTCGGGCGTCTCGGCCTGCTCAATCGAGCCTCGCATGTCTGAGGCCGATGTGGCGTTCGTGAATCGTCTCCAAGGCTTTGGGTACAAGAAGAATAAGGACGTCATGGGTGCTCTTGAGTTCGGTCAAAGGGTTTGTGGCGACCTCAGGTCTTCAGATGATCCAGCGTCCAGGCTGGCTGAGTACGAGCAGCTGTTGCGCGACATGGGCTTTGGCACGGTTGACCGAACGCTCGTCATGCATGCGACGTTCCAGAATCTTTGCACCGAGTTTCAACCCATTGCCGGCAAGTTCAAGGACGCGAGGCTGCCTGAAGGTTGGTAGCTCCGCAAGCCTTGTGCGCCATTCTGACAGCCCCGCAGGGTTCTCGCGGGTGATTGGGCGTCCAGTGCGTTGATCGTCGCTTAGAGAGCGTTCTGAAGGCTTTGGAAACCCGTACAAAAATAAGAACGCTGACTACGTGCGGTCAAGTCGGTTTCGGCCTTCGGGGACTCCCCCCACCCTTCTAGGTGCTCTCTGCGGGCTTCTATGGCACTTCTAAGCGCCTTGCGGTGCGCGTGTGAGTGTTTATGCATCATGGGCTGTGCGAGGCTCTTAGAGCGCGTTCTGTGCCCTCTGAGTGGCCAAGCCTATGCGCGTTGCGTGCGTGACGTGTGGCGCGCGTGAACGTTAGTGGTGGCTGTGGGCGCGTGTCAACACCTAGCAGGCGTGCGTATTGTCACATTCTTTGTCAGGTCCAATGACTTGACGGTTCGCTTATCGCGTGGATAATCCGCGGGGCGGCAGTTTCTGGTTTGGCCGGCTAATACAATCATTGGTACAATGTTCTGCTGCGGATTACCATGTTTTAGCGCGTAGCCATCCTTAGGCGCTCGGTGGGCACCGTGAGCGCTTCTAAGGTGCATGGAGTCTTTAGGGGTGCATCATGGGCGCGTTAGTGGCTTAGGTGGCCATATAGACCATGTGCATTCGGTGGCTAATATGGGCGCATATGGTCGCCAATAGTTTCTACATTCAGATTATTTGAAAAAGTTTTTTCCGCTTAAATACTGGCTACTAGACATGTCCAGTCATGCAAAAACTCCGTTTCTGCGAGAAAGTGGCTAGACATGTCCAGCCACTCATGCCATGATTGATTCATCGCCAAGGACGCAAACGAAACGGTGACAGAGTTTCAAAGTTCGCGGGGGTAGCTAAATAAATAGATCTACTGTTTCGATTCAAGGATTTGGTCTTGGGTTTGGGCGGTACGGGAACTAGATTTGGCGCTTGTTGTTTGAGAACTTAATACACACTGAACGTAGAAATACGGGGATAACAAACACTCTAGAAGTGCAAGTTATTGCTACACGGTAACAGTAGGCTAAAGGCAAAGTCCGGCTAGTCAGATCCAATAGGTGAATGGCCGTTTATCTGTACACGGTAAACGTTGTTGCTAGTAAAAACAGTTCAAGTGTGATTTTTAGAGTTTTGGTTACTGACTAGGCACTTTGTAGAGTCTCTAGTCAGTTTCCAAAAACCTAAAATATCTACTCAATTGATGGGTATTAGTGTAGCCAAGTGTGGCACGTCACGACGTGTCTTGCTTAGTCATACTAATGACTAATAACAATTCAAAAAATGAAGGTAGGTGTCCGACTTGTCGGAGAAAAATGATAGCTGGGTCATGCTTGACCTATGCCAAGATTGCGCCGAATTGCTTGCAAACGGTGAGGCCATACCCGAAAACCCTTCGATGGGCGAGGTTGGTTTGATCGTGGTCAAGGATGTTGAACCTGAGTTCAAGCGCTCGGATTGTGGCGCTTGCGGTTCGCACCATACGGGGAACTTCCTTGAGGCTGAAGAGCTGGTGAGTCAGTTATGACTCTCAAGGCGTTTAGGTATCCGGTCGGCGGGGCGACTGCATTGTTGAACCGCGACATAGCTCTAAGTAGTTGTTAGTCGTTTGTCGACTCATGACGTGACTAGTCATTGTCGTGTCATGGGCCGATATGCGTTGACAAATGCGCAAATTGGGAACACTTGGAAGGTGTTTGTGATGTCTAAAAAGTATTTGCAGGCTCAGGAAACTGGTCTGTGCTGTGAGCTCTGCTATGAAGCTCTTGAGTCTGGCATGTTGAATGGTGACGCATTGTCCCTGCTGCCGGATGATCGCGTTGTTGTCGCGGAGGGTTTGCGCGGTAATCGTGGCGTTGAGAAGTGTGCCCTATGTGGGTACGTTGGCGAACTTGACGTCGTATCCCGGTTCACGTCTTACGCTATCGAAGAATTTGAGGTGGCATAAATGCAGTCTTTGGGATTGAAGCTTGAGGGCGCGATATTCCGCTATGACGGGGATGATTACTTGGCTCACTCGGAATGCGCCGATTTGGTTGTTGCCTCCATGCCCCTTGGCCGTGTGGTGATCATCGGGCCGGTAGCTTGGGCTGATGGCGACAAGTGCGCATATGCCAAATGCGATAAGCAATAAATCTTTAGTGACGCGGTTAGGCGCGTTCATGGTGCTTCACGGTGACTAGTCGTGACGCGTCATGTGTACGCCTAAGTACAAACACAATCAATAACACTTGGAAGGTGTAGAAATGTCTGCAAAGTTTGAGCGTGAGCCGATCACGCTGGAATTGTTGGGCGCTGAAATGACCATGAAGCGCTCGGTGCACGTTGATCACTGGGTGCAAATCGAGTTCGTGACTTGCGAGTCCTTGACGATCAATGGCATCGAGTACGGCGGTTACTTCCGCATTGAGAAGCGTCACAATGGTGATGCTCTGACGCTGGACCTGGCAGGTATGAACCGCAAGGGCGTTATGGGTGGAATCGTCGGCATGACTGACGCTGCCCGTGTGAAGCTGGTGGACGCGTTCAAGTCTGAGGTGTTCCCTAACATTGTCATCCCTTCGCACGAGGAGATGGCTGATGCGATTCTTGACGAGTACCGCTCGAAGGGTGGCTCGCTTGCGTCTGAGTTGTTGCGTGATGCGAGGTCGTCGACCTATCGGAATCGTGAACACGCCGGATATGTCAATGACATTGAGGTGCGCGAGGCAATGGTCGCCGGGTTCGTCGCCTACATGGCTGAGAACGGGGTGTCGCTCTAATGGCAACTGCTGAAGTCATTGAGCGCGCTAGCTTGATTGACCATGTGCTGCTGAAGGCTAAGACGATTCCTGAAGCGCGTAAGCGTTTGCGGGAGATTGTGAAGCCGATTCCACCTGAGCCAGGTTTCATGGGCTGGCACGCTGCTACTGAGCTCGACAAGGGCGCGTTTGAGCATCTGCTGGGCGAACCGTTCCCGGCTGATGTGAAGGGCGACGAGTCCGCTTATATCCGCTCGATGCTGGTGCGCCGGTACGTGAAGAACGGGCAACTGTAACAACGATTAGAAGGGTTTCATCACGCCCAAACGTGACTAGTCGCTGACAAGTCATGGTGTGGGTGTGGTGATGCCGTGCTAATGGCTAAACACAATTCTGAATGAGTCTGGAAGGACTGCACGAAATGACTGAGAACGTCGAAACCCTGAACACCGTAAGTCTGACGATGGCAAGCGGTGACATGCTGAACTTGTTGGGAAACTCGTTCCCGTTCACGGCAAAGAACTCACCGCATCACGCGCTTGAGTTCGTGAACCTGATGCCCGGTAACGCCACCATTGAAGCGCTGGCGACGGATCAATACCGGATTGCGCGCGCTGAACTGCCATTGTTGAACGTCACTGGCGATCTGGACGGCGTGCGATTGTTGTTGCATCGCACCGCTGCTGAACAGTTCACTAAGGCGCTGAAGCCTCTGAAGCGTGAGCTTGCTAAGCGTTCCGACCTTGGCGACGTGGTGGACTTGGGAGTTAGCGCTCATCAGCTGGCGACGCTCACGGCAACAATCGCTGTGGCGCTGGATCGGCGCTACGTGAGCGCGTGGAAACTCGAATGGCATGGTGGCAGCTCACAGGTTAGCAATGAGCTAAACAGCGCCGTCGACTTCCCCCGTATCAAGCAACTGATTACTGACATTCCGGCCGGTAATGACGCGTTTGGGTTGTTGGTATTCAATCCCGCTCTGATGGCTACGTTCATGAAGGTCACTGACCTGACGCCTGGCAAGTCGAACATTCCAATGGCTGTCATTGGTGCCGAGGATCGTCGCAAGCCGATGACGATTCAGTACGGCGATTGGTTCACCGGGTTGTTGATGCCAGTGAAGGAAGTCCATCAAGGATTCCGCTATGGCGCGCCAGTCGACCATGCCGCCTAACCTCTCCCCCTGATCTAACCCACTGACCTAGTGCGGTTCGGTGGTGCTCACGTTTCCTAAACCTTCCAAGGCGTGAGCGCCTGCCGTGTCTCCCTAGAGCCAACCCAATTTGAAAGAGAGAAACAACCATGAAGAAAGTTCTAGCAACGTCTGCTGCAGTCGCCTTATTGTTGGTCGGCTGTGCCCCTGCGCAGGCTGACACGGTGCGCGACGTGACCTCTGAGCCGTTCGAAAGCGTTGCTGTCGGTGACGTTTCCGAGTCGCTGCCGGAAGTCCGTGAAGCTCTGACCGAGTACGACATGCGGGTGATTGTCCGCGACACCATGACTGAATTGTTGGACGCGTCCGCAACGTTCGAAACGTCCTTCGAGTTTGAGCGGGACATTCTGGTGTGCGAGTTGTTGCACCAGGTCCCGGTCGACGTTGACGATCCAACCTATGACGACTACCCAGAAGGGGACGCGCTGTCGGATTGTGTGAATGGCACGATTGCCGCCCATGAAATGTACGCCGAATAACCCTCTATAGCAACGCTTGATGCGCCATGATTCCCGCGACTCATGGCGCGTTATGTGTCTCTAAGACCAAACACAATCGAAAGGACTGAGCAGCATGGAACTCGGAGAGCTGATCACTGTTGCCGCTGGGCTAAATGAGTACGCGAATGATGAAGACGTGAATGGCGAGTACCTTCGCGGGCAAGTCGAGCTGATCATGTACCTCATGGGACTTGACACGCAAGTCTGGTACGACCCAATTGAGGCGATGATCCTCGGCAAAGTAAAGCTGTAGTCGTGCCCTGGATTATCAAGCAAGACTCGCGCATCGTTGGCACGCTCCCCCAATACCTTTACGGCAGTGTGCGCATGAGCAACCGCAACCATGCGACCCGGTACGCCTGCAAGGCTGACGCTGACAGGTTCGCTGAGGTTGTGGCAGCCGGTAACACGGTCTGCGTGATCACCGTCGAGGAGTTCTAAGCCATGAAGATCGTAGCGAAAACTGAAATGAGCGCACCGTTCCCGCCGGATGTTGACGGCAAAGAGCAGTGGGCTCCGGGCCGAGTCGTTCTGTTGAATGGCCTTCCGTATCGCGTGGGATACGCCGAGATGGAGGGCAAGCCGGGTGAAGGCTTCACGGAAATCCAGCTAACCCCGATCCCGTTCATAGCAATCCTTGATCCTGGAGAGCAGCTTGAGTACGTCACCGAATGGGCTGAGGTTCCCGATGCCTGAGTTTCTGGCGTGGCTGTTCAGCCCAGACGTCAACGCTGCCGACCTCATAGCACTGTTTGGGGCCGGCTATTTCGCAATCATCCTATGCACACCAGTAGCCGAATGGCCTGCATGGTGGGCACGAATTTTCAACCGAAAGGAATCCTAAGAAATGACTACCAAGATTGAAGACTTGAGAGCTGCTCAGGTCGTTGAAGCCGTGCGCAAGCTTGCTGAAGAGCGCCCCGATTTTGTGTACGCTGACCAGCCGGAGCGCGTAGCATTCCGCGAAGCGCACCCAGGAATGAAGGAATGCTCCTACCTTGGCGCTTATGTCCCTTCGGAAATTGACCCGACCTTTGCGTCTTACGAAGGTGAAGGGTGCATCGTTGGCCAGGCGCTGGCGCGACTCGGTGTGAGTCGCGATGACCTAGTTGAAGTCGAAGGAGAGTCGGCCAAATACGTGATGGTCGGCAACTCCATGCCACTAACCTATGAGCCGGGTTGGTTGTCTGTTGTGCAGTCCGAGCAGGACGAGGGGCGCAGTTGGGCTGAAGCGGTGGCTAGGGGCGACGAGGCTTACCTCTCGAAGCCCCCAGCATTGGAGGGCAACTAATCATGGGCGTACATGCCGCATTGGACACTGACGTCCAAGACTTGCAAATCATGGTGCGCACCAACCGCAACGCGCACTTGAACACCTCCGCGTCTGTCGACAGCGACGAGGCCGGACTGGATCAGCGGAACCAGCTGCTCACCAAGCTGATGCGCGCCGGATGGATCGCGCCAACCTATGTTGACGCACTCAAACACAAGCTCCGTACTGGCGACCCTAGGGGCGCTCTGACGCTCCTGTGTGACGTGATCGGCTTGGACGCTGGACTGGTCCTGGAAGAGGTGCCAGCATGAGCGGCGCACTGTTCCCGCCACCGTCCCATTTCATCCCGGTACAGTCCAAGCCCCTGCATAGGGGCGCTCAGCATATCTACAAGTTCCCTAACGGCTTTGGCGCGTCCGTGATCTGCACCATGTATAGCCGTGGAGGCCCAAATGGCTTGTGGGAACTCGGCGTTCTCGACGAACTAGGTGACTTGACTTACTCCACGCCCATCACTGACGACGTGATCGGGTACTTGGAGGACGAAGAGGTGTGCGAACTATTGACGCGTATCAACGCCCTATCGAGAGAGGTGACAGCGTGAGTGCCTACGAAGAGGTAGAAGAAGCTTGGATGAATGGCGACATTAGCTACGCCGAAGCCTGTGAAATCGCAGAAGAGATGGGGTTCTGAAATGCCTGCACTACAGGTAGACGAAAAGGTTATCGAGCAGGCAGCGCGCGACAATCGGCACGCCTTGTACGACCGCGAGATGCCAGCGTTCTGGGGATTCTCTAGCGAGTCGGACGCACAGGACTACGGCTTTGAAGAAGGTGCTAAGTGGGCGCTAGAACAGCTTGCGCACCACCTTGAATCCAGCGACGAACGGATTGCCGCATGGGATTGGCTTTGCCGGCACCCGGCATTTAGGCCGTGCTACCAGGTGGACAAGCCACTCGCGGATGCAATGAGTGAGCGACTAAGCGAACTGCTGAGCGCCGAGAAGGAGCTGGAAGATGGCTAGAAAGATTGGCATCCAGGCCCAGCGCTTCGCGCAGAACATCGAAGCCGGATTCTTGAATGACGCCGGAACATTGTTCGTCGGCAACAAGCAGGACGTCACTGACCAGTGCATCGGCGCGGTCGCTGAGTTCGTCGAACAGAACTATGAGGGTTCGGTGGAGTTCGAATGGCCGAACATCGACTACAAGGTCGAAATCAAAGTGACTAGAGGAAGCAAGGAGGAACGCTAATGAGCCCCGACTTGGTGTATTACATACTGCTCGGCGTTCTAGTTGGAGTCGCCATCGGCTTTATGGCGTCGTGGGGTGGTCACTGATGATCCTACTAATCGTTTGCGTACTTGCAGGCTTAGCAGTCGGCGCAGGCCTTCTATCCAGGATGGAGCTGTCATGAGCCACGGAGCTGACTACGGCATGATGCGCCGTGAAAACCTTGCCCTGAAGCTTGCATTGACACACCTGCAAGTCAATGAGTCTGACGTTGCACCAGCCCACAAGGAGACGCTAATCGCCGAGTGGTTGCCGGTAGCTGAAATGGCCTTGCATGAAATCTTGGAATAATCACGAGTTTTCACCGCACGAAAAAGGCACGCCGTACATTACCGCGCTTCGACAGCCGGGCCGCGACGGCGTGCCTTTTGCTGAGCACATCAACACTGTGACGGCGCGTCATCCGGGGCGCTGGATACTCGTTCGTGCTGCCATGGGCAACTCGAAACCATCTGGCGCATTGCGCCCTGGTGTGGTGTTGCATCGCAAGTATTTTGAGGTCGTTCAAACCGTCAACGGCATAGGATATACTCGAAGCCATGTTCGAACATACGCTCACGACGGTTCGAACACTGACCCTCTAGAGTTGAAGCGCCAAGCCGACTCGCTGCCCGAACCCACATTTGACGTGCCGTTAGATGACTGGGTGAAACGACTACACCTACCGCAAGTGGACATGACCGATGGAGGATTCGAATGGACGTTCGAAGAACTACAATCCGCAACGAACCTCGCCATGCTCTCACTTCACAGCGGAAAACCGCTCCGCAACCTCATCAGAACAGAAACGCTTAGAAAGAACCGAACAACCTAATGCAGTTGAGCGTCAACAACCTCAAGCCAAAGAACATTGGCCAGACCGTGAGCTTCACCTACGACCCGAACGGCGAAGGAGCCGACGACCCAGACCTGGTTGAGGTCATGGGAGTTCTTGAAGGCGTCAAGAAACGTGGGGACGAAGTGGTCCTGGTAGTCGCTGGCGAAGAGTTCCCTTTGACCCCTGAAGAGCAGGTCGACATGATTCGCTCCACCGTCTTGTCGAAGCTGTATTTCATCGAGTGCGAATACCTCAAGCAGCAGGACGGCGAAGCCGACCCAGAAGACTAACAAGCCTTCAACCAGAAACGACCATGAATTATTCGTGGTCGTTTTTTCATACCCAAAAAGCGAAAGGAACCCAATGGACGAATTGCCACGCGAACATACCAAGCATGTCGAAGAAATCCCTAAAAGCTACAAGGCCTTCCAATGGGACGGCACCAAGGGCGGCGGCGAGTGGATCGCGGAACAGCTAAACAAGCTGCGCGCACTCGACCGCCCCAACATCACCGCACACATTAGCTCCAAGGGCGAGCTCACCATCTTTGATGTACCGCTAGGCTCCTGGTCAAGCGACCCCAAAATGCGCGAAGGTGACTGGATTCTTGCCAGCCTAGACGACGGCGATGGCAATCTGGCGCTCACTCACGTGACCAACCAGTGGATGTTCACTGAGAACTACCGCGAGGTTTCTGAAGCCGAGGTGGCGGCATGACCTTCCGAGCCACCAATTGGAACCGCATCGAAGACAAGAAGGACCTGGAGATTTGGAACCGCCTCACGTCCAACTTCTGGCTGCCAGAAAAGGTGCCAGTATCTAACGACATTCAGTCGTGGGGAACTCTGACCGCCCCCGAACGCCTTATGACCATGCGAGTGTTGACTGGCCTTACGATGCTGGACACCTTGCAAGGCACTGTCGGTGCAGTATCTTTGATCCCCGACGCGATGACCCCTCACGAAGAGGCCGTGTACACCAACATCGCATTCATGGAGTCGGTGCACGCCAAGTCCTACAGCTCCATCTTCTCCACGTTGTCGTCAACGAAAGAGATTGACGATGCCTTCCGCTGGTCTGAAGAGAATCAGCAGTTGCAGAACAAGGCCAGCATCATTCAGTCCTACTACAAGGGCTATGATCCGCTGAAGAAGAAGGTGGCGTCAACGCTGCTTGAATCATTCTTGTTCTACTCGGGCTTCTACGCTCCCCTGCGCTGGGCAACCATGTCCAAGCTGACCAACACCGCTGACATGATTCGTCTGATCATGCGTGATGAAGCTGTTCACGGCTATTACATCGGCTACAAGTATCAGCAACAGCAGCTCAAGGACTTGGACTTCGGCCCCGATCCACGCCCTGACCGGACTCGTGAAGAGCTCAAGGCGTGGACGTACGACCTGCTCATGGAGCTGTACGAGAACGAGGTCAAGTACACCCACGACTTGTATGACGAAATCGGCTGGTCTGAAGACGTCATCAAGTTCCTGCACTACAACGCCAACAAGGCACTCATGAACCTGGGCTACGACCCAATGTTCCCCGCGTCCATAACCAACTTCTCCCCCTCAGTGATGGCAGCGCTCACCAACGACTCAGAGAACCATGACTTCTTCAGTGGCTCCGGCAGCTCGTACGTGATCGGTGACGCCGAGGCCACCCGCGACGAAGATTGGGACTTCTAAATGGCGTACATGGGAGATGCGAACTATGGCGTATGCCCTTCCGATGGCTCATGTGGCTGTGATGATTCGCTGACTAGCGAGGACTACCCGGAGCCGTTGGAGCTCGAAGACGCCTTCGTTGAGGCGTACAACCCTAACCGATTGGAGGAAATCAATGTCGAAGCCTAAGGCCGTGATTCACGACTTGGACGGCGCTTTGTGCGACACCTCAAGCGTTGTCCACTTCGTTGACAAAACACACAAGGACTTCACCAGGAAAGACTTGGATGCATTTCATCGCGGCTCGATGGACTGCCCGCCCAACCAGTTCCTTACCGAGGAATGGCTCAAGGCGAAGAATGATGGCGTCAAATGCATTGTGCTGACCGGACGCCCGGAGAAGTGGCGTCGGGAAACCACATGGTGGCTGATGCGTAATGGCTTCTACGCCGACCATCACATTCACCGCATGGACGGCGACAAGCGCCCAGCGTATGTGGTGAAGGAGGAGGTGCTGCTTGAGCTTCAGGAGCACTACGAGATTGTGTACGCCTACGACGACGATCCACGCGTGATCGCCATGTACGAACGCAACGAGATTCCGCACTACCAGGTGCCGGGATGGCCGTTGCTGAATGGTGCGCCAATCCTGCCGGCAACCGAGGAAAAGGACGACGGCGAAGCGATGGGGCTGGTAGCAGCATGACCGCCGTAATGGAGAACCTGCGCCGTATCGCCAGCGAGGCCACTCAAGGCGAATGGAAAGCGCCGAAGCACGAATACGCATCAGCCGATGAGTATGCCGTTGACCGAGTGAAATCCAGCGAAGGCATCGAGGTCATCGGCCAGCTTGGCTGTGGTTGCTGCGACGTCGGCCTTGAAATCAGCGAAGCCGACGCCAAGTTCCTTGAAACGTTCCACCCTCAACGGGTCCTGGCGCTGCTTGCCGAGCTGGAAAAGCTTGACAGTTCATTCCTGATGGAGCGCGACCAGCGCAAGCACGCCGAGGAGCAAGTCAAGCGTGTAAAGCGTTTGGCCGACGATGCCAAGACGCGAAAGATTCACGAACAGTGGATAGCGCCCGAAGCTATCCATGAAGAACTAGAAAGGAAAACGATCTGGTCATGAATGGGTGCATAAACTTCTAGTCCTCCTTGAGCACCATAGCTGCATGCGCTCAAGGAGGACTAGGTGGGAAAGCTAGGCGACAGGTAGGTCGTGATCGTCAACATTATTGACATCTGGGGCAACAACATCCGTTGTAAACGCGCCCTCGATTGCGCCCATTACGGCGTCGCCGAGGATATCGCCACCAGCTCCGGTGAAGGCGCCGAATCCTATTGCACCAAGTGTACGTTTTAGGAACTTAATAAACTTCTTTTGCTCTGGGCCCTGAGAGTTTTTCGCACAGATGGCCAACATCCCAATTAGTGCAGCAGCCTTGGAGATTATGGCATCACTGTCTACGGGCATTCGATCCAGTTCAGCCCTTAGGTGTCGGACTTGAACGCGAATAGCCTTTATGTAGTCCGAGTCATTAGCTGGGTCGCCGAGCTCTTGCTCTATCTGTTGAAGCTCTGCTCGAAGGGTGGAGAAGGACTCGTCTGTCAACGTGTGGCTGGCATTGCTCGCAGATGTGATGCTCTGAGAAATCATGCGAAGCATGCTCACTTCAACTTTCGATGGAGTTGCGTATCCGCCACTTCCTCGGAACGAGTTTATTACGTCCAGCAGTGACCAGATGACCTGCTCTATATCTGGTTGGTTGTTGATGATTCTTTGGCTAGAGGGAAGAGAGAAGTAAATCCCCAGTTCCATATCAGCGCTAGAGCATAGTCGCTTTGCTATCACGTCATCCCGTGACGCTCCGGCTCCGGCAGCTCTCCTAAAAGCTTTTAGTGGATTCTCTCCCGTGATGCGCGTTTCGTCAATTGCCTCAAAGCAGTCTGCGATGGTATCTAGTGCTGTTCGCTGGTTCAATTCATCTCCTTGTGTTTTTTTGAATTATCCCATGCTTCTGATTTTTCTCGATAAAAGAAAGGATCATATTTGACGGTTTCAATCCACCCTAAAGACTTGGCAGAAGTCTTCGACAATGTTCAAGCCTTGTGTTTGGATAAACAAGCTGTTTTCAATGAGGTCGTAAAAATCTGTTGGGGCAGTAAGCGCCTCACAGTTTACGGTCGCGGACGATACACAGCGTCTAAAGAGAACCGCGAAGTTCTCATAGAGCCTTCCAATTCGGAGGGCTTTTTTCATGCCCATATCCAAGACGTGAAAGACGTCGCTTCAGTCCTCAAAAAGGTTGAGGGCGCTGGTCGCGCCGGAACAGTCGTAACCATGCAGCTCATCAATGGTGAGCTTGTGATTCGTTCCGGCGCTGAAGACCTGGCAGTCCTCACCGACGCCGACCCGCAACGCCTCACCGAATCAACGGACGACGAGGTGGGTTTGTGGGAAGAGATTGACGACGTGCTTCAACGCACGCCAACGCCCGTACCGGCCATTGCGTTCACCCGCGACCTCATCGCGCGTGTGACCAAGTGCCGTGCGGGCAAGCCCAACCAGGCCCAAGACGTCTTCGACTTCGCACAGCTTGGAGGCAACACGATAGGCGTCAAATTTGGCGCACACCTCACCATGCTGCTCGAAGCCATCGAACGTAAAGGCTACGAGAGCGGCGGCAAATACTCAGATGGCCCCGGAGAGCCCGGAGCACTCTTTTAGAAAGGAATCAGATTGACCGAGATTGTTATCGACCCAGCAACCGGATTGCCGGAACTTCCCGAGAACCACTTCTGGGAAGTTGAGCGAAGCGACCACCACTACGGCTGGGTAAGTGGTGGGTACTACGGCGCAGGTTTCTACGAATATGAAGGTGAAGCGTACCTCGTCACCATCAAGGAACGCGCCACTCGCACCGAAACCAAGGAGGTGAAGTCGAAGAATCCATCTTGGCATTGGTGGAACAGCGAGCCTGAATACCTCTACACGACCGAGGCTAAAGAGGTTGAGCGTGAAATTCGAGTTGCCAGAAAGCGCGTCGTCCGCATCAAAGACTTGAGCGAACTTACTGAGCGGGAAGAAGTCGAACTTCGCGCACGTCTCAATCTGACCATTGATGAGCTAGATGCCAGCAAGGATTCCTGGAACGACTACGCAACCACGCCAGCTCGCGCCATTGAGCTCATGGACTTTAGTCTCACCGAAGAGTCGATCCTGCGCACAGCCAAGGAAGTGTACGCCGAGTTCATCGAAGACCAGGAGCGCGAAGCCAAGGAAAAGGCCGACCGGGAGCGCATTGACAAGCTTGTCGGCGCTTACCCTCCGAAGAGCCTGGTGGTGGCCTAATGGCACTGAGCGATTACGACTACCCGCCCGAAGAGTTCCCACCGCTGCCTGATGGCTTGTTCTGGGACGTGCGTGAGTCACACATGATGCAGTGGCGGGAACTTCAGCTTCGCCGAAAGAGGCTTATCGGTTCAAAGAAGGTCGGCTGGTGGGTTATCCACTCAAAGAACAGTGCCTTCGGGGATGATCTTCAGGAACTTCGTCGCTGGATCAAGTTTGCAATGAGTCGACAGAAAGTCCGCAGAATCTGCCGCGAAATGGACGCCATCAACCAACACAGAAAGGGTGCCAAAGCTTGAGCGAGGCAATCAAGATCGACGAAACTACAGGCTTGCCAGAGCTGCCAGAAGGCCACTTCTGGAATGTACTTGAAGGCCACTACAACGTTGGCCTGGAAATCCGCAAGCATCGCAAACGGTTCGGATCCAAAGTGATCATCAGCGGTGTCGTTCGACGCATTCGTGACGATGGTGAAGAGTTCTACCTCAGCACCGCCGTCGACGGGGTTAGCGATGAAGACTTCACGCCTGAAGCGATCTTCTACAGTGCCAAGTTGCTACTGAACGAATGGCGTAAACGTGATGCCACGATCCTCCGCTACGAGGAGAACAAGAAGCTACTGGGCGCCTACCCGCCTAAGAAGTTGGAGGTCAAGTAATGCGCCAAGAAGTGCGAAACATGGCTCAAGGCATTGCAAGTGAACTGCTCGAAGGCCTTGATTTCATGACCATCTTCGAGATTCAAGAAGAGTACGAGCTTGAACTGACCGAAGAAGAGGCCAAGTGGATTCTTAGCGCTGTCAGCGGCGCTCGAACCACGCTTGACCCGAAGGTTGCAGGGAAGATCAAACGCCTTCAGTACGCGGTCACGAAACTGGCCGGTGGTGCAGGTGTCGACATTTCGGAGCTCATCGAAGATAGCTTTCTCCAAGAGGAGGACATGGACTAGTGGCAGTGCCAATCAAGTACCGCAAGATGCCTGTCGAGGTCGAGGCGATGCAGTGGGACGGAACGGCCCTTGGAGGCCTCGAAGTTGTTCAATGGATGGCGCTGAATGACGCTATGGCGACCTACATGGCGGCTCAGCCGGAAGGCGAATCTGACGGCTTCACTATTCCAGGATGCCCAGCCCAAATCTACCTCGAAACCCTTGAGGGAACGATGGCAGCTACCGAAGGTGACTACATCATCAGGGGCGTGGCTGGCGAGTTCTACCCTTGCAACCCAGACATTTTCCACAAGACCTACGAGTTGGTGAACGCCTAATGGACTTCGAGCGCAAGATCAAATGGATCGAACACGAAGCCAAGGACGCGCTGGACAAGCTTGAAAGCATCAAGGCTGACCTCGTTGAGGCGCAGACCAAGACCGAAAAGCTTCTAGCTATCGCGGAATCTGTTGGCGTAACTGTGATCAGCATCGGCAAGAAGCATCCCGCCATCGACTCAACAGGTGATTTCCCGTTCGGCGCTAGCGGCTCGATATTCACGCCACTCGACGACAGGCACAATGGTTGGCCAGCAGCGTGGCATATCGCCGAGAAGGCTGGCGTATCGCAAGGTGGCGGCAATTCTGGCCAGCATCAAGCGGACACATCAAAGCTAGTCGACGGTGTTTACGAACTCCGCAACGGCAACTGGGCTCGAATCGACTTGGAGGACTAATGGCGATCAACTACAAGACTGTCATCCCTGGCAGGATGCCGATGGAGAAGGTTCACCTGAACGCCTCTCACGCATCCAACGCGCTCTTCTACCACTCGCGGTACACGCGCTTCGGTCGCATCGAACTGTTCGCCCAGGAACCTAACGGCGAGTGGATTCCCGTGTGGGCGAAGGAACCCGGCGAAGAGATTGCGTCTGGTGGCCCATGGAAGGACGCCATGCGTGCCTACGAGCTCATGGCCGAGAGCGCACCCAAGTGCCCCACTTGTGGGCAGAAAACCCCAAACAACTAACCCATCCTTGAAAGGAATCGTTATGCGATTGAAGAAGACTATCGCCCTTGCATCCGTTGCGGGCCTCACCGCCCTCAGCTTGGCCGCATGTGGGCCAGCACAGGAACCCACCGGGCAGTACAAGCAGGTTGAACAGAAGGCGGCATCGAAGACCGCCTACATCCCGAAGAACGACACCGAGCTGGACAACTACAACAAGGCGCAGGAGCTCTACGACGACCCTGCGGCAATCCAGTTCTGCACCGCTTTCCCGTCCAGCAACAGTGCCCCAATCGTGACGACTCCGATTGCTGGCAAGCTGACCACTTCGTCGACCACGTTCTTCAACCCACAAGAACCATTTGGTGGCGAGTTTCAGGGTCAGGGCATGGTGACGCTGCCTAAGCGTTCCGTTGACGGCCTGTACCACGGCGACAGCTTCTACCGTTACGGCTTCACGCCAGGTGGCCAGTATGTCGACTTCTCCAACAGCCTCGAACTCATGTGCACCACCGCGCTCACCGAGTTCCAGCGCCAGAAGACTTTCGTTGAAGGTGTCGACACCGACAAGGACGTCTCCAAGCTTCAGGCTGAAGCTGAGCAGGCTTTGAAGGACGGCGACAACGCCAAGGCCACCAAGATTCTTGGGGGCAAGTAGTGGCGCGCCCATCCAGCTTTAGCGACGTAGATGCTTGGCGTCGATCAGACGACAACATTGCAAGCATCGACCTCACCAGCGTTGAACTGAGCGCAAAGACCGCGCTCGTCTACGTCAAGGTTGCAGAGCTTGGCGAACTGCTCGAAGCGTGCGGGCTCAAAGTCGAAATGTCCGGGGCAGGCCTAAAGGCAACCCGCGCCAAGTCACCACTAGAGCTCACGCGAATGCTAGAGGCTGAACAGAAGTCATGGGATGAGGCTCGCAAGAAATACCTTGAGGCCATCCAAGACCCGGCCAGCATTGAGAATGATTGGCTTCGTCAGTCGATTGACCGGCACGCAAAGAACGAAGGGATGCCGCCAGTCGAATGGCCGGCAGAACCAGAAGAAGAGGACGATGAAGACTAAACCAGCCTTGAAGTACGCAGCACTCGCAACAGCGGGTGCTTTTCTTTTGAGCGGATGCAGTGTCGTCAGCTCATGGGTTGGTGAAGGCAAAAAGGTTGTCAGCGCCCCGCACGTCACCGAGCAGTACGAGGTCGTCATTGACCACTACAACTCGATGATCGCAGCAGCAAACAACGCCTGCAACGCAATCACCACCGCAAAGAACGACCGCTCGTCAACCATCGTTGAAGACCCTGCGATGGCTTACAAGGCCACGTTCCGCAAGATTCAGGCAGAGTACGGCAACGCCCTCGACAACGTGTTCAAGGCGGGGCTGGTCGGCCCTCAGGGTTACCCGTCAGCCGACGCGGTACGCAACCTGGACACCCGAGACTTCTGCCTTGTCGGCGAAGACCTCATCCACATGCGCGGAGGTAATTAGTGGAGGCTGACTTCGCATACCATAAAGCCCTAAGCCTCGTGCTGAGCATCGGTGAAGAGCGCGAAGACCGCACAGGTGTTGGAACCAAGTCGGCTTTTGGAGTGAACCTAGAGTTCGACAACACCGACACGCTGCCAATCATCACCACGAAGAACGTTCACTTCAAGAGCGTCATTGGAGAGCTCCTATGGATGCTCAGTGGCTCGACGCACGTGGGCGATCTGCGCGACAAGTACGGCGTCACGATCTGGGATGAATGGCAGGGCTGGGACGGAACCATCGGCCCCGGCTATGGCGCACAGTGGCGACGCGCATGGTGGACTGAAGCGCCGGTCAACCCTTATTCGCCAGTGAGTGTTCGAAAGATCGACCAGATGCAGAACCTCATCGACGGCATCAGGGCCGACCCGTTCTCACGACGACACATCGTCAACTCGTGGAACGTCGGACAGATCGACCAAATGGCCCTCCCGCCGTGCCACACGTTCTTCCAGTGCTATGTGACCAAGCACGGCTACCTTGACCTTCAGCTCTACCAGCGTAGTTCTGACATGTTCTTGGGCCTGCCGTTCAACATCACCCAGTACGCAGTACTTCAGCGCATCATCGCGCAGCAGACCGGCTACAAACCTGGATGGCTTCACATTCAGATTGGTGACGCGCACATCTACCAGAACCACATGGATCAGGTGGACGAGCTAATGGGTCGCCTGTTCGTTGACTGCGCCCCACGCCTTGAGATAACCCCTCAAGAATCCATCGACGACTACAAGCCTGAGCACTTCAAGCTCACCGGCTACGAGTCTCACCCAGCCATCAAGGCTCCCGTGGCCGTCTAAGGCCACACCAACCCACAACCCCATTCATTTCCCGAAAGGAAACCATACACTTTGGCTAAGATCACCAAGGGCACTAAGTTCCAGTTCCACTCCACCGATGCAACCGGCATCATCAAGGAGTACTCCCCCTCGAACGTCTCGTACTCTTGGAAGCACGACGAGAACGAACGCACCTACAACATGTCGAAGGATCGCTTCGATAAGCTGCTTGCAGTCGTTCTTGCCGACTAGCAGTGACATGTCATGACTAGTCTGTTGACGCGGAAACAGGTCGCCGAAATGTTAGGTGTGAGTGTGCGTTGGCTCGAAGAGAATCGTGCCGATGGCCCACCGTACTACCAGCTTGGTGATCGTACTGTTCGCTATGACGAAGCGGATGTTTTGAACTGGCTCCGGCAGCGTAGACGCACCTATTAGGGTGTCCAAATAATGTCCACGTGTAGCTGGGTGTATAGTGTTTTGATGTACCTGCATGTGGTTGCTTGCTTGTCAAGCACTTAATGCGAGACGCCCCATATCCCGCGTAATCATGCGGTTTATGGGGCGTCGGGGGCTATAGCTCAGTTGGTAGAGCGCATCGTTCGCAATGATGAGGTCAGGGGTTCAATTCCCCTTAGCTCCACAA